>NZ_JBIOTA010000001.1:0-692500 GCF_051715045.1 Enterococcus sp. AZ063
ATGCCATCTGCTGATTCTATTTGGCAAGATCTTCAACGTTCCTTTAAAGAAGAGCTGAATCCGGCCAGTTATAGTGCTTGGATCGAGACTGCCAATGTCTTGTCGTTTGAAAAAAATCAGCTGCTGATCGAAGTACCCAGCGATCTTCATAAATCTTATTGGGAAAAAAATCTAGCTGCCAAAATTGTTGAAATGGGATTTATGAAAACTGGTGAAGAATTGATTCCTAGTTTTGTGACTGTCGAAGAAGCAGAAGCTTTAAAAACAGCCCCTTCTACTATTCAAACAGCTGCAGAAGAAAACGAGCGGCCGCCGAAATCGATCTTAAATGAAAAATACACATTTGATACCTTTGTCATCGGGAAAGGCAATCAGATGGCCCACGCTGCTGCTTTAGTTGTTGCAGAAGATCCTGGGTCTATTTATAATCCGCTGTTCTTCTATGGTGGCGTTGGTTTAGGGAAAACCCACTTGATGCACGCGATCGGTCATCAAATGTTGCTGAAACGTCCCAATGCCAAAATCAAGTATGTTAGTAGTGAAAATTTCACCAATGATTTCATTACTTCTATTCAAAAGAACAAAATGGAAGATTTCCGAAACGAATACCGCAATGTTGATCTTTTGCTGGTGGATGATATTCAATTCTTAGTCAATAAAGAAGGAACCCAAGAAGAATTCTTTAATACCTTCGAAGAACTGTATCGCAATAATAAACAGATCGTCCTGACAAGTGATCGTTTGCCAAATGAAATCCCGACTTTGCCGGAACGTTTGGTTTCCCGTTTTGCTTGGGGCTTATCCGTTGATATCACCCCGCCGGATCTAGAGACGCGGACTGCGATTTTGCGGAAAAAAGCCGAAGCCGAACGCTTGGAGATCCCCGACGATACGTTAAGTTATATCGCTGGGCAGATCGATTCGAATATCCGGGAACTTGAAGGAGCACTCGTGCGGGTGCAAGCTTTTGCTACGATGCAAAACTCAGACATTACAACGAGCTTGGCAGCTGAAGCCATCAAAGCCTTGAAATCAAGCCATGGCTCGACCCAAGTTTCGATTTTGCAGATCCAAGAAGAAGTCGCAAAATACTATCACATTCATGTCAATGATCTAAAAGGGAAAAAACGGGTCAAAGGCATCGTGGTCCCACGCCAGATCGCGATGTATCTCTCTCGAGAATTGACCGATAGTTCTTTACCAAAAATCGGCGGCGAATTTGGCGGCAAAGACCATACAACGGTCATTCATGCCCATGAAAAAATTCAGCATTTAGTCGAAACAGATCCCACGATCAAAAATGAGATCGCTGAAATCAAACAAATCCTCTTCAGCTGATCTGTGGATAAGAAAAGAAGAACCAAAAAAGTTGTCCACAAGTTATTCACAGGCATTTTCGTTAGTCTAATCACTCTTTTCTCGAGTTATCCACATTACTAACAAGCCTATTACTACTATTACTTTTATTTAATAACTATAAATTAAAGGAGTATCGCTATGAAGCTAACTTTAAACCGAACAGAGTTCATGCAAGAATTACAAACTGTCCAACGGGCGATTTCAACCAAAACCACCATCCCGATCTTAACTGGAGTAAAATTATCCCTTTCCGAAAAAGGATTGACCATGACTGGGAGCAACGCCGATATTTCCATTGAAACTTTTTTGAGTGTGGAAAACGAAAAAGCGCAAATGCAAATCGAAAAAACAGGAGCGATCGTTTTACAAGCACGTTTCTTCAGCGAAATTGTTCGTCGTTTACCTGAAAGTACCTTAACGTTAGAAGTTTTAGACAATAATCAAGTAGCGATCACTTCTGGAAAAGCCAACTTTACCGTCAACGGCTTGGATGCCGATAGTTATCCACATTTACCAGTTGTCGAAAGTCAAGATTCGATCGAGATTCCAGCGCACGTATTGAATAAGGTCGTTAGTGAAACAGTCTTTGCGGTTTCGCAACACGAAAGCCGTCCGATCTTGACTGGGGTCCACTTTGTCTTAGAAAATCAAAAATTATTAGCTGTTGCGACGGACTCACACCGTTTGAGCCAACGGGTGATTCCATTGGAAAGCGGAGAAACAGCCTTCAACATCGTGATTCCTGGCAAAAGCTTAACGGAACTTTCTCGTTCCTTAACAGATGAAGAAGAAGCGATCCAAATCAGCATTATGGATAACCAAGTGTTGTTCCAAACGAAAACCATGAAATTCTATTCTCGTTTATTGGAAGGAACTTACCCAGATACCAACCGTCTGATTCCTTCAAGCTTCAATACTGAGATTGAATTTTCTGTCCCAGAATTGTTACAAGCCATCGAACGGGCGTCATTGCTTTCTCATGAAGGCCGTAACAACATCGTTCGTTTGGCGATCTCCGAAGAAGCCGTTGTCTTATATGGAAACTCACCAGAAATCGGGAAAGTGGAAGAAGATCTTTCTTTTGAAAAAGTGACCGGCGACCCATTAGAGATCTCTTTCAATCCTGACTATATGAAAGCAGCACTACGAGCCTTTGGTGACACCAGCATCGTGATCCGCTTTATCTCAGCGATCCGTCCCTTTACGTTGGAGCCAACAGAGAGCAAAGGCAGCTTTATCCAGCTGATCACACCGGTGCGGACCAACTAGTTTTTCATATCTTTTGAAAAAAGTTGAAACAATCATCTGAAAATGAATAAATGAGTTAAAAGGGCTTAAAATCGTTTTTAAGCCCTTTTTTCTATTTTTGCTTCTTTTTTGTCTAAAAGCAGTAAGTCTTCTGAGAGTGAAAAATATGCCGATGAATTTGTTTTCTTGGCAAAAAAAGAGTATAATAGAGCTAAACGCTCTTTGATAGAATTGAGGGGAATTATGAAAATGCAAATACCGTTAGAAACGGAATACATGACACTTGGACAAATGCTCAAAGAAGTCAGTGTGATCAGCAGCGGCGGCCAAGCGAAATGGTACCTTGCAGAGCACACCGTTTTTGTCGACGGCGAGCCAGAAAATCGACGAGGGCGCAAATTGTATGCGGGAATGCGTGTTGAGCTACCTGATGAAGGTACTTTTTTTATGGTGAAGAAGGAAGACGCCGATGCGGCTGAATGAGTTGCATTTAAGCAATTATCGGAACTATGATTCGCTGACACTGACTTTTGAGAAAGGTCTGGTCATTTTTTTAGGCGAAAACGCGCAAGGAAAAACCAATATTTTAGAAAGCATCTATGTATTGGCGATGACCAAAAGCCACCGCACCTCCAGCGAGCAAGAGCTTATCCGCTGGGACACAGAAGGGGCGCGGATCTCTGGCAGTGTCAGTCGGGGACGCTCAACGATCCCGTTAGAACTGTTTTTGTCAAAAAAAGGACGAAAAACGAAAGTAAACCACATTGAGCAAAAAAAGCTCAGTAGTTACATAGGGCAGCTGAATGTCATTTTATTTGCTCCAGAAGACCTCTCCCTTGTAAAAGGAAGTCCCCAAGTCCGCCGCAAATTTCTCGATATGGAAATTGGGCAGATCGATCCAATCTATCTCTATGATCTCGTTCAATACCAATCCGTTTTGAAACAGCGCAATCAATACTTAAAACAGCTGAATGAAAAAAAACAGACCGATGAGATCTATTTAGATGTTTTAACGGAACAGCTGGTGGCTTTCGGCAGTAAAATCATTTTAGCCAGACAACGATTTGTTCAGCGCTTGGCGTATTGGGCAAATCAGCTGCACCAAAAGATCAGCCAAGGAAAAGAAACCTTGCAGATCGACTACTTATCGAATGTGCCTGGTGAGGCGAGTACGCTGGAGGAGATCCAACAGCAATTTGTCAAAGCCTTGGCACTAGTCAAAGACCGTGAACGATTTCGGCAAGTCACGTTGGCAGGTCCCCATCGAGACGATCTGGATTTTTTGATCAATGAGAAAAATGTTCAGACCTTTGGTTCGCAAGGACAGCAGCGAACGACCGCCTTAAGTGTTAAATTGGCAGAAATCGATTTGATGAAAGAAGAAACGGGGGAATATCCCGTCCTTTTATTAGATGACGTCATGAGTGAGCTGGATGATTCCCGACAACTGCATTTATTGGAGACCATTGAAGGAAAAGTTCAGACCTTTCTGACAACGACGACATTAGAACATGTGAAAGACAAAATGTCTGTGGAAGCAGAGATTTTTTATGTAGAGCAAGGACATATTAAAGGAGAATAGACTGAATGACAGAAGAAGAAAAAAGCTTAGTTGAACGTGCGAAAGCCTATGATGCCAGTCAGATCCAAGTGTTGGAAGGACTAGAAGCCGTCCGCAAACGACCTGGGATGTATATTGGTTCTACCAGTTCAGAAGGTTTGCACCACTTAGTATGGGAAATCGTCGATAACTCGATCGATGAAGCACTAGCAGGCTTTGCCTCAAGTATTCAAGTGATCATTGAACCAGATAATAGTATTACGGTCGTCGATGACGGTCGAGGGATCCCCGTTGATATCCAAGCCAAAACAGGCCGTCCAGCGGTAGAAACCGTCTTTACGATCCTGCATGCCGGCGGGAAATTCGGCGGTGGCGGCTACAAAGTATCTGGTGGACTGCACGGGGTAGGTTCCTCCGTCGTTAATGCGTTATCCACGACTTTAGACGTAAAAGTCTATAAAGAAGGCAAAGTGTATTATCAAGAATACCATCGTGGGGCAGTCGTTGATGACTTGAAAGTGATCGATGAAACCGACCGCCACGGAACGACCGTCCACTTTGTTCCAGATCCAGAGATCTTTACGGAAACAACCGTATTCAATTTTGATAAATTAGCGACACGGGTTCGGGAATTAGCCTTCTTGAACCGTGGCTTAAAAATCTCGATCGAAGACAAACGGGAAGAAAAACCCGTCTTGAAAGAATATCATTACGACGGCGGGATCAAGAGCTATGTGGAGCATTTGAATGCAAGTAAGACAGTGATTTTCCCAGATCCGATCTACTTAGAAGGAGAACAACAAGGAATCACGGTTGAAGTTTCCATGCAATATACCGATAGCTACCACAGCAACCTGTTGAGTTTTGCCAACAACATCCATACCTATGAAGGCGGAACCCATGAATTCGGGTTTAAGACTGCCTTGACACGGGTGATCAACGATTACGCCCGCAAGTCAAAATTGATGAAAGAAAACGACGAAAACCTGACCGGAGAAGATGTTCGGGAAGGATTGACGGCAGTTATCTCTATCAAGCATCCAGATCCTCAGTTTGAGGGACAAACGAAAACCAAATTAGGAAATTCGGAAGTGCGGACAGTCACTGATCGTCTTTTTTCCGAACATTTCACGAAATTCTTGATGGAAAACCCGAATGTGGGTCGTCAAGTCGTGGAAAAAGGACTTTTGGCATCAAAAGCCCGTCAAGCAGCCAAACGTGCCCGAGAAATGACTCGCCGAAAAGGTGCGTTAGAAATCAGTAACTTACCTGGGAAATTAGCCGACTGTTCCAGTAATGATCCAGAAAAGTGCGAATTGTTTATCGTCGAAGGAGATTCTGCCGGCGGTTCAGCAAAACAAGGCCGCAGTCGCGAATTCCAAGCGATCTTACCGATCCGTGGGAAAATTTTAAATGTCGAAAAAGCCAGCATGGACAAAATCTTAGCAAACGAAGAGATCCGTTCGCTGTTTACGGCAATGGGAACTGGGTTTGGTGCTGATTTTGATGTAGCAAAAGCCCGTTACCACAAGCTAGTTATCATGACCGATGCCGATGTCGATGGTGCCCATATCCGGACCCTACTTTTGACGCTGTTCTATCGTTATATGCGTCCAATCGTTGAAGCTGGTTATGTCTATATCGCACAACCGCCATTGTACGGTGTCAAACAAGGGAAAAATATCCACTATATCCAACCCGGCAAGAATGCCGAACAAGATTTGAAAAATACGATTGAATCACTGCCTGCGACACCAAAACCAACGGTTCAACGCTACAAAGGTCTAGGGGAAATGGATGACCACCAGTTATGGGAAACCACGATGGACCCTGAAAACCGGATGATGCTGCGGGTCAGCGTAGATGATGCCATAGAAGCCGATCAAATTTTTGAAATGCTGATGGGGGATCGCGTCGAACCAAGACGGGCCTTTATCGAAGAAAACGCGCACTACGTGAAAAATCTTGACATCTAGCCAATCGTAGAGGAGGAAACAGCTTGAGTGAAGAAGCAAAACAAAATATTCATGACGTCAATCTGACCAGTGAAATGCGCGAGTCCTTTATCGATTATGCAATGAGTGTAATTGTTGCTAGGGCTTTACCAGATGTGCGGGATGGCTTAAAGCCGGTTCACCGCCGAATTTTATATGGAATGAATGAATTAGGGGTCACACCAGACAAGCCCCATAAAAAATCAGCCCGGATCGTCGGCGATGTCATGGGGAAATACCATCCCCATGGGGACAGTGCGATCTATGAATCAATGGTGCGGATGGCACAGCCCTTTAGCTATCGCTACATGCTAGTCGATGGCCACGGAAACTTTGGTTCAGTCGATGGTGACGGTGCCGCTGCGATGCGGTATACCGAAGCCCGCATGAGTAAACTAGCGATGGAGATGCTGCGGGACATCAACAAAGATACCGTTGATTTCCAAAGCAACTATGATGATACAGAACGAGAACCAGCGGTATTACCTGCCCGCTTCCCGAACCTTTTGGTCAACGGGACGACTGGGATCGCTGTTGGGATGGCGACCAATATCCCGCCTCATAACTTGAATGAAGTCATTGCCGCCATCGATCTATTGATGGAAAATCCAGAAGTCACAACGAGTGAATTGATGGAAGTCCTACCAGGACCAGACTTCCCAACTGGCGGGATCGTGATGGGAAAATCCGGTATTCGCCGTGCCTATGAAACAGGGAAAGGTTCGATCACTGTTCGCGGAAAAGTCGAAGTGACTGAAATGCCCAACGGCAAAGAACGGATCTTAGTGACTGAATTGCCATATATGGTCAATAAAGCGAAGTTGATCGAACGGATCTCTGAGCTGCACCGTGACAAACGGATCGAAGGAATCACCGATCTGCGGGATGAATCGTCTCGTGAAGGCATGCGGATCGTGATCGACGTTCGTCGCGACGTCAGTGCGTCGGTGATCTTAAACAATCTCTACAAAATGACTGCACTGCAATCTTCTTTTGGCTTTAATATGTTAGCCATTGAAAAAGGCGTGCCGAAGATTTTGAGCTTGAAACGAATTTTAGAAAACTACATCGAGCACCAACAAGAAGTGGTGACTCGTCGGACACAGTTTGATAAAAACAAAGCAGAAGCTCGTGCCCACATCTTGGAAGGATTACGGATCGCATTGGATCATATCGATGAGATCATTGCTTTGATCCGAGCATCAAATTCTGATGATGAAGCGAAAAATAGCATGATGGAGCGCTTCAAATTGTCCGATCGCCAAGCGCAAGCGATTTTAGATATGCGTTTGCGTCGCTTGACTGGTTTGGAACGCGACAAGATCGAAAACGAGTACCAAGGCTTGTTAGAATTTATCGCTGATTTGACAGACATTTTAGCAAATCCACAACGGGTCCTAGAAATCATCCAAACGGAGTTGCAAGAATTAGGCCAACGCTTTGGCGATGATCGGCGAACTGAATTATTGGTTGGAGAAGTCTTGAGTCTTGAAGATGAAGATTTGATCGAAGAAGAAGAAATCGTCATTACCTTGACGAACAATGGGTACATCAAACGAGTAGCTAAGTCTGAATTCCGTGCACAACGCCGCGGCGGACGTGGCGTTCAAGGAATGGGGATCCACGATGAAGATTTCGTGAAGACATTGGTTTCTTGTTCGACTCATGACACATTACTGTTCTTCACCAATAAAGGGAAAGTTTACAAAGCCAAAGGCTATGAAATTCCTGAGTATGGTCGGGCAGCCAAAGGGATCCCTGTGATCAATCTCCTAGGGATCGATTCTAGCGAACGGATCGAAGCGATCATTTCGGCTTCTGGTGGGCCTCAAGAAGGACGCTACTTGTTCTTCACGACGCGTCTAGGTGTGGTCAAACGGACCTCAGTGACGGCCTTTTCAAATATCCGTGCCAATGGTCTGATTGCGATCGGTCTTCGGGAAAATGATGAGTTGGTCAACGTGATCGAAACCCATGGCGAAGATGTCGTGATCATTGGAACCCACGATGGTTACTCTGTGACCTTCAAAGAAGCCCTTGTGCGGGATATGGGTCGGACAGCTGCTGGTGTGCGAGGCATTCGTCTAAGAGATGGAGACTACGTGGTAGGCGCTGCAGTGATCACAGAAGACAGTGAAGTCTTGGTCATCACTGAGAACGGCTATGGCAAGCGTACCAAAGGCTCTGAATACCCAATCAAAGGTCGTGGCGGAAAAGGGATCAAAACAGCCAACATTACGGCGAAAAATGGTCCATTAGCCGGCTTGACGACGGTCAGCGGTGAGGAAGACATCATGGTGATCACCGATAAAGGCGTCTTGATTCGTTTCAATGTAGCGACTGTTTCCCAAACTGGTCGGGCAACCTTAGGGGTTCGTTTGATGAAGATGGAAAACAATGCCAAAGTAGTGACGATGGCAACGGTTGAACCAGAAGTCGAAGAAGAACTAGCGACTGCTGAAGAAACAGCGGTACAAGACGTACCAGTTGTGGAAGAAGCAACGGAAGACACCACGGATACACAAGAATAAGCAATACGTTTTCTAGGAAGACAGCAAGCTGCGAACCTGCAGCTTGCTGTCTTCTTACTCTTTTTCAAAAAATCGGCAGCAGCTGACGTATTTATCAGTGTAAGCGATTGTTTGCGGTGATGGGTAGATGCAGGGACGCAAAAAAATAGCTTGCAGTAGGGACGAAAAAAGTGTATAATAATTATTTGTGAGTAGTCTAATTAGACCACTCTCTCTGCTCCTAGAAAACTAGGGGCCAAAGTCCACAGGGAGGTGAAAAATCAATGGAAAACACGAAATATGAGATCTTATATATCATTCGTCCAAACATTGATGAAGAAGCAAAAGCCGCATTGATCGCTCGTTTTGACTCAATCTTAACTGATAACGGCGCTGAAGTTATCGAATCAAAAGATTGGCAAAAACGCCGTCTAGCGTATGAAATGGATGGATTCCGTGAGGGTATCTATCACATCGTTAAAGTTTCTTCTTCAACAACTGCAAGTGCAATCAACGAGTTTGACCGTCTTGCGAAAATCAATGATGACATTATCCGTCACATGATTGTCAAAGAAGAAGCATAATATTGTTTCACATGAAACAAAAGCGATGAGGAGATGATGAACTTTGATTAATAATGTTGTACTAGTAGGAAGACTAACCAAAGATCCTGATTTACGTTACACTTCTAATGGCACTGGTGTCGCAACTTTTACCTTGGCGGTAAACCGCAATTTTACCAACCAAAGTGGAGAGCGCGAAGCTGATTTCATCAACTGTGTTATTTGGAGAAAACCAGCGGAAACATTAGCAAACTATGCACGCAAAGGAACTTTATTAGGGGTTACTGGACGTATTCAAACCCGTTCATACGACAACCAACAAGGCCAACGTGTTTATGTAACAGAAGTCGTTGCTGACAACTTCCAATTATTAGAATCGCGAAATGCTTCCGAGCAAAGACGCACAACTGATAGCGGATCTGGCAGTAACAATACGTATAACTCAAACAGTTCTTCTGGATTTGGTAACAATAACTCAAATCAAACTCAATCCTCTCAACCATCAGGAATGCCTAATTTTGATCGAGACAACTCCGATCCATTCGGAAACTCATCAATCGACATTTCAGACGATGATTTACCATTCTAAGAAATTGATAGGAGGGAAATAGGATGGCACAACAAAGAAGAGGCGGACGCAAACGTCGTAAAGTAGACTACATTGCTGCAAACCATATTGAACATATCGATTATAAAGATATTGAATTACTAAAACGTTTCATTTCAGAACGCGGTAAAATCTTACCACGTCGTGTAACTGGTACTGGTGCGAAAAACCAACGCAAACTTACCATTGCAATCAAACGTGCGCGTATCATGGGATTACTTCCATTCGTAGGCGAAGAATAAATCAAATGATTTTCATTGACAAGTTTCTTTTGAAGCTTGTCAATTTTTTTATCCATCGAAGAGTAACTTGTTATTTTATATATAGATAGAATAACGAATGATAGAAAATTTTTCCTGGTTGGTTCACCAAAAAAGTTTCACGTGGAACTTTTTTGCATCAATCGCCTATTTGATTGTTTTGTGGTAAAATAAAGAACAAAGCTTCAAAAAAATGGGATGATACATTGAGGGGTAAAAAAGATGGCAGCAATTGGGTTGATTTCAATTGATAATTACGATGATTTGATTGAGAAAAAAGACGACAAACAAGTTTCTTATTTGAACTCGCTGATCACGACATTGATTTCTGATTGGGCAAGTGAGAATCATGTTTTTTACAAACGAATCAATTCCGAGCGGTTTCTTTTCGTCGCGAAGTATTCAGATATTGAGCGGATGAAGGAAGAAAAATTCCAATTTTTGACTAGAGTACGGCAAGTTGCGGAAAAAAATGATCTGCCATTAACAATCAGTATGGGGATCTCCTATGGGGAAGAGTCTTTTGAAGAGATCGGGGAAGTGGCACAAAACAATCTCGACATTGCGTTAGTTCGCGGCGGTGATCAAGTCGTTTTAAAAGAAGCCAAAGAAGAAGCGAAACCGCAATTCTTTGGTGGCAATACAGACGGCACACCCAAGAGAACGCGTGTTCGTTCTCGTGCCATGAGTACGGCGTTGAGAAAGATTTTTGCTGAAAACCAGCGGATCTTTATCATGGGTCATCGTTACCCAGACATGGATGCCTTAGGTTCGGCTTTTGGGGTGGCTTACATGGCGATGATGAGCGATAAAGAATGCTACATCATTTTAAATCCAAAAGAGATCACCGCAGACATTCAGCGGGCATTGGAAGAATTGAAAAAATACCCCGAGCTGGAACGATTTGTGATCACTGGGGAAGAAGCAGTTAATTTATCAAATGAAGAAAGTGTGCTAGTGATGGTAGATTACCATAAGCCATCGATGTCGATCTCGCAAGCGGTCTATGATGAATTTGACAAAATCGCAGTGATCGATCACCATCGTCGCGGGGATGAGTTTCCCGATAAGCCACTATTGACGTACATTGAATCTTCCGCGTCTTCGGCATCGGAACTGGTAGCAGAATTAATCCAGTATCGTGCTTCTCGCAGATCGCAAGTCCCGAAATTTATTACGACTTCTTTATTAGCGGGCATCTACGTGGATACGAAGAACTTCACGGTGCGAACCACTGGTCGGACCTTTGATATTGCTGGTTATTTGAAAAACCAAGGCGCAGATACGTCATTGGTTCAATACATGTTGAGTACGGATCTCGATTCCTATTTGATGATCAGTGAACTGGTTTCTCGCAGCCAGCATTTCCGAGAAGATATCGTGATTGCTGCAGCGGATGAAGATCGGGTGTACGATAGTGTCACCGTTGCGAAAGCGGCCGATACTCTGCTATCGATCAATGGGATCCATGCCGCATTTGTCATTACGAAACAACCAGGAGATTTGATCGGTATCAGTGCTAGAAGCACTGGTAAAGTCAATGTACAAACCTTGATGGAGGCATTAGGCGGCGGCGGACATTTTACCAACGCAGCCACGCAAATAAAGAACAGCAGCATTGGTGATGTAGAAAACCAGCTGCGAGCGGAATTAACGAAAAATGAACAATAACAAGGAGTGACCAAGATGAAAGTTATTTTCTTACAAGATGTCAAAGGTAAAGGCAAAAAAGGCGATATCAAGGAAGTCCCTAATGGCTACGCACAAAACTTTCTGATCAAAAACAACTTAGCCAAACCTGCCAACAATGAAAGCATGGCAGAATTAAAAGGCAAACAAAAAGCCAAAGAAAAACAAGACGCAGAAGTCTTAGCAGAAGCGAAAGAGTTAAAAGCACTTCTTGAAAAAGAAGAAACCGTTGTGAAGATCAATGCCAAAGCAGGGGAAGATGGCCGCTTGTTCGGTTCGATCCCATCAAAACAAATCGCAGATGCCTTGAACAAGCAATACAAAATCAAAATCGACAAACGCAAAATCGAATTGGATCAGCCGATCCGTGCATTAGGCTTTACGCAAGTACCTGTAAAATTGCACCCACAAGTAACAGCAACGATCAATGTTCATACCATCCAAGAATAAGCATTACTCCCAACAGTCACATGTTGGGGTTTTTTTCGGCAAACGTCCAAGCAATCTTGTACTTTGGATGGGAATCTTGTAGAATGAATGGACGAAGGAGCGAATGGCATGAATGAAGTTTGGCAAAATCAAGTTCCCCCACAAGATATTGAAGCGGAACAAGCGGTCCTAGGGGCAGTCTTTTTAGATGCCGATGCGATCATCGATGCAATGGAAGTAATCGCCCCAGAAGATTTTTATCGCCGCAGCCATCAAATAATTTTTCAAGCAATGATCCAGTTGAACGACCGTAGTGAATCGATCGACTTGATTACGTTGAAAGCAGAAATTGAAAAAAGCAACAGTCTTGAAGATGTTGGCGGCCTGACGTATCTGACTGAATTGAGTCAAGCTTCACCATCAGCAGCAAGTATTGCTTATTATGCGAAGATCGTTGACGACAAAGCCACGTTACGCAATCTGATCCAAACAGCGAGCCGCATCGTAACCAAAGGCTTTGAACAAGATGAAGATGTGCAGTCGATCATTGATCAAGCAGAAAAAAGTATTTTAGAAGTATCCGAAAAGCGCAATAGCAATGGCTTCCAATCGATAGCGGAAGTCTTGAATCGGACGATCGAAACGATCGATCAGTTGGCGCAAAACAACGAAGAAATCACCGGATTACCTACGGGTTATGCGGCTTTAGACAAAATGACGGCGGGGCTGCAAAAAGAAGAGCTGATTATTCTCGCTGCCCGCCCCGCGGTAGGGAAAACCGCGTTTGCCTTGAATATCGCGCAAAATGTCGGAACGAAAACCGATCGTTCCGTAGCGATCTTTAGTCTGGAAATGGGGGCTGAATCATTGGTCAACCGGATGCTTTGTGCGGAAGGCTCGATTGAGGCCAGTCACTTGCGGACGGGGCAGCTCTCAGAAGAAGAGTGGCGGAATTTGATCGTTGCCATGGGCAGTCTTTCTAACGCCAATATCTATATCGATGATACCCCTGGGATCAAGATCTCTGAGATCCGGGCACGTTGTCGGAAACTGGCGCAAGAAAAAGGCAATCTCGGCTTGATTTTGATTGACTATTTGCAGTTGATTGAAGGAACGGGTCGCGAAAACCGCCAACAAGAAGTCTCTGAGATCTCTCGCCAATTAAAGAAACTGGCGAAGGAATTGAAAGTGCCGGTGATTGCACTGTCTCAGCTTTCTCGGGGTGTGGAACAACGACAAGACAAGCGTCCTGTTTTAAGTGATATCCGAGAATCAGGATCGATCGAGCAGGATGCCGATATCGTTGCTTTCTTGTACCGAGATGACTACTACCGCAGCGAAGGCGACGATGACGATGAACCAGAAGAACAACAAAACAACAATGTGATCGAAGTCATTATCGAGAAAAACCGGAGTGGTGCCCGAGGGACCGTCGAACTTCTATTCATCAAAGAATACAATAAGTTCTCCTCGGTCTCGCCGCGAGAAGAGTTCGGGTAAGACACCAATTATTTGAAAAACAAAGGCTCCTGCTGCCGTCTGCATTGCGCTGATGGCTGCAGGGCTTTTTTTATGTGTCGACTTTATTCGTTTTTACGTGTATAAATAATTAATGAGAAGAAAATAGTTCGTTTTTTACCCCTGAAAAATGAGAATTTAAAACGATTATTCGATTTTAGATTGAAAGAGCTTGCGAATCTTGTTACAATACTTAAGGAATGCACTAATTAAAGAAAGAGGTCATTATATGTCATCTGTAGTAGTAGTAGGTACACAATGGGGCGATGAAGGTAAAGGAAAGATTACGGACTTTTTGAGTGAAAACGCGGAAGTCATTGCACGTTATCAAGGTGGAGACAATGCCGGCCATACGATTAAATTTGACGGTGTGACCTATAAACTGCATTTGATTCCTTCTGGGATCTTTTATGCAGATAAAATCAGTGTCATTGGAAACGGGGTCGTTGTGAACCCGAAATCATTAGTTAAAGAATTAGCATACTTGAAAGAAAACAATATAATAACAGAAAACTTGAAGATCTCTGATCGTGCACATGTTATTTTACCTTACCATATCCATTTGGATCAGCTGCAAGAAGATGCCAAAGGTGACAACAAGATCGGTACGACAATCAAAGGGATCGGACCAGCCTATATGGATAAAGCGGCCAGAGTCGGCATTCGGATCGCTGATCTTTTAGACAAAGAAATTTTTGAAGAACGTCTGCGTATCAACTTAGAAGAAAAAAATCGTCAATTCGTGAAAATGTTTGATGCAGAGCCAATCGCCTTTGAAGACATTTTTGAAGAGTATTACGAATATGGCCAACAAATCAAAAAATATGTGACGGATACTTCGGTGATCCTTAACGATGCCTTAGATGAAGGCAAACGGGTTTTATTTGAAGGGGCACAAGGCGTGATGCTGGATATCGACCAAGGAACCTATCCTTTCGTGACATCATCCAACCCCGTTGCTGGGGGAGTCACTATTGGTAGTGGTGTGGGTCCTTCAAAAATCAACAAAGTCGTTGGTGTCTGCAAAGCTTACACCTCTCGGGTAGGCGATGGTCCTTTCCCAACGGAACTGTTTGATGAAACAGGTGAACAAATTCGTAAGATCGGTCGTGAATACGGAACAACGACAGGACGTCCTCGCCGTGTGGGCTGGTTTGATACCGTCGTGATGCGCCATTCAAAACGGGTCTCAGGGATTACGAACCTATCCCTTAACTCGATCGATGTTTTGAGCGGCTTAGAAACCGTGAAGATCTGTACGGCTTATGAACTAGACGGCGAATTGATCTATCATTACCCAGCAAGTTTGAAAGAGTTGAACCGCTGCAAACCAGTCTACGAAGAACTTCCTGGCTGGTCTGAAGACATTACTGGCTGCAAAACATTGGCAGATCTGCCAGAAAATGCACGCAATTACGTTCACCGCATCTCTGAATTAGTCGGTGTCCGCATTTCGACCTTCTCGGTAGGACCAGACCGCAGCCAAACCAACATTTTAGAAAGTGTTTGGGCGCAAATCTAATCTGACGCAAAAGCTTCAGAACAAGACGAAGATTTCCTGTGTTAAAAGCAGTCAACGATAAGTTTGGCTGCTTTTGATGAGAATTTCTTCTGTCTTGTTCTTTTTTTGCTATAATAGGGGGTAACGAGAGGGGTGAAACCATGTTTCAAATCATGACAGATTCCTGCTGTGATTTACCAGCAGCAAGATTAGCGGAGCTAGATGTTGCGTATATTCCGATGCTGATCGAATTAGACGGCAAAGAATATATCGATGATATGGGCAAAGAATTTGATACGGAATGGTTTTTAGGAAAACTAAAAGAGCATGCGCAGCCGACAACTTCTCAAATCAATGTCGGACGTTATATGGAGTATTTTCGGCCGTATGTCGAAGCGGGCACACCGGTCCTTTATTTAGGTTTTTCTTCAGGAATGAGCGGCTCATTCCAAAGTGCCGTCCAAGCCGTAGCCTTACTAAAAGAAGAATACAAAGAAGTTGCGATCACCTTGATCGATACGCGCTCTGCGAGTTTAGGCGAAGGCTTCTTAGTGGCTGAAGCAGCCCAACAAAAAGCCCAAGGACGTTCGTTGCTAGAAGTCAGCCAATGGGTAGAAGAAAACAAACTGCGTTTAGATTCATGGGTCACCGTCGACGATTTAAAACAATTGGAACGCGGCGGCAGAATCTCTAAAACGGCGGCAGCGATCGGCGGATTGCTGAACGTGAAACCAATCATTACCGTCGATACTGCGGGAAAATTACGCAGCGTTGATCGAGTGCGGGGACGCAACAAAGCGATCCAAAAAATCGTGGATCAAACCATCGCCAATCTTCACGAATCAAAAACCAATACGGTTTATTTTGCCAATGCTGGCGATGCCGAAGCAGCGGAGAAAGTCATCAAACGTTTGACCGAAAAAGTTCCTGACATTATTATTCATCATTATCCATTAGGTCCAACGATCTCCAGTCATACCGGCTATGGCTGCTTGGCGCTGTTTTCATTCGGCAAAGCCCGTTTAGAACAAGCGTAACCTGCCAAAAAGCGCCCGAAGCACCTAGGTAAAATAAAAGAAACGCTCCAGTTGCAGCCTTGGTGGCGGGCAACTGGAGCGTTCTTTTTTTCAAAAGCAGCTTATTGATTCATTTCTGCTACGCGTTTTTGGACATCTTTGTTTTCTAAGAATTCATCGTAGGTCGTTTCGGCACGATCCACCACGCCTTTGCTAGAGACCGCAATGATACGGTTCGCAAGGGTTTGAATAAATTGGTGGTCATGAGAAGCAAACAACAATGAGCCGGTGAAGGCCATCAAGCCATCGTTTAATGCGGTGATCGATTCTAAGTCCAAGTGATTGGTTGGATCATCCAATACCAATACGTTGGCTTTTGAAAGCATCATTTTCGACAACATGCAGCGAACTTTTTCGCCCCCGGAAAGAACGTTGACGGGTTTTAATACTTCGTCACCAGAGAACAACATGCGACCTAGGAAGCTGCGCAAGAAGGTATTGTCGTCTTCTTCTTTGCTTGCGTATTGACGCAACCAATCAACGATCGGAGTATCCGTATCAAATTCGCTGGTCGTATCTTTTGGCAAGTACGCATGCTGCGTGGTCACGCCCCAACGAACACTACCTGTATCAGGAGTGATTTCCCCCATGATGACTTTGAATAGCGTTGTGGTGGTGATATCGCTATTGGCAACAAAAGCGACTTTGTCGTCTTTGTTCAAGGTGAAAGAGATATTGTCTAAAATCTTTTTGCCGTCGATCGTCACACTGACATTGTCGACTTGCAGCAAGTCATTCCCGATTTCACGTTCTGGTTTAAAACCGACAAACGGGTAGCGGCGAGACGAAGGTTGAATATCATCAAGAGTGATTTTATCCAACATTTTTTTCCGAGATGTTGCTTGTTTGGATTTTGATGCATTGGCACTAAAGCGTGCGATAAAGTCTTGCAGTTCTTTGATCTGCTCTTCTTTTTTGGCATTTGATTGGGATTGTAATTTCGCAGCTAATTGGCTTGATTCCAACCAGAAATCATAGTTGCCGACAAACAATTTGATTTTGCCGAAGTCTAGATCGGCCATATGGGTACAAACTTTATTTAAGAAGTGGCGGTCATGGGAAACAACGATGACGGTGTTGTCAAAGTTGATCAGAAACTCTTCTAACCAGTTGATAGATTGGATATCCAATCCGTTGGTAGGCTCATCTAGGAGCAAGACGTCTGGCTTACCGAAAAGGGCTTGTGCCAGTAAGACTTTCACCCGTTGACCAGCAGTTAGATCTTTCATCAAGACATGATGCAATTCATCGGGAATGTTCAAGCCTTGCAAAAGAACCGCTGCTTCGGGCTCTGCTTCCCAGCCATCAAGTTCCGCAAATTCGCCTTCTAGTTCGGCGGCACGAATCCCATCTTCATCAGAAAAGTCTTCCTTCATGTAGATCGCGTCTTTTTCTTTCATCACTTCGTAGAGACGTTTATGGCCCATGATGACCGTTTCGATCACTGGAAACTCTTCGTAATCATAGTGGTTCTGTTTCAAGACAGCCATCCGTTCATCAGGACCTAAAGAAACATTCCCGGTCGAAGGTTGGATCTCACCAGATAAAATTTTTAAAAAAGTTGATTTACCAGCACCATTTGCACCAATCAAACCATAACAATTACCAGGCGTAAACTTAATATTAACATCATCAAACAGTTTGCGGTCTGAAAAATGCAAACTTACATCACTTACTGTAATCAATTCTTTTCCTCACTTTATATAAATTGACATGGAGTCTCCTAGCATTATAGCGATGAATGTTGAAACTTTCAAGTAAAGCCGAAGATTTCATCGGGAAAGGCTTAGGGCTGGTGAAAGAAAAATTTTGGCTGCTGCTGCCTTCCTAGTAGAACCTGACGGCTTCCTATGCTAGAGTATTGGTAGAATAGTTAGACAAAGGAGCAGACGAATGGTGGATTGGTTGGTTGGATTGTCGCCATGGCAGCAAGCGCTGGTGGGGACGATCTTTACGTATGGTATGACGGCGCTTGGGGCAGCGCTAGTCTTTTTCTTCAAAGAAATCAATAAAAATGTCCTGAATACGATGCTGGGGTTTGCCTCTGGCGTGATGATCGCTGCTAGTTTCTGGTCGTTATTAGATCCTGCGATCGCACGAGCCGAAGAAAATGGCGACATTCCGTGGCTGGTGGTCAGCATCGGGTTTGGTTTGGGTGGTTTGTTTCTATATGCAGCAGATAAGACGCTCCCGCATATGCATTTTGGGCCGAATCATGAAACAGAAGGTTTGCCTAGTCATTTGAAGCGAACGATCTTGCTGGTCTTTTCCATCACGCTGCATAATATCCCAGAAGGCTTGGCGGTAGGGGTAGCGTTTGGGGCGGCGGCTAGTGCCGATGATCCGCGAGCAGCGATCTTAGCGGCGCTTTCGGTAGCGATCGGGATCGGGATCCAAAATTTTCCAGAAGGCGCAGCCGTTTCGATCCCCTTGCGCCAAGAAGGGTTAAGCCGAACCAAAGCCTTTATGTACGGGCAAGCGTCAGGGATCGTAGAACCGATCGCCGGTGTGATCGGAGCTTTGCTGGTAACGAGTATGTCCGCTGTCTTGCCGTATGCGTTGGCTTTTGCAGCGGGTGCTATGATTTATGTAGTGGTGGAAGAATTGATTCCAGAAGCGCAGCAAACCTTAACGAGTCGCCGCCATTTTGCGGTCTTTGGCGTCATGCTAGGCTTTATCTTAATGATGGTTTTAGATGTCGCATTAGGCTGATCGATAAAAAAACACCTGACTGTTGGAAAGTCAGGTGTTTTTGGTTTTCCTGCAATTAACGATAATATTTTCTTGGCTTTTGGCGAATCGAGGTTAACCAGCGAACGATCAAAACGGCTAGCAGCAAAGGAATCCCGAAACGGAAAATCAATCCGATCAACCCACCAACAATACCTAATACGACGGATAAAACAAGGGATGCTGCGATTAAAACTGCCACGACAGTAACGATTCTTCCTAATAAACTTTCTGTATTCATTGTGACTCCTCCTAGACTTTTTTTCTTATCCCTAGCATAGCAAGAAAGAAAAAGAAACACATCCAACTTAAGACGGAATAATTGCTCCGCCGTGCGCCATAGGTTTGTGATAAACTAAACATGAATGAATCATGAAAGGAGTCAAAAAGAATGAATGCAGAAATTCTCACGAGCCAAGTCATCACAGAAGGAGGGTGCAATGCCTGTTTATCTTATGAACTCAATACCTTCACGCTGCAGCTGCCGGATGGTCGTAGTTTTTCGTTAGAAAACTTGGATGCTGCTTCCTTGGTGATGCCCATTGCCCAGATCAATCAGTGGCAGACGCGTTTATTATTAGAAGAAGACGAAGGATTGATCTATCAAAAAGGAACGCAAGAAGTAATTTTCGTAGAGGGCAGCCGTCAGGATACGTTTTCCAGCAAAGGACAGACGATTTCTTGTCCGAAAAAGAGTTGCGAAGCTGACGTCTTTGCCACAACCAATCGAGTGCTGACAGAATTGTTTGGCATCGAACCGATTTCCTTCGTTCTGCGGGCTGCACAAGCATAAGAGGACGAAAAAAAGCCGCTTGCGCATGTACCGACCTTTTAAAGTTAGCTTTTTAGTCTAACTATTGGAAGTCATGACAGCAAGTGGCTGTTTTTTCGTATCGTTACTTACGGATCTGGCCTTCGCCATAAATAATGTATTTGGTAGAAGTCAGTGCTTCTAACCCCATTGGCCCACGGGCATGGAGTTTTTGCGTCGAGATGCCGATCTCGGCACCAAAGCCAAACATAAAGCCATCGGTGAAACGGGTCGAGGCATTGACGTAAACCGCCGCCGCATCAACTTCTTTCAAGAAGCGTTGGGAAGCGAAATAATCATCGGTGATGATCGCTTCGGAGTGCTTCGTATTGTAGCGATTGATGTGGGCAATGGCTTCTTCTAGCGAAGCCACCACTTTGATCGCTAAGATATAGTCTAAAAACTCGGTTGCCCAGTCCTCTTCAGTGGCAAGCTGTGCATTGTTCAAAAACGCCAATGCTTTTTGATCCCCTCGCAATTCGACTTGCTCGGCAAACTGCTTTTCTACCATAGGCAAAAACTCCGCTGCCACTGCTTCATGGACGAGGATCGTTTCGATGGCATTGCAGACAGAAGGGCGTTGAGTCTTTGCATTCGTGACGATCGCCAGTGCCATCGGCAGCTGGGCTGCTTGGTCGATGTAGATATGATTGTTGCCGGTGCCGGTTTCGATCACTGGCACCGTGGCGGTCTCTTTGACACGACGAATCAAGCCGGCGCCTCCCCGAGGGATCAAAACATCCAAGTAATCTGTCAGCCGCATCAGCTCAGCCGCTGTTTCGTGGCTCGTGTCTTCGATAAACTGGATCGCATGGCGGGAGTGTCCATTGGCAGCTAAAGCCTCTTGTAAAATAGTCACGAGGACTTGATTGGAGTGGAAGGCTTCCTTTCCACCACGCAAAATCACGGCATTTCCTGATTTGAAACACAGACTAGCTGCGTCAGTGGTGACATTAGGGCGGGCTTCGTAGATGATGCCGATGACCCCTAAAGGCACTCGTTGTTGACCAATCAAAAGATCGTCAGCATTGCGCCACATTTTATCCACGGCACCGATTGGGTCGGGCAATTGGGCGACTTCTCGGATGCCGTTAGCCATCTCGGTGATCCGTTGTTCTGTCAGCAACAGACGATCTAGCATCGTTTGGCTGGATCCTTTGGCTTTTGCGGCGGCTAGGTCTTGTTGATTAGCAGCTAAAATCGTCTCGGTAGCTTTTTCTAAAGCATCGGCCATCGCTGCCAGTAGGTGTTTTTTTTCGCTGGCACTCAGTAAGCTTAATGTCTGGGCGCTTGCTTGAGCTTGTTGACCGATCGTTTGCAAGTTGCTCATTGCTCATCCTCCGTTCGTTGATAAAAGTGGGTGCCGACAGGTTCCCCTGCGAGCAAGTCAAAAATAATTTTCGGCTGCTTGCCGTTAGCCAGCAGCATGTGACTGTCCAAGTCTAAGATACGTTGGGCGGCTTTTAGTTTACTGGTCATACCGCCGGTTCCATAAGGACTGCCTTTTCCCGTAGCTTGTTCTAAAAGTTCTGGGGTGATTTCATTGATCTCGGAATACAAGACGGCATCAGGATCATTCAGCGGATTGGCGGAATAAAAGCCGTCGATATCAGAAAGCATGATCAAAAGCTCGGCTTTCGTCAACTGAGCGACGATCGCTGACAGCTGGTCATTGTCGCCGAATTTGGTGAGATGGTCCAATTCATCCACTGCTACCGTGTCGTTTTCATTAATGATCGGGATGATCCCCATCGTAAGTAATTGCTCTAAGGTGTTGCTAACGTTTTGACGGCTTTGGGGAAATTCGATGATGTCTCTGGTCAGCAGGATCTGTGCAGTCTGCTGGCTATAGCTTTGAAAACGCTGGTTGTAGATCGTCATCAGTTCCGATTGGCCAACGGCGGCCACGGCTTGCTGCTGCGGGATCTCCACGGGTCGTTCTTTCAAATTCAACTTGTTCATGCCAACACCGATCGCACCAGAAGAAACTAAGATGATTTCTTTGCCTTGGTTTTGCAAAGCTGCTAAGACAAAGGCTAATTCATCGATGCCAGCTAGATTGATGGCACCATTGGGATAAATCAACGAGCTGGTGCCGATTTTTACAACGATTCGGTTTTTGTTTGAAAGATCTGCGCGCATATGCCACCGCCTATTTTTTGATATTTTTTCTATTGTACTCGCAAACGGGCGTTTCGTCATGTCCTTTTTTCTTTTTGGTCTATTTTTAAACGAAGAAATTGTAAAGACTTTTCGATAATTGTGTTTTCCATGAAGAAAATAGTTCTTCCTATGCTAAAATAGCTATATGTTTTATTATTGGAGGAACCCATGAAATTACGAGGATTTGAAATTATTACAGCATATAAAGAAAAAAGCATCACCTTGCCTCAACGTGCCACCCATCATGCGGCTGGTTACGACTTTGAAGCAGCGGAAGAAATCGTGGTGCCAAGCATTTGGAAAGCGGGCGTGATCGACGGGGTCAAAGCGCTTTTTGCTAAAGAGACCGCAAAACAGTTGAAGCCAACCTTGATTCCCACGGGGATCAAAGCCTATATGGGGGAAGACGAGTATTTGCAGCTGACAAATCGTTCCAGCAATCCTTTGAAACGTTTCTTAGTCTTGACGAATGGTGTCGGCGTCATCGACAGCGATTACTATGACAATCCAGATAATGAAGGGCATATCATGTTTCAGTTTACCAATTTCGGCCCCACAGATGTCGTCATTAAAAAAGGCGAACGGATCGGCCAAGGAATTTTCTTGCCGTTCTTAAAAGCTGATCAAGATACAACCACTGCCAGCCGAACCGGCGGCTTTGGCTCCTCGAATCAGTAAATCCTGCCTGGGGGTCTGTTTGATAGAAGTAGTGGAGGAGATCAATGGCAAAAAAAGCAAAAAGTCAATTTGTCTGTCAAAATTGTGGGTATAGTTCCCCTAAATATTTAGGGAAATGCCCCAATTGCGGCAGCTGGAATTCAATGGTGGAAGAAGTGATCCAAGAAACCGCCGATCGTCGAGTACGTACGACATTGACGGGGCAAAAGATGCAGCCGACGAAAATCGCCGATGTCGTACCGAAAAAAGAACCGCGGGTCCAAACGAAACTCGCTGAGTTGAATCGCGTCTTAGGCGGCGGCGTGGTCCCAGGCTCCTTGATTTTGATCGGTGGGGATCCAGGGATCGGAAAATCGACGCTGCTCTTGCAAGTTTCCCAGCAATTAGCAGCGATCGGCGGGACGGTCTTGTATGTGTCAGGAGAAGAAAGTGCCGAACAAATCAAAATGCGGGCGCAGCGCTTAGGCGCCATCGACACAGAATTTTATCTCTATGGGGAAACGGACATGTCAGAGATCAGTAAAGCGATCGAAAACATCCGCCCAGATTATGTGATCATCGATTCGATCCAAACCATGACCCAACCGGATATCACCAGCGTGGCAGGCAGTGTCAGCCAAGTGCGAGAAACGACCGCAGAATTGCTGAAAATCGCCAAAACCAATGGCATCGCCATCTTTATCGTTGGCCACGTGACGAAGGAAGGCTCGATCGCAGGACCGCGGATGTTGGAGCATATGGTGGACACCGTCTTGTATTTCGAAGGCGAAAAGCACCACAGTTTTCGAATTTTGCGGGCCGTCAAAAACCGCTTTGGGTCCACCAATGAGATCGGGATTTTTGAAATGGAAGAAGGCGGGTTGAAAGAAGTCGCCAATCCGTCACAAGTCTTTTTGGAAGAACGCTTAGAAGGCGCAACCGGATCGGCGATCGTAGTAGCAATGGAAGGCAGTCGGCCAATCTTGGTGGAGATCCAAGCACTGGTCACGCCAACGATGTTCGGCAATGCCAAACGCACGACGACGGGGCTAGACTTCAACCGCGTCTCGCTGATCATGGCGGTTTTAGAAAAACGGGCAGGCTTGCTGCTGCAAAATCAAGATGCCTACTTAAAAGCAGCCGGCGGGGTCAAATTAAATGAACCCGCGATCGATCTAGCGATCGCTGTTAGTATCGCATCTAGCTACAAAGAAAAAGGCACCAGCCCGACGGAGTGTTTTATCGGTGAAATTGGCTTGACGGGTGAGATTCGCCGAGTCAACGCGATCGAGCAACGGGTCAAAGAGGTGCAAAAACTAGGTTTTACGAAAGTTTATTTGCCGAAAAATAATCTGACTGGCTGGCAGCCGCCCAAAGGCATCGAAGTCGAAGGCGTGTCTACCTTAGCCGAAACCTTGCGGAAAGTCTTCCGTTAAAGTGGAGTCAATGCAAGAGCAAGGGGCAATCGCCTCTCCTCTTGCCCTGACGCTGTTGATTCATTCGTTTGAACCAACCGACCGACAGCCGCTGACAGGCGGAAGGAGCCTGTCTGGCAGCACGGATTTTTGAACAAAAGAAACCTACTGGAGTATGGAGGAACATGTATGCAGAAACGAGTCATTACCGCACTAATGGTACTTGCCGGAGCAAGTCTGGGGATCTCACTGATGCCTATCGCATGGCAAGCCATTGGGCAAACCCAAAATGAATGGCTGAATAATAACATCACTAATAGTTTGCTTGGAGCCCTTATTTTCTTTTTATTATCTTTACTATTAGCGAAATATATTGCAGCCGGTATTCGCAAAATTGAAGAAAAACTAAGTGAATTGAGCTTAACGTATCTCTTGTTTGGCGCAATTGGTTCGATCATCGGTCTGATGATCGGTGTGATCGTGTCGATTCCTTTTTACAATTGGGATATTCCTTTTATCAACGGGATCGCCCCAATCTTAGTGATGGTCCTGTTAGGGTATCTCGGTTTTCAGATCGGGACGACACGGATCGATGAATGGAAAAAAGTCTTTGCCCCAAAAAACAAAAAGGCAGAGCCCCAAGAGCAAGATGAACAGCAGATGCTGGAAAGAAAAATCGCGGACCATTTCCACAAATACAAAATTTTGGATACCAGCGTGATCATTGATGGTCGGATCTATGACATTGCTAAAACGGGCTTTTTAGAAGGCGTCTTGCTGATCCCGAATTTTGTCTTGTATGAATTGCAATACATCGCAGATTCTGGCGATAGCTTGAAACGGGTTCGGGGCCGCCGCGGCTTGGATATTTTGAATGCTTTGCAAAAAGAAGAAGGCATCGCAGTTGAGATGTATGAAGGCGATTTTGAAGACATCTCCGAAGTCGATAGCAAGCTGATCAAGTTAGCGAAGATGCTGGATGGTGTCGTCGTGACCAATGATTACAATCTAAACAAAGTTTCTGAATTTCAAAATGTGCCTGTCTTGAATATCAATGCGTTAGCCAATGCGGTCAAACCAGTGGTGATTCCAGGAGAAAGCATGCACGTCTTAGTGGTGAAAGCTGGCACGGAGCGCCAGCAAGGGGTCGCTTATCTAGATGACGGGACGATGGTCGTGGTGGAAGATGGCCAGCATTACATGAATGAACACATCGAAGTGATCGTCACCAGCGCCTTGCAAACGGCAGCTGGGCGGATGATTTTTGCCAAACCAGCCCATTCTGGTCGCGGCATCGACAACAAAGAAGGATCGAAATCAGAGAAATAATCCTAGGCAGCTGGCGTAAAATATGCCAGCTGCCTTTACTAATTGGGTTATTGATTGTACAATTCAACTTGAGGGTTCTGTTTTTTACGCGGGTCTTTCCCACTAAACTGAACAATAAGCCCCAAGCAGCTTGGCTGGCTTGGAAATCAGATGAAGGAAGAGGAAAACAATGACAAAAGTACGTGTACGTTACGCGCCAAGTCCAACAGGACATTTACACATCGGGAATGCTCGGACGGCTTTATTCAATTATTTGTTTGCTCGTCACAATGACGGTGAATTTATTATCCGAATCGAAGACACCGATCAAAAAAGAAACATTGAAGATGGTGAAAAAAGCCAGCTTGAAAACTTGCAATGGTTAGGAATGGATTGGGACGAATCACCTGAAAATCCAGGAGAATACGGTCCGTATCGTCAATCAGAACGCGGCGATATCTACCAACCACTGATCGATCAATTGCTTGCAAGCAATCGTGCGTATAAGTGTTATTGTACGGAAGAAGAACTGGAAGCCGAACGTGAAGGCCAAAGAGCTCGTGGCGAAATGCCCCATTATGCAGGGAAATGTGCCAACTTAACACCAGAAGAGCAAGCCGAAAAAGAAGCACAAGGCTTGAAACCAGTGATTCGTTTCCGTGTCTCTCGCAATACTGAATACAAATTCCACGACATGGTCAAAGGCGAGATCGTTTTTGAATCAGATAATGTCGGTGGCGATTTTGTCATCCAAAAACGTGACGGTATGCCGACTTACAACTTTGCAGTAGCAGTCGATGACCATCATATGAAAATCACCCATGTGCTGCGTGGAGATGACCACATCGCCAACACACCAAAACAGTTGATGATCTATGAAGCATTTGGCTGGCAAGCACCAGAATTCGGGCATATGACGTTGATCATCAATAGCGAAACCGGGAAAAAATTAAGCAAACGGGACGAATCGATTCTCCAATTCATCGAGCAATACCGTGAGTTGGGTTATCTACCAGACGCTATGTTCAACTTCATTGCACTTTTAGGCTGGTCACCAGTAGGGGAAGAAGAAATCTTCTCTCAAGAAGAATTGATCAAAATCTTTGATCCAGAACGGTTGAGCAAATCACCAGCTGCCTTCGATGCCAAGAAGTTGGAATGGGTCAATAATCAGTACATGAAACAAATGGATCTGGATGAATTGACGGCAATGTGCGTCCCTTACTTGGTAAAAGCCGGTCGCATCGAAGAAACATTGACCGAAGAAAAAGCTGCCTGGTTGAAAAAAATCGTTTCCTTGTATCAACCGCAAATGAGTTTTGCGGCACAAATCGTCGACCTTTCGGAATTGTTCTTCGAAGAACACCCTGAATTAGATGATGCAGCCAAAGAAGTCTTAGCAGGAGAAACTGTACCGACGGTTTTGACAGCCTTTAAAGAAAAATTACAGGCGATGCCAGTCGTTGAGGCTGCGGCAGTCAAAGCAGCCATCAAAGAGATCCAAAAAGAAACAGGCATCAAAGGCAAGAATTTATTCATGCCGATCCGCGTGGCGGTCTCAGGCCAAACCCACGGACCAGAACTACCAGATACCGTTGAATTATTAGGGAAAGAAAAAGCCCTTGATCATTTGAATAACGTGTTATAAACACAGCGAATAGACGAAGTACTAGCCGATTTTTTTCAGAGAGACCACGGAAGGTGAGAGTGGTCAAAAAAGGCTAGGAAATGCACCTAGGAGTGGCTTTGGCGCAAGTCAAAGACGAAGCAGCGGACGTTACCCGCTTGAAGGCAGTGCCGAACTGCGAACAAAAGTGGGACCACGCAAAAAAGCGTCTTTTGAATAAGGAAACTTATTTGAAAGACGCTTTTTTCGTATCAAGAAGTTTGGATAAAGTAGGTGAGAAGATGACTTGGTTCAAAAAAGCAATTGCGGCAACAAAAAAACATGATCCATCGGTACGATCAACGTTGGAGATCATCATCACATACCCAGGATTTCATGCCTTGTTTTGGCATCGTTGGTCGCATTTTTTGTTTCAGCATCGCTGGTATTTTTTGGCAAAACTGACGGCCCAGTTTTGGCGTTTCTTGACTGGGATCGAGATTCATCCTGGTGCGCAGATCGGCCAAGGGGTCTTTATCGATCATGGGATGGGCGTCGTGATCGGGGAAACGGCGATCATTGAAGATGATGTCGTCTTGTTTCACGGGGTCACCTTAGGGGGAACCGGTAAAGAGCGGGGCAAGCGTCATCCCACGGTTAAAACCGGTGCGTTTCTCTCAGCCCATGCGCAGATCTTAGGCCCTGTCACGATCGGTGAGCGTGCAAAGATCGGCGCCAATGCAGTGGTTTTGAAGGATATCCCTGCAGAAGCAACTGCTGTCGGAATCCCAGCAAAGATCGTTCGAATCAAAGGAAAGAAGGTTATCCACGATGATTAAAATCTATAATACGCTGACACGGGAAAAAGAAGTGTTTCAGCCATTAGAAGAAAAGAAAGTAAAAATGTATGTTTGCGGACCCACCGTCTATAACTACATCCATATCGGGAATGGCCGCAGTACTGTGTCGTTTGATACCGTGCGCCGTTATTTTGAATACCGCGGCTATACAGTGGACTATTTGATGAATTTTACCGATGTCGATGATAAAATCATTCGTGCGGCAAAAGAATTAGGCACGACGGCCCCAGAAGTGGCAGAGCGTTTTATCAACGCCTTCAATGAAGATACCGCAGCGCTGAACGTCAAACCTGCTACGATGAATCCTCGTGTGATGGATCATATCGAAGACATCATTGCCTTTATTGCTGCTCTTGTAGAAAAAGGCTATGCCTATCCAGTCAATGGCGATGTTTATTACCGTACCCGCAAATTTGCTCACTATGGGCAATTAAGCGACCAATCCATCGATGAGCTGGAAGTCGGCGCAAGCCAGCGGACCGGTGAAGAACAAAAAATCAAGGAAGATCCGTTGGATTTTGCTTTGTGGAAAGCGGCAAAAGGCGATGAGATCGCTTGGGAATCTCCTTGGGGAGCCGGTCGTCCTGGCTGGCATATCGAATGCTCGGTGATGGCGACCAAACACCTAGGCGAGACCATCGATATTCATGGAGGCGGACAAGACTTGACCTTCCCGCATCATGAAAATGAGATCGCCCAAAGCGAGGCGAAAACTGGCAAGACCTTTGCCAACTATTGGATGCATAACGGCTATGTGACGATCGGTGAAGACGAAGAAAAAATGAGTAAGTCACTGGGCAACTTCGTCACAGTGCATGAGATGGTCAAAAAAGTTGATCCGCAGGTGCTGCGTTTCTTTTTGGCAACGACCCAGTACCGCCGACCAATCAAATACAGTGAGACTACCTTGCATGAAGCACAAACCAACCTGCAAAAATTGCGGACGACCTATGAAAATGCCAAATTCCGCTTGAATAGCAGTCATTATCAAGCCAGCGATGAGGAAGTCAATGCAGCGGTTCTGGAAGAATTTGAAGAACGTTTCGTCAAAGAAATGGACGACGATTTCAATGCGGCTAACGGGATCACTGTGGTCTATGAATTGGCGAAGTGGCTGAACTTAGCTAGCGAAGACCCAGAAACAGATTTGGCTTTATTAGCCGCTGGATTAGCCAAATTCAGCGAATGGCTGACGATTTTCGGGATTTATTTTGTATCCGAAGAATTGCTGGATGAAGAAATTGAACAGCTGATCAATGAACGGATCGCCGCCCGCAAAGCCAAAGATTTTGCCCGCAGCGACCAAATCCGTGATGAGTTGAAAGAACAAGGGATCATCTTAGAAGATACCCCGCAAGGAACCCGATGGAGACGAGAAGCATGAGAGATTATAAACAATTGAATGGTTTGGCATTGGCCTATGTGGGGGATGCGGTCTATGAAGTCTATATTCGCGATTATTTAGTCGCCCAAGGCCAAACCCGCCCGAACCAACTGCACCATATGGCGACCCACTATGTGTCGGCCAAAGCCCAAGCGGCATTGATCCAAAAGATGTTGGATGAAGAGATCCTGACCGAAGAAGAATATGATTTTTACCGCCGCGGCCGTAATAGTAAAAGCCATACGGGTGCCAAAAATGCCGATGTCACGACGTATCGTATCGCTACTGGCTTTGAATCGCTGATCGGGTATTTGCACCTCACGCAGCAAAAAGAACGCTTAGACGAGCTAATAGACTGGTGTATAAAGAAAGTAGGAGAAGAAGATGCGAGAAAAACCGCAAAGAAAGCGTCCAAATAAAAAAACAGCTGGCCGATCAGAAGCCAGACAAGAAAATAGACCGGATCGCCGCAAAGAAGCCGCTGGAGAAGCCATCGAAGATAATTTTGTCTTCGGCTATCATGCGGTTGCTGAAGCCTTGAAAGAAGGGCGAGGCAACAAGCTATTTCTTTCCGAAGAAGCACGGGGAGAAAAAATCGATCGTTTGAAAGAAATGGCGCGGGAACAGGCAGTTCCGGTCAAATGGGTGCCAAAACAAAAGCTGGATATGATGAGTGACCAAGGGGTCCATCAAGGCATGATCTTGGCGATCACCCCTTATCAGTATTTGACCTTGGATGAATTGTTGGCCCAAACGAAAGAACAGCCGCTGTATCTGATTTTAGATAATCTAGAAGATCCCCATAATTTCGGCTCCATCATGCGAACCGCTGATGCCAGCGGCGTAGACGGGATCATCATTCCAAAACACCGTGCGGTGGGGATCACGCCGATCGTGGTGAAAACGTCGACCGGCGCAGTGGAACATATCCCTGTGGCCCGCGTGACCAACTTGACCCAAGCAGTCCAGCAGCTGAAAAAAGCTGGTTTTTGGATCTTCGGTACGGATATGAGTGGCAGTGATTACCGCACATGGAATGCCAAAGGGGCGGTCGGTTTGATCATCGGCAACGAAGGTCGCGGCATGGGGGAAGGTTTGAAAAAAGAAGTGGATCAAATGCTGACGATCCCAATGACCGGGCACGTGCAGAGCTTAAATGCCAGTGTGGCGGCAGGTTTGTTGATGTATCAGGCCTTTACTAGCCGAAATGGGGCGTCCCAATGAAAACCCCTTTGCTGATCGTGGATGGCTACAATATGATTGGCGCTTGGCCGGAGCTGGTTCTTTTGAAAAATCAGGACCGTTTAGAAGATGCCCGAGAAGCCTTACTGAATCGGCTGTCGAATTATGCAAAATATGAAGGGTTGAAAATCATCGTTGTTTTTGATGCTCAACTGGTGCCTGGTGTGACCCAAAGTTACACCAAATATCAGCTGGAAGTTATTTTTACCGAAGAAGGAGAGACCGCCGACAGCTACATCGAACGAATCGCTGGTGAATTAAACAATCGATTGACCCAAGTCACCGTCGCTACCAGCGATTTAGCCGAACAGTGGGTGATCTTCTCTCAAGGTGCTTTGCGAACTTCGGCACGGGAATTGTACAAAAGCGTGGAAAAAACGGAAAAAGACATCCACGAGCATCAAACCGACTTGCGGTTTGAAAATTTCCGACGCAATTCCCCTTGGTCACCTGAACAATTAGCCGAACTTGAAAAGAAATTGCAAGACCTTAGTTAGGGACAAAGTTGGTCTGGTAAATTAGAAGATGTCCCAGCCATTTATGATACGCTCCTTTTGTAGCAAATGAAGCAAAAACAAAAGGAGTGATCTCGATGCGCACAAAGGAAAGACAAGTATCGCACCGTTCAGATAGATTTGAAGAGTTGTTCAGAAAATATCGACCGATCGTTGAGATTTTGCATAAAAAATATTATCTGCGGGATTATGACTTAGACGATTGGCTGCAAGAAGGCAGGATCGTTTTTAATAAGTGTCTAAAGACTTACGATAAGGACAAAGGAACGACCATCGGTATCTTGTTTAAGCGTTCCTTTGAGAACCGTATCTGCAGCCTGTTGCGGGCGCAGCATGCCCAAAAACGCAAAGCCCAAGTCGATGCCTGCTCGCTGGAAGAAAAGCTTTTACAAGAAGGCAATCGGTTTTTGACCGATCATAATCGCTGTGCGGAAACTGCAGAGACCTACTTGTTCGTTAATGAATCGTTGGCAGAGTATCCGAAAAGTTTATCGTCTTTAGAACGAATGGTTATAATGAATTATTTAAAAGGATTAGAACTTGATCAGATTGCCGCTCAAGAAAAGCTGCCTTATGAAAAAATAAAAAGCGCTTTCAGTCGCGGTCGGACAAAGTTGATAGCGCTTATCAAGGGTGTTTAACAAAAATCTTATTGAAAGTAGAATTATTTTATGGTAAACTTGAAATTTTCTGCTTTTCGTGGTATGATGATGCTCGAGGTGAATGCGATGCCAACAACTTTAGCTACGATCAAGAAAGATTTAGAAGGCCGTATCGGTAGTGAGATTATGCTAGTTGCTCAGACTGGACGTAAGCGTCAAACTGAACGTCGCGGCGTTTTGACAGAAACTTATCCTTCAGTTTTTGTTGTAGATTTGGATCCAAATGAGAATTCATTCGAGCGGGTTTCTTATAGTTATTCAGATATTTTAACTAGAACTGTTGAGATTGAATTTTTATCAGAAGCTGTTTGAAACAAGAAGAGTTGACACTTTGTTGACTCTTTTTTGGTTCAATAAGATAAGGAGTGATGGGATGGCGTTTTTTCTAAAAGAGTTAGGGGAAATGACTGGGGTGGAGTTTTATCAGCTTGCCCGTTTGCGTACAGCGGTTTTTGTGGTGGAACAAGCGTGTGCGTATCAAGAGATCGATGCGATCGATGCACAAGCCAAACATTTATGGGCCCTTGATGAGGAAGGGCAGATCGTTTCGTACGCCCGTATTTTCCAGCAGGAACAAACGGTGCATTTTGGTCGGGTCATTGTGGCACCAGCATACCGAGGGCAAAAAGAAGGCCATCGTCTGATCAAAGAAGTTTTGCATCGCATTGAGCAGTGTTATCCAGCTTTGCCTATTGAGATCGAAGCACAAGCCCACTTAGAAAAATTCTACGGCCAGTATGGCTTTAAAACCATTACACCGCCTTTTTATGAAGACGGGATCCTGCATGTCGGGATGAAAAAAGAAGCAAGCACAGCGACTCTCTAGCGAGGTTCGCGTGCTTGCTTCTTTTAGCGCTATGATTGATGGATCGGATGAATCCGAATCGCTTCTTTCGACCTTATTGACTAAGAGCCGTTTTTTTATCGGATCGTATCGTCCAATGATGTTGGACGTGGATCAACAGTGTTGGCAGGAGGCGTTTGCGCTTTTAGAAGGTCACGAATCTCTTCTAAATAATCCTCTGCAGTGACTTCTGGTACTTCCTCTTCCTCAGGTTGTTGTTTCAGATTGCGTAGTTTGTTGACTGCTTTGACAATCAAGAACAAGACAAATGCGGTAATCAAGAACGTAATAATGGCAGTAATTACGCGGCCGAAATCAAAGACTACATTTTTGGCAGGTTCAAAGACCAAACCAGAAAAGGCATCTGCATTACCAAAGAGTGATAAGATCCATGAAACCAATGGTGTCAGCAATCCTTCAACTAAACTAGTGACGATTGCGGTGAAGGCACTCCCGATCACGACCCCGATCGCCAAGTCAATGACGTTTCCTCGTAAAATAAATTCTTTAAATTCTTTAATCATCCTGTATCCTCCCTTCTAAATCTTACTGACAGTATAGCGAAAAACGCGGGATTTATAAAAAAAAACGCTCGCTGCAGCAGGTTTGATCAGCGAGCCGAGGAGAAAGTTTGTCAGCTATGCTATAATTGAAGAGATAATTTTGCTTCTAGAAGGGGTGTCACATGTCTATTGAATTAAAAAAAGGTGTTCGGTTAACGGTGCTACCGACCAAAAAGTATAAAACGATCCGTTTTTTCGTTCGGTTTACTGCACCATTGCAGGCTGAAATGACCGCCAAACGGACCTTATTGACCAGTTTATTAGAAACGACTAGTTTGGCTTATCCGACACAGACCGCATTTAGCAGTCAGCTGGCAGAGCTTTACGGTGCCAGCTTTGGTATGAATGTCAACAAACGGGGCAATCTGCATCAGATCAATGCAGCGATGTCCTTTGTCAACGGGAAGTACGTGTCAGATGAAGCAGTATTGCCGCAAGCAGCCGCTTTTTTAGCAGAAGTTTTGTTCCATCCGAATGCCCACGAGGAGCAGTTTGAAGAAAAGAACTTCACCATCGAAAAGCACAACTTGATCGCCTATATGAACAGCGTGGCAGAAGATAAGCAAGCATTGGCTTCTTTAGGGCTGCAAGAGTTGTATTTCGAAAACGATCAGAATCAGAAGTATCCGAGCTTTGGCCGTCCCCAAGACTTAGAAGCTGTGACCGCAAAAGAGCTTTACCAAACCTATCGCTCAATGATGGACAATGATCAAATCGATATTTTCGTGATCGGCGATGTGGTTGAAGCAGAAGTTGCGGCACTCTTCCAAAACATGGCTTTTACCGATCGGCCAGACCAAGCAATGCCGGTCTTTTATCAGCAAGCGGCGGAAAACATCATTCGCGAGAAAATCTTGCGGGAACCAATCATCCAAGCTAAATTGAACCTAGGCTATCATACTGGCGTGTATTATGACCAAACCGAGCGGATCGCCTTTATGGTCTTCAACGGGTTGTTTGGCGGATTCCCTCATTCAAAACTGTTTATGAATGTCCGAGAGAAAGAAAGTTTGGCGTATTATGCTTCCAGCAGTATCGATACGTTTCGTGGGTATTTGTCGGTCCAAACAGGGATCGATGGCAAAAACCGCGACAAGGTCTTCAAATTGATCGAACAGCAGCTGCAAAGCTTGCAGCGTGGCGAAGTCACCGCGGAAGAACTGGCACAAACAAAAGCGATGTTGAAAAACCAGTACTTGCTTTCATTGGATAACCCACAAGCACTGATCGAAACAGCCTATCTGAATCAGTGGGTACCGAATACGAAAATGACGGAAGATGAATTTATGCAGAAATTGGCACAAGTGACCGTGGCAGATGTCCAAGCATTGGCTCAAAACGTGTCCTTGCAAGCTGTATTCTTCCTGGATAAGGAGACGACCCATGAATAAAAAAGTCTATCAGCAAATCAATGAGACCCTTTATGAAGAAGTATTGCCAAACGGCTTGAAAGTTTATTTGCTGCCAAAAGCCGATTTCCATAAAACTTACGGACTTTTCAGTACGAACTATGGCTCTGTCGACAATCATTTCGGGTTTTCACCCGAAGCATTGCATCAAGTCCCTGATGGCATTGCCCATTTTCTAGAGCACAAACTGTTTGAAAAAGAAGACGGCGATGTCTTTCAAACCTTTGGTCAGCAGGGGGCTTCTGCCAATGCCTTTACCAGTTTCACGAAAACCAGCTACCTTTTTTCGGCAACCGATCAAATCAAGCTGAACCTTGAAACGTTGATCGATTTCGTCCAAGCCCCGTATTTCACAGAAGAAACCGTCGAAAAAGAAAAAGGGATCATTGGTCAAGAAATCCAAATGTATGATGACGATCCGAACTGGCAGCAGTTTTTCGGCATCATCAAAAATCTGTATCCGAAGCACCCCTTGCATATCGATATCGCTGGTACGGTGGAAAGCATTGCGCAGATCACCGCAGAAGACTTGTATCTTTGCTACAATACCTTCTATCACCCAAGCAACATGACGCTTTTTGTGGTAGGCAATATCGATCCTGAAGAAACGATGGCGTGGATTCGGACCAATCAAGCGTCCAAGACCTTTCCAGAAACGCAGGCGATCATTCGCCAGTTTCCTGAAGAAACCTTTGCCGATATTCAAGCAGAATCAAGTCTTACCATGCCAGTAACACGTGCCAAAGGCGTATTAGGGATCAAAGGGGACTTGAACAAACTGCCGAAATCAGGAAGAGAGCTCTTGCGCTTCAAAAATGCGTTGAATCTTTTCTGCCAATTGGTGTTAGGCAATACTTCCGCCAATTATTTGCGTTTGTATGATCAAGGCATCATCGACGACACATTTGGGTTTGAAGTGAACTTGGATCGCGGCTTTTACTTTGCCGACTTCTCGGGGGATTCTGAAGAGCCAGAAAAAATGTTGGCAGAGATCGAAGCGATCGTAATGAATTTCCCGCAAGATCCAGAGATCAATGAAGAAAACTTGACGTTATTGAAGAAGAAAATGCTAGGGAAATATTTCCAATCACTGAACTCACTGGAGTTTATCGCAAACCAGTTTACCCAAAGCTTATTCGGTGAAACGACGCTCTTTGATCTACCGGAGGTGATCCAATCGATCACTTTGGAAGATGTTCAGCAAGCGGCTCGTTCCTTTATCGATCCTAAAGCGTTTAGCCGTTTTTACATGTATCCAACGGAAAAAGCCTAAGCGAAGGCTGGTTTTGTCAAACAGCTGTCATTTAAGCGACACTGACTGATTCAAGGAGGAAGGCCCAACAGCTCAAGGGCTGCCCAACTCCTAGATCATTCAGTGTTTTCTTTTTGCGTCAAAGGGTGGTTTTTTCTTGCAATTTGATGCCAATTTGGCGAAAAGTATTAAAATTTGTTTGCGAGTTGTGGTTAGGCTATCCTCAGACTTTTTCTTTTATGGTATTCTTTAATTATTGAAGCAAAATCTTTTTTTGTTTTTTTACAAAAATTCACGGAAAAAATGTTATATTTAGTAGACGGCGCGCCCAGATGGCAATCGGCGTGACGGAGTTTTTTTTATTGACGTATACAGGGAACCCCTGTTTTAAAATGATAGAGCAGCTTTGCTGACCTTACGACAAGCAGCGAAGCGATTTTAGGGCTTTTTTTAAAGATGAATAAAAGACTGGAGTAGATGATCGAGTGGCCAACGAAACAACGATTGGAGCAAAATTACGGCAAGCCCGTTTAGATAAAAACATTTCATTGATTGAATTACAACAAATGACAAAGATCCAAAAACGCTATTTAGAAGCAATTGAAGCAGAGCGTTTTGATCAATTGCCAGGCACTTTTTATGTCCGTGCGTTTATTCGCCAATATGCAGCAGCGGTTGGAGAAGACGGCGACAAATTGGTAGCCGTTTTTGATGGCAAAGATACGTTAGACGCCCCCTTACCAAAAAGACCGCAGCCTGAAACCGTCAGCGGCTCACGAAAAGCACAGCACGTAGAAGAAAAAAGCGGCTCATTTGTCGTCCGCTATTTGCCGATGATTCTATTAGGTCTGGTGGCCATTACGATCGTGAGTATCGTGGGCTACATGGCTTGGCAAGACCGGAATACAACGCCGATGATCCAAGGAAGCTCTTCTCTTGTGGTAGAAAATTCAGCGTCTACCGCTTCCACCACGTCAAGTACGGAAGAAACCAGTACTTCGAGTGAAGCGACGGAGTCCTCAAGTACGACGGAATCCAGCGAAGCGAAAATGACGATGACTGCCAGTGATTCGACGCAATCGTCGATCACGATCACGATGAAAGATGCGGAAAATCCTATTGAATTAGCATTTACTGGGCTAGATGCTTCTTGTTGGGTCGGTGTACAAGTCGACAACGCTTATGTGTACCAATACACTGTTCAAGCGGGGGAAACGCAATCGATGACGTTGCCAGAAGGCGCCACGAATGCGACCTTGACCCTGGGCGCAAGCCAAAACATCTCCATCAAGGCCAATGGTCAGGAAGTGGACTTTTCTGATCCGCAATTTGAATTGTTACAAAAGACGGTCCGCCTCGTGATTGAATACCAAGACGATGCGGCTTAAATCTGACAAATGCGCCTTATTGAGGTATCATTAGCTAAAAAGTTATCTGTTGCATCCGACCATTGAAAAGCAGAAGTAGTGGCATGATTTGCCGTTATTTCGTACAATAGTCGGCAGAGAGGAGTCTATTTCGTGAATTTACCCAATCAATTAACTGTATTACGGATCATTATGATCCCCATCTTTATTTTGGTCTTGGTTTTGCCAATCGATCTTGGCACGCTGACCGTTGGTACGACACAATTAGAAAACACGCACCTTATTGCAGCGATCCTTTTTGCGGCGGCCAGCATTACAGACTGGCTAGATGGCAAGATCGCTCGTTCCAGAGGCCTTGTTACCAACTTCGGGAAGTTTGCTGACCCGTTAGCAGATAAAATGCTCGTCATGACGGCTTTTATCATGCTGGTTGAATTAGACAAAGCCCCAGGCTGGGTAGTTTCGATCATCGTTTGCCGCGAGTTGGCAGTGACAGGGTTACGCTTGTTGTTAGTGGAACAAAGCGGGGAAGTCATGGCTGCTGCGTGGCCAGGAAAAATCAAAACCGCGACACAAATGGTTGCGATCATTTTCTTGTTCTTGAACAACATTCCCTTTTCAATGATCGGTTTGCCTATCGATCAAATCATGTTGTATCTATGTTTGATCTTCACGATCTATTCCGGGGTCGATTATTTCATAAAAAATACGAATGTTTTTAAAGATTCTATGTAAAATTTCTAGATCTAGATAAAAAAGCGATAAAAACAAGGATACAAGTCACGAAAGTTCAGAAGTTTTCTGGACTTTTTTTGTCAATATGAAAGACTTTTACGTATCTGATAAATGAAGGAGTAAACGAATGAAAGCAGAAATTATTGCAGTCGGGACCGAATTACTTTTAGGACAGGTGGTGAATACGAACGCGACCTTCTTGTCAGAAGAACTGGCAAGTCTTGGGATCGATGTTTTTTATCATAGTGTTGTCGGGGACAACCCCAATCGCTTAGAAGAATTGCTGACGATCGCCGACAAACGCAGCGACTTGATCGTATTGTGCGGCGGCTTAGGGCCCACCGACGATGACTTGACGAAACAAGTCACTGCCCGTCATGTGGGACAAGAGTTAGTCAGAGATGAACCAGGTTATCACCAATTGAAAGCCTTCTTTGAAAACAGTCAACGGAGGATGACGGAAAACAATTTGCGGCAGACCCTCGTTTTTAAGGACGGTGTGTCTTTGCCAAATCCCAATGGACTAGCGATCGGGATCTTTTATCAGACAGCCGCTACCAGTTATTTGCTGCTGCCAGGACCACCAAGTGAACTACAAGCGATGTTTCTTACCCACGCAAAACCACTTCTGTTAGAGCAGTTTCCCCAAGAAGAAGTCTTGCTTTCTCGCGTTTTGCGCTATTACGGGATCGGGGAATCGGCGTTGGTCACAGAATTGGCCGATTTGATCGAGAATCAAGTCAATCCCACCATCGCTCCTTATGCCAAACCCAATGAGGTCACGCTGCGTCTGACGGTCAAAACCGCAGACGAGGCGCAAGGGATCAAACAATTGGATGCGTTAGAAGAAACCGTCCAAGCACGGGTCGGTGCGTATTTCTATGGGTATGGGGAACAAAATTCGCTGGCAGAAACAGTCGTCGAGCGACTGATCGAGAAAAAGAAAACCGTCACCGCAGCGGAAAGTTTGACCGCTGGTTTGTTCCAAGCGACCCTAGGAGGGATTCCTGGCGTCTCTGAGGTGTTTCCCGGTGGATTCGTGACATATTCTGCTGAAACAAAAAGCAAGCTCTTAGGCATCGACCCAGGGCTTTTGGAAAGCTATGGGACTGTTAGTCAGGAATGTGCAGAAGCAATGGCCGTCTATGCCCGCAAACAAGCCGAGACTGATTATGCGGTGGCGTTTACTGGTGTTGCTGGTCCAGACGAGTTAGAAGGTCAGCCTAAAGGCACCGTTTGGATCGCCTTAGCTTCTGACAAAGGTGTCTCGAGCCAGCTGTATCACTTCAACCGTGACCGCGCCTATATTCGGCATAGTGCCGTCATGGCGGGCTTAAATCAAATACGTAAGGAATTATTAAATTAATGCGAATGTTTGTTCGTTTTTTCTTGCAATTTCCCGTCAGAAGGACTATTATTATCTTATGAACGACACACGAAAGTGATGAATATAAGGAGGATTATCCGTTTGGCAGATGATCGTAAAGCAGCCTTAGATGCTGCACTAAAGAAGATTGAAAAGAACTATGGTAAAGGTGCCATCATGAAGCTTGGCGAAAAAGTTGATCAACAAATTTCAACGATCCCAAGTGGTTCATTGGCCTTGGATGTTGCATTAGGTGTAGGTGGTTACCCACGAGGACGGATCGTAGAAGTTTACGGCCCAGAAAGTTCTGGTAAAACGACAGTTGCTTTACATGCCATTGCGGAAGTCCAAAAAAATGGCGGAACAGCAGCATTTATCGATGCCGAACATGCGTTAGATCCTCAATATGCGCAAAAATTAGGCGTAAATATCGATGATCTTTTGTTATCACAACCAGATACAGGAGAACAAGGATTAGAGATCGCTGACGCCTTAGTTTCAAGTGGTGCGGTTGATATCGTGGTCATTGACTCGGTAGCAGCTTTAGTCCCACGGGCGGAGATCGATGGTGAAATGGGTGATACCCACGTTGGTTTGCAAGCTCGTTTGATGTCACAAGCATTACGGAAACTTTCTGGTTCCATCAACAAAACGAAAACGATCGCGATCTTTATCAACCAAATTCGCGAAAAAGTTGGGATTATGTTTGGGAATCCAGAAACGACACCTGGTGGACGTGCGTTGAAATTCTATTCAACCATCCGTTTGGAAGTACGTCGTGCTGAGCAATTGAAATCCGGTACAGATATCATCGGGAACCGCACGAAGATCAAAGTAGTCAAAAACAAAGTAGCGCCACCATTTAAAGTAGCGGAAGTCGACATGATGTATGGTCTAGGTATTTCACAAGAAGGTGAATTATTGGATATGGCCGTGGAACAAGACATCGTTGATAAAAGCGGTGCGTGGTATGCCTATAAAGGGGATCGCATCGGTCAAGGTCGTGAAAACGCCAAAAACTATATGCGTGAACACCAAGAAATGATGCTAGAAGTTTCTGCTCGCGTCCGCGATGCTTACGGGATTGGAACAGGAGAGACCGTAACCCTCGAGGAAGCGCAAGAAGAATTACCATTAGACGAATAAGTCTTGAAAAAGCCAAACAACGAGGTTGTTTGGCTTTTTTGTGGCTTTTTGCTAGATTCATCTATTGTTGAAAAAACATCCGTAAAAAGGAAGGGTTGCGAAAGTTTACTTTATTATTTAAAGTTGACACTCTTGTGTTCAAACATTAGAATAAACGTATGTGGATTTCCACATAAGAAGTAGCGAATTGATAATTTTGTTATCCTTTGTTAATCAAAATTACAAAATATTTAAAAAGATAGTATGGAGGTGGATTCATTGGAACTACTTTACATTCTCCTCGCTATCATCGGTTTAATTGTCGGTCTTGGATTAGGAGTTTATGTGACGAAATCTCGTCATGAGAAAGAAATCAACGGCGCCCAAAATTCTGCAGCTGGAATTATCGAAAGCGCTAAGAAAGAAGCAGAAACTCTTAAAAAAGAAGCATTGTTAGAAGCTAAGGAAGAAAATCAGAAGTATCGGTCAGAGATTGAAAGTGAGTTGAAAGAAAGCAAACTTGATTTAAAATCACAAGAAAATCGTTTACTCCAAAGAGAACAAGTTCTTGATCGTAAGGACGATTCTTTGGAAAAACGAGAACGCTCACTTGAAGATAAAGAAGGCAGACTTAGTGAGAAACAACAATTAATTGACGAGCGAGAAAAAGAAGTAGAAAACTTAATCGATGGACAACAGAAGGAATTAGAGCGCATCGCTGCGCTGTCTAGAGATGAAGCAAAAGAGTTGATCATGAAATCAACGGAAGAGGAATTGAACCATGAATTAACGATCATGGTCAAAGAATCTGAACAGCGTGCGAAGGAAGAAGCAGATCGAAAAGCAAAAAATCTCTTGTCCTTAGCAATCCAACGTTGTGCCGCAGACCAAGTGTCTGAAACCACGGTATCGGTCGTATCATTACCAAACGATGAGATGAAAGGTCGAATCATCGGAAGAGAAGGTCGGAACATTCGCACCCTTGAAACATTGACAGGGATCGATTTGATCATTGATGACACGCCAGAAGCAGTCGTCTTATCAGGATTTGATCCGATTCGCCGTGAAATTGCTCGTATGACCCTTGAAAAACTGATTCAAGACGGCCGGATCCATCCAGCTCGAATTGAAGAAATGGTCGAAAAATCTCGGAAAGAAATGGATGAGCATATTCGTGAATATGGGGAACAAGCAGCCTTTGAAGTCGGCGCCCACACCCTTCATCCAGACTTGATCAAGATTTTAGGTCGTTTGCGTTTCCGTACCAGCTACGGACAAAACGTCTTGAACCACTCGATCGAAGTCGCAAAACTAACCGGTGTTCTTGCCGCAGAATTAGGCGAAGATATTCAGTTAGCCAAACGTGCTGGACTCTTGCATGATATCGGGAAAGCCCTTGACCATGAAATTGAAGGCTCTCACGTTGAGATCGGGGCTGAGTTAGCTGCCAAATACAAAGAAAATGGTGTGGTGATCAATGCGATCGCTTCTCACCATGGAGATGTTGAAGCAACATCGGTTATCTCTGTTTTAGTTGCAGCCGCAGATGCCTTGTCAGCAGCCCGTCCAGGTGCCCGCAGCGAATCATTGGAAAATTATATTCGCCGCTTGCAAAACCTAGAAAATATCGCCAACGGCTTCAAAGGGGTCGATTCCAGTTTTGCAGTCCAAGCCGGACGTGAAGTCCGTGTAATGGTCAAACCAGAAGAGATTTCTGATTTGGATGCTGTACGATTGGTTCGCGACATCCGCAAGAAGATCGAAGACGATTTGGATTACCCAGGTCATATCAAGGTAACCGTTATTCGCGAGACTCGCGCAACGGATTACGCCAAATAGCAAGCAAAGGGGGCGTGACATAAGTTAACTAGTTACGCTCTCCAAAATATAAGGAGTACTCGAAAATCATGTGATTTTTCGAGTGCTCCTTGTTTTTTTTATTCATTTTGGGTAGTTCAAGTACCTATTTTTGTCAATTTCATCATATTGATTGCCGTAATGAGTAAACCCGTCTGTTTTCTGACTTTTTCTAAGCCCCGAACCGTGTATCGAGTGAAACCCAAACAAGCCTTCATAAATCCGAAGACTGTTTCCACGTCGATCTTTCTCCGACCATATATTTTTTGAATTTCAGGCGTTGATAAGCGCTCTTTTTGTTTTTCTTTATGGTATTCCCAAGACGGATTTACAGTGATCTTTCTGCGATTCCCCTTTGGGGTTAAGGCTTCAGGAATGAGCGCTTGGTTCGCATCCGTTTTTTCTGCTTGGTATTCTTTAAAATCTCGGACAAAGCCATCCGCATCTGTTCGTTGACGGTAAGCATGAAAATTGAATCGTACCCCTTTGGGGTCGATGTAAAAGTCCTCCTTAGGCTCATAATCCCAATTCATTACTTTCCGATCATCTGTCTGCCATTTCTTGCTTTGTTCTTTAAACATCGTTCCATAAGGAATCAGTGCAGTATGCTGGGGAAGTTCGTCTTCTATATAGCGGTAATTGCTTTCTGAACCATAGCCTGCATCGGCGACCAAATAATGAGGGGACTTTTGTGCGATCTTCATCTTTTCCAGTAATGGTTTCAGCGTCTTAGTGTCTGTTGGGTTTTGAAAGACATCGTAGCCGAGTACAAATTGATTACAAGTAGCGATCTGCAGGTTATACGCAGGCTTAAGTTGGCCATTTTTCATAGGGTCTTCTTTTACGCGCATGAATGTCGCATCATGATCAGTTTTTGAATAACTGTTTCTTGTCCCATAAGTAGAAAACTGCGTTTGATGTTCCAGAAGTTTTTCTCGTTTTGTATTTAATTTGCGTACTTGGCTTTTCAACGTTCGCCGTTGTTGTTTCGCTGGATTTGGCGAAAGACGTTTCGTTGCCTCAACTTCTTTTTCTAGTTCTTCCAGACGTAGTTCCATCCGTGTTAACAGTTCATCTATCATGTCTACTGTCAAGGTCGTCCCTTCGGGAATCTGTTTCAGGGCATACGCTTCTCTTAGTTCCGTCATCATAGTAAGCAGTTTTTCGCGATTCATTTGATCGAATCGGATCGTGTTTTTCTTCCAGACAAAGCTGTACTTATTCGCATCTGCCAAAATTTTTGTACCGTCAATAAACAACGCATCATCAATCAGATTCCGTGCACGCAGATACTCTGTCAACTGATCTAAGCCTTTATTGGTCAACTCCTGCACATCGTTAGATACACAAAAACGGGCGATCGTTCGATAAGTCGGAACCCGTTCTTGCGTCAACCAGCGAGCATATAGGTTTTCTTCAGCTAAGCGTTCAATCTTGCGACTTGTAAAGGTTTCTCGCGTATACGCAAAAAGAACCAACTTCAACATGGCACCTAAATCATATTCTCTTGGTCGACCAAAAAGATAGGGGTCATTAATCTGAAGCGCTTCGACCAGTTCATGGATAAAAACGGCGACATGATTTTCTTTTGGAGAAAATGAAGTAGATAGATCCAAAGTGAGTTGATTCATGTTATAATTAGTATACATTTTGTTTAGTCCTTTCAGGATTAAATGATGGGGCATTGGCGGCAACCGGTGCTCCTTTTTATTTTACCCAAAAAACCGCAAGAAATGAACGATTTCTCGTCATTTCTTGCGGTTTTCTTCTATGGACTTATGTCACAGTCCCTTTTTTGTGTGGCTGATTGTCAATAAGGACGGCTGAGTTGTGCAAATTCAACACTATTTCATCAGTCCCATAAATGATCGTGCCTTTTTTATTCGTCGGCAATAGAAAAACGAGCAAGCAAAAGGATGAATCGTTAGCGACAGAGGCGAAAAGAGGAAGGATCGATCCAGCATCATCTCGAGAGGGGGGATTGAAAGATAAAACAGACCCAGACTTCTCGGTGAAGTCTGGGTCTGTTTTATGTTTTTCACGTCTATACGTCCTTCAAATCTTGCGCCGACGGGCGAAGTCCACAAAGCGGAATTTATCCAGTCGGTGGATCGATTCGGTGTATTCAAAACAGCGGGTGTCTTCTAGATACACGAGGCTGCGAACCGTAACGACATGCTGATCTTCAGGACGCAGATCCATTAGATCCCGCAATTCTTTGTTGACGGGGTCAACAGTGATTTCTTTTTGTGCATAAGCGATCTCAAGGCCAAGGTCATTTTCAAAGTAATCAAAAATCGATACTTTCGCTCGGTTTTCTGGCAACTCTTCGATGATAGAAGCATCAAGGTAATCTTTATCCAAAATCACCACTTCTCCATCGATTCTCCGCTGACGGATCAGTTTCCATGCCTCAGAGGCGACAGGCCAACCAGTAGTCTCGTGCAGCTTTGGCGAGACGGCGATCTTACGGATCTCGACAACCTTTGTTTCACTAGGAATGCGTTGGGTATCTTGCAGCTCTCGAAAACTCGTCAAGCCAGAAATCGGGAAATCAAAGCGATTCAAGTCTAAAACGATTGAACCTTTCCCTTGTTTCTTTTGGATATAACCAGCATCCCGCAATAAATTCAATGCCTTACGGACAGTCTCGCGGGAGACACCATAAGTTTTGATCAATTGGTTTTCGCTAGGCAGCAAAGAATGCGGAGGGTATTCGTTTGCTAGAATTTTTTGTTCTAAATCTAAAAATATTTCTTTGAACTTGTTCATCGGATTGCCCCCTCTTTGGCTATTATAGCGAGGCCAATTTGGAAATGCAATCGACTATTTCGCCAAAAGTTCGTCAATGTTTAGGTCCGTTAATTTTTCAACGATCACATCTGCACCGTGTAATTCTTCTCCTGAATAAACGCCTACCGCATACATACCAGCAGCTTTGATGCCGTCGATCCCTGCTTGAGCATCTTCAAAGCCAACTGCTTCTGCCGGTTCAATGCCTAGTGCCAGCGCTGCTTGGATAAAGATTTCTGGATCTGGTTTGCCTTTTTTCAAGGTTGCTGGGTCAACGATCGTATCAAAGTCTTGCATGACCCCAAGTTTGTCCAAAATAAACGGCGCATTTTTGGATGCTGAAGCGATCGCACAAGGAATGTTTTTTGCTTTGGCTTCATCAAGGAATGTCTTTACCCCTGGCAATAGATCATCAGGAGTCAAGCTTTGTAATAATTGTACATAGTGGGTATTTTTCTTCGTCGCTAACGCTTCTTTTTCGACTTCTGTGTAGGCATCATTTTTGTTGCCTAGGGTTAAGATTCGCTCTAAAGAATCCATGCGGCTGATGCCTTTTAACTGCTCGTTGAACTTCAAATCGATCTCGATCCCGATCTCCGCAGCTAATTCTTTCCATGCAATGTAGTGGTATTTGGCCGTATCCGTGATAACGCCGTCTAAATCAAAAACAAATCCTTTTTTCATGTGTAACACTCCTTTTAGTAAGTAATCGTTGCTTCTTTGTTTGCTTCTAGAGAAACTTGTTGCCCATTCACTAAGATTGTGACTGGCTGATCAGCGGTGATCGTCAATGTTTCATGTGTAACATTCATTACAAAGCGGGTGCCGCGAACTTCTAGCTGAAAGGCTAAGCTGTCCCAAGCTTTCGGCAAGTTTGGTGTGATCTGCAGCTGCTCTTCTCGAATATCGATCCCAGCAAAAGTGGTTAATGGAATAAACAACGTAGCAGCCATGACACCGGCGTGAATGCCTTCTGCTGTAGTCCCGCCTTGGATATCACGGTAATCAGAAGAGAGGGCTTCTTGGTATAATGACCAAGCCAACTCCTGATCATCTACCATTGCCGCCAACTGGGCATGAACGATGCGTGACAAAGTCGAGCCGTGGGAGGTACGAGCCAAGTAATAATGGAGATTTTTTTCAATATAGTCTGTTGGCAGTTGGTAAGAAAGATCCGCCAAAATCTGATTGACTTGCTCTTTTGAGAAATTGTAGAAAATCATCAAACTATCCGCTTGTTTCGCGACTTTGTAGCTGTCAGCACTCTTGCCTTCAGCGTTCAAGATGCGGTCCATCCGATAGATGTTGCCATATTTCTCTTTGTAGTGAGCCCAATCCAGATCTTCCAGCTGGAAGTACCCTTCAAATTGTGCAATGATGCCTTCTGGATCGATCTCTAAGCCCAGCTTGGTACGAATATCTGCCATAGCAGCAATATCTGCAGGGGTTAAAGCCGTTTTCTCTAATACCGCTTGGAAGCTCTCTGCGGAAAGTTGTTGTTGAAGGTTCTCGATCTCTTCAAACAACCATACTACCATCATATTGGTATAGGCGTTGTTTTTCAAGCCGCCTTGTTCACTATTTGGGTAGCTTTCATGAAATTCATCTGGTCCCATGACTTTATCGATAAAGTAACGTTGAGCAGCATCATCCCAGGTGGCAGCACTTTGCCAGAAATGAGCGACTTCTAACATCAATTCTAACCCATATTGTTCCATGAAGACTCGATCTTGCGTGTTGTGCCAGTATTGCCAAATGTTATAAGCGATCGCTAAGGAGACATGGCGTTGCAAGCGACTGTGATCTTCTTTCCATTCGCCGCTGATAGGGTTCAAATGCAGTTCTTGGGATTGCTCACTGCCATCCAATCCTGATTGCCATGGGAACATGGCGCCTTGGTAGCCAGCTTTTTGGGCATCTTTTTTGGCAGCAGCTAAGCGGCGGTAGCGATACAGCAAAATTTCTTTGGCGGTGTCAGGAAAATGTAGAATGTAAAACGGTAAGATAAACAGTTCATCCCAGAAAATATGACCGCGATAGGCTTCACCATGTAGGCCACGGGCAGTGATACTGGCATCTAAGGACTCCTGATAAGCATTCGGTGCGGCGGAGACCAGCAGATGATACGTATGCAGATTCAGCATTTTTTGCGACATCAAGTCACCAGTGACTTCGATGGCCGCTTTTGCCCATAATTCAGCCCAGGCTTGTTTTGAGGCGGTATACATCGTCGCAAAATCAGGTAATGCTAAGGAAGAAAACGTAAATGCCGGTTGCGGCTCTTCTTGGCGATAAGCGGCAACAGTGACTGATTTTTCGACCCGATAAGTTTGTCCTTCCGTCACCTCAAGGGTTACTTGCTGACGGACGAGCTGGTCGTTTGTTTCAGCTTGCAGCTCAGCCAATGGCAGGTCCTGTGAAAACAGTTCAGAGGATTGGACAACGGTAATCTGTGATTGGTTAGTGGTGACCACTAAATGCGCTTTGTTTTGTTCAGCTGCTGCCTCTTTCACGGTCAAATGCTGGTTGGTTAAACTACGGTAACGAGCGACGTTATAGTTATAGACCGATCCGTCGGCTTCACTGACGAAGGTAACGGTGCCAGAAAAGTTCAGCGGGGTAAACTGATAGACCAAGCTGTATTGGTGAACGTCTTGCATATTGGCGATTTTCTTCGTTTCGATTCGCAGACGCTTTTGTTTTTTTGTTTCAATTTCTGCCACTGATTGGAACAAGCCGGTCTTCAAATCCAATGTCCGTTTAAAGGAAAGGAGCTGATTGTTGGCGATATCGATCACTTCATCATCGATCTTTACGTACATTTTTTGCAGATTCGGTGCATTGACGAAGTCTTCATTGCTGATGGAATGACCAGAAACATCCGATTCCACCGTATTGTAAAGACTTGCTAAATACAGCCCTGGATAGTTCGCTTCACAAATGGTCATCTCAGGCGTTGTGCCTCGCAGCCCTAAATAGCCGTTACCGACGGTTAAAAGTGACTCCACCGAGTATTCATCTTTACCAGGGGTGTAGCCATAGTATTCGAGGCGCCAAGGAATTTCAGCACTTTTTTCTTCATACTGTTCTTTCGTAGTGCAAACAAAGGGACGATTCAATTTTTCTGTCAACCATTGGTCCAGTGAAAAAGTCCCTTCTTCATTCGTAAACACCAGCGAGTCAGAGACGATCCCGCCACCTTCCATTTGCTGAAGCTGCGCGGTCAGTGCGGCAACGCGTTCACTGTCAGTCCCAGAAAACGGATAGGTCGTACCAGTTTGATCCGTTAACAGCCATTGTTCCTTAGACAATATAATCGTATTCACAGTAGTTGTCCTCCTTTAAACTTGTCTATACATGCAAAATGATTATAACGTAAATTGTAAGCTATTTCAATTTATCTAGCCTGTTTTTTTATTCTTTTTTGTCAAATAAACAGTAAATAAAGTTATTGGCAATATTATTTTATATTAATGAAACATTTTAAAAAACCTTTATTTATCAAGGTTTTTATATGGTGCCTTTGCTATTTGCTTGTATTGTTTATAGAAAAAGTGAAAAAAATTGGTTTGAAACGCTTGCAATATCAAAACTATCAAGTTATGATTAGTGCGTAATCAAAACATATATATACAAGTGGATATGAAAGGGGTTTATTAATTATGGGAAAGTATCGTGATGATGCTGAGAAGCTGCTGGAATATGTTGGCGGTAAAGAAAATATCGCCGCAGTAACACATTGCGCGACACGGATGCGTTTTGTTTTGAACGATCAGTCAAAAGCAAACGAAAAGGCAATTGAAGAAATTCCAAGTGTCAAAGGAATGTTTACCAATGCGGGACAATTCCAAGTCATTATCGGCAATGATGTCTCAACGTTTTACAATGATTTTACCGATGTATCAGGAATAGAAGGTGTTTCTAAAGAACAAAGTAAAGCGATTGCAAAAAACAATCAAAATATCGTGCAACGAGCGATCGCTACGTTAGCTGAGATCTTTACCCCGTTATTACCAGCGATTATTGTCGGTGGTTTGATGCTAGGGCTGAGAAATTTCTTAGAAGGTGTACCGCTAGAAGCCCTAGGTGGACAAACCATTACACAAGCTTCTACTTTTTGGAACGGTGTCAACGGCTTTTTATGGCTGCCCTGTGAAGCGATCTTTCACTTTCTACCAGTAGGGATTACTTGGAGTATTACACGTAAGATGGGAACCACGCAAATATTAGGGATTGTTTTAGGAATTACATTGGTTTCACCGCAATTATTAAATGCTTATTCAGTAAGTTCAACTTCTGCTGCAGAAATTGCTCAAAATTATACGTGGGACTTCGGGTTCTTCACTATTGATAAAATTGGGTATCAAGCACAAGTGATCCCAGCAATGCTGGCAGGTTTCTTATTGGTTTATCTTGAAAGATTCTTCCGGAAATGGATTCCAGAAGCGGTTTCAATGATCTTCGTTCCATTGTTCTCATTGCTGCCAACTATTTTAGCAGCCCACATGGTGTTAGGTCCAATCGGTTGGCAAATCGGATCAGGCATTTCTTGGGTCGTAAATGCTGGCTTGACCTCACCATTAAACTGGTTATTTGGTTTCATTTTCGGTGGCTTGTATGCGCCTTTGGTTATTACCGGATTGCATCATACAACGCTAGCGATCGACTCTCAATTAGTAGCGGATTTTGGGACAACCAACCTTTGGCCAATGATCATGCTGTCAAATATTGCGCAAGGTACGGCAGTATTGGCGATTTGGTTCCTTCACCGTGGCAATAAAAAAGAAGAACAAGTCTCTGTTCCAGCAACGATTTCTGCTTACATGGGGGTTACTGAACCAGCGATGTTCGGGATCAATTTGAAATATGTTTACCCATTTGTCGCAGCAATGGTAGGTTCTGCCTTTGGTGGTATGCTGATCACTGCAACGAATACCCGTGCATTAGGTATTGGTGTAGGGGGACTACCTGGCTTCTTATCATTTAAAATTGAAAACTATCCAATGGTCTTCATCTCGATGGCGGTGACGATTGCGATCACGTTTGTTTGCACCATCATCTTTAGAAAAGTTACCTTCTTAAATAAATTAGAACCGCAATTGGCTGCTGATACAGCTGCAGCAGCGGCTGTTGCACCAACGACGGCTGCACCGACAACTGCAGCCCCAGAAGCAGCACAAGTTTCAGAAGAAACCCTTTATGCTCCAGCTGATGGGAAAGTAGTTGCCATCACTGAAGTTTCTGATCCTGTCTTTTCTCAAAAAATGATGGGTGACGGCTTTGCTGTTCAGCCAACGAATGGAACGATTTATGCTCCTGTTGCAGGTACGATCTCTAGCATTTTTGAAACGAAGCATGCAATTGGGATTTTAACGCCTGGTGGCGCGGAAGTTCTTGTTCATATGGGATTAGATACTGTGGAATTAAAAGGTGCGCCATTTGAGGTCCTTGTTGCTGAAGGTGACACGGTCACACCAGAAACGAAGATTGCAGTGATGGATCTAGATGCAGTGACCGCAGCTGGCAAACAGACAGATGTTTTGACGGTCATCACGAATGCCGAAAAAGTGCGTCAGCTTTCATTGACGACTACAGGCACAGTGACAGCCAAAACAGCGGTTGGTTCAGCTGAATTAAACTAAAAAAATAATCCGTTTCCGAGAGCGCCCTTTGACTAAGAAGGGGGATCGGAAGCGGATTTTTTTATGGCCGCCCTCAAGGGAGAGCGGCTTTTTCTTGGTTTTCAATGGGTAAAGCCGCAGTTAGCTGACGGCTTTTTTGTCGGTGCTTTTGCGGAAGTAGTTGATCGTTAATAGGAAAGTCAGTAAGACTAAGGCCCACAAAAAGAATAAGGCGATTTGAGAGCCGATGACCGTCCCTTGGGTGTAATCGGTCGCCGCATTTTGTGCCAAATTGATAATGGTCGCCACCACAGCCGTCGCCACTGCACCAGAAAATTGCTGCAGCGTATTAAAGATCGCATTACCGTCCGCGTACAACGCAGGAGTCAGCTTGTTTAAGCCGGTGGTCATCATATTGCTGTAGGCTAAGCCGATCCCGATCATGTAAAAGACATGTCCAGCAACTAGGCTCCAAATGAAAGGCGAACGCAAAACGAGGGCTAAGGCAAGCCAACCGATGGCAATCAACGTCAAACCAGACAGGATCGGTTTTTTCGGTCCAACTTTATCCAGCAACCGACCAGAGATCGGCGCAAGGATCGCCCCGATCGCCGCCCCAGGAAGCATAACTAATCCTGCAGTAAAGGCATCTTTTCCCAAGGCGAGTTGGACAAAGTTCGGCAAGACAAAGGAAATGCCCAGTAAAAGGAACTGACAAACAAGAAAGCCAAACAGAAACAAACTGAAGCTGCGGTTTTTCAAAACAGCCAAACGAATCAAAGGGTTCGGGCCTTTTGAGCGTTGATAAAACAAGCCAGCACCAATGAAACCGAAAAGCAGCGGCAGTAGACTTGCTAAGGTGCCTACTTGATTCAAGAACAATAAGAAGCCGCTGAACATCAAGACGATTCCTAATACACTCAGTAAATCCAGGGAAGTGTCTTTTGCCCCAGCCGTTTTAGGGATCGAGTAAAGGCCGAGTACTAGGGAGATCAGCAAGACTGGGATCAAGAAAAGAAAGATCGCATTCCAAGACCAATGGGCGGTCAATAAGCCCCCATATGTCGGTCCGATCGCTGGAGCGATAGAAGTGGTCAAATTCCCTAAGCCGATTGCCGCTCCCCGTTTTTCAAAGGGGGAGTAAGTCAAAATGATGTGGAACATCAAAGGCAGTGCGATCCCTGTGCTGGCACCTTGGAAAAAGCGGCCAATCAGCAAAATGGCAAACGTCGGCGATAAAAAGTCGATCACCAAGCCAACAAGGAAAAAGGCGTTGGCAGCTAGAAACAAGGTTCTCAATGAGAAGCGTTTCAAAAGGTAGGTCGATATTGGGACAATGATGGAGATGACCAGTAAGTAGATGGTCGTCACCCATTGAACATCGGATGTTGAAAGCGTAAATTGATCGATCAATGTCGGAAACGTTACATTCATGGCTGTTTCAATCAGCACGCCTGCAAATGACATCAATCCGATTGCGAGGATCGCCCCCACGAGTTTTTTGTTGTTTTCCATATTCTCACCTCTAAAAATTCGCAAAAAAAGAGACCGTTTCTATTCTCATAGAAACCGCCTCTCTCTCGACAAGCGAACCCGCTTGTTATCTGTACGATTTAATCTATCGCTATTCTACTGACTTCATAAGAAAGTGTCAAGAGAAGTGGATAAAAAAATAGCAAAAAACTTTTTTGAAAGTTTTCAATCTTTTGCTTACACGAAAAATTTTCTTCTGCTAGAATAGTCGAGTACGAAAAAGAGAAAGGAAGTTGTTACATGCCCATCAACAAAAAAGAAAGTTTGATCTATACGACACTTATGTGTATTTTCATGGTGTATTTTATGAGTGTTTATAACCTCATGTTTCAAGTCGGTGTTTCGGCATTGGCATTCCAATTGGCGTGGAATGAATTACCATTAGCCCTTTGTGTCGCCTTTATTTTGGATTGGTTCATTGTTTCTGGCCCAGCAAAAGGTTTGGCGTTTCGATTTTTGGACCATCAATCAGCTACTTGGAAAAAAATCGGTTTGATTTCTTCATTGATGATCGCCGGCATGGTGATCTGTATGTCACTCTTTGGTGCGTTGATGCACCCAAACCCTGATCACTCGGTGTTCGTCAATTGGCTAAGCAACATTGGGAAAAATGTGATCGTCGCATTGCCGTTGCAATTGTTCATTGCAGGTCCAATCGTTCGCCGGGTGTTTCGCGCCTTGTTTCCTATTGGCACTGTGCAAGAACAGCCAGTACTAGGGGAATAATCGATCATTAGAAAAAACGTACTGCAGACAGGTTCTGCCAAGGTTAGCTAAAACAGCTGGCTTGGCGATACCTGGACTTGCGGCACGTTTTTTTGCTTTTATAGACAGCAAAAAAACCCATAGGATGGTATGGGTTTTTCTGGTTACCCTATGAAATAGGATACAGGATGTACCTATATAGTAATATGGTTCCGTCAAAAAGAGAAGTTCAATTTTTTCACCGATACATGAAATTAATGCAAATCGATTGTTTTTCTGACCAAAAAATCAACTTATAATTATTTTCCGTCTGTTATTCCGTATAGAAACCAACGAGTTGATACCAGCGACGATGCTCAATATGGTAGGCATCAGGTGAGTAGCCTGACATTGAAAAACCGATAAAGGTGATGACCAGTCCGAGAATAATAAACAACAGACTGAGAAAAACGAAAAAGCGCTTATTGATTTTGATCATAGGACTGCCTTCTTTCGATAGTTTTGAACAAATGATTTCGGCCAAATGACAAGGGAGTGGGTAAGACGTGAAAAAGGTCGGCTCATACTATAAGTGGCGATCAGGCAAAGCAGCCCTAAACCAAATAAGAAAATCCCCACGCCTAACTGACTTAAAAAGAGATAGAAACCATCCGCCATCAGCATGGGACTTAAGACAACGCTGGCGATCCCACCGATAAACGTAGTGACACCAATCATGCCAGTGGTGAAAGGCACACACCAGATGATTATTAAAAAGCTTAGGATCAGCAAAGCGGCACTTAACAAGAGGCTGCCCCACAATGGGAAGCCCAGTACTAAAATCAAGAGCAAGAAGGGATGAAAGCGGCGAGGAATCTCTACTACGACCTCTTCCGTTTCGGTGACTGCTTGGATCAGTTCTTTTGGGGAGCCAAGGCGTGCCACGGCTTCTTCTTCGGTGTATCCTTCTTCCATCAAATCTTCGATCATCTCGTCATAATAGTTGATCAGCTGATGAATCTCGCTAGGTCTGACTTTTTCAGATAATTCCGCAGCCAATGCCTTGATAAAATCAACTCTGTTCATCTAATGTTCCTCCTTTAATAAATCGCTGGATCAATGTCAATTGGGGCCAGTCGTTGGTTAAAAAATCGTCGATCCGCTGTTTTCCGATTTTGGTCAAGCGGTAATATTTTCGGGTCCGTCCTTGATGGCTTTTATTATAAGTCTCAACCGCTCGGCTGGCTTCTAAGCGCTTCAAGATAGGATAGAGCGTTGATTCTGAGATTGGCAGTAAAGGAGATATGTTTTTGACTAATTCATAGCCATAAGAGTCACCATGCTGCAAATAAGCCAAAACACAAATTTCCAATAATCCTTTTTTTAATTGGGCATCCAAAGGCTCTCCTCCTGTTCATACTCATACTATACATTACATAGTATCATTCCACAAGTAGTATCAAAAAAATCAGTCTTAAGACTTAGCCGAGGAAAACAGGAAGGTTTTTCGTGAAAATGGTCAAAAATAAAAAATAAAATTAAGAAAATCGGCGGAAAGTATAGGTTAACGTTCTCTTTTTTGTTAAAGTAGAAGTATAAAGATTACTTTCAGTAAGAAAATTGGATGTTGGTGGTGTTTCACTGGAAGAAATCAAGTGAGAGTAGAGGTGCGTTAGCGAGAGCTGATTGCCTCAAGAAAGGAAGGGGTATTATGAGAAAAGCAACGATTACGAAAAAATATTTGATCAATTGCTTAAAAAAATATCTGGTGGAATATCTTTATCGACCAATCACTGTCCGCGACATTGCTAAATATGCACGAACATCGACCCAACCGATCTATTTAAATTTTTCAAACATGCAAAATTATAAACAGGCGATGGTTGATGATGTGTTTCGCGACATTCACGAAACAAAAAAAGAGTCAGAAGAGACACTCGATTCCTTATACAGCTTTTGGCAGGACTATTACGTATTTGCCAGCCGCAATCGCAACCTCTTTTTCGCACTTTTTTTAAATGATATTGGCTGTGGTCCTTACATAAAAGAGCGTTCTTTTGCTTATTTTCAAGAAGCAATCGCTGAATCAGCTGTTTTTCAATGTGCGCATAAAAGCGATCTGAGAAAATATCATGAAGAAGCCTTGATCTTTTTTAGTGGGTTGGTATTGCTGTTTATTCGTGAAGGGTGTAGTGACAGCAAGAATGATTTTATGAAAGATACCATTGAGTATTGGGAACGAATGCTAAAGGAACCAGAAAGCGCGCCACGTGATCGGGGACCGCAAGCATTGTTAGAGGCTGGTGCGTTTGCTGTAGAAGAATAGGTACTTGAAATCAAGCATTAAAATAAATATCTGAATATTTCGACACAAAAAAACCGTTAGTGATCAAACATTCTTCACTAACGGTTTTTTTTGAGGAGGTAAGTCTTGCGGTATGAGTAGAACAATTGTGGTTTTTTCACCTTTTACTGATTGAATTGCTAAGGAAGCTTGCGTGCCATAGTACAGTGCTAGCCGCTGGCGTACATTGTTGATACCATAATGTTGATCAGAAGGTTGCTCCAGTTGTTTTAGCTGTTCAGGATCAATCCCGGGACCATTGTCTTGAATCTCAAACCGCAGCCATTGGCCTTCTTTGAGGCAGCGGATCGTCAATACACCTCTGCGGTCATCTTCAATATGATCCAGCCCATGAAAGACGGCATTTTCGACAAACGGCTGCAAGAGTAGATTGATCATCGGATATTCATCGATATTTGAGTCGATTTCGAGGACTAAGTCAAAGGAATGGTGATGCATTTTTTGCTGAATTTTAGCATAAGTGATCGTCAAATCGAGTTCTTTGCTGACGGATAACCGATTGGATCCTTGGTTTAGGCTGAGACGGTAGAATCGAGACAGCAGCTGAGCCATCTCACGGATTTCGTGGTTGCCGTTTAGTGTGGCAGTATTGCTGATCAATGCTAAGGAATTATAAAAGAAATGCGGATTGATCTGGGCTTGCAGAGCCCGCAATTCGTATTCTTTTTGTTTCAGTTCGGCTTCATATACTTCATTGATCAGCTCAGCGATTTTATCTAGCATTTTTTGAAAATTGGTGTATAACTGTCCAACTTCATCTTCTGAAGAATAACTATGCTCGATTTTGAATTGATCCATTGATAAAGAAGCCATTTGCTGGGCCAAAGAATTGATCGGCTGTACCACTGTTTTTGCTAGCCACCAGCTGGATAAAACCAATATCACTAATACAAAACCAAAGATAATGAGTGCCGCACCAACTAGATACAGTAGACTGCTGAAAAATGACTGTGCGGTTTTAACAAAAACGATTTGCCAATGATTATCCAGCAATACAGGGGCTTCTTCAATAACTGCGCTTCCAACCAACCACTGTTTTTGAGTACGCTGCTGCTTCGTCAAATAATCAATGCGGTAAAGCGTCTGCCCGGTCTCTGACTGGATCGTCAAATCGTATGGTTCCTCAGTGACTGCATCAAGATTCGTGAACAATGCTGCTCGATCGATGGTCAAAACGATGTAGTTTAGGGAATCTGCGGTATGGCCTTTTAAAAAAAGGTTGGTATAAAAAGAAAGTTCCTCCCGTTCTTTGTCAAAATACGTGCGAATTTCAGTCGAGGGTTTTTCTTTTAGAAAAGGCAGTGCTGTATCAGCCGTGATTTTTTTGACGTATTGCCCATGATCATAAAGATCGATCGTGGTGTATAGCGTGATGCCTTTAATATCTGCTTGCGGAAAACGAACACTGTGAAACAAAGGCACGATCGTATTTTGAAAGAGATTGTATTGATCAAAGTTTGAGAAGCGTTGACTAGAAAGTTCTTGCGTCAAGGCGGTATTGTTGGCTAAGAAAAGCAGGCTGTCCCGATAGGTATGGATCTTGCTTTCTAACTGATAGCTGATACTTTTGAGATTATCGGAGTAAGCACTTTTTTCCTGCTGTTGGATAAAGGCTCGGATGATAGATACCCCGACAAAGGTCAAAACGATCAGAGGAACAATGCTTGAAAGAATCGAAATAAGGGCGATCTTTTTTTGAAAACGAAAATTTTTAAAACAATCGTGGACTTTTCTTAACAAGAGGGACCTCTCTTTCTATAGGCATCCGGCGTCATTCCGACAATTTCTCGGAACGTTTTGCAAAAATAGGAATAATGATTAAAGCCAACTTGTTTGGAGATAGTTCGAATGCTGCAGTTCGAGTTCTTTAAACGCTTCTGAGCCTGTTTGATACGGTAAGACTTGATGTATTTGGTGATACCCATGCCTTCAGAAGTACTGAATAATTCGCTTAGGTAGTTAGGATTGATATTGACTTCCTTTGCTAAGCGCTCCAAGCTCAACTCTTGGTGAAAATGAGCGAATATATAGGATTTTACTTGGCGCACATAGTCATTTGACTGACTCCCGTTGATTTGAAGCAGTGCATCATGGATATAACGGAAGAGGGCATCAAAAATATCCGCAATTAATTGTAGACTTGACGCTTCCAGTATTTTTCCGATCTGATTAGCGCCATGCTCCGCTTCAAAGGCGATCGTGCACTGATCGATGATGGTTTGATAAAAGGTCGCAAAATAAAATTTGGTATTGGTTGGTTCCTCACGTCCATTTGTTTCAAAGCAGTCGAAAACTGTTTTCACAAGCGCGTGTGCTTTTTTACTTTCATATTGATTCACATACGAAACGGTTTTTTCAAAAAGAGCTTTCTTGACGATGTAGTGATCTCCCGGAAGCAGCTGGCAGATTTTCCCTTTGTTTTGCTGATAAAAAGACCGCTGACTGGTCTTCAGTAAGTCATGATAGGTGCCGTACACCCCGGAATGATGGGGAACTGGTCCGCTGTCAAAAAGTGTTATTTTTTGCTGAAACTGCTCGGAAAAATAGGTAGTCAAGTTGTTTTTTCGCTCCTCGATTTCCCTTTTTGGCAAAGGTTCGTTAAAAAAGAGCAGTTGTGCTGGAGCTAAAAACAAACTGAACATTTCAGGAAATGCAGCAGACAGTGAAGGGACGAAATCCGGCGCATTCCAAGAATCCAGCGGCCAAGTAACGAGAAAAAAAGAGGGATGAGTCTTAAAAAAATCTTGTGCAACCGATTGCTCTTCCTTCGGCAGTGAATGCCAAGGATAGCCATAAAAAAGTTTACTCAAAATCTCTTTCAAATAATGGGTTTGTGCGATTGTTTTTGTGTAAGAGCGCTGCTTTTGTTGATCAATAAAAAGAATGATTTTATTTATTTGTTCATAAAAATCATCAGGGTCGATTGGTTTTAAGAGGTAGTCAACCGCTTGTAACTGTATGGCTTTTTTTACATAATGAAAATCTTCAAAGCCGCTGATAAACATCACAGGAATTTCAGGAGCTGCTTCTTTGATTCTCGCTACGAGGGCATGTCCATCCATAAAGGGCATCTTTACGTCGGTAATTATCAAGTCAAAGGGCTGTTTCTGAAAAAGTTGCCAGGCTTCGCGGCCATTTTTGGCTTCTTCGATCAGCCATTCTTTTTCATGCTGACTCAAGAAGTATTTGATCACTTCTCTTTGATCGTAGCTGTCATCAGCAATCAGCAGTCGGTACATGGTTTTCGCCGTCCTTTCGTATAGAGAAAATTACACAGTCGCTTCTTCTTTCTATAGTAAGCGATAAACAAAAAAAGCAACAGAACAAATTTGTAAACGTTTTATTTTCTGGAAATCGTGCTATAAATCTGAAAAAAGTGCTATATTTTCTATGGAAGCGATTGCGTATAATAAGGATATCAAAAAAGTTTGAGGAGGAAAACAATGAAATTCAGGCGGGGAACAGCAATTTTAACAGCCATGGCTTCAGCACTTATTATGACAGGATGCAGTTCAGAAGAAGCAAAGACCAATGAAAATGGGGATACCGTGATTACGATCGGACGCCAAACCGCACCGAACTCAAAACTGCCGGAGGGGGACTCTTACAGCAACAACGCGTATACTCGATTGATTCAAGAACGTTTGGGCATCGAACTGGAGAGTGCCTTTGAAGCCCACGGGGAAGATTACGATCGGCAAGTATCGCTAGCGATCGCTTCAGGGGAACTACCGGATACAATGATCGTCGGATCAAGAGATGAATTGGAAGAATTAGTTAACAATGATTTAGTGGAAGACTTGACCGAAGTATTTGAGGAGCATGCCGACGATTTTCTAAAAGACATCTATGATTCGTTTGATGGGATTCAGTTAGAAGCAGCTACGTTTGATGATCGCTTGATGGCGATCCCATCTACTAGCGATGACTTCGGGCCCAATCTTGTCTGGTTGCGCCAGGACTGGCTAGATGAGCTGGGTATTGAACTGGATAAAGATGGCAATCGCTCAATTACATTGGAAGAGTTGAAGGAAACAGCGATTGCTTTTCAAGAAAATGATTTAGCCAACACCGGAAAAGCGGTTGGTTTGCCATTGGCCTTCTGGTTGTCCTCGCCAAATCATGGCGGCACGGCATATACAGGGACAGCCATTATGAATGCGTTTGGAGCCTACCCAAAATCGTATCTCCAAGATGAGAATGGACAGATGTTTTATGGATCCAATACGCCAGAAATGAAAGAAGCACTAACGCTGCTGAAGGAATGGCAAGATGAAGGGTTCATGGATCCGCAATTTGGTACCCGGACGTATGACGATATCCATGCCATGATGGTTAATGGAGAAACGGGCATCGCTTTTGGTCCTTGGCACATGCCTGACTGGGGGTTAGTACAAGCTAAACAAAATGATCCGAATGCTGAATTTGTTCCTTATGCCCTTGAAAATGCTAACGGCGATGGCGAGGTCAATGCCGTGGCTAACCGCGGCACTGGGCAATACATCGTGGTGCGCAAAGGTTTTTCTGAGCCGGAAAAAATCATGGAGATGATCAATCTGATTTATGGTGAAGTTGCCAACTCGGAAGATATTGAAACCGAGTTTCCAGAAATTTATGACTATGCGAAAGTGGATGTCGATGGGACGGTTCGTCCATGGAATGTTGTTTTCTTAAAAGCCTATAGTGAGATTGATGATGCAGTAGAAGCTTCCAAGGCGGCGGTTGGCGAAACATCTATCGATGATATCTCCAACTTCTTCATCAAAGAAAACGCCGAAAAAATCAAGCAATATCTGGATAGCCCTGAAGAAACCGATCCGGTGGACTGGACCCGCTATGCTTCCCGCTATTTAGCCGTCAATAATGTGATGGGCGGTATCAGAGAGCAAGGACGTTTGAATGAAGTGAAACCACCGCGTTTTGATTCGATCAAAGCCAATGAACGAAACGGCGCACAAGTAGGGAAACTGGAGGAAGAGACCTTCATTAAGTTTATCACTGGAGAAGAACCTCTGGAAAACTTCGATAACTATGTTGAAACCTGGAATAGCCAAGGTGGGACAGCCATACTTGAAGAAATGCAAGAAGTAGTAGATCAGCGAGCAGATAATTAAGCGGCCACTCCAGCGGTTCTGACACTCGTCTTTCGAACAAAGAAAAGCAAGATTGTATGCAGGGAAATCGACTGCAGGTGCCTTTTCTTTGTTCGAATTTTTTCATCAAGCGGCTGGTGAGGCAAAAAATTTATGGAGGAGTAAGTAAATGGAACTTTCTGTTGAAAAAGAAAGCAAAAAAGAAAAGAAAAAGTGGTTTTCTCGAGACCAGCTTTTCTTTTTAGGCATGATTTTACCAGGCATCATTTTTATTTTAATTTTTTCTTATGGTCCTATGTTTGGGTTGTTGATGGCATTTCAAGATTATGTGCCAGCGAAAGGTGTATTAGGTTCTGAATTTGTGGGATTCGAGCACTTTCGCTATTTGTTCAGTTTACCGGATATTTTCTTAGTGACTAAAAACACGATTTTTATCGCTTTTTGGAAAATTATCTTTAATACGATCGTACCGATTCTTTTTGCGATTCTATTAAATGAAGTACGTGTAAAGTGGATGAAACGTTCCATTCAGACCATCGTTTATTTGCCCCATTTTCTTTCATGGGTCATACTGGCTTCAGTAGTGGTCAATTTATTCAGCCTTGATGGAACGGTGAATCAGATTTTACAAAACTTTGGTGTAGAACCATTAAACTTTTTGGGTAGTAATCAGTTGTTTCCGCGTTTGCTGATCGGGACCGATGTTTGGAAAAGTTTCGGTTACAGTTCGATCGTGTACCTTGCTGCCATTACCTCGATTGATCCAGGGTTATATGAAGCAGCCACGATGGATGGTGCTTCTTGGTCAAAAAAAGTCTGGCACGTAACCCTGCCTGGGATGATGCCTTTTATTTTGCTGATGACGATTTTGTCGCTGCCTAATATCTTAAATGCCGGCTTCGACCAAATTTATAACCTGTATTCTCCGGTTGTGTATCAAAGCGGTGATATTATCGATACCTATGTCTACCGAATCGGTCTGATCGGTAGAGACTACAGCTTAGGGACTGCCGTTGGTCTGGTTAAATCGGTGATCGGTCTATTCTTGATTTGGTCTTCCAACAAAATTGCGGAGAAGAAGACTGACAGAGTGATGTTTTAAGGAAAGGAAAAAAGAGATGAAAGAAAAATTTAGTATACGGCATGCAGTAATTTATTTGATCGTCATTGTTTTAGCTCTTTCTTGTTTAGTACCGATGTTGAATGTCGTGGCACTTTCTTTAAGCAGCAGCAGTGCGGTCGCGGCAAATGCTGTGGGGCTATGGCCAGTGGATCTGACCTTAGCAGCTTATGAGCGCATCATGAGCGATCAGCAATTTTGGCGTTCCTTTGGGATCTCGGTCATTCGTGTGATCGTTTCGCTGCTGTTGAACCTCTTGATGATCGTAACGATGGCTTACCCGCTGTCTAAATCAAAAAAAGTATTTCGAACGAGAAAATTATTCATGGGCGTGATGGTTTTTGCTATGCTCTTCAGCGGCGGCATGATCCCAACGTATTTAGTCGTTCGCAATCTAGGGTTATTGAATACGATTTGGTCCCTGATTTTACCTAGTGCAGTCCCTATCGGCAGTGTGATCTTGGTGATGAATTTCTTTCGGGGAATCCCCAAATCATTGGAAGAATCTGCTCGGATCGATGGTGCCAACCCACTGCAGATTTTGGGACGAATCTATATCCCAATGTCATTGCCTTGTTTGGCAACAGTTTCTCTATTCAGTATTGTCGGCAGTTGGAATGATTTTTTCAGTGGACTGATCTATATGACCAAGACTGAAAACTATCCTTTAATGACCTATATCCAAACACTATCAGTCAACATTGCTGAAACAATGCAACAAGCCGGAAATTTGACTTCCGAGCAGCTACAAAGTCTACTAGCGGTCTCTGATCGAAACTTGAATGCAGCGAAGATCGTGGTGGCAGTGGTGCCGTTATTGATTATTTATCCGCTTCTACAAAAATATTTCGTTCAAGGAATCGTTGTCGGATCAGTAAAGGAGTAAACCCACATGATACACTTTTTTCATTCAGAAAACTTCTTCGCACGAATCGCTTGGAAATTCAGCCAGTTGCTCCTATTGAATGTACTGCTCTTGTTTTTTAGTTTGCCGCTCTTCACGATCGGCGCAGCCATCACTGCGGGTTCTAAAGTGGCGACTGATCTGATAGAAGGAAAAGCACCGACTGTTGTTCAGCAGTTTTGGTCGGTCTTTTGCCAAAGCTTTCGAAAGAGCACTCTCATCTGGCTTAGTCTACTTTTTTCTTTGTGGCTTTTGACTGCTGATTGGTTGTATTATTTCCAACTAAAAGGGACTCCTGATCTTTTTACCGTAGGCTTAGTAATTTGTACGTTCATGTGGCTTCAGTTTTTCCAAGTTTCGTTTTTCTTACTCGCACGTTACGATAGCGAAATCAAAACGATCCTTTTGAACAGCATCAAAGTCGCCGCAAAGCACCCTTTTAAAATACTTAGTCTTCATCTTCTGACTGCAGCCCCTATTGTCATCATGCTTCTTTCACCCTATGCGCTGGTTTTCAGCATGTACATTGCCTGCTTTTTTGGTCTTAGCTGTTTTTTGTATGTACGCTGTCAGTTATTGTTGGCAATTTTCAAGAAATATGAGAAGGTAGAAATAGCAGAAAAGTAACTGGGTTTTATAGTTAGCAACGTTGAATGGAGGAATTTTGATGGGACAAAACACGCAGTATGGAGAAAAAAAGATTGCGATCGATCGCAGGATCGGTTTTTTAGAAGAACATACGTACCACGGGAATGATCTTGGTGTGACTTTTCAAGGACAGCAAACCACGTTCAAATGCTGGTCACCAGAAGCAGAGGCCGTTTCAGTATTGATTTATCAAAGCGGTGTCGCTGGGGCTGATGATCGCCTGCTGACGCTGCCAATGGTCCAAGAAGACAACTGTTGGCAAGTCACGACGGAAGAAAACGTCAAGGAGCTGTTTTATACCTTTGAGTTTCAACGAGACGGTCAAAAAGTCGAAGCGGTGGATCTTTATGCCAAGGCAGTAGGGATCAACGGAAACCGTGGGGCCATCATTGATTTAAAGGAAACAGATCCTGAAGGCTGGCAGGAGACTCACGGCGTCGGTCAGCAATCGATCACCGATGCCTATATTTGGGAATTGCATGTCGAAGATTTCAGCGGCGCCGAAAACAGCGGGATTTCGCCAGAAAATCGCGGAAAATATTTAGCCTTCACTGAAAAAAAGACCCATCTGGTGGGAGATGAAAGTCAACCAACTGGCATGGCCTATTTAAAAGAGTTGGGGATCAATTATGTTCATCTGCTGCCGATCTTCGATTTTGACAATGATGAAACTTCTTCTGCCTACAACTGGGGCTATGATCCAAAGAATTACAATGTCCCTGAAGGACGATACGCTTCTGATCCTAGTGATCCCAAGGCGCGGATTCGTGAATGCAAGCAAATGATCCAATCGCTGCATGAAGAAGCCATCGGCGTTGTGATGGATGTGGTCTTCAATCACACTGCGATCACAGAAGAATCATGGTTTAATTTGACGGTGCCTGATTATTACTATCGCCAAGATGATGTGGGGAATTTTGCGGACGGTTCTGCTTGCGGCAATGAAGTGGCTTCTGAACGGAAAATGATGCGCAAATTTATCATTGATTCAGTTTTATATTGGGCGCAAGAATACAAAATCGACGGCTTTCGTTTTGATTTGATGGGCTTGATCGATGTGGAAACCATGAACCAATTGCGGCAACGCCTAGATGCTGCCGGCTTCAGCCATGTGATTTTATATGGCGAGCCATGGGATGCCGGTAGCAATCAAATTATTCAGCCGAATATCCCAGCGAATAAAAGCAATGTTTGGGCACTGTCAGAAGGCGTTGCGGTTTTTAGCAATGATTTAAGAGACAGTATCAAAGGCGATGTCTTTGAAGAAACAGACGGCGCGTTTATTCAAGGAATGAATGGTCAACCGCAAGTCAAGCAAACCTTTTATGCAGCAAATTTGGCAACGGCGATTCAAGGAAATACGAAAGTTGCTGGGCAAGAAGGCGCCGAGCACTGGGCAAAATCGCCCCGTCAAGTGATCGCCTATGCGTCAGTCCATGATAATTTGACCTTATGGGACAAACTGGTGGCAACCATGCAGGCTTCAGCGAAGGAAAGAAATTATGATTTTGATCCTGAGCTTTTAGCTCGTAACAAACTAGCAGCAGCCATTTTGTTTACTAGCCAAGGAGCCGTGCTGACCCAAGCTGGGGAAGAATTTGGCCGTACCAAAGAAGGCGATGAAAATTCCTTCCGTTCGCCACTGGCAGTCAATCAGCTGGATTGGGCACGTGCCAAAACCTTCAAAGAATTGCGCGAGCTGTATCGGGGCTTGTGGGCATTGCGGCAGTCCTATGCACCATTGAGAGATGCCACGACCCAAACGGCTGGAAGCATGGTCTTTTATGAGACAAAGGATGAAAATCGCTTGGCGTATCAAGTACCCAATCGTGACGAACAGCATCCATGGCGTTCCTTGTTCGTTTTACTCAACAGCACGGAAGAAAGCTGGTCCTTTGACTTACCGACGGCAACAGAAAATACTTCTTGGCACCTCGTTGCTGACCCCAAAGGAGCTGGGATCGCTTCTCGCGGCGTAGCAGCGTCAAGGATAACCATCGCCCCATTGTCCTTCTGCATTTTGGCGGAACAAAGTAACTAATTAAAGTAGAAGCTAAAACAAACTAAAAATTTTAGTTTGTTTTAGCTTTTTTGGTAGTAAAAAAACAATTCTTTTGCTATACTTTTAACAGAATGAGAAGCAGAAAGCGGTGAGCAAATGAAAGTTGTGATCTCTGATATTGCCCGAAAAGCTGGCGTTTCCAGCGGAACAGTCTCTAATGCGATCAACAATCGTAAGGGGATCAGTGAACAAAAACGGCAAGCGATCTTGAAGATCGCTCGTGAGATGGGGTATTTTGATCAGCGAGAAATTAAAAAAACGGAAAGCCAAAAAATCAAATTTGTCGTAATGAACAAGCAAGGAAATGTCGTAGGGGATACGCCTTTCTTTTCTGAATTGATCCGAGGAATCGAAATGGAGTGCAGTACGTTAGGCTATGAACTGGTCATTTCCCATATCACATTGGCGCCAGAGGAAGACCCGATCGAAAAGATCCGTCCAGAATTAGCAGATGGTTTGCTATTGTTAGGAACGGAATTGGAAAAACAAGATTTAGCAGTCTTTCGCCATTTGGAAGTACCGTTAGTGATTTTAGATACGGTGTTTAATTCGCAGGACTTTGATTTTGTCGCCATCAATAATCGTGACAGTGCCTATGAGATCGTTGAAAAGATGATCGAAAAAGGCCACCGAGACATTGGCATCATCAATTCAACCTTTCAAATCAACAACTTCCGTGAACGCAAGCAAGGGTTCATCCAAGCGATCCAAGAGCATGATCTGATCCATTATGAAGAGACGGAAGCCTTAGTAGAACCCACCTTGGAAGGCTCCTATCAAGACATGAAGGTCTATTTGGAATCCTTGCGTGCCGATCAGCGACCGTTGCCAAGCGCTTTTTTTGCGGTCAATGACAATATCGCCATCGGTGCCATGAAAGCCATTCGCGAAGTGTTTCCCGATCATCCGTTGACCATTGTTGGGTTCGATGATATTCCTTTGGCGGAATTTTGCAACCCACCACTGACCACCGTCAAAGTAGATAAAGTGTACCTTGGTCGCCAAGCCGTGCGACGCTTGATCGAGAAAATCACGAGTGAAGATGAAAACCATCTGAAAATGCTGGTCGCCACGACGATCGTCGAACGCGAAAGCATCAATTAAGAAAAAAAATAAGAAGAAGGACAAAACGTTTAGCAAGCGTTTTGTCCTTTTTTAGTTATTTAACAAAAATATTTATCTAAAACTATTGCAAAATATTTAGCTTGTGCTATATTTAAGGTGTAAAAAGTAAGGGATTACATTTTGAGGAAGTGAATAGATGACACAGATCGGTCTCTTTTGTGCCACTGGGCTCTCCAGCGCACTGCTCGTCAAAGCGATCAAAGAACAACTAGCGGATGATCAGCATTACCAAGTCAATTCCGCGCCTTTTTCAGAAATATTTATGGTGGGGAATGACTATGATTTTTTGATTTTAGCTCCTCAAACCCGCTTCAATCAAGCGAAAGTCGCAGCAGCCTTTCCTGATAAAAAAATCGTTTTACTGACGGATGAGGAATTTCTGAGCAAAAATGTAGCACGAATCGTCGAAGAAATAAAAATTTAGCTAAATATACTAAAACGCAAAGGGTGGTTTTATGGATAAAGTAACCATCGGGTTCGCCCCGACTAGAAGAAATTTGTTTAGTGCAGAAGCAGCCATTGAGTACGCCAATCTGACACGACAAAAAATGGACGAACTGGCCATTGATTATGTAGATATTTTAGATATCAACGAAGACGGCTTGCTATACGATGATGAAGGGGTTGAAAAAATCGCCGAAAAATTCAAAGCAGCAAAGATCGACGGTCTTTTTCTAGCCAATGAAAACTTTGGTACGGAATATGCCTGTGCTCGTTTAGCCAAAAAACTAGATGTCCCCGTCTTACTGTGGGGACCTAAAGATGAGACGCCAGCCGCCGACGGTTCACGTTTGCGGGATACGCAATGCGGTCTTTTCGCTATCGGGAAAGTCTTGCGCCGTTTCAAGGTACCTTTCACCTATGTCAAAAATTCTGATATTGATTCACCAGAATTTACCCGCGGCTTGCAAGACTTTATCAAAGTCTGCAATGTCGTCAAGACCTTCAAACAAACACGAATCTTGCAAGTAGGCCCACGCCCCTTTGATTTTTGGACCGTGATCTGCAACGAAGGCGAACTATTGGAGCGTTTCAATATCTCGCTATCACCAGTACCGATCCAAGAAGTGGTGCAAGAAATCAAGAAAGTCAAAGAACAACAGCCAGATAGATTGCAAGCAGTCATTGATTATTTCGAAACCAATACGGAAGTCCAAATTTCGGCGAAAGATTTGGAGATGGTGGCAGCCCTTAAAGTGGCCTTGCAAAACTTATGTGAAAGCTACGGCTGCAATGCAGGGGTCATCCAGTGTTGGACGGCCTTACAAGACGAAATCGGTATTTTACCGTATGCCTCCTTGTCGCTGTTACAAGAAGAAGGCTTACCTTTTGTCTGTGAGACGGATGTCCATGGGGCGATCTCGGAACTGTTGGTCGAAGCCGCTTCGTTGGGGGAACACCGTGCGATCTTTGCGGATGTCAACTGCCGCCATCCAGAAAATGAGAATGGCGAATTGCTGCAGCACTTAGGAGTTTTTGCTTATTCCACCGCAGAGACCAAACCGATCTTGCCGCAACGACATTTTGTTTTTGACTATCCAGGATCAGTCGCTTTTCGGGCAATCAAAGACGAGTATACGCTGTGTCGCTTTGATGGGGACAACGGCGAGTACTCACTGCTGATGGGTACTGGTAAAGGGATCGATGGACCATACAATCAAGGAACCTATCTCTATCTGGAATTTGCGAATTTGAATCGCTTGGAATTCAAACTCGTTGAGGGCCCTTATATTCATCACGTTGCGGCGGTCAGAAAAAATGTGGTGCCGATCTTGTACGAAGCGTGCAAATACATCGGTGTGCAGCCAGATTTTTATGATCCAATCGAAGAAGACGTCAAAGCATACTTGAGAGGGGATCAATCATGGAAATAAACGAGCTAGAGATGAAGGCTTTAACGATTCGAAAATCCGTGTTAGAGCTGATCTATCAAGCAAAAACGGGTCATACTGGTTCGGATCTTTCTTGTACCGATATTTTAGTGGCCTTGTATTATCGGATAATGAATGTCGATGCGAAAGATCCTCAAAAGCAAGATCGTGACCAGTATATCCAAAGTAAAGGACATGCTGCAGAAGTATTATGGGCCGTTTTAGCGGACAAAGGTTTTTTGCCGAAAGAAGAATTAGCCACCTTTTCGCAATTTGGTTCAAGACTGATCGGTCATCCAAACAATAAAGTAGCTGGTGTTGAGATGAATACTGGTTCGCTAGGTCACGGCTTACCCGTCGCAGTAGGGATCGCTTTGGCAGGCAAACTGGATCACCGCACGTATCAAACCTATACGTTGTTAGGAGATGGCGAATTAGCAGAAGGCTCGGTATGGGAAGGAGCCATGGCGGCTGCCAACTACCAGCTGGACAATTTGACCGCCATCATTGATCGCAACGGCTTGCAGATCACTGGAGCCTCGGAAGATGTGATGGCAGTGGAGCCGCTAGATGAAAAATGGCGTGCCTTTGGTTGGGATGTGCATATCGTTGATGGCAATGATATGGCTGCCTTGGTGGCTGCATTAGAAAAACCGCATCAGCCCAATCAACCGAAGCTGATCATTGCTAAAACCATCAAAGGCAAAGGCTATTCTGCAGCCGAAAATCAAGCGCAATGGCATCATAAAGTGCCAACGGCAGAAGAGCTTGCACAAGCCATTGCCGAACTTGATCAGCAAATGGAGGTTTTGACTCATGGGAAAAAATAATATTGCCAATCGCCAAGCAATGTGCGACGTATTGATTGAAGAAGGAAAAAAGAATCCTGCGATCACGGTGTTGACCAGTGATTCTCGTGGTTCCGCTTCGTTAGCACCTTTTGCCAAGGAATTACCGACACAATTGGTGGAAGTAGGGATCGCAGAGCAAAACATCGTCAGTATTGCGGCTGGCTTAGCCCATATGGGCAAACGCCCTTTCGTTGCCTCTCCAGCTTGTTTTCTCAGCATGCGCAGTATCGAGCAGATCAAAGTCGATGTCGCGTATTCGAATAAAAATGTCAAACTCGTAGGCATCAGCGGCGGTGTCAGCTATGGGGCATTAGGCATGAGTCATCATTCCTTGCAAGACATCGCAGTGGCACGAGCGATCCCTAATTTGCAAGTGCTGTTGCCAGCAGATCGCTTTGAAACGATCCAAATGTTTAAAGCCTTAGCGGCATCAAATGAACCAGCCTATATCCGTCTCGGTCGCAATCCTGTTGAAGATTGTTATGATTCTGCAGATTATCCTTTTGAGATCGGCAAAGCCATTGAGCTGAGAAGCGGCCAAGATGTCGCATTGATCGCCACCGGCGAAACCGTGCGCCAAGCGTTGGATGCTGCTGAGCTATTGGAAAAACAAGGTATCACTGCTGCCGTTTTAAATGTTCATTCCTTGAAGCCCTTTGATTCAGAAACGGTCAAACGAGTGGCGAAAGAAACAGGCACCGTGATCACTGTGGAAGAACATAGCCGATACAACGGCTTAGGAGCTGCCGTGGCGGAAACACTGACAGAAGAAACGGACATTCGACAAAAAATCATTGCTTTTCCGGATGAAGCCTTGATTACTGGTTCTTCGTCAGAACTGTTTGCCCATTATGGATTAGACGGTGCCTCCATAGCGAAAACAGCGGTTGCGTTTCTAGGAGCTTAAGATGGACAAGACCTATCAGCTGGTTTTAGATCAGAGTACATCCGGTACCAAGCTCTTACTGTTTCAAGAAGGGAAAATCCTGCAGCGTTACGATAAAAAACACCGCCAAATTTATCCAAAAGTCGGGTGGGTCGAACATGATCCCCTCGAGATTTGGCAAAATGTCCAAGAATTGCTGGCACAAGTGTTTCAAGAACAAGCGATCACTGCAGGTCAAATCGTTTCCTTGTCCTTGACCAATCAGCGAGAAACGATCGTTGCATGGGACCGATTGACTGGTAATCCCTTGTACAATGCGATCGTGTGGCAATGCAACCGCAGCGCCGCGATTTGTGAAGAATTGACGGCACAAGGCTGGGAAAGGACGATCAATCAAAAGACCGGTTTACGCTTAGACCCGTATTTTTCTGGCACCAAAGTGAAATGGCTGGCACAAGAATTATCGGCTATCAAGGAAAAGTCGGGAACTGGCGAGTTGGCGATCGGTACGATGGACAGCTGGCTGTTGTGGAATTTAACGCAAGGGAAGGTATTTGCGACAGAAGCCAGCAACGCTTGCCGAACATTGTTTTACAATATTGAAGAGGACCGTTGGGATGCAGAACTCGTCAAACTTTTTGGCATCCATTTAGCAGACTTGCCAGCGATCAAACCTGCTGATACGGTTTTCGGTAACTATCACGGAATCCCTATCAAAGGAATCTTAGCCGATTCACAAGCGGCATTATTCGGGGAAGGTTGTCAAAGCCTTGGGGATGTAAAAATCACGATGGGTACCGGTTGTTCGATCATGATGCAAGTGCAGCAGGAGCAGACGTTGCGAGATCGCCGCATTTTGACGACGGTCGGCTGGCAAACTAGCCAGGAAACAGCGTTTGCGCTAGAAGGCATCATCCGTTCCTGTGGTGACGCCATCAACTGGTTCAGTGAGCAAGTGGCTCCGCTACCAGATGTAGCTGAGATCTGTCAAGAAGTGCTGACCAATGACAGTCAAGAAGACATCTATTTTATCCCAGCATTGCAAGGAATGGGTGCCCCTTTTTGGGATAATACGATGACTGCCAGCTTTGTCGGCATGAAACGCACGACGACGACTCATGAGCTGTTGAAAGCCGTTTTAGAAAGCATCATTTTTCAAATCAAAGCAGTGATCGATGTGATGGAAGAAGTCGCTGAACGACTGATCAATCAGGTAATGATCGATGGCGGTGTTTCGAAAAACCGCGCCTTGATGAGCTTATTGGCGACTTTGATCAATAAACCCGTCATCGTCAGCGAAGTCGAAGAATTTTCAGCCATCGGCACGATGCTTGTTGCCAATCCAACCATGAATGAACCAGCTATTCAGCAAACCACGATCGTTCCGCAAGCCGAACAGGCCGTGATCCGTTTGAAATATGAAAAATGGAAACGGTTCATTGAGAAGTCAGCTGCTTTTAGTGAAGGATAAAGGAGGAACTATATGGAGACCCAACGAATCCAATTGAATCAAACGGCTTACGTGGATACCTATTTATTGCACCAATCCAAAGAGTACAATGTCGGCAAGAAACGACCGCTAGTGATCGTCTGTCCAGGCGGCGGCTACGCATTTACCAGTGATCGAGAGGCGGAAGTCATTGCCTTGAAATTCAATAGTATCGGGCTAAATAGCGTTGTTTTATGGTACACCACCGGTGACCAAGTGAAAAACGTTCCCCATAATGCTTTGATGGAAGCCGCCCAAACCGTCAAAATCATTCGTGCGCATGCCCAAGAATGGTTGGTGGATGAGGAGCAAATCATCGTTTGCGGTTTTTCAGCAGGCGGACATCTAGCGTTGCAGTTAGCGACGCGCTGGCACGATGCTGAGCTGGCAGAAGCGTTGGGCGTTAGCAGTGACTTACTGAAAGTGAATCTGGCGATCGCCGGCTACCCATTGGTTTATCAAGAGCACGCCTTCCCAATCGATGAGCTAGGCTTTGCCGCTAGTCTGATCGAAGCACCTTTAACTGCCAACGAACGCTTTTTTGGGAGTAAACAACCGACGGAAGAAGCCATTCAATCCATGAACATTTTGCATCATGTCGATCAGTGGACACCTCCGATGTTTCTCTGGCATACGACGGAAGACGTCTTAGTTGATGTGGCACACTCGTTGAAGCTGGCGGTCAAATTAAGAGAAGCAGAGATTCCATTTGAACTGCATATTTTTGAAAAAGGCGAACACGGACTGGCATTAGCGGATCGAACAACGGCACGCAAGCCAAGTCACCTCAATACCCATGTCGCCAAATGGTTTGAGCTGTGCGAAGGCTGGCTCAGCAGTTATATTGATTAAAAAACCGCCAGTGCACAACTTGTGCCGATGAAAGGAGAGCACCACCGTGAAAATCACCGTAAGCCAAAATAAACGCACCTTATTGCGAGACGGCCAGCATTTCTTTTATTTAGCTGACACTTGTTGGAGTGCCTTTACTAGTATTCAAGAAAATGACTGGATCACTTACTTAGACAAACGCAAAGAGCAGGGCTTCAATACCCTTCAAATCAATGTGTTACCGCAATGGGATCGCAGCCGTGGTCAATTTGACTGCTTGCCGTTTCCTCTTGATGCGGGCGTCTTTGATTTTACTGTTTGGGAGGATGCCTATTTCGAACGGGCTCAGCGTCTTTGTAAAATTGCCGATGAGAAAGGCTTTACTTTAGCGTTGGTCGTCTTGTGGTCAAACTATGTCGCCGGCACGTGGGCTAGCCAGTTGGACAAAGAACGCAACGTGTTGCCGGAGGATTGCCGCCAGGCCTACTATCAAAAAGTGATTGCGACTTTTGATGCCTTCCATCCGATCTACTTTATTGGTGGCGATACGGATTTCCCGACACAGCCAACCATCGATACGTATCTAGAAGCCTTTGCTTTCTTTGAAAAGCATTCGCCCAATACCCTGAAAACGATTCATATCAAGGGACGTTTTGAAGAAATCCCTGAACCTATCGTCGAACAGTTGGACTTATTTTTATACCAATCAGGTCATAACAGCGCCTTTTTGAATATGCCTTATTATTTGGCAGAGCGTTTTTATCAAAGACAACCGCAGCTGCCGATCATCAACTCAGAACCTTGCTATGAACAAATGGGCTATGCCCGTCACGTATACGGCCGATTTGGTCAAAAGGATGTCCGCAAAGCGGCATGGCAATCACTGTTAGCCGGCGGCGCGGCTGGGATCACGTACGGTGCCCACGGCATCTGGAGTTGGCAAACCCCGACGGCAACCTTTGCGGAAGAAATCGGGGAAGCGTTTGATCGTCCGATGATTTGGCCAGAAGCTTTATCTTTTCCTGGGGCAGATGACTATGGCTTTATCAAGCAATTATTCGAATTATTAAATATTCAGGAGCTTGTGCCTTGCCAAGAGCGCTTGATCGATGCAGATGAACAGATTCGTATGGCAGCCATCGCAGGATCGAATGATGCCTTGCTTTACTTGCCAAGCAATACAACAGTTCGCCTGCAAGGAGATCTTTCTACAGCGACCGTCACATTGATCGATTTGAATACCAATCGTTTCTTGAAACCAAAACTGACAGTTACCGATGGTATCACTGTTTTCCATCCCCACAATTGTCATGAAGATGTATTGTTTGTCATCCAAATAAAGGAGTGAAAAGAAAATGGATAAGTATATGGATAAGGTGTTAGTATTTGCAGATAAAATCTCCAACAATCGGTATTTAAAGGCAATTTCAAACGGGTTGATGGCGACGCTGCCGATCAACATTATTGGTTCGATCGCCTTATTGTTAGCAGTTTTGCCGATTCAAGGATGGACAGACTTTATCAATTCGATCAATATTGGCGGCTATTTTTCCGTCGGTTACAGTATGACCGTCGGGGTTATCTCAGTGTACGCTTCCTTTCTGGTCGGTCACCGTTTAGCGACAGAATTTAAGCAATCGGCGGTTCCTGCCGGCATCGTTTCACTGTTTGCCTTTTTGATGATGACGCCAATGGTTACCTTAGAGGAAACAACGACCCTCGACATGAGCAAACTCGGCGCTCAAGGCTTGTTTACCGCTATGATCTGTGGCTTAGTCTTTGCTCGTTTGTACTGCTTTATTTTAGAAAAAAATATCGCCATCAAAATGCCAGCAGGCGTGCCGCAATTTGTGACGGATACCTTCGCCGGTTTGATTCCAGCAATTATTTCTGGGTTTACCGCGATTGTCATTAGCTGGGCATTCAGTTTTACTTCTTATGGCTCATTCTCAGATTTCATCTATCGAATCTTGGCAATGCCGCTGCAAAGCTTGTCTTCTAGTGTAGGTTCGTTGTTATTTATTGTACTGATCCAAATGGTGCTATGGTTCTTCGGTATCCATGGTTCGTTGGTGGTGGGTAGCTTTGTCACCGCTTTGTACTTACCAATGGATGTGGAAAATATGGATGCTTTAGCTAGCGGTGTTGCGCGTTCCGAACTGCCGAATATTTTGAGCAAGTCGTTTTATGATTTGTTTGCTGGTATTGGTGGGGCTGGAGGAACATTGTCATTGATTATCGTTATTTTGCTGTTGGCGAAATCAAAACAATCACGGACAGTCGCTAACCTGAGTGCCGTTCCTGGATTGTTCACCATTAATGAGCCGGTGATTTTTGGCTTACCGCTGATTTTGAATCCAATCATGGCGATTCCGTTCATATTAACACCATTGGTTCAAGTGCTTGTAGCATACCTAGCGATCTGGAGTGGGATCGTCCCACGACTTAGTGGCGTACAAGTTCCCTTTGGCACACCGATTTTTCTAAATGGGTTTCTAGCTGGAGGCTGGCAGGTCGCAGTTTTACAAGTCGTTTGCGTTTTGGCAGGCTGCTTGCTGTACATTCCTTTTGTCAAAATATTAGATAAAGGAAAATTAAAAACAGAAGCAGAAGCAGCGCAAGCAGAGGTTCAAACTGAAAGTATCGATCCAGCTGGAGAAACCGTCTGACTTCAGGGGAACAATGCGTAAAAGGCAGGCCCTTGTTCTTCTTCAACAAGGGACAAGGTGAATTTTTGCACACTTGATTTCTTAAGACGGTGAATCCAGTCAATGATCGGCCATTCCCGAAAGCAGATAGGCTCTGATTGATCTACTTAGTAATCGAATGGTTCGGGGAAACGCCGATGATCCTAATGCAAATGTGACACAAATAGATTTTCTGATTTTTGATTTTACTCAGTATGGGTCTTTTTAAAAAAGATACAAGCTGCTCCCCCACAATTGCTATCAAGACGTTTTGTTTCTCGGACACAGATTAAAAAGGAGTGTATTATATGACTTTCGCAGAGAAGTTCACCGAAAAAGGCCAGTACTACGCAAGTAAGATTCAGCAAAATAAGTATATGCAAGCAATCTCAATTGGATTGATGACCCTACTGCCAATCATGATCATCGGCGCATTCAGTACACTGTTGTCTTCTATGCAAATCGGGGTTTATCAATCAATGATTGCCCCGTTTCGCGATATTATCGCCTTACCGGCTCAATTTACGACAAATGCATTGGCTATTTATGCCGCTTTTTCCATCGCTTACAAATTGGCAGGCTTGTATGGAAAAGAAGGCTTGATCCCTGGTTTTGTTTCCTTGTTCTCCTTTTTAGTCTTAACACCAATCAGTGTTTTTGATGATGGAGAGCTTGTAATCAATGCCTTGACCTTTGACTGGCTGGGGGCTAGAGGGTTGTTTGCGGCGATGATCGTGGGTGTCTTAACTGCCCGTTTGTATGTGTTTTTTGTCGATAAAAACTTGGTTATCACGATGCCGGAGGGTGTACCACCAACGATTGCCAAAACATTTTCGGGACTGGTTCCAGCAGTGTTAGTAGCAGTCTTATTTACGATAACAGCCGGTTTGTGGAAGATGACGGAATTCGGTAGTTTCCATCAATTTGTATACACGATTCTACAAATTCCACTGCAAAGTCTTGGAGGTTCGATTTGGTCGATTTGTATCGCCTTATTGATCATGCAGTTGTTGTGGGTCTTTGGGATTCACGGAGCAATCGTTGTATTAGCGGTTATTCGTCCAATAATGACTGCTCTGGATCTTGAGAATTTGGCTGCTTATCAAGCAGGAGAACCGATGCCTAACTTAGTGACTGGTTCTTTTTGGAGTATTTATGCTAATTTTTCCGCCATGCTTGGTCTAGTAGTAGTTTTACTCTTTTTATCAAAGAGTAAACAATTCAAAATTATCGGGAAGCTGGGAGCACCAGGAGCACTTTTCGGGATTCATGAACCGCTGATCTTCGGATTACCGATCGTAATGAACCCGATTCTGGCGATTCCCTACATTTTAAGCCCAGTTGTTTGCGTGGTGATTGGCTATATCTTAACCATCACGAATATTTTACCAATTCCTATCGGGATGCAAGTGCCTTTTGGTGCCCCGATCGTTCTCTCAGGTATTCTGCAAGGAAGTTGGAAACTCGGGGTAGCTCAGTTACTGATGATTCCTTTGTGTGCCTTGATCTATTACCCATTTGTCCGCATTTTGGATAAGAAAAATGCCGAACAAGAATTGGCGCAAGAAACGCAAGAAAAAGCAGCAGAACAAAGCATGGATCGAGTGATTTCTTGATGGTTGAAGATCAAAGGGAGTTGCTTAAACGTATAGAAAGGGTCAACAGTAATTGTTAGGAAATTGTTTAATGGCTACTCATAAAAAACTCTTTAAAAGAAGCTAATTTGACAGGGTTTACTGGTTAAATTTCCCCTTTTTTCAAAAGATCGCTGGTTAAAAGAAACCGATTTTATGATGACAAGCCAACGAGTTAGTGCTATAGTTAAAGAAAGAAAACCCACGTGGATTGTTACTGACTCGATCAGGCAAGACCTAAATAAGAAAGCGCTCTTCTCGTTTTAGCAGCGGCTCTTATTTAGGTTTTTTGTTTTTTATCGGGGATTTTTCAGTAATCAGATAGGTAGGTTTATCAAAAGAAAACAAAAGGAGAACGAGCAAATGGCAAAATTTCCAGAAAATTTCTTATGGGGCGGCGCGACCGCAGCGAATCAATTAGAAGGGGCGTTCGATCGCGATGGCAAAGGCTTGTCAGTGGCGGATGCAATGCCTGGCGGCAAACAGCGTTTAGCGATTTTAGGCAGTGATACGTTTGATTGGACGATCGATGAGGACAAATACACCTACCCAAATCATCGCGGGATCGACCATTATGACCGTTTCAAAGAAGACATTGCGTTGTTTGCAGAAATGGGCTTCAAGAGCTATCGTTTTTCCATCGCATGGACACGTATTTTTCCAAAAGGCGATGAAACGACACCAAACGAAGCTGGGCTAGCATTTTACGATGCGCTGATCGATGAATGTTTGAAATACGGGATCGAGCCAGTGGTTACGATCTCCCACTATGAAATGCCCTTGCATTTAGCCAAAGAATATGGTGGCTGGAAAAATCGAGCATTGATCGATTTCTATGAACGTTTTGCAAAAGTCGTCTTGGAACGTTTCCACAGTAAAGTCAAATACTGGATGACCTTCAATGAGATCAACTCTGCGTTCCATTTCTCCGCATTGAGTCAAGGAATGGTCAACAGCACGGGTGCCAGCGACTTTACAAACGTGATCCAAGCGTGGCACAACCAATTTGTTGCCAGCAGTAAAGCAGTCAAAATCGGCCATGAATTAAACCCAGAGTTACAGATCGGTTGTATGATCATTTATGCAACGACTTACAGCATTGATGCGAACCCAGTCAACCAAGTGGCGACGATGATTCATAATCAAGCCTTCAACTACTACTGTGCCGACGTGCAAGTACGTGGAAAATACCCATCCTTTACGGATCGTTTGTACAAAGAACACGGCGTCAATAAAGAGGATCTTGAGATTACTGAAGAAGACTTAGCCTTGATCGCTGAACATACTGTTGACTATGTTGGCTTCAGCTATTACATGTCTTCTGCCGTGGATATCACCACAGAAGAAGCCGATGAAGTGCAAGGAAACTTGTTGGGCGGCGTCCGCAATCCATTCTTAGAAGCAAGTGAATGGGGCTGGCAAATCGACCCAGAAGGGCTGCGCATCGCGTTGAATGAATTGTATGATCGTTATCAAAAACCGTTGTTTATCGTGGAAAACGGCTTAGGAGCCATTGATACCTTTAACGAAGAAGGTAAGATCGAAGATGACTATCGTATCGATTACTTGCGCCGCCACATTGAAGCAATGGGGGAAGCGATCGCTGATGGCGTAGACTTGATCGGTTACACGCCATGGGGCTGTATCGACCTTGTCAGTGCTTCAACAGGCGAAATGAGCAAACGCTATGGCTTTATTTATGTTGACTTTGATGACGAAGGCAACGGCACGATGGATCGTTCCAAGAAAAAATCCTTCGATTGGTACAAACAAGTCATTGCAACAAACGGAGAAGAGTTGGCCTAAGTGTTTCGTTAGACTCACGGATGACACAGGATCCGTTATAAAAGAAAACCGATCAACGGTGCTCCTATACAGGCGCATCGTTGATCGGTTTTTTTGATATTTGGTTTTAACGGGTACGTTCATAGCTGTCTCGTAACAAAGATTGGAGTTGTTTTTCTGATACAGAGCCATCTAGTAATGCGGTGAGCCAATGGTTTTTATTCATGTGATAAGCGGGTAAATAGCCGCGACTTTGATTGATGATCGAAACCATTTCGGGCGCTACTTTGACATCTAAAATTTCGATCATTTCCGTTCCTTCCAAGCCTAATTTTTGCTTTTCTACAGTCATCAGCAAGCCAAACCATTTACCGCTTTTACGGTGCCGCAAGACTTGGTACTCGGGAAACTTTGCAAATGGATGGTCGACCTGAACATCATTGAAGGTCTGAGCGAAGGCGATCAGCCGATTTTTAAGATCCATGGGTATCCCTGCCTTTTTATAATAGAAAACTACTTATATTATACCACTGATTCCTTTTACCTAGCGTAACCGTTTCTGATAAAGCATTCGTGCCAAGAACCAGCTCACCACTACGATACCGCCGCACCAGCTAAAGGCACTGATCAAGGTGGTATCTTTTAAGTTTAACAAAAGCCCGCGCAAAGAATGGATGATCGGCGACATTGGTTGGTATTCAGCAAAAATGGCTAACGGACGCGGCATGGTTTCCGTAGGGACGAAACCAGAGCTTAAGTAGGGCAAAAGGGTGATCAAGACAGTAAACAAGGTCGCTGTCTCGGGGCTTTTGGCGATGAGACCAACCAGAACGGAGACCCAAGTAAAAGCAAAGGTGAAGCAAAAGATCAATAGGAAAGCGAGTCCCCAGCCAGCAACTGTGGCTTGGGGGCGAAAACCGATGACCATGGCGACGATCAACACGACCAAGGTGCTGATCAAGCTCCGAAGGGTCGCGGCGAAGACATGCCCGTTTAAAAAGGCTGAGTTAGAGATGTTCAAGGTCATCAGCCGTTCCACCATGCCGGATTTCAAATCTTCCGTCACCGTTACCCCAACGGAGGAGGCGCTTTGGGCGATACATTGGACGAGAACACCAGGAACGACAAAATCGACATAAGAGGTATCGCCGACGTTCATGGCTCCCCCAAAAACATAGACGAAGAGGATCATTAAAATCGCTGGGGTCAAAATCCCACTTAGCAAAGTCTCCATACTGCGAATCGATAGCAAGAGATTGCGTTTGAATAAGGTGTTGGTTTCTATAATTGCTTTCATTGGTTTCCTCCTTGGACAAGTGTTAGAAAAATATCTTCTAACGAAGCATTCTTTTGATTAAAACTAGTGATAGTGATCGGTAGTTGATTAAGTTCCTGCAACAGCGTGAAGGAATGCTGGAAGTCTTGACTGACGGGAAATGCCAGAGAGAGACTGGACTCATTGACTTGCAGCGGAAAATCAGACAGATGCTGACGCACCGTTTGCAAGTGTTCTTTCGTCAATACGCTGATTTCCATCGTTTGCGAAGGGTGCAGTGCTTTGACTTCCGTTGGTGTTCCTTGCAAGATGATTTTCCCTTCATGCAAGATGGCGACTTGGTCTGCTAAAAATTCAGCTTCTTCGAGGTATTGGGTCGTCAGGAAAATCGTTCGTCCTTGAGCGGCGATCTCTTTGATCATGTGCCATGTGGCTAAGCGATTTTGCGGGTCTAACCCGGTCGTTGGTTCATCCAAAAAGAGCAGGTCAGGTTCGCCGATAAAACTCATGGCGATGTCTAAGCGTCGTCGCATGCCACCAGAATAATTTTTGACTAGTCGGTTGCTGGCATCCACCAAATCAAAACGCTCTAACAAATGTTGGACGATAAACTGTTTGTTTTTGACATGGCGCAAGGCAGCAATCATCAGCAAGTTTTCTCGACCGGTCAGTTCTTGATCGACGGCGGAAAATTGTCCCGTCAGACTGATTTTCTCGCGAATCGCTGCTGGATCTTTGGTCAAGTCGATCCCGTCGATCAGCGCGGTTCCTTGGTCAAAAGGTAGGATAGTGGACAAAATTTTGACTAAAGTGGTTTTTCCAGCGCCGTTTGATCCTAGTAAGACAAATACTTCGCCAGGAGTGACGTCAAAAGTGACCTCTTTCAAAACGGTTTTGTCTTTGAAGCTTTTTTGTAAATGTTTCACGTGAAGCATTTTCTTTTTTATATGGGTATCCATAGCTTTTCCCTCGTTTCTATAAGATAATTCAACTATAAAGGCTCTTCGGGAAAAGCAACTGCTTATTTCAATATATTGAAAAAGAAGGTGAAAAAATGAACAATTATGGTGCGACAGTGAAAGAGCTTCGCAAAAGCAAAGGCTTACTATTGAAGGAATTAGTGGATGATCAATTGTCGATGTCTTTGTTATCGCAATTTGAAAATGGCAAAACGACGATCTCCTGCGAACGATTTCATCGCTTGCTAGATAAATTGGAAGTGAGTTTTGCCGAATTTCAGCTGCTACATACGGGGGAGCATCATTCGGAGGCTCAAAAGCTAATGGTTGACTATGTCCGTTCGATGGGGATCGAATCCATTGATGAAGTACCTAAATTAAAAAAGAAATATCAAAAGCTGACCACGTACTTTCAACAGCATTACTCCTTGGAGCTGGACCACTTCTTACAACTGATCCGTTTTGACTACTTGATGAAAGAGGAGCTTTTTAAAGGGGTGCCCATCGAGGAGGCTTACCTGAAACACAATTACTGTTTGGACTCTGCCAAGCATTACTTGCTGAATACCGATACATGGGGTGTTTATGAGCTGCGGCTGTTTGCCCGCGTAGCAATTTCGATGGAGCCAGCTTTGCTTTGGCGCTGCTTGACGATCGCCATCAAAAAGAGTCAGCGCTTTGCAAAAATTCCTGGCAATGAAGATATTTTGTACAACACGTTTGAGACGGTATTTTCTGTCTTTGCTGTTTTCGACGAGGCGAATTATGCGGAAAAGACCTTTCATTTATGGCGAGATCATGTTTATGAAAAAGAACACATTGAACAAGCGATCTTTATGCCGTTTTTTGAAGGCTGGACGCATCTATTAAAACAAAATAAGGCACAAGCGGCGGACTTGATGCAGCAAACGTTAGATCAGCTGGAAAGATTAGGGATGAAGAACACGTTTGCTATGTATCAATTATTAAGCACATCTGTATTGAAAGAAGAGTTTCCAGGGATTTTATTGAGTGATCCATTGCTTTCTGAAGGAACCCGTTTTGGCTGGGAGTAGCTAGAATAAGCTGTATTCCGCTGATGAAAGCGCCTTATGTTTAAGAATCGGAGAGGAAGTGATTAAAAATCAGTAAATGCAAGCAATTTGCTTCTTTTTTACTGATTAGAGGAGTATATTCGAAGTTGGAATTTTTCTTTATTTAGAATTATTTTAATGTACTTTTTTATGAAATAGGAGGATGTAGGATGGATATTGTGACACTAGCGCGAATCCAGTTTGCGATGACGACGATTTTTCACTTTTTCTTTGTACCGTTTTCGATCGGAACTGGTGTCGTCGTTGCAATTATGGAGACACTTTATGTGATCAAAAAAGATGAAAAATATCGCCGAATGACGAAGTTTTGGGGGAATATTTTTCTATTGAGTTTTGCTGTCGGGGTCGTGACAGGGATCATTCAAGAATTTCAATTTGGGATGAACTGGTCAGACTATTCTCGTTTTGTCGGGGATATTTTTGGTGCGCCCTTAGCTTTAGAAGCTTTGTTGGCGTTCTTCTTAGAATCGACGTTCTTAGGACTGTGGATCTTTACATGGGATCGGGTCAGTCCCAAGCTGCACGCCACCTTTTTCTGGTTGGTGACGCTTGGTTCGATGCTATCGGCGTTTTGGATCTTAGCTGCCAATAGTTTTATGCAGCATCCAGTGGGGTATACCTTGAACAATGGCCGGGCAGAAATGACTGACTTCGGTGCATTATTGGCAAATCCACAAGTATGGTATGAGTTTTTACACGTGATCACCGCAGCCATCACGATGGGCGGGATCATTGTTGCTGGTTTATCAGCCTTTCGTCTATTGAAGAAAGACAAAGACATTGACCGCGACTTCTTCAAAAAATCAATGCGGATCGGTTTTGCGGTGGCATTGTTCGGTTCATTCACCGTCTTGCTAGCTGGGGATGAACAAATGAAATACTTGGTTGAAGAACAACCAATGAAATTTGCCGCAATGGAAGGAACTTATGAAGATACCGGGAGTCCTGCGGCTTGGACTGTCGTTGCTTGGGCGAATGAAGCGGAACATCACCAAGTCTTCGGTATTTCGATTCCATATATGTTGAGTATCTTAGCCTTCAATGAACCCTTCGGCTCCATCGATGGGATGGATACGGTCAATCAGCAATTGATTGAAACCTACGGCGACCGCAATTACTACCCGCCGGTCAACACACTCTTTTGGAGCTTCCGAATCATGGCTGGTTTTGGTGCCTTGATGCTGTTGGTTTCTGGTCTGGGGTTGTATTTTACGCGTAAGAAGAAACCGTGGCTCTTTGAAAAACGCTGGCTGCTTTGGGTAGTGGCGATCACTTTGTTCACCCCATTTATTGCCAATACAGCTGGTTGGTTAATCACGGAGTTAGGACGTTACCCATGGACGGTTTACGGTTTGTTTACGATCGAAGATAGTGTGTCACCAAACGTTTCCGTGACCTCACTCTTGATCTCAAACATCGTTTACTTCCTCTTGTTCTCTGGCTTAGGCGGAACGATGGTCTATCTGGTGAAACGGGAAATGGATCATGGACCTGAAAAAGAAGCCTTTGGTGAAATCAGCCAAGGAGACAACCAAGATGGGTACGAAGACCCATTTGATAAGGAGGCGTTTGAAGGATGACCGGTCTGCAATTACTATGGTTCACGTTGATTGGGCTTTTATTTTCCGGATTCTTCTTCTTAGAAGGGTTTGACTTTGGTGTGGGGATGTCCGTGCAGACATTGGCCCACAATGAAGAGGAAAAAGACCAGATCGTCAAAACGATCGGGCCTGTCTGGGATGGCAATGAAGTGTGGCTATTGACCGCCGGTGGAGCGATGTTCGCCTCGTTTCCATACTGGTATGCTTCTTTGTTCAGCGGTTTTTATTTGATTTTGTTATTGATCTTAGTCGGGTTGATCATTCGTGGTGTTTCCTTTGAGTTTCGAGCGAACTTCCCGAAAGAGCACAAAAATATTTGGAATTGGACGTTGACGATCGGCAGTACGATCGTGCCATTTTTCTTCGGTCTGATGTTTGTCAGCATGATCCAAGGAATGCCTTTGGGTGAAGATGGCAACATGACGGCAACCTTTACGGATTACGTCAATCCCTTTTCAATCGTTGGCGGAATCGCGTTGACCTTGTTGTGCTACTTGCACGGATTAAACTATATCGCTTTGAAAACGGAAGGTCCGATTCGGGCACGCGCACGCAACTATGCAAGTATTTTTTATGGCATCTTATATGCAGGCTTAATCGTCTTTGCTGTGATGCTTTACTTCCAAACGGATTTCTTTGAGAATCATTTTGCGACAACGCTTGGTTTGTTGCTGGTGATCGTTGTCCTGACACTGATTGCAAATATCGGCGTCTTTAAAGGCAAAGAAATGATGGCTTTCATTGCGAGCGGCTTGACGTTGATCGCTTTGGTGGCATTGATCTTCACAGGGTTATTCCCAAGAGTCTTGATCAGTTCGATCGATTCAAGCTATGACCTGTTGATCGCTGATGCGTCTTCAAGCCGCTACACATTGAAGATCATGAGTTATCTTTCACTGACGATCTTGCCTTTCGTCTTGGCCTATACGGCTTGGAGTTACTATATCTTCCGTAAACGGATCAGTCATACGGAGGCGTTGGAGGGGTATAAATGATTGATAAACAAATCATGAAGCTCCCAGGAATGAAACAACTTTTAGGGCTGCTTGCGGGACTTTCGTTCCTGCAGGCGCTCTTCATTATTGGGCAGGCGTATGGATTGGCACGTGCCATCACTGGCTTATGGGAAGGACGACCATTAGAGGAACAGTGGGGCTGGATTCTGCTGTTCTTTTGTTCGTTTATCGCCCGACAAGCCGTTATCTATTTCCGTTCCAAAAGACTCGATGATTACAGTTACCAGCAAGCCGCCGATCTGCGGGATCAATTGTTGGAGAAATTGTTTCGGGTCGGTCCTCAGATCGCACAACAGCAAGGGACGGGAAATGTAACAACGATGGTCTTGGAAGGGATCAATCAAGTCGAAAACTACTTGAAATTGATTCTTGCCAAAATCATGAATATGTCGATCATTCCTTGGGTCATTTTGGCACTCGTTTTTTATCTGGATTGGGAATCCGGCTTGGTCTTGCTGTTGGTGTTCCCCTTGATCATCATTTTTATGATCATCTTGGGCTATGCAGCGCAAAGCAAAGCGGAAAAACAATACCGGACGTTTCAATTACTGTCCAATCATTTCATCGATTCCCTGCGTGGGATCGACACGCTGAAATTGTTTGGGGTCAGTAAAAAATATGGCAAAAGTATCTTTGCTTCCAGCGAACGGTTTCGGAAAGCGACGATGGCTTCCTTAAAAGTCGGTATTTTATCGACCTTCGCCTTAGACTTTTTCACGACCTTATCGATTGCCGTCGTGGCAGTCTTGCTAGGCTTGCGGCTGATCAATGAAGGGATCTTGTTGTTTCCAGCGTTAACCATCTTGATTTTAGCACCAGAATACTTCTTGCCGATCCGCGACTTTTCCAGTGATTACCATGCAACCTTAGACGGGAAAAATGCGATGACTGCGGTGACGGAGATCTTGCATCAGCCCGAAGCCCAAGTACCGGCAGTAACGGTGCCTCGTTGGCAGGAAGACGCCCAGTTAACGATCGATCAGCTGACATTTTCCTACGAGGAAAAAGCGGCTTTGACGGATATCAATTTGAACGTGACTGGCTTCAAAAAGATCGGGATCATCGGTCTGAGCGGTTCTGGCAAGTCTACCTTGATCAATACCTTGAGTGGCTTTCTCGTGCCAGACAGTGGCGAGATCACTCTCGGAGGGGCCAAAACCACGGCCTTTCGCCAAGCAAGCTGGCAAGAACAGCTGATTTATATTCCGCAAAATCCTTATATCTATCGGTTGACCTTGCAGGAAAATGTCGCGTTTTATCAGCCGACAGCTACCAAAGAAGCCGTACTGAAAGCCATTGAAGTGGCAGGCTTGACTGAGCTTTTAGCGGAGCTGCCGCAAGGGTTGGACACGATGTTAGGAGAAGGGGAACGGCATCTAAGTGGTGGACAAGCCCAACGGATCGCGTTAGCCCGTGCCTTTTTAGACCAGCAACGAAAGATTCTTTTGTTTGATGAACCAACGGCTCATTTGGATATTGAAACCGAAGTGGCCTTAAAGGAACGGATGCTGCCGCTGATGGAAAACCGGTTAGTTTTTTTTGCAACCCATCGCTTGCACTGGATGGAAGAAATGGATGAAATCATCGTGATGGATCAAGGAAGAATCGTGGAACAAGGAACCTTGGCACAACTGCAGCAAAAGCAAGGTGCTTTTACAGAACTAGTCAATGGAATGAGGAGGGAACAGCTTGAATAAAATCGGCTTATTGCGCTCATTGAAAACTGATACGTGGGTCAAGCCTTTCTTGTCAAAATACAAAAACGTTTTGGCGCTGGCCTTATTCCTAGGCTTCTTGACCTTTTTCTGTGGTGGGGCACTGATGTTTAATTCTGGGTACCTGATTAGCCGCTCGGCATCGATCCCAGAAAACATTCTATTGGTTTACATCCCCATCGTACTGACCCGAGCGTTTGGGATCGGCCGTCCAGTTTTTCGCTATTTGGAACGGTTGACCAGTCATAGCTGGGTCTTGCGCATGACTTCTAATTTACGATTGAAACTGTACAACGTAGTAGAAAAAGATGCGATCTTCTTTAAGCAAGCGCATCGCACGGGGGATATCTTGGGCTTATTGGCAGAAGATATCAACCATATTCAAAACCTGTATTTGCGGACGATCTTTCCTACCGTGATCGCTTGGATCTTGTATGCGTTCTTGATCATTGGACTCGGCTATTTTTCTTGGTGGTTTGCTTTGGTGATGCTGCTGCTATTAGGGATCATCGTCTTTGTCTTGCCGCTTTGGTCGGTGATCATCAACGGCGCGCGGCAAGAAAAGCAAAAACACATGAAAAACAACTTGTATACGACACTGACGGATAATGTATTAGGGGTTTCTGATTGGGTCTTCTCTCAAAGAGGCAGCGAGTACGTGGCTGCCCATAAGGAACTGGAAACACAGTTGCGGGCGGTGGATGAACAGATGCTGTCCTTTGATCGCCGGCGTGATTTTCTTTTACAAAGCATCTTTGGAGTGATCGCTGTCGCATTGCTGCTTTGGACCAGCATTCGCTTTCCAGGTAACCACGGAGGAGCAGCCAACTGGATCGCTGCCTTTGTCCTGTGTGTCTTTCCTTTAGTTGATGCATTTGCGCCATTACCGTCTGCTGCTCAAGAAACCAATCGCTACAAAGACTCCATCGATCGCTTCAATGCATTGCCAGAAGAAAATCGCCAAGTCTCCATGGAGCAACCGTCAGTACCTGAAGTGACGGGCCTCGTGTCGATCACAGTCAAGGACTTGCATTTTCAGTATCCTGAAGGCAAAGAAGTGCTTCATGGGCTGGATCTAACGATTCCTGCGCATCAAAAACTAGCGATCCTTGGTCGCAGCGGTTCTGGGAAAAGTACATTTGCCTCCTTGTTGCGAGGCGATCTGCAACCGACGCAAGGGTCGATCACCTTAAACGACGTGCCTGTGACGGCATTGAGTGAGTCGATCAGTGACTTGATCGGTGTCATCAATCAAAGTCCCTATCTTTTCCATACGACCGTCTTGAATAATATTCGGCTAGGCAATGAGTCGGCTTCGGAAGAAGAAGTCTGGCGCGTACTGGAGCAAGTCGGGTTGAAAGAAATGGTGGCAGCTTTGCCTAACGGCTTGGCGACGATGGTGGATGAAGCCGGCTTGCGTTTTTCTGGTGGAGAACGGCATCGTTTGGCATTGGCGCGGATCTTGCTAAAAGACACCCCGATCATCTTATTGGATGAGCCAACCGTCGGCTTAGACCCGATCACGGAGCAAGGCGTGCTCGAAACCTTTTTCCAAGTGCTGGAGAACAAAACAATCATTTGGATCACCCACCACTTGCAAGGAATTTCGATGATGGACCGTGTGCTCTTTATTGAAGATGGTCAGTTGACCATGAGCGGAACACCTGCCGAATTGGCAGCAGAAAACAAACATTTTCAACACTTATTGGCCATTGACCAAGGACGACGATAAAAAAAGAGCGTCCATCAATCAGTGATGGACGCTTTTCTTCTCATTGCTCTATGGCTCAGTAATTGCGCTGCAAGAGCAGTTCAGTTAATGAACGAATTTTGGCTTTGCTAGGTGCTTCGGGCAGCAGATCGATGTCGTCTAAGGCTTTTTGCGTGTAGGTGACCGCGAAAGCGCGCGCTTTTTCAACACCGCCGTAACGGACGACAAGATCCGCAACTTCTTGGGCTTCTGCCAAGGAGAGTGCTGCTTTTTTATTCAAATAAGGAGCGAATGCTGCAGGTGCCTGTTCTTTGGCAAATAGCAGCGGTAAGGTATAGACTCCTTGTGCCAAATCTTCTAGAATCGGTTTTTTCAAAGTGCCGCTATCAGAGGTGTAGTCGAGAATATCGTCGAATACTTGAAAGGCGATCCCGATGTTGCGACCGATCTCACCCGCCCGCTCTTGGTTTTCTGTGTCGAGGCCGCCAAAATGAGCGCCTTCGAGACAAGCGAGCCAAAACAGTTCAGCGGTTTTGCCGTTGATGCTTTGCAGATAGTCGTCAATCGATTCATGGATGTTGTAGCGAGTGTGCATTTGATCAAGTTCACCTAAAAGGAGTCGTTTCATGGCTTGTGCGTTGGTTTTTAAAAACGGGGAGCCATTCATACTTTCGATCAAAAGCTCAAAAAATTGGGTGAACAAAAGATCACCCGTGTAGACCGCGATATCCTTGCCATATTTGGCTTGAACAGTGACTTGACTACGCCGCAACGGCGAATCGTCAATGATGTCGTCATGGATCAAAGTGGCCATGTGTAAAATTTCTAGAGAAGCAGCAATTTTTGTTAATTGGTCGGTTTTTTTATAATGGGGATCGCCTAAGTCAGCAAACAAAAAAAAGAGCGCTGGCCGCAGCATTTTTCCACCTGAATAAGTAAAGTCGATCAAAACATCTTGTATCTCTTTGTTACGAACAGTAACGTGTTCTTCAATGATGGAACATACGGTTTTCAATCGTTGTTCGATCGTCGGATAATCGATCCAAAAGTCAAACATAGTATAACCCTTTCTAACAGTCATTCAGCCCTTATTCTAGCGTAAAGGGGCGTGATTGACTAGTTTAATGCACTCACTAAAGGAGGTGAAGTTGTGACGCTACCTGTATTTTTAGAACTTGTCGAATTTAAAGCAAAAACCGCCAGTATTTTGCCATTTTTTATTGGTGTCTGCTACAGCTGGTACAATTATCAAACGATTCATCTTGGCTATGTCCTATTGTATTTCATTGCCATGCTGATCTTCAATATGGCGGTGGATATTTTAGATAACTACAACGATTACCATCATGCCACAGAAGGGCATGATTACAAAGAAAAAACCAATATCATTGGTCGGGAACAGTTGTCTGTCAAATTGGTTTTTTGGTTGATGGTCTCCATGATCATCGTTTCCGCCGCCATGGGAATCGCCTTGGCAATGGTGGTTGGTTGGCCGCTCTTTTGGATGGGACTTTATTGTTACCTAGTCGGGATCTTTTATTCCTCTGGTCCACGGCCGCTTTCTAGTTTGCCTTTAGGCGAGTTCTTTTCTGGCTTTACGATGGGCTTTATGATCTCATTGATCTGTGTCTACCTTAATGCCTATCAAACCTTTGAATGGAATATTGCCACGATTGGCAGTATTTTCTTGATCTCATTACCCAACACATTATGGATCGCCAACTTGATGCTGGCAAACAACATTTGTGATCTGGAAGAGGATGAAAAAAATGAGCGCTATACGCTGGTGCATTACCTTGGTAAAGCCCGTGCGTTGAAATTATTTATCGCGATGAACGTCTTGGCGTTTGTTGCGATCATTGCCTCAGTTGCCCTCAACATTGCGCCTTGGTCACTGGTTCTGACCTTTTTCGCGGCGCCCTTTGTCTGGCAACAGACAAAACGATTTATGCAAAAACAAATCAAAAGAGAGACCTTCATTTGTGCCGTTCGGATCCTTGCGGTCGGAGCATGCGTACAAGTGCTGAGTTTTGCGATTGGTTTGATTTTATAATTTTTACAGCAAAGAAAGGAAGTAAGGAAACATGAAGGAAGTTGTCATTTTAGGAGCAGGGTATGCTGGATTGCGAGCATTGCACGTACTGCAAGGAGCAAAAGAAGCGTTTCACATCACATTGATCGACAAAAACGATTATCATTATGAGGCAACCGATCTTCATGAAGTTGCGGCCGGTACGCAACCAAGAGACCGCATTTGCTATCCCATCAATGATGTCGTTCGTCCCCAAAAGACGAGCTTTGTTCAAAAGGAAGTGGCGTCGATCGATCGTAACCAGCAAGTGATCGTTTTTAAAGATCAATCCACGTGCACCTATGATTATTTGATCGTGGCATTAGGCTTTGAATCAGAATCATTTGGGATCCCTGGTGTCGAGGAGCATGCGTTGGAAATGGTGGATGTCGACTCCGCAGAAAACATCTATCATCATTTGTTGAAACAAATGAAGGCATACAAAGAAACACAAAATCCTGACTACCTAAAAATCGTTGTCTGCGGTGCTGGTTTCACTGGAATCGAATTGCTAGGTTCATTGGTGGAAAACCGTAAAACCTTCGCGAAAGCAGCAGGTGTCAAACCAGAAGACATCAAACTGTACTGTGTCGAAGCAGTGACTCGTTTATTACCGATGTTTGATGAAAAACTATCGGATTACGGGATCAAAAATCTCGTTAAATGGGGCGTAAACTTCCTGACTGGTAAACCCATCAAAGCAATCAAACCAGGTGTCGTTGTCTATCAAAATGATGCCGATACAGGAGCAACAGCAGAATTATCAGCCAAAACCATCGTTTGGACAACAGGCGTCAGCGGCAGCCATGTGATGGCTGAATCAGACTTTTCTGCTCGTCGGGGTCGCGTGATGGTCAATCAAGACCTAACAGACCCTGATCATAGTAACGTCTATGTTGTCGGTGATGTTTCAGCAGTCATGGACCCAGCGACCAATCGCCCGTATCCAACAACGGCTCAAATCGCTTTGAAGATGGGGCAGCATGCGGGTAAAAACATCTTACGTCAAATGAACGGGGAAAAACCAGCAGATTTCCACTTTGAATCATTAGGTTCAGTGGCATCGATCGGCAATACCCATGCCTTTGGCTTAGTAGGGAAAATGGGCATCAAAGGCTATCCCGCTTCCGTGGTGAAAAAAGCCATTATGGACCGTTCCTTGTACCAAACCGGTGGGGTCAAAGAAGTATTGGCGAAAGGCCGCTTCGACTTTTATCATTGAGCAATAGAAACAGCAGACTGCGAGGGTGACCTCGCAGTTTTTTTTCAAAAAAAGCAGCAGTGGTATCCCGCAGACTACTTTTTTCTCCCAGAAACTGCTATGATAGCCAAAAGAACAGGACAAAGGAGCAAGGACAATGCCAGAAGGCCAACGAGTGTTACAGGGAATGGGAACGGTGATCACGATTTGGGTGCAGCATGAAACCCCAGAAGTGATCTTAGAGGAAGCAGTCAAAAGAGCTGCGGCCTTTGAACAGCGTTTTAGTGCCAATGACCCGACGTCTGAGTTGATGCAGATCAATCAGCAGGCAGGACAAGGAGCGATCGCTGCCACACAGGAATTGTTTGAATTGATCGCACTAGGGAAAGCCCATAGCGTACCCAAAGATAGCTACTTAAATATTGCCATCGGTCCTTTGGTGCAGGAATGGCGGATCGGGTTCCAAGATGCCCATCTACCAACGCCTGAGAAAATCGCGGAGCTGCTGCCAAAGACTGATCCTGCCAAAATCGTTTTGGATGAAATGCTGCAGACCGTCGAGTTAGCTGCTGGCATGAAGCTTGATCTAGGGGCTGTGGCAAAAGGATATTTTGCTGATTTGTTGATGACCTATTTCAAACAGGTTGGTGTCACAGCCGCTTTGATCGATCTTGGAGGCAATGTGGTGACTTACGGCGATGCCCCGAGCCACCAAGATGGCTATTGGCGGATCGGGATCCAAAACCCTTTCTTACCAAGAGGGAATTTTGTTGCTGCGTTGAAGGTGCATAATCAATCAGTCGTTACATCAGGGATCTATGAACGAACCTATCAGGTAGCGGGCAAGACCTATCATCATATTTTTGATCGAGAAACGGGCTATCCGTTAGAGTCAGCCATTGCCAGTGTCACGATTCTCTCCGACAAATCGGTTGATGGAGAGATTTGGACGACCCGCTTGTTCGGCAAAGAGCCACAAGCCATCTTGCAGGAGCTGGCGCCGTTAGAAGGGATCACTGGATTAGTCATTACAAAACAAGGAGAGCTGATCTATCCGCAAGAATTAGCCCGTTTGATCGAAACGCCAACAGCAGAATGAAAACAAGCAGCGATCACCTAGGAATATAGGTGGTGGCTGCTTGTTTTTTTGTAAAAAGAAAGCTAGACGTGTTGCAAAAAGGTCTCGATCAAGTCGGCTTCGCTGTTTGACAATGCCCGTTCGGCTTGATGGGCAATAAAATAGGTGAGGGACAAGAGTTCCTCTGGCATCGGATAAAGATTAAAAGGAGTCGCAGTCGCTGCTTGTAGCACGCTTTCGGGTACGATCGCAATCCCAAGGTTGTTTTCTGCCAATGCTGCTGCTGTATAAATATTGCTGCTTTCTATGAGAACCGTCGCCTCTACTTTGTATTTTTGCAGCAATTGATCGATTTGGCGCCGAATCGCCGAGCCGCTGGCAGTCAAAATCAACGGACTTTGCAACAAGTCTTTGACTGCCAATGAATCAGGTGCTAAATACCGCTTCTCTGGTTGATACAGGGGAGAACAAGGCGGAATGATCGCTAGATACCGTTCTTGATTGGTACTGTGGACTGTTAGATTCGGTGCGATCGTCTCAGGATTTTGTCCGATAAAAAAGTCCAGCTGCCCATTCAACAGTCGTTTTTCATTGTGCTTCGGCAGGTCTTCCCGCAAGAAAAAGTGCACGTTGGGATAGTGTTCATAATATGCAGGCAAAAAGAGTGGCAGCAGATAGGAACCAAGGCTGGGCAAGATGCCTAAGCGCAAAGAACGCTTCTCGGTCGCGGTATACCAAGACAGCCGACTTTTCAATTTGGCAGACTCTGTTTCCAAGGTTTCCAGATATTGATAATAGATTTTACCAGCTTCCGTCAGTTGAAAATGACCCGGCTGCCGATTGATGATGGGGGTCCCTAGCTCTTGTTCGGCACGTTTCACGGTTTGTGTCAAGTAAGGCTGTGAGATGTAGAGGTCTTTGGCGGCTTTGGTATAGTTGCTATGTTTTAGCAAGGTATCGAGGTATTGCAGCATCAGATGGGAATCTTTAAGTGCCATTGCGTGGTCCTCCTAGTCATTTTTCTTATTATAACAAATTTGTTATCGATGGATAATTAAATAAATATTTCACAAATAAAGAATTCGGTCGTACACTAAATGGGTACTTGGGGAAGATTTTTTTGTTTAGGAAGAAGCCTTTCATCTCAGTAGGTCGTAAAAATCAACTTGAGAAACGATTGAAAAAAGAAATCAAAGCCAATGGTCAAAAACTTTTTATTTTTTGTTAAATGTTAAATTATTCACAATTAGGAGAGATGATAATGAAATTGATTGGAATCGTAGGAACCAACTCGACGCGTTCGACCAACCGTCGCTTACTGCAATTTATTCAAAGCCATTTTAGTGACCAAGTGGAGATCGAACTTTGCGAAATCAGTGATCTGCCGGCATTTAATGAACCAGAAGATCGGACGGCACCAGCGGCAGTCCAAGCCTTGTCAGAGAAGATCGAAGCAGCAGATGGGGTAATCATCAGTACACCAGAATACGACCACTCGATCCCAGCGGTGTTAAAAAGCATGATCGAATGGCTTTCTTATACGACGCGGCCTTTGATCGATAAACCAGTGATGATCACGGGTGCTTCTCTTGGTGCATTAGGTTCATCGAGAGCCCAAGCCCACTTGCGTCAGATCTTAGATGCGCCTGAAGTAAAAGCCCGAATCATGCCGAGTGCGGAATTTTTGTTAGGGCATTCCATGCAAGCCTTCGATGAACAAGGAAACTTGATCGATAACGAAAAAGTTGCCGAACTAGAAGACTGTTTCAATGAATTTGTCTTGTTCGTCGAAATCACGAACCGTCTGGTCAGTGAATATTCAACGGCTAAAGAACGAGCAAAGAAATTTTCGTGGGAACAAGCATAAGAAAGAGAGGAACTAGTCATGAAATTTGTCGGCCTAATCGGAACGAACGCCAAAAAATCGACCAATCGCCAATTAGTAGCGTTTATGCAGCGAGAATTTGCTGCCCTAGCAGAAATTGAACTGCTGGAAATCAAGGATGTTCCAATGTTCAATGAAACACAAGATCAAACCAATAGTGAAGTGATCCAACGGTTAAATAGCAAGATTTTAGCAGCCGATGGAGTGATTATCGCAACACCAGAGCATAACCATTCGATTCCTTCCGCATTGAAAAGCGTCTTGGAATGGCTCTCCTTCAATCTCCATCCCTTTGATGGCAAACCAGTGATGATCGTCGGCGCATCCTACGATGTGCAAGGCTCCTCCCGAGCACAGCTTCATTTGCGCCAAATCCTTGACGCTCCAGGTGTCAATGCGACAGTCATGCCAGGAAATGAGTTCTTGCTGGGGCGTGCGCATCAAGCCTTTGATGAACAAGGCAATTTAAAAGATCAACGAACGATCGACTTTTTGGAAAGCTGTTTCCGCAAGTTCGTTCGGTTTACGGAAGTCGCTAATTTGTTGAACGTACCAGAAGAAGTCGTTTATGAGCCTGGTGAATACACCGTCACAGCACCAGGACATAACGGGGATCTACCAATGGTCGTCAAATTGAGCGAAGAACGGATCGAAGCCATCGATATCGATACGTCTGGTGAATCAGAAGGGATCGCTGATGTCGTTTTCGTACGGATCCCTCAAGAGATTATTGAAGGGCAAACCTTAAATGTCGATGCGATCTCTGGTGCTTCGGTTACTAGTAACGGTGTCGTCGATGGGGTAGCAAAAGCCGTGAAAATGGCTGGTGCGAACCCAGATGTCTTGCGCAAACGTCCAAAAGCCGCCAGTGCTTTACAAACAGAAGATGAAACGTATACTACCGATGTCGTTGTCGTAGGTGGCGGCGGCGCAGGTCTGAGTGCAGCTGCCAGTGTGCTGCAAGCCAATAAAGACGTGATCTTAGTAGAAAAATTCCCAGCGATCGGCGGCAATACCGTACGTACTGGCGGACCGATGAATGCTGCGGATCCAAAATGGCAAAATGGCTTCTCCGCATTGCCTGGCGAACGCAGTGCTTTAGAAGAAGTGCTGACGATCGATGAACAAGACATCGATGCAGAATACTTGCCAGACTTCAAAGCTTTGAAGGCACAAATCACTGCGTATCTTTCAGAAACGACGCCAGAAAAAGAATACTTGTTTGATTCTGCTTTGTGGCATCGAATCCAAACTTATCTAGGCGGAAAACGCAAAGATTTGAATGGGCAACCGATCTATGGGAAGTACGAGCTAGTGAAAATCTTGACGGATCAAGCATTGGCCTCAGTGAAATGGTTAGAAGAAATCGGCGTAGAATTTGATATGAACAATGTCGATATGCCAGTAGGAGCGAAATGGCGCCGTGGGCATAAACCAGTCAAAAACGAAGGGTATGCCTTTGTATCGGCTTTGCATCAATTCGTGAAAGAACATGGCGGAACGATCTTAACCGATACGCCTGTCAAAGAATTATTGATCGAAGATGGTAAGGTTACTGGAATCATCGGGGAAGGCCGTAACGGTCAAAAAATCACAATCCATGCCAAAGCAGTGATTTTGGCTTCCGGCGGGTTCGGAGCGAACACCAAAATGTTGAAACAATACAATACCTATTGGACAGAGATCGAAGACGATATCAAAACGTCAAATTCACCAGCGATCACTGGTGACGGGATCAAACTAGGGGAAAGTGCTGGCGCGGACCTTGTTGGCATGGGCTTTTCACAAATGATGCCCGTATCTGATCCGAACACAGGGGCTTTATTCAGTGGGCTGCAAGTGCCGCCAGCTAACTTTGTGATGGTCAATCAAAAGGGTGAGCGCTTTGTTAATGAGTACGAAAGCCGCGATGTATTGACCCAAGCGGCGATCGATAATGGCGGATTGTTCTATTTGATCGCGGATGAAGAGATCAAGAAAACCGCTTATAATACGAGCCAAGAAAAAATCGATAAGCAAGTAGCTGCTGGTACGCTGTTCCGCAGTGAGACCTTGGCTGGCCTGGCAGAGCAGATCAATGTTGATCCAGCCGTCTTAGAGGCGACCGTTGCGAAATACAACAGCTATGTGGATGCTGGGAAAGACCCAGAGTTTGGCAAAGATGTTTTCGACTTGAAAGTGGAAAAAGCGCCTTTCTATGCCACACCAAGAAAACCAGCGGTTCACCACACGATGGGAGGATTGAAGATCGATCCGCAAACCCATGTGTTGACGAAGGAAGATCAAATCATTGAAGGACTGTATGCAGCAGGAGAAGTTGCTGGGGGGATCCATGCCGGCAATCGCTTAGGCGGCAATTCGTTGACAGACATCTTTACTTTTGGCCGGATTGCTGGAAAGACAGCAGTCGCAGAACATCTCGAATAAAAAGCCTTGCGCGTTGTGACTTGTCACGCGCGCTAGCTTTTGAAAAAACATGTGAATAAAGTAACATGCTTAAAATAAAGGAGAGAAAAAATGGAAACAAAAATCAATCGCTGGCTGATTCTGATCGCTTCGACCGCAGTGTTGCTGTGTACGGGCGCTGTATACGCCTTTAGTGTCTTTGCAGGACCTCTTAGTCAATTAAAAGGTTGGTCCATGGAAGAGATCATGCTAGCCTTTACCATCAATGCCGCAGTTGGCCCGATTACCATGATTTTGGGTGGTTTGCTGACAGACCGAGGAGCCGCTAGATGGGTCATCGCTGGTGGAGGCGTGTTGTTCGGAGCAGGTTTCTTCCTGACGGGTTTGGTCAACTCACCCGCTATGCTGTACCTGACTTATGGAGTCTTTGCTGGTTTAGGGCAAGGCTTTGCCTATTCGGCTTGTTTAAGCAATACGATTCGGTTATTCCCGGATAAACGGGGACTGGCTTCGGGCTTGATCACAGCAGGTATGGGTGGGGCAGCGATTATTGCCGCACCGATTGCGAATCGTTTGATCGAATCACAAGATGTCTTAGCGGCGTTTCGGATTTTAGGAATTGCCTATATCGTGATCGTCTTGGTGGCTAGTCTATTTATTCGTAAAGCACCAGAAAATTACCGTCCAGCAGGTTGGCAACCAGCGGATCAAGGAAAAAATGGTCCTCAAATCAATCTAAATTGGTTGGACATGCTGAAGACACCAACTTTTTACTTGATTATTGTTATGTTAGGGGTAGGGGCTTTCTCAGGTTTGATGATTGCTTCCAACGCCTCAGTGATCGGGCAAAGTATGTTTGGTTTGACGGCAGCGGCCGCTGCCTTTTATGTCAGCTTGTACTCATTGAGCAACTGTTTTGGTCGTGTCCTTTGGGGCACCGTTTCTGATAAAATTGGTCGGACGAATACGTTGATGATCATCTATGGCGTGGTGGCATTGTCCTTATTCTTATTGACGCTTGGTCAAACAACTGTGATCTTCACTGTCGGGATCATCGGTTTAGGACTGTGCTTCGGGGGCGTGATGGGGGTATTCCCATCGATCGTTATGGAAAATTACGGACCGATCAATCAAGGGGTCAACTATGGAATCGTCTTTATTGGTTATTCTACGGCGGCATTCTTTGGCCCCAGAGTGGCAGCAGCAATCGCAGAAAGTAACCAAGGAGATTATACAAAAGCCTTCTATACGGCAATTTTCTTGGCCGTTTTTGGGCTTGTTCTCAACATAGGCTATGCGATGCTAAAAAAAGCCAAAAAGCCCGCACCTGTTATTAAATAACAATTCACCAAAAGTAGTCTTTTTGATAAAGGCTGCTTTTTTGGTGCTAAAACAACTCTTTTTTCTTTTTTTAGAACAGAGTATTGGCTGATGAAGCAAAAGAGAAAACTGTTTCATAGCAAGAATTTATCTCGTTGATTTCACTGTTTTTTCATCTTAACCCCCCATTTTTTAATAAATCGTGTTACAATAAAAAAAGGCTAATACGACGGAGGGATTAAATGACAATTCGTAAAGAACGACGCCGCTTAGAAAAGCGCTTGAAGCGCACGCAATATACCCAAAAAAGTATTACGATGGCTACTACTTTAGTAGCGGGATCAACGTTTATCCCGACCTTAGGGCATGCGGCTGAAACGGCAACGACAGAGACCAGCAATGACCTTAAGGTCGTTGAACAAACAACAAACACTACACCAGAAACCGACAGCACGCCGGTTGAGGAAACGACAGAATCGACGACAGCACCTGTTGTGACCGAAGAAACTTCGGAAATAACGGAGGAGTCAGGAGCTGAAGCAGTTACTGAGGGATCAGAAACAGCGACGACAGAAAGCACAACAGTCGCTAGTGATGAAGTCTTAGAAGCAGATGAAGTACCATCAGCCCTTTCTGATTTGACTAGTCGGGCATTATTTTCACGGGCAACGATCGATCCGGCTGCCTTTATCAGTCAGATTTGCGGCTATGCAACGGAAGTGGCGGCAGCAAACGATCTGTATGCCTCTGTTATGATGGCACAAGCGATTTTGGAATCAGGTTGGGGCGCCTCGACTTTGACGACCACAGCCAACAATATGTTTGGGATCAAAGGCAGCTACAACGGCCAATACGTGACGATGGATACCTATGAAGATGATGGTTCCGGCAATTATTATTTGATCAGCGCTAAGTTTCGGAAATACCCATCATTAAAAGAGTCTTTTGAAGACAATGCATATGTGTTGCGCAACACGAGTTTTTCTAGCGGCAACTACTATTACAGCGGTGCATGGAAAAGCAATACGACCTCTTACACGCAAGCAACCGCTTGGCTACAAGGGCGGTATGCAACCGATACTTCTTATGCCAGCAAATTAAACAATTTGATCAGTACGTATAATTTAACGCAATATGATACTGGCAGCTCAAACACAGGTGGCGGCAATAGCAATGAAACGATCGTCAGTGATGAAACAGCGATCAATCAGCAGATGAAAACCACGTCATCTATGAATATTCGTTCCGATGCTTCCACCAGTGCCTCTATTACTGGTTCGTTAGCAGCTAATACGACGTTTACGGCAACGGCGACCAAAACCGGCACCAGCGTCAATGGCAACACCACGTGGTATAAGATTTCTGGCAAAGGTTGGGTCAGCGGCGCGTATTTGACGAAGGTTTCGACCGACTCTTCAAACAACAATAGCGGATCAGGCAACACCGGTTCTGACAATGGCAATTCCGGTACGACGATCAACAAGCAAATGAAGACGACGGAAGCGATGAATATTCGTTCTAGCGCGTCCACTAGCGGATCAGTGGTAGGGTCACTTAGCAAAGGCACGACCTTTACTGCCACTTCCATGAAAACCGGCACATCAGTCAATGGCAACAAAAATTGGTATTATGTCTCTGGCAAAGGTTGGGTCAGCGGTGCCTACCTTACTGAAGTGACCAACAATAATTCTTCTGAAGCGGAAAAAGAAGACAATGGTTCAAGTATCAATCAACAAATGAAAACGACGGCCGCATTGAATGTCCGCTCCGATGCTTCTACCAGCAGCCGTGTCGTGACAACGCTTGGTCAAGGGGTGACCGTTACCGTGACAGCGAAAAAGAACGGCACTTCAGTGGAAGGCAATAAAACGTGGTACTACGTTTCTGGCAAAGGTTGGGTCAGTGGTGCCTACTTGACAACAACCAGCAGCTCTTCCAATAATAACGGTTCAACAACCACAAATCAGCAAATGAAAACCACCGAGATTTTAAATGTTCGTTCCGATGCTTCTACCAGCAGTAGTATTACTGGTTCTTTAAGTAAAGGAGCAACCGTCACGGTTACCGCAACAAAAACCGGGACGACCGTCAATGGCACGAACAAATGGTATTATGTTTCTGGCAAAGGCTGGGTCAGTGGTGCCTACTTGACGTCTGCTAGCAGTGGGTCTTCTAATACGAATACCAGCAGCAGTTCAACGAAGACGCACACGGTGAAATCAGGGGACAGCTTATGGTCACTGGCACAAAAATATAACACCAGCATCAGCCAACTCGCATCATGGAACAACATCAACAGCAGCTATACGATCTTTGTCGGTCAAAAACTGATCGTTTCCAAGTAACAAGCAAAAAAACCGCGTGCAAGCCATTGGCTCACGCGGTTTTTTTATGATGGATCAAGCTTTTACTAAGCTATTAGCGGTTTTTCAAGAAACTACTTTTTTTTCGTAAGCGCAATCAAACTATTTGGTCAATCATAGAACCCTGCGTTAGAATGAAAGAAGCAATAGAAATTGCTAGTTTTAAAAGAATTGCTTCAGAACCAGAACGATCGAAGCGTACACAAAATAAGGAGGATTTCACATGCACAACAGAAACCTAACGATTATTGGCAGTTACGACACTCGAACAGAAGTATTACCGGTTATTGAGCAATTGACAAACGAAGGCTATGGCAAAGAGGATATCGTGCTGTTTGCGAATCAAACAGTCATCGATCAATTTGGGTTAGAATCCATCGATGATGTGGAAGTGGAGCAGGCAGCTAGTGAGGATGAAGATCGTTCGCTTTGGGAAAAAATCAAAGATGCTTTTTCTTTCGGCGATTCCGATCATAGGCATGATGAGCATGATCCGTTATATGGTTATCGTGATGACCTTGAACGAGACAAACTCGTTGTCGGCGTCTACGATTATCAGCCGATGGACAAAATAACCGATCGTGATGCAGATACTGGTCCGATCATCGATCAACCGTTACCAGGCGAAACAGCAATGCCAGATGAGTCCGTCCATCCAACGCCCCGCATGGGAGACAGCGATATTGAAGCACCGATCCATGACCCCAACCATCTGCGTAACTTATAAATAGAAGGGGTTAAACAATAAAGGAATCATTAAAGCCAGAGGAACAAGCATCCGTCGCCCTCGGGCTTTTTTTGTTGCGCAACGGGCATTCATGTCTTTGTCATCTTTGAAAATAAAACTTAATTTGTTGACGATTGCTTTTTTTTGTATAATATAAGAATGAGATAGAGCGTTATCGGAAGGTCCAACCACATTTTTGGGGAAAGGATGGGGAGTGCGATGAAATTCAAGTTCAATATGCAGTCGGCATTAGTCAGTTGTTTTGTTGCGGTTTTTTTGAGTGTGGCGATCAATCAAGATGCCAATGCCTTTGTGGCCGCGCCCTTTGTACGAGATTCTTCCAGTAGTTCCTCTGAGCCACCTTACCAGACAGCAAGCAGCAGTATCGAAGAAACCTCTGATTCCAGTCAGATTTTTTATGAAGCCAGTGTTAGTTCTTACACACCGTCTTCAACGACTAGTCGCTCGATCGAAGCGTCGACAAATGAAGGCACGTCTGTTTCCGTAAGTGAAGCAGAGACAGAGCCTAGCGTCAGCACTTCTGCAAGTAGCGAAAGCAGTTCGAGTACCGCGCCGAGTGGCGGATCAACCACCACCAGCGATACGTCTAGCAGTAGCGCTAGCAGCAGTTCTTCAAGCTCTTCCAGTACGAGTTCGACCAGTACTACAACAAGCAGCTCCAGCAGTGAAACGACTGAACCGTCTTCGGAAACCTCCAATAGCGATGACGAAGCTGCGGAAGATACGAGTGAAAACGTTGATCTAACAGTCGAAGGGGTCAACTGATCCCAGTTTATAAGGAAAACCAGTCCAATCCAAAGGCACCATTTCAGCTAGGCTTTATGCCTAGCTTTTTTATTTGCTTGTGTGAAGGAGTCCCGCCCCTCCATTGCTATAAACAGGCTTTTTCGTGGCTGCGTCCCCATAAAGCAGCTATCCCTTTTGACTAGTGAAAAAAGCGACTACCCTCAGTCCTGCGTGTTTATTTCCTTCCTTCCTAAAAAAAGCTGCACTTGCAAGCATATCGTAAAGTGATTTTGAACAGTTTCGCTATAATAAGTGCGAGGAGGGGTGTTATGGGAAAGTATTTTAAGCACTTCGAAAAAATGATTAGTGTGATTGTTGATATTATGTTAGGACTGTTGGTTCTTTTGGTTTTGGTGGTGATGGCGGAAGCGATCTACAAAATCGTTGTCCATGTGATCCCACTGCATGAAGTTAGTGATCTTTCCTTATTGATCGAAGAGATCGCGACATTGTTTATTTTACTGGAAATTATTTTGATGTTATTGCGTTACGTAAAAGAAGGTCACCATATTCCGGTGCGCTACTTGATTTTGATCAGTATCACAGCAATTTTAAGAGAGCTGCTTTTGGCACAAGGAAAAGGGTTAGAAACGCTCTTTTTGGCCTTAGCGATCTTGGTCTTGATCATTGTGCTGCAGGCGTTGGAAAAACTCAAAGCCTTTCATAGTTCTAAAGGACTGTAAAAAAAATCATCCGATTGGTTGACGAATGACTCGTCAAGGGATCGGATGATTTTTTAATTCTTCAAAAAGCACTCGGCTTTCTTGCTGCAGCCGCTTGCCGATATCTGTTTGCCCTACCGTTGTTCTTTCGGTTTGCCGCACGACGATTTTTTTCTGAGTGACGATGTCACGTCGCTGATGGATGGCTTGCTGGCGATCTGTAAAGGGTTGATGGGCTGCTAAGGTCATGCCGAAGGAATTTGACAACAGCGTGTAACCGGCAATGCCTGTGACGGATTGGTAGGAGCGAGAGAGTCCGCCATCGATCACCAATAAACGACCATTTGCCTTGATGGGCGTCTCACCTTTACGCACTTTGACAGGGGTGTGGCCATTGATGATGTGGCCTGTCGGCGGCAGATCGAACGAAGCTAGGACACGGCAGCAGAAGTCTTCATTTTCCCTTAAAGAATAATAGGCATTTTTTGGTTCCTTATGGGTGTTGCGATCTGCTATAAAGTAGCGCTCAAAGGTTTTCATGGCTTTTTTGCCGAAGAGGGAAGAGCCTTCGCCGCACCAAAGATACCAGATCATATCGGTGGCAAGGTCTGTTTGCTTTTCTGGTGCGGCAAAGCTTTCCTGCAAACATTGCTGAAAAAAGTCCATCAACGCTTTGCCTGCTAAGGGCTGCTGCTGGAAAGTAAAGGCCAGGAAATCGCCGTTTTCCTGACAAGGCAGGCAGCCGTGATACAGCAGGTTGTCGTTGAAGCGCTGGTACAATGTGCCATGCTCAACTAAAAAGCGCATATGCGCAGCTAAGCGGGGCGAGCGTTGAAATTGGCTCAGCAAATCTTGCAGTACCTCATGTTCTTCTGCTGTCAAACGGTAAGGATCATCGGGATCTACTAGTTGAAAACAGCTGTTGATCAAAGGATAGGTCTGGTCTAGCTGGATTTGTTGCCGATCTTGAGACAAGCGATGCAACAAGCAGCGCTCTGCCATCGCAAATGTTGGACGCCGCTGGATCACGGCTGCTTCGACTTTGAATTGGATGATGGCAAACGCCTGTTGCAAAAGCATGGCTGCTTTTTTTTGCTGGCTTGATAAAGGGTCCACTGTTTTTTGCGGATAAAAGCCTTCATTTTCTGTGTAATATTTTTGGCTAAAAGCCAGTGCTTTTGATAGATCGATGCCATAACCATCTTGTAATAATGCCAGATTGCCGTAGCGAGCAGCGATGCGGATCGTATTGGCCAAACAGGGCAGCGAGCCGCAAAAGCTGCCGATCCACAAAATATCATGGTTGCCTAGCTGAATATCCAGTGAGGGCAAAGTCATCAAGCGATCGACGATTTTGTCTGGCGCTGGTCCGCGATCATAAATATCGCCTAAGACGTGGAGATGATCCACTACGAAGCGCTGAATCAAGTACGCCAGTTCTTGGCAAAAAAGCGGGGCTGCCTCTAATTCAATGATCTTATCAAAAATCGCCCGGTAGTAAGCTTCTTTATTGAAGTCAGCATCATATTGGTACAACAGTTCTTCTAAGATATAAGCAAAAGAAGACGGCAGTGCTTTGCGTACCTTGGAGCGTGTGTATTTACTGGAAGTAAAGCGGGCAACTTTCACTAGCTGTGCCATCTTTAAGCGCCAATCGGCAGGGGTCCAGGTCTGTTCTTGTAATAGCTCCTCTGGATAATAAATGACAAAACAAAGTTCGGTCTGTTCTTCTTTCGTCAAGACGCCAGTAAACAAAATCTCGACTTTTTCTCGGATACTGCCAGAACCATTCCGCAAAATATGGTCAAAGGCATCGTATTCACCATGCAGATCGCTGACAAAGTGCTCGGTGGCTTTCGGCAGCTGCTGGATGGCTTCCAAGTTGATGATCTCGGTCAGGTTTGCCAAGGCGTCTTTATTGAACATGGGCCTGTTCTTTGGCTTGTTCTTCAATCAGCATCGCGCTTTCTTCAATGGAGCGTTTGCTGACATCGATCACCGGAATGTTCAGCTTTTTGAACCATTCATTCGCGTAAGCTAATTCTGCTTCGATTCGTTCACAATTGGTGTAATGGGTCTCTTCTTTTAAGCCCAATGAATGCATTCGGGATCGCCGAATCTCGGTAAGGGATTCTGGATTCGTGGTCAAACCGACCATTTTCCGCGGGTCGACTTGGTGCACTTCGGCTGGCAAAGCAACTTCAGGAATCAAAGGCAGATTTGCCACTTTGTAGCCGCGGTTTGCCATGTATAAACTCAATGGGGTCTTCGAGGTTCGCGAAACCCCTAAGAGGACAAAGTCAGCATCGAGAAATCCCCGTGGGTCTTTGCCGTCGTCGTATTTCACCGCAAATTCCATCGCTGCCACCCGACTGAAATATGCTTGGTTCAAGCGATGCAAGGCACCAGGCTCTTGGACGGCTTCTACACCGAATGTTTTTTCCAGCATCGTGGTCAAGGGCGACATAAAGTCGACATACTGCAAACCAGTCCGTTTGGCAAAGGCATCAACAAAAGCGACTAATTCTTTATTGACTAAGGTGGTAACGACGATCGATTTGTCTAGTAAGGCATCTTTGAGGATCTCGCCTAAGCTCTCTTCATCATTAGTAAAGGGAAAGAGCTGGATATCTGAAAGGTCGATCGTGGGAAACTGCGCGGAAACGGCGGCGATCAGCTTTTGTGCCGTTTCGCCTACGGAATCTGAAATCAAATATATTCGAACGTTCTTCATTGTTTTTGCCCCCTAAAAGTGTGTGTTGTCACTGTCATTACCTGCTTGAATAAAGTAATTCATCAGCCGCGTCTTCGTGATTTTGCCGATGACTTTTTTTGGTTCCTGCGGATCGACCACTGGCAAGGTATCGACTTCATGTCGTCCTAACAACGTACCAGCCGTCAAAATCGTTTCTGTCGGTGTGATGGTCACGATGTTTGGCATGCGAGTCATGATCATCGCTACGGGTGTTTTTTCTGGTGCGGCATTGCTGATCGCAAAGCGCAGTAGATCTTTGCGGGAGAGTACCCCGATCAGTTCGTCTTGGTCATTTTTGACATAGAGGGAACCGACATCGTACATAAACAAAGTCGTGACTGCTTCATAAACGGAGACCGTTTGTGAGATCAGCAACGGTGGGATCATGACTTCTGCAACTTTGGTATGGTAGAGTTTTTCGAAAAGCAAAGGCTCAACGGTTTGTCCTGTATAGAAATAGCCGACTTTCGGTCGGGCGTCTAATAAACCGGTCATGGTCAAAATCGATAAGTCATTCCGCAAGGTTGCGCGGCTCAAACCCAACTGCTTCGCAATGGTCTCCCCACTGATCGGCTGATGCTCTTTGACGATCTCAATGATTTTCATTTGTCTTTGGCTTAATTCCAATGTGTCACCTTCTTTCTTTTATGTGCTATGCTATTGATTATATGATTTTCCGAATAAAAAGGCAATCCTTCTCTTTTAAAAAGGATAAATCCCTTAAAAGTTTTCTTTTTTCAGCTTGACGATTAAATGTGTCATACTATATACTGCTAATTAATCGAAATAGTATATAACATTTAAAAGGAGGAACATGATGGAAAAAGCAGTCGTATGGTTTTCAGAAGGCACAAAAGAGCAAAAAGCACTATTAGGTGGGAAAGGGGCAAATCTTGCGGAGATGACCAATTTGGGTTTGCCTGTTCCCCAGGGATTTATCGTCCCTGCGACTATTTGCCTGACCTATTTAGAAGAACAGGTTCTTCCTGAGGCGATCATCAAGCAAGTCAAAGCTGCCATCGAAGAATTGGCAGTCCGCAGGAACAAAACATTTGGCGGACTGCAATCGCCGTTGTTGGTTTCTGTCCGCAGTGGGGCTAAGTTTTCCATGCCAGGGATGATGGATACGATCTTAAACCTTGGGTTGAATGATGAAACCGTCCAAGGCTTGGCTCAGCAGACGGGGGACCCCGTTTTTGCTTATGATTGTTACCGCCGTTTGATCCAGATGTATGGGGATGTGGTGAAAGGTGTAGCAAAAGAACACTTTGAAGCCTATTTGACAGATTATAAGAAACAGCAAAATTATGCCTCAGACCAAATGATGACCGGCAATGACTGGCAAATGATCTGCCGCGTGTTTCAAAGTATTTATATGGAACATACTCAAGAAGCGTTTCCCCAAGACCCGTTTCAGCAATTGTTGGCAGCCATCACGGCGGTTTTTCGCTCATGGAACAACCCACGGGCCAAGACCTACCGATCTCTCCATCGGATCCCTGACGATCTAGGGACTGCCGTAACGATTCAAGAAATGGTGTTTGGTAACAGCGGGATAAATAGTGGGACGGGTGTCGCCTTCACCCGCAATCCAGCAACCGGGGAACCGGGACTTTTCGGCGAATTTTTAGTGTGTGCCCAAGGGGAAGATGTGGTTGCAGGGATTCGTACACCGCAACCGATCCAAGCGTTGGCACAGCAGCATCCCATGATCTATCAGGAATTAAAGCAACTGGCTGAGCGTTTGGAGGATCACTATCAAGACATGCAAGACATTGAGTTTACCATCGATGACGGCCAGCTGTTTGTCTTGCAAACAAGAAACGGCAAACGAACCGCCGCTGCCGCAGCGCAAATCGCAACGGATATGGTCGCAGAAGGTCGGATCACTATCAGGCAAGCACTAGATCGCATCACACCAGAAATGATCGATCAATTGCTGCACCCGTTATTTGCCCCCGAAGCCTTACAGCAAGCCAAAGCCTTTGCGCAGGGCTTGCCGGCTAGTCCAGGAGCAGCTTCAGGACATGTCTATTTCACTGCAGAGGCGGCGGAAAAAGCCAACCGCGCAGGAGAAAAAGTCCTGCTGCTGCGACAAGAAACCTCACCTGAAGATATTGAAGGCATGGTGGTGAGTGAAGCGATCATTACCGCTCGTGGGGGGATGACTTCGCATGCGGCGGTGGTCGCCCGTGGTCTGGGGGTCTGCTGTGTGGTAGGGTGCGAGGCATTAAGTGTCGATGTATTTTTGAAGCAGGCTCGCTGTGGTGAGCTGCTGATTGAAGAAGGTGACGTGCTTTCGGTAGACGGCAGCACTGGCAAACTGTATCAAGGGCAGCTGCCTATGACCAGTGTCCAGGAGCGGGTCTTGCTGGATCAGCTTTTGACGTGGGCACAAGCCCAGGCAGATCTAAAGGTTTACGCAAATGCGGAAACGAAAAATGACATTGAGGCTGCGCTGGCCTTTGGGGCAGCGGGCATCGGTCTGGCACGGACGGAGCATATGTTTTTTGGGGAAGAGCGTTTGTGGAAAATGCGAGAAGTCATTTTGGCAGAAACGAAGGCGGAACGATTGAAGGCGTTGGCTGAGATCAAGGCTTATCAAAAAGCCGATTTCCAAGAAATGCTGCAGGCCGCGCAAGGAAAGAAGTGCACGATTCGTTTATTAGATCCACCACTTCATGAATTTTTGCCCCATGAGCATGAACGCCTTGAAATGGCTCGCCGTAGTCAAAAATCATTGGCAGTGATCGAGCGGCGAATTGACGAGCTGCAAGAGGTCAATCCCATGATGGGGCATCGCGGCAGCCGTTTAGGACTGAGCTATCCAGAAATTTATGAAATGCAAACAGCGGCGATTTGTGAAGCGGCTGTGGAATTGCGGCAGCAAGGAGTCGAGGTAGAGGCGGCGATCTTATTGCCCCTGATCAGTTTGCCAGCAGAGCTGCAGGTGTTGAAAGCGACGTTGACGCAGGTGATCGCTCAAGCAGAAGCAACCCTGCAGCAACCATTGCACATCGAGATCGGCATGATGATCGAGACACCTAGAGCGTGCTTGATCGCTGGGGAGTGTGCTGAAGATGCGGCATTCTTTAGTTTTGGTACCAATGACTTGACCCAAATGACCTTTGGCTTTTCGCGGGATGATGCAGGCAGCTTTATTCCAGCCTATTTGCAGTCGGGGATCTTACAAGAAGATCCTTACCAGCACTTAGATCAGGCGGGCGTTGGCACATTGATGCGTCAAGCGATCGCTGGCGTAAGAGATTGTCAGCCAGAGCACTCGATCGGTGTTTGTGGCGAAGTCGGTAGTGATCCCTATTCCATTGCTTTTTTGCGAGAGATCGGCATCGACTATGTTTCTTGCTCCCCATACCGAATCCCTGCTGCCTGGTTAGCGATCGCCCAATCCGCCCCCATCATCGAAGAGGCGTCAGTGGGCTCCCGCTAAAATAGGAGAAAAAAATACACCGCAGTCCACTAGCAAGACTCGCTTGCTTGGTGGATTACGGTGTGTTCGTGCAGCTTCGCCTTACAGGGGCTAATCCGTTTTTTGAATCGCGGGTTTGCGTCCTTTTAAATACCAAGTGATCCCAATGACATGGGCGAGGTAGATGGCAGCGAGGACGAAACGTACCAGCAGATTAGGGATCAATAGTGCAGGAATTGCAAAGACTACCAGCATCATGGCAAACATCCGAACCATTCCCTTGGTACTCAGCTGTTTTTGTACGAGTGGTTTTTCAATGTATTTTTGATAATTTTCTGATTGAACCAAGCGTTGATAATAGGTATCGGAACTCCGCAGCCAGAAATAAGCCGTCAGCAAGTAAAAGACCGTTGTAGGTAAGAAAGGCAAGAAGATTCCTAAAGTACCTAGACCGAATGTCAGTGATCCACAAAGAAAAAATAGTGTTTTTTTCAAAAGTAACCCTCCTTATTTGGGTGTTTCGTGTCTTACCCTCAGTATAACGGAGGAGGGGCAGCTTGAACATGCGTTTTGTGTTTTTCCCCGTTTTTTAGCGACAATAAGAGTTTTTCTTCCCCATACTCCTGCTTTTTTGATAGACTAGAAACAACACAAAGGGGGAAGCAGCATGGAAACGATTGAATTGAATACCGGTATTCAGATTCCAGTGATCGGCAGTGGGACGAATACATTTGGGAAAGAAAACCGAGAATACCAAGGTGCGATCAATGATGATACGACAGAGCTGTTGACTGCTATCAAGCTTGGGTATCGGCATTTTGATACGGCGATTTCTTACCGCAACGAAGCCGTGGTAGGCAAAGCCATCAAGGAAAGCGGGATCGACCGCAGCGAATTTTTCCTGACTTCTAAGATTCCTGGCAAACCAGAGCATACGCAAGATGCAGCTGCCGTGAAAGCGTCTGTCGAAGCGAGTTTAGCAGCCTTGCAGACGGAATCGATCGATCTTTATTTGATCCATCATCCGTGGGACAACTTGGCAGAGATCGCCGCTGTCTGGGCGGTTCTTGAGGCTTATGTCGATAAAGGAGTCTTAAAAGCGATCGGGGTGTCCAATTTCCAAGAAGAAGAACTTAGCTATTTATTGGCAAACAGTCGGATCAAACCAGCGGTCAATCAAATCGAATCGCATCCAGGCAAGTGGAACGATGCGATCATCGCCTATTCCTTAGCCAATCAGGTAGTTCCAGAAGCCTGGGGGCCACTTTCACGGATTTCAGAAGCGGCTCGGGAAACCTTGACCCAAATCGGTGAAGCGTATCAAAAAACCTGGAGCCAAGTGGTCTTGCGTTACCAAATCGAGCGTGGGGTGATCGTGATTCCGAAATCCCATTCAGAAAAACATCAAGCCGAAAATTTAGCGCTCTTTGATTTCGCTTTGACTGCGGAAGAAAAAGCCGTCATCAAAGAATTATAGGCAATAAAAAGCAGTCCCATTAAAGGGGCCCCTACAGCCAGTGCGGAAACTTCCGTGCTGGCTATTTTTATGCAGTCGCAACGCTCCTTCATGACTGAGGAGCTTTTCTATTCGTTAGATCAGCAACCGTAAGCCTTAGCAAAAAAGAAAATGCGCTTGCAGCCGTTTCTACCAATGAACCCTCTTAATCATTCAAAGAAATAACCGATTATCCTTACTAAGGGTCGTCTACGGACGAGTCTTCATTGGATCGTGTGAAATTGGAAATGAAGGAGTGGCACAGTTGTGAAAAAAAGAAAAAAGACGATAGGAATTTATGTGATGATCACCTTGATGCTGGTTGCGGGGATCCCGATCATTGTCATGCTGACAAGTTCCTATTTAACCACCAAGAACTTATTGATTGAACGAAATGATTTGAACAAAGAAAGTGCCGTCAATTTGATCTTGGCGGAAGAAAAGAGTTTGCGCCGATCGACGGAAAGCAAATTGAAATCAATGGCTGAACTGCCAGCGATGAAAACAGAATTCAGCATGGGACGCATCCGTTCAGATCTTTCTTTAGCGATTGCTGGAAGCAACAGCTTCTTAGCGGTGACTTTTGGAACAGAAGATGATGAGTATGTGACCTTCAATCCCTTACCAGATGATTATAAGCCTACGATTCGGCCGTGGTACAAAGGGGCCGTAAAAGCCGAAGGAGAAGTGTATTGGACAGCACCTTATTTAGATACAGTGTCAAATCAATTTGTGACGTCGGCTTCGATCAGGGTCAAAAATTCCCATAATCAAGTGGGGGTTTTAAGCGTCGATGTTTCCTATGAAAGCATTCAAAACATCTTGTCTTCCTTTACCGTAGGGCGGACTGGGAATGTCACCTTAGTTTCAGAATCTGGGGTCATCGTGACCTCAAAAAATACCAAACAAATCGGTAAGAATATCAAAGAAGAAGAAGTGTTCCAAAAAATCAAAGAAGCTAAAAACCCGACAGGCATGGTTGGCTTAGGCGACTCGAATAAAGTCAACGATGTGTTGTATGACAAGTCTGCTGATTCCAATGTTTGGGCGTACTCCGAAGTCAAAGCTAGTGATCTAGACAAAGAGTTAGGAGCGTTAGTCCGCACCACCATTATCGTTACGATCTTGATGCTGCTCTTTGTAGGACTGGTTTCTTATGCCGCGATCAAAGTAGTCGCAGCAATCATCGATTGCTTCAATCGCTACTTTAGAAAAGTCGGTGAAGGCAAACTAGAGAAGATGAGCAAAACCAAAAGAGCCAAAGGCGAAAAATGGACATGGGATCAATGGGCACGCCGAGTTGTTTATCCAGACAAAGCAGGCAATGAGATCCAGCAAATGGCGGACAATTACAATGTGATGATCGAAGGCACGGGTGCATTGATCCAAAAAGTACAAAAAGAAAGCAACAGTGTCGCAGGAATGTCGGATTCTTTATTAGAATTGTCAAAACAAACCAATATTGCGACAGAAGAAGTCTCTCAAACCATTACGGGTATTGCTGAAGTGACCGGTGCTCAAGCCCAAGAAACAGAATACAGCGTGTCTCAAATGCAAAATCTGTCGCAAGTCGTGAAAGAATTACGAGAAAATGTTGGCGGCATGAGCAGCAAGTCGCAAGAATCTACGAAGATCAATCAAGAAAACTTAACGATCATGGATCAAGTCGATGACAGTTGGCGACAAGAGTTGGCACAGATGGAGCGCTTGATGTCGAATATGACGGGAATGAATGATAGTATCCAAAATATCAACTCGATCATTGGGGTCATCAACGATATTTCTTACCAAACCAACTTGCTAGCCTTGAATGCATCGATCGAAGCCGCAAGTGCTGGCGAGTCTGGCAAAGGCTTTGCCGTCGTGGCTGCTGAGATCCGTAAATTGGCGGAACAAAGCAAAGCTTCTACCAAAGAAATCGAAGCGATCATTGAAGAAATTCGTGAGCAGTCTAGTCAAATGGTCAAACAAACGTCGGCGTCTGTCAAAGGCGGCGTTCGCCAAACCAACTTGATCAAAGAAGCGATCTCATCTTCAAAAGAAGTTTTCCAACGCAGCAGCTATATGATCGAAGGCATCCATCATATTGAAGCAGCCAGTGCCCGTATCGAAAATATTCAAAACAGTGTACTGGAAAACTTAGAAAACATTTCCGCATCAACGGAAGAAAATGCCGCTGGCACACAAGAAGTTTCCGCAAATGCAGAAGAAGTCTTGGCAACCATGGATGAATTTACCAACCATGTGGCAGACCTCAGAGACATTGCAGAAGAGTTGAAGCGATTGACCAATCGTTTTGAAGTGGAGAAATAAATCAAGCAAAAAAATCACTCATCAGCTATTCGCAAGAATGGCTGATGAGTGATTTTTGTTTGTTGAGGAGGAGACTACAAAAAAGCCAAGACGAATGTTGCTCATCTTGGCTTTTCATAATGATATTTATAAAACCTTATTACGGGCTATTGTGTCGTTTCGGTCCGCTGGATGATCATCTCCACGCGGCGGTTTTCCGAGCGGCCTTGGGGGGTGTTATTATCGGCTTTCGGTTCGGTATCGGCAAAGGCTTGGATGGCAGCATTTTTTTCTAAAACGGCGCCTTTGCTGATGAAGTACTCCATAACGGTAATGGCCCGAGCGGAACTAAGATCCCAGTTAGATTGGTAGCGGCCACTGCCTTTTTCAGGTACGTTATCGGTATGCCCAGCGATCACGATTTTGTTGGCTTTTAATTTTTTTAGTGAGTCCGATAGCAGATCCAGTGACTGACGAGTGGTGTCCGTGATCTCGGCGCTGCCAGAGGCAAACAAGATACTGCTGGCAAGCGTGATATGCAAGCCATCGGATTCCAAGCGGACTTCTGTCTGCTCTTTTAAGCCAGAAGCTGCCAGCTCTTGTGACAGCTGGTCGCTGATTTTTTCTAGTTGCTGATTTTCCAGTTGGGTCCGAACCGCTGCTTCTTGCGCTTGTGCTTCGGCAGAAGTGGCTGCTTTTTTTCGCGGCGTGGTCTCGCCCATATCGATCACCGACCCAATCACAGATGAATTGCTGTGGTGGCTGGAAAGGATGGTGCCAAATTCGCTTTTGATTTCTTGGAACTTCTCATCATCGACTTTCGCCATGGCAAACATGACGATGAACAAAGCCAGCAGCAAGGTCAACATATCCGAGTAAGGCAAAAGCCACGCTTCGTCTACATGTTCTTCATGTTTCTTTTTTCGCTTCATGTCGCTTCACCCTTTATAATTGTTCTTGCCGTTTTTTCGGATCGATCAAGCTGTATAATTTTTTCTCAATGCTTTTCGGCGATTGCCCGGCTTGGATCGCCAAGACCCCTTCCACGATGATCGACATCATTTGGACCTCTTGCTCCGATTTTAAGGTCAGTCGTGAGCTAAAGGGAATGAACAGGACATAGCCGAAGAAAATACCATAAAGGGTCGCCACAAAAGCCGCCGAGATCATATGACCCAGTGCTTCTACATCCTCTAAATTGCCTAGCGCCCCAATCAGCCCGATCACGGCTCCTAACACCCCTAAGGTCGGGGAACTCGTGCCGGCGGTTTTAAAAATAGCCGAGCCGATGCGATGCCGTTCTTCGATCCCATAGATCTCATTTTCCATGATTTCTTGGATCTGTTCGGCAGCGATACCATCGACCACCATTTCTAAGCCCTTTTTTAAAAAAGGATCTTCTAAGTTTTGGATGGCGCCTTCAAGAGATAACAAGCCATCGCGCCGGGCTTGGTTGGCCAATTCAACGATGGTATTGATGGTTGTTTTTAAGTCGTATTCTTTATTTTTCAGCAGAACGCCGAAGATCTTCGGGATTTTTTTGATATCACTGCTGGGAAATGAATTGATAACGGCTGCGATCACACCGACGAAAATGATGATCGCGGCTGCCGGATTGATCAAAACGGCCACATTGGCACCTTTTACAATCATCCCAACCACCACAGATATCAATCCTAAAATAATACCGATCAGCAAGAAAAAATCCATTTGTTGCGTCCTCCTAAATTCTATTTCCAGGTTTTAAACCCTCATTTATTTTATCGGTGAATTAAAATCATTCTTAATAGCAAAAAAAAATAATCCTAAAAATAACTAAAATAAATTTTCAACTTCTTCTTTTTTTGTTGTTTTTTGGACAAGTTGCGGCAAATTTTTGAAATGGTACAGCTTGCAATTTTTGTGAATATTTATAGATGGTACCGTTTTTTTTCGTGAAGCGTTTCTCAGGGTTTGTCATGTCATTCAGCACAAATGAAAATGTTTTAATCAATTTTTCGAATAATGCTTGTTTTTTTATCAAAAAACTGATTTTGATCAAAAGGCATAGATATGCTTGTAAAACGCTTTATATCGATCGTTTGCTTTTTATAACTGGGGACGAAATTGCGATGAAACAGTGTTTAACAAATAACATAACATGCTTGTAACTTAAATGTCATATCCGTAAAGTTGCAAAAATCAAATTGTAAAATAAAAATAATTCTACTATAATGACATCACGTCTTCTTGTTTTTTTAATCTATAACAAAAAAATAAATAAATATATTTGTTTCTGTTCCATCGCTGAAAAAAACGTTTGGTACAGAAGGTGGAAGGAGCAATTATTATTGGATACCTATGATTTATTAAAAACAGCCATGAACGTTTCTGCCCAACGCGCAGAATTGATTTCGTCTAATATCGCCAATGTCAATACGGATGGGTACAAAGCAAAACGCATCGTGTTTGAAAGCGAATTAAAGCAGGCACTCACTTCATCAGGGACGGACGCTGCAACCGAAGCGTCAGTTTCTCAAGTAAAACCGAAAATCACTGAAAATGCAACTACCAGCATCAAAGACAACGGCAATAACGTGGATCTTGAAGTGGAGATGTTGGATCAAGCAGCCAATGGGTTATATTACAGTGCATTGACCGCACAAGTCAACGGTCGCTTGCAAATGATGAACCTTGTATTGAGTAATTGATAGAAAGCGCAGGAAAAACAAATGGGTATGTTTAATGGACTAACGATCAACGCCAGCGGTCTAGCATTGGAACGGTTAAAACTAGATACGATCTCCAGCAATATCGCAAATGTAAATACGAATCAAACACAAACAACCGCTGCTTATCAAAAAAAGAGTATTCTTTTTTCAGAAAATTTAAAAAATAGTCGCGAAGGAACACCGGCTACATATGGTGTCAAAGTGACGGGGATCGCTGCCGATGAGACGGAAAAACTGACCTATGATCCTACCAATCCCGCTGCCAACGATGAGGGATATGTCGGTCAATCAAATGTGGATATTGCCGATGAAATGGTGGCAATGTTGCAAGCGGTTCGAACGTACGAAGCCAATGTTTCTGCTTCAGAAATGAATAAAACGATCTTGAAAAAAGCATTAGAAATATCAAAGGGGTAACGAGAAAATGGATGGACTTTTAACGACAGGATTAACGGACTACCAAAACGTTTTGCGGACACTAGGCACGGGGGCTGCTTCAAACGAGACCAGTGCTGCAGGCGCCGAGGAAAATCAGTTTTCTTCTTACTTGACCAATGCGGTCGATCAGTTGAATCAAAAAACGGCGGTCATGGATCAAGATACTGTAAATTTGATCACCGGCGATGAAAGCGATCTAGGGAATGTGATGATTCGCATGACGGAGGCGCAACTGGCGCTACAAACAGCCGTTCAAGTACGAAACAAGTGTTTAGAAGCTTACAATGACGTGAAAAATATGCAGTTTTAGCAGTGGGTGAGGGAATAAGGATAAATGATGGATAAAGTGAAAGAATGGACAGAACAACTCAAAGACCGTTGGCAAATGCAAAGCTCTTTAAAGAAAATGATCGTTGTTCTTTCCGTTATCAGCGTTCTCGGAATCACAGCAGCTGTTTATTATTTAAATACGCGAATTGAATACGGTATCTTGTTTACGGATCTAAGCGATGCCGATGCGGGAACGATCAGCAAGGATTTGGAGGAACAGCAGATCGCCTACAAATTAGCCGACAATGGGACGACTATTTTGATCGATAAAGACCAAGTCGATGAATACCGCATCAATCTTGCCGTGGACAATAAATTACCAAATACCAGTACGGGCTTTGAATTATTTGATGATGCCAACATGATGACAACCGACGAAGACCGCAAGATCATGTATCAGCGGGCAGTAACGGGCGAACTGCAACGAGCGATCGAGTCGATCGATGCGGTCAAATCCGCCAAAGTTTTACTCGTAATGCCAGAAGAAAGTGTCTTTTCTTCTGAGGAAAGTGCGCCAACTGCTTCTATCGTGTTGACCTTGAAAAATCAGCAGATTGCAGACGAGTCCGTGCAAGGGATCGTTACCTTGACTTCAGGGGCAGTGGAAAAGCTGAAGCCAGAAAATGTAAAAGTCGTTGATAGCGCGGGCAATACCTTGACGAGAACCGAAGATGAAGCCAGTCAATTAAGTGGCCTGAACATTAAATACATTGCCATCAAAGATTCCTATGAAAAAACACTAGAAGAAAAAGTAGCGAAGCTGCTGACACCGATCTATGGCGCAGACAAATTCCAAGTGTCGATCAATTTAGACTTGAATTTTGACTCGATCGAGCGGAAGAAAGTTACTTATGATGACCCAGAGATCAAGAGTGAGACAGTGCAGGCTGCTGGTTCGCAAGGGACCGTCCAAGAAGCCCAAACAGGGACGGTGGATGACAATGTCTCCAATGTGACGGGCACGGATGGAGAGGGAAACAATTCCTACAGCCGTTCGGTGGAAAACGAATTGGATACCGAGACCACCACGACCATTACGGCCCCTGGCATGATCGAACGAATGACCAGCTCGATCGTGATCAATGCGAACCTTTCGCAAGCGGATCAAGCAGAATTGCAGCAGTTGATTGCTAGTGCCGTCGGCTATGACAATGACCGTGGTGATCAAATCGCGATCCAAGGATTTGACTTTGCCCAAGCAGAGGTTGATCCAGCCGTTGATCCGCAAGGGAATGAACCGATTGCAGCTGCCAAAGGTTATCTCAAGTATGCCATCATCGGCGGCATCGTGTTGACCTTGTTCTTAGTGATTTTAATGATCGTTGGCGTGATCCGACGTCGTCGTAAAGAAGACGAGCTGGAAGTCGATGTGACGGAGGAAATGGTCACTTTTGCACAACCGTCAGCAGTTAGCACTGGAGCAAGTCCGTCAGTTGCACAAGAAGTCGTTTTTGGCGGTGTCGGCAATCGGTCTGCTGAAACGAAACCAGCGGTGCCAGAAGCATCCACACAAGAAGCCGCAGCAGAACATTCAGGAGAACCAACATTGGATCAAACGGCTAGAAATTATGCCGAAAGCAATCCTGAAGTAGCGGCGGAATTGATCAAAGCTTGGATGAAAGAAAAATAAGGGGGCAGCCATGGATACAATAGACGGGGTAAAAAAAGCAGCGATTCTTCTGATCTCTCTAGGATCAGATACCTCTGCAAAGATCATGAAGCTGCTGCCAGAATCATTTATACAAAAGGTGAGCTATGAGATCGCCAATATCGACTTTGTCAGTCCCGAAGAGCGGGATCAAGTGTTGGAGGAATTTTCTCATACCGCAACGGCCCGCAAATATGTCTTAGACGGCGGGATCGATTATGCCAAAAATTTGCTGAACCAAGCATTAGGCCCTCAAAAAGCCAAAGAAGTCATTGACGTATTGACTCAGATTCAGCTGCGGGAACGGCCCTTTAATATCGCTCGCAAAGCCGATGTTCAACAGTTGACCAATCTGTTGATCGGTGAACATCCGCAAACGGTAGCGTTGATTTTGTGCTACATGCAGCCGGACAAAGCGGCCAGCGTCTTGTCGCAGTTTCCCGATCATTTGCAAGTGGAGATCGCTGAACGGATCGGGACGATCTCCAGTACGTCGCCTTTGGTGATCGAACGGATCGAAAAAGTGATCGAGAACAAATTCTCGAATTACATTGAGAACGATACGGAAAATGTCGGTGGTGTGCATACTCTGGTTGAGATCTTGAACTCAGTCAGCCGCAGCACCGAAAAGAACATTTTGAACGACTTAGAAAAGCGGCAACCAGAACTCTCCAACGAAGTGAAATCCAGCTTGTTTACTTTCGAGGATATCGTGACCCTCGATCGCTTGGATGTTCAAAAAGTCTTACGAGATGTTCAAAACGATGTGTTAGTCTTAGCGCTTAAAGGCACGACCGATGACATCAAGAACTTTATTTTCTCCAACCTCTCATCACGGGCGGTGGAAAATCTGCAAGAAGAAATTCAATTTATGGGTCCTACCCGCTTGTCTGCTGTAGAAGAAGCCCAACAAAGTGTGGTGGCTGTGATTCGACGGCTAGATGAAACCGGTGAGATCTACATCGGAAGGGGCGACCAAGATGCAGTGGTCAAATAGCAGTTTATTGAAGCAGCAGGCGGTCAAAACGACCGAAGCTGCGCGCAGTATTTTGACGGATACGACCATCAAAGCGCCGATTGAGAAACCAAGCTTAGACCCAGAACTGCAAGCGGCTAGACGTGCACGCCAGTTGGAGCAGGAACGGCATCTGCAGCAAATGGAAGCCTTGAAGCAGCAGATTTTGACCGATGCACAAGAACAAGCAACGCAAATTCTAGCAGAAGCGAGAACGGAAGGCTTTCAAGCAGGACAAGCAGACGGCTTTCAACAAGGCTATCAAGAAGGACTCAATGCCAGCAAAGAAGCCGCGCAAGCATTGATGGCACAAGCCCAAGCCAATGTCGCTGAAGCCGTTTCTGAGATCAATACCTTTCGCTCAGAGAAAAAGCAAGAAATGATCGCTTATGGCACGACAATCGCTGAAGCCTTGATCAATCAACGTTTTACAGATGAGCAAGCAGGCTTCTTGCCTTTTGTGGAGTCTGTGCTATGGCAATTTGAACAACCCGATCAATTTGTGACTGTTCGCAGCCAAGAGCAGCATCTTGCAGGATTGCGAGAATTGTTGGAAACCAAAAAGCAGACGATCAGCGGGTTTCGCTATTTACTCATGGCAGATGACAGCTTGGCGGAACACGATTTTTGTATCGAATCTGAAAATGCCTTGGTGGTTTTTGAACTGAGGAAAGAAATCGCTCGCTTTTTGAGCCAATTTCTAGAAAGCAGTGTGAAGGAATGACGTTTGAATTACCGATCACAGCGCTGCGCAAAACGGCGCAAGCACAGCCGTTTTTTACCACCTACGGCAAAGTCAGCGAAGTCGTAGGTCTACTGATCAAAGTCGAAGGGCTGGCGGTTTTCATAGGGGAAATCTGTGAAGTCGCATTGCAAAACAAGACACATACAGCCTTAGCTGAAGTCGTAGGCTTTGTGAAAAAAACCGTGCTCCTGATGCCCCTTGATCAGCTAGAAGGCATCGGACCGGGCTGTTTGGTGCGGCCAACTGGCAAATCATTGACGGTAAAAATCGATGATACGCTGCTAGGGCACACCTTAGATGGACTAGGGCGACCGTTAGATATGGCGCTGGAGCTGGAAAGTGCGCCAGAATATCCAGTTAGTCAAGATTCTCCTGACCCCTTTCGCCGTCAAAAAATCGCTGAGATCATGCCGACAGGTGTCCGGGCGATCGATGGTCTTTTGACCGTCGGCCTTGGCCAACGGATCGGCATTTTTGCCGGCAGCGGGGTCGGTAAGAGTACTTTATTGGGGATGTTGGCTCGTTATTGCGAAGCCGATGTCATCGTGATCGGCTTGATCGGCGAGCGGGGACGAGAAGTCAAAGAATTTATTGAAAATGATCTAGGCCCAGAAGGTTACCGCAAGTCGGTCGTTGTCTGTGCTACCTCCGATATGCCGCCCCTCGTACGATTAAAAGGGGCTCATGTGGCAACAGCGATCGCTGAGTATTACCGCGATCAAGGGAAGAAAGTCGTATTGATGATGGATTCGGTGACCCGTTTTGCGATGGCGCAGCGGGAGATCGGTCTATCGACAGGCGAGCCGCCGACGACCAAAGGTTATACCCCTTCTGTGTTTACAGCTTTACCGAAGTTGTTAGAACGCAGTGGGATGTCGGACAAAGGCTCGATCACGGCCTTTTATACTGTCTTGGTAGAAGGGGATGACATGAATGAACCGATCGCTGATGCGGTGCGGGGAATTCTTGATGGACATATTCTGTTGTCCCGAAAAATCGCCGCTCAAAATCATTATCCTGCCATCGATATTCAAAACAGCCTCAGCCGCTTGATGAAGACCCTTGTTTCTGAGGAACAGCATAAACATGCGGGGGAACTAAAAGAAAACATGGCCGTTTATGCAGAGGCCAAGGATTTGATCGATATCGGTGCCTACAAAAGCGGCAGCAATGCGTTGACCGACCAAGCGATCGCGCTGCATCACCCCATCCTGCGGTTTTTACAGCAAAAAGTGGATGAGCGGATCCCATTTGAACAAGCGATTTTTGAACTGGCGCATTTGTTCAGTGAAGAAGCGCTGATCGAGCGCCAGCGTTCGACCATGTAAAACAGATCATAAAGGAGCAGCTATGCAAGCATTTCACTTTTCCTTAGAAAAAGTATTGGATCACCGAAAAACCATTGAGCAAGAAGCCAAACGCGCTTACGCCCAAAAACAACAATTGTTGATTCAGCAAGAACAGCACCTGAATACGCTGACACAGGAAAAAGCCCAACTTTTTGATGTCAATGAGATGACCATTGGGCGGATGCAAGTGCAGCAACGCTATTTGCTTGCGTTGAATGCCACTATCGATGAGGTTCAGAACAAAATGTTTCACGTGAAGCAAGAATTGGCAGAGTCTTTATCGGTGGTGGTAGAAGCGCAGCAGGAACGCAAGATCGTGGAAAAGCTGCGAGAAAAACAATTTGCTGAATACACCTATGAACAGCAATTGGAAGAGCAAAAACAATTGGATGAGTTCGGCAATCGCGCCATATTTTCTTAAAGCACTAATGGTTTTAGTGATGAGACGACCTTGGTTTCAAAGCATCAGCTGAGAGGAGGTGAACAATGAAAGAGATCACAACAAGTGCCGCAACCGCTGTACCTGTCGGTAGCAAATCAAAAAAGACGGAGGCGTCACCAGAAGTCTTCAGTTTGCTGATGCAACAGCTGACGGAACAGAGCGCAAGCAACCTGTCAGCATCCTTCGAACCATCAGGTATGTCGGAGCAAACCGCCACCGCACCAGAAAAGGGGATTGCCAGCAGTATGGAACATCTGCCACAGGAGCCAGAAATCACTCCAGCAGTCGAACAACCTGCAACGACACAAGCGCCAGAAATGAGCCAGATCAGCCAGGCACCTTTTGCAGGCTTGGTTCAAGAAGCGCCACAGGCATCAATGGCAACGACGGAGCAGAACCAAACGAGCGCCACAGCAGCTTCTCTCGACAGTGTTTCAGCAGCTTTTCCAGCACCAATAGACGTAGCCACCACAGTCATCAACCCCTCCGAGCCTGCGCTTGAAGGTCTAGCTTTGATGACAAATGACAGAAGTGAAGCCGCTGCACCAACGCTTGAAACGCCTTTGCCAGAAGACTTAGTAGGCGAAGAGCAGTCCACGGCAAAAGGGATCGCGACTTTCAAGGAAATCGATTCAGTAACAAAAGCCGCGATTGCGCAGACGACAGCAGCACAGCTGAAACAGTCCACCGAAGGGACCGCGCAATTGGGCCAAACGGGACCATTGGATCAAGTGTCGCCAGTGACCAACCAAGCGACGGATACGACTAGCACCTTGCAACGCACGAATGAAATAGTTGCCAAAAAAGCGGAAGCTGTTTCTGCACAAGCCATTGCTTCTTCAGCAGTAACTGACAATGAAATGGCGGCATCAGCACCGCAGCTGCTTGATGTTTCTCCCTTTTTGACCAAGCAAGGACCGGCGCCAACAAAAGCGAGTATGGAACAAGCGGTCCTACCCTTAGCAAAAGCGACTGCCCAACTCGTCCAAACGAGCAGCACGGCAAGCGAGAAAAAAATCACGCTGCAATTCGTTCCCGAAAAATTAGGCACGATCCAGCTTTCCCTAGAAACGAATGCCCAAGGCAGCCGCTTAGAACTGACCGTTCAGCAGCCGCAAGCCAAAGAATTATTGCTGTCCATCAAGCATGAGCTAGAGCAAGTTTTGCAAAAGCAAGAGCAGCCGATCCTAGCGATCAAAGAACCTACATTAGCTTCTGTCCAGCAGGCTAGTCCGCTGTCAAATCAATCCTTTGCCGGCAGTATGATGGCAAGTGACAGTCAGTTAAGCCAACAGCGTTTTTTACAGGCTCAAAAAGGACAAAGCAAAAAGCCATTTCATCAAAGCAATACGGCTGAAGAAGAGCCGCAATTAGCACCGATCGATCATGCGATCAGTATTTTAGTGTAAAGGAGGAGACCTATGGCAGATGAAATTACAGCAGCTGCGGCCGGTATTGCCAATACATCGGCATTAACGCAAACAAAAAAATCTTCAGATATCTCCATGGATGATTTTTTGAAGATCTTAGCCGCATCTATGAGCAACCCATCGATGGGAGGCAGCGATTCTTCTGGTGGTGGTAGCACCGACTATATCTCGCAACTGGTTCAATTTACGACCTTAGAGAGCTTGAATGAATTGAGCGAAACGTTGACGACCTCGGTGATTTTACAGCAACAGCAGCAAGCCTTTAGCTTGATCAATAAACAAGTCACTCTGATGGACGGCACAGAAACATTGTCAGGAACCATCGAAAAGGTCCGCTTTGCCAATGGCTACGCCACGATCGTCGTAAATGGCAAAGAATACAGTATGAGTGCGATCCAAGAGATTGGCGGCGAAGCAAAATGAGTTTGACGATTCAACAGGGGCTGCAAAAAGTTGCCGGGGAGCCTTATCAACATCCCCGCAAAGCCGTGGACAAACAAGCCTTCTCTTCAATGCTTGAACAAAAACAAAGCGACATCAAAGTCTCCCATCATGCGCAAAAGCGTTTGACCGCAAGAGAATTGACCTTACAAGACGATGATTACCAATCCCTTTCAACGGCGCTTAGTGAGCTCGCGGAAAAAGGCAGCAAAGAATCACTGCTCGTGTACAAAGATATGGGCTTGATCGCCGATGTCCATTCACGAACCATCATTACGGCGATGGGGATGAATGAGCTTCACACCGTCACCAATATTGACAGCGCCACATTTATCAAATAGCAGCTGGACTGAAAAGGGGCTGCAAGTATTTTCTGAATGACAGAGGAAAATACGCCAACCATAAGGAGGAAAACAAGCATGTTACGATCATTATATTCAGGTGTCAGTGGAATGAAAAATCTTCAAACGAAAATGGACGTGGTTTCCAATAATATCGCCAACGTCAATACGGTTGGATTCAAATCAAGTCGAGTCCTTTTCCAAGACATGATGAGCCAAACGATGTCTAACGCAACTGCGCCAGGCAACGGCTTAGGCGGGATCAACGCAACGCAGATCGGTTTAGGGGTTCAGACGGGCTCCATCGATACTATCAATACAGTCGGTGCCCCGCAATCGACAGGTCGCAGCATGGATTTTTATATCAGCGGACAGGGTTACTTTATGGTACAAGGACCAGGAGCAAATGGCGAAACCTATTACACACGAGATGGCGCATTCGTGCGCGACAGCAACGGAACCTTGACCAATAGTGATGGGATGCAAGTCTTAGGTCGTTCAGTCAATGGCGGTCAACCAGTTGTCTATGATGACAACTTTGATGAAAACACGGCATTGAGCGGACAAGGTGCGGTATCTCCCTTGTCGATCCCAAGCACACTGACCGTCAATGGGGAAACCTTGACCTATAACTCCATGGCGATCGATGCCAATGGCTTAGTGTTGGCAAAATACGGCAATCAAACCTTTGTGATGGGAAAAGTCGGTGTCGCAACCTTCAATAACCCAGAAGGCTTAGAAAAAGTCGGCGGCAACAACTATATCCAAACCAGCAACTCAGGGAATCCGATCGTTGCAGGACCTGGCAACAATGGCGCAGGAACGCTGCAAGCAGGTGCCTTGGAAATGTCCAATGTCGATCTTTCGACAGAATTTACCGAAATGATCATTGCGAGCCGTGCCTATCAAGCAAATTCAAGAAGTATTACGACTTCTGATGAAATGCTGCAAGAATTATTGAATCTAAAACGTTAAGAACGTGACGCTTCATCATTGAGAGGAGTTTGACCATGATTCTAGTGACAGCATTGAATGGCAAGCCATTCTATTTAAATCCAACATTGATTTATCGGATCGAAGAAATGCCGGATACATTGATCACACTGACAGATGGCAAAACATTAGTGGTGACGGAAGCTGCGCAAGAAGTTGCGCAGCGGGTGATCGAGTATCATACGGTGATCCATTCGAACCAAGTGAAAACGTAAGGGTGGGAAAGATGGCAAAAGAAGAAAAAGCACCAAAAGCAGAAAAAGAGAAAAAAGGCTTGAGTATGGTTGTTTTACTGCCGATCCTCTTGATCGTGGTAGTCGGCGGCAGTATCGGCGGGACCTTAGTGACGAATCACTTTTTGACGGGGGAAAAAACAGCAGCTGCTGAAACAGCAAAAGACAGCAGCAAAATCTCCTCAGACGAAGCGATCGTGGCATTGGATGAATTTTTAGTCAATCTGGCCAAAGAAGACAACCAAGAGCAGCAATACATGAAGGTCAATTTATCGATTTTAGTGGCGGATGAGGAAAAAAGCGCGGAAGCCACGAAAAATGTGGCCGTCATTCGTGACAGCGTCGTGAATTTATTGCGCCAACAAAAGGCCAGCGGTATTTTGAGCTCCGCCGAAAGTGTACCGAATTTAAAAAAAGCATTGAAAGAAACAATTAATCAGGAATACGGATCAGAAATCGCCAAGGATGTTTATGTGACGGATTTAGTGATCCAATAGAAAGAGGCATGTTGATGGAAACATTTTTATCGCTGGTCAAAATGATTGGGTTTTTGCTGCTTATTCTTTATTTGATCAACATCAGTTTGAAATACTTGAATCGTTACACGAACCAGCACAATCACCAGCTGCGTATTTTGCAAAAAATCGCCGTCAGCAAGTCGTCTTCGATCGGGATCGTCCAAATCATGGACAAATGTTATGTCATGAGCTTTTCTGAACAGCAAAACCAAATCATCAAAGAGTTGACGCCAGAAGAAACGGCCGCTTTTTTACAGCAAAGCCTAGAAAGCACCCAAGTGCAAGCTGGCAAAGACTTTTCTGAATGGCTCAACAAAGCCAAGGCGGAAATTGCTGGAAAACGAGGCAAGCAAAAATGAAGATCAAAGGCAGAGATATCAAGATCATGGCTGCGGTCCTTTTCAGCAGTCTGATGCTTCCGCAGACGGCATTTGCGCTAGACACGGAAGACGTCAGTTCCACCATCAACAATTTATTGTCGAATGGGAATGGCTCAAGTGATACGATCAATACCTTCTTGTTGCTGACGCTGCTTTCCCTTTTACCAGTCTTGCTGATCATGATGACTTCTTTTACTCGTATCATCATGGTCTTGTCCTTTGTGCGCAGTTCGTTAGGTACACAGCAAAACCCGCCCAATCAAGTGTTGATCGGGTTGGCCTTATTCTTGACATTTTTTATTATGAAACCTGTGTATACCGACGTCTACCAGCAAGCGATCGAACCGTTTGATCGCCAAGAGATCAGCCAAGCCGAAGCCTTTGACCGTTCAGAAAAACGGATCAAGGCCTTTATGATGGTACAGACACGGGAAAAAGACATTGCCTTGTTTGCGGAAGCTGATGGGGAGACCGAAAAGTATCATTCTTCTGACGATGTTCCTCTGACCGTTATGGTACCGGCGTTTATTATCAGTGAGTTACGAACGGCTTTCAGTATCGGCTTTTTGATTTTTATCCCCTTTTTGATCATTGATCTGGTCGTCTCCAGTATCTTGATGTCGATGGGGATGATGATGCTGTCGCCGATCATGATCTCACTGCCCTTCAAGATCTTACTATTTGTTTTAGTGGATGGCTGGTATCTGATCGTGGAGTCGCTGATCAAGAGCTTTCAATAGCCGCTAAGAAAGGAGCCAAGAGGAAATGACAGTAGAAATGGTACTTGATGTGCTAAGGGAAGCCTTTCTTCGAATTTTAGCGATATCTGGTCCTGCCTTATTGGTCGGCATGCTCGTCGGATTGGTGATCAGTATTTTTCAAGCCACTACCCAAATCCAAGAACAAACGTTGAGCTTTGTGCCGAAACTATTAGCGATTTTTTTGACCTTGATCTTGGCGGGGAATTTTATGCTGAATCTCTTGTTGAATTTTACCAAAATGATCTTCAAGATGATTGCGGCAATGTAAGGAGGAAACCTGATGGCGCCGATTCAAGCGACGGTGTTGATTTTTTGTCGAATATTGGCGTTTGTTGTCCTTTGTCCGATCTTCTCACAGCAAAATTTTCCGTCACTGGCAAAAATCGTGATCGGCATGGCGTTGACGGTCCTATGTCTGCCGACGGCACCTGCGATTCCCGAGCTTTCCCTCTTTATGCTGACGGTTTTCGTCATCAAGGAAGTACTGTTTGGGATGGCGATGGGCTATTTGAGTCAGCTGGTCTTTACTGGTGTGGAAATTGCGGGGCAACTGATCGACTTTCAAGTAGGCTTTTCGATGGCGCAAGCCTATGATCCGACGTTGCAAATCGCCTCTTCCCAGTATGGCAAAACGTACTATTGGCTGACGATCGCTGTGTTTTTTGGTCTTGATCTGCATCATCGACTGATCACAGCACTGCTGTTGTCTTTTCGGATCGTGCCCTTAGGCTCTGTGGTGATCCAAGGCACGACGGTTGAAGGCATCGTCAAACTTTTCAGCCAAATGATGGTGATGGCAGTCAATCTTGCGGCACCAATGATCATTGCGCTGCTGTTGGTGGACCTGGTGCTAGGTGTGATCTCTCGTTCGATCCCCCAGATCAATATTTTGATGATGAGTCTCTCGATGAAAACTGCCATCAGTTTTGTGGTGTTTCTCTTGCTATTACCCAATGTCCTTTCGTACTTAGGCAAACACTTGCCAGATACGGTCCGCTACTTGCAGGAGTTTATCGAGTCCTTTCAATAAAGTAACAGGTAGCCAGCAGGAGGTGAGAAGATGGCAGAAAAAGATGGAAAAACCGAACTACCTAGTGCCAAGCGGCTGCGGGATGCCCGCAAACGCGGGGAGGTCCCTAAGACCCAGGAATTAGCAGCAGCTGTTTCGCTATTGGTCTTCTCGTTTTTGATCCTGTCTTTATGGCAGTTTTTCGCCGCTTCTTTTTTGCCTTATTTTTCCCAAAGTTTGGCGCAGCTGGCTGATTATCAAACCAGCTTGGCGGATCTGCCGAAACTGGGGGTGCAGAGTATCTTGCTGCTGCTTTTGTTGTGTGCGCCCGTCTTTTTGGTCGCGCTTGGAGTCGGGCTTATCACGAATTATGCCCAAGTCGGTCTGTTGTTTTCTGGCAAGGCCGTCAAACCAGATTTTAAAAAGCTCAACCCTATCAGCGGGATCAAGCAGCAATTCAGTTTGCGCTCGTTGATGAATTTAGGCAAAACATTGGCGAAATTTGGCGTGATCGTCTACTTGTGCTATCAACAATTTTTAGCCGCCGTCCCTGTTTTACTGGGTTTGAGTGAAGTGGGGTTGGAAAAAACGATCCTGTTCATGCTACTGCGTGCCAAAGAATTGTTTTTACAGATTTCGATTTTTTTGATCATTTTGGCCGTAGTCGACTACGGCTACCAACGCTATAGCCATCGTAAGAACTTGATGATGAGCAAGCAGGAAGTCAAAGAAGAGTTCAAGCAAATGGAAGGTGATCCGCAAGTCAAAGCACAGCGCAAAGCGAAATACCGTGCGATGACCCAAAATGCCATCGCCAACGTCAAAGAAGCGACGGTTTTGATCACCAATCCGACCCATTTCGCCATTGCGATTCGTTACGATGCCAGCAGTGAAGGGGTGCCGCGGGTCTTGGCCAAAGGGGCAGATCAGCTGGCGCAGCGGATGAAAGCAGAAGCCCTGAAAGAAAATATCCCACAGATCGAAAACCGTGAAGTGGCACGGGCCCTTTATCGTCAAGTAGAACCCGGGGATCTGATCCCTGTTGAAATGTATGAAGCCATTGCCGAAATCATCGCTTTGGTCTATCAGTTAGAAGAAAGCCAACGCGGCAAGATTTAAGGAAACAGGAGGAACAAAAATGAATGAGGCTGCCTCAAAACCGAAAAAAGGCATTGGTCTGGCGGATATCTTAATCTCGGTGATCGTCCTAGCTATTATTGGTTTGATTATTATTCCATTACCGAGTGCATTATTAGATATTTTGATCATTATCAATTTGACGATCGCGATCAACATTTTACTGATCACCCTGTTTACCAAATCAGTGTTGGAATTCACTACGTTTCCAACCTTGTTGCTGATCACAACGATGTTTCGTTTAGGTTTGAACCTATCTTCCACTCGTTTGATCTTGACCCAAGGAAATGGCGGACACGTGATCGATGCCTTCGCCAATGTCGTTGCCGGCAGCAATTACATCGTGGGGATCATTTTGTTCGTGATCATCATGGTGGTTCAGCTAGTCGTCGTGACCAATGGTGCAGGGCGTGTCTCAGAAGTGACTGCTCGCTTCACATTAGATGCGATGCCCGGCAAGCAAATGGCGATCGATTCCGACCTAAATGCCGGTTTGATCACGGAAGCGGATGCCCGCAAACGACGAAAAGATCTGCAGCGAGAAGCTGATTTCTTTGGTTCGATGGATGGTGCCAGCAAGTTTGTCAAAGGGGATGCGATCGCAGGGATCTTGATCACTGTCATCAATTTAGTCGGCGGGGCGATCATTTTCTCCATGGGGGGACAAATGACCGTCATGGAAGCCTTCGCCCAATTCGGGAAACTGGCGATCGGGGATGGCTTGGTCAGCTCGATTCCCTCGTTATTGATTTCGATTGCTTCTGGGGTGATCGTGACTCGTTCTGATAACGATAGTTCCTTTGGTTTAGATATTGCGGCAGATGTGATGCGTAATCCCCAACTGTTTCGGATCGTGGGGGCGATTCTCTTCGTCTTAGCCTTAGTTCCTGGGTTTCCTTTTGTGCCTTTTGTGTTGATTGGCTTAGGCCTTTTCGCAGCCAGCTTTCTGGTTACGCAAAAAGAAGAAAAGCAGCGAGTGGAACAAAAACAATGGGAACAAAAATTGGCACTGGAACGCAAAAAAGAAGCACAGGAAGAAGACGATTCCGTGGCTTCCTTCCAAGTGGAACCAATCTCAGTGGAAATCGGGTATGGTCTGATCCCTATCGTGGATAGTTCGATCGACAACAGTTTGATGAACCGCATCGTGGCGATCCGTAAACAGAGTGCTAGAGAATTAGGGATCTTAGTCAGTCCCGTTCGTATTCGCGACAATCTCTATTTGGATGCCAACGATTACGTGATCAAGATCCGCGGCAACGAAGTCGGCCGCGGCGATATTTACCCGAATAAAGTCATGGTGATCAGTCCGAATGAAGAGCCGTTTCCTTTTCAAGGAATCGCAACAAAAGAACCAGCCTTTCATCTGGATGCTATGTGGATCGATGAATCCGATAAGGAGATGGCGGATCTGCAAGGGTTTACGATTATCGAGCCGTTGACCGTGATCGCAACACACTTAAAAGAAATCATCTATGCCCATGCACCAGAGCTGTTAGGTCGCCAAGAAGTCAAGAAATTATTGGAGGGCATCAAAGAGCAGTACAATGTTGTGATCGATGAATTGATCCCTGATATTTTGCGGCTCGGCGAGGTCCAAAAAGTTTTACAAAATTTATTGGATGAACAAATTCCCATCAATGACTTAGCAACGATCTTAGAAACCTTAGCCGATTACGGCGTTGTCACGAAAGATGTAGAAGTTTTGACAGAATATGTCCGCCAAGCATTGAAACGGACGATCGCTGCCAAGTATGCCAATGAAAACCACGAGCTGCAAGTGGCGGTGATCCAGCCGAAACTAGAAGAAATCATCGCTCAAAGTATCCAAAAAACCGCAACTGGCTCGTACCCGGTCTTAAAACCAGATACCGTGACCAAGCTGTTGGATTCCATCAGTGGGATCCAACATGCGGCGATCGCTCAAAATATCAATTTCGTGATTCTGGCATCGCCTAAGATCCGGTTAGCATTCAAAAAAATGATCGTTTTTAATTTTCCAGATATCGCCGTTCTTTCTCTAAATGAGATTCCCAATGAAATTGCGATCGAAACGGTGGGCAGTATTGACATTTAAGCAGAATTTTCTTAGGAAGGGGCATCGCCGATGTATGAAGTCGATCGAGAAGCGGAGATCATCAAGTATCTGCCGCTAGTGGAACGGGTGGTTCAGCGCCTGTCTATCAAAACCGCCGATTATGAATCAGGCGATCTCTATAATATTGGGGTGATTGGGCTGATGGATGCCTTGCGGAAATTCGATCCCTCAAAAAAAGTTCCTTTTGAAAGCTATGCAGCGATTCGCATCAAAGGGGCAATTATTGATGAAGTACGCAAGCACGCCAAAATCTCCCGATACAAAATGGCGGCAGTCAATCAGTTTTATCAAGCACGGCAAGAGTTGGAGCAAAGCCTCAAAAGAGAAGCGACCGACACCGAGATCTGCAAACAGCTGGGAATCAACCAAAGTCAACTAGCGGATATTTATGAGAGTCTGCACTACTTAGCCAGCGTCTCTTTGGAAGATACCTTGTTTGCTTACCAAGAAGAAGGCATGACCTTAAAAGATATGGTTCGGGATCCAGCCGAAAATGTCGAAGAGACCTTGGTCGCTGAAGAAAAACGCACCGCATTGGTGGCGTGCATCAAAAAATTAGGGGAACGGGAACAATTGATTTTAAGTTTGTACTATACCGAAGAACTGACGTTAAAAGAAATCGCTGAAATCTTAGAAGTCTCGATTCCGCGAGTTTCACAAATTCATGGCAAAACGATTGCCAAATTGCGCACATTGATTGAGGAGGAACTGGCATGATTCGAGGATTGGATGTCTTATCACGGAACATTTCATTATTACAAAAGCGACAAGAGACGACGAGCGGCAATATTGCCAATGTCAATACAACAGGGTATCAAGCAAAAACTTTGTTCCAGTCGGCGCTAGATGAAGTCGCATTGCATAATTACCAAAGCGGGCCCAATGCGGATACCCGCCGTGATATCGGTGGATTGTCTTTAGGGACCCAATTGGCAGGCAGTACCATCAGTCAAGACCAAGGTGCTATCAAACAGACGGGACAAGCCAGCGATTTTGCACTGCTTTCCGAAGGCTACTTTGTCGTTCAAAACAATGCGGGGCAGCGGTTGTATACGAGAAATGGCGACTTTACCGTCAATCAGCAGAATCAATACGTGACACAAGAAGGCTATCTTGTCTTGGGTGCCAATGGACAAGCAGTCAGCGCCTTGGGACCAGCGAACTTTCAGATCCAAACATTCCCCCCAGAAGCATTGACTACAGCTGGTCAAAACTATGTGACTAGCAACGCAGCAGGAACCACGGTGAATGCACCCGTGATCCAGCAAGGTGCCTTAGAACAAGCCAATGTAGCGGTTGCCGATGAAATGGTGGCGATGATCCAGACTTCTCGCGAATTTGAAGCCAATCAGAAAGCCTTGAGTTCAACGAATCAGACATTGCAAAAAGCGGTCAACGAATTAGGAAAGATTTGAGGATGAGTCAATGAATATCAGTGGATTATTAGGAATCAGCCGTTCTGGGTTGAATCATTTGCAGACAAACTTAGACACGACAGCCAACAACATCGCCAACGTCAATACCAATGGCTACCAAGCACAAACGACCCATTTTCAAGCATTGATGGAAAATGCCATCGGTGCAGAAGAAACGCTATTTAATGGCAACGCCGCCCAATATGGTGCGTCAATGGGGGCAAAAGCGACTACGACTACCAGTTTTGCCCAAGGCAATCTGGCGGGCACCACTCAGCCATTAGATCTCGCGATCCAAGGCAATGGCTTTTTCGGGGTCCGGGACCAAACTGGTCAATTGCTGCTGAGTCGAGCAGGCAATTTTCATTTAAGTGAGAACAAGCAATTAGTCAATAGTGAAGGGTACCCTGTGGCAATGACCACAAACGTACCGACCCCTCAGTGGCCAGATGCGCAGCAAATCGCAATAGATGCCAGCGGTCAGCTGACGACGGAAGAAAATGGTCAGACTCGCGTGTTGGGACAGCTGACCCTTTATCAGCCGACGAATACAGGAAACATCACGCCAGTAGGCAACCAACTGTATCGTGCCGGTGATCAAGCGTTGCTTACTTCGCAAACCAATCCGGCAGCCTTTGGCAGCGTCTTGCAAGGACAGTTAGAACAGTCGACGGTGGATCTAGCGACTTCCATGACAGACTTGTTAACGACCCAGCGTGCGTATGGATTGAACACGAAAGCCATGCAGACATCCGATGAGATGTGGTCCGTGATCAATCGTTTTACAGATTAGAGGAGAAAGAACATGATTCGCTTAACCAAGGTCAGTAAAAAATTCAGCAATGGCACGTTGGCATTGGCCGATATTTCTGTTGCGATCCCTCAAGGAGAATTTATCTATGTGGTGGGTCCCAGCGGTGCGGGCAAATCGACCTTATTCAAATTGCTCTTGAAAGAAGAAGAGCTTTCGGCTGGTTCTATCCAAGTCGGCAATGTCTTGTTGGAACAACTCAAAGACCGTCATCTCTATATGGTTCGACGACAAGTCGGTATCGTCGGACAAGAAGATCTTTTGCTTCCTTATCTGACGGTTGCCAAAAACGTCGATTATGCGCTGCAAGTACTAGGCATTCCCCGCAAGCTGCGTCAGGAAAAAACCGCCAAAGCGCTGCAACTGGTGGGCATGTTTCCTCAAAAGGATCACTATCCTGAAGAGCTTTCCGTGGGACAGCGCAAAAAAGTAGCGATTGCGCGGGCGATCGTCACAGAGCCAGCAGTCTTGATCGCCGATGAGCCCACCGCCAATCTGGATGCGAAATCAGCCGTTGAAGTCATGAAACTGCTCTTGCGGATCAATCAAGTCGGTGCCACGATCCTCTTGGCGACTCACGACAGCACGATGGTCAATACGGTCCGTAATCGGGTGGTCGAGCTGCAAAACGGTCGCTTGGTTCGTGATGAATATCAAGGCGGCTATACGCGCTTTGCTGATCCAAAAGATACATATGTCTGGTGAAGATGCTTAACTTTTCTAGCAAAAGATCCGATTAAAGAACTAGAAGATTGTTTTCATAATCGGATAAAGAAGGAGTGACCCAACGATTATCAAGTGAAGAGCGAATCTTGATAAACAGCACGACTGATCATTTTGCATAGGAAAGGATACTGTTATGAAGAAGAAGGTACAAGCTATCATCAAAAAAATCCGCTTGGCGGCGTTGATTCCGCTAGGATTTACCCTGATCGTATTATTAGGATGCTATTTCTTCGTGATCCGCACCCACGGAGACGGACAAGCAGCAAAAAGTTTTTTTATTTTTTCAGTAATCGTACTGCTGCTAGAAATCGCAGTGTTAGTAGGAATGACCTATTTGGTAAAAAAAGAGACCCACTCGGGCATGGATACGTTATTGACAGAACTAGAAGCAGTCGGTTCTGGCGATCTGTCGCATATCGATGAGATCGGCAGCAGCGACCAGACTTCTCTTTTTGGGCAAGTTCAAAATCGTTTTCAAGGGGTTTTAAACACCTTCAAAGCGGTGATCGTTGGCATGCACGAAGAAAGTAGCCGAATGGAAAAAATGGTAGGCGGCCTAACGACAACCTCAAAAAATGCCAAAAATTCAATTGAAAATGTGCGTCAGACGATGAATGCCATCGCAGATGCCACTAGTTCACAAGCCTCCGAAGCGGAACAAACCTCCTTTGATATGGACGAGCTAGCCTTAAGTATCGAAGAGATCCACAAAGAGATCGAATTGATGAACGGCTATGTCGGTCAATCCCAAAGCAGCAATGTCCACAATTCAGAAATGATGTTCCATGTGTTTGAAAGCTGGGAGATCGAACGGCAAAACCAAGCAGAATTAGTAGAAAGCATGAACGACATGAACGAAGATGTCCAAAGCATCGGTAAGATCGTTCAGCTGATCAATGACATTTCTGATCAGACCAACTTACTGGCATTGAATGCATCCATTGAAGCAGCTCGAGCTGGAGAAGCGGGCCGAGGGTTTGCTATCGTTGCGGAAGAAGTCCGCAGCTTGGCGGAACAAAGCAGTCAATCAACGAAAAGCATTCGTTCGATCATTGAAACGATCCGCAAAAAATCGGAAAAAGTGGTCTCTGCAGTGACGGATTCCTTTGAAAGCGGCGAAAAACAAACCAACAATATCAACAAAGCGATCGAGTCAGCCAATGAGATCTCTGATATTGTCGAAAAATTGGTTTCAAGTATTCAAGCCGTGGAAGCCCATATTACCGGGATCGTTGAGAAAAAAGACATGGTTCAAGTTTCCGTCAGCAACATTTCGGCTGCTGTTTCGGAAACCTCTGCCGGCACCCAAGAAGTAACGGCAAACTTAGAAGACTTCTACTTAGTCATCGAAGACTTTGAACGGAATGTGCAAGAGATCGAAACGATCGCCACTATCCTTAAATTCCAAGTGGATAGTTTCAAATTCTAAAAAGGAGCAGTGACGCCAATGGAACAATACGTTGTATTTAAAAGTCATCAACAACTCTTTGCCTTGCGTATCGACTATGTGGTACGGGTCATTGAGGCTGCTTCTTTTACCCAGCTGCCGGAAGTGGCGGATTTCGTGCTGGGGATCCAGCCTTTTGAAGAGGCAATGGTTCCGATCATTGACATCCGCAAAAAGCTGTTTGATGAATTTACACCGGAAACTGGGCAAAATGTGGTCTTGTTGTGTCACTGGCAAGAGCAGGCGATCGGCCTTTACGTGGAAGAGATCGTCGGCATTTTACCGCTAGTTGAAAGTCCTAGCAATGCGGAACTAAATACATCAGGACTCAAGCAAAACTATATCGAAGCCTTTCTGAAAAAAGACGATGAACTTGTGCTGGCATTGGAGCTGCCGTTTCTCTTCAGCTATGAACAAGCCGCTGAGATGACGGCGGAGTTAGACGCCTATCAGACAGAGGAATTGGCAGCCGTCAATGACCATGACAATGATGACCGTGAATGAGGAACTGCATGTGGGGATCTCGGAGTATAAGATCGCCCAAGCGCCGACGCGTTTGATCACGGTGGGTTTAGGTTCTTGCATCGGCACGATCATTTACGATGAAGCCAGTCATATCGGCGGCTTGAGTCATATTATGCTGCCAGATAGTCAGCCTTTTTTGCACAAGCGGGAAATCAAGCCCGAGAAGTTTGCGGACTTGGCATTGCCAGCGATGGTGGCTGAGCTGGAACAAAAGATCCGTCGGCCTCGCTTTCAAGCGAAAATCGTTGGCGGCGCCAATATGTTTCAGTTCCAGACGCTTAACGCTGCCAGCAATATTGGTCAGCGCAATATTGAAGCCGTCGAGGAAGTCTTGGCTCGGCTAAACATTCCGATCGTAGCCAAACATGTTGGCGGCAGCGCTGGTCGAACGATGATCGTGGATCTTCAGGATTTCAAGACCATGGTTCGGCAAGTCAAACAAGAAATCGTTTATTTGTAAAAGGAGTACAGGGACATGAAAAAAGTAATGATCGTCGATGATTCGGCATTCATGCGGAAAGTAGTGACAGATTTATTGAATCAGCTGCCTGATATCGAGGTGACCGTCGCTGCCCGCAATGGCAAACAAGCATTGGACTATCTGACCAAAGAAGCGATCGATTTGGTAGTAATGGATGTGGAGATGCCAGTGATGAACGGATTAGAGACCTTGCGGAGGATGAAACAGCAATCAGCCATTCCCGTCATCATGCTTAGTTCATTAACCAATCAAGAAACCACGATTGAGGCTTTGGCGCTTGGCGCCCGAGATTTTGTGGAAAAACCCGTCAGTCTATCGATGATCGAAAAAGAATGGATCGCTGAATTTCATCAAAAGATTTTGGCGATGGATCATGAAGTCGGTACGGTTCACCCGCCAGTACCAACGATTGCCCAGCCCACTAAGCTGACACAAAACAGCTTGCCGGTATCACTTGATGCGCTAGTCATTGGTGCTTCAACAGGCGGACCCCGTGCTTTGCTGGGAATTATTCGCCGTCTGCCTGCACGTTTGCGTTGCCCGATTTTGATCGTTCAGCATATGCCAGCGGGCTTCACGGCTTCCTTTGCAAAACGCTTAGACACAGAGACAACCGTCCGAGTACAAGAAGCAGTCGACGGCATGCGGATCGAAAATCAAGTGTATCTTTGTCCAGGGGATTACCACATGACGGTCCAACAAGGGCACCTGCAGCTGGACCAGCGAGAAAAACGGCATGGGACGCGGCCAACCGTCGATTATCTTTTTTCCTCAGCAGCTGACTACTATGGCCCGCAACTAGCGGCAGTGGTTTTGACGGGGATGGGAAAAGACGGCACCGCTGGCTTACGACAGATCCAAGCGGCTGGGGGCTATACGATCGTTCAAGACAAAGAAACGTGTACAGTCTTTGGGATGCCGCGGTATGCCATTGAACAAGGAGTCGTAGATGAAGTCCTGCCATTGCAGGGCATTGAAGCAAAAATTGCACAGATGGTCAGGTGAAGAAGATGGAAGAAGAATTTGCCTTATTTAATGCGTGGGTGGATCGCCGATTAGGGATTCCCTTAGCCGCATACAAAGAAAATCAAATGCAGCGCCGCATCCTTACGATCATGGAAAACAGCGGGGCAAAAACGTTGAGGGAATACCAGCAATTGATCGAAGGCGATGACGGGGTGCGGGCGGCTTTTTTAGCCCATATCACCATTAACGTAACGGAATTTTATCGCAACAAAGAACTGTTTGACGCCTTTGAACGCGTCTTGAAAACCATTGTTCTCCCGAAAACCACGCTGCCCAAAATTTGGAGTGCCGCATGTTCGATTGGGGCAGAACCCTATACGATCGCGATGCTGCTAGAAAAAAACCAAATTGCCGCAGCCAATGTCTTGGCTACCGATATCGATACGCAAATTTTGGCAAAAGCCAAGCAAGGACTCTATCGAGACCACGAATTGCGGAATGTCTCAGCGGCAGAACGTACCCGTTTTTTTGATGCAAAAGAAAAGAACCAGTATCAGATCAAACCGGAAATCAAACGGCGGGTTCATTTTAAGCAACACGATCTTTTGAAAGACCCGTACAATGGGCCTTTTGATGTGATCGTTTGCCGCAATGTGACGATTTATTTCAAAAGTGATGCTCGGGATGCCGTCTATCAAAAATTCAGCGATGCATTGGTCCCAGGGGGCATTTTGTTTACGGGAGCGACAGAAACGATCAATTTTGCGGAACAATTCGGCCTCAAGAAAATCGATTCGTTTATCTATCAAAAAGTATAATTTTGTAAAGGAGGGACCCATTTGGATGACAATAGTGTCTATCGTACCCTTTTCTTTGAAGAAACAGACGATCATTTAGCACAGTTGAATGATCATGTCTTGCAATTGGAAAACGATCCAAAAGATAGCGCCTTGCTGAATGATATTTTCCGTTCTGCCCATACCCTTAAAGGGATGGCGGCAACGATGGGCTATGACGTCATGACGCAGCTGACCCATAAAATGGAAAATATTTTTGAGTTATTTAAAACTGGGACCTTGCAAGTGACCCAGCAATCGATCTCATTGATTTTCAAATGTCTGGATCGCCTGTCAGAACTTGTGGAGGACTTGCGGGAAGAACGCGACCTGCAGCCAGCTCAAATTGCCGATTTATTGGCCGAACTTGATCAAACGGAACATTCTGGCGGTATATCAACCGAGACAGAAGCAAGCCAAAACCCCACCGCAGTGGGCGCGTTAACCCCACAGCTTCAACAGATCGATCCTTCTGATCTGTATGTGATCGAGCAAGCGGCTGGAGATGGCTATCAAGCGGTCCAAATTGCTGTTCGCTTAGATGCCCAATCCATGTTAAAAGGTGCTCGTGCCTTCTTGATCATGGAAAAGCTTGGCCAAGCAGGGGATGTTCTCTATACAGAACCAGATGCCCAAACACTTGAAGAAGGCACCTTTGAATCAGATTTTTCACTGCTGTATTTGACGCAGCAAACACTGGCTGATGTCGAGCAAAACATCGCCAGCAACAGTGAGATCGAAGCCTTCGTGGTGGCACCGTTTGATCCTTCAGCTGCTGTGTTGGAGGAGGCAGAAGAGCTGCTTCAACCAGTGCCGACCCCAGAGTCAGAGACTTCTGCTCTTCAGCAAGCGACAACAGAAGCGAAAGAAAAATCGCCGGCGCCCGCGCATCATGCGTCCGCCCAAAATCAATCGATCCGAGTCGACTTGAATCGCTTAGATTCATTCTTGGATCTCGTGTCCGAATTGGTGGTCTATCGCAATCAATTGGAAGATGTCAGTGAGCGGGAAAACATCGAAGCAGTCAAAGACCCCTTAGAGCAAGTTTCGCGATTGACCTCTGAGCTGCAAGATTTGGTCTTGCGGATCCGCATGCAGCAAGTCAATGTCGTCTTTAGTCGCTTTCCACGAATGGTTCGGGACTTATCCAATGAACTGCAAAAGGAAATGGAACTTGTCATTTTTGGGGAAGAAACGGAATTGGATAAAACAGTGGTTTCTGAATTGAGCGAACCTCTGGTCCATCTGTTACGTAATTCTGTCGATCACGGCATCGAAGCACCCGATGTTCGGGAAAAACTGGGCAAACCGCGCAAGGGCACGATTCGCTTGGCGGCCTATCAAGAAGGCAATCGCGTGATCATTACTTTAGAGGATGATGGCAAAGGCCTTGATCCGCAAGTAATCAAAGCAAGTGCTGAAAAGAAAGGCTTAGCAACGGAAGGTCTTTCCGATGAAGCGTTGCAGCAGCTGATTTTCCATCCTGGTTTTTCAACGGCACAAGAAGTGACTAACATTTCTGGGCGCGGTGTCGGGATGGATGCCGTGCAATCCAAGATCACCCAACTAGGGGGCACGATCGAAATGAAGAGCCAGCCAAATAAAGGCACGCAGTTTGTGATCAAACTGCCATTGACTCTGTCGATCATTCAAGCGTTGATGGTTCGCGTCGGAGCAGAAACCTTTGCGATCCCACTAAATCTCGTCGAACGCGTGGTGATGGTCAAAGAAGAAGAGATCATCCAGACGGTCTCGGATGAGGTCTATCGTTTTCAAGAGGAGTTGATTCCGTTGGTTCGGACCGATCAACTCTTAGCGATCGAAGGCGATCCATCTGAGAAAAAATTCGCCATCATCGTCAACAATGACCAGCAATTTCACGGCATTTTGGCAGATGAGCTGATCGGCCAGCAAGAAATCGTCATCAAGAAAATTGATCCGCTGCTGCAAAAGCTGAATCGCTATCAAGGGGCAACGATTATGGGCAACGGCTCGATCGCACTGATCCTAGACATTCATGCCATCTGTCAGGAAAAAAAGGATGACCGCTTATGATTTATACAGCGCTGCAGATCGATGGCCTAAAAGAACTGATCAATATCGGCGGTGGTCACGCTGCGACTAGTTTATCAAAGCTCGTCCAACAACCAATCGATATGCGGGTACCGGAAGTCGAGATTCTAGCTTATGAGGACCTGTATCAGCAGATCATGGCGGAAGACAAAGAAGTTCATGTGGTGATGAGCCAGATCGAAGGGGCATTTCGAGGGATCTTCTTGTTTGTCTTAACGGATGAATCCGCCGCAAAATTGCGTCAGTTGATGATCCAAGAAAGCGATCCGTCTGAAGAATTGAAGCAATCGGTCATCAACGAGTTGACCAACATCCTTACCAATTCTTTTTTGATCGCGATCGGGCAACTGTTGGAAACCCAGCTGAGTGCGTCTTTACCAAGCGCCAGCTATGATTTCTTTGGCGCAGCGATCAGCTCCATCTATTTGGCGATGGCCCAGTATGATGAGCAGGTGATGGTGATCCGTAATGAGTTCGTCTACGCCAAAGAAACATTAGACGCATCGTTATTTTTGATTCCAGAAATCGGTGTACTAGAAAACATATTTGATTCATTAGGAATTTGAAAGGGGCAAATACAATGTCAAAAAAAGTATTGATTGTGGATGATGCGGTATTTATGCGCATGAAATTAAAGGATATTTTAGAAAAAAACGGCTATGAAGTCGTGGGGGAAGCCCAAAATGGCCAAGAGGCTTTTGAAAAATACCAAGCAACGACACCAGACTTAGTGACTATGGATATCACGATGCCAGAAGTGGACGGCTTAGAGGCATTAAAAATGATCCGCACGTTTGATGCGCAGGCCAAAGTCGTAATGTGCAGTGCCATGGGACAACAAGGAATGGTGATGGATGCGATTCGCGCCGGTGCGGTGGACTTTATCGTGAAGCCCTTTGACACGGACCGCGTAATCACTGCCATCGACAAAGCCTTTGCCTAATGCCTAGGAGGATAGCGACATGCAGATGATTCTTTTCAAAATGGCCCAGCAGTACTATTTGATCTCGGCGGACTCGGTGGACGAGGTCATTGATGCCCCTTCCTTTACGAAGGTGCCCTTAGCACCAGAGTGGGTGGAAGGGTTGATCAATCTGCGGGGGTCTGTCGTAACGGTGATTCGTTTGGCAAAATTGATTCCCATCATGGAACCAGCCTACGAAAAAAACATATTGATCATGAAGAAGCAAGAGGAGACCAAAGGGGTCCTCGTAGAAGAAGTAATTGAAGTACTTGATATCACTGAAGACGATATCCAACTGGGCAATCAAGAGACAGAACATGCCGTTGGGGTCGTGACGATCGGTGAAAAAGTAGCCAGTGTGATTCAAATCGATCACATGATTTTTTAAAAAAATGGGGGATTAGTGTGGATCAGGTATTGACGCAGCAAGAGATTGATTTATTGTTGAATGCGATGAGCAGCGGAGAGATCGATCAAGAAATTATTGAGATAGAAGACAAACAAGCCAAAGTGAAAGCCTACGATTTTCGCCGACCAACAAAGCTGTCGAAAGAATACGTCAATACCCTGCACATGATCTTCGAGGATTTCTCGAAGATGAGCAGCAGCATGCTTTCTACCCAACTGCGGACCAATGTTTCTTTGCAGTTGGCAGCTATCGAACAAGTCAGTTATGACGAATTTATCCATTCGATACCAAAATTTACTTTGTTGGGGCTCTTTCATTCGCAGCCTTTGAGCGGGATTCAAATGATCGAGATGAACCCACAACTGTGTATGATGTTGGTGGAGTTGTTGTGCGGCGGCTTGGATGTCTATCAAAACAAGCCGATCGAAATGGATTTTAGCGAGAAAAAAAGTTTTACTGATATTGAAACAGCAATCTTGGAAGAAGTGGTGGCACAATTTGTACGGGTCTACCAAAATGTTTGGAAGGACATCGTTGCCTTGGATTCGGTTTTGGATGGAATCGATACGAATCCGCAATTGATGCAAAACATGTCGCCCAACGAACCCGTCGTGTTAGTGACCTTTACTATCAAAATTTTTGAAGTGAAACATTTTATCAATCTATGTATCCCTTATGTCTTCTTTGAAGGGATCATTGATAAATTAAGTTTCCGCAATTGGTTTGATAGCAATCAGCCAGTCAACCAAGACGATAGCCGCGAGTTGCAAAAAAGTTTGAATGGCGTCGGTTTGAATTTAGAAGTTCTGCTGGGCCATGCTCAAATGAGTCTTTCTGAGTTTCTCCACTTAGAAGAAGGCGATGTCATCAAACTAGACAAAAAAATTACTGAACCATTGGAGACTTTCATCGATGGAAAACCTTACTTCCGAGCAAAACCTGGGAAGCAAGAGGACCGTTTAGCCATTGAATTATTAGACAAGTTAGAAGAGGAGCAAGAACTATGAGTGAACGTTTATCCCAAGCAGAAATCGATGCATTGTTGAATCAAAGTGCCCCAGCCCAGCCACAAGGATTAGAAGAGCAAGTCAAAGTCGACATTATCGGCGAAGTTGGCAATATCTCCATGTCGCAAGCGGCGACGACGTTGTCTTCCATTCTTGATCGTCGGGTCAGCATCACGACTCCCCGGGTGTCTAAAATCAAATTTGGTGAGATCTTAAACGACCTCGTTGCACCAAAAGTAGCGACGACAGTTGAATTTAAAGAAGGCCTTTTAGGCAGTAATTTGATGCTATTAGAAGTCAAAGATGCCATCGTGATCGCCGATTTGATGATGGGTGGAACTGGTGAAACCAGCAACACTCAATTTACGGAATTAGAGCTAAGTGCTGTGGCAGAAGCTATGAACCAAATGATTGGGACTGCCTCGACTTCGATGGCAACGATGATCAGCCGCAAAGTGGATATCTTGCCGCCGATCGTCAAACTATGGGAGACACCAGAAAACATTGAGTATAGCGGGATCGAGGCAGAGGAAGAGATTTACTGTATCTCATTTTCTTTGCGCGTCGAAGGTTTGATCGAAAGCAAAATCATGCAGATCTTTACGGATCCTGTGGTCAACGATATCGCCAGTGCGATGCTCTCAGACGAAGCGACTGTCGTTACTCGGGAAACACCAACACCGCAGCCAACGGCACCCGTTGCTGCGCCTACGCCAGAACCAGCGGCTGCATCAAAGCCCGTGGAAGTCAGCAAACCGGCGTTTCAAACATTGGCCTCTAGCGGGGTGAGCGATGGGGACAATTTGGACTTGATTCTTGATGTGCCACTGGATCTAAGTGTCGTGTTAGGCCGCAGCAAAAAAACCATTAAAGACATTTTATCTTTCAATACGGGGTCCGTCATCGAGCTGGAAAAACTGACGGATGAACCGCTAGAGATTTTGTTGAACGGCAAACTGATCGCCACTGGGGAAGTCGTGGTCATCAATGAAAACTTTGGTGTGCGGATCACCAACATTCTTTCGCAAAAACAACGCATCCACAATTTGCATTAATTTGAAGAAATCGCAAAAAGTTAAACATATGGGTTTAACTTTTTTGTGATTTGACCGATAGTAGAGGGTAGAAGAATGAGAACGGAGGAGAACCTATGAAAATCGAAAGAGGTTACGCAGAATACAGCGACAAGGCCATCAAACGTGAAGCGGTCAAACAAGAAAAGCCATCTGCTGCTCAGACAGAAAAAACCGTCGATGTTCAATTGTCCGAAACAGCTCAAGCCATTCAAAAGAGTGCCAATCAAACAGCCAGTCGCAGTGAGCGAGTGGCAGAATTGAAACGAGCGATCAAAGAAGGCACCTACCAAGTTTCTGCCGAAACGATCGCAGATAAAATGCTGCAACAAGATGAAAAGCAGGTCGACTAGATGACAGAACGGGAATTTGAGCGTCAGCTTCAGCAGTTCTTGCGGTTGCTGCAAAAAGAAAAGACCTGCTTGATCAAAAATCAAGCAGAAAAATTACCAGAACTCGTCGAGAAAAAAACCGCCTTCGTACCCATTTTTTCCACGTATGAAGGAACTCTTTCAGTGGCGATCAAAGAACTCATCCGCCAGATCCAAGTGCAGCAAGCCGAGAATCTCCTGCTGACGGAGCAAGCCATTAGTTTCCAAACTGTTTTGATGGATGCAGTCAAAGAAAATATCAAGACACCGGCAAATACGTATTCGAAATACCAAGAAAAACAAGCTGTCTCAACAGCGATCATCGATCAAAAAATGTAAGGAGTACTTCTATGACAGGACTATTTGGTTCATTAGGCACCGCAACCCGGGGCATGACCGCCAATCAAGCAGCGTTGCAAACCAGCAGCCATAACATTGCAAATACCAATACAGACGGCTACTCTAGACAACGAGTCAACTTGCAAGCCGAAGCGTCTTATCATTTAGCGGGTGTCGGCAGCATCGGTATGGGTGTGAAAGTCGGCAGTGTCGAACGGATCGTCGATGATTTTGTCATTGGACAAGTACGCAATGCCAATTCTACCTATACATATTATGAACAAAAAGCAGACATATTAGGACAGCTGGAAAGTTTAATGAATGAGCCTTCTGACAACGGACTGTCCAAACAGCTGGCAACGATGTTTGATTCTTGGACCGCATTAGCCAACAATCCTGAACTGGATACGTCTAAGACCCTTGTGCTGGAAAACAGCAGTACGTTTGCCGATACCATCAACCAAATGGGCAAACAAATGACGCAGCTGCAAAGCGATACGCTGGATACCATCGAAAAATCCGCGCTGGACTTCAATGAGAAGGTCAAACAGCTACAATCCTTGAATGAACAGATCTATGGGTTGACGACAAGTGGTGAGACACCCAATGATCTTTTAGATCGTCGAGACAGTCTGTTGAAAGATCTCTCGGGTCTAGCAGGGATCGAAACCAAGACCGATCAGTATGGCCGTGGGTTTGTATCCATGAGCGGACAAACGATTTTAAGTGCGGAGGAACGCAATACCCTTAGTGTGGTGGTGGGACAAAGCGAGACAGGCGCCTTGGTTTCCAAAGATGGCAACGCCTTGAATCCTGCCGAAACCATCACAGGGTCTTATCCAGCTGGAACCGTCTTGTTGACGAAAACCACCGACAAGGGCGAAACCGCCTATACAGAATTGCCAATCAAAGAAGGCGCGATCGGAGGCCTGCAAGCATCATCTGGGGAGATCGGCAGTCGCCTGACGGAATTGAACAACTTTACGTCGACGATCGCGCAAGCCATGAACATGGTCTTTACCGGCGGCGCTTCTCGTACAAGCGGACTATTTGAGATCGGCCAAGATGATACTGGTACAGCGACGACGATTCGGGTCAGCCAAGCACTGTTAGATAACCCAAGTCTGGTGACCGGCGGAACGAGCAATGCAGCAGGAGATGGTTCAAGAGCTGCTGCAATGGCGAAACTCAGCAGTGCCAAATTGGACTTCCCGTTGTCAGAAAAGACGATCGCTTCTTTTGATTCTGAGACATTGACGTTTGCCAATGCAGCATCTGGCATGAGTGTCAGCAGCTACTTTAACAGCATCGTCACCAAAAACGGGATCTCAAAACAGCAAGCCGACAATACAGTCAGTGCCCAATTGTCGCTGCTGAATCAACTAGAATACAAAAATCAATCGGTGTCTGGGGTTTCATTAAATGAAGAAATGTCAGATGTGATTCGTTTCCAACAAGGATTTCAGGCCAATGCCCGCATATTATCGGTCGTTTCTGAAATGTTAGACACATTGATCAATCGAACAGGAGTGTAGACCATGCGTATTTCCAATTCAATCACCTACAATGATTTTTTACGAAATCTAGGAACCAACGCCTCCAAAGTCCAATCCACGTTGAATCAGCTATCGAGCTTAAAAGAAGTCAGCAAGTCCTCGGATAATCCGCTGCTGGTTTCAAAAATCATGGATCTCAATGTGTCGTTAAATCAAAACAAAACTTACAACAATACGATCAAAGACAGTATTTCTTGGACAAAAGCCCAAGATTCTGCTTTAGAAAGCGTCAGTACTTCGATGCTGCGGATTCGCTCGTTGGTTCAATCTTCTGCCAATGCGACAGCTGGCAGTGAGGAATTAGGGGCAAATCGTTCAGAGATCGAGCAAGAGATCGAAGGCATCGTTGAATCATTAAACACCAACTTTGATGGCCGCTATCTATTTAGCGGAACGAATACGACGACGGCGCCTTTTGAGATCGTCAAAGAAAATGACGCCATCGTCGGTATCAAATACAATGGCACCAGCGAAGACTTGCCGCGAGAAATCGCAAATGGGGTCTCAGTGGATCTGTTAGCCAGCGGTGATCGTCTGATGAACGAGACGGGCACAGCTGCGGATCCCCAAAATTTAAGCACCTATTTCAATGATTTGTTGTCTGCATTGCGCAGTGATGATAAAGATGCCTTAGGGGGCGAGCTTTTAACCGCTCATGACCAGCATGCCACTAATGTGGTGAATGTACGGGCGCAGATCGGCACCCTCTACAATCGCTTGGAGGCGGCAGCTGATCGAAATGAGACGGAAAAGCTGAACTTGACCGAAACACTGTCCAACAAACAAGACGTCGATATTGCGGAAAAGTATATGGAATATCAAAATCAAATGACTGCCTACCGTTCAACATTAGCGATGGGAACAAAGATCATGCAGATGTCCATTCTAGATTATTTAAATTAACCCAAAAACTTTTGTTCTTTGCTGAGAGCAAAAGTTTTTTATTTTTTTTAGAAAAAAGGCTTAACCCTGAACGGTTTCTTCCGATAAATAGTAGCAGAGGGAAACCTTAGCGAATAAAAATTAGGAGGAACTACACATGAGAATCAATACAAACGTTTCAGCATTGAATACTTACTCACGCCTAACGGCAGCAAATGCTTCTAAAAGCAATTCTTTGTCTAAATTATCTTCAGGCTTACGCATCAACAAAGCTGGGGACGACGCAGCTGGCTTAGCAATTTCTGAAAAAATGAAAGGCCAAATCGGCGGTTTGTCACAAGCAAAAAGCAACGCACAAGATGGTATTTCATTGATCCAAACAGCAGAAGGTGCATTAAATGAAACCCACAGCATCTTAGGCCGTATGCGTGATCTTGCGGTTCAAAGTTCAAATGGTACGTTAAGTGATGACGACCGCAGTGCGATCAACAAAGAATACACCGCATTGTCTGATGAAATCGACCGTATCAGCAATACCACTGAATTCAATACAAAAAGCTTGTTGACTGGTGAAGGCGACGATGCGAAATCATTCACTTTCCAAATCGGTGCCAACGCAAACCAAACAATGAGCGTTTCGATCAACAACATGAGCTCATCTGCCTTGAAAGTAAAAGGCTTAGATTTAACACAAGCCATTGATACAAGCGATGCCAAAGCTGTTGCTGCAGCAAAAGATAAAGCAGTAGCGACTGCCTTCAAAGCAGATGCTACAACAAAATATGCAGCGGACGGAACAGTTGATGCGGCTGCTGGTAAAACAGTTGCTGAATTACAAACAGCCATCGATACAGCAGCGGATGATACAGCAAAAGCAACAGCTCAAAAAACATACGATGATGCTTTAGCAACATTTACCGCTTCTGATGAAGGCAAAGCAGCAGCGGCAACTGTCAGCGTTGAAAACAACCCAATCACAAAAATCGATGAAGCGATCAAAGCAGTTTCTGCACAACGTGCGGATCTTGGTGCGGCGCAAAACCGTCTAGAACACACAATCAACAACTTAGGTACAACGCAAGAAAACTTATCTGAAGCAAACTCACGTATCCGTGACGTTGATATGGCGCAAGAAATGATGAGCTTTACGAAGAGCAACATCCTTTCTCAAGCAGCAACTTCAATGTTGGCACAAGCAAACTCAATGCCTAACAGCGTATTGAGCTTGTTACAAGGATAATTTTTGATCAAGTGAACCACTGACACAAGGACTGCCTAGGGGAAGCGCAGTTCTTGTGTTTTACATAGCAGCACAAAAACGCTTAGAAATGAGGAAGCTCTGATGGATATTCAGCCAATGTCAGGAATACACCCGATCGAAGCCGTTGCGTCGGTCGCTAAAGCACGTCCGATCGAATCCCTAGATCAAGAGAACGCCAACCTTCAGCCGCAACACCAAGAGGGGAAACTGGCGGAGAAAAAGGAACAGACAGTGGCCACTGAACCGCCGATCCACTATTTTTCAGTAGCCGATCAGCACAAGATCGCAGCCTCCGTGGAGGAAGTGAATCAGCGACTACTTGGCAAAGATATGAAATTGGCTTATGAAGTACATGAGCGCACAGGGCGTACGATGGTGCGTTTAGTGGATATGCAGACCAACGAAGTGATCAAAGAGATCCCGCCCGCCAACATGCTAGACGTGATTGGGAAAATATGGGATGACATGGGCATCGCGGTCGATCGAAAGGGATGAAAACATGGCAAGTGTAACCAGCAGTTCAGGAATCAGTACAACGCTAGGGAGTTATTCTGGCGTGACTTCAGAAGATATTGAAAAATTATTGGCGGCAGATGCGATCAACAAGACCCGCGCTGAGAATAAAATCACGTCGCTAAAAGCACAAAAAACGGCGTGGAGTGATATCAGCACTCGCTTGACTAACTTTTTGTCAAAAGTCGATGCATTACAAAAAGATGATGCTTATCAAACGAAAAAAGCGACGACCACCAATAGCAGCATCGCTTCAATTGCAGGAACAACGGAAGCTCCAGAAGGCACCTATGATCTAAAAGTCAACCAACTAGCAACAGCCACGAAGGTGACGGGGAGTCAAGTAGCTCAAAGTAGCAAAACGGCCCTAAATGTCAGTGGTCAGCTGTCATTGACCAGTTCGGAAGTCGATGAAGATGGCAAACCGATCACCGCTTCGATCGAGATCACGGCCGAAGACAGCTTAAAAGATGTGGCAGCCAAGATCAATAGCCAAAGCAAGACGACCTTCGTCGCGGCGAGCATCGTGGATAACCGTTTGATTTTAACGAATACCAAAATGGGCGACAAAAATTTCTTGATCGACGGCAATGCCGCCGAAGGGTTAGGGATCGGTTCAACTGCGACAACGACGCAAGGCCAACCGGCTATTTTTGAGCTAGACGGCATGAAGATCACTCGCGACAGCAACAGTGTGACGGATGTTATCGATGGTGTCACTCTGACGTTAGCGAAAAAAAGCGAGGAGCATGTGACGCTTTCTTTAGCCAATGATACCTCGAAAGTCGTTGATGCAGTGCAAGGATTAGTGGATCAATACAATAGCTTGATGAGTTTTATCGGCGACAATTTGACCGTGGGAGATCCTAGTAGTGAAAACAACAAGACGGGGACCTTGGTGGGAGACAGTGCGTTGACCCGTCTACAGACTCAATTGCGAAATTTGATCACCATTCCAGCCGTCAGCGGCTCAAAGCTGACCGCTAATAAGCTAGGCATCTCCACCGTCGATAATGATGGTACATTGGGACTGGATACGACCAAGTTAAAAGAAGCCCTAGCGGAAGATCCCGCTGCTGTGAAGTCCTTCTTTTATGCAAGTACGAAAACCAAAGAAGCCGATGGCACTGCGAGTACGAAAGAGACCGGCTATACATTAGCGCTAAAAGAATTAGCCAACAGTTATGTCGTCAATACTTCAGCCAATAAAGGGATCATTGCCACCAAATCTGCGACCTATGACAGTACCATCAAGGATTTAAACAAACAGATTACACGGTTTGATGATATTTTAGCAATGAAAAAAGAGCGTTACATCACAATGTTTACCAAATTAGACTCCGTGATGATGGAGGCTGAAAATCAGCTGAGTTACCTAAGCAATCAGTTTGCCAATACGTCAAACTAGGCAGGATATCCGATTAAAGCAGTCATTTTTTCATTCGCATAAGAAACCCTCGTCAACAAGAAAGGAAACAACCTATGGAGCCACACGTATCATTAGATGAACGTTTGAATCAGATTTTAACTGGGTTTGCAAAATGGCGCGGCGACAGCGAAGAAGCCGGTCGTTTGATGGCAGCCAATGCAGCGGTCATAGCAGCCATGCAAGCAGAAGAACAGAGCCATAGTCCACAAACCAGTGCACTGGCGCAACAAGTGATCCAAGCGTATCAAGCGTTCCTAGACCAGGTCAAAGCCCAGCAGCAAGAGATCAAACAAGAATTGGGGCGTTTGAACCGCAAAAACAATCTTGTCAAAACGTATTTGCAGCAAGAAGACAGTGCCGCCTTCGTCGAATTTGATTTATAGTGAGGAAAAAAAGATGAATTATCAAAAAATGCAAAACAACTATTTGCAGAACCAAGTAATGAGTGCCTCCCCCAACAAACTGATTGAAATGCTGTTGCAAGCAGCGATCAAAAATATCAAATTAGCAGTGATCGCATTGGAAAAAGAAGATTTGAGCCAAGCTCATCAGCAATTTGTCAAGGCGCAGAATATTTTATTGGAATTACGGGTCTCTTTAGACCGTGAGCAAGGTGGCGCTATCGCTGAAGATCTCGATTCTCTGTATGGCTATATGTACGATCAGCTAGTCAGTGCCAATGTCCAAAAAGAGGCAGCCCCTGCAGAAACGGTCGTCCCGCTTTTAAGCGAACTACTGGAAAGCTGGCAAACGATCACCCAATAAATTTGAGAAAAAGCAAAGAAATGACCACCTAAAACCTAGAAAAGTTTAGTAATTGGTTAAATTTTTACCATGTATCCCTTTTCACTAAGCTTTCTTTTTCCCCTCCTCGTCCCTATCTGGTACTCTTTTTATGAGCGTACCGAAAAGGTGCAAGGAGGTTTTTTTTTGAAACAAAAAATAGTACAAAAGCCGCTTTTCTGGCAAGTGGTGATTCTGATTGCAATGAGTGGTGTTTTTTTATTACCGCAGATCTTAGGCCAAGGCATGATTTTGGGCTCTGATGTGGTCTTTCACTTCAATCGTTTTTATGAGACCAGCCAGCAGATCAAAGAGGGCAATTTTCAATATTTTCTTTCTATTTACGGGTTTCAGCAATCTGCTCGTATCGTCAATGCATTATACGGGCCCTTTTTTGCTTATTTCCAAGGACTGCTGGTCTTGCTGAGTCCTTCGTGGTTTTCCTACCAGCTGCTCGCCAACGGGCTGCTCTATTTGTTAGCAGGGTTTTCGATGTTTGGCTTATTAAAGAAATTACGAGTCAATGGTTGGCTGTCAGTGGGGATGAGCGTCCTGTTTATGGCGACCTATTCTGTCCAGTATTGGATTGAGCGACAGGGCTTTTCTGCTTGGGGGGCGGCTGTGCTGCCGCTGTGCCTGATTCCACTGATCGCACTAGGGGAACATAAACGGTTACGGCCTTTTGCGGTAGGGGTTTCCGTGGCGGTCTTATTTCAAATCCATGTGTTTTCAAGCATCTTGTTAGTGTTCTTATACGTGCCCTTTTTCTTACGCGCCTTTTTTGTTGGGACTTCTGGCGAAGAAAAACGACAATTGGTGCTGCGCTTAGCAGGAGCGATCGGGATCTTCTTGCTACTGACCGCCAATATTTGGTTAGGGATGTTGGATCTTTATACGAGTAACACGTTGATCGCGCCTTTTGTGAATCGCAACATGCAGAACAATACCATTACTGGAACCAGCAGCTATTGGTGGACGACTCCGTACCTGCTGCCCATCTTATGTGCCTTGTTCTTTTGCGGTGCGATCCGTGTATGGCCACGTCTATCTGGCGGCTTCAAATTAATGACGGCAGCTGCAGCAGTCTTTTTCGTTTTATCATCGAACGCTGTTCCTTGGCAATGGCTAGGCAGTCTGGACAATGGTGTGATCAATTTACTGCAATTTCCTTTTCGGTTCTTTGTTCCTGCCACGATTTTGATCTTAGTCGGTTTGTGCCTGCTAGTTCCTTATTATCGGGGCAAGCCATTGGCAAATCCGCGTTGGTTTGTCCTCGTTTTAGTCTTGAGTGTTGGTCAAATCCTGATCCAAAACACGGTCAAAATGCAGGACTGGCACTCCGATGAAGCTGCGGTTTCACTGCGAAACCACACCTATCTGTCGGCGGAATCTGAAGCGCAATTGAAGGAAGCCTATTTTAGTAAAGACAAGTCCTTAGCATTAGCGCTGTATCAACGTTCTACGCCAGATTATCTGCCCCTCTATCAAGAAACCAAGAAGAACAAGTACAATTTGTACGGGGAAGAAATCATTGAAAAGAATGATACCGTGGCAAAAACCGTAGAAAACGGGAAGCTTACTTTACGTTGGCAAGGTGATCAAGAGACGTGGAAGGCGTTACCGATCATCAATTACCGATATACTGAATTGACCCTCAATCAGCAGCCACTAACTGAAAAAGATGTCTCTTTGAGTGCCATTGGTGCCGTTTCTGTCCAACAGCAAGCAGGGGAGAATGTCTTAGTCGTTGATTACGACGCGCCTTGGTTTTTCGACGGAGCTTTATGGCTGACGATCATTTCTTGGCTCGCTTTACTCATCGGCTTTATCAGCTGGAAAACCAGACAGCTGTACCGTCGTCGTAAGGTCGTACAAGCTTTATTGAAAGAATCTGAATAAAATGAATCAGAAAAGAACTTCAGCGAGAGGGCTGAAGTTCTTTTTTTGCTGATCAACAACAGTGGACCTGTTGCTTTTCGTCAGAAACAATAATCGTTGCGCACGCAACGATTATTCCTTATAATAGATTAGACACTTTGAAGAACTAAGAAAGGCAGGAGTGCTCATGGAAGCCATTATCCGCTCAATCAATCATATTGCCCGTCTCGCCACCCTTTATCGGGAAAAAGAACTGAAAAAATTTGGTTTAGGCGGGATGCATCATACCTATATCTTAAACATTTGCCGCCAACCGGGGATCAGTCAAGAAGCATTAGCCAAGAAGATTTTTGTGAATAAAAGCAATGTTGCCCGTCAACTAGCAATCCTAGAAGAACGAGGATTTGTCACTAGAACCAGCAGTCCCACCGACAAACGACAATTACTGGTTTATCCAACCGAAAAAGCACTCGCCGTCCAACCAGCGATCCAACAGCTGCTTCAAAGCTGGAATGAACAAGTCGTAGCAGGTTTTTCTGCTGCCCAACAGCAGCAGTTGATCGCCGATCTGGAAATCGTCAAAGAAAATTCCCAGCGGCTTTTAGCGAAAGATGAGGCGATGGAATGAATCTTTTGACTCAATATTTAAAACCCTATATCGGCCGCATCTCCCTTGGCGTCAGTATCAAATTCTTCGGCTCCCTGATGGACTTGCTATTGCCTTGGATTTTGGCGTATATCATCGATTCTGTGATCCCCACGAAGCAGGTATCTGCGATTTTTGCTTGGGGTGGGGCGATGGTGGTCTGCTCCATCATCGCAGTCGTCACCAATATCATCGCCAATCGGATGGCCTCCAGTGTTGCTCGCGATACCACCGGCAGTATACGCCATGATTTATTTGAAAAAGTTTCCTATCTGTCGATTCCGCAAGTCGAAGAAGTCGGGATCCCTTCCTTGGTGTCTCGCTTGACGACAGACACTTACAACATCCATCAAACGGTAGGCATGATCCAACGGATGGGGATTCGTGCCCCGATTCTGTTATTAGGGGGGATCATGATCACTGCCACATTAGATCCCGTGTTGACGCTGGTCTTAGTAGGCGTCTTGCCCTTCACTTTAGTGGCGGCAGTCACGATCTCGAAACGGGGGATCCCCTTGTTTGCCTCATTGCAAAAGCAAGTGGATGTGTTGGTGCGAACTGTCCGTGAAAATGTGACTGGGGCTCGGGTGATCAAGGCCTTGTCCAAAGCAGATTACGAGAAAAAGCGCTTTGACCACGTCAACCAAGACGTAGTAGCTGCGGAAACTACCGCTAATCGAACGATGGCTGCGACACCGCCCCTGATGGACCTATTTTTGAATATCGGACTGACGCTAGTGATCGTCGTCAGTGCCTTTCGCGTCAATCAAGGATTGACCCAACCAGGCGTCATCATCGCCTTTTTGACTTATTTTACGATCATTTTGAATGCCATGCTCAGTATCACGCGCATCTTTGTGATCGTGTCGAAGGGGCTGGCTTCTGCCGATCGAATCCAATCCGTCTTGCGCCTGCCGCAAAATATGCAAGTCATTGAGGCGCCTGTCAAAGAAGAGTCTGCGCATATTGTTTTTGAAAAAGTTTCCTTCACCTATCCTAACGGTACCCAGGTGCTGAAAGACATCGATTTTTCCTTGCAGCCGGGAGAAACCTTAGGGATTATCGGTGCGACTGGTAGTGGAAAATCAACGATCGTCAAACTACTGCTGCGGCTCTATGACCCAACGAAGGGCATGATTCGCATCGCTGGTCGCGACATTCGCTCCATCGATCCGACGGAGCTGCATCAGTTATTCGGTGTCGTCTTACAAAAAGACGTGCTTTTTGCGGAAACGATCGAAGAAAATATCGCTTTTGGTCGGCGGTTTTCTAAAGAACAGATCGAAGAAGCGGCGGCTCGCGCCCAAGCCAAGGAGTTTATCAATCAACTACCCAAGCGCTTAGCTCATCCACTGCATGCTAAAGGCAGCAATTTAAGCGGGGGTCAAAAGCAGCGGGTCTTGTTATCGCGGGCCTTGGCGGGGGATCCAGAGATTTTGATTTTGGATGATTCTGCCAGTGCGCTGGATTATCGGACCGACGCTCAGTTGCGCAAGGTCCTGAGACAGCAGTTTCAACAGACGACGACGGTCTTGATCGCGCAGCGGATCAGCTCGATCCAGCATGCCGACAAAATTTTGGTACTGGAAAACGGGCAAATGAACGGCTTTGGCAGTCACCAAGAATTACTAGCAGAAAATGCGATCTACCAAGCCATTTATCAAGGTCAGACAGGAGGTGCCGACGATGCCGAAGAAAAAAACGGAAAAACCGCAGGATAGTAAGAAAACACTACGGCGTTTGTGGGGCTATCTCTACGAGTACAAAGGTCTCCTGCTGGCAGCCGCTGTATTGATGATGGCCAGCAACATTTTCGCCTTGGTGGGACCGTTGCTTTCAGGGTACGCCATTGATGCCATTCAACCGGGTCCCGGCAAGGTCATTTTTGACCGAGTCTTCTTTTATTGTGGGCTGATGCTGCTGTTTTATCTTGCGTCTTCCCTTCTTAGTTATCTGATTTCGCTCATGATGATCCGCTTGAGTCAGCGGGTGGTGGCAGCGATGCGCAAGGCGATTTTTGATAAAATCACCGAACTGCCGGTTGGGTATTTTGACCGAGTCGCCACTGGGGATATCATCAGCCGCATCAGTTATGATGTCGATACCATCAATACGTCATTGGCCAGCGATGCCATTCAAGTCCTCAGCAGTCTTGTGACGATCATTGGTTCGTTTGTGATGATGGTTTTGATTTCGCCGCTGCTGGTGCTGATTTTTGTCGTAACGGTTCCCGCTTCGATCTTTTTGACCCGCTTTTTGATGAGCAAATTTCAACCATTGTTTCGCCGTCGTTCTCGCAAATTAGGCGAACTGAACGGCTTTGTGGAAGAGATTATTTCTGGTCAGCAAACGATCAAGCTGTATAACCAAGAAGAAGCGATCATCAGCCGTTTTGACGAAAAAAACCAAGAAGCGGTGGATGCCTATTACAATGCTGAGTACTACGGCAGTATGACTGGTCCTTCCATCAACTTTATCAACAATCTGTCGTTGTCCTTGATCAGTATGTTTGGCGCTTTGCTGTTTTTGTTCGGTCATCTGACATTAGGGAATGTTTCTTCCTTTGTTCTTTACTCCAGAAAATTCTCAGGACCAATCAATGAGTTAGCCAACATCTTCAGCGATTTGCAATCAGCATTGGCGGCGGCAGAACGGATCTTCCGTTTGCTGGATGAAGAACCTGAAGTTTCTGATGTTCCTGGAGCCTACGAATACCACGAGGTGTCTGGTGATGTCGCCTTTGACCATGTGACCTTCGGCTATCAAGCACAGCAGCCCATCATCAAAGACCTTTCGCTACAAGTACCAGCTGGCAGCTTGGTCGCGATCGTCGGACCGACCGGAGCCGGGAAAACCACGATCGTGAACCTCTTGATGCGGTTTTATGACCCTGACCAAGGAGCGATTCGGTTAGACGGTAAAAATATCCGCCAAGCGACACGTCGCAGCCTACGGCAAAGCTATGCGATGGTGCTGCAAGATACCTGGTTGTTCACGGGAACGGTTTTCGACAATTTGGCCTACGGCAAGGCGAATGCGACGTTGGCAGAAGTCCAAGCTGCTGCACAAGCCGCCCATATCCATGACTTTATTATGAGCCTGCCAAAAGGCTATGATACTTTGATCTCTGAAGACGGAACCGGTATCTCACAAGGGCAAAAACAGCTGTTGACGATTGCACGAGCAATGCTGTTGGATGCCGATCTGTTGATTCTTGATGAAGCCACATCGAATGTCGACACGCAAACAGAGCTGCTGATCCAAGCAGCGATGACCAAATTGATGAAAGGCAAAACCTCCTTTGTGATCGCCCATCGCTTGTCCACGATTCGACATGCTGATACGATCCTCGTGGTGGAACAGGGGAATATCGTAGAGCAAGGGACCCACGAAGAATTAGTAGCCAAAGAGGGGCGTTACGCCGCACTCTATCAGGCACAATTTGATGCATGATCCATAGCTAGTCCACATCCTTGCAAGGAGAACGCCACTGCTTGCAAGGATGTTTTTTGCGTGCCATCGACTTTCTTGGCATAGGTACAAAATCTTCTTATGACAAATCAGGCAATTATCGGTATACTTAAGAAAGGGGTATCATCAAACAGAAAGAAGGGAAACAATTGGATCACAAACAACTAAAAGAATTCCCCAATGATTTTTTATGGGGTTCAGCATCAGCAGCCTATCAAGTAGAAGGCGCATGGCAAGAAGACGGCAAAGGAGCTTCGGTTTGGGACGATTTTGTCCGCATTCCAGGAAAAACCTTTAAAGCAACTAACGGAGATGTCGCAGTCGACCATTACCACCGCTTCAAAGAAGATGTTGCCTTGATGAAAGAACAAGGATTGAAAACCTATCGTTTTTCCATTGCTTGGACACGGATTTTTCCAGAAGGACGAGGAGAAGTCAATCAAGCAGGGTTAGACTTTTATTTAGCATTGATCGATGAACTGATAAAAGCAGGGATCGAACCGATGGTGACCTTGTACCATTGGGATCTGCCACGAGCTTTGCAAGAAGAATATGGTGGCTGGGAATCTCGCAAAATCATTGAAGATTTCACCAACTATGCGGCCGTATTGTTTGAAGCCTTTCGCGGCAAAGTCCACTATTGGGTCAGCTTGAATGAACAAAATATCTTTACTTCGTTAGGCTATCTTTTAGCTGCCCATCCACCAGGAGTGACCGATCCTAAACGGATGTATGAAGTCAATCATATCGCTAACTTGGCGAATGCTTCGGTGATCAACAAGTTCCATGAGATGAAAATCCCAGGGAAAATCGGACCAAGTTTCGCCTACTCACCGAACTACCCAATCAACAGCGACCCGAAAAATATTTTGGCAGCTGAAAACGCGGAAGACTTGATGGCGCATTATTGGTTAGACGTCTATCTATGGGGCGAATACCCGATTGCGGCAATGAATTACTTGAAAGAGCAAGGGATCGCACCAACGATCGAACCAGGAGATATGGACTTGCTGCGTTCAGCAAAACCAGATTTCTTAGGGATCAACTATTACCAAACAGCAACAAATGCCTACAATCCATTAGATGGAGTCGGAGCGGGGAAAATGAACACCACTGGGAAAAAAGGCAGCTCCGAAGAAACCGGGACACCAGGAATGTTCAAAAAAGCCGAAAATCCATTTGTGGAACGGACGAATTGGGATTGGGAGATCGATCCTCAAGGGCTGCGGATCGCTTTACGACGAATCACTAGCCGTTATCGGGTGCCTGTGATCATTACCGAAAACGGACTTGGTGAATACGACAAACTAACCGACGATCATCAAATCCATGACCAATACCGCATCGATTATTTAGCAGGGCATGTCCATGCCATTAAAGAAGCGATCAGCGACGGCGCGGAAGTTCTTGGCTATTGCACCTGGTCCTTCACTGATTTGCTAAGCTGGTTGAACGGCTACCAAAAACGCTATGGCTTTGTCTATGTTGACCAAGATGAAACGCAAGAAGGATCTTTGGCACGCTACAAGAAAGACAGCTTCTACTGGTACCAAGAGCTGATCAAAACCAACGGGCAAGAGTGCTAGCCTCCTAAAACCAATACCTGAATAAGCGAAACGACCCCTGCAACGGCAGTGATCGTTTCTTAGAAAAAAGTACGTTCCACCTGTAGCGACCGCCCAAAGGTAGACCAAAAGTCTCGCGTTTTGGGCCGCTTCAAAGGAGAACGTCCTTTTTTTGAGTATTATCGTTGACAAGTGTAAACGATAATTGTAAAGTAGAAGAAGATTACAACTGTAAACATAAAAGGTTAATGGGTTTGCATAGCAAGCAAGGAGGAAGGAAACAATGATCGAAAAGAATTATGGAGTAAAAGGGATGACCTGTGCGTCTTGTTCCCAGACCGTCGAAAAAACTGTCAGCAAGCTGGCGGGGGTCGACCAAGCAGCTGTCAATTTGGCTACTGAAAAATTACATATTCGTTATGATGAGCAGCAGCTCACCGAAGAAACACTCGCTGCGGCCATCAAAGCAGCGGGCTATCAACTGATCGGCTCTCAAAGACAAGAGACCTTTGCCATCTCGGGCATGACCTGTGCGTCTTGTGCCCAAACAGTAGAAAAAGCTGTCCAAAAATTAGCGGGTGTGGAGCAAGCCTCCGTCAATCTGGCAACAGAAAAACTGACGGTCAGCTATCAACAAGATCAAGTGACCGCCGCGAAGATCGCAGCTGCCGTGAAAGAGGCGGGCTATGATGCACAGCTGCCGACCGCTTCTGCCGACAAGGCGGATTCAAAACAGGCAGAGATTCGTGCTTTATGGCAACGGTTTTGGCTTTCAGCGCTCTTTACGATCCCCTTGTTCTATTTGACGATGGGGGAAATGATCGGTTTGCCGATCCCTGGCTTTTTAGATCCGATGGCCTATCCAGTCAATTTCGTTACCACTCAATTGCTTTTGGTCTTACCGGTGATGGTCCTCGGTCGCGCCTTTTACATTGCTGGTTTCAAAGCGCTTTGGAAAGGCCATCCCAATATGGATTCCCTCGTCGCATTGGGAACCAGTGCTGCCTTCTTTTATAGTATTTATGGGACCGTGATGGTCTACCTGGGCACGACCCACTATGCGATGCACTTGTACTATGAAACGGCCGCCGTTATTTTGGCATTAGTTACTTTAGGAAAATACCTTGAGTCGGTCTCGAAGGGCAAAACCTCCGAAGCTATCAAGAAGTTGTTGGATCTCGCACCGAAAAAAGCCCGCGTGCTCCGCGGCAGCGGGAATCAAGCCGAAGAAGTCGAAGTGGGTATTGAAGAAGTCGCAGCTGGCGATATCTTAATCGTACGACCTGGTGAGAAGATTCCTGTGGATGGGATCGTTACCCAAGGCCGCTCTGCCATCGATGAATCAATGATTACTGGAGAAAGCTTACCTATCGAAAAACAAGTCGGTGATCGCGTGATCGGCGCCAGCATCAACAAAAACGGCTCCTTTCAATATGAAGCCACCAATGTGGGAGAAGATTCAACGTTAGCGCAAATCATTCAGTTAGTAGAAAATGCCCAAGGCTCCAAAGCGCCGATTGCTCGCATGGCTGACAAAGTTTCGGGTGTGTTTGTCCCGATCGTCATGGTCTTGGCGGTTTTTGCAGGACTTGCCTGGTTTTTCTTAGGACAAGAAACCTGGATCTTCTCATTGACCATTACGATCTCTGTATTAGTGATTGCCTGTCCGTGTGCCTTAGGATTAGCGACACCGACCGCCATCATGGTGGGTGCGGGCAAAGGGGCAGAAAATGGCGTCTTGATCAAAAGCGGCGATGCGTTAGAAACAGCTAGAAACGTGACGACGATCGTCTTTGATAAAACGGGCACGATCACAGAAGGCAAACCAGTCGTAACAGATCTCCTGCCTGCAGGCAATCACACGCCGACGGAATTGCTGCAGCTGGCGGCTTCTGTTGAAAAAGGCTCAGAACATCCATTAGGCGAAGCCATTGTGATCGAAGCCCGAACGCAAGCTCTCGCCCTACAAGAAGTTGACGGGTTTGAAGCGATCCCAGGGCATGGGATTCAAGGAACGATCGCTGGCAGTCCAGTCCTATTAGGCAACCAGAAATGGTTGGAAAAACAAAACGTTGCCATCGATGGCCTGATCGAGCAAGCCCAACAATTGGCTCACGAAGGGAAAACACCGATGTATGTTGCCAAAGACGGCGAAGCGATCGGGATCATCGCTGTGGCAGATACTATCAAAGAAAGCAGTCGAAAAGCCATTGAACGGTTGCATCAAATGGGCTTGTACGTAGCAATGATCACGGGCGACAATGCCCGAACGGCCCAAGCCATCGCCAAACAAGTCGGTATCGATGAAGTGATCAGTGACGTCTTGCCAGAAGATAAAGCCGCCAAAGTAGCTGGCCTGCAAGCCAAAGGCCAAAAGGTTGCGATGGTAGGTGACGGGATCAATGATGCGCCCGCGTTAGCCCAAGCCGATGTAGGGATCGCGATCGGCTCTGGTACCGATGTCGCCATCGAATCGGCAGACATCGTACTGATGCGCAGCGATCTAATGGACGTCCCATCCGCGATCGAGTTAAGTCGGGCAACAATCAAAAACATCAAAGAAAATCTTTTCTGGGCTTTTGCTTATAACGTCTTAGGCATCCCTGTTGCAATGGGTGTGCTGCATCTTTTCGGCGGCCCCTTGCTCAATCCAATGATCGCTGGGGCGGCCATGAGCTTCAGCTCGGTATCCGTTTTATTAAATGCCTTGCGGCTGAAACGATTCCAACCCTCAGCGAAAAAATAACCGAAGCAACGAATGCACCAACAAAAAGACCTGCCCACGGTTTCTGATGGAAGAAAACCGTGGGCAGGTCTTTTTAGTGCTGGACATCTAAATAAGAGTAGGCCCGCACGTCATAACGGTTGCGACTACGGGAAAATTCGATGGGTGAGCCATTTTTCTGATAGACGATCTGTTCGATCTCTAAGACCGGATCATCGGCTTTACAGTCCAAATACTGTTGATCGTACGCAGTACTTTTATCAGCGGCGATGGTGCGGTAGGCGCCAGCAAACTGGACCCCTAGTTCCTCTTTGACATAACGATAGATAGAACTTTCTAAATGGCCACGAGTTAAATTGGGCACCAAATGGACGGGCATATAGGTATATTCTAAAATAAACGGCTGGTCTTCAAGAATCCGCAAGCGGACAATACTATAGATCGGTTGTTCTTCCGTTAACATCAACTTTTCTTGGATCGTTTGGTCAGGAAATTCGACTTGAAAATCGATGACCTGACTGACTAGCTTGCGGCCAGCTTTGCCCATTTCCGTTGACAAGCCTTCATAGACCGTTAAAGCAGTGGTGTCTTTTTTTAAGAATGGGTGGTTCAATATTTTTGTTCCAGCGCCCCGCTGAGAATAAACCAGTCCTTCCATGGCTAAAATACCGATGGCTTTTTTGACGGTCATCCGGCTGACTCCGAATTCCTCGACTAAATCAGTTTGATTCGGCAGTAAGCTGTCAGGCGGATACGTTTTGTTTTTGATACGTGTGCGTAAAATATTGGCAATTTCTTGGTATTTTGGCATCTGATCACCTCGCAAGAAGTATAGCTGAAAAAAGCGGTTTCGACAATCAAACCTTGGTTTTTTTATAAAAAGAACGGCTGACTGAAAAAATTCAGCCAGCCGTTGCGCTTAATCGATTGATGGTTCTGCTTGACGATCTAACACACGTAAGAATGGATACCAGATCAAGCCGACGATCACCACGTCAATGACTTGCAGCAAACCACCTAACCAAGAGTTGGTTGCTAAGACACCACTGAAGACCACTGGAACGGTCCAAGGGACAGAAACACCAGTTGGTGCAGGAACAAGTCCAGCCGCCATCACTAAGTAGTTGAAGGTCGTTACCACAAGAGGTGCCACGACCCAAGGAATCAGGATCGTCGCATTCAAGACGATCGGCATACCGAAGATGGCTGGTTCGTTAACGTTAAAGATCCCTGGTGCTAAAGCCAAACGACCCACATCGCGGTATTGTTTTTTCTTCAATACGAAAGCCATCAAGATAACAACGGCTAACGTCATACCAGAACCGCCTAATCCAACAGTAAAGGTTTCCATAAATGGTTTTGTGACGATATGCGGCAGTGCATCCCCATTTTGATACGCTTCTAAGTTGTCTAACATCAATGTATTCCAAATCGGGTCCATCACAGAGTTGACGATGATTTGACCATGTAGACCGAAGAACCAAAGGAATTGAACAAAGAACAAAGCCAATAGAGTTGCTGGCAAGCTGCTGCCTAGTCCAGTCAATGGTTTTTGGATCAATTCATAAACCAGGTCATGCAAGTTGGCATTGAAGACACCCGTCATGATGGCATTGATCACTAAGAATACCGTTAAAGTGATAATTGCTGGAATCAAAGCGGCAAAAGATTTAGAAACTGCTGGTGGTACCCCATCAGGCATTTTGATCTGCCAGCCGCGTTTTGTGATGCGGCAATAGATTTCAGCTGCCAAAAATGCTGCGATCATCCCGATAAACATCCCTTTTGCGCCAAGACGATCAAGAGACAGCACACCGGAGATCGTTTCGCCAGATTCAGTAGTCATAAAGAAAGGAGTCAAGATCAAAAAGCTGGCAAACGAAACGGCACCACCAAAAATCCCTTCCACATCATATGATTTTGATAAATAATAGCCAATACCGAAAGTAACGAAAACAGTCATGATACTCATTGTTGCATTTTGCCCATTGCCAAACAGTGTTCCTAATGTTCCTTTAGTGGCATCACTGAAGAAGGGCAGGTTGTTTAAAACGACCACGATCGATCCAAACATAGTGATTGGGAACGAAAGCATAAACGCGTCCCGCAAGACGGTCAGGTAGCGATTTTGTCCTAAGGCATTCGCCAAGGGCAAAATCTTTTCAGATAACTTGTCCATAAAACCATTCATTATTATTTCACTCCTTAAATTTCTTTTTGCAATCGATTACATTGATAATGTATCATGTTTTATTTTAAATGTCTATACATTTATTTTAAAAAAGATTGATTTTTGTAACTGCTTCCTTTATGATTAGGGCAGCAAAGAAAAAATGAGGAGTGAATGAAGATGGATTATCAATTTCCAGCAGGCTTTTGGTGGGGGTCAGCCGCTAGTGGCCCACAAACAGAAGGTGTATTTGAAGGCGATGGCAAAGGGGCAAGCATCTGGGATTACTGGTATCAGCAAGAACCAGAGAAATTTTTCAATGAGGTAGGTCCTGAAAAAACCTCGCAAGTCTATACACGCTATCAAGAAGATATTCAACTAATGAAAGAAACCGGCCATACGACGTTTCGGACGTCGATCCAATGGAGTCGTCTCTTCCCGCAAGGCAAAGGAGAAGTCAATCAAAAAGCCGTTGATTTTTACAATGCCTACATTGATGAGTTGATCGCCAACGGGATCGAACCTTTCATGAACCTTTACCACTTCGATATGCCGATGGCGCTGCAAGAAAAAGGCGGCTGGTTGAACCGAGAGACCGTGGATGCCTATGTCGCATTTGCGCAAACCTGCTTTACATTATTTGGTGATCGTGTCAAGAAATGGTTCACTCATAATGAACCGATCGTCCCTGTTGAAGGCGGCTATCTTTACCAATTCCATTATCCAAATGAGATCAACATGAAACATGCAGTCCAAGTTGGGTTCCACGAAACGTTGGCGAGTGCTAAAGCCATCAAAGTCTATCATGAGATGAACCTTGATGGGGAGATCGGCATCATCTTGAACTTGACGCCAAGCTATCCAAGAGATGAGAACGATCCAGAGGATGTCAAAGCAGCGCAAATCGCGGATGCCTTCTTTAATCGTTCTTTCTTAGACCCTGCGGTCAAAGGCACGTTCCCAGAAGAATTAGTGACCATCGTCAAGGAATTGGATATGGTACCAGCGATGGAAGCCGATGATTTACAAACGATTCGCGAAAACACGATCGACTTGTTGGGGATCAATTATTACCAACCTCGTCGTATCATGAAGAAAGAATCACCGATCGATGAAGCGAAAAGTCCAATGCCTGATGATTACTTTGATAACTATGATATGCCGAACAAGAAAATGAACCCGTATCGTGGATGGGAAATCTATGAAAAAGGGATCTATGATATTTTGACGAACACGCGAGAAAACTATGGCAATATCAAGTGCTACATTTCTGAAAATGGCATGGGTGTCGAAGGAGAAGAACGTTTCGTTAATGCTGATGGCGTGATCGAAGATGATTACCGCATCGAATTTGTCTCTGACCACTTGAAGTACGTCCACCAAGCGATCCAAGAAGGAACCAATTGTGTTGGCTACCATATGTGGACCTGCATGGACAACTGGTCATGGACCAATGCTTACAAGAACCGTTACGGATTTATCTCCGTTGACTTAGCAAATGATGCTAAACGAACGGTGAAAAAATCAGGTCGTTGGTTTAAAGAAGTATCAGATAATAACGGCTTTTAATAACAATGAAAAAAGCAATGCTGTTGGAATCAGCATTGCTTTTTTTGTGTAAAATCGCGGATTTTTTCTGGCTGATTTCAAAGGGGGGATTCTATTAAAAAACCACCTGTTTTTGCAAATGATAAGCTGGGTTAAATAAAAGCACAGTTTTGATAAAGAAAAGACTAGACATGGAAACGTTCTCGTGGTATTCTTTAGTAGAAATCGGTTTCATTATTTTGTTTAGGGTTTGAAAGGAGAAAAAACAATGGATAAATTTATTGGATTTATGGAGAAGCACTTTATTCCGATCGCTTCTAAAATAGGCTCTCAAAGACATCTAGTGGCCATTCGTGACGGATTTATCGTAACGATGCCGTTGATGATCTTAGGCTCTTTTGGGGTATTGATCAACAACTTACCAATCCCTGCCTATATTGATTTTATGAATGGCATTTTTGGTGAAGGAACATGGCAAGCCTTTGGGAACAACTTGTCAGCAGGTACTTTTTCAATACTTGGTCTGTTAATCGCTTTCACAGTAGCGTATAATTTAGCTAAAAGCTACAATCAAGACGCATTAGGTGCTGGGGCGATCTCAGTTGCAAGTTTCTTCGCATTAGGTGCAATGGCGACAGGCCCAGATGGTTTGTTAACAGCTGCCGGACTTGGTTCTCAAGGATTATTTTTAGCATTAATCGTATCGATCATTTCTACTGAGATCTTCCGTCGTCTAGCTGGCAACCCACGCTTAGTCATCAACATGCCTGATGGAGTACCACCAGCAGTCTCACGTTCATTTGCTGCATTATTCCCAGCAATGATCACCGTATCGATCTTTGCTTTGTTTACAGCAATTTTCCAAGCATTTGGTGTGACAAGTATCGTATTGTCCTTCTATGAATTGGTGCAACAACCATTCATGGGCTTGGCAAACTCTTACCCAGCTGCTTTGCTATTAGGTTTTATCTCTGCATTCTTATGGTTCTTTGGTTTACATGGTGCCAACATCATCGACCCGTTCATGCAAACGATCAATGTGCCAGCGATCGAAGCAAACGCACGAGCATTAGAAGCAGGAACAGATTTGCCTTATATCGTGAACAAACCATTCTTTGATTCTTTCGTGAACATCGGCGGAACAGGTGCGACACTAGGTCTTTTGATTGCGATCTTTTTAGTTGCTCGTCATCATAAAGCATATATGACTGTCGCAAAACTATCCGTTGCACCAGGTGTGTTTATGATCAATGAACCAGTGATGTTTGGGTTACCAGTTGTCTTAAACCCAATCTTGTTCATCCCATATGTGTTGACCCCACTTGTTTTAGTAACGACTGCTTATTTTGCAACCGCAACTGGCTTAGTTCCTGCAAGTACCGTCATCGCACCATGGACGACGCCACCAATCATCGGCGGTATTTTGTCGACACAAAGTATTGCTGGCGGAATCTTGGCAGCTGTTAACTTGATCTTGTCAATCGTTATCTACTTGCCGTTCGTGAAAATGGCGCAAATTCAAGAAACACGCCGTTTAAAAAATGCGTAATGTCTGATCGAGTCGATTAGAAACAAGCGCCAAACGTAATAGACCTTATCCGGCCGCGATCAGAGTGCAATACCCCTTATCACACTGCTTCATTGGAAGGTGCAGTGGTGTGATGACACTCTTTTCGTTTGGCCGGTTCTTTTATCGTTTTTCAATCAATACAATACAACACACGTTTTGGAGGTGGCAAAATGCCCAAATATATGGAGATCGCAGATGTTCTGCGTAAAAGAATCAAGGACGGAACTTATCCGAAAGACAGTCTTTTACCTTATCAAACAGAGTTAGTGGAAGAGTTTGGCGTCAGCCGAATGACGATTAAAAATGCGGTGAATATCCTGATTATGGAAGGCTTGCTGCTGACAAAGCGCGGCTTAGGGACCAAAGTTTTGAATCATTCCTTTTGGGGCAAAGATACCTCATCGGTGACAGAATACAAAGGCCTGAGCTATCAGATGAAACAAGAAAAACGGACATTGACTAGCCAAGTCATCACCTTTGAAGTCTGTTTTCCTACAACAAGAATTCAAGAGATGCTTCAGATCACTGCCGAACAACCAATCTATCATGTGATCCGTTTGCGGATCTTAGAAGGCAATCCATACATACTCGAGCATTCCTATATGCCGTTGGATCTGGTCAGCGGTTTGACGAAAGAAATCTTGGAAGAATCCGTCTATGACTATCTACTGCAAGATTTAGGCTACAAATTTGCTGGTGCTTATCGGACCTTTCAGGCTGCCAAAAGCGATGAATACGATCAAACCTATTTAGCGTGCCAAGCAGATGACCCAGTATTGGAATTAGAACAGATCATCTATTTAGAATCGGGACGTCCAGTGGACTATTCCTGCAGCCGCAATCGGTATGATGTTCGTGGCTATTCCATGTTAGACATGAAGCCTGATCTGTTACAGCACCGCAAAAAGTAACGGCTTACAAAATGCTTCTTCAATGAAAAAACGCTTCATAGCTACTGTTGGCTATGAAGCGTTTTTGTTTTGACTTAAGAAGTGGGTTGATTTTGATCGCCTAGTTTGGCTAAGATAGTTTCCGCAACGGCTTTGGGGATGCCAGCTTGCTGGATCTCTTCCACGGAAGCTGCTTGGATGTTTTTTAACGACTTGAAGGTTTTCATCAGCTGTTGCTTGCGTTTTGGTCCTAAGCCAGGAATTTCATCCAGTTTGGAAGAAAAGCTGTTTTTACTGCGCAATTGGCGATGGAAGGTGATCGCAAAACGATGGACCTCATCTTGGATCCGTTGCAGCAAAAAGAATTCCACAGAATTGCGTTCCAGCTGGATCGGATCTAAAAACTCCCCGAAAATCAACTCGCTGGTTTTGTGTTTGTTGTTCTTCACTAAACCGGCAACGGGAATATCTAAACCTAGCTGGTTATACAGCACTTCTTGGGCAGCACCGACTTGGGCTTTCCCACCATCGATGATGATCAGATCAGGAAAAGGCAGGTTTTCTTTTAGGACACGAGAGTATCGGCGATAGATGACTTCTTGCATAGAGCCATAATCGTCGCCGCCTTGTGCGGTACGGATCTTATATTTCCGATAATCATCTTTAAACGGCTTCCCGTCGACAAAAACCACCATTGCAGACACCGGGTCGGTCCCCATGATGTGGGAGTTATCGAAGGCTTCGATCCGATAAGGTGTCGCGATCCCCATGGCTTCGCCTAGACGATCCACTGCACCGATCGTCCGTTCTTCAGTACGCTCGATCAACGCAAATTTTTGTGCCAAGGCAATGCGGGCATTTTTATTGGCCAAATCGACCAATTTCTTTTTGTCGCCTCGTTGGGGCTGCAGGACTTTGGTTTCCAGCAGCGCTTCTAATGGGGCAGCATCGACATTTTGCGGAACAAAGACTTCTTTGGGAATGAAGTGCTCATTCTTTTGGTAAAACTGGCCGACGAAGGTCAAGAAATCCTCATCCGCTTCATTGTAGAAAGGAAACAAAGAGACTTCTCGTTCGATCAGCTTTCCTTGACGGATAAAAAAGACTTGGACACACATCCAGCCTTTGTCGACACTGTAGCCAAAGACATCACGGTCCATCAGATCTGTCAGAGTCATTTTTTGTCGCGTCATGACGGTATCGATTGCTTGGATCTGATCCCGCAGCTCAGCCGCTCGTTCAAACTCTAACGTTTCAATGGCTTCGCCCATCTTCTCTTTCAGGTCTTTCAAAATATCGACGTGACCGCCGTGGAAAAAGTGTTTGACTTGATCAACGATCTTCTGATAATCCTTGGGATCTACATTGTTGACATAAGGACAGACGCATTGACCCAAATGATAATAAAGACAAGGCCGCTTTTGAGAAGGACCGCATTTTCGCAATGGAAAGAGGCGATCCAGCACCCGTTTGGTTTCGTTGGCTGCTCGTGCATCAGGATAGGGGCCAAAATATAAAGCCCCGTCTTTTAAAACTTTACGAGTGATGATCAGACGCGGATAGCGCTCTTTGGTCACTTTAATAAAAGGATATGACTTGTCGTCCTTTAGCATGATATTGTATTTCGGTTTGTTTTTTTGAATCAAATTGATTTCCAGCAATAAGGCTTCCGTATTTGATTCGGTAACGACGTACTCAAAATCATTGATTTCTTGAACGAGCCGTTCGGTTTTCGTATCGTGACTGCCGGTAAAGTACGAACGGACACGATTTTTTAAAATTTTGGCTTTCCCAACATAGATGATTTTGTTATTTTTATCTTTCATTAAATAACAACCGGGTTGGTCAGGAAGCAGCGCTAATTTGTTCTTGATTTGTTCGTTCATTTCAAGATCCTTTCTTACTGGTTTGCTCACGAACTGCAAAAGTAGTCAAAGGGCGGTCTAAGATCCACCGAAAAGGGGAACGTTAGAGCCCATAGCCAGTACTCTTCATTTTAGCACAAATTTCTTAAGAAACAATCAAACGGGCCAGATCGGCAGCGAGGAAGCGTAATCGTAAGAAAAGGTTAAGAAATCCCACGAGGCGGTGGTTTCCTCCCTTAAAAACAAGTGAATTTATTTGCTTTCTGCTTGTGAGGAATCCTCTTGCGACCACTCCTGAATGAAGGTCCGCAATCCCTCGATGGCTGGTTCTGTGACGGCTTTGCGCTGGATGAGGTAAAATTGCCGCTCAAAATTTTTATCCAGCAGTTGATAGCCAATGCCGTGGGCGGCTCGCTTGGAAAGGATCGAACAGCCGAAGCCTTGTTTCAGTAAAGCGACGATCAATTCATTGCTGGCGATCTCAATGATCGGTCCTTGAATATTTTGTTCCTCTAGATAGCGCTTAGTGTAATAGTAGACACCAGAACTCGCTTCTCGGACGAGCCAAGGACCGACTTGGGGATCACCAGCTAAGACGAGCTGATCTTTCAAAATCGGGAAACGCAAAATACTTGGTGCAGATAAGGGTTTTTCAATGATCCCTAAATCTAGTTGATGTTGCTCAAGCGCTGTTAAGACTTCAGCGGAGTTCATCATCGATACCCGAAAACGCACCGTGGGAAAGGCGTTGTATAAAGCAATCATCAAGTCAGGCATCAAGGCCATCGCATAGGTATGAGAGATGCCTAGGGCACAGTGGCTTTGATGCTGCGTGTTGGTATGGATCTCGCTGGCGATCGTCGACCACTCATCCAATAAATTCAGTGCCTTTTCGTAAAGGTACTCTGCTTGGGGCGTGGCGATCACGTTTTTGCGACCATTGCGTAAAAAAAGCGGTGTATCCAGGTCTTGTTCCAACTGCTTGATCTGAGCAGAAACCGTGGGCTGCGAAATAAACAGCAATTCGGCAGCTTTCGAAAAATTTTTTGTTTCATAGACCATCTTGAAGGTCTCCAGTAATTTTAACATTGCAATCCCTTCCATTAGAAAATTCAATCATAACTATTATACCAATAAATCCTACTGATCGGTCAATCTGTGTATAATGGATGTTATATGAAAGGATGAAAGCAATGAAGCAACGACAAACAGCTTTGATACTTCCCGGTTTGTTCCTATCCTTTTCGGTAGCCGTCATCGCCCGAATCATGGCTTTGGCTGTGCCAAAATTAGGAGGAGCAACCCTTGCTATTTTATTAGGAATCATTTTAGGAAATACACTGTTCAAGCAAGAACGCTATCAAGTCGGAACGAAGGTTGCGGAAAGTCGGCTCTTGGAATATTCGGTGGTTTTGCTGGGCTTTACCGTCACTTTCCAGACCATCAGTGAAATGGGCCTTCGGGGCTTTCTCTTTATATTGCTGATGATGAGTTTGGTCATTACCGCTGCTTATTTGATAGGGAAAAAAATGGGCTTTAATCAAAAGATGAGCCTGATGATGGCAGGCGGCAACGCTGTCTGCGGGTCCTCTGCGATTGCGGCGATCGCACCAGCCATTGATGCCGATGATGAAGAAAAAGGGCAGATCATCACCTTGGTCAATCTTTTAGGAACAGTGATGATGCTGACGCTGCCGTTTTTAGGATTGGCCTTATACGGCGATGATCTGTTGCAAAAAAGCGCCTTACTTGGTGGCACGCTGCAATCCGTCGGACAAGTCGTGGCGGGGGCTAGTTTGATTGATGCCGACACCGTCAAATACGCGATGCTCTTTAAAATCGCGCGCATCATCATGTTGGCAGTCGTCGTCATTGTTTTTGAACGAATGACGACAAAGACCCCCACCAAAACCAAAGCCAAAGGCAAGCTGCGGCTGCCGATCCCTTGGTATGTGTTGGGCTTCTTGACCATCTGTATCTTGAACAGCTTCTTGCCGCTGCCTAGCTGGTTGAATGAGGGCGCTCATTTTATCAGTACGTGGTTTGAAACGACGGCGTTGGCAGCCATCGGTTTGCGCCTGGATTTCCGCAAGTTTTTAAAAGAAGGCCCGCGCTTTTTATTCTATGGTCTTTCCGTTGGCGCCGTCCAAACCGTGGGTGCTGTTGCATTGATTTGGTTGCTGCGGCTCTAGTGTTTTCACATAAAAGCGATCCATCGTGGTATGCTGTGCCGCCAATAGTGGCTGGGACAATGCGCGATAGCCGGCTTTTTGATAGACATGCAAGGCAGCTTCTAAAGAATGATGGGATTCTAAATAGAGTTGCCGATAGCCTAGTTCAAAAGCTTTGGCCTCGATCTTCGCCAGCAGGGGATAGCTGAGGCGCTGCCCTTTGGCGGCATCACTGAGATAAAATTTTTGCAGCTCGGCGATTTGCCCTTCTGAATCATAAGTGGCAAGACCACCGCCGCCTAAAAGGATACCCGATTCATCGGTGACGACAAAATAATGGCGGCTAGCAGGATCTGCTGCATAAAATTCACTTAAGTGGTCTAACTCGGGATCAAAATAGGCAGTTCCTGGAACCGCCAACTGGTGGTCGGTCAAGCTTTTGCGAATGATAGCAGCTAATGGCGCATCATCTTGAGATTGGATCGGACGAAATATCGGCTTCATGCAGTTCCTCCTTAACGTAAAAGTAAATGAATAGCTATAGTGTACCACAAGCATCGAGGTAGTGTTTAGTGATGATAAGAAAAGCCATCCTCGCAATGGCGCACCTCTTTAATAAAAAAAACGCCCCTCGTTGCCAGGCTCCTAATGTAAAAAGGAGGATGGCGAAACGAGGGGGCGGTTTTTGTGTTAGTCATGGAAGCAGTAATTAGAGCGTTTCACCATTAGAGGCGATTACTTGCTGGTACCACGCAAAGGAATCTTTTTTCAAACGATTCAAGGTTCCTTTGCCGGTATTGTCTTTGTCGACATAGATCATGCCATAGCGTTTCTCCATTTCGCCGCTGCCGAAGCTGACGATATCAATGATCCCCCAAGGCGTATAACCTAATAGCGGTACACCATCTTCAACCACCGCTTTTTCCATCTGTTCGATATGCTCTTTCAGGTAAGTGATGCGGTAATCATCATGGACTTGCTGTTCATCGGTTAATTGATCGTAAGCACCAAAGCCATTTTCTACGATAAATAGCGGCAAGTCATAGCGTTGATAGATCGTATTTAACACATAGCGCAACCCGACTGGATCGATAGGCCAGCCCCAATCAGAAGCACTGATATAAGGATTACTCACGATTTTTGCTCCCGGGATATCCTCAGTTGGTGTGCCAGCCACTTCATCAAGGGTTGAGATCGTTCCTGACATGTAATAGCTGAACCCAATATAATCAACGGTTCCTGCTTTTAATAGCGCTTGTTCCTCGGGCGTGATCTCAATCGTGATGCCTTTTTTTGCCCAATATTTTTGCACATAGGTTGGGATCTTGCCTCGTACGTGGACGTCGCTGTAAAAATAGCGCCGTTCATTGGCTTTGACGGATGCCATCAAATCAGCTGGCGCACAAGAGTAGGGGTAGACCGGGACATAGGCCATCATACAACCAATCTGAAACTCTGGATTGATTTTTTTGCCTTCGATCACGGCTGCCGCGCTGGCAATCAACTCATTGACGCCCGCTTGAAAGACGAGTGCTTCTTTTTGACTGTCATCCTCGATGATCATGGCAGAATTGGTCCAAACGTGCAGCGGCTCTTGCCCATCTGCTTGATTATTGATCTCATTGAAAGTCATCCAATACGTCACTTTGTCATGATACCGTTGAAAAACAGTCTTAGCGAATTTGACAAAGAGGGGAATCACTTCTTTGTTAGCAAACCCACCAAATTCTTCATAGAGGGCATAAGGCATTTCAAAGTGAGACAAAGTGATGACGGGTTCGATGCCATTTGCCTGCAATTCGTCGAAAAGATCATCGTAGTATTGGAGACCGGCTTCATTTGGTTCTTCTTCTGTTCCAGTTGGATAGATCCGGCTCCAAGAAATCGATGTCCGTAGACATTTCAAGCCCAGTTCTTTGAATAACTGGATATCTTCTTTGTAACGGTGATAAAAGTCAATGGCTTCATGGTTCGGGTAATATTCCCCTTCAATGACTCCTTTGGTGATTTTACGGGGAATACCGTTGCCACCGGCCGTCATGACATCGGCGGTACTCATTCCACGGCCAGCAACATTCCAAGCGCCTTCCGCTTGATGGGCAGCGATCGCGCCGCCCCATAAAAAATCTTTCGGCATTTTTGCGGACATAAATTTCATTCCTCCTCGACTCATTCGTTTGCTTATAATTCTACTTTCTGGGAACGGTTAGAGGCGATCACGAAAGGCAAATAGATCAAGACCGAAATCGCAAGACAAACGACACCGACAACCGCAGCGATCGCATTTCCTCCAGTTCCTAAAAAGAGATTAATGATTCCTGGGGTCGTCCATGGTACCCCAATCGCTGGGGTCGGCATGATCGGCCAGACAACAGTGACAAAATAACCCACCAAAATATTGACCATTGGTGTCAAAATAAACGGAATGATCATGATTGGATTCAAGACGATCGGTAGACCGAAGATCATCGGTTCATTGATTTGGAAAATTCCTGGAACTAAGGACATCTTAGCGATCTCACGTTGTTCTGGACGTTTTGAAGCGATGAAGATCGCAATGATCAAGCCCAATGTCATACCAGTTCCGCCCATATTTGCGAACATATCATTTAAAACGCCCCAGGTTTCTTTGTAAGGAACGTCCCACAAGGAGCCGCCCTGGTTGATAAAGTCTAGGTTAGCTAGATCTTGTTCGGTAAAAATCGCTGAACGAACCGCATTCAATGTGTTTGGTCCATGGATCCCGATCGCAAACAACGTGGTTTGCAAGAATGCCAAGATCAAGACACCGACGACATTGCCCCCCAGATCCCGCAATGGACTTTGGATCCCGTTGTAAATCAGTTCATTGATGCCTTCTGGTGCAATCATTAAAACTAAGAAATTGATCAAAGCAGTGACTGCCACGATGATCACGATCGGAATCATACCAGAAAAGGAACGAGAAACTGCTGGTGGTACCATTTCAGGCATTTTGATCTGCAATCGTTTGACCTTGAAAAGCTTCGGCAAGAATTCACCGACCAAACAAGCCACGATCATAGCTACAAACAACCCTTGGGCGCCTAAATATTGTGTGGAGATCACATTGACATCATCTACTGCAAAGGAGGTCGGGTACAAGATCATAAAGGCAGCGACACTTGTCAAACCAACTAGCGTAGCATCTGCTTGGAAATGCTTGGCTAAAAGTTGGGCAACAAGAAACGCAATGAATAAACTCATGATGTTGATGGTCCCGTTCGCCACGGAAGCTAGAACTTGCTGGGCGCTTTCCAGATTAGGAAAAAGCCGATTCAGTTGAAATAATTGCACGATGAAACTTTCATTGGAAAATAAAATATTGTTGACCAAAATAACGAGAGAAGAAGCGATGGTCAGTGGGAAAATCAGCATGAATGCATCCCGGATCGCTGCTACGTGGCGTTGATTGTTCAACTTTGTTGCGATTGGTACCAACGAGCGGTCTAACAGGTCATTGAATTTTTGCATAATAATAACACCTTTCATTAATTGATGCCATCATTATAGCGAATGAAAACGACTAAAAGTAAGCGGATACGGATTCCGTACATATCTCTCAAGAAATGAAAAAAATTCCGCAGATGGAACACAGTGTTACAAAAAAAGATGGTTCAGTAAACTGAACCATCAAGAATGGGTACGATAATCTTGCAAATAGCCGATCAGCGTTTCTAAAATCGCTACTGAAGGCAGTTGACTAGTCAAATCAAGAAAGATGTCTTTGCGTTCCTCTTTGATCGCATACTCGATCGAATAATCGCACAGGCGTGCCAACGTACTTTCCCGATTTGGGGTAATGCAGTACTTCTGCACGATCGCCTGATTGTCTAAACCGGTAATGACTTCGATCAGTTCTTTGGTTTCACCAGAGACACTCAAAAAAACCAAAACATTCTTTTGATCTTTTCGTAAAAAGCTTTTGATCGGGTAGGTCAGCTCATCAATGCTGATGCTAAAGTAACCGAGGCTGGCTAGTTTGCGGGCAACGTATTGCGCGATCGCACCAGATGCCCCCATCCCCATAAATAAGATCAAATCGGCATCCCGCATCGCTTCGGCGAGTTTTCGTATTTGGTATTCCGCATCAGGGTGGAAGATCTGCATATTCAAGCCTTTGATGCGCGCTTCTAAACCTAAGTGTTCAGGGTGCGCATCAAAATGGGCTTTTTCTAAATGATTTTTGATATAGAAGCGAAATTCTGGAAACGACTGAAAGCCGACTTTTTGAATAAAACGAAAGACCGAAGTCGAAGAGACATGAGCATCATCGGCAATGTCGCGCACACGCATATACGGGATCTTTTCTAAGTGATTGACGATAAAACGGTAGATTTCTTGTTCTACCGCAGAGAGCTTGTTCAAGTTTAATTGTTCAAAAAGCGCCATGCTGGTTCCTCGCTGTCCTAGATAATCAATTTACACCAGTATAGCATATCCGAACTTTTAACGGTGCAGCTGTTGATGGATCTGATAGACTGCGCCGATCAAGCCGGCGTCGTTTTTCAGCTTCGCTGGACGCACAGGTGCGATGGTTTGTCCGCGCAAATAATTGATCGCTTCATGCCGTGTTTCCGTGATCGTCAAGCGAGCCTGCAGTCGTTCCCAGAAATAAGGATTGGCACTGATGCCGCCGCCGATCAATACCAATTCTGGGTCAAAGCAGCTGATCAAATTGATCAGCCCTACAGACAGATCCGTCAGAAATTGGTCCGTCAGCTTCAGCGCCAACGCTTCGCCTTGCTGTGCGCGGTCAAAAATTTCTTTGGCGTCTTGGGTGGGTTCAAAGCCAGGAACTGCTGCCCCCGCTAAATTGTAGAGGCGAATCAAGCCGCCTACGACGGCAGTTTTTTTATTGATGGAACTTTCCTCGATATTGCCTTCTTCTGGCAGCTGATCGATCACCATCCAGCCAAATTCACCCGCCATGCCATGAGCACCTCGGTAAACTTGATTATTGATCACGATCCCACCGCCTACACCAGTGCCTAGGACAAGACACAAATAGTTGGCAGCCTCTTGCGCATTGCCGATCCATTTTTCAGCGATCGCTGCTGCATTGGCATCATTTTCCACCGCCACAGGCAACCCTGTACGCGCTTCCAAGACTGCTTTGAAATTTTCGCCATATAACGATTTGATGGCGCCCGCCGTTAACATAAAGCCGTCTTTTTGAACGATCCCCGGGGCGCTGATCCCAATGCCATCAATCGTGTGGCGGTTCTGGGCATCTTCGATGATCGTGAGTAGATCCTGATAAAACTGGGCTGGTTCATAGCTAGTAGGGATCGCTGATTTTTCAAGGATCACTCCGCTTTCATCTAAAACACCATATTTAATACTTGTTCCGCCAATATCAAATCCTACGTACATTCTTCTTCCTCACCTTCTAAAACATTGTTGCCTTAAGTGTACCATCTGGCAGGAGGAATTTTTTTCTTTTTTCAGCTATTTTTTGACAGCTGTTTCCGCTGCATCCAAATAAAACAAAATATCACTTTTGCCTTCCTGATTGGTTCCTTTGTACACCTCCGTATCCAGGCCTCCGATACGAAAGCCTGCTCGCAAGTAGAACAGACAAGCAGAAGGATTGTTGTCCTGCGCTTGTGTATAGATGCCGCGATAGCCTTTGGCAAGGGCCGCTTTCAGTGCCTGTTGGATCAACAGTTGACCGACTCCTTGCTGGCGGTAGTCTGTGTTGACTTTTAAGTCATAGAGGTACAGATACTTGAAAAAAGCGTCTTGAACGATCGCTAAGCCGATACATTTTCCATCATCATAAGCACCGATAAACAGACTGTTTCGGCTCATTTCATCATAGCAATAATTTTCATCTGGGAAACGCATCGTCTGAATGTCTTCAGGTGCAAATTTACAGATTGTGTACTGCCAGTTGCCATCATTATAAGACGGCAACATTTTCCCCCATAAGGAGAAGGGTTCGTTTTTCAAGCGAATGTCAGCTTGGTGTTCTTGATCGATCAGTTTGATTTCTAGCATGGGGCACCTCGATTTTTTATAGATTCTCTTAATTATTAATGACTGGATAAGCGCCATTGTTTTTTCTAGTTTCTTACGATCTGTTGAACTCGATGCATTTGTGTCATCACAATATTGGATTTTTATTGGTCATCTCATGGTATTCTTCATGAGAAGACCAGCGAATGTTTTTGGCTTCCTAAAAAACACGGATCAATGCGCAACATTCTATTCAAAATCAATAACATCTAATTCTTTGATTTGGTTAGTATTTTTTCTTTCATAGGTCATTGGAGCGCGACATGAAATAGGGTTTAATGGTGTTGTTAACGTTATCATAAAAAGGAGGATGTAACATGAATGGATTTACAGAACGAATAGAGAAAATCGTTTCCCCCGCTGCTTCTTGGCTAAACAACAACAAAGTGATCCAAGCCATCTCAAAAGGGTTAATGATGTCTATGCCTATCATCATGGTAGGCGCAATTGCTTCGATTTTTCAAAATTTTCCCTTGGCAGCGTATCAATCTTTTCTTTCCGATTCTTACTTTGGTCAATTATTGACAACGATCGTCAATGTGACCACGAATATGTTAGCGGTTTATGTGGTGGCAGCGATCAGTTATACCTATTGTAAAATTTTAGGAAATTCTGATGGATTTATTTGTTCCTTATTAGCTTTGATGAACTTTTTCTTATTGACACCCATGATCGTTATTGGTGAAGGATTTGCTGCAGCAACGAATCTACCGATTGAATGGTTAGGGGCAAAGGGACTGTTTACGGCAATGCTCGTTGCCATTTTGACAACCAGATTATTTGATCTCAGTGTCAAGAAAAATTGGACGATCAGACTGCCTGAGTCAGTACCTCCCTTTGTATCAAAAGCATTTGCAGCTATTGTTCCTGGTTTTTTGATGGTGATTCTTTTTGGATTGATTGCATTTCTATTTTCATTGACACCATACAATGATGTCCATCATACCATTTATTCACTGATTCAAGAACCACTAGGCAATATCGGAAATAATGTTTGGACAGCGGCGCTTATTTATTTTCTCTCTGGTTTGTGTTGGTTCTTTGGTATCCATGGGATTGCAGTGATTGGGGTAGTGATGCCAATCTGGATCGCAGCCGATGCAGCGAATATTTCTGCGCTGGCTGCAGGAGAGGCAGCGCCTAATATTATTACTTTCTCATGGATCAACATTGTTTCTTCACCAGGAGGCGGGGGCGCAACGATTGGGTTAATTGTATTAGCGACCTTTTTCAGCAAAAGTCAGCGTTATCGATCAATGGGAAAGATTGCGTTTGTCCCCTCTTTATTTAATATAAACGAACCAGTCATTTTTGGGTTTCCAATGGTATTGAATGGCTTGATGGCGATTCCGTTTATTTTTACTCCAGTGATCAATATTTTGTTAGGTTATGCCCTAACAGTCATGGAGATTCTCCCACCGTCAAACGGTGCTGGTTCCATGGGGATGCCTATTTTCTTAAATGCACTTCTTAATGGCGGTTGGCGTCTATTGGCCTTTCAGATCGTAGCGACCCTGTTATCGATTGCGATCTATTATCCGTTCTTTAGGATATTGGATCAAAAAGAATACCAACTAGAAAATCCCGACCCAAAATAGTTCATAAGATACCCACAATCCACTTTCATGGGTTGAGGGTATCTTATTGATCGCTATGAGGAGACGTCGTTTCTAGCCGTTGCTGACTTGCCAAGCGATAATCCCGAGGTGTCATCTGCGTTTGAGCATAAAATTTCTTATAAAAAAAACTGAGATTATGGTAGCCAACCTCTTCAGCGATGTTCTGAATCGTTTCATCTGTATAGGACAATAGGTACTTGGCTTTTTTGATCTTTTGCGCCACGACCAACTCTTGGTAGCTGCTGCCCGTGTGATCTTTTAGCAATTTAGAGATGTAATTCGGATGATAGCCAAAAAGATCTGCAATACGTTGCAGCGTACAGTCCGCAGCATGATCGGCGATATATTTTAAGATCGGTAAGATGATCGTATGATCGGATCGGTCAAAACGTTCATTCGTAGTCACGTGATCTAATCGGCGAATCAAGGTAGTTAAGAATAAAAAGAGGTACGATTTCAACATTTCTGCAGTATAGCTATCATTTCGAAAATATTCGATCAACATTTGTTCCATCAAGCCGTGAAGCTCTTGCGGAACGATGGAGCGAAAAAGCAAAAAATTTTCCTGTTGGTTTTCTGATAGCGCTTGAATGATGAATTGTGACAAGATACTATGCTCCGATAAGCGATTTAAAAAAGAATCAGTGAAGAACTGTTTTTGCAAAACGATATTGATGATGATGTCTTCTTCTTCGACATCATAAAGCGTGTGGACGATGTTGGAGTCTAAAAGACAAAAATCTCCCTCCGTTAATTCATACGTTTTATCCATAAAGACTTGTTTACAACTTCCACGATAAACATAGGTCATTTCGAGATGATCATGCTTATGTAGGGGAGGATTACTAAAACGCGTATGTTGGACAAACTCGATCGTACTATTTTTAAAAAGGCTGCGCTTGTCATTCGCAAAAAATTTATTGTTATGACCGGCATTCATCAAGTTAAACGTAGGGATCTCTTCATCAAAGCGTTGGAAAAACGGGGCACTCTTTTTCGGCTGTTGTTGATAATTCAATTCACTTTCCGTCATGGAAAAAAGCAATTCGCGCAACTGCTGTTTATTCATATACACAACTCCAATTTTTAGTAAAAGGCGATGATAACATGGAAATCAATCAAATGACAATCAATTATTACACTGAACCGCTCGGCTATGATCTAAGCGATCCTGTCTTTCGGTATCAAGTAACGGACCAATCAAAAGCAGTCTTTCATGCCTTAGAAGTGGCGCTAGATGCTGATTTTCAAGCAATCGTTAGCCAAGTACCGAAACAAAAGCTCGCTGCGTATCGCTTTTCCTGCACCTTTCCAATGCAACCTCGACAGCGCTATTTCTGGCGTGTCACGATCTGGGATGCAGCAGGTGATCGGTATCAAAAGACGAGCTGGTTTGAAACAGGGAAGCTGCAAGAAGCGTGGCAGGGTAAGTGGATCACGCCTGTGACAACGCCACTTGAATCAGCGATCTTTTCTTATCAAGGAGACTTCGCTAAACCGATTAAGCAAGCCCGTTTGTATATTTGTGGGCTAGGTTTGTACGAAGCATACTTGAATGAGCAAAAAATTGGAGACGAGTTTTTTACTCCCGGTTACACCAATTATCACGAATGGCTCCAATATCAAACCTATGATGTGACTGATGATCTAGTTGATTCACAGTATACAATAAAGGTTCTCGTGGGAAAAGGCTGGTATCAAGGAAATTTTGGGTTTCATGGCGGGAAAGAAAACATCTATGGCGATGCCTTTTTATTAAGGGCAGAGCTGCATCTAGAATACGTGGATGGCACACAAGAGGTCCATGGAACCAATCAGGAATGGCACGTTCGCACCGGTTCGATTGGGAAAAACAGCATCTATTATGGCGAAGATATCGATGAAACGATTCCTCACCAGTCTATTCAAGCGGTGAAGGAACACCAAGGCCCACAAGGGAAGCTAACTGAACGGTTTAGCTTGCCTGTAAAAATAAAAGAAGAGCGCCCAGCGATTGCTTGTTGGCAAGAAGATGGGGATTGGGTGTTGGACTTTGGTCAAAATATGGTCGGTTGGGTCACGTTTTATGATCAGTTACCACCCGACGCTCAAATCAAACTCGAGCATGCCGAGCTATTGGTCAATGGCAAGTTTTATCGGGAAAATTTACGAGCCGCCCGAGCAGCATTCACGTATCGTTCCAATGGCAACCGACAGTGGGTTCGTCCGCACTTCTCATTCTTTGGGTTTCGCTATGTTCGGATCAGTGGCTGGCCGTTAGAGTGTCCCTTTGCTAAAGACGCCTTTATCGGACAGGTGATCTATACGGATCTAGAAACGACAGGGGATTTTCGCACGAGTAATGAAAAAGTGAATCGATTGTACCAGAATATTTTGTGGTCACAAAAAGGCAACTTCTTTGATGTGCCGATGGATTGTCCTCAACGCGATGAGCGCATGGGGTGGACAGGAGATGCACAGCTCTTTTCCCAGACAGCGATGTATACAATGGACACGTATGCGTTCTTTCGGAAATATTTACATGATTTAGCTAGCGAACAACCACATTTTAATGGTGCGCCACCAATGACTGTGCCGCATGTTCCGACAGATATCCAGCAGTCTGGGGCAGCAGTGGGCGTTTGGGGGGATGCCGCCACGATCATACCTTGGCATTTATACCGCTATTATGGTGAACCACAAATTCTCAAACAACAATTTTCTAGCATGCAAGCGTGGGTCGAATACATTGCCCGTAAGACGCATATCAACGGTTTATGGGACAAACAATTTCAATTTGGGGACTGGTTAGCTTTAGATGGTGATGATCCAGCTTCTCCGATTGGAGGGACCGAAGCAAAGTTTGTTGCGAATATATTTTACTGGCATTCCTTGAAAATCGTGGCGCAGGCTGCAGCTATTTTGGGCTATACTTCTGAAGCTAAGCAATATGATCAGCGTCAAAGAATGCTCAAACAAGCCTTGCGAGCAGAATATTTCACGCCGAATGGGCGCCTTGCACTCGATACGCAAACGGCTTATGTGTTAACACTGGCATTTGATTTGGCTGCCGATCATGAAGTTGCGGGGATCGTGGAGAAGTTAAAAGAGAGACTAAAACGAGATGACTATCATTTGAAAACAGGTTTTGTTGGAACGCCTTTTTTAAATTTAGTTCTTAGTAATTATGGATTAAACGAGATAGCCTACACGCTCCTGTTAAATAATGATTATCCCAGCTGGCTTTATGCGATCGATTTAGGCGCAACGACGATTTGGGAACGCTGGAATTCGCTGTTACCAGATGGGTCGGTCAATCCTCAAGGCATGAATTCGTTCAATCATTATGCTTATGGAGCAATTGGCCAGTGGTTCTTTGAGGGTGTTTTAGGCATTCAACAAGCATCATCCAGCAGCGGGTTTCGGCACGTCCACATACAGCCCCAGATCCATTGGAGTATCAATCATGCCTCCGGCGGCATCGCCACACCGAATGGACGGATTGAGGTCGCTTGGGCTTACGTTGCCAAAGATATCGTGAAATTAGACGTTACCTTACCGACACTTACGCAGGCAATCCTTCATCTACCGGAAGTGGAGATTTACACCGATGAAGCGCTGACTGACCGCTGGTCTGAAGAAACACCCTTAAAAGCAGGGCAAAATCATTTTTATTTAAAAGCCACAGCCTATCAAAAACCAATCATTTCTGCTGAAACTACGTTAGGGGAGATCCAACAAACCCCCTTGATGTATGTGCGAGCAAAGCAACGATTTGCTGAGTCAAAATTATTTTCCAGCAGCAACGTAAGGGACCATCAAAAGCGATCACTAGCTTATTTTGTCAATCAAGAAGTGATTTCTCAGACGCAGTTGGCTGGTTTTATCGATGAAATGACGGCATTGATCAAAGGAGACAAGAACTGAGCCCGTTATTCGGGGAACTGACTGGTCACAAGTCAAAGTGGTATCTATCGCTGAAGAAAAAAGCAGACGGATAATCTTTCCGTCTTAACGCAAAACCTATACCGATGCGTATCATTATTTGCGGACGATTGGTGTCGCACAAGAGACCCTCGTTCATTTGCAAAGCAAGTTGATCGATGTGGCAGTGACGGTTTAAAGGTCACTAATAAACGGAACATCTAAGTGAGGGACTACTGCTTCTTTTGAAAAAGTAGTCCCTTTTTGTCTTAGTCACAATGACCGACGGAAAAATACGCCTTAAGTTTGATTATATTTATCGCTTGTTTTTTTATACTGAAGGTAGATAGAAAAAACGGAGGACAATCACTTGAAGAAAGCAATTAGTATGATCCTGCTCATGTTAACGATCGGGACCGTCACATTGGTTACATGGTCTTATTTTACGAAAGATGATTCCAGCGAACTGGTTCAGCTGGTGGATCGTTTCAATCCGTTCGTACCGGAGAAAAAGGTCTATGTCAAAACATCCGACGAGTATGGCGTGTTGCAAGAACACGATTCCTACGAATATACACAAGAAGGGGTCAATGAAGATGGGCAAAAGATCAAAATCACGTTTTGGGCACCACAAAAGCTAAAAGAAAATGCCTACCTAGAGCTTGATGCAAAGGGCAAACATGTGGAGTCGTATCAAGAGGTGACCGAACAAGATCTCCCTGACGCCGTCAAAGACGAGTTGGTTACGACTGATTGATCATCAAGCCTGCTTGAAAAAACGGACAGAAAGTCATTTCCCACAAGTCGGGAGATGGCTTTTTTCGTGCATTCACTTAGATAAAAGGGCTCTTTGTCAATAAGGACTGATGAGTTGTGCAAAATCAAATCTGGGTCAGAATGAACCACATTCTGGCTCAGATTTTTTGTTATCTTACATTGATTAATTTATTGATCAAAAAGATTCTAATTCTCATGTTCTCGAATGATTTAAATCCGTAGGATACTCGTTTCATTGTCTTTATGTGGGTATTCTTCGCTTCTATTTTTCCATTGGAATAAGGATAGATCATTGCGTTGGTGATGCCTTCTTCATAGGTCAGAAGGTTTTGAAGCTTCTCCCGAAAGCCGTCATCTAACGTTTTGGGAAGTTCTGCCAATATGCAGAAAAATAAGTCAGGGTCTTTGTCTCGAAAGGCTTCAACTAATTCATGAAAAAAGGGATACGCCTCCTTCAGGGGCGTAGAAAACTCAAGCAATCGATCAATCATCATTGCTTCAGTAAGAAATGGGTATTTTGGTGCTCGGAAACTTTTCCATGTTTTGTATTCATAATGGTTGATGTTTGCACGATTTTTTAGCAAAAAGCGCCAGTTCTTTTTCAGTTTTTCTGCCTGGCTTTTCTGTCCTGCTTTACGAAGTTCATTCATTTCACGGATACGCAACTCATTGAACGCTTGATTCATGTGTTTGACAATATGAAACCGATCAATCACTACTTTCGCATTTGGCAGAACACGTTTGGTGAGCTGGAAGTAGGCGGCGTTCATGTCTGTCACCAAGAATTCTACTTCTTCTGGATTGGTACAACCTAAGAAATAGCTTGTTAATCGAGGTAATTTACGCGTAGGCAAAACATCTATTAATTTTCCTGTTTCGCCATCTGCGCAAATAAAGCTCATTTTATCTTCTATGGAAGCATGCGAACGAAATTCATCAACCATCAATACTCTGGGGAGAATCTTCTTGGATTGCTTTGGTAAATAGCTTTTAAACTCTTTCAATGTACGAATAACGGTGGTCAAAGATACCTGACAGCTTTTCGCAATAAAAGATAAAGATACTTTTTCAGTCAGTAAAGAAGCAATTTTATATCTAACATGATTTGCGATTGAATGTCTGGGTTGGACAAAATAACTTTGAGCAGTCCAATGGGTTCGGCAGTTTTTACAGGTATAGCGCTGCTTTTTTAGGCGCATAACCAAAGGCATATGATTGTATTGTTCAAAACGGACAATCGTTTCCTTCTTCCCATTTTTCACTATAATTGCTTTCCCGTTTCCATCTACCACAGTAGAACCACAACTTCTACAAGCACGAGGAGTAGGCGAGAGAACAGCATCGACGACCAACGTCTTTTTCTTCTGAAGGGTCTCGTAAGAGACCTCTGTAATCATCAAATCTTTCTCTATTATTCTCAGCATTTTTTTGATAGAATCATTCATATAGCATATCGTCCTCTCAGTTGTTTATTTTGTGGTGATTTAATCATACTAGAGAACGATATGTTTTTTAATACCTAAAATGAAAATGGGACTGAAGAATCAATTCTGATTCATCAGTCCCATAAATTATAGAGCCGATAAAAGCTCGCCAAGATTTGATTTAGGTGAAAAAGATTAGAGGAAGATAGAATTTTCAGAAAAAATAGATAATTTTTTCAATTCTTAGTTGCAATAGTAGAAACCTCTGGTATTCTCTATGGGGTAGTTTAAAAAAATCATTCATATAATTAAAAATAGCGCCAGGGAGAGAATCACCTTGTATGGAGGATCAATGGTTTTCAAGGAGGAACGTATGACAGAAAAAAATCAATTAAAAAAGCAGATGAAAACCAGACATATCACTATGTTGGCACTAGGTGGCGCCATCGGTGCTGGCCTATTCAAGGGCAGTGGTGAAGCGATCCAGTTAGCGGGGCCTGCGGTCTTGCTGGCGTTTATTTTTTGCGGGCTGATCTTATTTGTCGTTATGACAGGACTGGGACAGTTGGTCTTATCTGACCAAAAACAACATGGCCTTTCGGGCTTAGTCCAGCCATATCTTGGCGTGCATACAGCCGATTTCATCGACTGGATCTACTGGTCAATGTGGATGATCAACATCATCGCCGAAGCAGTTGCTGCCGCAAGCTTTTTGCAGTTGTGGTTTCCCAATATTCCAGCTTGGATCTTTGTTTTTATTTTGGCACTACTCACGACCATCATCAATTTGTTTTCGGTTCGCTTGTTTGCGGAAACAGAATATTGGCTTTCCTGGGCCAAAATCAGTGTGGTGATTGCGTTGATCTTGGTGGGTCTATATCTGGTTGTCACGCAAGTCTTTGATTTGGGCTTTTTCCCGACGATGAGACAAATGACAGATTATGGTGGTTTTGCCCCCCATGGTATCAAAGGGTTTATCAATTCTTTACTGGTTGTGATCTATTCGTACGGCGGTTCTGAATTAGTAGCCATTACGATCAGTGAAGCGGAAAATCCCAAAAAAGCGATCCCGCAAGCAATCAAAGGAGTGATGACTCGGATTGCCGCTTTTTACATCATTCCCTTGTTTCTTTTACTGATCATTTATCCGTGGAATCAATTAGCCGATCCAAATGTCAGTCCTTTTGTGATGGTGTTTCAAAAAATCCATGTCCCACTTGCCTCCGACATCGTCAATTTAGTGATTATTTTGGCTTTGTTTTCGTCAATCAATTCTGGAGTCTATGCTTCTTCAAGAACGTTGTTTTTCCGATTAAGCAACAATGGCCAGAAAAAAAGCCGCTTTACGATGCTGAATAAAAACAGCGTGCCCCAACGAGCGATCATGTTTTGCAGCGGTACTTTATATCTTGGGGTCGTTCTTTCTTACTTTTTAGGCGACAAACTCTTCAATTATCTAGCAGGCTCCCTGTCTTATACTGTATTGCTGATTTGGTTGCTGATCAGTGCGGCGGCGTTTGTTTTGGTACGCAAGCAGAAGAAAATGGGCTATACGATTTTCTTGAGTGGGGCGATCCTTGCGTTGCTTTTGCTGTTTGCCGGTATCTTGATCACTAACCCATTGGCGGTCACTGGCTTCACCGCACTATTGTATACGATCATTTTTCTTAGTTTTTATTGGAACCATCGAAAAATAGAGGAAACCAGTGAAAAAAGTTGAAGAAACGTCCCTTAAGACATAAACTGATGGGGAAGGAACCCCGCGTTCGGTTGTTTCTTCGGTTCTCAGGAATGTGACGATAAAATAAAGTGTAGGAGAAAATGAAAATGGTTAATTTTTGGACATTGATTTTCGGCACCCTCAGCTGGGTCGTGGTGGAAAGTCTGCTTTACAATCCGATGCATAAGTGGGGCAAGTTTTGGGCGAAAGAATCAGGAATGGCAGAGAAGGTGGCTGATCAGCAGATGACGACCGGTGACATGCTCTTTACCTTTGGCGGCACGATCGTTGGTGGGATTCTCTTATCAGCAGCGACCTATCAAGTCGTCTATTGGTTTGCAACATTCGATCATGATGGTTGGCTGATGACCTCTTTGCAAGTCGCTTGCTTATTGTGGTTAGGGGTTTATGGGGTCGCCACCTTCGTGATGGCTGTTTACTCGGGACAGTCCCGCAAATTAGTCGGGCTGCACCTTGTGAACGGGTTTCTAGGAGTGATCGTTTTAGGACTTGTTGTCGGCTTGATTGGACAGTAGGCAACGATCATACCCCAGCGAGAGCGTTCAAAGGTCTCAACGAATCAATCCTAAAGAAAGCCGATCTTGTTTCAACAAGGTTGGTTTTTTTGTGCGTAAAATTATCCTTACTATAAAAAAAGGCTATAAAAGCAAATAATTTGTGCTATACTAAAAGCACTTTAATCTGTAGAAAACCAAATCCGCGGATTGCGGAAAAATCATCAAAGAAGCAAAATTAGGGGCAACGAGGAGGAAAAAATGAAAACGAAAAGCATGTTAGGTAGAGGAATATTTGCTGCCGTTTGTTTAGCGACACTATTTTTCTTGACAAGCTGCAGTAGCTCAGGGGTTGACTCTGCAGCTGCGAATCAAGTGTTGACCAATACCAACAGTCATCAGCAAAATGCCTTGTACGTTTTGGAAGATGGAAAGCTCACTGTCAATAAAACGCTGAGTTTTTTGGTCGATCCGAATCAGGAACCTGCGGACTTGGTAAAAGAACAAGAGACGCAATTAGTGCAGATCAACGAAACACTGCAAGCAGAGTTTCCCAAAAGCAAAGCACTGACTGCGGCAGACATCGGTCCTATGCACACCTTTGAAGTGACAAATGCCCAAGTGATCATTGATCAAGAGAAAAGGGAAGTGCGCATGACTGGCGATGATTTTGAGAAAATATTCAAAATGGCGGACAACAATGACAAGCGTCTGATCGATGACGAACAAAACGAGTACGAGTTTTCGTATGAGGAAAACTAGCAAGTGACAAAAAACGGCTGCCTCCGACGAGACAACCGCTTCAGACAGTAGACAAACCTTAGACAAAAATGAGGTTTGTCTTTTTTTCGTTGCAAAATTTAGTGGCTATTACGGAAAACATTTTGCGCAAGGAGTAAGTCCGCGACTTTGCGCTTCTGCTAAAGTTGCAGGCGTGTAGGTACCGTTGCCGCATTTTCTCGTATGGTATTTCGAACCTGTTGGTGTCACGAGGACCGACGTTTGGGCTTGATTGCTAGCAGCGGCTGGCTGGTTTTCTTCTGGCACAGCTGCCGCTGCTTGTCGTTCTTCCTCCGCCTTGGCTTGGGCGGCTGCTTGTTCGTTGGCAGTGATCGTTTGCGCCACTGTTTTCGTTCGAGCAGCTAATTCCTCATCGGGGGTCTTGAGACGAGCGACAGCATCTTCTGCACGAGCAAGGGTATCTTTTGTCGGCTCCGCCTCTGCTGCTTCCACCGCTTGGACAGCTTCTGCAACGAGGGCTTCTGCTTCTTTCTCAGAAATCTTGGTTTCTACAGTGGATAACCGACTTTCAAACGTTTCCTTGTTCAAAACCGCTTGTGCGACCAATTCTTTTGCCTGATCGAAATCACTGCGTTCAAGAGAAGCTTCAGCAGTATCAAGGGCTTTGCCGATGGCAAGATGGTCTTCAACTACCGCGAGCCGAGTAGCGAGATCTTCGTAGGTTTTACTTAAAGCATGAATCAGCGTCACGGCTTCGTCGTAATTCTTTTGGTTTGGCTGGGTTTCGGCAAGAGCCAGTGCCGTCTCGGCTTTTACCAGTGCTTCTTGTTCTTGTTTTTCAGCTTGCAAACTCGCTAGAAATGCGCGAGAAGGTTTGACGGTGACGACCTCTTCTTTAGTGATTCCACCCATGGAGGCTTGGAGAGTAAATTCCTGTTCCTCTTCATCTTCCAGTTGGACAGCATAAGAAAATGTTTCGTCCGCCAGCGAAACCTCCACCCCGTTGATCGTCAGTTGCGCTTCTGGGTTGGTTCGCCCAGTGATCGCCGCTTCGCCTTGCTCATTCGTAACCAGTTCTGCTTCATCTACGTGAAGCTCCGGTGTTGCTGCAGGAGTCAATAGTGCCCCGCCAATCAATAAGAGAAAACCACCCATAAAAATAACGATTTTGTTGCGAAGCGGCTTTTTCTTGATCAATCCAAGAATAAAAAAGATTCCGCTTACAACCATTGTCAAAAAACCAACAACAAAAATAAATATCCCCATACTTTTTTCATTTCCTTTCTTGTGAATAATTTAATTATAACATTTTTACTAACGTATCCGCCATTAATAACTGGGATCAATAGTGATGAGAGTAGTAGGGAGGACTAATCGCAAATCAATATTTATTTTTTATCAATAATAAATAGATTTACATTATTTTTTATTATAAAATGATACATAAAGGGCTATCTTTGTTTATGCTGCCTTTTTCAAAAAGACACTTGATACCAATACACTTGTTTGCTTTATCACTAGAAACAGACGCTTGAACCAAAAGGATTGAAACGAGCAAACATCTGCAAATCAGCAGTTTCCTTTTGTTCCTTCCCCCAAATAACACCATAAAAAAGAGATTCCCCCTCACTTGCAACCAAGCCATTTCATTGATAAGAAAATCAGTATGCGCAAAAGGAGAAGCAATGAAAATCACACAAATCCAATGTCCCAGCTGCTTGGGTCAGTTAACCGTTGAATGGGAGACAGGAAAAGCAGTCTGCCAGTATTGCTTAACGAAGTCAGTCCTACATTCGCCGCCAAAACAAACGCAAGCAGCTTCGAATGAACAGGTTCCCGTAGTTTTTCAAGAAGTCAAAGAAGGGTTTTATTCGTTTACCTTTAATGAAGACGAGGTAGCAAATGCCTTGAAAAAATGGCTGATCCAACAGGAATCAGTTCCTGAGGACATTGTCGTTCATCTTGAAGTCAGCGAGGTAAAACGATATTTTATTCCGATTTATGAATTTCAGGTGACCTATACGATGCACTGGGAGGGGACCTTTGGCTACGATACCCATTCCATTGCATGGGAAGGCTCGCATACGACCACATGGGAAAAGAAGCGCGGCGACCATCCAGATGAGACGGTCATACTCTATCAATGCGGCAGTTCGGAGGTGATCGAGCAAGAAATTCCTCAAAGCTTCGAGGTCAATGATGAAATGAAAAGAAAACCGCACTTTAGTACCGATCAAAAGGAATTTCAACAGCTAGTCTCAGCACATGCTATTCATGCTTTTCCCTTTGATATTGAGCAAGAGCAGGCGCTCTTTGGTTCTGAAAAACAAGCGGAATTGAGAGCCCATGCGAATGCGGTGATCCAGAAGAAAGAATCTGCCGATCATCTAAAAGAGCTGCACCTAGATCTTTCCCTGATCAGCTGTGCTACAGAAAAGCTCTACTTTCCCCTGTATATGGGCACCTTCAAGTACCAAGAGCAATCCTTTGAATTTGCGATCGACGGCAAAGATCCTGACCGAATGAAGCTGCCGATTATCCCACAGTGCCAAGAAACCTTACAAACGGTTGCGAATTTTTCAAAAGCTCGTAAGGTTTTTGGCTGGTCCTCCGTACTCTTTTTTACGTTAGGTGTGATCCTGATGATCTTGGCGCTATTCATTTCTGAATGGATCCCTCTAGGAAGAGTATTTAGGGCTGTCATAGGGGGGATTGTCATGAGTTCTCTGCCAACTGCAATCTATTGGGTAGTATCGGGGATATTGTTGCACTTTCTAAAAGAACAGTACCTCAAAACAGTCCAAAAATTTAGAGATGAGCTCCAAAGAGAATTATTAGGTAAGAAAACAGTTGGGACCGCTTTGTTAGCAAACTATGAGAAGCGTGGGAAGCACCTTGCAAGAATCAGGAAATTTTATGAATGGCTCGATACGCTCGCTTATGTGGTCGTGATCGCTACCCTTATTTGGAACATTCGTCGGTTTTTTTGATAAGCCATCTTGTTGAAAAAAATGATTCATAAAAAAGGAGAAAAAATGAAAATCACACAAATCCAATGCCCCAGTTGCTTAGGGCGTCTAGAAGTTGATTGGGACTCAGGAAAAGCAGTCTGTCAGTATTGCTTGAATGAGCTGTTGATCAAACCGGAACAAAAAAACCAGGAACAAACAAACCAAGTCGTCTCGCTGAAAGAGTTGCCACGCATTCAAGGGACCGTCAAAGAAGGGTTTTATCCGTTTGCCTATGATGAAAAGGCATGTGAAGCGGCGTTGAAAAATAAACTAGCTTGGCAAGAGACCATCTCGGAAAGTATTTTTTTTGAGCTAGAGATGGTTCATCTAAAACGTGTGTTTATCCCGATGTATTATTTTCAAATTGCTTATGATGCGCAAGTGAGAGGGAGCTATGTCCATGAGGAACAACAGAGGGGGAGTGGGCGCATTACTGCCGACATTTCTTTACATAACAGCGGGAACACAACGGTTTTCAATGAATATTTCCCTACGGATACCCAAAAAGAAGCAGATTACAGCATAAATGGCAAGCTGCCGCTGCATCTTCAAAAAGGCGCTGCCTATTGCACGGATATGCAGCAGTTTTCGGCACTTAGCCAAGACGCTCAGGTGCTGCCCTTTGATATTTCCAGAGAAGCGGCACTTGCTGATACCCATCTAATGGAAGTCTTTGAAGCAAAAGCCAAAGACCATTTGGTGGGAGCAGATGTTGCCAATGAGGTTCAACTGACTCTTTTTCCGAAACAATGTGATACGGAAAAACTGTATTTTCCTTATTACATTGGCGAATTCAAGTACGGAAACCAAACCTATTCTTTCGTGGCTGATGGCACCGATGCTGAACGCCTTTTTCCAACCCAGCTCCCTGAATGTGAACAGCTCGTGCAAGTGAAAAAAAGTTTTTCGAAGACCAGTAGTGTCCTTTGGCAGTTCTGCTATACCTTTTTTTCATTCGGAATACTTTCAGGGACCCTTTTAAATTTTATTTTTGGTGGATTTTTAATGCCTGCCGTTGCCTTTAGTTTGATTGGCACATCGATCGTGCTTTTTGTCATTTGGCTAGTAGTTTCATTTTTTTTGATTACGCAAAAAATCAACTTCTTTAAAGAACATAAAAAGTTTAAAAAGGATCTGAATCATGCACTCAGTCAGCCACAGGCAGATCAAATAGCTATTTTGCAGACATTTGAAGCTCGAAAAAAGAAACTCGTCCGAAAAACAGTATTTTACAGTGGTCTGGAAAATATGGCGTATGAATTCGCATTGATTCTCTTTTTAGCAACACTGGCTTGGTATTTCGGTTTTTATGGCATATCGCTTCTAGTGCTGCTGGCGTTTGTCAGCTGGAATACGATCCGTATCTTTACCACGGATAGCTCCGATACCTGTATCGAAACGAAAGGATGATTCAATGGATATTATTCCGATTCAATGCCCCCACTGCCTAGGAGAACTAGAAGTCAATTGGGACGCTGGCACGGCGATTTGTCTGTATTGTCGTGGGAAAATGGTGATCAAACGGTCCTTCGATCCTACCAAAAGCCCGCATGCCAATCCTATGACAGCAAAACAGCTTTCGTTGACGCATCTTGCTTTTTTGCTGAAGAAAATCAGTCAATCAGCTGCTGCCGACACAACGATTGATCCTCTTCCCCTGGGAAACTCGCCAGCGACTGGGGTATCAAGTGATCACAAGCAGTCAAAACAAGCGGCAATGAATCAGACGTCTTTGATTCAGCGGGCGCCACGCGATCCAGTCAAGGAGCGGCAATATCGTTTGACTGTCTTTTTACAAAAACAAAATTTTTTGTTCTATTTTTCTGGAGAAAGACAAGTGCTGCCACGGCAATGGCAAAGACAAGTCCTTGCTAGTTTTGAAGTGCCTGAAACGGAGACCCCTCTTGCGCTGCTAACGGCAAAGATGACTGGCAAGAAAGCGAATGTGGGGCTGCTTTTTGGCGTTGAACGAGTGTATTTGTGCACGTACGAAAAGAAAGAAAAACGAATAGCCAGTTTTTCCTGGAGTGTTTGGAAAAACCTCAGTTTTGAGGTCCAGCATAAAATGTTTAGTAGCTTTTTGGTGATTCAACAGGAATACCGCATTCCTCTCCAAGCATTGGGCTTTGCGACCCAATCATTTTTGCAAGAATTACAGCAGTTGTTGCAAGAGTGGGAGACTGGCTAGTGCTGAGTATCGATGAAATCAAATAGGGAATCAATTTATTGGTCAAAAAAAAGAGAGCGTCGCAAACAGCGGCGCTCTTTTTCACTTCATGTGGTTTCCAACTCAGCGTCGTTGGTTTCTGATAAATACTCGGCTTCATCGTTTAAAAGACTGGCAGTCGTTCGCAGCGTGTCGTAAGAATGCAAAACGGCAGCGAGGCTTTTTTGCGAATCACTGATTTTCATGGTCGTCGAATCGGCACTATCTAACACGACTAAGGCTTGTTGGTTGATGGCTTGCATGGTTGCGGCAATGGTTTGGGTCAACTGCTTGGTCTGTTCAGCTAATTTTTGCATTTCATCCGCAACCACCCGAAAGCCAGCTGCCTGTTCGCCGATCCGTGCCGTTTCGATGGAGGCGTTGAAGGAAAGCAGTTTGGTTTGTTGTGCAATGCGGTCGATGTCATGCAGCACCGCTGACACCTGTTGGCTATCCATTTCTAAGGCATGGGTCGTTGCTTGATTTTGATCAGACAGCTGTTTGACTTGCGCCAAGTTCTCTGACAAATGATCGACTTGCTGGTGTCCGTTGGCAGAAAGTCGTGTCAGGGAAGCCGCACTGTCTTGTACTTTTTTGATAGTGACCGCTAAGGCTTGTTCTCTTTGGGTAATGTCAAAAGCGATTTTGACGACATTGACGACTTCTTGCTGCTCATCGAGGACGGGGAAGTAGATCCCTTCTAAAATCAGTTTTTCTCCTTGTTTGTTTTTCCGAATGATTTTGTCTTGAAACCGTTGCTTTGAGTAAAGTAGTTGATTCCAGAAAGCCTGGTAATCCGTACTGGCAGCATAATGGTCAAAACAAAAGGTCCGATGCGGCAAGCCAATGATTTCTTCTTGGCTGTAACCTAGGATATCCGTCATGTTGGCATTGGCGAAAACAACTTCTTTTTGCGGATCAAAGACTATGACAGCGAGTTCTTGAAAAATAGCAGCGAGCAGACGGTTATTTTGTGTTTCATCTAATGTGAATTTCATACGTACTTACCTACGCCTTTCAGTTTTTTGGGAAGTTTACACAGCGAGTGTCTTACAGTTATCGGTGATGAAGGCAAGGCAGTTAAGAGTGCAAAAATCACCTTTTTTGTCGAGCGAAATGCCTGGAAGCAGAAGGAAGCAAGATTCTTTGCATCAGAATGACTTGGTGGTACCCTTAAGGTCAACACGAACGATTTCAAACAAAAGGAGAGAATCGTATGACAGATAGAATTTCGTTGGAAAAAGCAGCCGTTGAATTTAGTGAGGCAAATGCACCGCACCCACGGATCTATGAATTACCGCCAGAAGAAGGGCGCGCACTATTGGAACAAGTCCAAGAGTCACCCGTCAATAAATTGGCGGTTGAGATAGAAGATCAGACCGTAGATACAGGCGAATGGGGGACCATCAATGTTCGTTTTGTTCGTCCTGAAGGAAATCATGCGATTCTCCCTGTCATTTATTATCTCCATGGCGCGGGCTGGGTCTTCGGCAGTGCCGCGACTCATGATAAATTGATCCGTGAATTGGCGGTACGAACCAACTCGATCGTCATTTTTCCTGAATATAGTCGTTCACCAGAAGCAAAATACCCAACGGCGATCGAACAAAATTATGCGGTCTTGCAGCAATTACCGGGATTTGTCGATGTCAAAGGCTTAGACCTTAGCCGTTTGACCGTGGCTGGCGATTCCGTAGGTGGGAACATGGCGACGGTTATGACCTTGTTGACGAAAGCCCGTGGCGGCATTCCGATCGCACAGCAATTATTGTTCTATCCTGTGACAGATGCCCGCTTTGATACGCCTTCGTATGAAGCATTCGGCGAAAATTATTTTCTGACCAAAGAAGGGATGCAATGGTTCTGGGATCAATACACGACGGATGAAACACAGCGGAATCAAATTACCGCTTCTCCTCTACGAGCGACCAAAGAGGAGTTAGCCGATCTGCCACCAGCGTTGATCATTACGGGGGAAGCAGATGTCTTGCGGGATGAAGGGGAAGCCTATGCGCAGCATTTACGAGCAGCTGGTGTGGAAGTCACCCAAGCGCGTCTGCAAGGGATCATCCATGATTTTGTGATGGTCAATGCGATGGATCAGACCAAAGCCGCACGAGCGGCCATGACACTGGCTGTCGGTTGGCTGACGGAAAAAAATGTCCCCGCAGAATAAGAAACCGACGAAAGAAGCTTCTTTTTAAGCGGTGTTCTGATACAGAAAAGGATGTATGGAGTGGAGCGATCCACTCCTTTTTTTGTCGGAAAAATTGAAAGACGTACACCTGCAGTCTGAAGCAGATGCAAACGCTCTCTAAAAAAACTCGTTTTTATAATACAGATTTTAATAAGTGTTTTTCGTTGATAAATAAATAAAAAATGCTATTATATGTATTGTGATTAATACAGTTTTTGAAAAGAGGTAATACAGTGAGTGCAAAAGGATCAGAAATCATTGTTGAAAGTTTAGAGAATCATCGGGTGCCTTATATCTTTGGGATTCCCGGTGCAAAAATCGATGGCGTATTTGATGTGTTGAGTGATCGGGGACCAGAGTTGATTTTGGCGCGACATGAACAAAACGCGGCATTTATGGCACAAGCAATCGGTCGCCTGACAGGAGAGCCAGGAGTCGTCATTGCGACAAGTGGACCAGGAGCCAGTAATTTAGCGACTGGGTTGGTCACGGCAACTGCCGAAGGTGATCCCGTCCTGGCACTAGCAGGCCAAGTGAAGCGTTCTGACCTTTCAAAATTGACCCACCAAAGCATGAATAATGCGGCATTGTTTGCGCCGATCACGAAATTCAGCAGTGAAGTCCAAGATCCTGAAACCCTTTCTGAAAGTATTGCCAACGCCTTTCGCATCGCAAAAACAGCGAAAAAAGGGGCGAGCTTTTTATCCATTCCTCAAGATGTGACAGATGGAACCGTTCAAGGGGCAGCGATCAAACCGCTATCTTCGCCTAAATTAGGCAGTGCCGATGCAGAAGATATCCAGGCACTCGTCGATCGGATCAAAGAAGCCAAACTGCCTGTCCTACTCTTAGGGATGCGGGCTTCAGGCGTGAAAGAAACACAAGCGATTCGTCATTTAGTTGCAAAAACTGGGTTGCCTGTCGTAGAGACCTTCCAAGGCGCCGGGATCATTTCTCGTGAATTAGAAGAGCATTTCTTTGGCCGCGTCGGCTTGTTCCGCAATCAGCCTGGTGATATGCTGTTGAAACGCAGCGACTTAGTGATCGCTGTGGGGTACGACCCGATCGAATACGAAGCTCGCAACTGGAATGCGGAAAAAGATGCCCGCGTGATCGTCATCGATGAAGTACCGATGGAGATCGATCCATTTATGCAGCCAGAAGTTGAACTGATGGGCAGTATCGCGAAAATTATTGAACAACTATCAAAAGCCATCGATCAGTATCACTTGACCGAAGACGCTCAAAACTATTTAACGACGCTGCAAACCAAACTCAATGAAAAACCAGCGGATGTCGAAGGCAGCAACAATACCTTGCATCCCCTGGAAATCATTGATGCTTTGCAACAAGAAGTGACCGATGACATGACGGTGACGGTGGATGTCGGCAGCCACTACATTTGGATGGCCCGTCATTTCCGCAGTTATGAGCCACGGCATCTGCTCTTTAGTAATGGCATGCAGACTTTAGGGGTCGCTTTGCCATGGGCGATCGCGGCAGCGCTCGTGCGACCAAATACTCAAGTGATCTCTGTATCTGGCGATGGTGGCTTCTTGTTTTCTGCCCAAGAGTTAGAAACAGCCGTCCGTTTGAAACAAAACATCATTCACTTGATTTGGAATGACGGTACCTACAATATGGTGAAATTCCAAGAAGAAATGAAATATGATCGTGCTTCTGGGGTTGATTTTGGACCAGTTGATTTCGTGAAATATGCCGAAGCGTTTGGTGCCAAAGGCTTACGGGCAACCACCAAGCAAGAATTGATGGCAGCCATCGAAGAAGGCTTTGCAACGGATGGTCCAGTGATCATTGATATCCCTGTGGATTATTCAGACAATGCCGATCTTGGCAAAACGATCCTACCTGATCAATTTTATTAAGACCAAAGGAGCATCAAGATGAAAGTGAAAAACAAAAGTTATTTATATCAGCATGGCACCCTAGGTGGGTTGATGCAGGATTTAATGGATGGCACGGAGCAAATCGGCAAAATGCTTGAATATGGCAATTTTGGGATTGGTACTTTGGCTGGTTCCAATGGTGAAGTGATTATTTTAGATGGTGAAATCTACCATGTAGACGAGTCGGGCAAGGTACAAGTGCTCCAAGGAAATGAAGGAACCCCCTATGCGGCAGTCGTTGATTTTTCTGTGGCGAAGCACCTGCAGGTCAGCCAAGAAATGACCGATGAAGAAGTGAAAAACCACGTCCTGACAGAAGTCAGCCCGAATTTGTTTTCCGCTGTCAAAATCCATGGGGTATTTACCAAGATGCACGTCCGCGTTGCCCCAAAGCAAGAAAAACCGTACCCAAAATTCATTGAGATCATCCAGCATCAGCCGGAATTTCAAGCAGAAGATATCAGCGGAACGATCGTTGGGTTCTTTACCCCGTTGTTGTTCCACGGTGCTGCGGCCGCCGGTTTCCATTTGCATTTTATTAGTGATGATCGCACATTTGCTGGTCATGTCTTAGACTTTGAAGTGGCAGCTGGTGAAGTCGAATTGATGGAACTAGCCGAATTTCGTCAGCATTTTCCTATCGACAACCAAGACTACTTGCAGCGGGAGATCGATGTCGCAAAAATCGCCAAGGATATTGAAGCTGCCGAATAAGCAGCAGGCAGCAAAAAATAATTGATCGCCAGTAGAGTGGTCTCGGATCGAATTGAACGCAAAGCAGCAGTGAAGCCAACGCTTCACTGCTTTTTTGTGCTTCCTTCTATTCATGAGGCTTGCTGCAAAACCTGGATGCTTCGATAGAAAAGTTGGGAAATTGTCAAAAATCTGAATTAATTCTTATTTTCGAGCAAATAAATTGATATATTTTAAGAATAATGATAATTTTTGTACTAATTAGAAGTATTTTGTTGAGAGTAATTGCACTTGACTGATTTTATAGAGAAAAGAGGAAAGATATGAAAAAAAAGTTGACGACTGCGCAAGGAGCCAGTGTAGCGGATAACCAGAATTCTTTGACAGCGGGGCGCCGTGGCCCAGTGTTGATTCAAGATGTCCATTTGCTAGAAAAACTGGCACATTTTAATCGTGAGCGGATTCCCGAACGGGTCGTTCATGCGAAAGGTGCGGGGGCTCATGGGGTCTTCCGAGTAACAAACGACGTAACGATGTACACGAAAGCGGCGTTTCTTTCAGCCATCGAGAAAGAAACGGAGATGTTTATTCGCTTTTCAACGGTTGCCGGAGAACTAGGGTCTGCGGATACGTTGCGCGATCCACGAGGGTTTGCGGTTAAATTTTACACGGAAGCGGGGAATTATGACCTCGTGGGCAATAATACCCCGATTTTCTTTATTCGTGATCCGTTGAAGTTTCCTGATTTTATCCATACCCAAAAAAGAGACCCGCGAACACACTTGAAAAATCCAGAGGCGGTATGGGATTTTTGGTCCCATTCACCGGAATCCCTCCATCAAGTCAGCCTGTTGATGGGGGATCGGGGCTTACCGGCAACCTTTCGTCATATGCATGGGTATGGGAGCCATACATTCGCTTGGCTCAACGCAGAGGGAGAACGCTTTTGGGTGAAATATCATTTTCGGACGGATCAAGGCATTATGAACATGAGTGCGGTACTCGCAGCAGAACTTGCGGGAAGCAATCCTGATTATCATATTGAAGATCTATATAAAGCGATTGAGGCAAAGGAGTATCCTTCTTGGACACTCTATGTTCAAATCATTCCCTTTGAAGAAGGTTGGTCAGCTGCCGTCAATCTTTTTGATGTGACCAAAACAGTCTCACAAAAAGACTACCCGCTCATTGAAGTGGGACGAATGACTTTGAATCGCAATCCAGAGAACTATTTCAACGAAGTCGAGCAAGTCACTTTTTCACCGGGCAATATCGTTCCAGGGATTGATTTTTCTCCGGACAAACTATTGCAAGGTCGGCTGTTTGCTTACGGTGATGCGCATCGTTATCGAGTTGGACCCAACAGCAGCCAGTTGCCGATCAATGCGCCAAAAGCGCCTGTCCATAATCACCAACAGGACGGTTTCATGAATACCAAAACGAATTCTTCAGGGATCAATTATGAACCGAACAGTTTCGATGGCATCAAAGAAAACCCGCATGCCAAGGGCATCCACTATTCGTTAGAAGGAGAGATCGGTTCCTTTGATTACGATGAAGACTATTATAGCCAAGCAGGTGATTTTTATCGTTTGCTCTCAGAAGAAGAACGAACACGTTTAATTCAAACGATTGCGGGAAGTTTGGGACAGGTTCAAAATCAACAGATCAAAGAACGGCAGGTCATGCATTTTTACCGTGCGGACCCAGAATACGGCAGACGAATCGCTGAAGCGATCGATGTGAACATTTAAGAAAGGAGGAAAAAGAATGTTACTGTTACATGTAGTTTTTGGTCTTTTATCTTTTGTCGGAGCAATGATGCTGGGGGTGGCCTTTAAAGGGCAGCTGCGAGAGCTTTCAAGGCTTCAGCAATGGGCAGTCGGTTTGAGTTATACGGGCACGCTGTTGACGGCGATTTTGGGGATCTTGTCTGCATCTTCTCATCCAATCATCGTACTCATGACCCTCGTAGGCGCACTGGCTTTTACGAAACGGACATTTTTAAGTGCCGATCAATCCAAAGAGCAATGATTGCTGATAGTAGCGGCGTAGAAGGAAAAAGCGTACTTGATTCACTGGAAAAGTCCCATATAAAGCTGCTTCCACTAAAAAAGAACAGCTTTATATGGGAGGATTAGTCAGGCGTTCGTTTAAAGGCGACAAGGAAATATCAATTCTCTTTCTTTGGAGAAGCGGCGTGAATGATTGGAATTACTACGTATTATCAAGAACGACCAACCGCAAAATTCTCGGATTGATTCGATTCAAAAGATAATTCCAATCGGCAGCGTCGGGTATTGATTTTAATAAGACACTTTCAACATCCAGTAAGTATTCAGTGGCGTATTCGGAGTAGTTAGTAATGAGAAAATTAATGTTTTTTTCTTTTAAATACTCGTGGGAGAGTTCGTTTGAATCAGGGTAGTACATTTCATGATAAACGCCAAGATATTTTCGGATAATACTTTCGGCGTACTCACAAACATATTCATTGCCTTCAAAAATAACAGCTATAGTTCTCCGCGTGCCCCAATTCTCTTCAATGATGGCTTCCATGTGGAAGGTGAGGCTGGCACAAAAATCATCCAAATGGTCGAAAGAATAGAGTGTTTTCACAAGAGGATGTGAGAGCAAAAACTGGCGATTTTTTTTATATTCAGCCGCAAATTTCTCTTTGACGAAAGCATTCAAATCATCGATGTTGACGTTCATCGTTGGCGATAACAACTCACGAAGCTTGAAAATAGTGAAGAATGACTCTAACCAAAGCAAATCTTTTTGTTCATCAAAGCTGTTGCCGCGATTTTGGACATAAAAATCAGCAGTGATCTGTTTGATCGCGGGCCAGTGGTTATAGTTAAGACAAAACGCTTTGCTTGTTTCTATATCGGTGTTGAGTTTGCGACGACAAATGATGCAAGTCAAAAGATAGATTGCTTCTTCTTGAGGAAACTCAAAGGTAAAATAACGCTGGATAATCTTTTTAAGGTCCTCATAATTTGAAAGTAAACCATTTTTTTTAACTAACTCGCTTAGTTCTGGAGAGGGGGCAGCAAGTAAACCGCGTTTGCTGCGCTCCACGCTAATATAAAGGATATAAGCAAAATAAGAAAACGAAGAGCTCTGTAAGGCCTTCGTTTCCAAAAGGTCAGTGATTTCCATCACCGCATCTTGTACATGGATCGAGGGAAATAACGTGTGGACATTAATGTCAGACTCGTAGTAAAAAAGACAGAAAAATTTTCGTATATCGATCTCCGAACCTGCCAAAGAGACGGGATCCGTTTTGATTTTTAAACAGAAAGGGGATAAAAATGGCTGTATTTTCCGGAAGTAGCTGATCAGCGCTTGTTCAGAAATATTAAGCGTTAAGCTCCAATCAAAGAGGGTTTGCTGCTCATCATAAAAAATACTTTCTAAAATCTGGAAAATCGGTTCATCTTTTATCAATTCTTGCTTTTGCTTTCGATACCTATCATGATCGATTTCTTCAAAAAGATACCCGATTTTTGCTGTATGGATCGCCATAGCCCCTTTAAAATACTCTCGCAAGCTAGCAATGTCAGTAATCAACGTACGCGTACTGCTCTCGGTCACTTCAGCGAGTTCTCCCAATGTACGGGTGGGACTTTTCTCAAATTCATTTAACAATTGCAGCCAGCGAATCAACGTGCGGTTTCGCATGAATTTTAATTGAAATGTTTTCATGTCAGCCTCCAACAAAATAAGTTTCAATAATTATAGCATAATCATTTACACAGAGAATGAAACGTTCAACTGTTAGGCGTTCTTGCCACAGTGCCTTGAAGGCTCTGACTACCAGCAAAACATTTCCGGGAATATCAATCGTTCACGGTAAGTATAGCAAGGACCTGAGAAACCAATTGCCAAAAATCATACATAAAGGAGGAAAAAGAAATGGACCGTCGAATTATTTTTTTAGCAAGTACCTATGTTGTATTGGGGATGGTGAAGGTTCCACTGGCTTTTCCTCATATAGAACATTCTTTTGGTTCCCAAGTCAATATAGTAAAAAACATGTCCGATTTTGCTGATCGATCCGCCGATGCTGCTTCTTTGATTGATGAAAAACAACCCGAACACGAAAATGACTTCTCCGCAGAAAGAGCGAGACCATCTGTCGAGTCCTTCCAGCGAATCATGCTAGAGGAGGTTTTTGAGAAGGGAAAGATGGCACCAGCTTCCCAAAAGATGACCGATCAGATGATGCGAAGCAACTACCCGATGACCTATCATGGTCAGCTCAGCATGGTGTTATCTGGAATCACCCTTTATGGACAACGAGGCGAGGAGGCTTCCATTTGTGTTTACAACGTTTTTGAATAAAAAAGATCAGCGTAAGTTGAGTGTTTACAAAGAACTGGAGCATGCGCCCTTCATGACACGATCGAGGGAGCAAATGATGGATCGTTTAGGCATGTCTCCATTTTTAGTAGGCAAAACGGTAGAAGAATTAGCTGCTGATTTCGTTCAGTCTGGCTTACAAAAAGAAGTAGCACTCAGCTGGGATGGTGAGACAATAGAACTGCACACAAATGGGCGATTTACTTCTGAGCTCCTCTTTTCTTACTATGCTGAGAAATCTATCAAATTTTCACTGTTTACGGCCATTTTTTGTGAACGCCTCCATTCCATCAACAGCTTTGCTTTGGATCACTTTTTAAGTCATACAACCGTTTATAATGAATTTAAGGAGCTGAAAAAAGCGCTGCAGGCATTGGCGATTGACATCAATAAAGAGTTTAAGTTAGTAGGGGATGAATGGCGCATCCGAGAAGTTGCCTTGCTTTTTTTTAGTATGATGAAGCGCTTAGACCCATTACGGACCCTTCAGAGCGCGAAAGAAATCAATCATTTTGCGCAACTCTTTTTCGGGTCAGCTTTTTCCGATAACTATTCTTCGTCTCTGGCTTTACGATTGAAGATATATTTAGGGATTGTGACGGTTCGAATTCGAAATCAGCATTATTTAGCGAAACTTTCAAACACTTCTTTAGCAAATCAAGTGGCGAGCCAGAAACTTCCAACGATACAAACATGGTTGCGCAGTAGAAAGACCATGGAGGAAGATTTCATCAAACAAGAAAGTCTCGGATTGTTAAACTATTTGATTGTGGAAGGTTGGCTTGAGGAGGAACGGTTCATGCAAGACTCTTGCCCAGAGATTCTTCGCTTCAATCAGCTGTTTATGGATTTTTTGACGCCACGATTGAAAGAAAACAGTCGCCAATATGAGGTTCGCCTAAAAGATCAGCTAATGAAGATCCACTATGAGTTGGTTCATTTTCCTTTGTACGTGAAATACAAGTATACGATGACAGAGGTGACGTACTTTTTCGAAGCGTATCCTGAATATGTGGAATGGTGTCGGACATTTTTGGAAAAAAATAAAAAGGAGCAGGTTCTATGGGAAGCAAAGGAATTTTTATTTTATCGTTACTTGCTCTTACTAGTTACCACGATTCCGATGAATGAAATTATTGAACCATTGTATGTCTGCGTCGACTTTTCATTCGGGGAAGCCTACAATCACTTTATTAAAGAATCGATTTCCCGTATCGTCAATCTGAATATTTTATTCCAACGTAGCCCCACGTTGCAAACCGATTTGATACTTTCGGATATTGTTTTGGCAGAAAACAGCAGCATCGATCAAGTTTGCTGGTTAACACCACCAAGGCCGACAGATTGGGCGATTCTCACAGAAAAAATCCTCGATTTGCGAAAAATGAAGTACGAATAGGGAGGCACTCAGTACAAGATTGAAAGCAAAGGACAAAAAAAACGATTGAAACACTGTTTTTCAACTGGCAGCCACCCATTTGAAAAACAGTGTTTTTTTCTGATGACGCCAGAGGATCTTAGGCAACACAAAAAAACTGCTGAAGCCGAGGATCGACAATGCGTTGGATGCAAAACGTGGTCCTTTATCAGTAGACCCATTCTTCCAACAACTCGTTCTCGTTGACAAGCAAGGGAGTCATTTGCTTGAGTCGAAAAAACGAAGCGTAGTATAATAAAAGAGAATTGATATTTATTTACTAATTGGATGGCAAGATGTTTTTTCAATAGAGGTTGTTAAGAGGAAAAAGGAAGAGAAAGGATTTCGCCTATGAAGCATTCGCAAAAAGGGGTAGCGCTTCTTTTGGTTTGCGGACAACTTTTAGCTGGTGTGCCAGTTTCAGCTGCGGTTGTTGCATCGGAAAGTACGATCGTTGCCCAAACATCAGAAACAGCTGCACAAGCAAGTGACAGTAGCAGCACAGAAGTGACTAGCGAAGAAACTGCTCCAGCAGTGGAAGGACAAGTGTCCGATTCTGAGCAAGGATCGGCACCTGTAGAAAGTGTACCAGAAGGATCTGAGACAGCGCCGGAGGGTACGGAGCAAACCGAAGAACCAACTTCAAATCCCCAACCGACGCCAGAGCCAGAACCGACGCCAGCACCGAAACCAGAACCAGAACCAGAGCCAGAGCCAGGGCTACCGAGTAAGCCAGAGCCTTCTCAGCCAGAAGAACCAACGCCAGCACCCAAACCAGAAGAACCAACACAGCCTGTAGCACCCAAACCTGAAACGCAGCCAGAGAAGCCCAAACCGTCAAAACCTGTAGAAACGAAACCGACACCAGAAGCAAACAGTGAAGCAAGTCAAGCAACACCGGCGGCTGTGTCACCGATCATGCCACCAAGTACCCAAGCTCCAAGCGGGCCAAGTCAATCCGATCCGACACCGCAGCAAGGCAGCGAAACGAGCTTGACGGTCACACCAGTAAAAGAAGTGTGGGATTTTATCCAAGAAATCGGCGAAGATGCTCGGGAAATCGGCTTGAAAAATGATTTGTACGCTTCTGTCATGATTGCCCAGGCTATTTTAGAATCAGGTGGCGGGCAAAGCAGACTGAGTCAGGCGCCGTACTTCAATCTCTTTGGCATCAAAGGAACCTATCAGGGACAGGGTGTCGCTTTTCGGACACAAGAAGATGATGGTTCGGGAAATCATTATACAATCACAGCAACTTTCCGCCAATATACTGGCTACAAAGAGTCATTGATGGACTATGCTCGCTTGTTGAAAGAAGGGGTCGGGCAGCAGTCTGATTTTTATAAAGGCGTATGGAAATCAGAAGCGGCTTCTTATCAAGAGGCTGCCAGCTATTTGACTGGTCGGTATGCCACAGATACGACGTATGATCAAAAGCTGAAAGCATTGATCGAAGCCTATGCGTTGACCCGTTATGATCAGAAAAAACCTGATGTGACCGCAAGTGAGACGTATCTTTTTCCTGTTGAAAAAGCCGTTGTCACTTCTACTTTTGGTCCACGTTGGGGAAGCTTTCATCGAGGTGTTGACTTTGCCGCAGCGTTTGGGACCCCAATCCTGGCGAGTCAATCTGGAACGGTCATCCGTTCAGAGGTTCATCCTTCTTGGGGGAATTATGTAGCGATTCTCCATGAGGACGGGATGACGACACTCTATGCCCACAATCAACAGAACCTTGTGAAGGTTGGTCAACAAGTGGAACAAGGAGAAACGATTGCCCTCATGGGTAGTACGGGCAATAGCACAGGCGCACACCTGCACTTTGAAGTCAGTGCATCGCCTAGCTTGAGCCAAGCGCAATTGGTCGATCCAATCGCTTTTTTAACAAAATAAGAATAGTCAAAAAAGAGAGTATCATGGATGCTTTCTTTTTTTGTCTTTTTCTAGTCATTGTTAGAATCGCCACTTTTTAAAATTTTTTTCACAAAAATAAAAAAAATATTTAAAAAAGGCGTAAGCGGATTCTTTATAATTTTTCACATAACAAGAACAGTTGCTATTCCAAGCTAGTTTAGATGGAACGTGGTTGTGATTGTTATCAAAGAAGTGAGAGAGGAGGATGAGCTATTGCTTCAAAGAAATTAAAGAAGAGCATTGTTTTTAGTTTGTGCCTGTCTGCACTACTGCATCCCTTATTGACGACGTCAACTCTCCAAGCTTATGAAGGAGAAACGGAAGTTTTAAGTGAGCAGGTCGATCCGCAAGCAACAGGAACACCCGATTCGGAAAATTGGCTGCCTAGCAGTGAGACTGATGATACCGCCAGTGATGATCAGTCAGAGCAAGTGTTGCAGCCAGAGACACAGGAAAGCAACTCAAACAATGATAAAAGCAGTCAAGAAGCACCAGAAAATGAAACGGATGAGTTTTCTCAGCTGCCGTCAGAACCAGAAAATGATGACCTTGAAACGGTAGAATCAACCGATTCGTGGGAAGAACCAGAAGATTCGGAAGAACCAGAACTTTTTTCTGAAAATGAAGCTGTTCTGCATATTACGATTGAAAACCAGCAGCATCTCCGAGCAGTTTTATTAGGAGAAACTTACACGTTAGGGAGCGGCAGCAGTCAAAATTACAGCTCAATTGATGATGAGACCCATCTTGTACTGACGTTCCTCCAAAGTCTGCAATTGACCGAGCCGATTAGCGGAATCGCCAGAAAAGCTATCACATTTGCTGGCGGCAATGAAGGAGTCACCATTTCTCAAGCAGCTGCGCAAAACAATACTGAAAACACGATGGTCTTTCTTGGTGCACAACGACTAGAATTTGAGAATCTGACCTTCTCAAATATTACGAGCGCCGGCGGACTTGTTCAAACGCAAGGATCGGTAAACCTGTTGTTTACGAACGTGAATTTTGTGAGCAGCAATGCGACTGGTCGATTCAGTAGCAACAATCAAGCGACGATCACCTTCACGGGGAATAATCGCTTAACGACTAGTACAACAGCGATTCCCGTATTCTTTTCTGCCAATCGGATCATGGTCAATGATCATTTTCACGCAACGATCGCCGGCAGCGGATCGAATCCATTTTTCGAAGCGAATCAAATTGTTTTTGCAGAAGAAGCCGATTTTCGCTTGGAAAAGAACAACAATGCCAACAATGGCGCAGTCGTTCGGCTAACAGGCAGTGCGCCTGTGATGACGCTGGGACAAGACAGTCACGTCTACGTCCGACAAACAGGAATGTTTGTGACGGTAACGAACACAACACAAGACAGCATCGTTCATCTGGAAAACGGGGCGCACTTCGACGGTGGGTTAGGCCAAGGATTTTCGGGAAACACTACATCAACAATTGGCGAACTGCACTTAGCCAGTCGTAGTAAACTAACTTTTAGTGAATTTGGCTCTGTGTCTGCTTTTCCAGCAATCAATATCGGACGAGTATTTAAAACTGAAGCAGCCTCGTCAGAAGCTCAAGCAGTCACCCTTGAGGGGAATCGCTCCGGAGGAACAACTGGGGCATTTGTTCACTTGCGAAGTGCCAATTCAATTGCTGAATTAGGCAGTTACACGAAAACGACGATTCAACAACAAGGCCCCATGTTTACAGGGGTCGCCACCAGTACGATCACCATCGGCGACCATGCCGTGATCGATAATACCCATAGTTTTGGCTTCAACGGGAGTGTCAATGTCAATGCGATCGATATTGGGAATCACGTTTCATTGAACATTCAAGAACCGACAAATGCAACGACAGGTTCCGCCTACAATACCTTTTTTGCTAGAAGCCGTTTTACGGTCGGCGAGCACAGCAGCATTAGTGTTCCACGACGAAGAACGGTTAGTACCTTAACAACGAATGCTGTGATCCGCTTAAACCTTGCTGGCGGCAGGATCGTCTTTGGCAAATACAGTACACTGGAAGCAAACCATCGCGGCGCTTTGCTTCATGCGCAGCAAGCCGAAGTTGTTTTTGAGGAAAATAGTCGTGTCGAAGCGGCCCTGAGCAGAGGGGTCACCAACGGCACTGCAGTCAGAAACTTCACCTTGAAGCAAGGGGCGGAAATGGTGCTTTCAGAGCACACGGCCAATCAACAAGCTGTAGCAAGATTCAATGTGCAAAGTAGTTTTCTGATGGAGCGAGGAGCCAAACTGACATCCACCCGCAGTTCTACAGGAACTCAGGGCATGGTGCAGTTTTCCTCGGCTAATGCCCGTTTTGTGACAGAAGAAGAGGCGCAGATCCATCTAACGCAAAGAGGACCATTGGTCATTGGAAATACCTCCTCGGATGCCTTCATTGGGGCACGATCAGAAGTGACGCTCAATACAACAAGCGGGTTTACTGGAAATACAACGATGCGTCGTTTAGACGTAGGACCAGGTGCGAAGATCAACGTGACTGAACCGTCTACTAGTGCACTGAATCTGCAATATTTTACCTTTACCACAGAAATTTTGATTCGAGAAGAAGCGGAAGTGACTGTCACACGAACCAGCAATGTGAATGGTCCAGCCTTTCGCTTAACCGGATCAAGTTCACGCTTTACGACATTAGAGGGAAGTAAATTGACAGTCAGTCAATTAGGAATGGCGTTGCGTGGGGTAACAACGACCGATGTATCTCTTGGGAAGCGTTCCATCAATACGATCCAAACGGGTTGGGGGTTTACCGCCAATTATACAATTCGTTCGTTCGTCTTAGAAGATCAAGGAACGTATCGTTACACACAGCCAACGAGTGGTAGTACCGCGCCGGCTGTAGGAACCAATTACGCTTCTATTCGAGTCGCACAACGCTTTGTACTTGGAGAAGAGGCAGATTTTCAAGCAACGAGAGCGAGGACGACTGCGGATTCACGTTTTATTCTATTGAATTCAGCGAATTCTACGGTCTTCCTTGGCAAAAATTCTACATTCGACATTAGCCAATCGGGTGGCGTTTTCCAAGTACAGGCCACCTCAACCTTGACTTTAGACGAGGGCGCTAAGCTCAATGTATTGACGGAACGTGGGTTGAATACAGCGACTGGTGGTGCTGGTGGTTTCAATCTAACCAATGCTTTTGGGACGATCAACGTTGGGAAAAATGCGGAGTTTATTGTCAGAGATGGCTACCAAAACCAACGAACGACAGCAGAATTTACGAATCGGCCCTTAGTAAATGTTGGTCGTACCTTTAATGTTGGAGAAGATGCAACGGTGTTGATTGAAACGACGATCAATAAATCCCTGTCAAGTGCAGTGCTGTTTTTCCGACAAGCGAATGCCCAGTTGAATCTATCGAATGTAAAATCTTTCGAATTAGCGCATCCAAGTGCAGTGTCGGGGGGAAGCAACGGCAATCTGCAACGGTTGATTCGTTCCCAAACAAACTTCTTAGCAAATGGGCTACGCATCAATGTGATGCATCAAAAACTCACGCTATGGCAAGGGGCGAATCAGACAGCCGCTTCGTCACCAGCTGAAGAGTTTATTAATCTGTCTGGTGTGTTCCGTATCAACAGAAATAATGGGACAAATGCGAATGGGTTGCCAGCAGGCGTCTGGTCAGGCGCAATGAATGCTGTTTCGCAGGCTTTTCTGATGACCGCTGAATCAGTAACGGGGTCAGTGACCTCCACTGGCAATAATACACCGATTGAAACGGCGATCGCCCGCAACAATTTTAGTCGGTTACGCTTTTCTGAACCGGAAGGCTTGATGGCTCGGATCGATCCCTTGAGTGACCAATCCACGGAAATCACCGGGTTCATGTATGAGGATGCTCAAGCACGAATCACTTATCAGAATACTGAGGGAGAAACGGTGATCATCACCAATGAGACGGTTTCTGAAAGTGGCGAACGCATGATCCAATGGGGAGATTATCGTGATGAAAATCAGTTTTATCGCTACTTTACGATCAAACTAGCAGAAAATGAACGGTTAGAAACGGGCAGCAAGCTGAATGTTTTTCTTACAAAACCGGACCACGATTTTTACATTGATATTGATGTAGAGGTAACCGTCATCCAAGGGGTAGAATACCAGGCATTTAACATCACCCTCGATCGGCAGACGATCAACCAATTGAGCACGGAAGAAGAATTGCATAAATTGATTGTTGAAGAAAGTGAAGCTTCGGCACGCGATGTACTAAGCGATGCAGATTTGTCTGAAGAGATTCGTCTGGCGAAAACCAATCTAACAACAGACGTGACGGAAGATGGTACGTATTTTGCCGTATTAGAAGTCGGTAGAAAAACCTATGAGTTTACGGTTGGGATCGATGTTACAAGTAGTTTAGAGCAACTGTCCGTGCGGATACCGACTCGCATGCTCTTTGAATCAATGTATGACAGTCAAGAAAGCAATCGTGTCTTCACGAGCCCTGAATACGAAATCCGCAACAACTCGTATGTAGGGGTAGATGTCAAAGTCAACCGACTAATTCTTGAAGATTCTGCTGGGATCGTACTGTTGAAAGAGGAAGAAGATCCATTGGATTATGCTGAGCCAGATCCAGACTCGGAAGAAGAACACCCAATCTTGACAGAACAAGATATTTCGCAACCGTTGTTGGCGTTGAATTTAATGACAGAGCAAGCGACGGTTCGCCTATACGATCAGATGCCTGAAGCGGACTTGCTTTCCATGCCTGCCCGCAATCAATCAGCGATGACCTTAGGCGGAACCTTTTACGGCAATTACCCGCTTTGGATCGTTGATTCAGAATACGAAGAAGGCGGGTACTACGAGGACAATCTACGCCCTCAATATCGCTTTGTTTTAAGATTCGTTCCTAAATAATACAAAGGAGTGGTTGTAATGACAATGGAAAATCCAAAGAGAAATAAGCTGTTTTTCCTTTTGTTACTGCTCTCCTTTCTGGGCGGTATCGGTTTTTATTACTTGAATCAGCAACAAGTGAATGTTCCTGTGATCAGCGCCGATCTTTTACCGGAAATCGGCGATGCTTCCGATCGTGAAGTAGCTGAAAGAGCGCAAGAGGTAGCAGATGCGAATTATTTTACGCTGACTATCAATCCTTCTGCGGTTTTTGAAGCAGGCGATCGCGAAGGATCCATTGAGATCATCAATCCGGCAACTAATGTCTATCCGATCGCAGTGGATATTCATTTAAATGAAACCGGAGAAATGATCTATTCTTCGGGTGCAATTTATCCAAATCAGCAGATTTTGACTGCTAAGCTTGCTCAACCCTTAGAAAAAGGCGAATATGCAGCCACAGCAACAGTCAACATTTATGACCCAGAAACACATGAAAAACAAGGAGTCACAGAAGCAGCAATAACGATAAAAATTCAGAATTAATTGAAATCAAAAGGAGAATGAAAAATGAAAAAAATCAACGCAATTGTATCAGGAAGCATCGCAGTATTGACTTTATTAGCTGGAGGTGTAACCGCGGCAGCGACGACACAATCCATCAATGCAGAAACCAGCGGGGATGTTCAAATCAACGGGATCATCGGCAGCTTTGACAACACAACCCCTGGACCAAACCCTGGTGACCTTAATGAGTGGATCAATGTAACGATTCCAACGACCGCTTTGTTCTATACGACGCAAGAATCAGGACATCAAGAAATCGTGTCTCCGACCTATACGATCACCAATAATTCTGCAAAAGGAGTGATCGCTACAGTGGCGGATGTCATTGACCCGGTAACAATCGAGCCAATCAAACAATTAGCAGTCAATGAGATTGACTTGATTACCGATGGAGTCGTGGATGTGTTAGAAACCGACCTATTTGAATTAGGATCAAATCAAACATCTGGAAATGTAGGTGAGTTTACTTTTTCTGGAACGGCGACGCCTCAACAAGATGAAAAAGAGGTCAATCCAAGTTTTAAATTGGTTCTAAACTTTGCCCCAGTGGTTGAGTAAGACAAACGGAAACGCGAGGAGGGAACTGTGTAAACATGGTCATTGGAAATATGTACTAATCGTCCTCCTGTTTGTTTTGTTTGTGATACCTAGCCAAAGCTTTGCACAGACTGCGAGTGGCAATGCAGGCACTCGTTCTGTGCAAGTCCAAGGGCGTATCGGAGAAACTGACGACAAGCTGGATGAAGAACAGCTAGATTCGGATGCCGTTGGAGACGATGGGAGAACCAAAATCGTCGCAGATGTTTCGGCTATTAACAAAGGCTCACTACCTAAAACGGGAAGTGAGCAAGCAAAAATAGCATCAATCGTGGGTTTATTTTTATTAATCATTTCTTTTTACTTGTTTAGTAGTAGGCAATTAAGAAGGAACTAAAAAGAGATGACTGTCCGAAATCAAAAAAGAAGCAGTAGCAACAACCAAACTGCTTCTTTTTTTCGGTCAAAACGAATCCAAGATGACAAGTGTTGATGGAAAAATGAAAGAGGAGAACAACGGATGAGAATAAATAAAACGGATTTTGAAACAGTGATGGCTAATAGTGAATTTTTAGACTATTACTGTCAATTATTTGAACGAAACGGTGAACGATCCGTCACGGATACGCAATTAGAAAAATTACACTATTTGATTCAAAAGCAGGTGGCACTAACGATTCAAAAGAATGCGAGTTATTCCTTTTTTACACAAACATATAAATTACCTGAAACACTCGTAAAGGATTACCAACTGTTAGCGGAGTGTACCGAGCGGCTTTCAAAAATAGAAATGGATCAGTTGATACCCAAACAATTTATTGAGCAAGACTTTAACGTACGGGTGAAAAAAGCAAGTCAAGAATCTCAATATGAGCAGCTTTTAAACATCATGTCAGACACATTTAGACAAATAAAGAAAACATAGGTGGTTTTTCACGCAGTAGCTTTTTCAAACATGAAGCAAGATGCGTATCCGCTCTAGGTGGTCTCTAATGAAAGCAAAAGCGAAATCCTTGCACTATTTTCAATAGCCGATAAAATAATTGTTATACAACAGTAGTCTGGAACCCACGCTTTTTTTCATCAGGCTATGAAAAAACCGATTTTTTATGTAGGATGAAAACCGATATAATGAGACTGCTTAGGCGCCTTTCATGCGTAATTTAGCCGCAAAAAAGAAACTTTTTAGTAAGGAGCTTATGTTTGAAAAATTTTCAATTGAGTTTTGTCACAAGCAAATCGACCGTCCGATGGCTGCAGATTCTAAGTGAATTTGAAAAAAATGAAATTTGTAGTGCCAGTCAATTGGCTGAAGTAACAACTAGTACCACGAGGACGATTGGCAAAGACATCAGTCAGATCAACGAGTATTTCTGTGGGCTGATCCTGATCACTTCCACCAATCAAGGCTATTCGTTTGAACTATTTGATTATTCACAGTATGAAAAGAAAAAAGCCTCGCTTTTAGCGAATGAACCGCTCTTTATTTTATTGGAAAATATTTTTATTGGAGAGTTAAAGACGATCGATGAGTGGGCGGACTGCTTGTTTTTATCCAAGAGTACCTTATCGAAGTACTTGCAGCGCATTCATGAACAACTGGCACGTTTTGATCTCCAGCTAGCATTAGATCCTGTGAATATCGTTGGGGAAGAAGCAGATATCCGCAATTTCTTCTGTACCTTTTTTTATGAAACGGACAGCACACCCCATACTGTATTTCCGCCAGCTGCGGTCCAGCAGGCAGTAACGGAAATCGGCAGGATGTTTGACAAAAATAGTTACCACACCGTTTCGTTTTCACAATACACGTATCTGCTCTATATTTCGCTTGAGCGATTTATGCAAGGTAAGACTGTGCAAATCAACGCTGAATTGTACCACGCCTTGCGACACAGTATTCAGCTGATGCATTTTCAACGAATCAATGGGGTCATTGAAAAGTACTTTCAATATCGATTGACGAACGATGAACTTATCTTCTTATTTGTTAGTATTATCACAAAGAAAAAACTGCAAAATGTGATCGTCGAACAAAAGTTTTGTCTTTCTTATAATCATTGGACAGAGATCCGCACGTTGACCAACGATTTTTATCAGATGTTGAAGGTATCGTCGAAAAAGCCCAAAGAAGATCGGATTCTGATCGAATCTTTTTTTACCTCTGCCAAATTGAAGGAGTGCTTATCCACTTCTGCCAATCGCAATATCTATGATGTGAATGCGTTTATTAAGAGAACCTTTCCTAAGGAATTTGCTGCTTACCGAGAGTTTTTAGAAAATAGTCGCGAGTACCACAACCTTTATTCTGAGGAGTATCTGACGGATTTTTGTGCAAACTTAGTGATTTATATCGAATCTGTTCGAGAACGTCATTGGTTTCCCCGGAAAAATATCGCCTTTATCTTCGAAGGAAATAACAATATCGTTCAGTACATTGAAGGCTGGTCTAACCGCTATTTTAGCCGATCCCATCAAGTCTTTTATCCTGACTCAGGGGAAGTCAATGCCCAGTATTTAGAACAAAATACCATTGATCTGCTAGTGACGAACTATGCCGAGCATGCGACTGAATTTCGAGATATCGTTGAATGTATCGTCTTCAAAACGATCCCGTCTTCTTCTGACTGGAATCGGCTGCTTGAACGGATCAATCCTAACGTCACCCGCCAATTTGCCCTAAAAGACCTCTTCTAGTTTCCCATTATGTTTTGACCTAAAGAGTTGCTAGAAAGGGCCTTTTACATGAAAAGAAAGCATTTTTCCTTCACTGCATAGACAGACGTAAGGAAAGATGCTTTCTTTTTTAATGGCTTGACTTTCCGCAGCTGTGCAGGAGTGTGGGGAGGGGAAGTGGGGAGTGCATCAGGTACGGATGCAAGCCTTTGGAACCAGCAGTTTTCAATTCAATCGATCGATTTGGGCGGAATCATTGGGCTTCACTTAAGTAAATCAAACTCCAAGGCGCCTTTTGGTTTAGCTGAAGACCGGTCAATTCCCGATAGAAACAGGTTTTGTCTTTGACCGTCAGCTGAATGATTTCTTCTTCCGTATACTCGTTTAGAGAAGAAATTTTTAAAACATAAAGTTCTTTTAGTATTTGCAGTTGTGCGTCGATATCTAATAGCAACGACATTTTTTCGAAAAAAGTACCCTCGTCTTGTTCATAGATCGCTAAGAATCGTTGGCGCAAAGAGAGATAAAAATTAAAGATTTTTGGGTGTGTATAAGAACAGGGCGAGTGGATAAATTCTTCGTCAAAAAAGTTTAAATATTCTTCGGCTGATTGGATCGTTTTTAAGTTCATATCAATACTCCTTATAAGTGTTAGGAAAAGGCGACAATACGTGTCATTATCAAAAAGAGTCACTGTTAAGCAATGTCTTATTGAGAAGGCCCTTTTGTTTTTTTATGATTGGGGGAAGGACTTTCGCTACATCCAATGTACAGGATATTCCAAATCGGCTCAAACGCGTTTTTTCGTAACCATACGAAGATTTGTTTTTCGCTGGTATTAACGTCAAAAAAGTTTAAATATTCTGGTAATTATTGTTATAAAAAGAATATTTCTTAAATGAGCGAGATTGCTGGGTTTCCATTCTTTGCCAGCGGGTTGTTTTTTCATTTGCTTAAATCATGGTTGAGAAAAAAAACAGCATCAGTTGACCGATAGGCTCATCCCCGTCATTTTTTCAAAGGTGTGATACTATAGAATTATCTAGAAAAACGATCCTTTGATTCAAGCTGCCAATGCCAAAACAGTGCCAAGACACGCAGTTGCAGTGAGACGCAACCGTCAGTTTTGACGAGAAGGTTTGGCTAAATAGGGTCGTTCATTAAAGCAAACGAGGAGCAATTCAATGAAAGAGAAAAAAACAGTTGTAGTGATCGGCGGCGGACTTGGTGGTCTATCAGCGGCGGTCTCATTAGCCCAAAATGGCTTTGATGTATCATTATATGAAAAAAATCAACACTTAGGCGGCAAGTTGAACCGACTGGAAACAAACGGCTTCGGCTTTGACTTAGGTCCTTCGATTTTGACGATGCCGCAGATTTTCGAAAAGTTATTTACTGGCAGCAATCGCGATATGGCGGATTATGTTGCGATTCGCCGATTGCCATTGGAATGGCGCTCCTTTTTTCCTGACGGAACAAAGATCGATCTCTATGGCGATCTTGCACGCATGGCAAAGGAAAACCCGCACTTGTCGGAAAAAGACATGGCCGAGTACCAAGACTTTTTGGACTATGCGCAAAAGATTTATGCAATCACAGAAAAAGGCTATTTTGAGAAAGGCTTAGATACCACGAAAGAAATCTTGAAGTATCATGGCGTGATCAAAGCGCTGAAAGGCTTTGATTATTTCTCTTCGATGCATGATGCCATTCAAAAACGTGTCAGCAATCCGCAGCTGCAAGACATGCTGAGCTATTTTATCAAGTATGTCGGCTCATCTCCTTATGACGCTCCAGCCGTCTTGAACATGATGATCTATATGCAGCATGCCCAAGGTGTCTGGTACGTGCCAGGCGGGATGCATCGTTTAGCCGAAGGCATCGTTCGCTTAGCAAAAGAGATCGGTGTGACCTTCCACACGGGACACAAAGTGGAAAAATTGATCGTTGAACAGGAACAGATTCGTGCCGCTCGTTTGGATGATGGCACGTTGATCGAAGCCGACTATTTTGTTTCCAACATGGAAGTGATCCCGGCCTATGAAGAGTTGTTAGAAGAAGCGCCGACCTTTACTCAAAAACTGGAAGAAAAATTTGAACCAGCAAGTTCTGGTTTTGTCTTGCACTTAGGGGTCAAAACCTCCTATCCGCAATTGGCCCATCACAACTTTTTCTTTTCAAATGCCTCAAAAGAAAACTTTGATCAAAATTTCCATCAGCATCAGCTGCCAGAAGATCCAACGATCTATTTGGTCAATGCCAACAAAACCGATCCTTCGCAAACAGTGGCAGGGCATGAGAACATCAAAATCTTGCCTCATATCCCTTATTTGCAGGATAAGCCCTTTACGGAAGCGGAATACGATGCTTTTCGTGAACGGATCTTGATCAAGCTGGAAAACATGGGTTTAACGGATCTACGTAAGCACATCGTGTATGAAGACCGCTGGACACCCGAAGACATCCAAAAGAATTATTTGTCACATCGCGGTGCCATCTACGGCACGGTCTCTAATCGCAAGAAAAATCATGGCTTTAAACACCCGAAACACAGCGAACGCTACGACAATCTATACTTCGTTGGCGGTACGGTCAATCCAGGTGCCGGCATGCCGATGGTGACCCTCAGTGGCCAGCAAGTCAGTGAGATGATCACCCAAAGAGAACACTAAGACAAGAAAGGATGATGACTGTGTACCTGCTGCTCGCTGGTATTTGCGTTGCTTGGCTGGCAGGCTGGCTGATTTTTTTCCGCCTGCCGACGATACCCACCCGCAAGGAGACAGCCGCATCCAAAGACTTGACGGAGAGGGGAGAACTGTCGATCATCATTCCCGCCCGCAATGAAGCAGAAAATTTGCCGCAATTGTTGGCGTCCTTGCAGCAGCAAACCCTTCATCCTGTGGAGATTTTGGTGGTTGATGACGGATCGGAAGACGAGACGATCGCCTGTGCCAAGGGCTTCGGTGCGACGGTCTTGCAAACCACTGCTGATTCTGCTGGGAAAGCGGCGGCTTGTTGGTTAGGCGCCTCACAAGCGGTGGGCAAGTATCTATTATTTTTGGATGCCGATACCTTCTTTCTAGCAGAAGATGGCTTAGAGCGTCTTTTCGCTGCGTATGAGGAGCGATCGGGACAAGGACTGCTCTCGGTGCAGCCCTATCATCAAACGAAGCGCCTGTATGAACAACTGTCTGCCGTCTTTAATGTCGTCTTACCTGTCGGGTTGAACCGCTTTTCTATCGTAGGCGAAAAACTCTCAGCTGGCGGCGCCTTTGGTCCGTGTATTTTGTGCAGCAAAACTGCGTACCTTCAAGCCAATGGACATCAGGACATGCCACAAGGAATCTTAGATGATCTAGCATTAGCGAGACGCTTTAAGAAAAAACGCTTGCCGATCGCCTTGTATGGTGGAAAAGACTTGGTGGCCTTTCGGATGTATCCAGCTGGTGTTCGTCAACTTGTTCAAGGCTGGACGAAGGACTTTGCCACTGCTTCGCAATCCACTCACCCTTTGATTATGGCGGGCGTCATCTTGTGGATCAGCGGCGGCATTGGGGTACTGGCGGCACCATTTCTGATGGAACCGCTTTGGCTAGGACTGCTTTTTTATGCTGCTTATTTTGGACAAACTCTGCGCTTTGCCCGCCGTGTCGGCAACTTCAACCGAATCCTGCTGCTTTTTTTCCCATGTTACTTTCTTTTTTTCCTAGGCTTATTTGGTTGGTCGTGGATCCAAACCCAATTGTTGAAATCCGTGACCTGGAAAGGACGCAAAATCAATTTATAGGAGGCGATGCACATGCCGCTGATCACCTTATCTCCCCTGCTCTTGCTCATTACAGACAGTTTGGCTTGGCTGCTGTTTCATCTAGGCATCTCCTTTGGCTTGCGCAAAGTCAGCGATGCCTTTTTTGAACGTCATGCCAACTGGTTCCGTTCTTTTGCCTTTGAAAAAGGCGGTAGGATCTGGTCGGAGGTGTTTCGTATTCGTCAGTGGAAAGACAAATTGCCCGACGGCACTGTGATTGCCAAAAAAGGCTTTGACAAATCCCGCTTGGCTCAACAGCAAAAGGACTATCTGGAAAAATTCGTCATTGAGACACGCCGAGCAGAGCTGACCCATTGGCTGCTGATGGTTCCAGCACCGTTCTTTTTCCTCTGGAATCCTGCGTGGGCGGGCTGGGTGATGATCGTCTATGCGTTATTGGCTAATTGCCCATTCATCATGATCCAACGCTACAATCGCCCCCGTTTGGAGCGAGTCTTGCGGAAAAAAAGTGCCCTGCAAGTCAAGCAGAAGGCGACGGTCTAGGTTCCTGTAGGTGCCGCTTTAAGATTCGCTGAAAAATAGGCAAACTGGAAATCAAAAGGATCGGAGGGCAACTGCCTTCGATCCTTTTTAAAAAATTGGTGTTAATTTTTATGGGATGTGCCAAGTCCATTTTTTGTACACTAAGGTCATTCAAAGGAAAGGGTGATCGTATGTCATCAGAAGGATGTGGGCAAATTTTCGAACTGCCATTGCAGACTGCTGCATTGGTTGATCGTGTGTTTGGACAGGCACGAAGTATTTTTGTAAGTGTAGAAAAGAGGGAGGGATACGCAAGGTGATTGAAGATAGCCGACAACGGGACCACTATTACGACATGTTGATTGAAAAAAATTCCCAATATGAAGGGATTTTTTACGTTGGGGTAAAAACCACCGGCGTCTTTTGCCGTCCCACCTGCCCAGCGAAAAAACCGCTCAAAAAAAATTGCGATTTTTTTCAGACGGCACAAGAAGCGCTGCTGGCGGCGTATCGTCCCTGCAAACGATGTCGCCCGCTCAGCTCGCCTAGCCACTTATCCCCTGACGTGAAAAGCCTGGTGGAAGCCGTGGAGAGTAACCCAGAGAAAAAGTGGACCGACAAAGATTTTGAAGCACTAGCGATCCATCCCAATACCGCACGCCGACAATTCAAAAAATATTTTGGCATGACCTTTATCGAATACTCCCGTGCACGCCGCTTAGGATTAGCGTTTAAGCAGATTCGTGAAGGAGAACCGCTGATCCAAGCGCAATTAGAAGCCGGTTTCGATTCTGGCAACGGCTTTCGAGATGCGTTTTCTCGGATTATGGGGGAGTTGCCTTCCAACAGCCGCGAAAAAACGATTCTTTCTTCTTCTTGGCTTGAGACCAAGCTGGGGTCGATGTTGGCGATCAGCGACCAGCAGCAGCTTTACTTGTTAGAATTCGTGGATCGCAGAGGGCTAGAAACGGAGATTGCTGTTTTGAGAAGCCGCTTGAATGCAGTGATCATTCCCCAGCAAACAGCAATCATCCAGCAGCTTAAGCAAGAACTGACGGAATATTTTGAAGGAAATCGAACTGTTTTCACGATACCAATTGCATTGATCGGCTCCGATTTTCAGAAAGCCGTCTGGCAGCAGCTGTTGGCGATGAAGATCGGAGAAACATACTCTTACAAACAATTGGCACAGCGAATCGGCAATGAAAAAGCCACCCGAGCTGTTGCCAATGCCAACGGAAAAAATCAATTGGCGTTGATCGTTCCATGCCACCGTGTCATCAATAGCGATGGCAGTATCGGCGGCTATGGCGGCGGTGTCGAACGCAAAAAGTGGTTGCTGGCTTTGGAAAAGCAGGTGCAGCCGACTGTAAAGGTTTGAAAAAGAGATAACTATGCGTGGGAATCAGCGCTTCATCGATCAGTACATGGAATGGATCGAATCCTTTTCATTGAAATATATATTTAGCGGAACTTATGGAACCTTTCATGAGTTCCGCTTTTTTTCTTAGATTTGGCGGGTTCATAGAGAAAAGGCGGGACCGTCGTTAGTGTCTAAGTGTTCTTTATCTTTACAAAAATAAGCAATGAATTATTTTCTTAAATACCCAAAGCATATCCTTTTACAACTTACAAAAAGTAAGTTATGATTATCTCGAATTCGAAATAAAGAGGTGAGGAAAATGGCGCATCAAGAAGAAGCGCTCAAAGCATACATCGGTTTGCTGCGTACGGCAAGTCGTTTGGAACAAGTGGCAAAAAAAGATGTCCGTTGTTATGGCTTAAATATCACAGAGTTTTCCGTACTGGAATTGCTTTACCATAAAGGCACCCATACGACGCAAGCCATCAAGGAAAAAATCTTGATCGCCAGCAGCTCCACAACCTACGTGGTCGATCAATTAGTCAAAAAAGGCTGCGTGCAACGGGAACCTAGCCAAGAAGATCAACGGGTAACATACGTCAGTATTACGGAAGCAGGCAGGGCGTTGATGGAGAAAATTTTTCCCAGTCATGCACAAAAGATTGCGGCGAGTTTTTCCGAACTTAGCAGTGAAGAATTGCAACAATTAAAAACAATTTTACGAAAAATAACTTACGATCAGAAATGAGGAAAAGAAAATGAGAAAACAAGACCAATTATTAGGGGTACACCATGTGACGGCTATGACAAGTGATGTGGAACGGAATTACCATTTCTTTACAGATGTGTTAGGGATGCGTTTAGTGAAAAAAACAGTCAATCAAGATGACATTTATACGTACCATACTTACTTTGCGGATGATTTAGGTACACCGGGAACGACCATGACGTTCTTTGATTTTCCCAATACCGCTCGTGGTAGCAAAGGAACCAACTCGATCACCCGCACCAGTTTTCGAGTACCCAGTGATGCAGCCCTTGATTATTATGCCGCACGCTTTGATGAATTTGAGGTAAAACACGAGGCAATCACCACCGAATTTGGGAAAAAAGTGTTGCGCTTTTGGGATTTTGATACGCAAGCCTATCAACTGATCTCTGATGAACACAATACTGGCGTGAAAGCTGGTATCCCTTGGAAAAAAGGACCCGTTCCTACTGAATTTGCGATTTACGGCTTAGGTCCTGTTGAAATGTCTGTTTCTTATTTGGCAGATTTCAAAGGACTACTGGAATCCGTCTTTGATTTCAAAACCATTGATCAAGTAGACAATCGCTATTTGTTAGAAGTCGGTGAAGGCGGCAATGGCGCCCAAATCGTTTTAGTGGAAGATACCACGAGCCCACAAGCACAACAAGGGGACGGCGAAGTGCATCATGTCGCTTTTCGCTTAGCCCACCATGACTCATTAGCAGTCTGGCAAGAAGTCTTTGATAACTTGGGATTGGCCAACTCTGGCTATGTCGATCGCTACTATTTTGAGTCGTTGTATGTGCGCATCGGCCATATTCTTTTTGAACTAGCGACAGATGAACCAGGGTTTATGGGGGATGAGCCGTATGAAACATTGGGCGAGTCCTTATCATTGGCACCATTTTTAGAAAATCGCCGTGAATACATCGAAGGAGTCATCAAACCCTTCAATACAAAACGCGCCTAAGGAGGCACATAGTATGCAACCCATTCAACAAATCCACCATATTTCAGCCATCGTAGCCGATCCGCAAACGAACGTTGCCTTTTACCGTGACGTGTTGGGGTTACGTCTGGTCAAACAAACCGTCAATTTTGATGATCCCTACACGTATCATCTTTATTACAGCAATCAAGCGTTAGAAAATGGGACCATCATCACTTTCTTCCCTTGGGCAAATGCCCATCCTGGACGAGTAGGAAGCGGACAAGTCGGCACGATCGCCTTTCGTATTCCTAAAGGCAGCAGTGCCTATTGGCAAGAACATTTGGCGAAACATCAAGTAACTGTCCAAGAAAGTACATTGTTTGATCGGCCAACTTTAGAACTTCATGATCAGCATGACCTGTCTTTGGCGTTAGTCGAAGCCGAAGAATCGGCGGAAACACCAGCGATTGTAGGCTTTCATGGGGCCGTCTTGCTTTCGGCACAACCAGAAGCGACCATTCAAACGCTGGCAGATGATCTAGGACTGAACATTTTTAACAAAACAGAGAAAAGCACCCATCTTCATACCGCAGGCACCCTCGCTCATGAGATCGTCGTGCCCCATGAAGCACTGCCAGCAGGACGCTGGGGTGTTGGCACCGTCCATCACATCGCGTGGTCTGTGCCAACGGAAGCAGTGCAAAAAGAGTGGCAAGAGTACTTGTACGATCAAAGATACGGAGTCACTGAAATCAAGGACCGCAACTATTTCAAAGCCGTCTATTTCCAAGAGCGGGGCAACATCGTCTTTGAGATCGCAACAGAAACCCCAGGCTTTTTAGTTGATGAACCATTAGAAACGTTAGGACAGCAGTTGATGCTGCCAGCCCAATTTGAAAGCCGCCGTGTAGAGATCGAGGATCGCTTGCCAGACTTATCGGTTTAGAAAAAAGGAGACGCTGTATGCACTATTTAGATCCCAAGGATTTGACCCAACGAGAAAATTATAAACTACTGATTGGCTCCATCATTCCACGGCCAGTGGCAGTGGTCAGTACGCAATCAGCCGATGGTATCGTCAACATCGCCCCATTCAGTTTTTTTAACATCGTCAGCTCAGAACCCGTGATCCTCTCGTTGGCTATCCAGCGCAAAGAGGGGGAACTGAAAGACACCGCCCGCAATCTGTTGGCGACGAAAGAAGCCGTCGTGCATATTTTGGATCAAACAAATGTCCAAGAGGCCAATAAAACCGCGGCATTATTGCCCGCAGACCAAAGCGAGTTGACGGTTTCTGGGTTTACCACAACGACATCGAAAACGATTGCCGTTCCTGGCTTGAACGAAGCCAGTGTACGCCTAGAAACGATTCTGCATCAGCACGTACCCATCAAAAAAGACCAGCAGACCACTGCCGATCTCTTATTGTTGGAAGTCGTCGGCTACCAGATTGCAGAGGATGTCTATCAAGACGGCAAGATCGATCCCCGTGCGTTACAAGCAGTCAGCCGGCTAGCGGGAAATTCTTACGCAACGATTGGGGAGATTTTCGATATCAAACGACCAAGTTAAAGGAGGAACTTCGATGAAAGCAATCTACCAACAAGGAGCAGCCGATGCACCAGCTTTGGTGCTGCTCCACGGCACTGGTGGCGACGAACAGTCGTTGCTGGAAGTAGGCAAAGCCCTTGATCCCCGAGCATCACTATTAGGTATTCGTGGGAACGTTTTAGAAAACGGCATGCCTCGTTACTTCAAACGTCTAGCTGAAGGGGTGTATGATGAAACCGACTTAGCACTTCGCGGCGACGAATTAGCCGATTTCATTCGGCAAGCCGCCAAAGAATACAACTTTTCATTAGCCCAAGTGGTACTGGTGGGTTATTCCAATGGCGCCAACATTGCCATTCGCTTATTACTAAATGATAGCGACCACTTCAAAAAAGCGATCCTCTACCACGCCATGTATCCAGTCGAGAATTTACCGACGAATTCCTTGCCTGACACTCATGTGTTTCTGAGTTTTGGCAGAAACGACCCGATCGTTTCCCTAGCTGACAGTGCTTACGTCCAAGAGATCTTCACCTCCCGGGGTGCAGTCCTTTCAACCGTTTGGACCCCAAGTCATCAGTTAACGTATGAAGAAGTCGAACACTCGCGCAAGTGGTTGACCGAACAATAAAGCAGTGCCTCTTTCCTAATCAAACAGCGATCCTGCTGGTTGGTTAGGTTTTTTTGTTTCACGTGAAAACAATTCGAAAGAGTGAGAGGGGATACATTACTAGGGGCGCCTAGTTCAATAGCAGCCCACTAAGGATTTACCAAATAATCCTTTTTCTGAAACGAATAGAGTCAAATCAGCATAATCAGTGAATCAAGACAATGTGTTTTAAAATAATCCATAAAAAATCAATTTATTTCAAATGATTTCAAAAGTGAATTTTAACAAAATAGATGCTTGAAAATCACTTTTTTGAAGTATTTCTTTCAACAAAAGCAATGCTTCTTAGTGAATTAATTTGAAATAATATGAAATAAAGTGGTTGTAAATGAAAAAATTTTGTGCTATTCTGGGTCTATAATAAATGGCTAAGGAGAATGAAGATGAAATTAGCAACGAGAATCAATTCATTTTTATCAATTTACGAAAATGATTTAGACAATGTATTTGGCGCATTCAAAGAATTGGGGCTTGATTATGTAGATTTAAATTATCCGGAGCACGTCGGTGGGACGGCTGCCTCTGAAATGAAAGAGAGATTGGAACAAGCTGATTTGAAATTGAATGGTGTTGCATTGCGATTTAGAGAAGAATTTATCAACGGTGAATTAGGCAATGCTAACTCACAGGTTGCGCAGCATGCCTTAACGTTATGCAAAGAAGCTGCTGATTATTGTCGTGCAGCAGGTGGAGAAGTCGTAACCATTTGGCTTGGTTTTGATGGCTTTGACTATAGTTTTCAAATCAATTACCAAAAGGTTTGGAATCAGATTCGAGATGCCTTTATTGAAATTGCTGACTACGCACCAGATTTGAAAATCAGTATCGAGTACAAACCATTTCAACCAAGAGCCTATGCGTTCATTGATAGTATGGGTATCACTGGAATGATGCTTAATGAGATCAACCGCAAAAATGTAGGTGTGACCCTTGATTATTGCCACATGCTAATGAAACACGAAAACCCTGCTTTTGCTGCGGATCTGTTCGCTGGAAAAGGGTTATTATACGGTGTGCATCTGAATGATGGGTATGGGTTAAACGACGATGGATTGATGATCGGTTCAGCAACACCCTTCAAAACATTAGAATTCTTGTATTATGTCAAAAAGCATAACTATGATGGTGTGATTTATTTTGATACGTTCCCTGTAATTGAACATGCATCAAAAGAGTGCGAACAAAACATGAAAATGATCAAGCAAATGGATCAAATGATCGATAACGTAGGCTTGGCTGCGATTCAAGCTGTGATCGATCAAAACGATGCAGTCGCAGCCAATCAGTTGCTGCTTGAATTTTTGTCACCAACAAATCAATCAAAATAAAAGGAGTGGGGAAGATGGATTACAAAGTGATGGCAAAAAATATTTTAGAAAAAATAGGCGGAGCGGAAAATGTTCGCAATATGACACATTGTGCCACCCGGTTGCGCCTAACGTTACATGACACCGCAAAAGCGGATGATCAAGCCGTCGAGAATATCGACGGAGTGATCAATGTCATTAATAAGGCGGGCCAGTACCAGCTTTTGATTGGGACAGAAGTTGGAAAGCTCTATGATGAGTTTGAGCCGTTAGTTAAAGGTAACGAAAGTTCTGGTAGCCCTACCACGGAAGAACAAGCTTCTGGCAGTATTATCAGCAATATTTTTTCTGCCGTATCTGCTATTTTTGCGCCACTACTCCCAGTTTTGGCGGGCTCAGGGATTTTAAGAGGACTGCTGATTTTGTTTGTTCAGCTCGGGTTGATCAGTGAAGACAGCGGCACTTATTCGATTTTATTTGTTGCTTCTATGAGTGTATTTTATTTCTTGCCCGTATTGTTAGCGTTTACTTCGGCGCGGCGGTTTGGTGCCAGCCCGTATATCTCGGCATTGATCGGGGCTGCGTTAATCAATCCTGATTTTATTGCATTGATGGGAGGAGCAGGCAACGGTGCAACGACGGAGTTCTTTGGGATTCCAGTCGTTTTGATGAACTACAATTCGACTGTCGTACCAATCATCCTTTCGATTTGGGCTTTTTCATATCTCTACAAATTCTTAGACAAACACATACCGGAGACTTTAAAATTAGTGGTCGTTCCGTTAGTCTCACTAGCGATTATGGTTCCATTGACAGTGATCGTTATTGGACCAATCGGGGTCTATAGTGGCGAAGCAGTTGCTAATGTGGTGAATTGGTTGATCGAGCGTAGTAGTGTGCTAACTGGAATCTTAGTTGGTGGTGGTTGGAGTGTTCTCGTAAGTTTGGGCATCCACTGGGCAGTCAATCCAATCATGATCAATAACGTTTCGACCTATGGCTTTGATTACATCGTTCCTTTTACTTTTGCATGCAACTTCGCCGTGATAGGTACAACGATTGGCGTTTACTTTAAAGCGAAAGATAAAAAACTGCGAAGCTTTGCTTTAACTGGCTTAGTCACGATCGCATTATCAGCGATTATCGAAGCTACTTTGTTCGGCTTACTTGTAAAAAATAAAAAACTTTTCTTAGCGCAAATTATTGGTGGTGCTGTGGGTGGTGCCTATTTAGGGTTGATGCAAGTTGTAACGAATGCCTTTGTCTTTGGTAGTGTCACCACTTTTCCCGCCTTTGTAGGCTCAACTTCCTCGAATTTCATACAAGCGATGATCGGTTTACTGATTTCAATGGTGGTTTCAGCAGTCTTAGCATTTGTATTTACCAATCGAGACGAGACATTGGCGTAGAAAGCAGGGGGAATATGGGTCTATTTAAGAAGAAAAATGTTATTTACGCACCAGCTAAGGGTGTGGTGAAAAGTATTGAACAAGTGGAGGACGAGATGTTTTCAACCAAACTATTAGGCGATGGGTTTGCTGTGGTACCAACAGATGATCTTGTTACAGCACCGATTGAAGGAACAGTGGTCTCTGTGTTTCCTACAAAACATGCGATTTCGTTAAAAGCCAAAAATGGCTTAGAAGTTCTAGTCCATATTGGGATCGATACTGTGGAGCTAAATGGCGCAGGGTTCGATACCAAAGTTTCTGAAGGTGACAAAGTTACTGCCGAGAGTGTGCTGGCAAAAGTTGATTTTCCGTTTTTGGCATCACAGGGCAAAGAAACGGATGTAATCGTTGTTTTCACTAATTCCGCACAGCGAACCTTAGTGATGACAGAGAAGCAAGGGCGTTGTGGACAAGCGATTGGCGTTATTAATGAGTGAGAGCATTTGCTGACAGGAGGTAGTGTTTTGAAGAAAAAAATCTTGTGTCCATCTATGATGTGTGCTGATTTTTCAATGCTAAAGGACGAGGTTGCCGCTTTACAAGCGGCGAAAATCGATATTTTTCATCTTGATGTTATGGACGGACGATTTGTTCCAAATTTTGGTATGGGACTTCAAGATATCGAAGCTATTTGCAAATGGTCAGAAACCTTAGTTGATGTCCACTTGATGATTGAAGATCCGGGAGCGCATGTAGAGAAATTTGCGGATATGGGTGTAGATATCATTTATTTTCATCCTGAAGCAGATCGCCATCCTACAAGAACTATCAACAAAATCAAGCAAAAGGGAAAACAAGCCGGAATCGCCATCAATCCTGGAACAAGTGTAGCAATGATCGAAGAACTGCTGCCATTGATCGATTACGTGATGGTAATGACTGTTGATCCCGGTTTTTCAGGTCAAGCATATTTGACACACGTGGAAGGGAAAATAAAGCAGCTTGCTGCAGTTAAGGAACGTTATTCCTACCAATTGATGGCAGATGGAGCGATTTCGCCTGCCGTAATGACTCGCTTAAGCGCCTTAGACGTTGATGGGTTTGTTTTAGGGACCTCCGCTCTTTTTGGAAAAGAAGAATCGTATCAAGAACTGATTTCAATATTTAAAGAGGAGGATCAAGCATGAAACTAGCAATCGGTTGTGATCATGTTGGGTTTGAATTAAAAACTGATATCATTACTTATTTGGAGTCGTTGGGGCACACGGTACAAGATTTTGGGACACAAAGTGCTAAACGCGTTGACTATCCCAATTATGCGGCGGCTGTTGCAGAAGCGGTGGTAACCCAAAAGTGTGATTTGGGAATCTTGATTTGTGGCACAGGGGTTGGTATCTCAATTGCTGCCAACAAAATCAAGGGCATCCGAGCCGTGGTGTGCAGCGAACCCTATAGTGCTAAGCTCTCAAGAGAGCATAACAATACCAACGTACTGGCGTTTGGTTCGCGCGTCGTGGGCATCGAACTAGCGAAAATGATTACTAAGGAATGGCTGGCTGCTGAGTTTGAAGGTGGTCGTCACCAAAAACGGGTAGGAATGATTGGTCAGTTAGAAGTAGAATGATCAAAGGTTAGAGGATTCGCATTAGCGAATCCTCGTCTTTTTTTGTTAATGAGAAATTTATTTTATAATCGAGATCAAATTGACGAACAATGAAAGTCCTTGCTCATGACAAGAGAAAAAGTATGGTATAATTTGAAAAAAAGTGAAGTTGACCAATTAATGGAGGTTGCTATGATTCCATATGAAAGACAAGAAAGAATTTTAGAAGCTTTGGCTCAAGATGAACTGTTAAAAATAGAGCAATTGCAAAGCATTTTGCCTACTGTTTCTATCTCAACATTGAGGCGGGATTTAAAAGAATTAGAAAAATCAGGAAGGGTTGAATTGTTGGCTGGTGGCGCAGTGAAGATTTGTTCAACGGCTTCCGAAATGCCGATTGCAGCTAAGGCTGCTTTGTATTCCCAAGAGAAAGAAGCGATCGCTACTTTGGCTGCTGAGTTGGTTCACGATGGCGATGTGATCTACCTAGATTCTGGTTCGACTTGTACAGCGTTACTGCATAAAATCATTAATAAAAAAATCACGATTATTACTACCAATACGAGTGTCTTTACAATTCAACAAGAAACTCCTGCCGAGATTTTACTTCTTGGTGGCCGATACAATCCCGTTATTTCATCCTTGAATGGTCCATTGACGGATGCAAATTTACAAACGTTTAACTTTCAAACGGCTTTTTTAGGTGCTAATGGTATTGATGCTGAAAAAGGTGTAAGCACCCCCAACTTGGTAGAGGCGAACAAAAAGCGTGAAATTCTAAATAATGCCAAAACCGCCTATTTATTGTGTGACAGCTCGAAATATGGACAAGTCGCCGCGGTAAAAGCTTTTAGTACAGAAGACGTTGTCATTATTTCTGATGCTTATAACGATAAGATTGGAGAACTGACGCAAATCATCTATCCGAATTAAAAACAGGATGGCATCTGAGTGGTATTGGTAATGTTGGAAATACAATTTAATAAAACGCATAATGGAAAATGAGTTTGGCGATGATCAAAACCAGTTAGGGATTATACCTAACTGGTTTTTTTATTAAGGCAGCAAATTTGTTGATAGTTCCTTTATTTAACAACGTTGATTGTTGTATCGGTGAATGGTGGAGTGACTCATGGTTCTTTAGATACCAGGGCGCAAAAATCAGTGGATTTATTAGTTAAAAATAACGTTGTTATCGTACTATTGATGAATTTCAATACCTTTATCAAGTGGTTTGTTGTTTTAAAATCATTGTTTTGGCGCTATTTTTCGTATTTAAAGATAACAAAGACATTTTTATATAAAAACAAAAATTTTGTTGACAGACAAAATGAAAGCGTTTATATTGGATATGTGGTTACTACCAGTTGAGAGTAAGGGGAGGACATAAGATGCTTGGTTTGGTTTTAACAGGTCATGGAGGATTTGCGCAAGGGATGGAAAATGCGCTTGCGATGATTGCAGGGCCGCAAGAACAGTTTCTAACAGTGCCGTTTTTAGAGGAAAATCCGTTAGCTGACTTTGAAAAAGAGTTGCAAGGAGCAATCGATCAATTAAAGGAAACCTGTGATGGGGTCGTGATTTGTGCAGACCTTGTGGGCGGGACCCCTTTTAATGTTGCGATGACCGCTGCCAATGAGGACCCGCAAGTCGAGGTCATCGGCGGTAGCAATCTGCTGATGCTAGTGGAAGGTTCGTTGACTAGATATACAGCAGCTGATCCAGAGCGTTTTTGCCAAGAGCTGGCAGAGATTGGCAAGACCGGTATTTTTCACGGAAAGATCAAAGGCCATGAGGAAATCAATGAGGAAGAAGGGATTTAACGATGTGGGAAATGATCTTAGCAGCCTCAATCGTGGTACTTGTTTTTCTCTTTCTCTTTTTGGCGGTCTCGTCTTTCTTGAATGGGAAACATCTGAAAAAGCAAAAAGGCTATTTCGCTGAATTGCAGCAGTCCTTGAAAAAGGGGCAGAAAATCAAATTATACGGCGGCATTATTGGGGAGATTCAAGCACTTGGGAAAGAGACAGTGGATCTAAGGGTGAAATCGGGAACGGTGATCGAAGTAGAACGTAGTGCGGTTGCAGAAATCATGCAGTAAATAAAAGGAGGAAATATTTATGGGAGAACCAAATATTTTATTGACGCGAATCGACAATCGGTTGATTCATGGGCAAGTTGCCACCCAATGGAACGGTACGTTGGGGGCAAATCTAATTTTAGTGGCAAATGATAAGGTCGCCAAAGACAAAGTCAGACAAGGGTTGATGGATATGGCGGCGCCAGCTGGCGTCCAAACGAGGTATTTCTCGCTTCAAAAAACCATCGAGATCATTCATAAAGCATCGCCAAAACAAAAGATTTTCATGGTGGTTGAAAATCCGCAAGATGCGTTGAAATTAGCTGAAGGTGGGGTGCCGATCAAGAAACTGAACATTGGGAATATGCATATGTCAGAAGGGAAAAGACAGGTTGCTACGACAGTTGCCGTCGATGAAGCAGATGTCGATGCCTTTAAAAAACTGAAGGAAATGGGGGTGCAATTAGTGATCCAGCGGGTTCCAACGACACCTGTTGAAGATGAAAAGAAATTATTTCAGTAATGCAGAGGTAAGGAAGGAGAAAGAAAATGGATTACACGATTTTTCAAATCATTTTAGTCTTCATAGTCACATTCATTGCCGCGATCGATCAATTTAGTTTTTTAGAATCATTGTACCAACCCATTGTTACTGGGATGGTTATCGGACTTATTCTTGGAGATCTTCAAACCGGCTTGATCGTTGGCGGAACGTATCAGTTAATGACGATCGGCAATATGCCAGTGGGCGGCGCGCAACCGCCAAATGCGGTGATTGGCGGAATTATGGCAGCAATCTTAGCAATCACGCTGCAGCTGGAACCCACAGTAGCGGTTGCTACGGCGATTCCGTTTTCTTTGCTGGGGCAATATGGGGTGACGATTATCTTCTCACTAATGTCGCCAGTGATGTCAAAAGCCGACAGCTACGCCCATGATGCCAATACGAAGGGCATTGATCGAATCAATTATTTAGCGATGGCGGGTCTTGGAACGATCTTCGGCTTGATCGTGGTCTTATTCTTTATCGGCGGTGCTGCCTTCGGGAATCAGGCGGTCGCAGCGATCCCTCAATGGTTGATGGGTGGGCTCGGCGCAGCTGGGGGCATGATGCGGTATGTCGGTTTTGCGATTTTACTAAAAGTGATGGTTTCCAAAGAAATGTGGGGCTTCTTCTTTATGGGGTTTGGTTTAGCCACGATCGTGATGGCGGCACCTTCCTTGCAAGGACCCGCCTTGATCATTCTAGCCTTTATCGGCTTCGCATTAGCCTTTTGGGATTATCAAATCCAGTCCAAATTTAAAGTAGCAGCAGCCAATACCTATGATTTCGGAGGCGATGAAGATGGCATATAATATTCCCGATTCTTATAGCGAACAAGCGCCCGCAGAACAACTGGATAAAAAGACCTTGAACAATATGGTCTGGCGTTCCTTATTTCTACAAGCCTCTTTCAACTATGAGCGAATGCAAGCAGGAGGCTGGTTATTCAGTATTTTACCGGGATTGAAAAAGATCCATAAAAATGAAAAGGATTTGGCTGCTTCAATGAGCCATAACTTAGAGTTTTTCAATACTCATCCATTTTTGGTGAACTTTGTGATGGGGATCATTTTATCGATGGAACAAAACAAAGCCGATATTCCCATGATTCGGGCAGTGCGAGTCGCCGCGATGGGACCGTTAGGCGGGATCGGTGATGCGTTGTTCTGGTTTACCTTGGTACCAATCACGGCGGGTATCACAGCCAATATGGCGATCAGCGGCAATATCGCTGCACCGTTTATATTCTTACTAGTATTCAATGCGGCCCAATTTGGTTTGCGGTACTTCTTGATGCACTGGTCCTATCGTTTAGGGACAGATGCAATTGGCATCTTAACGGAAAATGCCAAAGAGTTTACCCGAGCAGCGAGTATTTTAGGGATTTTTGTTGTCGGTTCCTTGACCTGCGTGTATGGAGCGACGTCTTTGGATATTCAGATCCCTAACGGCACTACCAATGAAGTGACGCAAGCGACGACGATCGTGGATGATCAAGCAGCCATTGCCGCTTACGAAGACATGCTGTATACCACGGATGAGAATGGTCAATTGACCGACACATTGCAAGAAAATGCTGCGGTCAATGAACTGGCTAACGGCAAATATGAATTGACGTTTAACAAAGTCAACGAAGTGCCTGTGACGATCGATATTCAAAAAATCCTCGATGGGATCTTGCCGCAAGTGATTCCATTGACCATCACATTGATGCTGTATTTCTTCTTATCAAAACGCGGCTGGACGCCGTTGAAATGTATCGCTTTGCTGCTAGTGATCGGCTTGATCGGTTCTGGCTTTGGCCTGTATCCATCCATTTGGCCGCAATAAGCAAGCTAGCAGAAGAAACGACGCAACACGTAGGAGGAGTTTTGCTAAGCAAGCAACAGCTGACTTTTCAGCTTAGCTCGTGCTGGCAATTGGTTCATTTTCCTGCGTGAAAAGACGTAAATTCAGGAAACAGAGCCCCTGTAGACGATTGTTTGACACGCCTATCGGGAAATAGTACACTCGTTATGTGGTAGTAACCAGTTTGGAGGGGCTTATGAATATCAATAAAAATCGACAACCATTATACGATCAATTGTTAAATTTACTGATTGAAAAAATCGAAAATGAAATGGAAGCAGACACAATGCTTCCCTCAGAAAGAGAGCTGTCAAAGCGCTACGGATTAAGTCGGACCACCGTTCGCTTGGCTCTACAGGAGTTAGAAAAATTAGGCTATATTTATCGCCAACATGGCAAAGGCACCTTTGTCTCGGATATCCGCAAGCAGGCAACCAATTTATCAGGTTCGTATAGTTTTACCGAACAGATGAAAGCACTGGGGAAACAACCGGAAACTAGAGTATTGGCATTCAAAAAAATGGAAGCGACAAAATATTTTGCCACTCAGTTGCAAGTTTCCATCGGCGAGCCGATCTACAAGTTAAAACGATTGCGTCTTGCTGATGGCCAGCCGATGATGATCGAGCGTTCTTATCTGCCGGTCAAACGCTTCATGCATTTAACGAGTGAGATGATCGAGCAAAAACCATTGTACGATATCTTCCATGAAGATTTTCATCAAGTGATCCGCCTCGCGGACGAAGAATTTTTTGCCAGCATTGCCAGTGCAAAAGATGCGGCATTGCTAAAAATCCACGAAGGTGCGCCGGTGTTGAACCTGGTACGCAGCACGTTCAATATTGAAAATGAAGTGATCGAATACACCTTGAGTGTTGCCCGAGCAGACCAATTTAGATACAAAGTCCGCCACTTGCGTAACGACGAGTAGCGCATTTCCTAGACAGTCTGAAATGATCCACTCGAGCAAAGAAAAGGCGTGTATTAAAAACCAGTGAGGTCGAGGAAGTTTGCCCTTTGGGTGATCGCTAAGCATTCATCCAAGACAAGCGCTCCTCGCACCGTCACTGGGAATACATACTGGAAAAACAGTAGCTAGGAGGAAGAAAGATGTTTCAACTGTCAACAAAGGAATTAGCAGAATTAGGTGCGGAGATTACAACAAGAGAAATCAAACAACAGCCAGAACTTTGGCAAGAAACCTTGACGATCTATCAAGAAAAGCAAGAGGCGATCGCGACTTTCTTACGTACCATCAAGCAAAAGACGGATAAACGCATTCGGGTGGTCTTCACGGGAGCGGGGACGTCGCAATATGTTGGAGATACGATCGTTCCTTACTTGAATAAGACCGGCGCAACTGCGGATTATCTTTTTGAAAGTATTGCTACGACGGATATTGTCGCAGCTCCAGAACAAGTTTTATTTGCGGATGAACCAACACTGCTCGTTTCTTTTGCTAGAAGCGGCAATTCACCAGAAAGTTTAGCAGCGGTCAAAATCGTCGATCAATTCGTTGCCGATAGCTATCATTTGACGATCACTTGTGCAGCCGACGGATCTTTGGCACAACAAGCTGCCGCTGATGAAACGAGCTATCTGTTATTGATGCCTGAGAGGTCAAATGATGCTGGCTTTGCAATGACGGGAAGTTTTTCTTGCATGGCTCTTTCCGCACTGCTGATTTTTGACCAGACGCCTCTGACAGAAAAGAGGCATTATGTTGAAACCCTTAGCCGGTTGGGGCAAGAAGTGATCGACAGAGAAACAGAACTCCAAGTACTGACGGACCGTTCCTTTAAGCGGATCGTTTACCTTGGGTCAGGCACGTTGTCGGGGTTGACCAGGGAAGCACAGCTAAAAGTATTGGAACTGACTGCGGGAAAAATCGCCACCGTGTTCGATTCTTCGATGGGCTTCCGTCATGGACCGAAATCATTCGTAGATGATCAAACCCTCGTCTTTGTCTTTGTCAGCAATACGTCCTATACGCGGCAGTATGATCTTGATATGTTGGAAGAATTAAAGAGCGACGGCATCGCCGCCGCAGTGACTGCTATCGGACAGCCGACAGCTGTGAATTTCTCAGGAACAAACTTTTTCTTTCCAGATGACACATCATTGCCAGACGGTTATCTTGCCTTAGCAGACATTGTCTTTGCACAAACGATCGCACTGCTGGCATCGATCAAAGTCGGGAATACACCCGACACACCTTCGCCAACGCGTACCGTCAATCGGGTGGTCAAAGGCGTGACGATTCATCCGTATAACAACTAACGATGACTGAGAAAGCCCACCACGAGCACGTATCTTTTCGTGTACGAAGTCGATACGTGCGGTGGTCAATCAGTCGAACGGCTTCATCAATAGACATTTTTATACGTGCTGACAACCGTTTCGCCAACGCTGAAAAAAGTGAAAGCGGTTGATTCTTTGGCATGGACAAAAAAGGAGGAATTTTAATGAAAGCAACCGTAACGAAAGCCAAAAAAGCAGCGATGGATCGCCTGTCAACGAAAGAAGGAGTGATCGCAGCTTTAGCGATCGACCAACGAGGTGCCTTGAAAAAAATGATGGCAGCACTTGGCGTGGAGGCTGATGCAGAGAAAATCAGCCAGTTTAAAACGCTAGTCTCACAAGAATTGACCCCTTACGCGTCTTCTATTTTATTAGATCCAGAATATGGGTTGGCAGCTGCGCAAAGCCGTGATCCAGAGGCGGGGCTTTTGCTGGCGTATGAAAAAACCGGCTATGATGCGACTACGCCGGGACGTTTGCCTGATTTATTAGGGGAATGGTCGGTTGAGCGATTAAAAGCAGCTGGCGCAGATGCCATCAAATTTTTGCTTTACTATGATGTAGATGAAGATGCCCAGATCAATCAGTTGAAACATGTCTTTGTGGAACGACTCGGCAGTGAATGCCAAGCGGCTGATCTGCCCTTCTTTTTAGAAGTCCTTTCCTATGATGCTAAGCTGCCTGAAGTCGACTCAAAAGCATATGCGCAACGCAAACCAGAAAAAGTCATTGGATTGATGAAGGAATTTTCAAAACCGCAGTACAAAGTCGATGTGTTAAAAGTGGAAGTACCAGTCAACATGAATTATGTGGCAGGTTTTGCTAAGGAAGAAGCCGTGTATACCAAGGAAGAAGCTGCCGCGTATTTCAAAGCGCAAAGCGACGCGACGCATCTGCCGTTTATTTTTCTCAGTGCAGGCGTATCAGCCAGCTTATTCCAAGAAACGCTGGTTTTTGCCAAAGAAGCTGGCTCCACCTTCAATGGCGTCTTGTGCGGCCGGGCAACGTGGAAAGATGGTGTTGAACCCTTTGTAAAACAAGGAACAGAAGCAGCCAAAGAATGGCTAGCAAGTACTGGAAAACAGCACATCGAAGACTTGAATGAAGTGATCCAAAAGACCGCCACTTCTTGGTGGGACAAAGTCACGGTCGAAGAATAGTTTTTTCGCTGTTTGACAAGAGAAATGGCCAGTAATCAGACATCTTAAGGGCTTTTGAGAAGAAGTGGTAGGCTTCTGACTTAAGGCTCTAGGGTGTCTTTTTCTAGTGAAAAAAGGTTGATAGTATAACGGACGCTGCCCTCATCTAGACAAAAAAGGGTTAGCAAAAAATTATGAAAAAAAGTCAGAGCACTATGGATGATTTATCATAATTTTTTCATATAGACTAAGTTAACTTTGCTAGTTAAAAGAAAAAGAAGGGAAGAAAATCAATCCTAAAAGATTTGTTAACAGGTTAAGTCAAAAATCCCTCGAAATCTTTTCTCATTTTTCAGCAGTATTGCCAGTAGAAGATCGCTTGATAAAAAAGCCGTGGCTTGCTATTCTGTTCTGTAAATTGACAGAAGGAGATGGCATATGAAGCAAATGGCAATCAAAGAGAATCCGTTTTTGACGCGTCTGGATTATCAGCGGGCATTGGAAGACATGATCGCTCCTTTGCAAGCAGCGATCTTGGCAGATGACTATCCAGGATTGAATCTAGGTAGCAGTGGGGCCGTGTATGACCGAACACGGGCTGAGATGGAAGCGCTTGTGCGTCCTTTGTGGGGGCTCGCGCCTTATTGGAGAGGTTGCCCAGATGATCCGTTACGAGCAGCTTACGTAGAAAAAGTGATAGCAGGGACAGATCCTGAACACGCGTTTTACTGGGGAAGGATCACGGATTATGATCAATACATCGTGGAAGCAGCCGCATTGTCATTGACCCTATTGTTGCAAAAGGACGCTTTTTGGACAGCGTTGCCGCAGAAGAACCAGCGAAAGCTAGTGGCTTGGCTTTCCCCAGCACTTGAGTGCAAGATTCCTAAGAACAACTGGACATTCTTCAAAGTGTTGATACGCGTTGCCTTGTTTCACTGTGGGGAACCGTTGGCAAAAGAAGAATTGTCCCAAGAGTTGGCATTGATCGATTCCATGTACGTTGGCGATGGTTGGTACGTAGACGGGAAAACGACGCAGCGAGATTACTACATTCCTTTCGCGTTTCATTATTATGGCTTGATTTACGCTACATTTATGCAAGACGAAGACCCAGAATGGGCGCAGCGTTTTAAAGAGCGAGCCACATTATTTGCGCAAGACTTCGTCTATTATTTTGATGAAGACGGCGAAGCCTTGCCCTATGGCCGCAGCTTGACTTATCGGTTTGCACAAGGGGCGTTTTTCTCGGCACTGGTTTTTGCAGATGTCGAAGCGATCCCATGGGGACAGGTGCGAGGACTACTGGCGAAGCACTTGCGCAATTGGATGGCACAAGAAATTTTCACTTTCGATGGTCGCTTGTCTATCGGGTACCACTATGAAAATCATGTGATGGCAGAAGGGTACAATGCACCAGGCTCGCCTTATTGGGGGCTGAAGACCTTTTTGCTTTTAGCGGTCGCAGAAACGCATCCTTTTTGGCGGGCTGAACCTGAGCCAATCAAAAGAGAGCCGCAAAAACGGATTGAAAAAGGCAATATGTTGCTGGTGCACAACGAAAAAAGCCATCATCTGTTGGGGTATCCTGCAGGCTTGATGCTTGAACAGCAAGCCCATGCTCAATCAAAATACAGCAAATTCGTCTATTCGAGCAAACTTGGTTTCAGTGTGCCGAAAGCTGGCGTCACGTATGCCGAAGGCGCCTTCGATAGCACATTAGCTATTGCTCGAGATGGCAGCTATTTTCGCACGAAGGGCGCAGTCAGGGATTATCGAGTGACGGAAAAAGGGGTCTTTTACCAATGGGCACCCTTTGAAGAGGTAGTGATTGAAACTGAGATTTATCCCTTTGGTCAGTGGCATGTGCGCGTGCACGAGTTGACGACGACGATTTCGTTGGACCTCCGTGAGGGCGGGTTTAGTGTACCGCTGACTGGACGGTTGCCTCAGGCCCAAACAGGACCGACCTGGAGTCGAGTCAGTGAAGGAGGCTTTTGTTCTCAAATCATCAACATCGAAGGCTATCAACAAGCCAGTATTGTTCAGCCAGAAGCCAATACCTCCGTCTTTTTTCCAAGAACTAGTTTTCCATACTTAGCACAACATATTCCACCAGGGAAGCACCGTTTGATTTGTTTAGTCGGTGGTATCGTAGAAAAAGAAAGGAGCGATCCAAATGATTACGCTAGCAATAAAAAATAAGCAGGACCAGGTGATCGTCGGTCGCATCGACCATGAAAAAGAACCCGCGCTGTTTCAAGTTTCTGGTGATGATTTGGCCGTATTAGCCATTAAAAACTATCCCTATGAGGAAGGGGATAAGATCGTCGTTGAGGTGACGGGGGAAAATCCGTATTATGTCCTTCAGCTTGATGAAACCTTAGCGCCATCACTGATCTATCTTTCCCAATCCACTTGGGAATATCAGATCCCTTGGACGGAATCTCATCGAAAGTCCTCGGTGGAAACGGCCTTTGCCTCGCAGCGCCATCACCTGATGGTGCGTAAAGCCCATGCGTTTGAGATCACGAATTATCAAAATTTATCTTTCAATGCCCATGATCAAAAGTCAGCGACAGGGGCGTATCCTCATGCTTCAGCGAATGTGGAGACGCGAGATGATTCCGTCTTTTTTGCCAAGAATGCGATCGATGGAAAATATGGCAACCGATCCCACGGGTCGTATCCGTTTGCTTCTTGGGGCATCAATCAGCAAGCCGATGCTGCATTGACCATTGATTTTGGTCGTCCCGTCTTGATCGATCGGGTTCGTTTTCTATTACGGGCAGATTATCCCCATGATAGCTATTGGACCAAAGGGACCTTGGTCTTTGCTGATGGAGAAGAGCTGGTGGTGGAAACGACAAATACGGCGTCTTTTCAAGAAGTTCGTTTTCCGAAAAAAGAAACGACTAAGCTAACCTATAAAGAGCTGCAAAAAGCAGAGGATGATTCCCCATTTCCAGCTCTTACACAAATCGAAGTATTTGGTTGGAACTGTTAAAAAAAAGAGGACAAGAGCATGACAGGTCTGCATTTGTGGGCAGCTGTCATGCTCTTTTTTTAGGAATCAATGAAGGAAGGTCGCTTTTTTTGTTCGTTTACGTTATAATGATTTAAGTTAATATGTTAACAAGTTAAGAGGAGGGGAAACATGCGTCTGCAAGAGAACAAACAACGCTTGATCCTGTTAGGAGAAAAAGTGACCGATGTGTGGTTAGCGGATAAAATCACCGCGTGCATCCAACAGATCGAAAAAAATAGTCAGCGCTTTGGCACACAGTTTCCTTCAGCCTGTGCCACCAATGGCAAATATCGGCTGAAAGGCAACGATGATTGGACCAATGGCTTTTGGACGGGGATGTTGTGGCTCGCCTATGAGTGGACCAAAGAGAAGAACTTTTTGACTCGAGCAATGGAGAATATCGACAGTTTTCAAACGCGCTTAGACGACCATTTTGTATTAGATCATCATGATATTGGATTTTTATATAGCTTATCTGCCGGTGCGGGCTACAAGATCACTGGCGATGAACACTGCAAGCAAGAAGTCATTCAAGCAGCAGATGTTTTGTTGGCACGTTTTCAAGAAAAGGGGGAATTTATTCAAGCTTGGGGCACTTATGGCGACCCACAAGAATACCGCTTGATTATTGATTCGCTACTGAACTTGCCGCTTTTATTTGCAGCAACCCAATTATCGGGAGAGACTCGCTATGCAGAGGCCGCGAGTAAGCATTATCAGACAGTCCGAAAGACTGTCATCAAAGTTGACGCCACCACCTTTCATACGTACTATTTCGATCCAGAGACGGGGCAGCCAAGTCACGGTGCGACGCATCAAGGAAACAGCGACCAATCGATTTGGGCACGAGGGCAAAGCTGGGCGATTTTAGGGCTTCCTTTGAATGAAAGCTACTTGCATAGCCAGCCTTTTCCAGAAAATTATCCGCAGATCGTGGAGGTGTTTTTGGCTCATTTACCCGCAGATCTCGTGCCGTATTGGGACTTTGATTTTAACGACCAACATCCTGCTGAAAAAGACAGCTCAGCTTTAGCGATCGCGGCTTGTGGCTTGTTGGAAGCAGAGAAAATGGAGGCATATCCTGATGCCCAAAAAATCGCTAAAGGGATGCTTTACCAATTAGGCGAGCAGTATGCAGCGAGCCAAGTGCCAGAAAATGAGGGCTTATTGCTGCATGGTGTGTATGCTCATGCGAAAGGCAAAGGCATCGATGAACCCAATCTTTGGGGTGATTATTTCTATTTAGAAGCATTGATCCGATTGGCATTGCCTAATTGGCAAAGATACTGGTAAAGGGGAAGACGACATGCGAACGTTTGAGATAAAAGAAGATTTCTTGTTAGATGGAAAACCAATCAAATTGATCAGCGGAGCGATCCATTATTTCCGTATGACACCGGCGCAATGGACAGATAGCCTCTACAATCTAAAAGCACTGGGAGCCAACACAGTTGAGACCTACATTCCTTGGAATCTCCACGAACCTCGTGAAGGAGTCTACGACTTTGAAGGAATGAAAGACATTTGTGCTTTTGTAAAGCAAGCCCAAGCGCTAGGCTTGATGGTCATTTTGCGGCCTTCCGTCTACATTTGTGCTGAATGGGAATTTGGCGGGCTGCCAGCTTGGCTGTTAAACGAACCGATGCGGTTGCGCTCAACCGACCCACGCTTCATGGCAAAGGTGCGTAACTATTTCCAGGTCTTGCTGCCAAAGCTTGTGCCGTTGCAGATCACCCATGGGGGACCAGTGATCATGATGCAGGTGGAAAATGAGTACGGCTCTTATGGCATGGAAAAAGCGTATTTGCGCCAGACCAAGGAGTTGATGGAAGAATACGGCATCGATGTACCCTTGTTTACTTCAGATGGGGCATGGGAAGAAGTCTTGGACGCTGGGACATTGATTGAAGACGACGTCTTTGTCACAGGCAATTTCGGCAGTCGCTCCAAAGAAAATGCGGCTGTGATGAAAGAGTTTATGGCAAAACATGGCAAAAATTGGCCCATCATGTGCATGGAATATTGGGATGGCTGGTTCAACCGCTGGGACGAGCCGATCATCAAGCGAGACGGTCAAGACTTAGCCAATGAAGTCAAAGAGATGTTAGCAGTCGGTTCCTTGAATCTTTACATGTTCCATGGAGGCACGAACTTTGGCTTTTACAATGGCTGTTCCGCTCGGGGGGCGCTGGATCTACCACAAGTGTCCAGCTATGATTACGATGCTTTACTGACAGAAGCAGGAGAACCTACCGACAAATACTATCAGGTACAAAAAGCCATAAAAGAAGCCTGTCCCGAAGTGTGGCAAGCCAACCCACGGACCAAGCAATTAGCCGCATTAGGAACCTTTCCCATCGAAAACAGTGTCTCGTTATTGGCCATCAAAGACCAGCTGATGATACCGCAAGAAAATATGTATCCACTAACAATGGAAACTGCCAGCACAGGCTACGGCTATTTGCTCTATTCGGTTCAGTTAAAAAACTATCATCGAGAAAACAAATTAAAAGTGGTAGAAGCTAGCGATCGGTTGCATATTTTTACCGACGGCCAATTACAGGCGATCCAATACCAAGAAACGCTAGGTGAGGAGCTGTTGATCCAAGGGACACCAGATAAAGAAACCATCGAGCTAGATGTCTTAGTAGAAAACCTAGGGCGCGTGAATTACGGGTTTAAATTGAATGGGCCTACACAAGCCAAAGGTATCCGTGGGGGCATCATGCAAGACATTCATTTCCACCAAGGCTATCGTCATTACCCATTGACGCTTTCCGCAGAGCAGCTACAAGCCATCGATTATCAAGCAGGAAAAAATCCGACACACCCCTCCTTTTATCAAACGACCTTCACGCTGACAGAGGTAGGAGATACGTTCATCGATTGCCGTGGGTATGGCAAAGGCGTCGTTATCGTCAACGGTATCAATCTTGGTCGCTATTGGCAACGTGGCCCCGTGCATTCCTTATACTGTCCGAAAGAATTTTTGAAAAAAGGCAGCAACGAAGTCGTAGTATTTGAAACCGATGGCGTGGAGATCAAGGAGCTCGTTTTCTGTGATCAACCTGTCGTGGAATAAAAAGATAGAAGTAGAGACCCAAATTTACGCGGGCTCTACTTCTATTTTTGTTTTGAAATATTTCCAATGCTTGTAGCTGACGATGTATTCAGCGACACTTCCATCTGCTAAATAGGAGTGCTTGACTTGTTTGACCGCAGGCTCTCGGAAGCTCAGTTGCAATAAGTTCAACAATTCAGCATCATCAGGAAAGACGATTTCATTGGTCTCAACAGAAGCCAATGAGAAAAGGTCGATCGCAAAGTCTTTCCGGACCCGCTCATAAACACTGGCATACCGGTTGAGGTTTTTGGCGATCGGTTCTTTCATCAGTTTCTTCGGAAGATGAGTGATGTGAACCAAGAAAGGAACATCGCCAAAATAGCGGACTCGTTTGATTCGGTAGTAGGAAGCACTGGCAGCCAACCCTAATTCTTTCAAAATCTCGGGGTCATTTCCTTCTTCCACCGCAAGGACCTTGACCTTTTCTTGGTCCAGTGAATGCAGCTCGATGTCGGAAAACTTCACACTTTGAGATACTTTTGCTTTTGAAACAAAGGTCCCTTTGCCTTGGATGCGATACAGATAGCCAGCACTCGTCAATTCATTCAATGCTTTGACTGCCGTGATCGAACTAACAGAATACCTTCGCTTGATATCCGCCTCTGAATAAAACTTATCGCCGGGAATGAATTTATGGTCTTTGATTTCTTGTAAAAGATCTTGCTTGATCTGCTCATACTTTGGCAACACAGTGGTTTCCCTCCATTCCATATGAATACATCAAGCATAACATGTTAAATCCTTTCCTGCCACTTAATTATTGTAGAAAATATGTTGTTTTCCAGTCTGTACAGGCCTAAAAAATAAAATTCAATATGTTAAGATATTAGGTTTACGGATGGCTTGCCATGTGGTATAGTATGCTTACAAGGAACATAACATGTTAAGTAGGGCGACCTACGGAGTAGGAGGGAAATTAGTGGAAAACATTGTATTGATCAGTCATGGAGGCATGGCAGAAGGGGTCAAAAGCAGTCTGGAGATGATCGTAGGCCAGCAAGCAAACGTTCACACCGTTTCATTACGACCAGATAGTGACAATCTGCAGTTTGAAAAAGATTTGAACGAGAAAATGAAAGCCCTTAACGGTTCAACATTGATTATTGCGGATCTATTAGGAGGAACCCCGTGCAACGTTGCAGTCAAGAATTATTTAGAGGATGACGAAGTGGCGATTTTCGCTGGAATGACATTGTCCGTAGTGATCGAGGCAGTCGTCAATCAACGAGCGACGATCAACGAGCTGCTTTGCTTAGCCAAAGAAAACATCGTTGATGTCAAAGCAGGGATGAACCAGGCAGAACAAGAAATTTTAGAAGAAAAGCAAGAGGAACTAGGGGATTACAGTGCGTATGCTGGACAAGAAAATATTGTCAATAGTCGGATCGATGAGCGCTTGATCCATGGACAAGTTGCTGGTATCTGGTCCACCAGTTTAAACACGCAACGGATCATCGTGGCCAATGATGAAGCCGCCGCAGACCCATTACAAAAATCTTCTTTACGAATGGCAGCGCCAACTTCGATGCGACTTTCCGTCCTTCCAGTGGCAACTGCAGCCAAGAATATTCGCGCTGGTCGTTACGGCAAGCAACGGTTGTTTTTACTTTTCAAAAATCCCCAAGATGTTTTGCGTTATATTGAAGCAGATGGACCGATCAAAGCGATCAACGTCGGCAACATGAGCTACAAAGAAGGCGCACGGGAAGTGACCAAAAGCATTCAAGTGCTGCCAGAAGAAGAGCCGATCTTTGAAGCGATCGCCGCAAAAGGAATCACCGTCACGGCACAGCTTGTACCCAATGAACCATCGATCGACTTTATGAAGAAATTACGAGGATAAATCGGGCAGCGCTTCGATCGAGGAGAATATGTAGCAGAAGATTTGTCGAAAAACGAGTGTTTTTCACGATTTATCTGAGGCGACACAACGATCGATAACCAGCCAGTTAAGACTCGTTCATACAATTAGGAGGAAAATTCATGCATTTAGCAGCGTATCAAATCATTCTTATTACTGTTTATGCTTTTATTGCTATTAATGATTCACTTATTTCCAATACGTTGACCCAACCAGCGATCGCCGGAATGATTTCTGGAATGATCATGGGGGACTTGAAGACCGGTTTGATGGTCGGCGGTACCTTGCAGTTGATGCGTTTAGGGATCGCCGCATTTGGTGGTGCATCCGTCCCAGATTATTTTACCGGCGCAGTACTGGGAACGGCGTTTGCCGTGATCTCAGGAAACGGCGCGGAATACGGCATTGGCTTAGCAGTTCCAGTGTCCTTACTGATGCTGCAACTGGACGTCGTGGCTCGTTTTTGTAACGTATTTCTACTACACCGAATCGATAGAGCCATCGACAACATGCAAGTCAAACGAATCCCACGGTTAGTTTTATCGGGTTCTTTCTTATGGGGATTGTCACGGGCGATTCCGATTTTATTGATGCTTTTAGCTGGAGATGCAGTCGTTACGACGATTACCGATAACACGCCAGAATGGCTGATGACTGGACTAAAAACCGCTGGTGGCGTCTTGCCAGTCGTCGGGGTAGCGATCTTATTGCGCTACTTGCCAACAAAGCACTATATTCCTTATTTGTTATTAGGCTTCTTTTTAGCTGCGTATCTGCAAGTGCCAATGCTCGGCGTTTCCATCATTGGGCTCGTAGCAGCAATGTTAGTCTTTAAACGAGATAGCGAAAAAGGCACCGTTGCAACGGCAGCTGCTGGAGATTTTGAAGGAGGATATGATGGCGATGAGTGATCAAAAACTGACAAAAAAAGAGTTGAATACCATTAGCTGGCGCTATATTTTGGCAAGCCAATTAAACTGGAACTATGAGCGAATGATGAGTTCAGGCTACCTTTACGGCATCCTGCCCGTCTTGAAAAAATTCTATGGCCACGATGAAACCCAGCTGCAAGATATGCTGCGGACCCACAATCAATTTTTCAATACCAATGCGATCTTTGGGAACTTGATCATGGGGATCGATGTCGCGATTGAAGAACAAGACGGACACAAAGCCAAAGAAACGATCATCGCCTTGAAAACGGCCTTGATGGGTTCCTTAGCCGGTGTCGGTGACTCCTTGTTCCACGTGATTTGGGGAACAATCTTTGGCTCTGTTGCCGGCACATTGGCGCAAAATGGTTCCGTCGTTGGCTGTGTCATCTGGATCATCGCCAACATCGCGTTACTTTTCGGTCGGGCAGCGTTGCTACCTCTAGGTTACAAACAAGGGGTCAAATTAGTGACGACCTTGAAAGACAAATTATCTGCCTTCACCAATGCCGCAACCGTTTTAGGGGTTACAGTGATTGGTGCCTTGATTCCCTCTGTGGTCAAAGCAACTGTTCCTTTTGTCTATAAAAAAGACGGTGTCGAATTAGTGATCCAAGACACGTTGGATGCCATCTTGCCATCCCTTGTACCTATCTTGCTCGTCTTGCTGACCTACTGGATGTTAGGCCAAAAGAAACTAAATTCCACTCGAGTAATTTGGATCATCTTGATCTTATCGATCGTTTTGAGTGCGTTTGGTATTTTGGGTTAGGATTAGCAGTAATAACTGATAGATAAGAATATGTAAATAGAAAAAGAGTGTGGAATATTTTTCCGCACTCTTTTTTTATAAAATAATTTGTACGTTTTTACTCGTAAAGAATTTAATTCAATTGGAAACATAGAAAAAAATAAAATTGTCATTCCCTTTTTGCTCGTCTACTAATATTTTGATGTGTATTGATTATCTGTTGAACAGAATCAAAATAAAACAAGACAGAAACCCTTGATACAGAGGGTTTCTGTCTTTTTGAAGATTATTCCCACTCCACAGTAGCAGGTGGTTTGCTCGTAATATCGTACACGATCCGATTGACGTGTGCGACTTCGTTGACGATGCGGACGCTGATTTTTTGTAGGACTTCCCATGGGATGCGGGCAAAGTCAGCGGTCATGCCATCGATTGAAGTGACTGCACGGATGCCGACGGTATAATCGTAGGTCCGGCCATCACCCATGACACCGACGGAGCGGATGCCTGGTAAGACGGTGAAGTATTGCCAAATGTCGCGGTCTAAGCCGGCATTTGCGATTTCTTCCCGCAAGATGGCGTCCGAGTCGCGGACGATCGTTAGTTTTTCTTCTGTTAATTCGCCAAGGACACGAATGCCTAGACCTGGTCCAGGGAATGGTTGGCGCCATACGATGCTGTCTGGCATACCAAGTTGAGTCCCTAATTCACGGACTTCGTCTTTGAACAAGGTGTTCAATGGTTCGATCAATTTGAATTGCATGTCTTCAGGTAAACCACCCACATTGTGGTGTGATTTGATGGTTTGAGCAGTCTCGGTCCCTGATTCGATGACGTCGGTATAAAGGGTTCCTTGGGCAAGGAAAGAAACGCCTTCTTCGCCAGCTAGTTTGGTTGCTTCATCATCGAAGACGTACACGAATTCATTTCCGATGATCTTGCGTTTTTCTTCAGGATCAGAAACCCCCGCAAGTTTTGATAGGAAACGTTCTTTGGCATCAACTTTGATGATGTTCAAGCCGAATTTGCCGCCTAAGCTTTCCATTACTTGCTCGGCTTCACCTTTACGCAAGAGGCCGTGGTCAACAAAAATACAAGTCAGTTGATCGCCGATCGCTTTTTGTAAAAGAACACCAACGACAGAAGAATCGACCCCGCCTGAAAGACCAAGCAAGACTTTTTTGTCGCCCACTTGTTCGCGGATTTTTGCGATTTCCATATCGATGAAGTTGTCCATTGTCCAATCACCTGTACATTGACAAACGTCAATGGCAAAGTGACGCAATAAGTCGTTGCCGTATTCTGAATGGCGAACTTCTGCGTGGAATTGGATGCCGTACATTTTGCGCTCGGCATCTTGGATAGAAGCGATCGGGCAATCTTTGCTCGTTGCCACGACATCAAAGCCTGCAGGTGCTTGAGTGACCAAGTCTCCGTGGCTCATCCACACGGTTTGGGTTGCGGGCGTGTTTTGGAAAAGGGCCGCTGCATCAGAAGTGACTTCCAATTCTGCTTTGCCGTATTCACGGTTTTTGGCAGGTTCAACTTTTCCGCCTAATTTATAAGTAATCAACTGCATGCCGTAACAGATCCCTAAAACTGGGATGCCTAACTCAAAAATTTTCTCGTCGATGCCGAAAGAGTTCTCGTCGTAGACGCTGTTTGGTCCGCCAGATAAGATGATCCCTTTTGGGTTCATCGCTTTTACTTCTTCAGCGGTAATGCGGTGGCTCAATAATTCTGAGAAAACACCGAACTCACGAATACGGCGTGTAATCAGCTGGTTGTACTGACTACCGTAATCAAGTACGATAATTTTTTCGACGTTTGGCAGAGTGTCAACGTTTGTCACAATAAATTACCTCAATTCTTTTAGTTTTTATTGAAAAAAGGCTGGGCCTTTTCAACAGCATAATCATAAAAATGAAGCGGTCAATACTTGCGCAAGAACACTTCATCAATCAAATGGTGCTTTGTTTTATGAAGAATTATATCGGCTCTGCTGCGTGTAGGCAAGATATACTCGTGTAAATTCTTTAAATTCACATTTTTCCATACTTCTTTTGCCATTTTAATCGCTTCCTTGCGATCCCCGATCGCATATTGGTAATAATAATTGCTGGGATCTTGAAAGGCCGTGTCTAGTAATGATTCAAATCGTTCCAAATACCATTTTTCGATCAGTGCTGGTTGGGCATCCACGAAAATTGAAAAATCAAAAAAGTCGCTGATATAGATTTGTTGGTTGGCAGGCAGTTGTAGGGTATTGATGCCTTCTACGATCAAGATATCTGGTTGACTGATCGTTTCATACGTATCAGGAATAATATTGTAGACTTCATGGGAGTAGACAGGGATCTGAATGTCTGGTTCTCCTGATTTGACCGCATTCAAAAAGTTGATCAAGGCTTCCATATCATAACTTTCTGGAAATCCTTTGCGATTCAAGCTGCCGCGTTCTTCCAAGACTTCGTTTGGGTACAAAAAGCCGTCAGTGGTGATCAGTTGGACGGTTCTACGGGGAAACAAACGGGCCAACAAATTTTGGACGAGCCGTGCGGTGGTGCTTTTGCCGACGGCGACACTTCCAGCGATGCCGATGATAAAAGGCGGCATTTTAACATAGCGGTGTAAAAAGAGTCCCTTGCTGAGGGTCAATGATTCAAACTCTTTCATATAAAGATGGATCAGATGGCATAAAGGCACATAAACATCTTCCACATCTTGGACCGAGATCCGGTCGTTCAAACTTTTGATATTATCCAATTCTTCTTGAGTGAAAGGCATCATGCCATTCGTATAAAACCCTTGCCATTGCTCACGAGGAATTTGATAAAAATTCATGGTTTCTTGCATAGTAGGCTCCTTTTTTGCGGCATCATCGGTTTCTATTAGAAGCGATAGGCCACTGTTCGAAAGTATTTTACCATAGAAACCCACAGAACTTGGAAAAAAGACATGATTTCCTTTGCAGAAACAACAAAAAACTGTTTTTTCGTTGTTTTTTTGCTGGGCGTTTACTTCTGGCTGTTTTTCGGTATGATTAGAAAGAAGCAGCAGGCAAATCTTGAACGGCTTTTTTACTGGTGTTTTCACTACGTTCACTCGTTCTAATAGAAGAAACAAGGAAAAAACCAGTAGAAGCCAGTAGAAAAAACAAGCGAAGAGGAAATAGAAGAAAGGAGCATAAACATGAGTAATCATTACTATACAGAAAATCCTGATACGGCCCATGATTTTGAACAGTGGTCGTTTGAATTAAGAGGAAAGAAGTTTCATTTTGTGACAGATAGCGGGGTGTTTTCCCGTGACACGGTGGACTACGGCTCGCGGGTGCTGATCGATGCGTTTGAGTGGGGGGAGCTGCCAGAAGGAAGTCTGCTGGACGTTGGTTGCGGCTATGGACCTGTTGGTTTAGCGTTAGCTCATGCGAGTCAACGACCTGTCGAGATGATCGATATCAATCAGCGGGCAGTGGATTTGGCAAAAGGCAATGCCCAGCGTAACGGCATTGAACAGGTAGATATCCATCAATCCAATGTCTATGCCCAATTAAATCAACCTGCTTATGCGGCGATCCTCAGCAATCCGCCGATTCGGGCAGGAAAAGAAGTCGTTCATGAGATTTTGACGGGGGCGTTTCCTTTGCTTAAAGCAGGCGGGACTTTAACGATCGTGATCCAAAAGAAACAAGGGGCGCCCAGTGCTCAAAAGAAAATGCAAGAGACCTTTGGCAATGCCGAAATCATCAAAAAAGACAAAGGCTATTACATCATTCAAAGCGTAAAAGAAGCGTAGCTGCTCTTTGATTCTCAATAGATCAAAGGCATCGCCAAGACAAGCGCTGGTTAGCGGCAACTGGGCAGTTGGTTTCTCAAAAAGCCTGTTGTCATCAGCCTTTCGGGCAATCGCAGCTCCGCTAAAAGAGCTGTCTGTATCGTCAGGCTATTTTTGAACAACGAAAAAGAAAGTCGCACACTTGTTGAAAGTGTGCTATTTTTTTTGAGAAAAATTTGCTACACTTTAGGCAAGAGAGGAGAGAAGCAGATGAAATTGACGATTAAACAGATTGCTGAAATGGCTGGCGTCTCTGTCACGACCGTGTCGCAGATCCTAAACAATAAAGGCAGCCGTTTTAGTGAAGAAACCCGAAAGAGGGTCTTAGGTATCGTAAATAAATATCACTATAAGCCGGATTTTTTTGCTTCGAATCTTATCAACCGCCATTCAAAAACGATCGGAATGATCGTGCCTGATGTGACGGATTTCTTTTTCTCTAAAGTCATTGAAGGGGCGGAAAGTTATTTCAATCCACTAGGTTACATGTTAGTGTTATGCAATTCGCGCCACAGCCAAGAAAAAGAGGTTCAATATTTGAATGAACTGTCTCATCGTTCGGTAGATGGCATCTTGTTAGCGACGCCGCATTTGCTGCCAGAGGATTATTCTTTGAAGAGCGGGTTCTTTGATGACCGACCAATTATTTTAGTTGATCGTGGGATCAATCAGCGGGACAATGGTCGTTTGATCGTGAAAGAATACGAAGGCGCCTACCAAGCTGTTAGCTATTTGATCAAAAATGGTCACCGCAACATTGCGATGCTCAAAGAAATCACCGGCTACTATCAATTAGAGGAACGGTTCAATGGCTATCGCCATGCCTTAAAGGATCATCAGATCCCTTTTAAAGGCCGATATGTAGAAAATGCTGAATTAACGGTTACCGGCGGGTACGAAGCAACGAAGGAATTATTGAAGTATAAAGAGATCACAGCGTTCTTCTGTGGCAACGATGCCATGGCGATCGGCTGTTATCAAGCGATTTATGAGGCGGGCAAAAAAGTACCAGAAGACTACTCGGTGATCGGCTTTGATGCCTTGAAATTATCGGAATACATCACACCACCGCTTACCACGGTCATGCAGCCGACTTTTGAGATCGGGTTTACCGCAGCGAAGTTTTTAGTGGACGCCATTGAGTTTCCGACACGGCGAATTCCAAATAAGATTTTTGATACAAAATTAATTATTCGTGAGAGCGTGAAGACATTGACAAGCGAGAAATAATGCGGTATATTTCTTCTTGTAAGTGTTTTCATAGTTTTGCGATATTTAGTAAACTGTTTTACTAAAGTGGTTTACCCTACGAAAAATTATTGTATAATGTTAAAGGAAGCGAGGGTCATTTCGATGCGAATGGTGGATTTAATTGAAAAGAAACGTGACGGCAAGTCATTGACGAAGGAAGAAATTGACTACATTGTAACTGCGTATACTGAAGGAAGTATTCCAGATTATCAAATGAGTGCCTTGTTGATGGCTATTTTTTATGTAGATATGACAGATGAAGAGATCACGAACTTAACGCTAGCAATGGCAAATTCTGGTGAAGTGATCGACCTATCTTCAATTGAAGGAATCAAAGTCGATAAGCATTCGACTGGCGGTGTCGGGGATACGACCACATTGATCTTAGCGCCATTAGTGGCTAGTGTTGGCGTACCGGTTGCGAAAATGTCTGGCCGCGGCTTAGGCTATACCGGTGGGACGTTAGACAAGCTTGAAGCGATCCCTGGATTTAAAATCGAGCTTTCTGAAGCTGACTTTATCCGATTAGTCAACGAAAGCAAAGTGGCCGTGATCGGTCAATCAGGAGATTTAGCTCCTGCAGACAAAAAACTGTATGCCTTACGAGATGTGACGGCAACGGTTAGTTCGATCCCATTGATCGCCAGCTCGATCATGAGTAAAAAAATCGCGGCAGGTGCCGATGCGATCGTGTTAGATGTAACCACAGGCGATGGCGCCTTTATGAAAAACTTGGAGGATGCCAAACGCTTAGCCCAAACGATGGTCCGCATCGGAAAATTGGCAAATCGCCAAACGATGGCAGTCATTTCTGATATGTCACAACCTTTAGGGGAAGCGATCGGCAACAGTTTGGAAGTGGTGGAAGCTATTGAGACGCTGCAAGGAAAAGGACCGAAAGACTTGGAAGAAATGTGCTATGCACTGGGCAGTCAAATGGTCGTTTTAGCGAAAAAAGCCGATTCATTGGAAGAAGCACGCCAACTGTTGGAAGAAGCCCTGCATTCAGGCAAAGCGTTGGAAAAATTCAGACAGATGATCACAGACCAAGGCGGAGACGCTACAGTGATCGATGACCCGAGCAAGATTTTGACAGCGAAATATGAAGTGGAAGTCCCAGCGAAAACTAGCGGTGTGGTGACGAAATTAGTTGCCAATGAGCTAGGGATCGCGGCGATGATGTTAGGGGCAGGTCGTAAGACCAAAGACGAAGACATCGACCATGCCGTGGGCATCAAATTGCATAAGAAAGTTGGCGAATCCGTAAGCAAAGGGGAATCGCTATTGACGATCTATAGCAATACCGAAGCAATCGAGGATGTCAAAGCATTGATCGACCAAAATATTGAAATTGGGGAAGATGGCGCAGAACCGCCATTGATCCATGACATTATTACAGAATAAGGAGCGAATAAAAATGGAATTGAATCGCATGATCGACCACACGATTTTGAAAGCAGACGCAACGGAGGAAGATGTTTTACGAATCATCGAAGAGGCAAAAACCTATCACTTCTATTCTGTCTGCATCAATCCAACGTGGGTTTCATTAGCAGCAGAAAAATTACAAGGCGAACCAACGGCTGTTTGTACCGTGATCGGTTTTCCTTTAGGGGCAAACACATCTGAGGTCAAAGCTTATGAAACAACTGATGCGATCAAAAACGGCGCAGATGAAGTCGATATGGTAATCAACGTAGGTGCCTTGAAATCAAAACAATACAAAAAAGTTCAAGCAGACATCGAAGCAGTCGTTGAAGCAGCCAAAGACAAAGCGCTTGTCAAAGTAATCATTGAAACAGCGTTATTAGACAACGAAGAAATCGTCAAAGCCTGTGAATTAGCCAAAGCAGCTGGTGCAGATTTCGTGAAAACCTCAACTGGCTTTTCAACTGGTGGGGCAGTCGTTGAAGATGTTCGCTTGATGCGTGAAACAGTAGGACCAGAAATGGGTGTCAAAGCTTCTGGTGGTATCCACAACGAAGCAGAAGCTGCAGCTATGGTCGAAGCGGGGGCAAATCGCTTAGGAACAAGCGCAAGTGTTGCTATCGTGACTGGCTCAACAGGTGCTGGCTACTAAGCTTAGCATTATTAAGTAAAGTAGCAAAAAATAAAAACAAGAGCGGGGAAGACAATGACAACAGCGAAAAAAGAGTGGATCGACACCGCCGTTTCCGCCTTAGATAAAGCGTATGTGCCGTACTCTAAGTTTCCGGTCGGTGCTTGTCTCGTTGCCAAAAATGGTACGATATATCAAGGGATCAACATTGAAAATGCCTCATATGGCTTAACAAATTGCGCAGAACGAACCGCTTTTTTCAAAGCCGTTTCTGAAGGCGAAAAAGAGTTTCAACATTTGGTTGTGGCGGGTCATACGCCAGAACCGATCTCTCCTTGCGGTGCTTGCCGCCAGGTCATGGTGGAATTTTGTGCGCCAGATATGCCGGTGACCTTAGTCGGCGATGATGGTGTCATCAAAGAAACCACGGTAGAAGGTCTATTGCCTTATTACTTCACGAACAAAGATTTATAAACCATGTTCATTCAGTCGATGCGGCTGTTGAAAAAAACTATATTTTTAGGGGGCTTTACAGCAATGAAAAAAGCAAAATTATTTAGTTTAGGTATTGTTGCAGTAGCTGGGTTGACTTTACTTGGTGCTTGTGGCGGAGGAAATTCAGGTTCAACTGATTCAACTGGCGGCGGTTCTGCAGACGGTACGACTGATGCAGCGCATAGTGTCGCAATCGTTACCGATATCGGTGGGGTGGATGACCGTTCATTCAACCAATCAGCGTGGGAAGGCTTAGAAGCATGGGGTGAGGAACACGGGATCGCTCGCGGTGCTGGTGGTTATGACTACGTGCAATCAAATGAAGCTTCAGAATACACAACCAACGTAAATGGTGCCGTTCAAAATGGTTTCAAAACAGTTTTCGGTGTAGGTTACTTATTGAAAGATTCAATCGCAGCAGCAGCTGACCAAAACCCTGATACACAATTCGGGATCATCGATGATGTGATCGAAGGCAAAGACAACGTTGTTTCAGCAACATTTAAAGATAACGAAGCAGCTTACTTAGCTGGTTTTGCCGCAGCGTATACAACCAAAACAAACAAAGTCGGCTTCATCGGTGGTGAAGAAGGCGTCGTTATCGACCGTTTCGAAGCTGGTTTCATGAAGGGCGTTCAAGACGCAGCTGAAAAATTAGGCAAAGAAATCACGGTTGATCCTCAATATGCAGCATCATTTGGTGATCCTGCTAAAGGGAAAGCATTGGCTGCTTCAATGTACCAAAGTGGCGTTGACGTAATCTTCCACGCATCTGGTGGTACTGGTGCAGGTGTCTTCCAAGAAGCAAAAGCAATCAATGAACAATTGAACGAAGCAGATCTAGAAGACAAAAAAGTTTGGGTCATCGGTGTGGATAGCGATCAACAAGACGAAGGAAAATACACAACTGCTGACGGCAAAGAAGATAACTTCACATTGGCTTCAACATTGAAAGGTGTTGGCGCAGCGGTACAAGATATCTCAACTCGTGCGTTAGAAGACAACTTCCCTGGCGGCGAACATATTGTTTACGGCTTGAAAGATGGCGGTGTAGACATTACTGAAGGGTTCCTTTCAGATGATGCCAAAGCAGCGATCGAAACAGCGAAACAAGACGTGATCGACGGCAAAGTAGAAGTACCAGAAACACCTGAAAAATAAAGTTGTGCTTTTCGGTTATCTTGCCCTAGTTTAGGGCAAGATGATCGTTGTTGGATTACTATGTTGATGAAAGCTACGGGTTTTCATGAGGATAGTAATCATCCTAAGCAATAGCAATTATTTTTTTGACATGATGAATGGTTTGTATAAGCGAATTAGAAAGTAAGGATGTGAGTAATTTGGCTGAGGAAAAATATGTTGTAGAAATGCGTCATATCACCAAAGAGTTTGGAACGTTCAAAGCCAATGACGATGTCAACTTGCAAGTAAGGCCAGGAGAAATCCACGCATTGCTTGGTGAAAATGGAGCGGGCAAGTCGACCTTGATGAATATGCTGTCAGGATTATTGGAACCAACATCTGGTGAAATCTGGATGAATGGTGAAAAAGTGAATATCACGAGTCCGACCGCAGCAAACAAATTGGGGATCGGGATGGTGCATCAGCATTTCATGCTGGTAGACGCCTTTACTGTAACAGAAAATATCATTTTGGGGAGCGAACCACATCATCTCGGTGTGTTAGATCGCAAGAAAGCCCGCAAAGAAATCAAAAAAGTTTCTGAACAATATGGTTTATCGGTTGATCCAGATGCTTATGTGCGTGACATCTCTGTCGGGATGGAACAACGGGTAGAGATTTTGAAGACTCTTTACCGCGGCGCAGATGTACTGATTTTTGATGAACCAACGGCAGTTTTGACACCGCAAGAAATCGAAGAGCTGATCGAGATCATGCGCGGATTGGTGCGTGAAGGCAAATCGATCATCTTGATCACCCACAAACTGGATGAGATCAAAGCGGTGGCAGACCGTTGTACAGTTATCCGTCGGGGACAAGGGATCGGCACCGTCAATGTCAAAGACGTCAGCTCGCAACAGTTGGCCGATATGATGGTTGGTCGTTCTGTGTCCTTCAAGACACCGAAGAAAGAAGCGTCACCAAAAGAAGTCGTGCTTTCTGTTGAAAACTTAGTTGTAAAAGAAAACCGTGGCTTAGAAGCAGTCAAAAACTTAAGCTTAGAAGTACGTGCAGGTGAAGTATTGGGGATTGCTGGGATCGATGGCAATGGGCAATCAGAGCTGTTACAAGCCATCACTGGTTTACGGAAAGTCGAAAGCGGCAAGGTCTTGCTGAATGGTGATGACATCACTAACTTCAAGCCTCGGAAAGTCACCGAAGCCGGCGTTGGTCATGTGCCAGAAGACCGCCATAAATACGGACTTGTCTTGGATATGATGTTATCAGAAAACATCGCCTTGCAAACCTACTACAAAAAACCTTTGAGTAATGCAGGTGTCTTGGATTACGGAGAGATCAACGAGTTTGCTCGTGATTTGATTCAAGAATTTGACGTACGAACAGTCAACGAGATCGTACCAGCACGGGCATTGTCCGGCGGGAATCAACAAAAAGCGATCATCGCACGAGAAATCAGCCGCGATCCTGATCTATTGATCGTTGCCAATCCGACCCGTGGGTTGGATGTTGGAGCGATCGAATTTATCCACAAACGCTTGATTGAACAGCGGGATAAATTCAAAGCGGTGTTGTTAGTCAGCTTTGAATTAGATGAAATTTTGAATGTATCAGACCGCATTGCTGTTATTCATGCTGGTGAGATCGTTGGGGTCGTTGATCCGAAAGAAACATCAGAGAAAGAGCTTGGCTTGTTGATGGCAGGGTACTCCTTGGAGGAAGCAAGACGAGAGCTGCAAATGGAGGAAGTAGGTGGTTCGGTTGAATAACCGCAAAGAAAAGATCCGCAATATATTAGTGCCGATCATCGCTGTCTTGTTGGGATTCGTCCTTGGCGGGATCATCATGGCGGCCTTCGGCTACAGCCCAATCACAGGGTATACACAAATGTTTCGGACCGTTTTTATCAACGGACAAACAGGTGGGTTAAATGCCCGCAACATTGGTGAGATTTTTGTTACAGCAGGACCATTGATCTTTACCGCTCTGGGGTTTGCCGTTGCAAACTCAGCCGGATTCTTCAATATCGGTCTTTCTGGTCAAGCGTTAGCAGGTTGGGTTGCCAGTATCTGGGTCGCACTAGCGATGCCAGATGCGCCTCGGTTGGTGGTCTTGCCATTAGCCGTGATCGTAGGGGCTTTATGCGGGGCGATCGCAGCTGCGATTCCTGGTTTCCTACGGGCATTCTTTGGAACAAGTGAAGTCATCGTGACGATCATGATGAACTATATCTTGCTTTATACGGGGAACCATTTAGTCAATAATGTGATGAGCGAATCCATGATCACGACAAAAGGGGTCACAAAAATGGTGGGGGAAAATGCCTCCATGCAGACGCCGTTTCTAGCAAGCATCACGAGCAACTCTCGCTTGAACTTAGGGATCTTCTTAGCCTTGATCTTCTTAGTTTTGGTTTGGTTCTTGATGAAAAAAACCACTCTTGGTTATGAAATCCGCGCGGTGGGCTTGAACCCAAGCGCTTCTGAATATGCGGGGATGAGCAGCAAACGGACGATCATTATCTCCATGATCATCTCTGGAACGCTTGCTGGATTAGGTGGAGTCGTTCAAGGACTAGGAACGTTTGAAAACTTCTTCGTTCAAGGGTCATCATTGAGCATCGGGTTTGACGGTATGGCTGTATCCTTGTTAGGAAGCGGCTCATCGATCGGAATCTTGCTTTCAGCCCTCTTGTTCAGTATTTTGAAATTAGGTGGACAAGGCATGCAGTTTGCAGGTATTCCATCTGAATTAGTCGATGTCAATATCGCAATTATTATTTTCTTCGTAGCGATCAGCTTTGTGATTCGTTTCTTGTTGGCAAAAATCTTTGACGGCAAAAAAGAAGCGCTGGTCGTACAGGAGATTGAAGCCCAACCAAACGATCAAGATCAGGAAGGAGGAACCATCTAATGGATATTAGTTTAATTTCTTCGATCGTCACTCAAACATTGATTTATGCGTCTCCTCTGATTTTGACGGCGCTAGGTGGCGTGTTCTCAGAGCGCAGCGGGATCGTTAACGTGGGTCTTGAAGGAATCATGGTTATGGGTGCTTTTAGCTCGATTGTTTTCAATATTGAATTTGCGTCACAATTTGGTGCGTGGACACCATGGTTAGGGATGCTCGTCGGCGGACTTGTCGGTGTGGTTTTCTCCTTGCTGCATGCGGTGGCAACCATCAATTTCCGTGCCGACCATATCATCAGTGGTACGGTGATGAACTTGATGGCACCAGCTTTGGCCGTGTTCTTAGTCAAAGCGATCTACAACAAAGGGCAAACGGATAACATCCAACGGACATTGGGGTATTTCAACTTCCCGATTCTTAAAGATATTCCTATCATTGGCCCGATTTTCTTTAATCAAACGTTCCTACCGGCGTACTTCGCCATTTTGATCTCAGTGATCGCGTGGTTCGTGATTTTCAAAACACGCTTTGGGTTGCGTCTTCGTTCTGTCGGTGAGCATCCTCAAGCAGCGGATACCTTAGGGATCAATGTTTACGTGATGCGCTACTCAGGCGTCTTGATCTCTGGATTCCTTGGTGGGATGGGCGGTGCCTTGTTTGCTCAATCGATCGCGGGTCGCTTTGCCGTGACAACGATCGCCGGTCAAGGGTTTATCTCGATGGCTGCGATGATCTTTGGTAAATGGAATCCACTTGGTGCGATGGGCGCAGCGATTTTCTTCGGTTTCGCGCAAAACATCAGTATCGTAGGTGGCCAGCTGCCAATCATCTCTTCCATTCCAGCGGTTTACTTACAAGCTGCGCCTTATGCCTTGACGATCATCGTGCTCGTTCTTTTCCTTGGAAAAGCTGCTGGTCCGAAAGCTAACGGGAAGAACTACATTAAATCTAAATAATTTTTTCAGTATGAAAGGGTGGGGCTATGGGACATGAATGTGTTGCTGTGTCCTGCCCTTTTTCTATCCTCTGGGTGAAAGGAACGCGTCAGGAAATTTCCAAAGCAACCCAGCGCAATTTTTGCTTAAGTTTAGTATGATAGAGGTAGTAGATCCGCTTGTAAAAGCATAAAATAAAGAAAGTAGGGAATAGAATGTTTAAACGTGTACACTTGATCGTGATGGATTCAGTCGGAATTGGTGAAGCACCTGATGCGGCAGCTTTTGGTGATGTGGGTTCAGATACATTAGGCCATATTGCAAAAGAAGCAGGCTTAACGATCCCTCACTTGGAACAATTAGGCCTAGGTACGATTCGTCCTTTAGAAGGCGTAAAGGCGGTAGCTGACCATGATGGGTATGCAACCAAATTGGAAGAAGTTTCTGTTGGGAAAGATACGATGACGGGGCACTGGGAGATCATGGGCTTGAATATCCAAAAGCCTTTCCGCGTATTTCCAGATGGGTTTCCCGATGAATTATTGCAACAGATCGAAGAGTTCTCTGGACGCAAAATCGTCTGCAATGCGCCGTATTCTGGGACAGCAGTCATTGATGACTTCGGCGAACATCAAATGAAGACCGGCGATTTGATCGTTTACACCTCGGCTGACCCAGTGTTGCAGATCGCTGCGCATGAGGAAATCATTCCATTAGAAGAATTGTATCGTATTTGTCAGTACGTTCGGGACATCACGAAAGATGAGCCATATATGATCGGCCGCATCATCGCGCGTCCGTATGTCGGTGAGCCTGGAAACTTTACTCGTACGAGCAATCGTCATGACTACGCACTCGATCCATTTGGCCATACAGTATTAGATTCCTTGAAAGAAGCTGGAAAAGACGTGATCGCCGTTGGGAAGATCAATGATATCTTCAACGGACAAGGAATCACCGATTCTGTACGGACGAAGAGCAATATGGACGGTGTGGATCAGTTACTGAAGGTGATGAAACAAGACTTTACGGGTCTAAGCTTTACGAACTTGGTCGACTTCGATGCGCTTTATGGTCACCGTCGCGATGTCGTAGGGTATGCCCATGCCATTGAAGATTTTGATTTGCGTATTCCAGAACTTTTAGAAGCAATGGGAGACGAGGATCTGTTGTTGATTACAGCTGACCACGGCAATGACCCAACCTTTACGGGAACGGATCACACGAGAGAATATGTGCCATTATTAGCGTACAGCAAGAAATTCCAAGGCCAAGGCCAATTGCCACAAGGCTACTATGCGGATATTTCCGCAACGATCGCTGAAAACTTTGGTGTTTCAGCTACAGAAAACGGAACAAGCTTTTTACAACATTTAAACTAGAGGTGATGAAATGACAACGTTACATGAGAAATTACAAGAAACAACGACATTTATCCAAGAAAGCGGCGTCGGTGAAGTGGAATTTGGGTTGATCTTAGGATCTGGCTTAGGTGAATTAGCCGATGAGATCGAAAACCCAATCGTGTTGCCTTACAACGATATCCCGCATTTTCCTGTTTCGACAGTGGTCGGTCATGCAGGACAATTGGTCTATGGAACATTAGCTGGGAAAAAAGTCTTAGCGATGCAAGGACGATTCCATTATTATGAAGGCCATTCGATGCAGACGGTCACTTACCCCGTCCGTGTGATGGCGGCATTGAAAGCTCACTCTTTAGTCGTGACCAATGCCTGTGGCGGCGTAAACGAAAGTTTCCAGCCGGGAGACTTGATGTTGATCACCGATCAAATCAACTTTATGGGGGACAACCCACTGATTGGTGAAAACGAAGAAGAAATGGGTCCACGTTTCCCAGATATGAGCCAAGCCTACCATTTGCCTTATCGGGAAGCGGCACAAAAAGTTGGTGCATCAAAAGGATTGCACTTAAAAGAAGGCGTTTATATGGGCTTCTCAGGTCCTACGTATGAAACGCCAGCAGAGATCCGCTTTGCTCGGACGATCGGTGCCGATGCTGTCGGTATGTCGACTGTCCCGGAAGTGATCGTTGCTGTTCACAGTGGCTTGAAAGTCTTAGGTGTTTCTTGTATCACAAACTTGGCTGCTGGTATGCAAGCGAGCTTGAATCATGAAGAAGTCGTGGAAACGACGGAACGGGTCAAGGCAGAATTTAAAGCGTTGATCAAAGAAACGTTAGCAGTACTATAAAAAGCAGACCAAAGGAGAAAAACGAATGAGCGTTCATATCGAAGCAAAAGCAGGCGAGATCGCAGACAAAATCTTGTTACCAGGTGATCCACTGCGGGCAAAATATATTGCTGAAACATTTTTAGAAGACCCGATCTGTTACAACAACGTTCGGGGGATGTTGGGCTATACAGGCGTTTATAAGGGCGAGCGGGTCTCTGTCCAAGGAACCGGCATGGGCATGCCTTCAGCGAGTATTTATGCCCATGAATTGATCAACTCTTACGGCGTGAAGAAATTGATTCGGGTCGGTACGTGTGGTGCCATCTCAAAAGATGTCCACGTGCGTGATCTTGTGATTGCCCAAGCGGCAGCAACAAGTTCCTCGATGGTGGCAAAAAACTTCCAAAGTTTCCATTTCCCACCAATCGCTGACTTTGCACTGCTGCGTAAAGCCTATGATACAGCGATTGAATCAGGATTTACGACCCACGTCGGCAACATCTTATCTGAAGATACCTTCTACAAAGATGACATGACGGAAACGTTACAGTTGGCAGACCTTGGGGTGATGGGTGTTGAGATGGAAGCCGCAGCCTTATACTATTTAGGGGCGAAATTCCACGTTCAAACCTTAGCGATCTGTACCGTCAGCGACCACATCATCACTGGAGAAGAAACAACGCCAGAAGAAAGACAAACGACGTTTAACGACATGATCAAAGTTGGCTTAGAAACAGCGATTGCGTAAAAAAGATACCACAGGATCGGTGCATGAACGATGCGAGGGCTGCTTGCTTTTGATAGAGCAAGCAGCCAAATCGTATTGGTTTGCATGCAACCGAGAATGTGTTATCTTTTTTTGTTGGCAAAAAGCCACGAAGAAGCGTTGCACTTTTGCCAGAAAATGGTTTAATGAAAAGAAAAGGTGTAAAAAGGAGACGAGACAATGAATAATTTTACGTTTCATGTAACGACGGACATTCGTTTTGGGAAAGACCGTCTGAACGAATTGCCAGAAGTACTGAATACATTTGGAAAAAACGTCTTGCTAGTCTATGGTGGCGGCAGTATCAAGAAAAACGGCTTGTACGATGCAGTCATGGCGCAATTGACTGCCAACGGCAATCAAGTCACTGAATTGACTGGTGTCGATCCAAATCCACGAATCGAAACCGTTCGTCAAGGAGCCGCTCTTTGTCGTTCAGAAAAGATCGACGTCATTTTAGCTATTGGCGGCGGTTCTGTAATTGATTGCAGCAAAGTGATTGCTGGGGCGGCTTGCAGTGAGCAAGAGCCTTGGGACTTAGTACTTTCCAGAAGCTATCAAGGACCAGCGATTCCATTAGTAACGATCTTGACCCTTGCAGCTACCGGCAGTGAAATGAATCGCGGCGCAGTGATCTCTAATCTAGAAACGAAACAAAAACTTGGCGTTCACGGACCCGAATTTTTACCGAAAGTATCCTTTTTAGATCCAACAACGACCTTTAGTGTCAGTCGTTATCAAACGGCTGCCGGTTCAGCGGATATCATGAGCCATCTGATTGAAAATTATTTCAGTAAAACAGAAGGAACAGATGTCCAAGACGGTGTAGCAGAAGGATTGCTAAAAGCAGTCATTAAAAATCTGCCCATCGCATTAAAGGATCCCTCGGACTATGACGCACGGGCGAATTTGATGTGGGCGAGCACCTTAGCCTTAAATGGTTTGACTGGAAGCGGCAAGGGTGATGCATGGTCTTGTCATGCGATGGAGCATGAGTTGAGTGCGTTTTATGACATTACCCATGGCATCGGCTTAGCGATCCTGACCCCACGCTGGATGCTTCATGTATTGAATGAAGAAACGGCGCCGAAATTTGCGCGTTTTGCTAGAGAAGTCTTTGGTGTCCAAGAAGCAGTGCCAGAATTAGCTGCCCGAATGGGGATTCAAAAACTGTATGACTTTTTTGCTTCTTGCGATATTCCGATGACTTTGCCAGAAGTGGGGATCGCCGATGACACCCATTTTGCTGAAATGGCGGCTCAAGCAGTTCAATTCAGCTCTATTGCAACAAATGCGTATGTACCGCTGCAAGAAGAAGACGTGATTGCAATCTACCAAGATTCCTTGACTCCTTCAACCTATCTTTAATCATAAAAAAGACAGTTCCTGCGACTTGGTTGTCGCGGAGCGGTCTTTTTATTTACCCTTCAGAAGAAAAAGCCAAACGGGCCATTAGCTGATCTGCAATCAAGGCGTGTCCAGCAGGAGTGGGGTGCACCCCGTCATCGCCTGTCAGTGCCTGCGGGGAGCTAGCAACGGCTGCTTCGGCAAACAAGCCATCCAGCGGCAGCAGCTGACAATGAAAGGCGGCAGCTAAGCGACGAACGATTTGGATTTTCGGATCAAGATCGATCCGCCAAGTTTGGCGATCCTCAGGATATGGCAAAACAAAAGGTTCCAGCAAGAAAATACGCGTGATCCCCTGTTGGGTCACTTGTTCCAGAATTTGACGGTAGGTTGCCTCAAAGGACGTTGCCGCAGCTTCTGAACCAAAATCGGGACCACCGGCATTGTGCCACGTGTCGTTGATCCCAATCATAAAGACCAAGACGTCAGGCGCTAATTGGAGGCAATCTTCTTGAAGACGGGCTAAGACATCGGCAGCTTTGTTGCCACCGATCCCGCGGTTATAAAAGGTAAATCCTGCAGTGGGGAATGTTTCTGCCAACTGAGCGGCAACGAGACGGGCAAACCCATGTCCTAAATCGTGGGGATCTTGGCGATCACGATCGCAATCTGTGATGCTGTCACCTAAAAATAAAACGGTATCATTTTTGACTAGTTTCATAATAAGCTCCTTTCGAGTACGCCCTCAATTATAAAAGAGGGGGGAGGAAATGCCAATAAAAAAAACTGCCCTTTTTTTAAAAAGGGCAGCGATAAGCGAAGCTTATAAGTAGTATTTTTTCGCAACAGTCAAATCATCGTTCAATTCATAAACAAGTGGTTGACCAGTTGGGATCTCAAGATCCATGATATCTTCGTCAGAAATACCTTCGATATGTTTTGCTAATGCACGTAGAGAGTTTCCGTGAGCCGCAACTAAGACAGTTTTGTCGTCTTTTAATGCTGGGGCGATTTCATCTTGCCAGAAAGGCAATGCACGTTCTAAAGTAACTTTTAAGTTTTCTCCACCAGGTACGTCGCGAGGGTCAAGCATTGCATAACGACGGTCGTTTGCAGCAGAACCTTCATCTGAAGCTTCCATCAATGGAGGTAAAACATCGTAAGAACGACGCCAGATGTGTACTTGTTCGTCACCGTATTTTTCAGCAGTTTCTTTTTTATTTAAACCTTGTAATTTACCGTAATGACGTTCGTTTAAGCGCCATGATTTGATCGTTGGTACCCAAAGTTGATCAGAATATTCTAAAATGTAATTACAAGTTTTGATGGCACGAGTTAAAACAGATGTGTAAGCAACGTCAAATTCGATGCCTGCTTCTTTGATTTTACGTCCGCCTTCGATTGCTTCTTCGACACCTTCTGGCGCTAGATCAACATCAGCCCAACCGGTAAACTGGTTTAATTTGTTCCATTCGCTTAGTCCATGACGAGAAAATACTAATTTTGGCATGTAAAACTCTCCTTTAGATATTCGATATTTTTCTGAAATTTTCAATTCCGTATTTATTGTACACTCTTTCTCAAAGAATTTCCATGGTTTTGGAGGAAAAGCTGGGGGAAAACGCCATTCTTAAGGAAAAACAAAAGGGGATCATTAAAAAGAGGACCGCTTTTGTTTCATGCTGTTCTAGGGGGAGTCGACAACTATGAACGTAACTTGTTCCATTCTTCTTCGGATAATTTTATGTATTTATAGCATGTACCTACAGAAACACCGCACTTTTCAGAAATATATTGAATCGTTTCTTTTTTCTCGTAGTACAATTGACGGATTTTTTTGATCGTTTTCGGATCGATTTTTGGACGACCGCCAATTTTGCCTTTTTTGCGGGCTTTATTTAAGCCGACCAGCGTGCGCTCTTTGATGAGTGAGCGTTCCATGATCGCAAGTCCTTCCATTAAATTGAAGTAAACCTGTCCCATCGGACCGCGGGTATCGATTTGTTCTGCCAGTGAAACCAGATGAAGCTCTCGCTGTTTTAATAGATCAGTGAGATCGGTCAGCTGTCTGGTGGTTTTCCCTAAACGATGCAGTTCCGTAACGACTAAGGTGTCGCCGGGCTGCATTTGTGCCACCACTGACTCCAATGAATGATTTTCTTCACTTTCTTCCACGCTAAATGTCTCATGGAAAAATTCATGACACCCGAATTCTTCGAGCTTGTTTAATTGTTCACTTGTTGAGTTGTCGGTGATCGTTGAACGAGCATAGCCTATGATTTTCATAAACCCTCCTACCTTTCCCTTTTTATTGAATGTATCATAATTATTTCTTAAATGATAGGGTAATTTGCACAAAAAATAATAAAAATTAAGTCGATTGAAGAAAAATAACGAAAAAAAGAGAAGCGATATCGCTCCTCTTTTTTGTTTCCTTTATCTAACGTGCTTGGTACTCGGGCCTTCAGGCAATCCGACAATGATCGTGTGGACCATATCCAAAAACAGACCGTGTTCAACCACGCCCACTGTAGCATCTAATTCCTGTGCCAACTCAGTAGGGGCGGTGATCGTTTCTAGATGAAGATCGATGATGTAATTGCTGCAATCGGTTTTTAACGGTTCGCCTTCTTCATTCAGACGCAGTTTTGGATGGTAGTTTTTCTTCTCGAACAGACGCAACAGCTGTTGGCTGCCATAAGGGATCACTTCCACTGGCAACGGGAAGGCACCAAGTGTTTCGACCATTTTCGATTCATCAACGATCCACAAGACTTTTTTGGAGTTAGACGCCACGATTTTTTCGAATAAAAGGGCTGCACCGCCGCCTTTGATGCCATGATAATCCTGGCTGATCTCATCTGCACCGTCGATCGTTAGATCCACAGCGTCCACTTCATCGATGGTGCGAATCGGGATACCTAATCCTTCTGCTTGTTTTTTCGATGCCCAAGAAGTTGGGACACCCGTGATCGATAGACCTTCTTCTTTTACACGTCGACCCAGTTCTTCAATCATGTAGTAGGCTGTTGAGCCAGTGCCCAAGCCAACCACCATGCCATCTTTTACATAACTAGCCGCTTCAATGCCGACCATTTCTTTTAGGTTCATTTTCTTCCCGCCTTTTTTAAATAAATGCTTTGTCTCTATTATATAGGAAGAAGCGCAAAATTTGCGGATTTTTTCGTAACAGATTTCTTTTGAAAAAAGCCTAGGAGGATACTTGACAGGTAAGAATAAGCATGATATTCTATCAAAGGTGCTTTATCTACAGGTCTCTCGTTGGAGACGTGCTGACTGTCTATCAAAGCATAGTTGATATGAATGCAGAGAATGCATTATTTTTTATCGCAAAAAAAGAACCACCTGGATGTGTGGGACTATAAAGCGAATCAAGGAAGGAGGACAACTAGGGATGCCTACAATTAATCAATTAGTACGTAAACCTCGTAAATCCAAGGTTGAAAAATCAAATTCACCAGCATTGAACAAAGGATATAACAGTTTCAAGAAAGCTCAAACGAATGTTAACTCACCTCAAAAGCGTGGGGTAGCTACTCGTGTGGGAACTATGACACCGAAAAAACCGAACTCAGCTCTACGTAAATATGCGCGTGTTCGTTTGTCAAACTTGATTGAAGTGACAGCTTATATTCCAGGTATCGGACACAACTTACAAGAACACAGCGTGGTCTTGTTACGTGGTGGACGTGTAAAAGACTTACCAGGGGTACGTTACCATATCGTTCGTGGTGCATTGGATACTGCCGGTGTTAACGATCGTAAACAATCTCGTTCTAAATATGGTACAAAACGTCCTAAAGCTTAATCTTTAAGACAAACAGATCAAATGAATCTTATTTAAATCAGAACTGATATCTCGGAAGGAGGAGTTACGGATGCCTCGTAAAGGTCCTGTTGCAAAACGTGATGTTTTACCAGATCCTATTTATAACTCAAAATTAGTAACTCGTTTGATCAACCGTGTAATGGTTGATGGTAAACGCGGTGTTGCTGCAAATATTATCTACAATGCTTTTGGCATTATCAAAGAATCTACAGGAAATGATCCATTGGAAGTTTTCGAACAAGCAATGAAAAACATTATGCCTGTATTGGAAGTTAAAGCTCGCCGTGTCGGTGGTTCTAACTACCAAGTACCAGTAGAAGTACGTCCTGAACGTCGTACAACTCTAGGTCTTCGTTGGGTGGTAAACTACGCTCGTTTGCGTGGCGAACACACAATGGAAGAACGTCTTGCAAAAGAAATCATGGATGCAGCAAACAACACTGGTGCTTCTGTGAAAAAACGCGAAGACACACACAAAATGGCGGAAGCCAACCGCGCATTTGCTCACTATCGTTGGTAAGATCCTCACTGCTTTTTATTGGAAGGTACTGAGACAACCTTAGCTTAAGTTAAGTAAGAATGAGAGGGGAACAACCTAGAATGGCAAGAGAATTTTCGCTAGAAAAAACTCGTAATATCGGGATCATGGCCCACGTTGACGCTGGTAAAACAACGACAACTGAACGTATCCTTTATTACACAGGTAAAATCCATAAAATTGGTGAAACACATGAAGGTGCTTCTCAAATGGACTGGATGGAACAAGAACAAGAACGTGGGATCACAATCACTTCTGCTGCGACAACTGCGCAATGGAAAGAAAACCGCGTAAATATCATCGACACACCAGGACACGTGGACTTCACAATCGAAGTGCAACGTTCATTGCGTGTACTTGATGGTGCTGTAACTGTGTTGGACTCACAATCAGGTGTAGAACCTCAAACAGAAACAGTTTGGCGTCAAGCGACAGATTACCGCGTACCGCGTGTTGTATTCTGTAACAAAATGGACAAAATTGGTGCAGACTTCTTATACTCTGTATCAACTTTACATGATCGTTTACAAGCAAATGCTCACCCAATCCAATTACCAATTGGTGCGGAAGATGACTTTACTGGTATTATCGACTTAGTAAAAATGAAAGCTGAAATCTACACAAATGACTTAGGAACTGAAATCCAAGAGACTGAAATTCCTGAAGAATACGTAGAATTAGCTGAAGAATGGCGCGAAAAATTAATCGAAGCTGTTGCTGATACTGATGAAGAACTAATGATGAAATTCTTGGAAGGTGAAGAAATCACTGAAGAAGAATTGAAAGCTGGTATTCGTCAAGCAACATTGACTGTTGACTTTTTCCCTGTTCTTTGCGGATCTGCCTTTAAAAATAAAGGGGTTCAATTGATGTTGGATGCAGTCATCGACTACTTGCCTTCACCACTTGATGTTCCTGCGATTAAAGGGATCAATCCTAAAACAGACGAAGAAACTGATCGTCCGGCTGACGATGAAGCACCATTTGCTTCATTAGCATTTAAAGTAATGACTGACCCATTCGTAGGTCGTTTGACATTCTTCCGTGTGTATTCAGGTATCTTGAACTCTGGATCATACGTATTGAATGCTTCAAAAGGCAAACGCGAACGTATCGGTCGTATCCTACAAATGCACGCCAACACTCGTGCTGAAATCCAAACAGTATACTCAGGCGATATCGCCGCTGCTGTTGGTTTGAAAGACACAACAACTGGGGATACACTATGTGATGAAAAATCACCAGTAATCCTTGAATCAATCGAATTCCCAGAACCAGTTATCGAAGTCGCTGTTGAGCCTAAATCAAAAGCTGACCAAGATAAAATGGGGGTTGCTTTACAAAAACTTGCTGAAGAAGATCCATCATTCCGTGTGGAAACAAACGCTGAAACAGGCGAAACTGTTATCGCTGGTATGGGAGAACTTCACTTGGACGTCTTAGTTGACCGTATGCGTCGCGAATTTAAAGTTGAAGCAAACGTAGGTGCGCCTCAAGTTTCTTATCGTGAAACATTCCGTGCAGCAACACAAGCGGAAGGTAAATTTGTACGTCAGTCTGGTGGTAAAGGTCAATACGGTCACGTATGGGTCGAATTTACACCAAACGAAGAAGGTAAAGGCTTCGAATTCGAAAACGCGATTGTCGGTGGTGTGGTTCCTCGTGAATACATCCCAGCAGTTGAAAAAGGACTTGAAGACTCAATGGCGAACGGTGTCTTAGCCGGTTACCCATTAGTAGACATCAAAGCAAAACTTTATGATGGTTCATACCATGATGTCGATTCAAGTGAAACTGCCTTCCGTGTTGCAGCTTCTATGGCTTTACGTGCTGCAGCGAAGAAAGCAAACCCAGTAATTCTTGAACCAATGATGAAAGTAGTTATCACTGTACCAGAAGATTACTTAGGTGATGTTATGGGTCACGTAACTGCTCGTCGTGGACGCGTAGAAGGAATGGAAGCACACGGTAACTCACAAATCGTGAACGCAATCGTGCCATTAGCTGAAATGTTCGGTTACGCAACAACACTTCGTTCATCAACACAAGGTCGCGGTACGTTCATGATGACATTTGATCACTATGAAGATGTACCTAAATCTGTTCAAGAAGAAATCATCAAGAAAAACGGCGGCAAAGCTGAATAATTGATGGAAGTATAGGAAATTAAGTAAAAAGCTATATTTTTTTCTGAGTTTCGTGTACAATATTATCGATGATAAGGGATGGGGAGCTGCGGCTCCCTACCTATCAAATATAAAAAATAAACTGCATTTTTAGGAGGAACATTTTAAAATGGCAAAAGAAAAATTTGACCGTTCTAAACCCCACGTAAACATTGGTACGATCGGACACGTTGACCATGGTAAAACTACACTTACAGCTGCTATCACAACTGTATTATCTAAAAAAGGTTTGGCTCAAGCTTCAGCTTACGACCAAATCGATGGCGCTCCAGAAGAACGCGAACGCGGAATCACTATCTCAACTGCTCACGTTGAGTACGAAACTGAAGCACGTCACTATGCTCACGTTGACTGCCCAGGACACGCGGACTACGTTAAAAACATGATCACTGGTGCTGCTCAAATGGACGGCGCGATCTTAGTAGTATCTGCTGCTGATGGCCCTATGCCTCAAACACGTGAACACATCTTGTTATCACGTAACGTTGGTGTACCATACATCGTTGTTTTCTTAAACAAAATGGATATGGTTGATGACGAAGAATTACTAGAATTAGTTGAAATGGAAGTTCGTGACTTATTGTCAGAATATGACTTCCCAGGCGACGATGTTCCTGTAATCGCTGGTTCTGCTTTGAAAGCTCTTGAAGGCGATGCTTCATACGAAGAAAAAATCATGGAATTAATGGCTGCAGTTGACGAATACGTTCCAACTCCAGAACGTGACACTGACAAACCATTCATGATGCCAGTCGAAGACGTATTCTCAATCACTGGACGTGGTACTGTTGCTACAGGCCGTGTTGAACGTGGACAAGTTCGCGTTGGTGACGAAGTTGAAATCGTTGGTATTGCTGAAGAAACTGCTAAAACAACTGTAACTGGTGTTGAAATGTTCCGTAAATTGTTAGACTATGCTGAAGCAGGGGATAACATTGGTGCATTGCTACGTGGTGTTGCTCGTGAAGACATCCAACGTGGACAAGTATTGGCTAAAGCTGGTACAATCACACCTCATACAAAATTTAAAGCTGAAGTTTACGTTTTAACAAAAGAAGAAGGTGGACGTCACACTCCATTCTTCACTAACTACCGTCCTCAGTTCTACTTCCGTACAACTGACGTAACTGGTGTTGTTGAATTACCAGAAGGAACTGAAATGGTTATGCCTGGTGATAACGTAACAATCGACGTTGAATTGATCCACCCAATCGCTATCGAAGACGGAACTCGTTTCTCAATTCGTGAAGGCGGACGTACTGTTGGTTCAGGCGTTGTAACTTCAATCCAAGCTTAATTTGATTGATCGAAGAGCAAAAGCGTACGCGCTTTTGCTCTTTTTTTTTCGACTCGTAGAACCAAAAAAAGCCGCTCTCTCTAGCGTTGATGAATCCGTTACGGTTCATCGCAGCTAAAGAGAGCGGTGCTTTTTATTTTATTAGTTTTTGCTTCTTTAAAAAGGCGTCAAATCCTTGGTCAGGACGATTGCTGTAAAACCCAGCAAATTTTTCTGACCACGGTTTGGTCTCACGGGCTTCTCCAAAAGCAGTCATTGTTTGATCGTAGGCTTCGATCGACTCATAAGAATAGTCCTGATAGTGGTTGTAATGAATGACCGCTTCTTCTGGCAAGCGAGGCTTGACCTTCATTTCTACGATTGGTTTACCGATGCTCAAGCCAGCCACAGGATAGACATATTCTGGTAAGTGCAGCAATTCAGCGATTTTGGCGCTGTCTTTGCGGACGCTGCCGGAAATGACGGTGCCTAAGCCCAGTGATTCAGCAGCGATCGCACCAGATTGCAAAGCAATGCTGGCATCAGTGGTGGCGATCAATAATGGCTGATAGCCCTCATCGATTGGATAAGGGGTCTGTTTTTCGGCAGCAACTTTTTTGGTTCGGTTTAAATCTGCGAGAAACAGCAGAAAGAGCGAACTTGCTGCGATATGAGGATTGCCAGGATTCCATTCGACCATTTGTTGGCGAATCTGCGGGTCGTCGATCACTAAGATCGAATAGGCTTGCCCGTTCATCCAGCTAGGTGCTTGACGAGCGGCAGTCAAAATCGCGGTTACTTGTTCTTGGCTCAAGCGGTAGTCAGGGTCAAATTGTCGGTAAGTGCGATGATTGTGCAAAAGCTCAATGGTTTCGTTCATAGAGTTGCTCCTTTAACTGTTGGGTTATTTTTGTGAATCGTTCTTGAAATAGCGGTAAATCATCTTTGGCTAAGCGGGTATAGTTCAAACGCAAGCCATTCGTATCGTTACTGAAAAGAAACGCAGGTGCTACTAAGCAATCGTTCGCCAAAAAGAGCGACCAATCTTTGCGAGTCAACGTGCGGTGACGCCAAGTCAACCACAGGTAAAGACCACCTTTCGTCGGCTGCCATTGCCAATCCTCTTGAAATGCCTGCAAGAGTTGGAGTAGGTCTTGCTGGCGCTGGGCCATTTCTGCAAGCAGTGTCCGCTGCTGTTGGTGGTAATCAGAGGAGCGTAAGGCGATGTTGGCAAGGACTTGCGGGAAGATCGTGGTATCGATCGCCATCCGTTTTTTCGCTTGGGCAAATTGGTCGGCTAACGCTTCTGGCACCAAAAGCCAGCCGATTTTGATGGATGATCCTAGTAATTTTGAAAGCGAGCCTAAATAAATGACGGTTTCGGGCGCCATGGATTTTAGCTTGGGCGGTATTTCATCAAAAGCCAACTCGCTAAAAACATCGTCTTCTATGATCGGTACTTGGTAGGTCTGGCAAAGGCGGATGATCGCTTGGCGCCGATGCTCACTCATAGTATGGCCCGTTGGATTTTGGAAGGTGGGGTTCAGATAGACGAATTTGATTTTCTTTTCCTTCAACACTTTTTCCAATGCCGCAGGCCGCATCCCTTCGCTATCTTGCTTGATCCCGATCAGCTGGACATTCATCGTGGAAAACAAGGGGAGAGAGAACAAGAAAGAAGGGTCCTCTGTCGCAATACAATCCCCCGCCTGCAATAAGACTTGCATCAGCAAGGTGATCCCTTGTGTCGACCCAGCAGTGATCACTAGTTTTTGACCGTTGGTGGGCAAGTTGAAAGAATCAGCAAGGTGCTGCAATAAGATTTCTTGCAAAGGTTCATAACCCGTCGGTAATACTTTGGTGCTTTCCTTGCGAATCTCTTCCCAGGTAAAGGCAGGAAACGTGAAATCGGGGATCAGATCGGCAGGTAGATCACCTGTGTACAGATCCAGCACATCCTTCTCGGTGCGCAAATGCTGAATCTGTTGAACGTAAGGGTCTTGCTGCAGATAAGGGCTGCTTAAAGACGAGCGCAAATAAGAAAGTGGCGTTTGACGGTTCCCCCAACGACCTTCCAATACACGAGAGCCGCTGCCTTGTTTTCGTTCGATCCATCCTAAGCTTTTCAATTCATCTAACGCTTTGACGACGGTGGAACGATTGACGCCAAAAGTCTGGGCGAGGCTGCGCTCTGGTGGCAAACGATCCCCAGGTCCGTAGGTTCCCGCTTGGATCTCTTCGATAAAATGAGTCACGATCTGCTGGTAAATCGGTTGTTTCTTCTGTTTGTCGATACTTGATGAAGCCATCCTGCACCACCTTTTTCAATTGGATGGTTTAAAAATAAGCCAAATGGCTCTTTTCGTCAAGGGGAAGATTGACTATACTTAGCAAAAAGCACAAGGAGATGAGGAAGATGGAAAAAGTCCTATCAATTGCTGGGTCGGATTCAACCGGAGGTGCCGGTATCGAAGCAGATTTAAAAACATTTCAGGAATATGGTGTCTTTGGTTTTGCCACGATCGCTTCGATCGTCACGATGGACCCGCAAGCAGGTTGGAGCCATGAAGTAACGGCGATGGAAACAGCGCTTGTCGAAAAACAATTGATCGCTGCTTTTGCAGGTGATCCGATGGATGCTCTAAAAACGGGCATGTTAGGCAATGAAGACAATATTGTCCAAGCTGCGCAGATGATCCAACAGCAGCAAGTCAAAAATGTGGTGATCGATCCTGTCATTGCTTGCAAAGGGACTGCAGAAATCTTACAGCCAAAAAGCGTCGATGCCATCATCACGCATTTGTTGCCGTTAGCAGATGTTGTCACCCCTAATTTAGTAGAAGCGGGGATTCTTTCAGGTTTGGGTGATTTGACGAGTGTGGAGGCCATGAAGCAAGCTGCTGAAAAAATCCATGAATTAGGTGCTAAATACGTCGTGATCAAAGGGGGGCATCGCTTGCCAGGAGCAAAAGCCGTTGACCTCGTTTATGATGGGCAATCCTTCCTCTTGTTAGAAAGTGAAAAAATCGCTACCGATTTCAATCACGGGGCAGGCTGCACCTTTTCAGCTGCGATCGCTGCGGGTCTTGCAAAAGGCAAACCCGTCGTGGAAAGCGTTCGGTTAGCGAAAGCCTTTGTCACAGCGGCAATCAAAGAAGGAGTGGTGATCAATCCTTATGTGGGTCATGTGTGGCATGGTGCCTATACCCACGCCCGAGACCGTATGCAGGAGGAAGCGCCGCAATAGCAGGTTTTCTTCTATAATAAATAGGAAATGAAGAAGTGCTTAAAAGAAGCGGTCAACGCTTCTTTTTTTGTGTTACGAAACCAAAAGAAAATTTTCTGAAAGAAATGCAAAAGAATCCCGGTTTTTCCATAAAAAAAGCTTGCAATCAATGTTTATCCGTAATATAATCATAAAGGTGCTGTTTACGTAAATACGTAAGTCACACTGGCAGCAAAGAAATTTTCTGCCGGCTACGAAACGAGAGGTTGCGACACGCCCGGACGCTTTGCCATGGACGAGCGTGACGGAAAATTTTCGTGGAGCTATGTCTACTTTTCAAAATAGGCGAAGGAGGGAAAACAATGGCAAAACAAAAAATTCGTATCCGTTTAAAAGCGTATGAACATCGTATTTTAGATCAATCAGCGGATAAAATCGTAGAAACTGCAAAGAGAACTGGAGCTGGCGTATCTGGTCCAATTCCATTACCAACGGAACGCAGCTTGTACACGATCATCCGTGCGACGCACAAATACAAAGATTCACGCGAACAATTCGAAATGCGTACACACAAACGTCTAATCGACATTGTGAATCCAACACCAAAAACTGTTGATGCTTTAATGAAGCTAGACTTGCCAAGCGGTGTTAATATCGAAATCAAACTATAATAATTAAGATGGAGGTGTAATCATGACCAAAGGAATCTTAGGGAAAAAAGTGGGAATGACTCAAATCTTCACTGAATCTGGCGAATTGATTCCAGTAACTGTAGTAGAAGCTACACCAAACGTAGTGCTACAAGTGAAAACAATCGAAAATGACGGCTACGAAGCAATTCAAGTCGGCTACCAAGATATGCGTGAAGTTTTGTCTAACAAACCTGCGAAAGGTCATGTTGCAAAAGCAAACACGGCTCCTAAGCGCTTCATTCGCGAATTCAAGAATGTAGAGCTAGAGGGCTTAGAAGTAGGATCAGAAATCAAAGTTGATATTTTTGAAGCAGGAGACATCATCGATGTAACCGGCACTTCGAAAGGTAAAGGATTCCAAGGCGTTATCAAACGTCACGGACAAAGCCGCGGACCAATGGCTCACGGTTCTCGTTACCACCGTCGTCCTGGATCAATGGGTCCAGTTGCACCTAACCGTGTATTCAAAAACAAACGTCTTGCTGGACGTATGGGCGGAAATCGCATCACGATCCAAAACTTGGAAATCGTACGCGTAGACGCAGAACGCAACGTTATCTTGATCAAAGGTAATGTACCTGGCGCGAAAAAATCATTGATTACAATCAAATCAGCTGTGAAAGCTAAATAAGTAGATAGGAAGAAAGGAGGAACTAAGGAATGCCGAATGTAGCATTATTCAAACAAGATGGAAGCCAAAATGGCGAAATTACATTGAACGAAGAAATCTTCGGAATCGAACCAAATGAATCAGTTGTCTATGATGCAATCATCATGCAACGCGCTTCATTAAGACAAGGAACACACGCTGTGAAAAACCGCAGTGCCGTTCGTGGCGGTGGCCGTAAACCATGGCGCCAAAAAGGAACTGGACGTGCCCGTCAAGGTTCAATCCGTTCACCACAATGGCGTGGAGGTGGCGTAGTCTTCGGACCAACACCACGTTCATACAGCTACAAACTTCCTAAAAAAGTTCGTCGCTTAGCAATGAAATCTGTATTGTCAGAAAAAGTTGCTTCAAATAACTTGGTAGCAGTAGAAGGATTAAGCTTTGATGCTCCAAAAACAAAAGAATTCAAACAAGTTTTAGCTAACTTGACAATTGACTCTAAAGTATTGGTAGTTTTAGAATCTGAAAACGACTTTGCCGCTTTATCTGCGCGCAACTTGCCAAAAGTTTCTGTAGTTACTGCTGATAACATTAGTGTTTTAGACATCGTTTCTAACGACAAAATGTTAGTGACACAAACTGCTCTTACTCAGATCGAGGAGGTGCTTGCATAATGAACTTACTAGACGTTATTAAACGCCCAGTGATCACTGAAAAATCAATGCTTGCCATGGATGACAAGAAATACACTTTTGAAGTGGACACAAAAGCTAACAAAACTTTAGTAAAACAAGCTGTAGAAGCTGCCTTTGACGGAGTGAAAGTGGCAAACGTGAACATCATCAACGTTCGTCCAAAATTCAAACGCATGGGTAAATATGCAGGATATACAAAAAAACGTCGCAAAGCTGTTGTGACTTTAACTGAAGATTCTAAAGAAATCCAAATTTTCGAAGCTGCTGAATAAGCAACTCACGCATAAACTTTACATGGGAGGGAAAAAGACGTGGCGATTAAAAAGTACAAACCTACCACGAACGGCCGTCGTAATATGACAAGTTCTGATTTCGCTGAAATCACAACTTCAACACCAGAAAAAACATTGTTAGCTCCTTTGAAAAACAATGCTGGTCGTAACAACAACGGACGTATCACGGTTCGTCATCAAGGTGGCGGTCACAAACGTCAATACCGTTTGATCGATTTCAAACGTAACAAAGACAACGTCGTTGCTACGGTTAAAACGATTGAATATGATCCAAACCGTTCTGCTAACATTGCGTTAGTACATTACGAGGATGGAGTAAAAGCATACATCTTAGCACCTAAAGGATTAGAAGTTGGCATGACTGTCGTTTCTGGTCCAGATGCAGATATTAAAGTAGGGAATGCATTACCACTAGAAAACATTCCAGTCGGTACTGTTATCCACAACATCGAAATGAAACCTGGTAAAGGTGGACAATTGATTCGTTCAGCTGGAACAAGTGCTCAAGTACTTGGTAAAGAAGGCAAATACGTATTGATCCGCTTGAACTCTGGTGAAGTACGAATGATCTTAGCATCATGTCGTGCAACAATCGGTTCTGTTGGTAATGAACAACACGAATTGATCAACATCGGTAAAGCCGGTCGTTCTCGTTGGATGCGCAAACGCCCAACTGTACGTGGTAGCGTAATGAACCCTAATGATCACCCACACGGTGGTGGTGAAGGTAAAGCACCAATCGGACGTAAAGCACCAGTTTCTCCTTGGGGACAACCTGCACTTGGTTACAAAACACGTAACAAAAAAGCAAAATCAGACAAACTTATCGTTCGTCGTCGTAAAACTAAGTAATATACTTGACCGTGTGTCGCACATTTTGAGAGGAGGTACACCATGGGTCGTAGTTTGAAAAAAGGACCTTTTGTCGATGACCATTTGATGAAAAAGGTCGAAGCACAAGAAGGCGCTGAAAAGAAAAAAGTGATCAAAACTTGGTCACGTCGTTCTACAATTTTCCCTAATTTTATCGGATTTACAATTGCTGTGTATGATGGACGGAAACATGTACCAGTTTACATCCAAGAAGACATGGTAGGACACAAATTAGGTGAATTTGCACCAACAAGAACTTATCGCGGACATGCTGCCGATGATAAGAAAACAAGACGCTAATTTTGAGGGGAGGATATCCAAAAATGGCAGAACAAATCACATCAGCGAAAGCAACTGCTAAAACAGTCCGCGTTTCTCCTCGTAAATCTCGTCTAGTTATTGACTTAATCAGAGGGAAAAGCGTTGCTGAAGCAATCGCGATCTTAAAGTTCACACCAAATAAAGCAGCTGGAATCATCGAGAAAGTCTTGATGTCAGCTATTGCCAATGCAGAAAATAATTTTGACTTAGATGTTGAAAACTTGATTGTTTCTGAAGCATTCGTAAACGAAGGACCAACGATGAAACGTTTCCGTCCACGTGCGAAAGGTTCAGCTTCACCGATCAACAAACGTACAAGTCATATTACTGTAGTCGTATCAGAAAAATAAGGAGGGACAATCAGTGGGTCAAAAAGTACATCCAATTGGAATGCGTGTAGGCATCATCCGTGACTGGGATGCTAAATGGTATGCTGAAAAAGAGTATGCTGAATTTCTACATGAAGATTTGAAAATCCGTAAATTTATCGCATCTAAACTTGCTGATGCCGCTGTGTCTACAGTTGAGATCGAGCGTGCAGCAAACCGCGTGAATATTTCAATCCACACAGCTAAACCAGGTATGGTTATCGGTAAAGGCGGATCTGAAGTCGAAAACCTAAGAAAAGAATTAAATAGCCTAACTGGCAAACGAGTTCACATCAACATCGTTGAAATCAAAAAACCAGATTTAGATGCTAAATTAGTAGGCGAAGGAATCGCACGTCAATTAGAAAACCGTGTTGCTTTCCGTCGTGCTCAAAAACAAGCGATCCAACGCACAATGCGTTCTGGCGCTAAAGGAATCAAAACACAAGTTTCTGGCCGTCTAAATGGTGCGGATATCGCTCGTTCAGAAGGTTACTCAGAAGGAACCGTTCCACTTCATACATTACGTGCGGACATTGATTACGCATGGGAAGAAGCAGATACAACATACGGAAAACTAGGAGTTAAAGTGTGGATTTATCGTGGAGAAGTTCTTCCAACTAAAAAGAACACTGAGAAAGGAGGGAAATAAACATGTTAGTACCTAAACGTGTAAAACACCGTCGTGAGTTCCGCGGAAAAATGCGTGGCGAAGCGAAAGGCGGAAAAGAAGTAGCATTCGGTGAATACGGCTTACAAGCTGTCGAATCACACTGGATCACAAACCGTCAAATCGAAGCTGCCCGTATCGCAATGACTCGTTATATGAAACGTGGCGGGAAAGTATGGATCAAAATTTTCCCTCACAAATCTTATACTGCCAAAGCTATCGGGGTACGTATGGGTTCTGGTAAAGGGGCTCCTGAAGGATGGGTATCACCAGTTAAACGTGGTAAAATCATGTTTGAAATTGCCGGTGTACCTGAAGAAGTTGCGCGCGAAGCGCTACGTCTTGCTTCTCACAAATTACCAGTGAAAACGAAGATCGTAAAACGTGAGGAAATGGGTGGTGAATCGAATGAAGGTTAAAGAAATCAGAGAATTAACCACTGCCGAAATGCTAGATCAAGAAAAACAATTGAAAGAAGAATTGTTCAATCTTAGATTCCAATTAGCAACAGGTCAATTAGAAAACACTGCACGTATCAAAGAAGTACGTAAATCGATTGCACGCATTAAAACAGTATTGCGTGAACAAGCTAAGTAATAGTGGAAGGAGGCCATTTAGCGTATGACTGAAGAAAGAAATCAACGCAAAGTTTACCAAGGTCGCGTGGTATCAGACAAAATGGATAAAACTATCACTGTTGTCGTTGAAACAAAGAAAAACCACCCTATCTACGGCAAACGTCTGAACTATTCTAAGAAATACAAAGCACACGATGAAAACAACGAAGCAAAAGTTGGCGATATCGTGAAAATTATGGAAACTCGTCCATTATCAGCTACGAAACGTTTCCGTCTAGTAGAGATTGTTGAAAAGGCAGTGATTATCTAATCACACGAGATTTTCCTATATAGATTGTGAATTGCAAAATCTGAAAGGAGGATACACATCGTGATCCAAGCAGAAAGCCGATTAAGAGTGGCGGACAACTCAGGTGCCCGTGAAATTCTAACGATCAAAGTCCTTGGCGGATCTGGTCGTAAAACTGCCAATATTGGTGACGTGATTGTTGCTACGGTTAAACAAGCAACGCCAGGTGGGGTTGTCAAAAAAGGTGACGTCGTTAAAGCCGTTATCGTTCGTACTAAATCAGGAGCTCGTCGTACAGACGGTTCATACATCAAATTCGATGAAAATGCTGCGGTTATTATCCGTGACGATAAGAGCCCTCGTGGAACTCGTATCTTTGGCCCAGTTGCCCGCGAATTGCGTGAAGGCAACTTTATGAAGATCGTTTCCCTAGCACCAGAAGTATTGTAATAGTGATTCTTATCTAAAGGAGGTGCGAAACAAACATGTTTGTTAAAAAAGGCGATAAAGTTAAAGTTATCACTGGTAAAGACAAAAACAAAGAAGGCGTTGTGCTAGCAGCGTTTCCTAAAAAAGACAAAGTCGTTGTTGAAGGTGTCAATGTTGTCAAAAAACACCAAAAACCTTCTCAAACTGCTCCTCAAGGCGGAATCGTTGAAATGGAAGCACCAATTCATGTTTCTAACGTGATGGTGGTTGATCCATCGAACGGTGAAGCTACGCGTGTCGGTTACAAAGAAGTTGACGGCAAAAAAGTCCGCGTTTCTAAGAAAACCGGAGAAGTTCTTGATAAATAATCTGATGAAGGAAGGAGGGGCTAACAGATGAACCGCCTTAAAGAAAAATATTCAAAAGAAGTTGTCCCATCATTAATGGACAAATTTAACTACAGCTCAATCATGGAAGCACCAAAAGTTGATAAAATCGTTATCAACATGGGTGTCGGTGACGCTGTTTCTAATGCTAAAAACTTAGACAAAGCTGTTGAAGAATTACAATTGATCTCAGGTCAAAAACCATTGATCACAAAAGCGAAAAAATCTATCGCAGGATTCCGTTTACGTGAAGGAATGCCAATCGGTGCGAAAGTAACACTACGCGGCGAAAGAATGTATGAATTCTTAGATAAACTAGTAAGTGTGTCATTGCCACGTGTCCGTGACTTCCACGGTGTGAGCAAAAAAGCGTTCGACGGACGCGGAAACTACACTTTAGGTATCAAAGAACAATTGATTTTCCCTGAAGTAGATTATGATTTGATCGACAAAGTACGTGGTATGGATATCGTGATTGTAACAACAGCAAACACAGATGAAGAATCTCGTGAATTGTTGACACAATTAGGCATGCCATTCCAAAAATAAAAAAAGGAGGCGAACTACGTGGCTAAAAAATCAATGATTGCTAAAAACAAACGCCCTGCTAAATTCTCAACGCAAGAATACACTCGTTGTGAACGTTGCGGACGTCCACATTCAGTTTATCGTAAATTTCATCTTTGCCGTATTTGCTTCCGCGAACTTGCCTATAAAGGACAAATTCCCGGCGTGAAGAAAGCTAGCTGGTAAACTATACTCGCATAAAGGAGGTAAATTATCCCATGGTCATGACAGATCCAATTGCAGATTTTCTAACGCGCGTGCGTAACGCAAACATGGTTAAACACGAAAGCCTAGAAGTACCTGCTTCAAAAATCAAACGTGATATCGCTGAAATCTTGAAACGTGAAGGTTTCGTCCGCGATGTTGAATACATTGAAGATGACAAACAAGGCGTGATCCGCGTATTTCTTAAATACGGTAAAAACGGTGAACGTGTTATCACAAACTTAAAACGTATCTCTAAACCAGGCTTGCGTGCTTATGTCAAAGCTGACGAAGTACCAAAAGTATTGAATGGTCTAGGAATCGCGATTATCTCAACTTCTGACGGTGTAATCACTGACAAAGAAGCTAGAGCAAAAAATGTTGGCGGCGAAGTAGTCGCTTATGTATGGTAATTTAAAATATTCCACAAGGAGGTGCCTCTAAGTGAGTCGTATCGGTAATAAGATCGTCGTTCTTCCTGCTGGTGTTGAAATCAAGCAAAACGGAAACGACATTACAGTTAAAGGACCTAAAGGTGAATTAACACGTACTTTCTCTTCTGATATCACAATGAATATCGAAGGAAACGAAGTAACATTCACTCGTCCAAATGATAGTAAAGAAATGAAAACTATCCACGGAACTACCCGTGCAAACTTCAACAACATGGTTGTTGGTGTTTCTGAAGGTTTCCAAAAAGCGTTAGAATTAATCGGGGTTGGGTACCGTGCTCAATTACAAGGGAAAAAACTTGTATTGAACGTTGGTTACTCTCATCCAGTTGAAATCGAAGCGCCAGCTGGAATCGAAATCGAAGTTCCTTCAAACACTTCTGTGATCGTTAAAGGATCAGATAAAGAAGTCGTTGGCGAATTGGCTGCCAATATCCGTGGCGTTCGTCCTCCAGAACCTTATAAAGGCAAAGGAATTCGTTATGTTGGCGAATTTGTACGCCGTAAAGAAGGTAAAACTGGTAAATAGTCGTAATTCTTTACGACTAGCAGCTTAGGCTAGCAAAATTAAAAGAGGTGACAAATTGTGATTACAAAACCAGATAAAAACAAGACACGTCAGAAAAGACATCGTCGTGTACGTAACAAAATCTCTGGTACTGCTGAGTGCCCACGCTTAAACGTGTTCCGTTCGAACAAAAACATCTACGCACAAGTAATTGATGACGTAGCGGGTGTGACGCTAGCAAGTGCCTCTGCCTTAGACAAAGAAGTTTCAGGTGCAACAAAAACTGAACAAGCACAAGCTGTCGGTAAATTAGTCGCAGAACGTGCAGCAGCAAAAGGTATTAAAGTAGTAGTCTTTGACCGTGGTGGATACCTTTACCATGGCCGTGTAGCAGCTTTAGCTGAAGCAGCTCGCGAAAATGGACTGGAATTTTAAGAGAAGGAGGAACACCATTCATGGTTTATATTGATCCAAAACATTTGGAATTAGAAGACCGCGTTGTTGCGATCAACCGTGTAACTAAAGTTGTTAAAGGTGGACGTCGTCTACGTTTTGCTGCATTAGTTGTTGTCGGTGACAAAAACGGACACGTAGGTTTCGGTACTGGTAAAGCACAAGAAGTACCAGAAGCAATCCGTAAAGCAATCGAAGACGCGAAGAAAAACTTGGTGGAAGTACCAATGGTTGGTTCTACAATCCCTCACGAAGTTATCGGTGTATTCGGCGGCGGACGCATCCTTATGAAACCTGCTGTAGAAGGTTCTGGGGTAGCTGCTGGTGGACCAGTTCGTGCCGTATTGGAATTAGCTGGGGTAGCTGATATCACATCTAAATCTTTAGGTTCTAACACACCAATCAACGTTGTTCGCGCAACAGTTGAAGGTTTAAAACAATTAAAACGCGCTGAAGAAGTGGCAGCACTTCGCGGCAAATCAGTAGAAGAATTAATCGGTTAAGGAGGACACTATAATGGCTGAATTGAAAATTACTTTAAAACGCAGTATTATCGGACGTCCCCAAAACCAACGTGATACTGTAAAAGCGTTAGGTCTTACAAAGTTGAATTCAACAGTTGTAAAACCTGCTAATGATGCAATCAAAGGCATGGTTAACACTGTTTCTCACTTAGTGGACGTTGAAGAGGTCTAAGGATCAGCAGATCTAGTTTGATTAAGGAGGTGCCAAACCTATGAAACTTCATGAATTAAAACCATCAGAAGGCTCACGCCAAGTACGTAACCGTGTCGGTCGAGGAACTTCATCTGGTAACGGTAAAACAGCTGGACGTGGACAAAAAGGTCAAAAAGCTCGTTCAGGCGGCGGAGTACGTCTAGGATTCGAAGGTGGACAAACACCATTGTTCCGTCGTTTACCAAAACGTGGCTTTACAAATGTGAACCGCAAAGAATATGCAGTCATCAATCTTGATGTCTTGAACCGCTTTGAAGACGGTGCTGAAGTAACACCTGTTGCTTTACACGAAGCTGGAATCGTCAAAGACGAAAAAGCTGGAATCAAAGTATTAGCTAACGGAGAATTAACGAAGAAATTGACTGTGAAAGCAGCTAAATTCTCAAAAGCAGCTGAAGAAGCAATCGTTGCTGCTGGTGGATCAATCGAGGTGATCTAATGATCAGACTATTGAAGGATGCCTTTAAGGTTAAGGATATTAGATCCAGAATATTGTTCACCGTCTTAATCTTGTTTGTCTTTCGTCTGGGAACACATATTACTGTGCCAGGCGTAGACGCAAGTCGCCTAAACACCATCGCGGATCTACCATTTTTAAACATGTTAAACTTGGTAAGTGGTGGCGCCATGCAACAATTTTCGATTTTCTCGATGGGGGTTTCGCCTTACATCACTGCCTCAATTGTTATTCAGTTGTTGCAGATGGATATCGTCCCTAAATTTGTTGAATGGTCGAAACAAGGTGAAGTGGGTCGTAAGAAACTAAATCAGGCAACACGTTACTTGACGTTGGTATTGGGCTTTGTCCAATCCATGACATTAACGGCTGGATTTAACTATTACACTCAACTCGGGTTTGTAAACAATCCTAATATGGCAACCTATATCGTGATCGGTCTGATTTTAACAGCCGGAACGATGTTAGTCACTTGGTTAGGAGAGCAGATCACCGAGCGTGGTATCGGAAACGGTGTGTCAATGATCATCTTTGCAGGGATCATTTCACGCTTACCAGCAAGCATCAAAGAATTGATTGAAGATTACTTCATTAACGTGGATCAATCGGATATCTGGCTAAATGCTATCTTTATGGCGCTACTTGTGATCGCTGTGTTGATCGTCATTACTTTAGTAACGTATGTTCAACAAGCAGAACGCAAGATTCCGATCCAATATACAAAACGGGTAGCAGGAGCGCCTACCAGCAGTTACCTTCCTTTGAAAGTAAATGCTGCCGGGGTTATCCCAGTTATCTTTGCCAGTTCTTTTATTACAACACCAAATGCGATCATTCAAGCATTAGGTAGTTCATATAGAGGAGAAACTTGGTACGAAGTGGTGCAAACGATCTTTAGTTACAACACTGTACCGGGTGCGATCATCTATACTGTCTTGATCGTTGCGTTTACTTTCTTCTACGCATTTGTTCAAGTGAACCCTGAGAAATTAGCGGAAAACTTGCAAAAACAAGGAAGTTACATTCCGAGTGTGCGTCCTGGTAAAGGAACCGAAGAATATGTATCACGTTTGTTGATGCGATTAAGCACGGTTGGATCGATCTTTTTAGGATTGGTTGCTTTACTTCCAATCATCGCTCAGATGGCTTGGAATCTACCGCAATCGATCGGTCTAGGTGGAACGAGTCTATTGATCATTATCGGTGTGGCACTTGATACTGCCAAGCAGTTAGAAGGGCTTATGCTGAAACGGAAATATACTGGTTTCATCAATTAAAGTTATTGAAGTGTTGAGGATTTCCTCAACACTATTCAAAAACTTACAGGAGGAATTAGAATGAACTTCATTTTAATGGGATTACCTGGTGCTGGAAAAGGTACTCAGGCAGAACGTATCGTTGCTGAATACGGTCTTCCTCATATTTCAACAGGCGATATGTTTCGGGCTGCGATGGCGAACGAAACAGAACTAGGCCTTAAAGCAAAATCATACATGGATCAAGGCGCATTAGTTCCTGATGAGGTTACAAATGGGATCGTTAAAGAACGTTTAGCTGAACCTGATACCGAGAAAGGTTTCTTATTAGATGGTTTTCCTCGTACATTGGATCAAGCAAAAGCGTTAGATGAGATGCTAGCTGACCTTAACAAAAAACTTGATGCCGTTATTGATATTCATGTTCCTGAAGAAGTTCTTGTAGAACGTTTAGCCGGCCGCTTCATGTGCCGCAATTGTGGGGCAACTTATCATAAATTGTTCAATCCTCCAAAAGAGGAAGGAACATGTGATCGTTGTGGAAGTCATGACTTCTACCAACGTGAAGATGATAAGCCTGAGACGGTCAAAAATCGTCTAGCTGTCAATATCAAAAGCAGTGAACCAATTTTGACTTATTACAAAGACAAAGGGTTATTGCAATCGATTGATGGGGATCGCGACATCGACGCTGTATTCGAAGATGTTCAAAAGATCATTGACTAATCATAGATTGCCCGAGTCCAACTTGCAGCTTAAAACTTTCTCTTGAAATCTTTGACAGGATATGATAGAATATGTCAGTCCGACTTCTACTTTTTATTAAGTAGGAGCATAGTTTGAGAATATCAGGTGGGAACCGAGTTTCCGCCATTTTATCGTGTGAAAATCACAAGTACAAGGAGGTACTGTGCGTGGCAAAAGAAGATATGATTGAAGTCGAAGGTACAGTCGTCGAAACTTTGCCGAATGCAATGTTTAAAGTAGAATTGGAAAACGGACACCAAGTTCTAGCGACCGTTTCTGGTAAGATCCGGATGCACTACATTCGTATTTTACCTGGAGACAAAGTGACGGTGGAATTATCCCCGTATGATCTGAACCGTGGCCGCATTACTTATCGCTTTAAATAATTGTACTCCGTAAAACCACAGGAGGTATTATCATGAAAGTAAGACCATCAGTAAAACCAATGTGCGAACATTGTAAAGTAATTCGTCGTAAAGGACGCGTTATGGTGATTTGCCCAGCAAATCCAAAACATAAACAACGTCAAGGATAATCGGAGGTGTAACAAATATGGCTCGTATTGCAGGAGTAGATATTCCTCGTGATAAACGTGTGGTCGTTTCACTTACTTATATCTATGGTATTGGTAACACGACTGCAAAACAAATTTTAGCTGACGCTGGCGTGTCTGAAGAAGTTCGCGTTCGTGATTTAACGAATGAACAAACAGATGCTATCCGTGCGGAAGTTGATAAATTAAAAGTTGAAGGTGACCTTCGTCGTGAAGTGAACTTAAACATCAAACGATTGATGGAAATCGGTTCTTACCGTGGAATCCGTCATCGCCGTGGATTGCCAGTTCGTGGACAAAACACGAAAAACAATGCACGTACTCGTAAAGGCCCGTCTAAAACAGTCGCAGGCAAGAAAAAATAATTCCTAAGTGAAGGAGGTTAAAACTTCATGGCAGCAAAAAAAGTGAGTCGTAAACGCCGTGTGAAAAAGAATATTGAAGCGGGTATTGCACATATTCACTCAACATTCAATAATACAATCGTAATGATCACTGATACTCATGGTAATGCATTAGCATGGTCATCAGCTGGTTCATTAGGTTTCAAAGGAAGCAAAAAATCTACTCCTTTTGCCGCTCAAATGGCAGCAGAAACAGCTACCAAAGCAGCAATGGAACACGGATTAAGAACTGTTGAAGTAACAGTTAAAGGACCTGGTTCTGGACGTGAAGCAGCAATTCGTTCATTACAAGCAGCAGGTTTGGAAGTGAGTGCGATCCGTGACGTGACTCCAGTCCCTCATAATGGATGCCGCCCTCCAAAACGCCGTCGTGTTTAATGAGTGCTGCTCATTTTGAGTGTAACAAATACGTCATTGAACAAGACACTTTTCGTTTTGAAAGGGGTAATAGATAAGAATGATTGAATTCGAAAAACCAAGAATCGCAAAGATTGATGAAGACAAAGATTATGGCAAGTTCATCGTGGAACCTCTTGAAAGAGGCTACGGAACTACACTAGGAAATTCCCTACGTCGTATTTTATTATCTTCTTTACCTGGTGCGGCAATCACCAATATTCAAATCGATGGAGTTTTACACGAATTCTCAACTGTTAAGGGTGTTCGGGAAGACGTTGCTCAAATCATCTTGAATATTAAAGGTCTTGCATTGAAAATGTACGGGGATGAAGAAAAGACCCTTGAAATTGATATTTCAGGACCTGCTACAGTAACTGCTGGCGATATCATCGTTGATAGTGATGTAGAAATCCTTAACAAAGATATGTATATCTGTACCGTTTCTGAAGGTGCTACGTTCCATGCTCGCTTAACAGTGAAACCTGGCCGCGGCTACGTTCAAGCGGACGAAAACAAAAAAGAAGACATGCCGATCGGCGTTCTTCCAGTCGATTCAATCTATACACCAGTACGTCGTGTCAACTACCAAGTAGAAAACACACGTGTCGGTCGTCGGGATGATTTCGACAAATTAACGATGGAAATATGGACTGATGGCTCAATCGAACCATTGGAAGCAATGAGTTTGTCTGCGAAGATCATGACTGAACATTTAGACATCTTTGTTAACCTAACAGATGAAGCGAAAAACGCTGAAATCATGGTTGAAAAAGAAGAAACACAAAAAGAAAAAATGTTGGAAATGACGATCGAAGAATTAGACTTATCTGTTCGTTCATACAACTGTCTAAAACGTGCAGGAATTAATACTGTACAAGAATTGACAAACAAATCTGAACCAGAAATGATCAAAGTAAGAAACTTAGGCCGTAAATCTCTTGAAGAGGTCAAAGTGAAATTACATGATTTAGGTTTAGGACTACGTAAAGACGATTAAACCGTTTTCGATTACGTTAGTTCGGTTCGTCTGACCGATACAACATTCGAAAGTGAAGGAGGGAAACCACGTGAGTTATCGTAAACTAGGACGCACATCTAGCCAACGTAAAGCGATGTTGCGTGATTTGACAACTGATTTATTCATTAACGAACGTATCGTTACGACTGAAGCTCGTGCGAAAGAAGTTCGTTCAACTGCAGAAAAAATGATCACTTTAGGTAAACGTGGTGATTTGCATGCACGTCGTCAAGCAGCAGCATTCGTTCGTAATGAAGTTGCAAGTGTACGTGAAGAAAACGAAGAAGTAGTTATTGAATCAGCATTACAAAAATTATTCAATGATATCGCTCCTCGTTACACAGATCGCCAAGGTGGATATACTCGTATCTTGAAAACAGAACCAAGACGCGGAGATGCTGCACCAATGGTTATCCTAGAACTTGTTTAAAATCACACTTATCATCACTTTATAGATGTTTACTAAGAGTGTTATGATGTTGGAAGAAACTTTCCGAGTCTAGCTCAGCGCCTACACCTCGATGTATTTCGAGGTGTACGCACTCATCATAAAGTGCTTTTTTTTTACTTTCGATTACCTGTCAAGACAGGTAATGGCAAGTGAAAAAAAGATCTGGAGACAAATCGTGCGTGAATCATTGAAAAACGTGCGCTTTTTTGGTAGTGTTAGAAAGAATTAATCGCAAATGAAGGAGTCTATCATGAAGCCAATCATTGAATTGAATGCTATTACTGTGCGTTATAGCGAAGAAGAGCGTGCCGCGTTAAATAACGTATCCTTTTCCATCAACAAAGGGGAATGGGTGGCGTTGATCGGCCATAACGGCTCTGGTAAATCAACTTTAGCAAAAACCATCAATGGCTTGATCTTGCCGCAAGAAGGCAGTGTTTCTGTCGGCGAATTGCCTTTGAATGAAGAAAATATCTGGAATATTCGAAAAATGGTCGGTATGGTCTTTCAAAACCCTGACAATCAATTCGTTGGTTCGACGGTGGAAGATGATGTGGCTTTCGGTTTGGAAAATCAAGGAATCCCACGTGAAGAAATGCTGGTTCGTGTCAAAGACGCTCTGGAACAAGTACGGATGAGCGAGTTTGCGACCCGGGAACCCGCGCGTCTTTCTGGTGGTCAAAAACAGCGGGTAGCCATTGCGGGCGTCGTTGCATTGCGCCCAGATATCATCATTCTTGATGAAGCCACTAGTATGCTAGATCCAGAAGGTCGTGAAGAAGTGATCGCAACGATCAAAAAAATCAAAGAGAAAAACAATTTGACCGTGCTATCGATCACCCATGATATCGATGAAGCCGCCAACGCCAATCGGGTGCTGGTGATGCGTCAAGGAGAGCTCGTCCGCGAAGGGACACCCGCAGAGATTTTTTCTGCAGGTCCAGAACTGATTGAGCTCGGCTTAGATCTGCCGTTTCCTGAAAAATTAAAGGCGGCACTAAAACAGCGGGGCGTCACGGTACCGCAAGCGTACTTAACTGAAGAAGGGATGGTGGATTGGCTATGGACATCCGTTTTGAACAAGTAGGATTCACCTACCAACCGCATTCTCCGTTTGAACAGCGGGTTTTGTTCGATATCGATTTAGAGATCAAAGAAGGCTCTTATACCGCCTTAGTCGGTCATACAGGGAGCGGAAAATCTACGTTGTTGCAGCACTTGAATGCATTATTAAAACCAACGACTGGCACGGTCACGATCGGTGAGCGAGTCATCAAACCCGAGACAGACAACAAAAATCTAAAACCGTTACGTAAAAAAGTCGGGATCGTTTTTCAATTTCCTGAATCCCAATTATTTGAGGAAACCGTTGCGAGAGATATCGCTTTTGGACCGAAAAACTTTGGGGTCTCCGAAGAAGCAGCCAAAGGTTTAGCCCAAGAATACATTCAATTGGTAGGTTTAGATGAAAGTTTTCTGGAACGTTCACCATTTGACCTTTCAGGGGGCCAAATGCGCCGTGTAGCGATTGCTGGGGTCTTGGCTATGGAACCAGAAGTTTTGGTCTTAGACGAGCCGACAGCTGGCTTAGATCCACAAGGACGCAAAGAGATGATGGAAATGTTTGATCGCCTGCATCGGGAAAAGAACATGACGATCATTTTAGTGACCCACTTGATGGATGATGTGGCAAACTATGCTGATTATGTCTATGTGTTAGAAAAGGGACGTCTCGTCAAAGCCGGCACGCCGTCCGTTGTGTTTCAAGACACTGCTTGGCTGCAAGAAAAGCAGTTGGGGGTACCGACAGCAACCGCATTTGCGGAACAACTACAAGCCAGAGGACTGGCATTTGAGCAGTTACCACTAACAGCTGATGAGCTGGCAGATGTTTTAGTAGCAAAGGGGGCGACTGCCCATGATGAATAAACTGATTTTCGGTCGTTTTATTCCCGGAGACTCCTTGATCCACCGTTTAGATCCACGAGTCAAATTGATTGCTAGTTTTTATTTTATTGCGATTATCTTTTTGGCGAATAATTGGCAAAGCTATTTATTAGCGGGTGCTTTTACGCTCTTTTGTATCTCCTTTTCAAAAATCGATTTTGGCTTCTTTATTCGAGGCGTTCGACCGTTGATTTGGCTGATTTTGTTTACCGTGGCGTTACAGATTTTGTTTACTACCGGCGGTGACGTCTATTGGTCTTGGTGGATCTTTAACATCACAGAATTTGGTGTCCAAAACGGGATCTTTATTTTTTGTCGTTTTGTTTTGATCATTTTCATGTCGACGCTCTTGACGTTAACGACGCCCCCATTAGAGCTTTCAGATGCGATCGAATACATTTTGCGTCCTTTAAAAGCGATCCGTTTCCCTGTCCATGAAATCTCACTGATGCTGTCGATTGCGTTGCGCTTTGTGCCAACCTTGATGGATGAAACAGAAAAAATTATGAATGCTCAGCGTGCCCGCGGGGTCGATTTCGGCGAAGGGGGACTGTTGCAGAAGATGAAGGCGATCGTTCCTTTATTGATTCCTTTATTTGTCAGCAGCTTTAACCGTGCGGAAGATCTAGCTACCGCTATGGAAGCCAGAGGCTATCAAGGCGGCGAAGGGCGTACCAAGTATCGTATTTTGCACTGGCACCAACGGGACACATTGGTTGTCATCGTTTTTGCGCTCTTTACAGTAGCATTAGTGTTCTTAAGAGGATAAACGAAGACCTATGATTGAAGTCAACCCACGAAAGGTTCTTAACGAAGCAACGAGACTGCTGGCAATCCCAGCGGCTGGTTCGAAAAGGCCTGTCGATCGATCAGACTTTTCTCATAGGCCTTTTTTTGAAAAAATAGAAAGAAACAGGTGATTCAATGGTCCGCTATAAAGCGACGATCGCTTATGATGGTACGAATTTTCAAGGATTTCAGCGTCAACCCAATGGACGAACGGTTCAAGAAGAGATTGAAAAGACATTAACGAAGATGAACAATGGGCAACCGATCCAGATTCATGGCTCTGGCCGCACCGATGCGGGGGTCCATGCGCAAGGGCAAGTGATCCACTTCGATTTCCCTCAAAAGCGTCCACTGGAAAAAATGCGCTTTGGATTAGATACCCAAACGCCAGAAGATGTTGCGGTAAAATCGGTGGAGATCGTTGACGATACCTTCCATGCCCGCTACTTAGTCATTGAAAAAACCTACCAGTTTCGGGTAGACATTGGGAAGCCCCGCAGTCCTTTCCGCCGTCATTATGCAAGTTATTATCCGTATCCGCTAGATTTGGAAAAAATCCAACGGGCGTTGCCAGATTTTTTAGGCACCCATGACTTTACCAGTTTTTGTGCGACGGGCAGTTCAGTCGATGACAAGACGCGGACGATCCATGAGGCGTCCATGGCGGTCAATGACGCTGGAGATGAGTTGATTTTTACCTTTCGCGGCGATGGATTTTTGTACAAGATGATCCGGATCATGGTGGGCACATTGCTGAAAATCGGCAATGGACGGATCGCACCTGACAGCATTCCTGCAATCATTGCGCAAAAAGACCGAAATGCGGCAGGTCCCACGGCTCATCCAGAAGGATTGTATTTGGTTCATGTTGCTTATGGATAAGGAAAAACACAAGCTTCGCTGCTCTTACACAACAAGAGATAGCGAAAGCTTGTGTTTTTATTTTTTCTCAGGTAAAACAGAGGTGGTTTCTTGCCAATCTTCAGTCCTTTCCGCAGCGATTTTAGGCGCAGCAGTGGTGGGTGTTTTTTCCAAGGTACCGGCAGCGACTAAGGCGGCGATGGCTACCAAAAATGCGAAAAGCAAGTAAAGCAGCCAGCTCCAAGCAACGTGATAGCGATTGCCGATGCCTAAAAAGACCATTTGTCCGACAGGTCCCCCTAGCATCACAATGGTGGAAAAGATCCCGCTGCTGATGGCGAGATGTTCTTCATCAATCTCACGAATCAGATGTGCCGAAAAACGAGGATTGATTTTTCCAATCAGATAGCCTTCAGCAAAGAGCAGCGCAATCATGAGCCAACGGTTATGCAGGAAGAGAAAATTCAAGGTCAACAGACATAAAACGAAAGAGGTATACGCAATCAAGCGAACCAGACCGGTATTCTTGAACCAGTCGGCAGCAAACAAGGCGCCAGCGACCATACCGATCGAAGTAGCGATGCCTGCCATCGCAACGGTGTTGCCATAAGTGGCAAACCAAAGCGCAAGGTCATCCAACAGCTGGAGATTTAGTAGACCGCTCGTACTAGCAGCTAAGGTATTGATCAGTAAGGCAAAGAGGATCATCTTTTTAAGAAAAGCCGTACCAGTCAATAATTTAAAAGTATCCGAGAAATTCTGAAAGAGTGGTGTTGCTGCTTGATTGATTTTCCCTGGCACCGCATAGAAGAGCGAGCGGTTCAGGAAGATCACGATCGCGGCTAAGAAAAACGTCACGGCATTGATCAAACCAAAAGCCGCAAAGTTATTATTCAGTAAAATGATCCCCCAAGCACCGATGCCTTGAAAGACGATTTGAACGGTGGTTTGACACGCCATTTGAAAGCCCATGGCACTGTCTAAGGCATCAGCAGGCACAAGACGGCGAACATAGGGCAGCTGTAACCCAGAACAATAAGCGCCCAAACAATCAGATACAATGTTGATGCCTAGCAAAAGGAAGAAAGACCATAAACTAGGCGGCAGTTGGATCAAAAAAGCGAGTGCCACGAAAAGGACTCCTTGTAATAGTCGACTGCTGATCATCCATTGCACTTTGTTTTTGGTACGATCGGCTAGATAGCCGGTCAGGATCCGTAAGAGATCAGGGATCAGCAGTGCCATGGAGGCTAAGGAAACAGCAAGGGCATTAAAGGGTAAAGTACTGGCATAAACTACAAAGACGATATTAAATAAACTCATGCCGATACCGCTGAGTAAGGCGGCGTTGACTAAGGCACGATAGCCGTTGTTTTGTTGATATTCTTTCATCGAAATCATCCTTTCACGTTCTACGTTGTAAAATCAGTATAGGATGCTTTATACTAAGAGAAGAAAATAATCCACTATAGTGGAATTTAAATGTACCAGGAGCATACCAGAGGTTACTGTCACGAGTGATTAGCAGTTAAAAGAGTGGCATGTAAATAAGGTGCCGCAGATTTTGCTCCTCAACATTTTATAGGTTTGAATCTAAACTTGAATCTAGAACAGGAAAATTTAATTGCGGAGCTTCATTCGTGAAGTGGGATTGGTTTGGCGTTTGTAGACCGATCGTTGTGAGGAGGATGGTTATGGAAGAAGGAAAACTGTACCGACAATTGCGCAAAGAGCGCGGCTATACGATCGCTCAAGTGGCGGATGAACAAAACAGTCGCTCGTTTATCAGTAAATTTGAGCAAGGTGCTTCAAGTATCAGTATTCATCGATTGGAACGCTTATTAGAAAATATCCATGTCACAGTGGAGGAGTTTTATTATTTGCGTGCGCAGCAAAAGGGCGTAAAAGGGCACGACAACCTGATGAGCTTTCCCAGCTATATGACGAGCGAATTTATGGATTTACTGGATCGAATTTTAGGGATCAACAAAGAAGCTTATTTGAGTAACGCCCACGCCCAGAGAAGCAAAGAAGGGCTGGAGGAAATGCGTAGCGAACTGATCGCCGCTTCCAAACAGCATTCTTTTGTTTTTCTGTACCTTGAGATCACAAAGGAGATACATGAAATCAATCTCTCAGGTCCTAAACTCAATCACTCTTCTGGTGACTATATGGAAAAGCTACGCACCAAAACTCGCCCCGTCATTTCCTACCTTACGAAAGTAGACAACTGGGGCGTTTATGAGATTTTGCTTTTTCGTTATTTTCAATTCTTATTTCCTGTCGAAACCTCCTATCACTTACTGCAGATCGCTATCTCTCGCACAAAAAAAGAACAAGGTTTGTCCTTGATGCGAGAAATTCAAATGGATTTGATTTTTAGTTGTTTTACGACGTTTGTCAATTTTCGCCGCCTGGAGTGGGCAAAAGAGGTGTTGACCATTGCAGAGGAATTATTGGCAGATCGCGGAGACATGCTAAACAGTACGCATCTTCTTTGCTATCAAGGATGGTACTGGTATATTTATGGCGATCAAGAAAAAGGACTGTTGAAAATCGATCAAGGGCTTTCGATCTTTCGCGTCTTGAAACAAACCAAAATGGTTAACTTATGGGAGCGATCGTTGCACTCCATCAAGAAAAATGCGGAAGAACCTAACAGTTATCTTATGTTTCGCTAAACGCTCTAAGGGCTAACGGGCTAGGCATTTGGCCCCGCATCGAAGGGGATCTAGTCGGTAGTGGTGGCTAAGGCCACTAGAGCGAACAACTGCGGAACGCCAGCACAAAAAAAGAACCAAACTCACCGATCATTGAGCGACACCCATAAGTCAGCGTTTGCTCTAACTTATGGGGAGCGCCTCAAAAAGACGAGTTGGTTCTTTTTCGATTAGGTTTCTGGTGGTTGATCCATGAGTTGACGTTGGTCGTCTAAAACTTGCTTTTTGGCTACTTGTTTCTGGTAAAACCAATCAAACAGGATAAACAATGCGATGCAGCCGAAGAACAAGCAAACACCGATAACAAAGCCTTGCGGCAAGAAGGACAGTTCCAAGTGATGGGTGCCACTTGGGATCGTCACACTGATAAAGCCGTCTTGAAAGGCGGTGATTGGAACTTCTTTGCCGTCAAGCGTAGCAGTCCAGCCCTTGTCATAAGGGATGGTCGTTACAAGCTGCTGCTCTTTTTCAGTCGTGATATCGGCTTTGGCACTGCGTTTGCCGACCGTCATAGCGACCCCTCGATCTTGGATCGCATCAATTGCTTGTTGGTAAGCGTTGGTATCCAAGGTCACGACTTGCGGGTTTTGGAAGGAGATTTCAGGCGTTCCGTAGAAGCTGACGGTGAATTGAACCGTCGTATCGGTCTCATAGTGCCCTAAGTCGTAGTATTGACCGTTGATACTGATTTGCGTTTCTCGCTGCTGACCGTTGACTGTCACGGTGGCAGATGAGCTTTCCAATTCCCCAAAGTTGGCAGGGAAAAGACTCAAGTATGCTTGCGAGTTCGCTGGAACCTCCACTTGCCAAGTCACTTCTTTTGCGACATTGCTTTCTTGCTCGGTAAATTTCATATACATGCCGTCATTGGTGATATCTGTATTTTTACTATGGATCACCGTGATCGGCTGAAAGGCAAAATACTCTAAATTTAAATCGGCCAAGCCATTGAAAAGATTTTTCTGGCTCGTCAAGTTGTCATTTTGCGGCTGTTCAATCGATTCAATGGTTGGTTCAGCCAAGAAACCTAGCGGTAACGCATTTTGATTCTCATAAAGCTTGTATTCACCAGATTCCCCGACACGTTGAAAGCCGTATTTGGTGAGATTTGGCTTGGAGATATTGTATTTGATCCCTGTAAAAGCATCCATCAGCAAGGTATTATTCGGATAGCGGATATTTAAATTGGTGCCGCGGGACCGAAAGCCCAGCTTATCCAGGTAGCTTGAGGAATTGCGGTTACGGATCGAAGAAAACATGCTGACACCGCTGTAGCCATAATTGATACTGTCGTTGGAAGAAACAGGATCAAGGTTTTCTAATCGGAAAAAGGTATCATTGTCTTCGTTGGCTTGAGTGACTAGTTTTTTGATGTCCGGATAAGGTTCTGTATACAAACTACGAGAAGCATAGTTCCAATCATTCAAAATTCCGCGAACCATACCGCTCGTATTGACGGCCATTTCTCCGCAGACGAAGATCAGCATCAAGATCGTCACTCGTTTTTGTGTTAAAAGACCTAATTGCCCGAACCCAATACATAACAAGTAAAGAACAAAGAATACGATCGTTAGCGCAAAAGAAGTAGCGGAAACATATTCATAGGTTCCAGGTCCTTTCAATGCGTAGGAGAGGGCAAACACCACGATCGTAGAAAGACCAATAATGAGAAACAAGCCGCGATCTTTTTGCTGCAGCTGCTCCCACCCGTATCCCGCCAGCATGATCACTAAGAAGGAGAACAAATAGGCATAACGGAAAAGGAACATATTTGGGGCATGCATCCCGTGCCAAAAAAGATTCATCGGCACGATATAAAAACTGGCGATCAAAACAGCAAACATGCCAGCGTATAAGAATTTATCCTTCAAGCGGATTTTCTTCGAAACAAAATATAAAATACACAACAGCAACGGCAATAAACCGATATAGATGAAGGGAATGGAGCCGTATTTTGTCGTATCGTAAACACCGATCATGTTTTTCATCACGAGGTCAAAGACATCGGTGGCTTCGGTTTTAAAGGAAGAAATCGTTGTTAATTCTTCCCCGTTTGAGCGCAAATCCAATAAGGCAGGTAAGATGATCACCATTGAGGCGCCGCCAGCTAACAAGGAGGTGATGCCGTAAGGAATGATCGCCCCCCGAGCTTGCTTCCAGTTGCGCCCCAACTGAACCAAGAAATACATTACGGAAAAGAGACCGATCATAAAGCCCATGTAAAAACTGGATAAAAATAACAGCAGATAACTGATAAATAACACGACTGGTTTTTTCTTTTTCACTAAACGGTCAATACCTAAAATCACTAGCGGTAGATAGATCATGGCATCAAGCCACATGATCAGTTCCGAATGGGCGGTGATGAAGGACATCAAGGCATAACAGACGGCTAAGGTCACATGCTGCCAACGTTGGATCTTAAAGGTTTGGCTGGCATAAAACCAAAACGCCAAGCCCGCACTGCCGATCTTGATCAAGGTCAAGAAGTACAACGCATCTGGCATCAGCTGATTTGGGAAAAACAAGACCAGAGGAGTGAAGATCCCGCCTAAGTAATAGGAGATCAGTGCCAGATAATTCAAGCCTAAAGAGGCATTCCATGTATAAAAGATACTTTGCTTGCCTAAGAGCATATTGCGAAAGCTGGCATGAAAGTTTGAGAATTGCGAAAAGGCATCACTGGCTAAGACACTGCGGCTGCTGCCAGGGTAGATGCCGATGGTCAAATAGATCACTGCCATGATAAGAAACGGCAAGAAGAAACTAGCAAGCATATAAGGCCAATGTTGTTTGGCAAATGTTTTTATTTTCGTCACAAGAAGTCACCTGTTCTTTATCAATTTTTTCTTAGTTTACCACAGGTGAATCGATTAAAAAAACAAAGACCTGTTTTCTTTAATGAAAACCTAAGTGAAAGCGCACCAAAGAAAAAAGGGTACAAAAAAAGCCGTTCAAAACGAACGGCCGAAAAGGTCTAATTATACGCGCTCAACTTTTCCAGATTTCAAAGCACGAGTTGACACCCAAACTTTTTTAGGTTTTCCGTCAATCATAACGCGAACTTTTTGCAAGTTAGGTTTCACAGTACGTTTTGTCGCATTCATTGCGTGAGAACGATTGTTTCCACTTGCAGTTTTACGTCCAGTAAAGTAACAAACTTTAGCCATGTGGTTATTTCCTCCTTTGCCTTGATGTTGGAGCGCTATTTCAGCTCATACCATCTGAATTTATCACAGAAAGGTGAAAAAAGCAAGAGTAATTTTCAAGAAACATTGACTTTTCCCAGTAAACATTGTAAATTAAACAAGGTCGAAATGCAAGACGTTTGGTCAGAAAGCCCCTTTTCATATGTCTCATCCTTTTATTTGCGGTACAGCTATGATAAAATATGTAAGAAGAAAGATGGGTCATGCCCATTGAAGGAGGCTATAAAATGGCTGTAAAAATTCAAACCTCATCAGGTATTATTGAAATCAGCAATGAAGTCATTGCAACAGTGGTCGGAGGCGCAGCAACAGATGTGTTCGGCATTGTTGGTATGGCTAGCAAGAAACAAATCAAAGATAACATCAATGAAATTTTACGAAAAGAAAATTATTCTCGCGGTGTCGTTGTCCGCCAAGAAGAAAACGGCATTGCAGTGGATGTATACACGATTGTTAGCTATGGAACAAAAATTTCCGAAGTTTCCCGCAACGTGCAGGAAAAAGTGAAATACAACTTAGAAACGATGCTAGGTGTATCTGCGAACTCGGTAAATGTATTTGTTCAAGGCGTACGTGTACTGCCAGATTAGGCAAGGGATCCGTTCATGGCGGATGATTTTAAGGAGGACTATCTAAGTGAAGGTAACGAATATCAGCGCAAGTCAGTTTCAAGAAATGGTGCAGGCAGGCGCGGCTCGTCTACAAGTTAATGCAGAGTTTGTCAACTCATTGAATGTGTTTCCTGTTCCAGATGGAGACACCGGGACAAACATGAATCTATCCATGACCAGTGGAGCAAAAGCTGTCGCAGATGCGACTTCAGAAAACGTCGGCGATCTTGCCGCTACACTTTCAAAAGGACTATTGATGGGCGCACGTGGGAATTCCGGCGTCATTTTGTCTCAATTATTCCGCGGTTTTTCTAAAGCTATCCCGACCGCAGAAACACTCACTGCACCAGAATTGGCTCAAGCCTTTACTCATGGAGTAGAAACCGCCTATAAAGCAGTCATGAAGCCTGTGGAAGGAACCATCTTGACTGTGGCACGCATCTCAGCTGAATATGGCGAGAAAAAAGCACAAACTACCGATGATTGTATCGAAGTGATGAAAGCCGTGGTTCACGGCGCAAAACGTTCATTGGCGAAAACCCCTGATCTATTGCCCGTCTTAAAAGAAGTCGGCGTGGTAGATAGCGGCGGTCAAGGATTGTTGTTTATCTATGAAGGCTTCTTAAATGCATTGACTGGGGAATACCCAGCCGATGAAATCTTCGAACCTTCCCCAGCGGCTATGGACGAAATGGTCAATGCCGAACATCATCGCAGCGTTCAAGGGCACTTAGCGACAGAAGACATCACCTTTGGTTACTGTACAGAAATCATGGTGAAGATCGGTGAAGGTCCGACTGTAGATAGTGAATTTGATTATGAAACATTCCGTAATTACTTAAACGAGTTAGGGGATTCCTTATTAGTGGTCAACGACGATGAGATCATCAAAGTCCATGTCCATACGGAACATCCTGGCGAAGTCATGAATTATGGTCAAAAATTCGGCTCATTGGTGAAAATCAAAGTTGACAACATGCGTCTTCAGCATGAAACGATTTTGGAACACGACCAGCAAGGTGCAAAACCTGCACCAGTGAAACGTCCACGGACACCATTTGCGATCATCGCGATCGCGGCTGGCGAAGGCTTGAAAGAATTGTTCACTAGCCTGGGTGCTTCATATGTCATCAGTGGCGGCCAAACGATGAATCCAAGTACGGAAGACATTTTGTTGGCGATCAATGAAGTTAATGCCGACCAAGTGATCGTTCTACCAAATAACAAAAACATCTTTATGGCTGCACAGCAAGCAGCGGAAGTTTCCGAGATTCCAGTAGCGGTTGTTGAAACACGAACGATCTCACAAGGGATGACAGCGATGCTGGCATTCCACGAGCAATCCACACTAGCTGAAAATCAGCAAGCTATGACCGATGTCTTAGCAAGTGTTGTCAGCGGATCAGTGACTCATGCGATCCGTAATACATCAATTGATGGCATCGAAATCACAGAAGGCGACTTCTTAGGAATGGTCGACGGCAAAATCGTTGTTTCTGTTCCTGATCGTTTCTCTGCTTCCATGACTACCTTAGAAAAAATGATCACAGAAGATACTGAGATCGTCACCATCATTATCGGTGAAGAAGGCAAAGCCAAAGAAGCAGCGAAAATTGAAGAAGCGATCGTTGAGCTGCATCCTGAGATCGAAGTAGAGATCCATCAAGGCGATCAGCCAGTTTATCCGTATCTTTTCTCAGCAGAATAAACAAATTAGGCGGCGGGGGCAAAAATCGTAGATGATTTTTGGCTCCGTCTTTTTCTATGAATGCAGGAATCTCTGCAATAAACAAAATTACTTTGGAAAAGGAGGGTACCTATGCTGAATCAGCCACTTACGGTATTAAAGGGTGTCGGAGAAAAACGCGCCCAAGACTTGGCGAGTTTAGGGATCGAAACCATTGAAGACCTGCTGAAGTATTATCCGTTTCGTTATGAAGACATTCAAGAACGGCAATTAGCGGAGATTCAAGACCAAGAAAAAGTAACGATCAAGGGGATCGTCGTTTCCCCGCCGGTCGTCAATCGCTTTGGCTATAAGAAAAGTCGGTTGCAATTTCGCATGATGCAAGACCACGATGTCTTTAATGTCTCCTTTTTCAATCAGCCTTATTTGAAGGATAAAGTAGAGGTCTCAGAAGAGATCGCCGTCTATGGCAAATGGGACGCCAAACGCAAAGGACTGACGGGGATGAAAATTCTCGGCAGCAAGAGCGCAGAAGACTTTGCCCCCATTTATCATGTCAATAAAGCCGTGCGTCAAAGTGTGTTGATCGAACTGATCAAACAGGCATTCCTTGATTTTGGTGATCAGATCACAGAGATCTTGCCTTTGTCATTGATCGAAAAATATCGCTTGTTGGATCGGAAATCCGCGATGTTTGCGATGCACTTTCCAAAAGATCCGCAAGAGAGTCATCAAGCGAAGCGTCGGGTGATTTTTGAAGAGTTCTTTTTGTTCCAAATGCAGATCCAAGGACTGAAGAAAAGCGAAAAAGCCGAGAAAAACGGCTTGGCGATCGATTATGATGTGCAACGCTTGAAAGAGTTTACTCGTAAACTGCCCTTTGAATTGACGAATGCGCAAAAGCGCGTGACCAATGAAATCTGCCATGACCTGAAAAGTCCGCAGCACATGCAGCGACTCTTGCAAGGAGACGTAGGAAGCGGGAAAACAGTCGTGGCGGCGATCGCCCTCTATGCCACGATGACGGCTGGCTTTCAGGGCGCACTGATGGTGCCGACTGAGATTTTGGCTCAGCAGCACCTAGAAAGCTTGAATCAGCTCTTTGACCCCTTAGAAGTGACCACCGCTCTTTTGACAGGCTCGACCAAACCAAAAGAACGGCGGGTCATCTTAGAACAATTAGCAGCTGGGGAGATCGACATCATCGTTGGGACCCATGCGCTGATTCAAGAAGGGGTGGATTTTGCACATCTAGGCTTAGTCATCACCGATGAACAACACCGTTTTGGGGTCAATCAGCGAAAAGTCTTACGAGAAAAAGGCTATCTGCCTGATGTGCTCTTTATGACCGCCACACCGATCCCTCGTACGTTAGCGATCACGGCTTATGGCGAAATGGATGTTTCGGTGATCGATGAAATGCCAGCAGGACGGATTCCTGTAGAGACTCGCTGGGTCCGTCCGCCGCAGTTTGAATCGATCTTAGAGTGGGCGCAAAAAGAATTGGCACAAGGGCATCAGATGTATGTCATCTGTCCTTTGATCGAAGAATCCGAAATGCTGGATGTCAAGAATGCCACGGAGATTTATGAGCAGCTGCAAAGTTACTTTTCTCCTACTTATCAAGTGGGGATGCTGCATGGGAAAATGAAGAATCAAGAAAAAGACAGCATCATGGAAGCTTTCAAAGAAAATCAACTGCAGATCTTGGTTTCCACGACGGTCATCGAAGTAGGGGTCAATGTCCCCAATGCGACAGTGATGCTGATCATTGACGCCGATCGCTTCGGGTTAGCCCAGCTTCATCAATTGCGTGGACGGGTAGGGCGCGGTGCCGATGCTTCTTACTGTATATTGATCGCAAACCCGAAGAATGAAACAGGGGTCGAGCGAATGAAGATCATGACAGAAACCACCAACGGCTTTGTAGTCAGCGAAAAAGATTTGCAGTTGCGAGGACCAGGAGAAGTCTTCGGCAATCGACAATCGGGCTTGCCAGAGTTTGCGGCTGCCGATTTGGTCGCAGATGCCCATATTCTAGAAGTGGCACAAGTCGAAGCTGCCCAGCTTTGGCAAAAAAATGGCTGGCAGCTGTTGCCAGAATTTTCGGCATTGGCAAACTATTTAGCAGCAAAAAAAGCAGACAAACAATTTTTTGATTAAAGAATATGCTATACTGATTGGGAAAATGAAGGGAGTGGCAGCGAGATGCGGATTGCTGTTGATGCAATGGGCGGAGACAACGCCCCAAAAGCGATCGTAGAAGGAGTCATGCTGGCAAAAAAAGACTTTCCAGAGATTGAATTCCTCCTTTACGGAAAAGAAAATGAAATCAAAAAATACATGACGGATGATAAAAATGTCACCATTATCCACACGGATGAAAAAATCAATAGTGATGATGAGCCTGTCAAAGCGATCAGACGAAAAAAAACCGCCTCAATGGTCTTGGCAGCACAAGCGGTCAAAAATGGTGAGGCAGATGCGATTTTTTCAGCTGGAAATACTGGGGCCTTATTAGCGGCTGGTTTGTTTATCGTCGGTCGGATCAAAGGGATCGACCGTCCCGGATTGATGTCCACGATGCCAGTGATCGGCAAAGATGCTGGCTTTGATATGCTGGATCTAGGTGCCAATGCCGACAATAAACCAGAACATTTGGCAAACTATGCCGTCTTAGGGTCCTTTTATGCCCAAAAAGTTCGCGGGATCAATCGACCACGGGTCGGCTTGTTAAATAACGGAACGGAAGAAACCAAAGGCAGTGAATTAACGAAAAAAGCCTTTGAACTGCTTTCGCAAGACCCGACGATCCACTTTATCGGCAATGTCGAGGCTCGGGAATTATTGGATGGTGCAGCTGACGTCGTCGTGACAGATGGCTTTACTGGAAATGCTGTTTTGAAATCGATCGAAGGAACCGCCTTGAATTTGATGGCGCTGTTGAAACAATCGATTCTCGATTCTGGTGCCAAAGGGAAATTAGGCGCATTATTATTAAAAGATGCGTTGCGGAAAGTGAAAAATGAAATGGATTATGCGAAACACGGCGGTGCCGTATTGTTTGGTTTGAAAGCACCAGTCATCAAAACCCATGGTGCGACAGGACCAGAAGCGGTGGCGTACACCATCAAGCAGATCCATACGATGTTAGCGACAGATGTCGTGGCACAATTGGTCGCCCATTTTGAAGAAATGCCGACTGACAAAGACGAAACGCAATCATAATGCAATGATTGTAATGAAATTGCAAAAATATCTAGACAAAAAGCATAGAAAGCAGTACAATGTTTGTTAGCCATTCTATGTTTTGTGCAAACGCGTGGAGGTGAAGCCAGTTGACACGAGATGAAGTATTCAAGAAAGTTGCGGTCGTGATCGCCAATCATTTTGAAATTGACGCAGAGAACGTAACGGATACGATGAGCATTAAAGACGACTTGAACGCTGATTCGATCAGTGTGATGGAATTCGTCCTTGAACTAGAAGATGAATTTGGTACCGAGATTTCTGATGAAGATGCCGAGCAGATCGAAACAGTCGGTGGAGCGGTTGATTATATTTCAAGCCATCTTGCTTAAGACAGACATAAGAGCTAAGTCCTAGATGACTTAGCTCTTTCTTTCTCATAATTGATCCGCAGTGATTTTGAGCGGCTTTTCTTTGGTAGTGAAATCTAAAAAACGGTCGTTAAACCTGACATGACGGCGTTGAAAGCATAATGTAAATTTTCTGAAAATTCAGTGTATTAACTTTTCTGGGACTTGCATTATTGGTGGCATTTCTATATAATTATTAAGAATATATTATACAATGTTAAGAAAGCTTTTGGAAATGAAATGCATGTTCCTTCTTTTTTTACATTAAATTGCAAGACATCTTAGAAAGTAGAGAGGGGTATTCGATTGTCCAGAGATAATCAATTACTAGATGTTCAAAACCTTCACACAGGTTTTCGTATTAAAGACGATTACTATGACGCAGTAGATGGTATTTCTTTTACACTGGATCGCAATGAGATCTTAGCGATCGTAGGAGAATCTGGTTGCGGCAAGAGTACGTTAGCTACAACGATCATGGGGCTGCATGACCCAAACAACACGAAAATCACTGGAGAAATCTTATATAAAGATTTAAACTTGTCAAACTTAAACGAAACGCTGTACAACAAAATTCGCGGAAATGATATTGGGATGATTTTCCAAGATCCATTGTCTGCACTGAATCCTTTGATGCGGATCGAAGATCAAATCAAAGAAGGGTTATCCTACCATACGGATATGACCGCCGAACAGCGTCAAGCACGAGCATTAGAATTATTAGAACAAGTGGGGATTCCCAATCCACCGCGAGTAGGACGTCAATACCCTCATGAATTGTCTGGTGGGATGCGTCAGCGGGTCATCATTGCGATCGCGATTGCTTGTAAACCACCAATCATTATTGCCGATGAACCAACGACCGCGTTGGATGTGACGATCCAAGCACAGATCCTTGATCTACTAAAAGATTTGCAAGAAGAAACACAGACGGGGATCATTTTGATCACCCACGATTTAGGTGTCGTAGCAGAGATGGCCGACCGAGTAGCCGTGATGTACGGGGGTCAGTTTGTGGAAGTCGCAACAGCCGAAGAGTTGTTTGCCAATCCGAAACATCCATACACCCGCTCATTGCTTAACTCGATCCCTCAAGAAAATTCACAAGACAGTGAACTGCACGTGATCGAAGGCGTAGTTCCTTCATTGAAAAATATGCCACGGACGGGTTGTCGGTTTGCCGCACGGATTCCTTGGATTCCTGAAAGCGACCACGAAGCAAACCCAGTCTTGCATGAAGTAGCACCTGATCATTTGGTCCGTTGCACATGCTACAAGCATTTTCATTTTAGAGACGAAGAAGGAGAAGTGTAGATGACAGAATTAATTACAATTAAAGATCTGAAAGTCCACTATCCTATTCGCAGCGGATTTTTCAACCGCGTCACAGACCATGTGTATGCCGTTGACGGTGTGGACTTCATCATAGAAAAAGGAAAAACCTACGGATTGGTTGGTGAGTCTGGTTCTGGTAAATCCACGACGGGGAAAGCCATCGTTGGATTAGAAAAAATCACCAGTGGCGAAATCATTTATGACGGGCAAGACGTGACCAAACGTTCCATCCGCAAAAAAATGAACTACAACAAAGATGTCCAAATGATTTTCCAAGATTCAATGTCCAGCTTGAATCCTAAAAAACGCGTGGTAGACATTATCGCCGAACCATTACGCAACTTTGAACGCTTAAGCGATCAAGAAGAGAAAAAACGAGTGAAAAGCCTTCTGGATATCGTTGGGATGCCAGAAGATGCCCTATACAAATATCCTCACGAGTTCTCTGGTGGACAACGTCAGCGGTTAGGGGTTGCCCGCGCGGTAGCATCCAATCCCAAACTGATCGTCGCCGATGAGCCGGTTTCAGCCCTTGACTTATCCGTTCAAGCGCAGGTACTGAACTTTATGAAACGGATCCAGCAAGAATTTGGCTTAAGTTTCTTATTCATCTCTCATGACTTAGGGGTCGTAAAACACATGTGTGACAATATCGCCATCATGTACAAAGGCCGCTTCGTTGAGATTGGGACACGGGAAGACATCTATCAAGACCCGCGTCACATCTATACAAAACGTTTATTATCAGCGATTCCTCAAATCGACGTAAAAAATCGCGATGCTCACAAAGAAAACCGCCGCAAGGTCGAGTTGGAATATGTGACCCATCAAAAAGATTACTACGACGAAACTGGCAGAGTGTATGACTTGCGTAAAATCACCGAGTCGCACCAAGTCGCATTGAAAAACGGGGGTGCTGAATAATGTGGAAAACAATTCTACGTCGTTTGTTGTTGATGATCCCGCAAGTCATTATTTTGAGTATCTTGATTTTCTTGATCGCACAAGCAATGCCTGGGGATCCATTTACCGGTTTGATCAATCCAAACCAAGATCCAGCTGTTATTGAGCGGATGCGTGAAGCCGCTGGTTTGAATGACCCATGGTATACCCAGTATTTCCGTTGGATCGGAAATGCCTTAAAAGGGGACTTTGGTCAAAGTTTCATCTTTAAATTACCTGTTTCAACGTTATTAGCAGGACGTATCAGCAATACATTGTGGTTATCTTTATTGACGGTCATTTTGACTTACGTGATTGCCATTCCTTTAGGGATGTGGGCAGGACGTTACCAAAATTCATTGCTTGATAAAGTCGTCGTTGTTTACAACTTCTTCAGTTTCGCCGTACCGTTGTTTATCTTTGCGTTGATCGCATTGTTCATCTTCGGTTACCGATTGGCTTGGTTCCCAACGGGTGGTTCCGTTGCACCGGGGGTCAGTGGCATGGCTGAGTTTTGGAGTCGCTTGTATCACCTACTATTACCGGCGATCACTTCTGCATTATTAGGAACAGCAGTGACGATCCAATACTTGCGAAGTGAAGTCATTGATTCGAAATCATTGGATTTCGTTCGTACCGCTCGTTCAAAAGGGGTACCAACGAATAAAGTCTTCTCACGTCACGTTTTCCGTAATGCATCGTTGCCGATCGCATCACAAATGGGCTACGAGATCACTTCATTGATCGCAGGTTCTGTGGTCATTGAGAAAATCTTCGCTTACCCAGGTGTCGGAAAACTGTTTATCGATAGTATCGTCCAACGGGACTATGCCGTGATCACTTCACTGACATTGATCTTAGGACTAGCGACCTTGATCGGTACGCTACTATCAGATATCATCATGAGTATTGTCGATCCAAGAATCAGAATCCAGTAATAGGAGGGGATAAATGTGTCTGAAAAGAAAGAAAAAGTACTAAAACAAGAGAGCATCCCGCCTATGGGATTAAAAATGATTTTTCGCGAATTCTTAAAAGATAAAATGGCGATCTTTTCATTAGTTTTGTTAGTCGCAGTTTTATTGTTCGTGTTTATCGGCTCAGCAGTTATCGACCAATCACAAGTGATGCGTGTCAGCATCCTTGATAAATACGCTGTACCCGGCGCGATTTCGCCAAACGGCGGCACCTACCTTTTAGGGGCGGATGAAGGTGGCCGTGATGTTTGGGGACAATTGATCATCGGTGCGCGTAACTCAATCTTGATTGGTTTTTCAATCACGATCATTACGTCGATCGTTGGGGTCGGACTAGGGATCATCTCAGGTTACTATGGTGGCATCATTGATAACATTTTGATGCGTATCGTTGACTTCGTTATGATTTTGCCGATCATGTTGATCATTATCGTTATCGTATCGATCGTACCTCGTTACAACGTTTGGACCTTTATATGGGTCATGAGTGCCTTTTACTGGGTCGGAAAAGCAAGGCTCTTCCGAAGTAAGACCCTTTCAGAAGGCCGTCGCGACTATGTTAGTGCATCGAAAACCCTCGGAACCAATGACTTCGTCATCATGTTCCGCGAAATTATGCCGAACCTTAGCTCATTGATCATCACCAACTTAACAATGAACTTTGCAGCGAATATCGGTATTGAAACGACACTAACATTCTTAGGTTTTGGTCTGCCGACCAATGTTCCAAGTTTGGGAACACTGATCGGATATGCCAGCAGCGGTGATGTGCTGGTCAACAGACAGTGGATCTGGTTACCCGCATCAATTCTAATTTTAGTCTTGATGTTGAGTATCAATTACGTTGGTCAAGCATTTAAGCGTTCAGCGGATGCGCGTCAACGACTAGGATAAACAAGGAGGATACAGGATGAAGAAAAATATTTTTGGTATGGTCACTCTTTTGTCAGTGTTAGCATTGGCAGCTTGTGGCAGCAACGGCGGCGGAACCGATTCTTCTGGTGGCGGTAATGCAGCGACAGAAACAGAAGATATCAGCACAATGCCAGTCGAAGTCAGCAATGATGAAGAAGCAATCGAAGGCGGTACATTGGATGTTGCAGTAGTGATGGATACGCAGTTCCAAGGGTTATTCGTACCTGAGTTTTATCAAGACAGTTATGACAGTTATTTCATGGAACCAAGTAATGAAACATTGTTCTTATACGATTCTGACTTCAAAATCGTTGACGGCGGTGCAGCAAATCTTGAGTTAGATGAAGACAACAACACAGCAACGATCACATTACGTGATAACTTGAAATGGTCAGATGGCGAAGATGTTACCGCTGATGACGTGATCTTCTCTTATGAAGTAATCGGTCATAAAGATTACACAGGTATCCGTTATGATAACAACTTTACCAATATCGTTGGTATGGAAGATTACCATGATGGCAAAGCTGATACTATTTCTGGTATCACCAAAGAAAGTGACAAAGTCGTTAAAATCCAATACAAAGAAGTTCACCCAGGTATGTTGCAAGCTGGTGGCGGAGTGTATGAATCTGCTTTACCGAAACATGCATTTGAAGGTATCGAAGTCAAAGATATGGAATCAAGCGATCCAGTTCGTAAAAATCCAGTTGTCTTTGGTCCTTATGTAATGTCAAATATCGTTGCGGGAGAGTCTGTTGAATACGTACCGAATGAGTACTACTACGGCGGCGCACCTAAAATGGATAAATTGTCATTTAAAGCTGTTCCTTCAGCATCAATCGTAGAAGGATTGAATGCAAAACAATATGACGTTGTTTATTCAATGCCAACAGATACGTATCCAACCTACAAAGATGTAGATGGCTACCAAATCTTAGGTCGTCCTGAACAAGCATACACTTACCTAGGCTTTAAATTAGGTACTTGGAATGAAGAAGAAAACAAAGTAAACTACAACCCTGAGTCTAAAATGGCGGATAAAGCATTGCGTCAAGCAATGGGTTACGCAATCGATAACGATGCTGTCGGAAGCCGTTTCTACAATGGCTTGCGTTCAAATGCAACGACATTGATCCCACCAGTATTCGGCACACTGCACAACACCGAAGTAGAAGGCTACACATTGAACATCGACAAAGCAAATCAATTGCTTGATGATGCTGGCTACAAAGATGTCGATGGCGACGGCATGCGTGAAGACAAAAATGGTGAGAAATTAACCATCAACTTTGCTTCAATGTCAGGTGGCGAAACGGCTCAACCATTGTCTGATTACTACATCCAACAATGGAATGAAATCGGACTTGATGTACAATACACAACTGGTCGCTTGATCGACTTCCAAGCTTTCTATGACAAGCTGAAAAACGATGATCCTGAGATCGATGTCTTCCAAGCAGCATGGGGAACTGGTTCAGATCCTTCTCCAAGCGGACTTTACGGCCCGAACGCAGCATTCAACTACACTCGTTTTGAATCTGAAGAAAATACAAAACTTCTAGATGCAATCGACTCAAAAGATTCATTTGATGATGCAAAACGTAAAGAAGCATTTGATGCTTGGCAAGAGTATGCAGCAAACGAAGCGTTTGTTATCCCTACTCTTTACAGAAACCAAGTAATGCCTGTTTCAAACCGTGTCAAAGACTTCTCATGGGCTTATGACATTGACCACAACAGATGGGCAACAGTTTCAGTTACAGCTGAATCTCGTTAATCAATGATCGATGAAAAGACGTCCTTTCCAGGACGTCTTTTTTTCCTGTTTTTTTGCGGGTATCTGAGGAAAACAGGCTTTTTTATCCAGGAGAAGATTAAGTAAATAAAATTTTATTACAGTCTTTCCAAGAATTTGGAGGAAACATTTCATAATTCGGCAAAAACCAGTATAATAGGGAAGTGTCGATAAACTAATGAAGGAATGTGACAAATGAATACACAATTAACGAAAGAACTAAAAGAAAAGTTTGATATTGTGTTCCATGATGTAGATCTGCTTGAACAAGCGTTTACGCATTCATCTTATGTGAATGAGCACCGCAACTTGCACTTGTCAGATAACGAACGTTTAGAGTTTTTGGGCGATGCTGTCTTAGAGTTGATCGTTTCACGGTATTTGTATCGTGAATTGCCAGATCTGCCCGAAGGTAAGCTGACGAAGCTACGGGCGGCAATCGTTCGCGAAGACAGTTTATCCATGTTTGCCAAAGATTGCCGATTCGATGAATACATTCGTCTAGGCAAAGGGGAAGAAAACTCTGGCGGTCGTAAACGACCTTCTTTGCTTTGTGATCTATTTGAAGCCTTTTTAGGTGCGTTATACTTGGACCAAGGACTGGAAAGTGTCAGCGGCTTTTTGACGAAAGTTGTCTTTCCAAAAGTAAAAGCAGGTGCTTTTTCCCATGAGATGGATCACAAGACCCGCTTGCAAGAAGTCTTGCAGCGTGGCGGCGATGTTTCCATCAATTATCGTTTGATCAAAGAAGCAGGCCCCGCCCATGAACGGATTTTTTGGACGGAAGTCTATTGCGATGATACCTTGATCGGAAAAGGACAAGGAAAATCGAAGAAATTATCAGAACAGGACGCCGCTGCGAATGCCTTGGCGGATCTTGAACAGTAAGAGAGGACTGGCGGAGTGTATTTAAAACGAATAGAGATTGCCGGCTTTAAATCCTTTGCCGACCGCACAGTCATTGATTTCGAACATCGAGTGACTGCAGTCGTCGGACCAAATGGCAGCGGCAAGAGCAATATTACCGAAGCGATTCGTTGGGTTTTAGGAGAACAATCTGCCAAAAATCTACGTGGTGGCAAAATGCCTGATGTTATTTTTGCAGGTTCTGACACCCGCAGAGCGCTAAATATAGCGGAAGTGACGATCGTTTTAGACAATAGCGATCATTACTTGCCGATGGATTACAGTGAGATCAGCGTGACTCGCCGCTTGAGAAGAACCGGCGAAAGCGACTTTTTCTTAAATAAACAAGCTTGCCGCTTAAAGGATATCCAAGAGCTGTTTATGGACTCTGGGTTGGGGAAAGAATCATTTTCGATCATTTCCCAAGGCAAGGTAGAAGCAATTTTCAGCAGCAAACCAGAAGACCGTCGTGGGATTTTTGAAGAAGCGGCGGGGGTATTGAAATACAAACAGCGGAAAAAGAAAGCCGAGCAAAAATTGTTTGAAACTGAAGACAATTTAAGCCGTCTACAAGATATCATTTATGAACTAGAAGATCAGTTGGTGCCTCTGGCAGCCCAAAGTGAAGCAGCCAACCGCTTTTTAGCGTTAAAAGAAAAATTGACGACGGTCGATGTGGCCTATGCGGTCTTAGAGATCACGAAAGCAAAAGAAGCGTGGGAGACAGCCAAAGCTCAACTGAGTACCTTTAACCAAGAACTGGCGCAGATTTCCGAAAAGATCAACCAAGGGGAACTGTCGCTACATTCTTTGCGGCAACAACGTACTGCTTTTGATGAAACGTTGGAGCGTTTGAATCAGCAGCTTTTAGAGGTCACCGAAGGACTGAAGCAAGCCGAAGGGCAAAAAGAAGTCTTGGATGAACGTTCAAAGCATACGCAAAAAAGCTCTGCCGAATACCAAGAAACTTTAGAGGAAGTCACAGAGCGGGTCACACTTTTAAATGAAGAAAAAACGGAACTGATCGGCTTGCTTTCACAAAAGAATCGTAGTGTGCAGGAAGTTGAAGCAGCGATGCTGGCGTGTCAGCAAGAGCAGGAAAAGTACCAACGTTCAGCAAAAGAAATCATTGAAGAGTTGCGTAGCCAATATGTTGAAGCCATGCAGGAGCAGGCAACGATTGGAAACGAATTGAAATACTTGGAGCGTCAATACCAACAAGAAGCCGCGAAAAATCAAACGGCGCTAAGCAAGCAGACGCAAATGAATACGTCGTTGAAAGAAAAGACGACGGAAGCGCAAATCGTGGAAGAGCAGCTGACGCAGGCTAAAGCGATTTTAGAAGAACAACGCAAGCAATACATCCATCTTCAAGAAAAAGCTCAGACCAACAAAAAACGCTTTGATGAAGAACAAAAGAAAATGTATCAGTTAATGAGTCAAGTGCAGCAGGTACGAGCGAAACAGCGCAGTCTGCAAGACATTCAAGAAAATTATAGCGGCTTTTATCAAGGCGTTCGCTTGATTTTGAAAAACAAACAGCAGATCAGCGGCATCGTTGGCGCAGTAGCGGAGTTGATCGATGTGCCGCAAGACTATACCGTGGCGATCGAGACCGCATTAGGCGCCGCTGCACAGCATGTCGTCGTTGAAAATGAGCGGGATGCGCGAGCAGCCATCACGTATTTGAAAGAAAATCGAGGGGGGCGTGCAACCTTCCTACCGCTGACGACCATCAAAGCCCGTCATTTGCCAGATTATGCCCGCAATCAAGCCAAGCAAGTGTCTGGATTTATCGGCGTTGCCAGCGAATTGGTCCAGTCGCCCGAACACGTCCAAACGATTACGGATAACTTGTTAGGCAGTATCTTGATTGCCGAAGACTTGCAAAGTGCCAATGCGTTAGCACGGGCATTGAACTATAGCTATCGGGTCGTTTCCTTAGAAGGGGATGTCATGAATGCTGGCGGTTCCATGACGGGTGGCGCAACGAAGAAAAATGCCGGTAGTTTGTTTAGCCAAAGCAACGAGCTGCAACAATTGACGGCACAAGCGGCGCAACTGGATGAGCGGCTTTTAAAAACGGAAAAGCAAGTCCAGCATTTTGAAGCAGCGACCAAAGAAGCACAAGCAGCATTAGAAGAATTGCGGACGCAAGGAGAACAGGCTCGCATGACGGAGCATGAGCTGCAAAGCCGCTTACAAAATCTTGAGAATGACCTGAGCCGCTTGAAGCAAGAGCAGCAAGTGTTTGATTTTGAACATCGCGAAGTGCAAGCCTTCTTTGAGGAATATGATGAGAAGAAGACGAGCTTGGAAGAACAGCAAAAGAATATTGCAGCGCAATTGGCGAAAATCGACCAAGATATTCATCAAATGAATGCCGAAGAAGACTTGATCGAGGAAAAACGCCAAACCTTAGCACAAGAAAGTGCGCGCTTGCAGGCAGCTTTCGCAGTTCAAAAAGAACAAGTGGCGCATTTGCAGCAAAAAATTGCCGCTACGAATCAAGCATTAGAAGAAAACGAAGCGCGTCAACTCTCCTTAGAACGGCAGTTAGCTGCCTTGACAAGCAACGTCAGCGATCATGAGTTTTCAGAAGAAAGCATTCTTCAGCGAATTGAAACCTTCACAAAAACCAAGCAGCAGGTAACAGCGGAATTGACGGTGATTCGTGAACAACGTCAAGTCGTTCAACAAGAAATCGGCGCATTAGACGAAGCCCTGAGTGCTGAAAACTTAACGCAAAAAGAAAAGCTGTCAGAAAAAACCGAAGTTGAGATCGAAAAAAATCGCGCAGAATTGGTGATGGATAATCGTTTGTTGTATTTACAAGAAGAATACAATCTCACCTTTGAAAAGGCAGCGCAAGATTTCCCTGAAATCGAGGATGCAGAACAAGCCAAAGTCGACATTCAGGAACTAAAACAAGCGATCGAGCAAATTGGTCCAGTCAATTTAAATGCGATCGAACAATATGAGCAAGTCAATCAACGGCATTTGTTCTTGACGAGTCAGCGAGACGATCTGCTGTCGGCTAAAGCACAGCTGTTTGATACGATGTCTGAAATGGATGAAGAAGTCAAAACCCGTTTCGGCGAAGTCTTCGATGCGATCCGTTTGCAATTCAAACAAGTATTTCCTAATATGTTTGGCGGCGGTCATGCGGAATTAGTCTTAACAGATCCGAAAGATTTATTGAACACTGGGATCGAGATCGAAGCCCAACCACCGGGCAAGAAATTGCAAAACCTCAGCTTGCTATCAGGGGGCGAACGGGCACTGACTGCGATTGCGTTATTGTTTTCCATTATTCAAGTTCGTCCAGTACCGTTTTGTGTGCTTGACGAAGTGGAAGCAGCATTGGATGAAGCCAATGTCTCTCGTTTCGGGCATTACTTGAGTGCTTTCCAAAATGATACGCAGTTTATCGTCGTAACTCACCGCAAAGGAACAATGGAGGCAGCAGATGTGTTGTATGGTGTGACCATGCAAGAATCTGGAGTGTCGAAGACCGTGTCCGTGCGCTTAGAAGAAGTGCGTGAAGGCGGTAGTTTTGCAGCAGATCAAGCATAGAGGAGGAATGGTATGATTAAACTGATTGCGATCGATTTAGACGGAACGTTATTGAATGATAATAAAGAAGTGACTCCTCGCAACAAAGAGGTACTTGCTCGTGCTAAAGCACAAGGCGTGAAAATCGTTATTTGTACGGGACGTCCATTGCGGGCGATCCGTCCCTATTTAGAAGAATTATCGCTGAAAGAACCCGGCGACTACAGCATCACCTTTAACGGCGGTTTGGTTCAAAAAAATGAGACTGGCGAGATCATTGAAAAAGCAGCGATGCAGCTGGCAGATATCCATGAATTGGTTTCAGTGGCGGAAGACTTGAATTTGCCTCTAGACGTGGTATCAGAAGAGATCGTCTTGAGTTTACCCACTTCAGCAGCGCATCCATCGATTTATGGCTCGTTGAATCCTTTATTGGATTGTCGTCCTTTTGCCGTAGCTGATCTGGATGAATCGATGCTCTATAATAAAGCTGTGATCGCCTACCATCAGGAAGTCTTGGATCCTAAGATCCCTGAGATTTCCTCAGAGATCCGCGAGAAATATGAAATCATCAAAAGCCGGAATAACCTGTTGGAATTTATGCCTAAAGGAATCACCAAAGCTTATGGTATCAGCCTATTGGCGCAAGATTTAGGGATCAAGCAAGAAGAAGTGATGGCGATCGGTGATGAAGAAAATGACTTGCCGATGATTCGCTATGCAGGGATTGGCGTAGCGATGGCCAATGCCGTGCCAATCATTAAAGAGGCGGCTGACGTTGTCACCGTTTCAAACCAAGAAGACGGTGTGGCAGCAGTGATTGAAGAATATGTCTTAAAAGGAGGTGCGTAAGATGGGATTTTTTGACAAAATCAAAAAAGCGTTGATTGGAGAAACCAAAGAAGTAGAGCAAGAAGCCGACAAACCAGTCGTTGATGCTGATTCACCAGAGGATCAGCCTTCAGAAGAAAGACAGCCAGCACAAACTCCTGCTGAACATGAAGCTTCAGAACCAGTGGCACCTGCAGAAGCCGCCGACTCCAGTGATTTGGATGTAGAGCAAGAAACTGCGGAAACTTTTCCACAGCAAGAAGCAACGACAGCGAATAAAGGAGAAGAAGCACCAAGTATTCCAGAAGAAGTGGCTAAGGATACACCATCAGAGGAAGTACCAGCTTCTGAACCAATCCTTCAACCAGCGCCAGAAACGGAAAGTGTGCAGGATAAATACACCAAAGGATTGACGAAATCACGGAAAACCTTTGGGCAACGGATGAACGAATTGTTTGCCAACTTCCGTACGGTGGACGAAGACTTCTTCGAAGAAGTGGAAGAAACGCTGATCGGCGCAGACGTCGGCTTTGATGCGGCGATGAAGATCGCGGATTCATTGAGGCAAGAAGTCAAACTACGTAATGTGAAGAAAACGGCAGATGTCCAAAATGTCATCATCGAAAAATTGGTTGACCTATATGGGGAAGCGGGTGTCGGTGAAGTCAACGAGTTGAATATGCAGTCGGGGTTGACCGTCATTTTATTTGTTGGTGTGAACGGTGTTGGAAAAACCACCAGTATCGGGAAATTAGCCCATCAATTCAAAGCTGAAGGCAAGAAAGTCTTATTGGCAGCAGCGGATACTTTCCGTGCCGGTGCCATCGATCAATTAGTGGTCTGGGGTGAACGGGCTGGGGTTGAAGTCGTTCGTGGCAATGCAGGAGGCGATCCAGCAGCAGTCGTGTTTGATGCGATGGAGCGCGCAAAACGAGAAAATGCTGACGTTTTATTAGTAGATACAGCGGGGCGTTTGCAAAACAAAGTCAATTTGATGAACGAACTAGAAAAAATCAAACGGATCATTCAACGAGTGGACCCAACGGCCCCTCATGAAGTCCTGCTCGTGTTGGATGCAACAACGGGTCAAAACGCGATGAATCAAGCAAAACAATTTAAAGAAACGACGGATGTTTCTGGTCTCGTCTTAACCAAACTTGATGGAACAGCCAAAGGAGGGATCGTCTTGGCGATCCGTAACGAGCTGCGGCTGCCTGTCAAATTAGTGGGACTCGGAGAAGGCATCAATGATTTAGAACCATTTGATCCAAATGAATTTGTCGTTGGCTTATTCAAAGGCTTGATCAAAGAATAAAAAAACAGAGCCCTGTGTTAGGTGATACACCTACACATGGCTCTCCTTTATTGTTGCTTTTGTGAGATCAAAGGGAAGAGAAAACGGGTCGTTGTCTCTTTCCACGAGCTTGACTTGTGACGTAAAGCTGAGAACACTTGGCGTGGCAAATGTGGGTACAGCGATGCACGACTTTGCCAAAAAATCAGGAAAAGCAGTTTGAAGGCTTCGTTTTCTTCTGCACTGTCTAAAAACTTTGGGAAGTATCAGGCAGAATACAACGAGTTCAACGGTAGGGAAAGTTTATTTCTTAAGTTCCCCTTGGCGCTCAGTGATCATTTTTTCCAAGTTGTTCAATGTATCGATATCTTTATTGGTTTCGATAAAGTTCGTAATCAAGTTCAATAAAGATTGATCAGACAATTCTGCTGCTAAGAAGTCTTCTTGGGTCACATTCGGAGAATACAACCGAGTCAAAACAGTACCGCTGTAGCCGATATCCGCTACTTTCAATAAGTCGTGGTTTTTTAGTTTACGTACGACTGCTTGAATGGTATTCTTGCTTAGATCTTGCTGTTGGACAGCAATGTCATTTGCAGAAAGAGGTTTGTCTGAATTCCAAAAGATATTCATGATTTGACGTTCGCGTTTGGTAAGATTAAGTGGCTTCATTCACTATTCTTCCTTTCAAAAAAGAGTAATATGGACATAATAATTTACTGTTCTATAAGCAGTATACTTTATTTTGAAGGTAAATATCAAATTTATTCAAGTATTTTATAAATTCTTGGTAATTTTAGTAAGAGATATTACAAGTGAGGAGCAAATTTCTGCATTTTTCACCAGTTTTCACTATAATAGATGGAAAGAAATAGCATTTGAGAAAAAATTTAGTAGAAGAACATAGAGGGCAGTCGAATGAAAATAAAAACATTGTTATCACATAAAGAGCTTTTTCCCTATTTATTGAAAGGACGCTACGGGATTGAGCGTGAAGCGCAGCGGGTGCGGCTCGATGGGACGTTTGCAGGTACCGATCATCCTAAAACATTAGGCAATCGGCGCTTCCATCCGTATATCCAAACGGATTTTTCCGAAAACCAACTGGAACTGATTACGCCCGTCGCTGATTCCGTGGATGAATTGTTCCGTTTTTTAGGGGCTATTCATGATGTAGCGTATCGTTCGATGTCAGCAGAAGAAATGCTCTGGCCATTGAGTATGCCACCGGCTTTACCAGAAAAAGAAGAAGACATCGTCATTGCTAAATTAGACCAATTTGAAGATGTGCTCTACCGCCGCTATTTAGCCAAAACATATGGTCGCCGCAAGCAAATGGTCAGTGGGATTCATTTCAATTTCGAATTTGCGGAAGACTTTTTGCAGCAGCTGTATGCTTTGTCTGAAACGAAGGAAAGCTTCCAGACGTTTAAAACGGCACTTTATTTGAAAGTAACTCGCAATTATTTGCACTATCGCTGGTTTTTGACGTATTTCTTTGGGGCGACTCCTGCTTCAGAAGCCAATTATTTTACGACAGAAAACGGACCGCAAGAACCAGTCCGCAGTATTCGCAATAGCCGCTATGGGTACACGAATCACGAAGACGTCAAGGTATCTTACGCTTCGTTAGAGACCTATCTTGCAGATATTGCCAAATTAGTGGAGACGGGAAAGCTTTCAGAAGAAAAAGAATTTTATGCGCCAGTGCGTCTACGTGGGGGAAAACGGGTCGCAGATTTAGCCTCAGCGGGTATCCGTTATATTGAGTTAAGAAATATTGACATCGATCCCTTTGCCCGCTATGGGATTTCCAAAGAGCAAGTCGCATTCTTGCATTTCTTCTTATTGTTTTTAAGTACAAAAGAAGAAGGCAGCGATGCGGATGCGTGGATCGAAGAGGGCAATCAGAGAAATGATCAGGTCGCATTAGAACATCCGCTTGCACCTTTGACTTATCAGCAAGAAGCGCAAGCGCTGATTACTGAAATGATGGACTTTGCCCAAGCCCTTGAGCTGCCGCATCCACCATTTTTGGATCAGCTCTCAGAAATGCTGGCTGAACCAGAAAGAACCTTCGCGGGACGTCTTTTCTCAGCAAGTCAAGCAACCAGTCAAGCCCAGACAGCAACAGTGCTGGGACAAAAGTATCATCAAGCTGCTTGGGAAAAACCGTATCAATTAGCTGGCTTTCGAGCAATGGAATTGTCGACCCAGATTCTCTTGTTCGATGCGATCCAAAAAGGAATCGAAGTGACGGTACTGGATGAAACGGATCAATTCTTGAAATTAGCCGTGAAAGACCACATCGAATATGTTAAAAATGCCAATATGACCAGTAAGGATCAGTACATCGTCCCATTGATCATGGCGAATAAAACGGTCACTAAAAAAATCTTAGCCGAAAATGGCTTTCATGTACCAAGTGGCGCTGAGTTCGCTTCGGCAGAAGAAGCGATCGCGTTTTATCCTCAGATTGCCCACAGCGGGTTTGTGGTAAAACCGAAAACCACCAACTATGGGATCGGTATCTCGATTTTCAAAGAAGGTGCCTCTTTAGCGGATTATCAAGCGGCGGTCGCCATTGCCTTTGCGGAAGATGATTCGATCCTCGTTGAGACTTTTTTGTCAGGGACGGAATATCGGTTCTTCGTGATCGATGGGCGAGTCGATGCGATTTTACTACGTATCCCTGCCAATGTCGTGGGTGACGGCAAGCGCACGATCACGGAACTCGTCGCAGAGAAAAATCTTGATCCATTGCGCGGCACCCATCATCGGACCCCATTAGAGCTGATCCAATTAGGGGAACTGGAACAACTGATGTTAAAAGAGCAAGGGTATCAAGTGGATTCAGTACCCGAAGAGGGGCAGATCGTTTATTTGCGAGAAAACTCGAATATCAGTACTGGCGGTGATTCTATCGATGTGACGGATGACTTCAACGATGATTACAAACAAGTAGCAGTCGATGCGGTAGCCGCATTACAAGCATCTATCAGCGGAATCGATCTGATTATTCCAGATAAAACCAAGCCAGCCAATGAACCGGGGGCTTATGGAATCATTGAAGCCAATTTCAACCCAGCGATGCATATGCACGTTTATCCATACAGCGGGAAAGGCCGACGCTTAACTATGTCTGTTTTACGCCTGTTGTTCCCTGAAGTCTTCGAGAGCTGATGGAAGTACAAAAAGCAAAGAACTGCACACTTTGGAAGGAGAGTTCCTTTCAAAGTGTGCAGTTTTTTTTATTAGGATTCAAAAGCAGCGATCTCAATCGTTTGTTTTGTTTCTTCCACCTTGAGACCCGTTCGGGCTTCCCACCATTGTTTCATTTCTTTTTCATACGTGGTAGGAAAACGTTGGATCAAGGTTAATAACGGTACGCCTTGAATCGAGGCGTAGGGAAAGTTTAAAACCAGATTGTACTTCAGTTCCGACAGGAGGCTATAATATTGAAACATCATAAAGTTCATTTCATTCTTATCCTCCAGCAGGAGTACTTTCGGAGCGCGATCCAGCATAAAACCCAAGCTGCGCATCATGAACAATACGCCATCTAGATGGCTGGATTCGATTGTGGGTGCCGTTTTTAACAAATCGATATGCAGATCCAAAGCATCAAGCAGTTCTTTCTTTAATGAAAGGTAGGGCGGTGTTGATTGTTCCATGATAGTTCCTCCTTTTAATGGAAAAGACGTTTCCAAAATGACGTTTTCTCTGGTTGTTCCTGCTCTTTATCCGATGGAGCGGCAGCTGCAGGGAATTTTTTTTCGATATCGATGACGTCTTCATTGACGGCTTCTTTCCCAGCAATCAGCAAGCCGATACTGTCTGGACCGGCATCTTGGGCATCGGAGACGATCCGAAATTCCATCTGTTGTTTGGTCAGTAAAGTGATGTAATCGGTCTGGATCGATTCTGGCAATTTTCCATTAAGCAACACGAGCGCTCCTTGATAATCTGGTAAGGCGTTCAAGAGCGTTTTCTGGTTGTCCTTCTTCTTCATTTCTGTTACTGTCATACTAAGATAACACCGTTCACGAAACGTGCCTAAATACTTGCGCTGTTCATCTGGGTTGACGCGAGGCGTCCCATACATTCCTGTATCAAGGCGTTTTTCTAATTCGTCTGACATTGAAGTATCCTCCTCAAAGCGTTTACTTATGCTTATTATAGCATATCCAGCAAATAGCAAAAGAGGGGTGCGATCGTGAGAGAGTATTGACAGAAAGTAGGGATCCTATGACAACAAAAGAACGACATTTGCTATTGTTAGCAGAAAATCAACGGTTGGAGACACCGAGGCTGCTCTTGCGTCCTGTTTCCTTGGCAGATGCAGCGGACATGTTTGCCTATGCAAATGATGAAGAAACGACGACCTTCGTCTTTGCTAGACATGGGTCGGTTGAAGAAACAAAACTACGCATCGCCGAGTATTTTGTTGCTGCACCCTTAGGAAAATTTGCGATCGAAGAAAAAGACTCAGGAAAAATGATCGGGACCATCGATTTGCGGGTAGAATCAGAAAAAGAGATCGCTGAGCTCGGTTATACATTGAGTCGCGATTATTGGGGGCAAGGGATTATGCCAGAAGCGGCAATGGCACTGCTGCATTTCGGTTTTGAAACACTCGAATTGATTCGAATTTTTGCTCGACATGATGCCCGAAATCCCAAGTCTGGACGGGTCATGGAGAAAATTGGGATGAAATTGGAAGCAACGATCCCAGCTGCCCGCAAATCGGGTGAAGAAATCATCGATGAAGTCACGCGTGGCATCACCCTGGAGGAATGGAAAAAACGTATCATGTAAAGGAGGGCTCTCGTCATGGAACTGAACATTGAGCCAGCAGCAATTGAAAAAATAACCCCTTATGTGCAGCCAGGTGATCGTCTCTACTTGGATTTTGAAGACGGCGTTGGTCCGTTTCCTGCAACGGAGATCACCTGCCGTTTGGACATCCATTTTCGCCTGATCATCGTGCCGCAAAGCTATCCAGAAGAAGGATTGGCGATCTACGACACCCCTTTAACGACACCCTTAGGCACGATTTGGTTGAAGCAAGGGGCTCAGGTGTATTTAGAAGAACAGACTCGGATGCAGGTGGAACCGACCTATCAACGGTTGCAATTGGTGGGAAATAGCGGGATCTTAGCTAACGATGTCCAATTGTTACGGATCGAAAAGCAGACGGCGGGCCGCTGAGATGGGCACGCTGGCGGTTATTAGCGACTTGCACGTCGATATCAACCAATTATTTGATCCCCATCTGCAGCTGATCGCTGATTATTTGCAGCAAAATCAGGTGACCCATCTGCATCTGGCAGGAGATGTGGCGAATAAAAAACAACGGCTATTAGACGTGGTCGCATTTTTTCAAAGTCGACAGGTGCCAACGACCTTTCACTGGGGCAATCATGAAATGGTGGACTTGACGGAACAAGAGATCGAGGCTTTCGATGATCCCGCCTTTCTTAATTTTCAGACGTATCGCTTATCAGAAAAAACACTGCTGTTGGGAATCAATGGGTGGTATGACTACCAATATTCTGATCTGACCAGTGAAGCTGAGATCTTGCGGCTGAAAAATTTGTTTTGGTATGACCGCATGATTCAACGAAAGGGATCGGATAAGGAGATCAGCCAAGCCATCAATGAGCGTTTAGCGGAAACATTGGCCCATTTGCCGCAAGACCAAGAAATTCTTCTTTCTACGCATTTTGTGCCCCAAGAAGCGTTTATTGTGCGGCAGACCGGCAAGTACGCCCGCTGGAACCACCTAAATGCGTTTTTGGGGACGCCTGATTTTGGCGCAGTGATCGATCAGTACGCCAATGTGCGGGCAGTCGTCTTTGGGCATACCCATCGACGCTTTGAGAAAAAAGAACTTGCGGGAACCAGCTACTATTGCCGTCCCTTCGGCTACTATTATGAATGGCAGTTGACCCGACGCTTCGTTTTGGAAAATCACTTAGCAGAAGCATATTCTCCAACGAAAGTTCGGACGCTGCTGCGAAACCATCATGAGGCATTTGAGGACTATAAAACGGCGCATCTTGTAGAGGAATTGGCGCAAGCGATCACGCTGCTGCCGTATTAGCGCAGCAAACGAGTCCTGCTTGTTTTCGTGATTGAATTTCCAAGCAATTTAAACCATTAGAAGAAACACGCAAAGGAGAAAAATCATGACATTTGAAGAAATCTTACCAGAATTAAAAGCCGGCAAAAAAATCATTCGTGAAGGTTGGGGCGGCTTTGAACTTTATGTGACATTCGTTGAAGGCGAAGTGTACGACAATGCCCCAGTCACCCCTTACTTTTTGATCAAAACAGCAGATGAGGGATTCTCGAGTTTCGCACCGACTGTTTGCGACATTCTTGCGGAAGATTGGAAAATCGTGGAATGACGGCAGCGTGGATCGATGACAAAACGATTGTGTTTGTCACAGGGGCTGCTTCAGGCATCGGTAAAGCGCAAGCAGAGGCGTTTCTTGCAGAAGGCGCTCAAGTATTTGGTGTTGACTGCCAATCGTTTCCTGATTCGCTTTTAGCCCAGCCCCGCTTTTTCGGCACATGTTGTGACTTAGCGGTGAAAGAAAATTGTCTTGCAGCGGTCCAAGCTTGTGTGACGCACTTTGGCGGTATCACAGTCTTATTAAATACAGCAGGAAAGCTTGACGGCTATCATACGATCGCTGAGACGACGTCAATGGAGTGGGAGGAGATATTTCAAACCAATGTCTCCAGCATGTTTTATTTAACGAAAGAAATTTTGCCGCTGATGCAAGCCAACGGCGGCGGAACGATCATCAATATGGCGTCGATCGCTGGAATGGTCGCAGGTGGGGGCGGGATCGCCTATACAACCGCAAAACACGCAATCGTCGGGTTTACCAAACAGTTGGCATTGGATGTTGCAGATCAAGGGATCTCGGTGAAGGGCATCGCGCCAGGTGCGATTCAAACGCCGATGAATGCGGCTGATTTTGCCGGTGACGGAAAAATGGCGCAATGGGTAGCAGAAGAGACGCCAGTCAAGCGTTGGGCGCAACCAGAAGAAGTTGCAGCACTGACCCTTTTTCTAGCCAGTCCGCAAGCTAGTTACTTGCAGGGGGCGATCGTGCCCATCGACGGTGGTTGGACCTTGAAATAACTAGCCTGAACCCATTAGAGGAGGACGCCAATGAAGGAACAAGCGATCCAGAACTTGTTTGCAAAAAATCGTGAATGTCGACAACTGCTTACGATCATTGAAGCGCTGCAGCTGTCGGATTGCTGGCTGTGTGCTGGGTACCTGCGGAATTATTTATGGGGTTTTCTCAGTGGAAAAATAGCGGAGGTGCCAATAACCGATATTGATGTCGTGTTTTATGATCCGACTGTAAGCATAGAAGAAACAGCAGCGATCGAAGCGCAACTGCACCGCTCGTTTCTCGAATTTCCTTGGGAGGTTCGAAACCAAGCGTTGATGCACCAACATAATTTTGCCGAGGAGCCGCCTTATACAAGTACCTTCGATGCTTTAACGAAGTTTCCAGAGCGTTGTACAGCGGTAGCGGCACGAATGAATCAAGGCAAGCTTGAATTGATGGCGCCTTTTGGCTGGCAGGATATTTGCAGTTTTCGGGTGCGTCCAACACCGCATTTTGCCCAAAATGAACAGTATCTTGCGGTTTATCGACAACGCCAAGCGATGAAGCAGTGGCAGAAAATTTGGCCGCAGCTCTCGATTGAAGAGGGGAAGAAATAAAAAAGAACACTCGCGTGATGCGGCGATTTTCAAAAGTTAGACGAAAAAGCTAACTGATGGGAATCGCTGCATATGACGCGAGTGTTTTTTATTAACGTAAAGCCAATGGTTGCGCCAAGCGGTTTCTTAAAAAGATACCTAGATAAGCTGCGGCAACGGCTTTGATGATCCCAGGGATAATAAACAGAACAAAGCCACCGTTAAAGGCAGCCGGCCATGCCATGCCCGTGCTCCATTTCAGCCACAATGTACCAAACAACAAAGTTGCCAGCGCACCGACAATATTGCCGATCACTGCTCCTGTGTAGCGAAACGCTGTTTTTTCTACGATCAATCCAGTAAGCAATCCATTAAAGAGGAAGCCGACTAAATAGCCACCAGTTGGTCCTAACAAAACACCGACACCGCTGGAAAAACCAGCGAAAACGGGCAAACCAATCAATCCTAACAGCAAGTAGATGATGATCGCCATCGTTCCAGTTCGCGTGCCGAGGAAAGTCACCGCCAGCCCGATCGCAAAGGTTTGTCCTGTCAATGGGATCAAACCTAATGGAATCGTCAGTTGGGAAAGACCAGCAATAATGATCGCAAATAAAGCGGCATGGATTTGTTCACGTAATGATAATTTCATCGAATCCTTCTCTCTAATAATAATTTCGTTAACCTAAAATTAATTTATTTGGTTAACGAAATTATAAACGGTGGTTTACCAAAAGTAAAGAAGAATCTTGTTTTTTTAGTGTCCTTTTTTTAAAAGGACAATCAAGTTCTTTGAGGAGAGGAAAGGGGCGATTTCTTCCAGCTCATCTGTTGAGAAGGGCAGTGCTTGAACGAGACGGCAGATCGTTGCTTCTGTTAGAAACGGCAGCAGTTCTTCGATTTCATCATAAGCCAAGCGTTCTGCTGCGGCAACGTTTGGCTGTTCCAGGGCGGTCAGCAGGAGTTCATCCAGATACGGCGCAGGTAAAAAGGGTAGCAGTTCTTCAATCTCAGAAAAGCGGAAGTCAGGATTTTCAAGCCAGCCTTTGATTTCTCCCGCCAAAAAGTTGGGGGGTAAAAAGGGCGCCGCCTCTTCCCAAAAAGCCATGGAATAGTGCTTACCTTTAAGGAGCTCTTCTACTTGGGGCTTTTTCAAAAACGGCAGGAGTTCTTCCAGTACCTCTTCTGGGATATTCTCGGCACCATTTAGCAGGTGCTGCAAGTCTGCGCTGGTCAAATGAGGTGCTAGCCTAGGCAATAAGTCTAGGTCTAAAGAAGTTTCTTGAAACGGTTCTTCTTGAATCAACGCTGACAATTCTTGCGGTTTGATCAGCGGAGCTAGTTCGGCGATTTCTTCTGGCTGTGCGGTTCCCGCTTGATAATGTTGCACCGCAGCTGCTGGCTTCCCTAACAGCTCATCGATGGATAGGTCTAAAATCGCTGCTAGCTGCGGCAATTTTTCAATGTCCGGCAGTGAGTTGCCCCGCTCCCAATTACTGACCGCCTGATAGCTGACAAGTAATTGGTCGGCCAAGTTGCTTTGGGTCAGGTTTTTTTCTTTGCGTTTGGCAGCGATCTGCTGACCGATTTTTCTCATGTTGAATTCACTCATAAATGAATTCCCCCTTTCATGCTCTAAGTATAGTTTCTCAAAAGGTGAAAACGCAATCAAGCTGTGATTGAGCAGGCAAATGCCGACTCAATCACAGCTTGAGTTTACGAATGGATCAACTGAAGGAGGTGTTCGCCAAACGCTTGTGTCGTTAAACAGACCGCTTCTGGCATCAACTGCGCGAAGTCGGCAGTGACGTGTTGACTTTGCAAGGCTTGTTCAATGGCTTGTGTTAGGATTTGAGCTGCTTCTGGCCAGTTCAAATGTTCTAAAAGCATGCACGCTGACAGCAGCAGCGAACAGGGATTGGCTTTGCCAAGTCCTGCGATATCCGGTGCTGTTCCGTGGGTAGCTTCAAAGATGGCTGCCCCAGTAGCGTAGTTGATATTGGCACCGGGGGCGATCCCGATGCCGCCGACTTGTGCAGCAAGTGCATCAGAAATGTAGTCGCCGTTCAAATTACAAGTGGCAATGACGTCGAATTTTTCTGGATACAAAAGGATCTGTTGTAAAAAGTTGTCTGCGATCACGTCGTTAACAACGATTTTCCCAGCCGCTTTTGCCGAGGCAAGGGCGGCTTCGGCTGCCTTTGAGCCGTTTTCTGCTTTGATTTTGTTGTATTGATTCATTGTAAAACACTGGTCGGCGTATGTGGTCTCTGCAAGCTGATAGCCCCAGTTTTTAAAGCCGCCTTCTGTAAATTTCATGATATTGCCTTTATGCACCAGTGTCACCGTGGGCCGCTTTTGAGCGATCGCATACTCAATGGCAGCAGCGATCAAGCGCTGACTGCCTTCTAAAGAGATCGGCTTGATGCCGATAGCGGCAGTTTTAGGAAAACGAATCGCCTTGACAGCAAAGTCTGCTTGCAATGTCTGGATCAGACGCTGCGTTGCGTCGTCGTCTTTGGCAAATTCGATGCCAGCATAAACATCTTCAGTATTTTCTCGAAAGATCACCATATCGGTTTTTTCTGGCTGCTTTAAAGGCGAAGGGACCCCTGTAAAATAGCGAACAGGTCTGACACAGGCATAAAGATCCAGCGTTTGCCGCAAGGTGACATTCAAGGAGCGAAAGCCCTCGCCAATTGGGGTAGTCAACGGTCCTTTTAAGGCGTATTGTTGAGCCTTGATCGTATCGATGGTTGCTTGCGGCAGCCATTCCCCCGTCTGTTCAAAGGCGGCTTCTCCAGCTAAAACTTCCAGCCATTCGATGTGGCGTTGATTGTCATAGGCTTTATTTACAGCGGCATCAATCACAGGTTGCGCAGCCTGCCAAATCTCGGCACCGATGCCGTCTCCTGCAATGTAAGGAATGGTGATCGTCGTTGCTTCATGGGTTGTTTGGTTAGGCATGGGCAGTTCCTCCTAATTCAGCTTTTTTTCGAATGACCATCGGTAAAATTCCTTGATGCTTCCAATAGCGAATATCTGCAGGGGCATCAAAGCGCAGGCGGGTCATAAAGGAGACAGTCCCTCCGTCGATCCGTTGCGCAGTGACTTCGATCAGCTGCTTGACCACTGGCTCTTCTGGCAAAGCGATCGAGAATGTTTCGCTGCCGTCCAAATCAAACGATGCGGCACTTTCACCAGCAAGATATTCAAGCGGAATGATCCCCATCATGACCAAGTTGCTGCGATGGATTCGTTCGAAGCTTTCTGCTAAGACGACTTTAACGCCTAACAATTGTGTTCCTTTGGCGGCCCAGTCGCGAGAAGAACCCATGCCATAATCTTTACCAGCTAAAATGATACAGCTTTGACCGGCTTTTTGGTAATTCATAGCTGCATCAAATATCGACAGGGTTTCCCCTGTTGGAAAATAATGCGTGACACTGCCAGTACTGCCAGGCACTAGCTGGTTTTGCAGACGGATGTTGCCGAAAGTCCCCCGCATCATAATCTGATGATTGCCGCGTCGCGAACCAAAGGAGTTGAATTCACGATACGGAACTTCTTTTTCTTGTAAAAATTTTCCAGCTGCAGAATCCATACTGATGCTGCCAGCAGGAGAAATATGGTCAGTGGTGACGGAATCACCCAATTTTGCCAAGACTTTCAGATCAGCTAAGACATCTGATTTAGGCAACTCTTTGGTCAATGTTTCAAAGTAGGGCGGATGAGCGATGTAAGTGGATTGCTCCTCCCATTCATAACATGCGCTCGTGGTGGTTTCGATCGCATTCCAGCGTTCATTGGCATCAAAAAGATGCTCATAGGCAGCGCGAAATGCTTCTGGTCCGACGTACTCTTGAACGTAAGCATTGACTTCTTCATTGCTAGGCCAAATATCAGACAAATACACCGGCTCGTCATTGACGATAGCTAACGGTTCTTTTGTGAGATCTTTGCGAATGCTGCCAGCGATGGCATAGGCAACAACTAACGGCGGCGAAGCCAAATAATTGGCTTTGATCTGTGGATGGATTCTTCCTTCAAAATTCCGATTACCTGATAGAACCGATGCTACCAATAGATTTTCTGCCTCAATTGCTTCAGCGACCGGCGCTTCTAAAGGACCGGAATTTCCGATACAGGTAGTACAACCGTAGCCCACTAAATAAAAGCCGAGTTGCTCTAAGTACGGCAATAAACCACTGTTTTGCAAATAGGTGGTCACGATCTGGGAGCCAGGTGCAAGGGAGGTTTTGACCGTACGCGGGACAGTCAGACCTTTTTCAACGGCCTTTTTGGCCAATAAGCCTGCCGAGAGCATGACGAAAGGATTGCTAGTATTCGTACAGCTAGTGATTGCCGCCAAAACGATATCGCCGGTCGCTAATTTGTCAGGTGCAGCATCTGGCCAAGTAACGCTGGCTTCTTTTTGCCATTCATCCTCTGAAAGACCAAAGCCCTTGGGACCGACGGCTGCCGTGACAGATTGCTCAAAATCATGATGGACCGCCGGAAGCAAAATCCGATCTTGCGGGCGCTTAGGGCCCGCTAATGCTGGCTGAACTTCTGCTAGATCGATGGTGATCGTCTTAGTATAGGTCGGCACGATCGTTTCATCATAAAAGAAATGGTTGGCTTTGGCGTAAGCGGCAACGAGTTCGATCAGCTCGCTGGAGCGACCGGTCGTTGCTAAGTAGTTCAAGGTCTCTTGATCAATCGGACAAAAACCGCAAGTCGCACCATATTCGGGAGCCATGTTTGCTAACGTTGCTCGATCAGCTAAACTTAAATGACGATAGCCAGGACCGAAGTATTCGACAAATTTTCCGACCACTTTTTCGATCCGCAGCACTTCAGTTACTTTTAGTGCTAAATCGGTGGCGGTGGTACCTGCAGGCATCTCGTTGATAAATTTCACCCCGATGACTTCAGGCGTAGGGAAGAAAGAAGGTTCGCCAAGAATCGCAGCTTCCGCTTCAATACCGCCAACCCCCCAACCGAGAACCCCCAAGCCGTTGATCATCGTGGTGTGAGAATCGGTTCCTTGCAATGTATCAGGAAATAGCAGTCGTTGATCTTCGTGTGTTTTTTGCAAGATCACATCAGACAACGATTCGATGTTGACTTGATGAATGATCCCTGTTTCAGGTGGAACGACTTCGAAATTGTCGAAAGAACCTTGCGCCCATTTCAAGAATTGATAGCGTTCTGCATTGCGTTCAAATTCCCGCTCCGTATTAAAAGCGATCGCCCCAGGAGTACCGGCTTGATCGACTTGCACAGAGTGGTCGACGACGAGTGTGACGGGAATCTCAGGATTGATGTCTTCTGCGGCACCGCCTAAAGCGACCATCGCATCCCGCATGGCAGCCAGGTCAACGACTGCGGGTACCCCAGTAAAGTCTTGCAAAACGACCCGCTCTGGTTTGAATGGCACGACACCAGTAGGGGTTTCTGCCTGCCAGTTCGCTAAAAATGGTAAATAATCCTCTGTAATTTCCTCGTCTTGATGACGAGCAACACTTTCCAATAAAACTCGAATGGAGTAGGGCAAGCGAGATAAATCAGCCCCTAAGTCTTGGGTGATTTTCGCTAAGTCAATATACGTGTATTGCGTATCATTGACGGTGAGTTGAGATTGCCACTTCATAAGAATCCTCCTTTTTACGAAGATAAACGTACTTATTAGGAATAATTATACGTTGATAATTTAAAAAATCAATTAAATTTATGAAAAATATTTCATTTTCTAAACATCGTGCTATAATGTGTGAAAGTTTGTTAAAAAGCAACGATTTTATAGGATGACTATTTTAACGATGTTTGTATACGGTTAAATAACATTGTAGTCGATAGTTTGTAGAAAGATTGGAGGTAACATCACCGTGGAAAGATTAGAAAAGAAAGAGAAGATGTCCTATCTTGCATCGCAATGTCAGAAATACAATTTGATAGATGTGAATCTTTATTCAGAATATGATGTGAAACGTGGACTGAGGGATTTAAATGGCACGGGGGTCTTAGCAGGACTTACGACGATCTCCACCATTTATCCAGAAAAAATCATTGCTGGCAAGCCAATTGAAGCTTGTGGCGAGCTGCGTTATCGCGGAATTGACATCAACGAGTTAGTTGCAGGGTTCGTCAATGAAAAACGCTTTGGCTTTGAAGAGGTTGCATATTTATTACTTTTCGGCGAACTGCCAAACAAAACAGAACTTGCGGCCTTTCATTGCCTATTAGCAGAAAAACGTACATTGCCGACCAATTTTGTTCGTGACGTCATTATGAAAGCACCTTCTTCTGATATCATGAATAGCTTATCTCGCAGTATCTTGACACTGGCAAGTTACGATCCACAAGCAGATGACATCAGCATTGAAAATGTATTGGAACAAAGTCTGATGCTGATCAGTGTCTTTCCGCTCTTGGCAATCTACGGCTATCATGCCTACAATCATTACAATCAAGGGGAGAGTATGTATATCCACCGCCCGACCGAAGAGTTGAGTACAGCTGAAACGATTTTGACTATGCTGCGTCCAACGAAAGAATATAGTTTCCAAGAAGCCCAAACATTGGATATGGCACTGGTTTTGCATATGGAACATGGCGGCGGGAATAATTCGACCTTTACGACACGAGTCGTTACCTCCAGTGGGACGGATACCTATTCAACGATTGCTGCAGCGCTAGGTTCTTTGAAAGGGCCTAAACACGGTGGTGCTAATATCAAAGTGACAGAAATGATGGGAGATTTGAAGCGCAACGTTGCTGATCTTACCGATGAACAGGCGATCCGCAGCTATTTGGAAGCAGTCTTAGATAAAGAAGCGTTTGACCGTAAAGGATTGATTTATGGCATGGGCCACGCGGTATACAGCGACAACGATCCCCGTGCGGCGATTTTTAAAAATTATGTGGCAAAACTGGCCCAAGAAAAAGGATCAGAAGCTTGGCAAGAATATCAATTGTATACGATGGTCGAACGTATTGCTCCTCAAGTCATCAATGAAAAGCGCAAAATCTACAAAGGAGTCAGTGCCAATATCGACTTTTTCAGCGGGTTTGTTTATAACATGTTGGATCTGCCAGAAGAACTGTATACACCAATGTTTGCTATCGCGCGGATCGTCGGCTGGTCCGCCCATCGGATCGAAGAGCTGGTCAACGCACAAAAAATCATGCGTCCCGCCTACAAAGAAGTGTCAAACGATCGGGAATATATCGATATAGAGTCAAGATAGATCAAAACAGCAGGGAGGAAGCTCGCTGCTGTTTTTGTTTTGGACACTCGAAAAGAGGGGGATTGAGCTGTTTTTGCGTATTTTTACTAGAGAGCAAATGAATGGCTTGGATCATTCGTTCATTAGAAAAATCAAGTTTTTCTCCTTTTTCATATAGGAATGCAAAAATTGATTACAAAGTTTCTTGCATTTTTTGTATGATAGAGGGAGGAATAAAGGAGGAAAGTTCACGAATGAAAATAAAAAAATGGATGGCGATTGCCATTATTACCAGTCAATTTTCAACAATGCTGCCAGTATCGGCTGCGGCATCTGTTTTGACGAACGAGTCTACTGCAGGTCAAAATACAGCTGAGTCAACGGTTCCGGGAGTGAACGGGCCAACCATGGGCTTGGTCCCTGAAGATGCCGCAACGGTACCAGGAGAAAACGGCGAAGTAGTTCCAGGAGAGTCAACACCTGCTCCTGAACAGCCAACACCAGAACCTTTGCCAGAACCAGAACCAACCCCGACACCAGAACCAACACCGGAACCAGAAGAGCCGACACCAAATCCTGATCCTGAGCCGAATCCAGAACCAGAACCAACACCTGAGCCGGCGCCAGAACCAGAAGAACCAGAACCAAATCCAGCACCAAATCCAGAACCAGAACCAGAGACAACACCAAATCCAGAGCCAGAATCAACACCAAGCCAGCCTTCGCCTGACATCAAAGAAGTACCGAATGTACCAGAGTTGACGGTAACGCCGCCGCAAGAAGATGAGCCAGCAAAATTTGAAGTCACGCCAGTCAAAGAAACGTGGGACTTTATTATGGAGATTGGAGAAGATGCTCGTAAAGTTGGACAAGAAGAAGATCTTTACGCATCGGTCATGATTGCCCAAGCGATTTTAGAGTCTGGCAGCGGAAGAAGCCGTCTGAGCCAGGAGCCTTTTTATAACCTATTTGGTATTAAGGGACTTTATGAAGGGAATGGGATTTCCTTCCAAACGCAAGAAGACGATGGTTCTGGTAATTTATACACAGTTCATGCCACTTTTCGCCAATATGACAGCATCGAATCTTCTTTGAAAGATTATGCGAAATTGTTGAAAGAAGGATTAGACCACAATCCGAATTTTTATAAAGGTGTTTGGAAATCAGAAACGGAATCTTATGAAGACGCCACGGAATATCTGACCGGACGTTATGCATCAGATACACAATACAATGAGAAGCTGAATGCGCTGATCGAAGCGTATGCCCTGACGAGTTATGACAAAGAGAAACCAGAATTACCGACAGGCAGCGAAAAGATAATCTATCCTGTCAGCAATCCAGTTGTCTCCTCTGTCTTTGGTCCACGAGGCAATGGGTTTCATCGTGGAGTGGACTTCGCCGCACCGCAAGGAACGCCGATCATGGCTAGTCTTTCAGGAACGGTGATCCGCTCAGAATATCATTCTTCATGGGGAAATTATGTTGCCATCGAGCACAAAGATGGGTTGACGACATTGTATGCCCACAATCATCGCAATTTAGTGGAAGTAGGTCAAACGGTCGAACAAGGCGAGGTGATTGCTTCTATGGGAAGTACGGGGAACAGTACAGGCCCGCACTTGCATTTTGAAGTCAGTCTTTCACCAAGTTTAGCGCGACACCAACTGATTGATCCGTTGGAAGTTTTGTCAAAATAACACGAAAAAAAGAGAGCGTTGTAGATGCGTTCTTTTTTTTTGTCAAGAAAAACGAATCATTCCAGGAAAATTATGCTTTGAGATTTTTTTAGCGCATTCATTTTATCTTACAGGATAAATTTATTCCGAAAACAAGTGTTTTTCTTTGTAAAAAAAACAAAAAGAATTTATGCTAGAAAGGTAGGGAAAAAAATTCCCAAGAGGAATGTCCACTTTAGACAAGGTCGTGTATGCGACTTTGCGATGTCTCTAGTATCCTTTCTTATTTAACCAAGGAGTGTGAAAAATGACTGACGATCAGCAAACAACGAATGTGTCTAATGAAGCAGCGCAAGCAAGTCCACTGTCCTTTGAAGAGAAAGTCATTGAAACAATTGTTGGTGTCGCTTTGCAGTCAATTGATGGCTTGATTAGTGTAAATGGCAGATTTCTTTCAGATATGACCGAAAACCTTGAAGAACAGCCGCAAGTCGCTTCTGGCATTGATGTGGAAGTTGGCAAAGAAGAGGTTGCAGTTGATTTGGAAGTAATCGTGGCTTACGGCAAAGATATCCCCAAACTCTTTGCGCAAGTCCAAGAAGTGGTCTTAGAAGAAATTAGCCGCTTGACTTCTTTGAAAGTCAAAGAGATCAATATTCGAATCGCCGATATCGTCAAACAGGAAACGATCGATCAAATCGAAGGTTGAGCACCAAACAAAAATTCGAAGTACATCAAAGAGAAAGGAAGAATGAACAAATGATATCACTATATACAACACCCAGCTGTACGTCATGTCGTAAAGCCCGTGCATGGTTGACCGAAAATGAACTGCCATTTAAAGAGAGAAACATTTTTAGCGATCCATTAAATAGTGATGAACTAATGGAGATTCTTTCTTTAACGAAAAATGGAACGGAAGACATTATATCTACTCGTTCGAAAGTGTACCAAAAGCTAGACATTGATTTAGAAGAGTTGAAGCTAGAAGAGCTGCTTTCATTGATCGAAAAATACCCGAACTTATTGAAACGACCAATTATCTTAGATGAGAACAAGCTCCAAGTGGGGTACAATGAAGAAGACATTCGTAAATTCGTACCACGAAACTTACGAAAGATCATTTTCAAACGACGCCAAACAGAGCTGCTCATGTTTAATTATCGCCAAAAGCAAGAAGAAGGCGAATCTGTTGCGAACTTTATCTAAAATAGGAACAAAACCGGCAAATGAATACAGCGATGTATCATTGTCGGTTTTTTTGGTATTTTTCAAAGGTCTTCTTAAAGGGATCCGTAAATCCGCTGAGTCCACAAAAAAACACGATTCCCAAAAGGAATCGTGTCGGTTGAAATCTTAAAGTTTTTGGTTGTAGAATTCAACGACTAGTGCTTCGTCAACTTCTGCAGACAATTCATCACGCTCAGGTAAACGAGTTAATGAACCTTCTAATTTTTCGCTGTCAAAGCTTACAAATGACGCGCGGCCAGCTGTTGCTTCAACTGCTTCTTTGATTGTTGAGATGTTTTGTGATTTTTCACGAACGCTGATGACTTGTCCAACTTCAACGTGGTATGAAGGGATATCAACGCGTTTGCCATCAACTAAAACGTGACCGTGGTTTACTAATTGACGTGCTTGACGACGAGTAGTTGCTAAACCTAGACGGTAAACAACGTTATCTAAGCGTTGTTCTAGCAAGATCATGAAGTTAACACCGTGTTTACCTTCTTTGATTTTGCTTGCTTTGATAAACAATGTACGGAATTGACGTTCGTTCATGCCATACATATGACGCAATTTTTGTTTTTCAGTTAATTGCATGCCGTATTCTGATTTTTTGCCACGGCTGTTTGGTCCGTGTTGACCTGGAGCGTAAGGGCGACGTGCCAATTCTTTTCCAGTTTCTGATAAAGAAATTCCTAAACGACGAGAAATTTTCCATGATGGTCCTGTATAACGAGACATAATTTAGTTCCTCCAATAAAATAGTTTGGAGTAAAATAATCCGTTGAAAAACTCACATTCGTGCAGTTCGTTCTTCAATCTTCACCTTTGCAGCCGCGGTTACGCAATTGCACCCGAGGGGCAACGAACTGGTGACGAGCTGTTATTTTCCTGCTGCATTATTTTACACAAGGAATAGTATACGACAAACTAGGGGCAAAAGTCAAGATGGAGCTGGCTTTGGATTTGATGAAAACAAAGCTTGAAATTTTTCATTAATTACTTATATTTTCAAATATCTCTTTACAAATCAGCATTTCGTCATTAGAATATGGAAGTATTGTGCAAATTATAACGAAGTAAAATTTTTCATAAAAGGAGTAGAAAAATGAATCCAGTATCCCCATTATTTGAGAAGATCGATTCATCCATAGAAAAGAAAATCGATTTGATCAAGAGTAGTTATTTGCGTTACGCTGTACGTGCGATGATGGCTTGTTTATTCTTGACCCTCGGAACAGCTATTGCTTTTGCGATCGCTATGAAAGGTGAATCAATGGTTCACGGGTTAGGAAAAATTTTGTATGCATTTATGTTTAGCTGGTCTTTAGTCATGATTCTTTATATGAACGCAGAATTAGGAACATCGAATATGTTGTATATGACTGTTGGGGTTTACCGTAAACGTCTAAGTATTCCTTTGGCATTGAAAATTTTGCTTACGTGTGTCTTGTTCAACTTGATCGGCGGGGTGATCTTCGGCTCGATCGTTGCGCTAACGGGACCTTTTCAAGGGCTGACCGCAGACAACTTTATGCTGACCTCGATCACTGCAAAATTAGAAAAATCCACTATCCAAATTTTAGTGGAAGCGATGTTCGCTAATATCGTGGTAAACACAGCCGTGTTGGTAAGCATGCGGATGAAAGACGATGCTGGAAAAGTCGCAGCAATCATTTTCATCATCTTCATCTTTGCTTTCTTAGGCTTCGAACACGTCATCGCTAACTTCCCAGCGTTTACCTTAGCTTTTTGGGCTTCAGGGGGACACTTGGCAGGCATGACTGTCGGCAGTGTGATCCATAATTTAGTTTTTGCCTTTATCGGTAACTATATCGGCGGTGGCTTGGTCATGGGACTGGGTTACGCATGGTTGAACAACTCAAAATCGACCTATGTCGACTAATCAGAACCTACAAAAAGAAGCAGCGATGCTTCTTTTTTTCTTTTCTCTAACATTTCTCCAAGAAGAAGCCGTCAACCCTTAACGGAGCGTTGAAATCAGCGCCTATTTATGTTAAGAATAAGTATGTACGGTTTTTCTTGCTGTTTTTTGTAAAAATGACCGCAACCAAGACCAAAATCTTAGTTACTTCTTAATAGAAAGCGAGCCTTAACCTTTTATGAATCGGAAATTCTTTGCCTTTGATATTGATGGAACCTTGCTTGACTCGAACAAACAGCCACTAGATAGTACGCTAAAAGCCCTTGACCTTCTGCGAGATGCTGGCCATTTCGTGACCGTTGCCACTGGGCGCAGTCGTTTTCACGCCCAAGACATTATTCGTTCATTGTCCTTTGATAATTACATTTTATGTAATGGGGCAGCCGCCTTTCTTTCGCATCAGCAGGTGTATAAAAACTTGCTCGATGAAACGCAATTGGCTGCTTTCGTGGCAGAAGCCCAAGAGCTTGGGATCGATACGGCCTTTGTCGGGATGGATACAGCGAAACGAGCGTCTTCGTTAGATATTGCTAAAATGGAAGCAGCGATGCATTCCTTTGGTGCCCAACTTCCTGAGTTGGACATGGACTTTCCTGAAGAAAAAGAAGTCTATCAAGCATTGGCTTTTTACGGAAAAGAGTATGAGCATTTCTTTGACGAGAAATACAGCAAACTGCGTTTTGTACGTTGGCATGAAAACAGTGTGGATGTCGTTCCAAAAGAAGGCTCCAAAGCAGCAACGATCCTGTGCGTCGCGGAACAATTAGGGATAGCACAAGAAGATGTGATCTGTTTTGGTGATGGCCAAAACGATCGTGAAATGCTGACTGCCGCAGGTGTCGGTGTGGCAATGGGCAATGCGGTCCCTGAGATCCAACAAGTCGCAGATATGGTGACCGCTAGCAATGATGAAGATGGTATCTGGTTAGCCTTGAAAGAATTACAACTGATTTAAAAAGGAATCCTTTAGACATAGCACAGTCGATTTGCGGCATCTGTGCTATGTTTTTTTGTTTTTTCTCAGTCGCAAAGAAAATAAATTGGTACAATAGAAAAAAGGGGGAATGCAGCAAATGAAAATCGCATTGATTGCTCATGATCGAAAAAAGGATGTAATGGTAAAATTAGTGACTGCCTATCGAGAAATTTTAGCGCAGCATGAACTTTTCGCAACAGGAACTACGGGGAAGAGGATCGAAGAAGCAACCCAGTTGCCTGTCCACCGCTACAAATCAGGGCCGCTGGGAGGAGACCAGCAAATTGGCGCCATGATTTCGCAAGATGACTTGGACATGGTGATCTTTTTGCGCGATCCTTTAGCCGCACAACCCCATGAACCAGATGTAACGGCACTGATTCGCTTGTCGGATGTATACGAGATTCCTTTAGCCACCAATATGGGAACGGCAGAGATTTTGCTGCGCGGGTTAGCAGCTGGCTTTGCTGATTTTCGACAAGTGATCCACGAAACGGACAATCGTCCCCTGTCGTTATAAAGATAGTAGAAGAATTGAAGAAAAAGGACGTGCAGAATTGAAAGCAATCTTAAAGGATTTTTTGACCTATGCAAAAATGAATACTCGCTCGGATGCCACGAGTCAGACCATCCCAACGACGCAGGGACAAGTTGAGTTGGCTCTTTTATTGAAAGATCAGTTGATCGAGATGGGGTTAGCGGATGTTGCTTACTATGAAAAGAATAGTTTTGTGATCGGACGTCTACCTGGTAATCCTGAAAAAACGGCGATTGGCTTTATTGCCCATGTAGATACGGCAGATTTCGAAGCTGAAAATATTCAACCGCAGATCCATGAAAATTACGATGGCAAGGATGTTTGTTTAAATAAAGAAAAAGCCATTTATATGACAACTGCTGAATTTCCTAATCTCAAAGACTATGTCGGCGAAACGTTGATCACAACAGATGGAACGACCCTGCTGGGTGCAGATGATAAAGCTGGTATCGCAGAGATCATTGATGCGCTGCGGATCTTACAAACGATGGATGCGCATAAGCGTGGCGATGTCTGGGTCGCTTTTGGTCCTGACGAAGAGATCGGGACTGGCGCTGATCGCTTTGATGCGGCGGATTTTCCAGTGGCATTTGCTTACACGATGGACAGTGGTCGCGTGGGCCATATGGAATATGAAACCTTTAATGCGGCTCGTATCGATATAACGATCGACGGTACGAGTGTGCATCCTGGGACTGCCTATGGTCGTTTGGTCAACGCCTTGAAAATCGCGCATCAAATCGATGATGCCTTACCAGCAGAGGAAGTTCCTGAACGCACCCGCGGGTATGAAGGCTTCTACCTGCTTCACAATTTGACGGGACATATTGGTCGAGCAGAAGTTTCTTATATCATTCGTGATCACGATCATACGCTTTTTGAACAGCGAAAAGCCAACATCGTGGGGATCATTGATGAACTCAACACAGCCTATGGGCAAGAACGTATCACCTATACGCTGTATGACCAATATTACAATATGGGGGATTTGATCAAGAAAGATCCCCGCAGTATCGAAGCTGCCCGAGCAGGGATGCAAGCGATTGGCGTGACGCCGATCGAAGCACCGTTTCGTGGCGGGACCGATGGCTCGAAAATCACCTATAAAGGGATCCCAACACCGAACTTATTTGTCGGCGGTGAAAACTTCCATGGCCAGTATGAATTTATTACCGTGGAAGCGATGGAAAAAGCCCGTGATTTGATCGTGGCGATCGTAGAACACCTAGGACAAGAGGACACCACTGTTTCCTAAGAGAATTGAGCGACACGCTAGACTGATGCGAAAGAGTCTAGCGTGTTTTTTTGTCCTGCTGCAGGGAAGAACCGCAAGTGAAAGAACCTTTTTTTTCTGGACCAAAACCCTTATAATAGAAAAGAAGCTAAAAGAGAAGAGGAAAAATGTGTGCGGGTATTATTCATTGGAGATGTAGTTGGTTCATTAGGAAGAGAAACGATCACGGAGTACCTTCCAAAATTAAAAAAGGCGTATCGGCCACAGGTGACGATCGCAAACGGAGAGAATGCGGCGGCGGGTCGTGGGATCACTGGTAAAATCTATAAGAAATTTTTGCAAGATGGTGTCGATGTCGTGACATTAGGCAATCATACATGGGACAACCGTGATATTTTTGAATTTATTGGCGATGCGAAGAAAATGATTCGTCCAGCCAATTTTCCAGAGGGAACACCGGGCGTCGGCATGGTATTTGTGAAAGTCAACACCATTGAATTAGCGGTAATCAACATGCAAGCTCGCTCATTCATGGTAGACCTTGATGATCCGTTTCGCAAAATGGATGAACTGGTTGCGATTGCCCGCAAACGTACACCGTTTATCTTTGTGGATTTTCATGGGGAGACTACCAGCGAAAAACAAGCGATGGGCTGGTATTTGGATGGCCGTGTTTCGGCAGTCGTCGGCACGCATACCCATGTCCAGACCAATGATGCGCGGATTTTGCCCCAAGGAACAGCTTATTTGTCAGATGTCGGCATGACTGGTCCTTATGATGGGATCTTGGGGATGAAACGCGAACCAATCATTGAAAAATTTTTGACGGCGTTGCCGCAACGGTTTGAAGTGATTGAAAAAGGCCGCAGTATTTTGTCGGCTTGCTTGCTTGAGATTGATGAAGCCACTGGTAAAGCAAAATCGATCCGTCCGATCCAAATCAGTGAAGATCGCCCGTTTACAGAATAGGAGAAGCATGGAAGAGCAATTAGCCAAGGAACCACACGTTGCCCAAGAGCTGGCTGATTTGCAAAGGCTCTTGTCTGATCATCCAATCGTTCAAGAATTTCAAGAAATTCAAGCACGAGCCTTGCAAAACCAAGGGCTATTGGAGCTGGAAGAAGCGCTGAAGCAAGCGCAAAAAGAGATCGTTCAATTTGAACATTATGAGAAACCCGAAGCAAAAAAAGCTGCCGAGCAGCGTTATGCGTCATTGACAAACGAATACGAGCAGCATCCTTTAGTGGTTGCTTATCGCCAAGCGTTACTGCAAGCAGATGAATTGCTGCAATATGTCACGACGGAGATCCAAAAGAAAATGAATAAAGCCATCGAGGAGGATGAAACCAATGCCTCAAAAAACTAAAAATACCCCGATGATGGAACAGTATTTAAGCATCAAGGCTCAGTACCAAGATGCTTTTTTATTCTATCGTTTAGGGGATTTCTATGAATTATTTAATGAGGATGCTGTCAAGGCAGCACAAATTTTAGAACTGACGTTAACCAGCCGCAACAAAAATGCGGAGGAACCGATCCCTATGTGTGGGGTGCCTTACCACGCTGCCAGCAATTACATCGACACCTTGATCGAGCAAGGCTACAAAGTAGCGATTTGTGAGCAAGTGGAAGATCCAAAAACCACTAAAGGAATGGTCAAACGCGAAGTCGTTCAACTGATCACGCCGGGAACGGTGATGGACAGCAAAGGCCTATCCGCCAAAGAAAACAACTTTTTGACAGCTGTTTTGCAGCAAGGGGAGCGTTTTGGCTTTGCCTATGTCGATCTAAGTACCGGTGAATTAAAAGCAGCGCAATTGGAAGATGAAGAAGCTGTCATCAATGAGGCCGCCGCTCTGCAAACGAAAGAAGTCGTTTTGTGCAGCGAGATCCCTGAGTCATTGCAAACAACACTGACCAATCGCTTGAATGTCGTGTTTTCTAAGCAAGAAACGTTGGAAGAAAATGCCGAATTTCAATTTTTAACAGAACCTCTCTCCCAAGAGTTAGAAAAAGTAGTCACAGGGAAGTTGCTAAGTTATTTGGCGATCACCCAAAAACGCAGTTTAGCGCATATTCAACAAGCCGTGGAATATCAGCCCGATCATGCCTTGAAAATGGATCATTATTCCAAATTCAACTTAGAATTGACGCAGTCGATTCGAACTGGCAAAAAACAAGGGACTCTTTTGTGGTTGTTGGACGAGACAAAAACCGCAATGGGTGGCCGTTTGTTAAAGCAATGGTTAGACCGTCCCTTGATCCAGCCAAAGAAAATCACTGCCCGCCAAGAAATGGTCCAATCGTTACTGGACAGTTTCTTTGAGCGAGCAGATCTGCAAGAAGCGTTGACGAAAGTCTATGACATGGAACGCTTAGTCGGACGGGTCGCCTTCGGAAATGTCAATGGCCGCGATTTGCTGCAGTTGAAATCTTCTTTGGAGCAAGTGCCTTTGATCGCGCAATTGCTGCAAGGCATCAACCGTGGCGAGTGGAATGACTTGCTGCTGGAATTAACGCCCCTAGATGATTTGGTTGCACTGATCGAAGCGGCGATCGATGAAGATGCCCCGTTGCAGATCACGGAAGGCAACATCATCAAAGACGGGTTCCATCAACAATTAGATGAATACCGTACAGCGATGCGTAACGGCAAACAATGGCTGGCGGAATTAGAAGCCAACGAACGCCAAGCGACGGGGGTCAAAAACCTGAAAGTTGGGTTCAACCGCGTCTTTGGCTATTACATTGAGATCACGAAAGCCAATCTAGTGAATTTAGATACCTCTCGCTACGAGCGCAAGCAAACGTTAGCCAATGCGGAACGGTTTATTTCACCCGAGTTGAAAAAACTGGAGACTTTGATTTTAGAAGCCGAAGAGAAATCGGTGGATTTGGAATACCGCCTGTTTCTTGACGTCCGTGAAGAAGTGAAAAAGAGTATCACACGTCTACAAAAGTTAGCCAAAGCCGTCAGCGCGGTCGATGTCTTACAAAGTTTCGCCACGGTTTCGGAACGCTACCAATACGTGCGGCCGACAGTAGCGAAAAAACGAGCGGTATCGATCATCGACGGCCGTCATCCTGTAGTGGAAAAAGTCCTTGGTCACCAAGAGTACATTCCAAATAGTATCGTGATGGATGAAGAAACAGAGATCTTGTTGATCACAGGCCCAAATATGTCTGGGAAAAGTACGTACATGCGGCAGTTTGCCTTGCTAGTCATTATGGCGCAGATTGGCTGTTTCGTACCGGCACAATCTGCAGAGATGCCGATTTTCGATCGGATCTTTACTCGCATCGGTGCCAGTGATGATCTGATCGCCGGTCAAAGTACGTTTATGGTGGAGATGATGGAAGCCAACCAAGCGCTGCGTCATGCAACGCCTAACAGCTTGATTTTGTTTGATGAGTTAGGGCGTGGGACTGCGACCTATGATGGGATGGCATTGGCACAAGCCATTATTGAATATATCCACAAAGAAGTTCATGCCAAAACACTTTTCTCCACCCATTATCATGAGCTGACGGTTTTAGATGAGGAATTGGCGCACTTGCGCAATGTCCATGTTGGTGCCGTTGAAAAAGAAGGCGAAGTCGTCTTCTTGCATAAGATGATGGAAGGTCCCGCAGATAAAAGCTATGGGATCCATGTAGCCAAAATCGCTGGACTGCCAAGTGCACTCTTACAGCGCGCAGCCACGATCTTAAAAGCGCTGGAAGAACATGAACCGACGGTACAACCAAAACCCGTCGTCGAAGAAAGTCAGCAGTTGTCGTTGTTTAGTGAAGTATCTACGGAAGAAATCGGCGTCATCGATCAATTGAAGAAATTGAATCTGTTGGAAATGACCCCGATGGATGCTCTGAATACATTGTACGAGCTGCAAAAACGAATTTAGAAAGAAGGTCAGCAGATGGGAAAGATCCAAGAGTTATCCGAACGTCTGGCGAACCAAATCGCGGCAGGAGAAGTCGTTGAGCGACCGGCTTCTGTCGTCAAAGAATTAGTTGAAAACGCCGTGGATGCCGGCAGTACCCAAATCGATATTTTTATTGAAGAAGCGGGCTTGCGTAAAATCCAAGTCATCGATAATGGCGAAGGAATTGCAGAAGAAGATGTCTTGACTGCCTTTAAACGCCACGCTACCAGTAAAATCCACAATCGGGATGACTTGTTTCGAATACGTACCCTCGGGTTTCGCGGGGAAGCTTTGCCTAGTATCGCTTCGGTTTCGATCCTCTCGATTGAAACGGCAGTCAAAGGCGCCCAACAAGGCTCCTTTGTGCGCTTAAAAGGCGGCGCTGTTGAAGAGCATCTGCCTGCCAACTTGCGGCAAGGAACCAAGATCACTGTGGAAAACCTCTTTTACAATACACCGGCACGTTTGAAATATGTCAAGACGCTGCAAACGGAACTAGCGAACATCGGCGATATCGTCAATCGGATCGCCCTGAGCCATCCAGAAGTGGCTTTTCGTCTCGTTCATGAAGGCAATAAGATGTTGAGCACCACTGGAAGTGGGCAGTTAAAACAAACCATCGCAGGGATCTACGGGGTGGAAACCGCCAAAAAAATGATCGCGATCGATACTGAGGACCTCGACTTTAAAGTCACTGGCTTTGTGTCACTGCCAGAAGTCACCCGAGCCAGCCGCAACTATTTATCCACGATCATCAATGGTCGTTATATTCGCAATTTCGCTTTGAATAAAGCAATTGTTGCTGGTTACGGATCAAAATTGATGGTCGGTCGTTTTCCATTAGCTGTCCTTGAAATCAAAATGGACCCCTTATTAGTCGATGTCAACGTTCATCCGACTAAGCAAGAAGTTCGTTTGTCAAAAGAAGAAGAATTGACCAAGCTAATCAGTAAAGCCATCAATGAGGCGCTGCGGGAAATCAATTTGATTCCTAACGCGGCTGACAATCTGCGTTTTAAGAAAAAAGTGGCCGATCAGCCAAAAGCCCAGCAGCTTGGCTTGGAACTGGAGTCAGCAGGAAATTCGACTTCTGGGTTGTCTTATAATCGCGAAACAGGGAAATTTGAGGTGCAGGGCAATACTTATCAACAGACTGTGGATAACTCTGTGGAAAAACCTGTGGAGGAAGGTGGAAAACTTCCGGAAATGCCACAGGAATCTAGCGAAAACCTGTTGGAAGAAACCGAGGAAACCTTTCGCAGTTTGGAAGAGACGTTGCCAAATAAGCCTGTCCGAAAACCATTTGTGGAAGACCAGATGGGAACAAAAGCACCGCTGCCAGAAGCGCCAGTCTTTCTCCCAGATGAGACGCCAGAGCTTACGGCGCAAGATCTGCAAAGTCAAGCGACTCTGCATCCTGAAATGCATGGGGATGACCGCAACTACCTAAAAACGGTCGAACGGTTACTGGAAGAAGAACCAGCGAAGGAGCGTTTTCCCCAATTGGATTATTTTGGGCAGATGCATGGGACCTATTTGTTTGCCCAAAGCGAGGCGGGTCTATATATCGTCGACCAGCATGCGGCGCAAGAACGAATCAAATATGAGTATTACCGCGAAAAAATCGGCGAAGTGACCAATGACCTGCAAGAATTGTTGGTGCCGATCGTTTTGGATTATCCCAACAGCGATGCACTGCAATTACAAGAACAAAGTGAAAAGCTGGCGGAAGTCGGGATCCATCTGGAATCTTTTGGGACCAATAGTTTCATCGTCCGAGCGCACCCGACGTGGTACCCTAGCGGTGAAGAAGAAGCCATCATCCGCGAAATGATCGATATGTTATTGACCACAGGAAGTGTCAGTGTCAAAAAGTTTCGTGAAGCAACAGCGATCATGATGAGCTGCAAACGATCCATCAAAGCCAATCACTATTTGAATGAAGCACAAGCTAGGATCTTGTTGCAAGATTTAGCGAAATGCGAGAATCCCTTCAACTGTCCCCATGGTCGTCCGGTGCTGATCCATTTTACCAACAGCGACATGGAACGGATGTTCAAACGAATTCAAGATCCTCATCGAGCAAGGAGTGGCATGGAATGATTATTTTAGCTTCACAGTCGCCGCGGCGCAAAGAATTATTAGCGGAGTTAGTCTCGGAATTTGCGGTCATACCAGCGGATATCGACGAGTCGGTCCGACCAAACGAAACGGCGATCCCTTATGTCCAACGGATGGCAGCCGAAAAAGCGGCGGCTATTGCGCAAACCTATCCTGAAGATCTGGTGATCGCGAGCGATACGACGGTCGTGGTGGGTGAAGAGATCTTAGGAAAGCCAGTCGACCGTAAAGATGCTCGGTCGATGTTGCGAAAAATGAGCGGACGTACCCATTGGGTGCATACCGCCGTCGTTTTGCAAAAAGGCAAACAGCAACGCGAAGCAGTGGTTTCGACGGAAGTTGTGTTTCGTCCTTTGACGGATCAAGAGATCGACAAGTATCTTGTCTTAGATGAGTACCAAGACAAAGCGGGCGCCTATGGGATCCAAGGGGCGGCCAAAATATTTGTCTCATCGATAAACGGCGATTTTTATACGATCGTAGGGTTTCCTGTCGCTACGGTCTATCAGTTGTTGCAAGAGTTTACGGAGGAGGAATAAGGATGGATGTTTCTGGTAGTTGTCTTTGCGGCAAAGTCACGATCAACTTGACGGGAGTTGCGAAAGAAATCACGGTTTGTCATTGTAGTCTCTGCCAGAAATTTCACGGCGGACCGATGTTTGCTCTTGCGCCATGCGCTGAGGACCAGATGACTCTTCAAGGAGCGAAGTGGCTGCGACGTTACGATTCTTCTGAGTGGGCACAGCGAGGATTTTGCAGTCAATGCGGCTCGAGCCTGTTCTTTTACCTCAAAGAAGCACACACCTATTTTTTTGCGGCTGGGTTGTTTGGCAACTTGCCAGAAGCTGTCTTAACCGAAGAAATCTATACAAAAGACCAACCGCATTTTTACCATTTTGTGGAACCAACGACTCGTTGGCAAAAGCTGCAAAACCCTTAAGCAATTTGAGCAAGTCATTTTACATTCGCTAAGAAAAAAGGCATGATAGAGCATACAGGATGAGTCTAGAGGAAAAGCAGGTGAAAAAATGACAGATAAAAAAGAATTAAAAGAAAAATTGTCACCGATCGAATATGCGGTGACCCAAGAAAATGCAACCGAACGCCCCTTTACTGGCGAGTATGATGATTTTTATGAAAAAGGGATCTATGTTGATATCGTCAACGGAGAACCATTGTTTGCTTCTACTGATAAATATGACGCAGGTTGTGGCTGGCCGTCCTTTTCGAAACCGATCAGTCGCCAAGATATTCAAGAAAAAGCCGATTTTTCTCACGGCATGCATCGGGTAGAAGTCCGCAGCAAAGAAGCTGACTCTCATTTAGGACATGTTTTTTCAGACGGTCCTCAGGACAAAGGCGGTTTGCGCTATTGTATCAACTCGGCAGCATTGAAGTTCATCCCTTTAGCAGAAATGGATGAAAAAGGCTATGGCGAATTCAAATCACTCGTTGAGTAAGTATTAGGAACTGTGTGCGAAAAAAAGACGCAGCAGCATGTCTCGTTTGAAAAAATGCGACTGAAACAACGGTTTTTCCTCCGTTTGTTTCCTGCTAAGCCTTTTCCTTCGTTCACAGTCCTTTTTTTGCCCTCTCGTCTGTGCTACAATAAAGGGAACGTATGTACAGAAAGGAAAGCACATGTACGAATATATCATAGGAAAAGTAACGGATATCTTTCCGGCGTATATCGTCGTTGAGACCCATGGCATCGGCTATCAGATCGCTTTTGGAAATCCGTATTCATTTAGCGGCAAGTTGAACCAAGAAGTAAAAATCTATCTGCACCAAGTGATTCGTGAAGATGCTCATAGTCTCTACGGCTTTGCCACGATCGAAGGCAAGCAGTTGTTTTTAAAATTAATCAGTGTCTCAGGTATTGGACCAAAGAGTGCGTTAGCAATCATGGCCAATGAAGACCATACAGGGTTGATCACGGCAGTCGAAAATGGGGACGTCAATTATTTGACTAAGTTCCCAGGTGTCGGTAAAAAGACGGCGCAGCAAATGATCCTAGACTTGAAAGGCAAAGTGGCTGAACTGGTTGGAGAAGAAGCGATCGTTCCTCTAAGCGTAGCAACGACTGCTTTAGATGAAGCGATGGAAGCCTTGAAAGCATTGGGTTATAGCGAAAAAGAAGTCAAGAAAGCCGAAAAACAATTAGCGGCGAATACCACAAAATCGACGGATGAGTACTTGCGGGAAGCTCTCCGATTGATGATGAAAAAGTAAGGAGCAAGTAGACGATGGATGAACGAATTGTTTCGCCAGAAAGCACAGAACAAGAAGAGATCATCGAAAAATCCTTGCGTCCGCAAACCCTTGCCCAATATATCGGACAAGACAAAGTCAAGCAGGAGCTTTCGATTTATATCCAAGCGGCGAAAAATCGAGAAGAAGCGTTGGATCATGTCCTCTTATATGGTCCGCCAGGCTTAGGGAAAACAACGATGGCAATGGTGATCGCCAACGAGATGCAGGTCCAAATCAAGACGACCAGCGGTCCTGCGATCGAAAAACCAGGGGATTTGATTGCGATCTTGAATGAGCTGCAGCCGGGGGATGTTCTGTTTATCGATGAGATCCATCGCTTGCCTCGTGTCGCCGAAGAAATGCTTTATTCGGCAATGGAAGATTTTTATGTGGATATCATGGTGGGGCAAGGGACAACGGCTCACCCAGTTCATTTTCCGCTCCCGCCATTTACCTTAGTCGGCGCAACGACGCGGGCGGGGATGCTCTCGGCGCCACTACGGGATCGCTTCGGGATCATTTCTCATATGCAATATTATGAAGACCATGATTTAAAAGAGATCGTGCAGCGGACTGCGTCGATCTTTGAAACGGATATCGTGGAAGAAGGGGCGATCGAAATCGCCCGCAGATCCCGAGGCACTCCACGGATCGCCAACCGTTTGCTTAAACGAGTTCGCGATTATGCGCAAGTGCAAGCGGATGGGTTGATCGATCGCACCGTTGCTGACCAGGCATTGGCGCTTTTGGCAGTCGATCATGCTGGCTTGGATTATATCGATCAGAAATTGATCCGCACGATGATCGAATTGTATCAAGGCGGCCCGGTGGGATTAAGTACGATCGCTGTCAATATCGGGGAAGAAACCGAAACAGTGGAAGATATGTACGAACCGTTTTTGATCCAAAAAGGATTTTTGAAACGCACCTCGCGTGGGCGGATCGCAACGCCGTTAGCCTATGACCATTTTGGCTATCCCCAAAGAAGTGAATAGAACGAAGCAGCAATCAACGATGATTGCTGCTTTTTTGTGCTTTTGGTGAAACGTTTCTTTTTATTTTTTAATAATTTCTGAGGATCAATCGATGTTGAAAAAATACAATATTTGTGAAATTTGATTAAACGGAAATGTTTTAGAAGATGATTTTATCTGAAAAGGCTGATATAAAAGCTTTTGCGTTTGTGATAAACCCAACGAAATTTGTGAAAAAAGAAAAGCTGAAAAAAATAATTGGAAAGGCTTGCATTTTCGATTGGCAGCGGATATAATCTTTTTGTAGAAACGTTTCACCAAAATGTGGAGATATAGGTAGTGTTGCGAGGATAGAAAGAAGGAGATTTTGTGTATGAGTAAACTGCAAAAGTTTTATAGTCAACGGCAGCTTCACTGGATGGTTTTTCCCGGCGTGGCATTTATGATCGTATTTAATTATATTCCGATCTACGGAATTATAATCGCTTTCAAAAACTATACGGTGATTGACACGATTTCATCAGCACCATGGGTCGGGTTAGAGAATTTCCGTATCATTATGAATGACAGTTTTTTCTGGGAAGCGGTTAGAAATACGTTAGCCATCAGCTTATTGAAATTAGGTTTAGGTTTTGCGATCCCGATTGTGTTAGCCATTATGATTTTTGAAATGCAAGATGGCCGCTTGAAGAAATTTATTCAAACGGTTTCATACATTCCCCATTTTTTCTCATGGATCGTGCTAGGTGGGATGATGATTTCTTGGCTGTCAACGAACGGCTTTATCAACCAAGTGCTGATGTCTGTAGGATTGATGGACAAAGGGGTCAATCATCTATTGGATCCAAGCAAATATTGGTGGATCGCGGTCCTTTCTGATCTATGGAAAGAAGTCGGCTGGGGAACGATCCTTTACTTGGCAGGTATGTCGCGGATCGATCCAACGTTTTATGAAGCCGCACGAATCGATGGTGCCAGCAAGCTAAGACAGATTCGTTCAATCACATTGCCATTACTGACACCGATCATCTCCTTAAACTTGATTCTGAATGTGAGCGGTATCTTAGGGTCAAACCTAGATCAAACATTAGTTTTAATGAATTCACAGAACCAAAACCGTTCAGAAGTCATCAACTCCTTCGTTTATAAAATGGGGTTGACGCAAGGTGATTTCTCTTATGCAACTGCTGTCGGCTTGGGGATCGCGGTCATTTCCGTCATCTTATTGGTGATCACGGATCGAGTGACCCGCAAGTTGAACAACGGCAATTCAGTTATCTTATAGGAGGAAAAAACATGATCAAAAGAAAAGCAAAAGAAAACACGTGGTTTTACTTCTTCAATACCGTGATCTTGATTTTATTCTCATTGATGATCATCGTACCGATTTGGAATATCTTGGTTTCCTCCGTGTCTTCTAGTTCTGGATTAGCGGGCAACGGCCTCGTGTTATGGCCCAAAGGCTTTACCTGGGAAAACTATCGGAAAGTTTTTTCTGACGCAAGTATCCCCCGTGCCTTCTTGATCTCAGTGTTAAAAACGGTTCTTGGGGCTGCGACCCATACCTTGTTTTGTGCGATCGTGGCTTACGGATTGAGTAAATCACGCTTGGTCGGCCGCAACATCTATACAACGATGGGGGTCATCACCATGTACTTCAGTGGTGGGATGATTCCAACGTACTTGCTGATTCGCTCGCTAGGATTACTGGATTCTTTCTGGGTCTACATTATTCCAGCCTTGTTCAGCTACTATGATGTCGTGATTTTAATGAACTTTTTCCGTGAGATTCCGCCTTCTCTCGAAGAATCTGCGAAGATCGACGGTGCAAGTGAATTCCAAATCTTCTATAAAATCTTCTTGCCATTAACGAAACCGGCCTTGGCAACCATCATCTTGTTCAACGGGGTTGGCCAATGGAACGATTTTATGACAACAAAACTGTATATCACAAAAGAGTATCTTTATCCGCTGCAAATGAAGATTTATGAAATCATCGTCCAATCCAACTTGAGTACGATGACTGAAAGCGGTAGTACCGACTTTATCGTTCAAGCAACGACCCGTGGGGTTCAGTTGGCTACGATCGTCATCACGACAGTGCCAATTTTAATTATATATCCATTGCTTCAAAAACACTTTATCGGCGGTATGATGGCCGGTGCAGTAAAAGAATAGAAAGAGGGATAGACATGAAAAAAGTAGTAGGCGGTTTATTGGCAGCATCAGCATTACTCAGCTTAGCAGCATGTGGCGGCAGCTCAGACAATGCCAGCAGTTCGGATTTTTCTATCAAAGATCGGTATGAGTTAGATGAAAAGACACCAGCATGGAAACTCGATACCAAAGAAGAACCAACCAAGATCACATGGTACATCAATTCAGACTGGACAGCTTTGCCATTTGGTGAAGATGTGACGACAGCCCAAATCAAAAAAGATTTGAACATTGATATTGAATTTATTTCAGGGGATGATTCGAAATTAAACGCTTTGATTTCAAGTGGTGATATGCCTGATATCGTGACGTTGATGGATAAAACCAGCCAAGCAGCCACAAAAGCTGATAGCTGGGCATATTCATTGAACGATTTAGCGGAACAATACGATCCGTATTTGATGAATGTCGTGACCGAAGATACCTTCAAATGGTTTGCTTTAGATGATGGCAAAACTTATGGCTATCCAAACTATTCCAACACAGCAGCAGACTACGAAAGCGGCAATATTCCCGTCAACGACAACTTTGTGATCCGTGAAGATGTCTATGAAGCATTAGGCAAACCAGATGTTTCGACGCCAGAAAACTATGTGAAAGTCATGAAAGAAATCAGCGAGAAATTCCCTGATTTGACACCAATGGGCTTCACAACGATCGGCGAAACAGCAGGACCATTCTTAGATAAATTGCAAGATTTCTTAGGTGTTCCATTAGAAGATGAAGATGGTGCGTTCTACGACCGTAATTTAGATGAAGAATATATCTCATGGTTGAAAACCTTCAATCAAGTGTATCGTGACGGCAACATCAGTGATGACAGCTTTACCGATGACGGTCCAACCTATGATGAAAAAGTAAAACAAGGGGATTATGCAACGATCTTAGTCGCAGGAACAAGCGGACAAGGTGGGAACTTCACTGAATTCATGAAAAACTCTGACACGCGGTACATCGCAATCGACGGACCTGCCAGCACTTCTGGTCGTGAAGCAACCTTGAACCAAACAGGAATCTCTGGCTGGTTGATCAACTACATCACAAAAGATGCGGCGGATCCAGCAAAAGTAACCCAACTCTTCACGTACTTGATCGATGAACCTGGACAAATTTTGACAAAATTCGGTGTTGAAGGCGTGACGTATGAATACAACGATGAAGGCAAGATCGATTACTTGCCAGAAATCAAAGAAATGGAACAAACCGACAACGAAGGCTACAACAAAAAATATGGTATCAGCCGTTTCAACTACTTTAACAATGACCGTGTCAATGCACTGAAAGTCAAAACCGAAAATGCGTTGACTCAAATGCAAGAGTGGGGCGAAGGCAAATTGTATCCACACTTTGTGATCGAAAATACGGATCCAGATGCTGGAACTGCTGAAGCACGTTCAAACACAGCCATCAAAACCAAAATCAACAGCACGATCATCTCATTGATCCGTTCAAAAGATGAAGGAACATTTGACAGCACACTAACCGACTTTGAAAGCTTCTTAGATTCAAACAACTGGGATGCAATCAAAGACATTAAAACTGAAAAAATGGCCGAAAACCGCGAACGACTAAAATAACCCCCATAGGAGAGGAAAGGAAGCCAAAAAAAAGACCTTTCCTCTCCTTTGCTTTGAAACACAGGTTTTGCGCGTACTTTGCGCAAAATCTGATGTTTCAAAGTACTAGGCGACTGTAAGGAGCGTAGTGACCAACCAAAGAAACACAGGATTTGCGCGCACTTTGCGCAAAATCTGATGTTTCAAAGTACTAGGCGACCGCAGGGAGCGTAGTGACCGTACAAAGAATCACTGCGATTGGCTCACGTAGTGAGACGTGCAACCTGCAAACCAGAAAACTGTACGTTGAGAAACGACCCAAATTCACAAGAAGGCAAGAAACAAGTTTACGTAGCACCCGCAGCACAAATCAGCAAGTTTTGATTGGAGGATCATAATGAATCGACTATTTTCTTATGAAGGATGGTACTATCGGGTCTTTGCTTTTTTAGCAGATATGATCATTGTTAGTTTTCTCTTTATGATTCCAGCAATGACGCTGATTCTCGCAGGACCAGCATTGATCGCGCTGTATCAGACGATCGATCAATTGTACAAGGAACGGGATGTCCCGATTTGGCAGCGATACAAGCAAGCATTCTTAAGCAACCTCAAACGTGGGCTCTTCTTAGAAGGTCTTATTATTGCGTATGTCGCAGTCTTTGCTGGGTTGATCTATTCCTTGATGATGATCACACCTTACTTTGGCGTTTTAGCCGTGATCCTCGTCAGCTTGGCTGCGCTGTATCTCGTCGTGTTCGTTCTCTTGTACAGCTTGTTTGCCCAATCATTGCAAGAAACAGCAAAAGAAACGGCCTATGCGGTTCTTAGCAGTACGGCGAATGCGATCATTTTATTGGTGATCCCCATTCTTGTCTTTGTATTGTGCAGCAAAGTGAACCTATTCTTATTTGTTTGTTTAGGGATCTCAGGCTCAGCCTTTGTCCAAGTGTTGTTTTTCAATAAAGTATTAGCGAAGGGGGAAGAGACAAATGACTGAATCCACAGCGACGGATCGATCCTATTTTTGGGCTTCGGTCCAACAAGAACTTGACACCCTTCCGCTAGCCTTTGAAAGAACCAAACAAGCGCCTTTGCTGAAAGGGATCGATTGTTTTACGATTTCTTTTCAAAGTCTTGGTAATGAAACGATCTATGGGCATCTGCTGCTGCCAGAACAAGCGGCAGATTGTCCAATCGTGATTGATTTTTTAGGCTATATGAATCATGTGCAAGAACCGTTCCAATTTGCTCATTGGTTATTGATCGGCTGCGGCTGTCTTGTCATCGACAATCGCGGGCAAGGGGGACGCACGCAAGATCAGGTTCCCTATGAAACCACGCAGCATGAAGCACCTTTTGGACGCGGCATCTTGAAAAAAGAAGATTTTTATATGAAGCGATTGGTCGCAGATAGTTTGCGCACACTAGAAGTCCTTCAACAGATACCGGAAATCGATCCGCAGCGCATTATTTTAAGAGGCGGCTCACAAGGAGGCGGCATCGCCTTATTGGTCAACGCATTAACGAACGTCCCGATTTTTGCGACGTTTGCCGATGTGCCAAGCCACTCCAATCTTGTCCATCGGATCGAACAAAAAACAGGAAGTTACCAGGTGATTCAAGAGTATATCGAACAATTTCCAGAAACGCGGGAAACGATCTATCAAGTCATGAGTTATTTTGATTTGAAGTATTTTGCTCATCAGATAACTGGTCCTGTTTATACATCGGTCGGCAGTGCTGATCCCATCTGTCCCATGGAAGATTTCTTCGTTTCCTATAAAAAGATTCCTGGACCGAAAGAATTGCGTATTTACTTAAATAAAGGGCATGGCGGCGGCGAAGCGAAACAAATCCGACGTGAGATGCAGCAAATCACAAAATTACTCAAAGGAAATGAATGCAGATGAAAGCAGCAACCTACAATCTACGAGTCGATACCGACTATGACCAAGAATGGCAATGGCACTATCGATCGGAGGCGGTCTGCTCCTTGATCGATTACTACGACTGGGATGTTCTGGCGATCCAAGAAGCTCGTCCCAGCCAATTTGCAGATTTAGCAAAGTTAGCGCAGTATGCTTCCGTCACGGCTGAACGTGACGGTGATGGCTTAGGCGAAGGCATCGGACTGTATTATCAAAAAGAGGCTTTCGAGTTATTAGATTCAGGTTCGTTTTGGTTGTCATTGACACCGACTGAACCAAGTACTCATCCAGAAGCTGCGTATTCACGCTTATGTGTTTGGGCAGTCTTGCAGGAAAAAAAGAATCCGCCGTTTCTTGCTATCACGACTCATTTAGATAATATTTCAGAAATGGCTCGTTTTGAAGGGATGAAAGTGATCCTTGAGCAGCTGGCAGATCAGATCGAACGCTATCCTGTATTGCTGATGGGCGACTTGAATGCGGAGCCAACGGAGCGGGTGCATCGGTACTTAGAGCAGCATTTTCAAAATGCCAAAGAACATGGACAAAAGCCCCATCATGGGCCAAAAGGCTCCTATCAAAATTTTATTTATACGTTACCATGGCAAGAACTAGAAGAAATTGATTATATCTATACGAAAGGCTTCACGGTGGTCAAAACCGCCTGTCTAACGGATTCTTGTGATCGTCGTTTTCCCTCCGATCATTTTCCTTTAGCAGCAGAAGTCCAATTTGAAGAAAGCAAAGGATGAATAAAAATGGAACAGCAGAAATTAACCGAACTACTTTCAGAAATGACCTTAGATGAAAAAATCGATCAGTTGCTGCAACTGGCAGCGGCTTTTTATTCAGATAAAGCAGAAGAGAAAACAGGTCCGATGGGCGACTTAGGACTGACACAAGAAAACATCAACAATGCGGGAACAACGCTAGGTGTTTCTGGTGCAAAAGAAGCGATCCGCGTCCAAAAAGAGTATATCGCCAATAACCGCTTGAATATCCCGACGATATTGATGGCGGACATCATTCACGGCTTTCGGACGATTTTCCCGATTCCATTAGGATTAGGTAGTTCATGGGATTTGGCAGCAGCGGAGAAGATGGCGGAAGTATCTGCCAAAGAAGCAGCTGTTTCTGGCTTGCATGTGACCTTTTCACCGATGGTGGACTTAGTAAGAGACCCACGCTGGGGCCGTGTCATGGAATCGACGGGGGAAGATCCTTACTTGAACAGTCGCTTCGCTGAAGCCTTTGTCAAAGGCTATCAAGGGGATGATCTGCGTACGGATTTCAACCGCGTGGCTGCTTGCGTCAAACATTTTGCGGCTTACGGTGCGGCTATCGGTGGTCGGGATTACAACACGGTCAATATGTCAGAACGCCAACTGCGAGAAAGTTATTTGCCAGGCTATAAAGCAGCCCTTGATGCTGGTGCCAAGCTGGTGATGACCTCCTTTAATACGGTAGACGGCATTCCAGCAACGGCCAATCGCTGGCTTTTCCGCGATGTTTTGCGAGAAGAATTCGGGTTTGAAGGCGTTGTGATCTCTGACTGGGCAGCAATCAAAGAAGTGATCGCTCATGGCGCAGCGGAGGATGAAAAACATGCCGCTGAACTAGCCATCAAAGCTGGGGTCGATATCGAGATGATGACGACTTGCTACACCGATAACTTGAAAGAGTTGATTGCAGAAGGCACCGTTGAGGAAGCCTTAGTCGATGAAGCGGTGCTAAGAATCTTGACCTTAAAAAATGAGCTGGGGCTATTTGAAAATCCATACCGCGGCGCTGATGAAGCCGCTGAAGCAGCCACTGTTTTGTCTCAAGAACACCGAGAGATCGCCAGCGATATCGCAAAGAAATCAATGGTGTTGTTGAAAAATGAAGGTGTTCTGCCGTTGCAGAAAACCGAAAAAGTCGCGATCGTGGGCCCAGGTGCTCACTCCCGTGATCTATTAGGGGCTTGGTCTTGGCAAGGAAAACAAGAAGAAGTAGTGACATTAGTGGAGGGTGCTCAAGCCTTGGGTGCGGATCTGTTGATCGGTCAAGAGCCCTTTGATTATTTTGCACCGTCTGAAGCGGCGATCCAAGAAGCGATCGAATTAGTGAAGGCAGCGGATAAAGTGGTCCTAGCACTAGGAGAGCAGGAATGGATGAGCGGCGAAGCTGCCAGCCGCAGCGACATTCGCTTGCCGCAAGCCCAATTGTCCTTGGTTGAAACCTTGAAAGAATACAACGAGCAATTGATCGTAACTCTTTATAACGGTCGTCCTCTTGATTTGCAAGGTGTGGATGCAGCCAAAGCGATCGTCGAGGCTTGGTTCCCTGGAACCGAAGGCGGAAACGCACTTGCTCAGATCCTGTGGGGAGAATACAATCCAAGCGGTCGCTTGAGCATGTCATTCCCAGAAACCGTTGGACAAGTTCCTGTGTATTACAACGTTGACAATACCGGTCGTCCTTATGAAAGTGCACCGGATGAAAAATATGTCTCAAAATATTTGGATGTCTCCAATTATGCCAAATATCCATTTGGCTTTGGCTTGAGTTATAGCCCAGTTGCGTATTCTGCGGTGACGTTGGATCAGCCGACTATGACCAAAGATCAAACGGTCACGGCTTCCATCACTGTTACGAACCAAGGAACAGCAGCGGTCTGGGAAACGGTCCAATGCTACATTCGCGATTTAGTCGGTGAAGTGGTTCGCCCAGTGAAAGAACTGAAAGGCTTTAAGAAAATTTGGCTAGAGGCTGGCGAATCAGCAACCGTTCAATTTGAGATCACGGAAGAACTGCTGCGCTATGTCCACAGCAACCAACAATTAAGCAGTGATCCAGGGAAATTCCACATCATGATTGGTGGGAACAGCCGAGACACCCAACAAACAACCCTGCAATTAGTTAGGTAAGATAGGAAGGTTTCTATGACGAAAAAAATAGTGATGAATAACGCAAATACGACCGTGACGTTTTTACCAAACGGTGATTTATATGAGATCCAAAGTCACGGTGTGATGATCAATCAGTTGAACGGAAATGCGCTAGATGGTAGTTTGAATCAAATCTATCTACGTCTGCGTGAGGCGGGGGAGTTGTCCTTTATTCCCTTGATCGGTTCAAATGCTAACAGTGCCTTTGCCTACTCAGACAAACAGCTGACTTGGACTGGGACGTACCTGTCCATCGATTACCAAGTTGATTTCCAATTGGCACAAGATTGCTGGTTCTGGCGGGTTCAATTGAGTGGTTCTGGGGAAGCGGAACTGGTTTACGGACAAGATCTTGGCAATGCCGCCAAAGGTGCTGTTCAATCCAATGAAGCCTATGTTTCGCAATATATCGACCATCATGTTAGCCATGATAAGGATCACATCGTGCTTTCTTCGCGCCAAAATCAACCACAAAATGGTCAATTTCCATTGGTGGAACAGGGCAGCTTCCAAGCCTTAAAAGGCTTCTCGACGGATGGCTATCAATTTTTCGGTCGCAGCTACAAAGAAACGAATCAACCAGCTGCACTTAGCCAAGAAACGTTAGCCAATGAAGTGTATCAATACGAATTTGCCTATACGGCACTGCAAACGCAATGGTTGGCGGTAAGTGAGACGCCTACGGAAATCGTTTTTTACGCAGCGGTCAAAGCCAATCAAGCGACGGCAGTCAATGAACCGCAGTTTGCACTTGAAACGTTGAAAGAAACGTATCAAGCCTTGTCCTTTGACTCGTTGCAAGCAACGGCGCAGCCACGAAAAAACTTCGGTCGACCGCTCACAGGGCTGACATTTTCCACAGAAGAAATCAACGAGCGGTTCCCGCAGCAAGAAGCAGTGGAAATCGTTGACGAACAGCTTTATTCCTTTTTTACCCCTGACTATCACCATGTCGTGTTGAAGGAAAAAGAAGCACAGATGGAACGCTCCCATGGGCATATTTTGATGAGCGGACAAGAGTTGATCGTCGATCAACCCATTTTGAGTACGACCGTTTACATGACGGGGATGTTTAACTCCCAAATCGTATTAGGTAATACGAACATGAATAAATTGTTGAGTAATAGCCGCAACTCATTGAATCTGTTCAAACGTTCTGGTCAGCGGATCTATCTGAAAGACGGCGATCAATGGCGGATTTTAACGATGCCATCTGCTTTTGAAATGGGCTTGAATTCGGCGACGTGGTACTACAAAACAGCGGATGATGTCATTCAAGTAACGACCTTCACGAAAGCAAACGGACGCACGATCGCAACCACCATCACCAGTGAAGCAGGACGTGCCTACACCTGGGCCATCACTAATCAATTTGTGATGGGGATCGATGAAGCCGCACCGACTGCTACTGTTACGCAAGACCAGCAATTGCTCACCATCAAAGGAACAGCGGATTCACCGATTGCGGAAACTTATCCAGAATTGACGTATTATCTCCATGCGGCTCAACCTTTTGAACTGACCGATGAAACGATTTTCAATGTGGCCGCTGCTGATAGCACGACCGTATTGACCTTTGCAGAACAGGCGACGATTTCCTTCGTGATCCAAGGCACACTGACTGGTGAACCCTTTGTTTCCGAAACGTTAGATCGCCAGCAAGAAGACACTGCCTATACGGCCTTTGTCGATGATTTGTTGAATCAGTTTGAATTGAAACATTCGCAGGCGGACGTTACATCCTTCAATCACTTGGCACGTTGGTACACCCACAATATGCTTGTTCATTACCTGTCTCCTCATGGTCTTGAACAGTACGGTGGTGCTGCTTGGGGGACTCGAGACGTTTCCCAAGGACCGACTGAGTATTTCTTAGCACTTAATCGTCCTGAAATGGTGGCGTCCATCATCGAGCATTTGTTTGAAAATCAATTTGCAGATGACGGCAATTGGCCACAATGGTTTATGTTTGATCGCTATGAGAAACAAAAAGCCGATGAGAGCCACGGAGATGTGATCGTCTGGCCAATGAAAGTCGTTAGTGACTATCTCGAAAAAACCAAAGATTTCGCGATTTTGGAAAAAGAACTGCCTTATACGGATCGCACGACCTTCTTGAAAACCAAGACCAAAGCTTCGTTGTTTGATCATTTGAAAAAAGAAGTAGCGTATATCGAAGCGAACTTCTTGGAAGGAACGTACCTGTCTTGTTATGGTGATGGCGATTGGGATGATACCTTGCAGCCAAATAACAGTAAATTAAAGAAACAAATGGCCAGCAGCTGGACCGTTGCCTTGACCTATGAAGTATTGAAAAAATTAGCCAGCCAGTTGCAGTCAGTTGACCCAGAGTATGCCAAACATTTAACAGAACTGTCTAAGGGCATCAAACACGACTTTGAAAAATACATGTTAGCTGATGGCACGTTGCCAGGATTTGTCTATATGGAAGATAGCGAGCACGTGGAACTGATGGTCCATCCGACTGACAAGAAAACTGGTATCCAATACCGCTTGCTGCCGATGCAACAAAGCATGATCGGTGAGCTGTTATCTCCCGAACAAGCCGATCATCATGTGGCGATCATTAAGGAGCATTTGCAATTTCCAGATGGGGTGCGCTTGATGAATCGTCCAGCGACTTATGTGGGTGGTGTCAGCACCAATTTCAAGCGAGCAGAACAAGCAGCCAACTTTGGACGAGAAATCGGTTTGCAGTACGTTCACGCCCACATCCGCTTTACCGAAGCGATGGCGAAATTAGGTCGAGAAGAAGAGACTTGGCAAGCGCTTGGGGTCATCAATCCGATCCAGATCGCTCAACGGGTCGAAAACGCGGAGATCCGTCAAGCAAATGCGTATTTCAGCAGTTCTGATGGCGATTTCAAAACAAGGGTTGAAGCCCAAGGAAATTTTGGTAAACTTAAGGAGGCAGCAGTCGGCGTCAAAGGCGGCTGGCGCATCTATTCTAGTGGTCCAGGGATCTATATGAATCAGTTGATCAGCAATGTGTTAGGCATTCGTACCTTTGTTGATCACGTTGAACTTGATCCCGTCTTGCCAGCGGAGCTAGCAGGGTTGACACTGACGTATCGACTCTTTGATCGGCCGGTCGAAATCGTCTATCATTCGGCAAGTACGCCGAAAATATTGATCAACGGCGAAGAAATGTCCACTGAGTTTGCGGAAAATCGCTACCGTCAAGGTGCGCTTGTCCTGAAGAAAGCAGCGCTTTGCGCCAAATTAAACGAAAACCAAACCAATACGATCGATATTTATCGTTAAGAAAGGAGAAGCCATGGTAGGAATCAAAGATATTGCCCAAAAAGCGGGTGTCTCCATATCCACCGTTTCGTATGCATTGAATGGCAGTCCAAAAGTGACCGAGGAAACCCGCGCGCGGATTCAAGCGATCGCAAACGAATTGAACTATGTTCCGAACATGGCTGCTCGCACACTGAAACGCAGACAAACCAACATCATCGGTGTTTATCTCGCCGATTATGCCGGAAGTTTTTATGGGGAATTGCTAGATGGCATCAAGAAAGGGTTGGAACTTTTCGGCTATGAAATGATCGTCTGCAGCGGCAAGAAATCACACTTGTTTATTCCTGAGCGGATGGTGGACGGTGCCATCATTTTGGATTGGACGTTTCCAGCAAAGGAAATCGAGCAATACGCCCAACGAGGGCATCAAATCGTCGTGTTAGACCGTGTCTTGTCTCATGAAAACATCCATCAAGTCTTGTTAGACAATAAAGGAGGGGCGGCGCTGGCGATCGATCGCTTGATCGCTGGACAAAGCCAAAAAGTCTTCCTCTTAGCTGGGCCAGAAAAAGGCTACGACAGTCGGGAGCGCTTGGAAGCCAGTACGAAAGAATTGATGCGCTTTGGTATTCCTTATGAAGTCATTCCTGGTGACTTCACGGAACCTTCTGGTTATCGAGCGGCAAAACAGCTCTTAGCAAATGATCCCCAGTTTCCCATTGATATCTTTGCCTTCAATGATGAAATGGCGATCGGGGTCTACAAATATGTCCGCGAGACCGACTATCGCATCGGAAAAGAGATCCGCATCATCGGGTTTGATAACACGGAATTAGGCGCTTTTGTGCAGCCGCGCTTGGCGACGATCTCCTATTCGAAACATCGATGGGGCATGGTGGCAGCTGAGAAAATCGTACAATCGATCCAAGGGGAACCAGTGGCCGACGAGCATATTTATACCACTTTTGTGGATGGTGGATCATTTATTTAATTGATCTATTAAAGGAAAAAGAGTTGAAAAAGCCTCAAACAGAGAACGCTGTTTGAGGCTTTTTTTGCGTTATTTCAAAAATAACCTTACTTATTTTATCAAAAACAGTGATTTATAAAAAAAATAATAATTTTTATTTTGTTATTTTATATGCAATGGGATTTTTAAATAACGTTTTTTATTCATTTTTGATTATAACATTATCATTATCTACAGTCAGAAGATAGGAAGCGTTCTTTTAACTTATTATTTTAGGTCGTTAGAAAAGAGTTTTGTGCCGCTGAATTTTGTCAAATATTCTAACTTTTTATTTATTTTTCTCATCTTAATTTAATTATGAGTGTTGATTTATCCCTCGTTTTTTGTATGATTTATGAAAGAGAAAAGCAGTTTTTTGAAAAGAATCGATGATTCATCCTGGTAATTTGCACTTTTTTTCAATCGATGAGTAACAGATAGCTATAAGATGTGGAAGTTACAAAAATCGGAATTATGAAAAATCAATTATAATCATAATTTTGAATGGAAGAAAAAAAGAATTATAATTCTCTTTCGCCAACTCGCTAAACTAAGAGTTGTAACACAGGGCGTGCACTGCGCGATACGTTTATTTTTTTAAGATAGGAGGGATAAAGTGAAACGGTTTTTAACAACTTTACTTGTTTTTCTACTAACATCAGGTCCGTGTTTTTCATATGCAATGGTAGTGGCACAAGCCGAAAGTGTTACAAAAACAAGTGAAGAACAAAGTATGTCTTCTTCTGACCCTGTCGTTTCATCGATCGACAGTCTGGAAGAGACGAACGAAACTGAAGTGCAAGCATCTAGTGAACCTGCTTCGACAAATTCGTCTACAGGAGCCACTGACACAGCTTCATCTGAAACAGAAGCTTCATCGGAAGCTACAGAAGAAGTACAGGTGACCTTTCTGACAGACACGGAGCATCTATTTGCTACCGGGGAAACCCGCACTCAGATCAGCAAAAACAAAGGGGAAGCACTAAAAGAAAGTGAGTTGCCAGTTTTTGAAGATGATACTGCTTTTGAAGGCTGGTCGTTAGATGGCACGGTCTATACAAGTCAAGCGTTGACCGAATTGATTCTCAAGGAGAACCAAACCTTAACTGCTGTTTTTAAACCGACGGTTAAGGCAAGAGCGGCGGACATCTCGTTGGCAGAGCAATCGATCAAAGAGATCATTGCAGAAGCCGATAAAACGAAAGTGATCGCTGTACCAAGCCCAGCTGGAGATGGATCAGCATATGCGGAATACACCAATAGTGCTGAAGGCATTCGTCAAGCGTTGTTTGATATGTATCAAAACGGCAATGGTCAAGAATTTGCTTTGTATGTTGGCTCGGGTGGATCGTTATCACTGCCAACGAATCTGACTTCAAAGACGATTCCAGCCACAGTCGATAATACGAACATGACTTTTTATGCGCTACAAGGAAAAGTCAGCCGCTTGATCATCACAGGGCATAGTGATGATCCCATCACAGATGCAACAACGTTGACCACTGGGAGTCGCACGGTTGCACTTGGCACGGACATTTACTTCGGTTCTGATGTAGTGATTCGAAACCTCAACTATAGTGGTACGAGGATGTACATGAATGGGTATAGCCTTTCATTGAACGGTGGGTCCACCGGGAACGGTCTTGCGATTTATGGGGGAAGCAACAATGGCGACCTTTCGGGAAACCCAACGATCACATTGAATGCGACAGGTTCAGGAACTTGGAATATTTATGGGGGGAATCAAAACGGTGGTACATTGACCGGGAATACAGCGATTGTCGTAAATAATACAGTAGGTAATATCAGTACGATCGCTGGAGGTGCCAATATCGGTACGATTGATGGGAATACCAGTGTCACGATCAATCGTTTGAATGGGACCTTAAGTAATTATTATGGCGGTGGTTTTGGAACAAACGCTTCCAATACAGCCAATGTGACAGGCAATGTTGAAACGACGATTCAAACCACCAATGCAAGCTTCCGTTTAAGTACTTTTGCTGGTGGCGTTCAATATGGCAACATCAATGGAACGATCCGCAGTACGATCTCGGGTGCAGGCGGTTGGTCAGGTATATCCAATCGGTTTGTAGGCGGTTCATTTTATGGCAACATCGGCTCTGACCGTTCTAAGGATGCCATCGTGACCAACCTTGATGCCAGCAGCTATTCCACTGGACGGAGTGAATTTGAAGGTGGCAATCGGAATACTGGTACTATCACAGGAAACATCGTCAATACCGTGAAAGCGGGACCGAGTGCCAGCGTCGGCGGAATTGGTGATTTTAACGGCGGCGGAGGAAACAACGTTAGTACCTTGACTCAAAGTTCAATGGGGGCTTCGAATACGACGACGTATGACAATTATACTCCTGAGCAACGAGCAGCACTGGCAGAAGCAGCGGCAAGTTTTAAAGTTTATGGCGATATCACTTCTCATCTAGTCAGCGGTTCCTTTTCAAACGGTGCGATTTATTCGACGGCAGCTGGTCGAGGCGGCTATGTTGAGGGAAATACGACGATTGAAGTTGGTACGATCACTTCGGATGGTAGTCCTGGGGGAGATGGGATTGCTTACACAGGAACCAGACCGACAAATCTAGATTACTCAACGAGCAATAAAACGAGAGGCTATTCATCTGGATGGGATATCGTTGGTGGCGGCGGTTATCCAGGAACAGCTTGGGATATCTATATTAAAGGGAACACCAAAACGATCTTGAATAACACGGTTGCTCGCTGGACCTACGGTGGTTCCTTCTCAGGTGTCATTGAGGGAAATTCTTCCAATACTTTGAACTCTGGGATCGTCGATACGCTAGAAGGAACAGGCTATACTGGACGCCGTGTTTACGGAGATGGACGAACGACAGTAAATAATGGGCAAGTAGACTGGTTTTTATCTGGTGGCGGCTGGGATGACTTATTAGTGACCGGCAATGTCGCAGTAACGGTTTATGATGGGGTGATCAATGCCTCACTCGGTGCCTCTTATGGTGTCGCTTCTTCCCACACCATTAACGGAAACTCAGATAATCGAGTGTTTGGCGGAAACTTCTCAGGTACTCCGCGTACAGGGTCTAATGGTTTTTCAGGCGGTGTTACGAACAATGGACGGTTATTAGGAAATGCCAGTTTGACATTGGATTTGAGAAATTACGATGGTGAGTTTGCCCTTCCTTCTGGAACGAACATCTCAGGCGGTAATCCGTTTAACAGTACAAATATCGTTGGGACCGACAGCTCCAATACGATTACATTGAACATTTACACAAAGCCGGGGTCAGATGCGCTGAATGGGGCAACGATCTATGGTGATGGCGGACGGACTGCTAGCAATACGAGAAGCGGCAAAATTTATATGAATATCCAGGCGGAAGGATCAAGTATCGGGAATTTATACACCACGTATTATTCCAATATTTCTTCCAATCAAATTTTAAGAGATGTCGAGATGCGACTTCAAGGAGCCAAAAGTATCAATGGGATCTCAGGCGGAAACGCGTCAGATAACTTTACGAACACGATCGTAGCCAACAGCAGTAATCAAGTGAAGATGAACTTTGGTGAAAATGTCGATGGGACAGCTTCTTATCAAACTGATCCAATCGCTGTGACGGGTCTGGGGATCGTCAACTTTACCGAATTGAATGTGACAAACGGTATCAAGCTGATGGCCAATGGGGGAGACATCAAAAATGGCCGTTCAGCGACTGCTGCCAATCACGCAACGACCTATCATCAGTTCGGTGACATCCATCTTTCCAAGGATGCCGGTATCGGGATTTCTTCCGCAACGAATTTGATTTCAGGAGCGAAGTTAACGGTAGAAGACAAAGGGACGATCGAGTCGCCGCCGGGAACGGGGCGAATCAATCTCTCAGATTTCGCCACACCAGATACGGACAAAGATCATTTAACGTGGCTGAAAACGACGACCAATGATGCAGGTTCTCGAGTCAACAGTCAAGGAACGTGGTTTGGTGCGGTTAGTGCCTATCAAGTACTGACCATAAATCCAACTGCTGCTAATGCTGCAGCAATCACGCCAATCAATTTCAGCGGGATCGAAAAAGCGACTGGGAAAACCTTCATCGGGGACAACGATGTGACCAATACAGCCAACGGGTACGGTATTGCGATACCAGGTTCGATCATTAACTACGAAGTCGAAACACCCGGAGTCGCGAATGGGATCGGTGCCATTAGTCACAATGTAACGGCAGTCAAAGAGAACAATACGCCGCTGACCTTGCAAGCATGGGGAACTGAGCAGGCGGGGACACAGGTGCAAAAAGGTCGTTTATTGATTCCCTACACGGTAACGGAATTGCCAACATTGACGTTCACACCAGAAACTCAAACGTCCGGTTCATGGGTCTACGCGGGTCAAATCAAATCCAGCAAGCTGGATAGCACGGATCAGCAGTTGACGGAACAACCAGATTCAGAGCCAGTTGATTGGACGAGTCCTGATGGGGAGTATAGTTACGATATCAGTGTCCGCTACTCAAATAAGGCGGAAGTCCAAGCCCGCAATGTGATCCTTACAGAGCAAGAGGCACAATCGCTGACAAAAGAACAAGCCGTTACTTATCTCGAAGCCAGCGGGCGTCCTTTCTTTAAGGATACGCTGACAGATGAGGTCTTAGCTGCGATTCAAGAACCGTTAGAAACAGCGGTCTACCGCAAACAAGCGGTCACTTTTTCCGTAGGGGAAAACGATCAGAATCAGGCAGAAACTACCGTGAATCTGGTGGTGGTCAAAAATGAAAGTGTCATTTCTGCTGATCGGCAATTTGCCGTCTATGCAAAAGATGTCCGTTTGACCTTACCAGAAGCAACGGCGCTGACAGATGAAGCCGCTTTGGCAGAGTATACCCAAGCAACCACGATTTTTGCAGATAATCGGGCAAATGTACCACCGACTGTCGATCCGCAAGCTTTTGCCGCGATCCAGCAAGCAACGGAAGATGAGCTGTTGAAAAATGTGTCAACGGCTTACCATTATGAAGCAGGCAGTCAACGGGCAGAAAAAGTCGTCAATGTCGCAGTTGCCGGCGAGCTTATTTTAAGCAGTGTGCCAACAGACTTTGATTTTGGGCAGCAGAAAGTTGCCACAGAAACACAAGATTATTGGCCAACGATCACAGGCGAGCTAGCAGTGAAAGATACGAGAGGGTCCGAACGGAGTCCATGGCGCTTGACGGTCAAAGAGCAACAGCCATTAACGGATGGGACAGATCAATTAACCGATGTCTTCCGCTTTGTGACAAACGGTCAAGAACAGATGATAACCAGTGGGGAAATGATCATCGAGGAAACGGAATTGACAGAAAATGGCACATACGTCGTGAATCAGCACTGGGGCGAAAGTCAGAATGAAGGAATCAAGCTTACCGTTCCAGTCGAACAGCAAAAAGTCGGGGACTATCAAGGAACCTTGAGCTGGCAGCTAGTTTCGGCACCTGGCAACCCATAAAGGCAGGAAAATAAATGAAAAAAATCATGATCGGTATTATTGCTGGCTGTCTATTAATGTTTCCTCAGCTCGTTTCAGCAGCCGAAGCAGGTGCCTATGACAGCAATGGCATTACTTCCTTTTTCGGTGTCTATGAAGAACCAGTTGAGGAGCCAGAAGAGCCCGTAAAAGAACAGCCAGGGAATAAACAAGTAAATCAAAAAGGCAACAACATTCTGCCGGCAACAGGGTCGGATCACTTTAATCGCTATCAAAGCAGTGGTCTTGTCGTTTTGTTGGCAGCAGGAATCATTTTAATCAAAAGGAGAACAAAAAATGAAAAAACTTTTCTTGACGGCAGGCATTCTATTGATGAGCACTGCTCTGTTACCAACAACCGTTAATGCCGCTGAATACACCTCAAATGGAGCAATCACTTTTGAAGCGGACCCGAATCCAACCAATCCAGTTGATCCGACCGATCCAGAAAAACCAGTGGATCCCGTCGATCCAACCGATCCAGATGGACCAAACCCTGGAACAGCTGGACCATTATCGATCGATTTTGCTTCAAGCTTTCAATTTGGCAACCAATTGATCACTTCCGAAACAAAAGATTATTACGCACAGCTGCAAGAGTTCACAGCTGGCGCTGCTGGACCAAACTATGTGCAAGTAACAGATAAACGAGGAACGCAAGAAGGCTGGTCATTGAGTGTTGTGCAAAACGGACAATTCAAAACGGCTGATGACGAAGAGCTAGTCGGGGCTTCATTATCGATCGCCTCAGGTGCAGCAACTTCGGTCACCGATATGCAGTATGCACCAACGGTTACGGCAAGTCATACCTTTGTACCCGATAGTGAAATCACATTGGTCAACGCACCTGTCGGAAAAGGAATGGGCACTTGGATCTACAAGTTTGGGAACGATGCAACGGAAGGGTCAACGGCAGTAAAATTAAATGTACCAGGCAGTTCCGTAAAATTAGCCAAAGAGTATCGGACGACATTGACTTGGAATTTAAAGAATGTCCCTGAAAGCAATTAAAATCACTGATTTTCAGTAAAACAGATAAAGGAGTGTCAAATAGAAATGAAAAAAACAGCATGGGTCTTTTTAAGTCTTGCCGTATTGGCAGCAGCGAGTGCAGCAACTGAGGTTTCAGCAGCTGAAGCGGCTTCTTACACCTCAAATGGGGCGGTTGATTTTATTCCAAATACCGATCCGACGAACCCAGTCAATCCAGAAAATCCAGATCCAGAAAACCCAGTCAATCCTGTGGATCCAACCGATCCAGATGGACCAAACCCTGGAACGAATGGACCATTATCGATCGATTATGCCTCTAGCTTAGATTTTGGCGTCAATAAAATCTCCAATAAAAACGAAGTCTATTATGCACGAGCACAAGGGTATTTGAATGACGATGACACAGCTTCTACATTAAAAACTGCCAATTATGTTCAAGTAACGGATAATCGCGGTAGTAATGCTGGTTGGCGGTTGTCTGTGAAGCAAAATGGTCAATTCAAAAACGAATCGACGTTGAATCAAGAATTGACTGGTTCTGTCATTACCCTAACAAGTCCTGCCGTTAAATCAAATGCGATCGGCGTTACTGCTCCAGTGGCAGAAGCGACGATCACATTGGATGCAGCAGGTGCTGAATCAGTGGTGATGACCGCAGCAAATCAAACGGGTGCTGGAACATGGGTCAACGCTTGGGGAAGCGTTGAGACGGTCACTGAAATAGATAAGGATGGCCAAGAAGTACAAGCAGATGTTACCAAAGCAGTCGCACTTTCTGTACCCGGCAGCACACCAAAAGATGCCGTTAGCTACACGACTACACTAACTTGGGTATTATCAGATACACCAGGAACGGAAGGATAAGGAGTATAGACATGAAAAAAACACTAGCATTTCTCTCAGTATTAGGGCTAAGCTTCGCTGCTCCTGTGCTGGCACAAGCAGCGGACAGCGCAGAATACAATTCAAACGGACAGATCACTTTTGAACCAAATACAGACCCAACCAATCCAATCAGTCCAACAGACCCAGATCCAGAAAATCCGATCAAACCAGTTGACCCAACGGACCCAGATGGACCAAATCCAGGAACCAACGGACCGTTATCGATTGATTTTGCTTCAAGCCTTTACTTTGGTACGCAAAAAATCACCTCAAAAACAGAGATCTACCATGCGGAAACCCAAAAATACGTAGATTCAGCAAATGTGAATCAAGAAGGACCAAATTTTGTCCAAGTGACAGACAATCGGGGAACAGAGAGCGGTTGGACATTGAATGTTCGCCAAAATGGTCAGTTCAAAACAGCAGAAGATCAAGAATTGACCGCCGCGCAAATTCGCTTGACGAAGGGAACTGTAGTAACACCTTCCTTGTCACCAAAACCATCAAATGTGAGTTCAACGATCACATTGAATCCAAATGGTGCCCAATCCTTAGTGATGAGTGCCCAAGATGGCGAAGGGGCAGGGACCTATCTAATGAGCTGGGGCGATAGTTTAGCTGCAGCTATGGATAGCATTGAGTTGGAAGTTCCAGGCTCAACGACAAAATATGCCAGCCAATACAACACCACGTTTACTTGGTTACTGACAGACACACCAACAAACCCATAAGTACCAGCTTTCTCCTTGAACCCTTTCGTGGTTTAAGGAGAATACATAGAAAGAAGGGACATCCATCATGAAAAAAATCAACCAGCTTTTGGCGCTCCTATTCGCAAGTATTTTCTTTTTTGTACCAACGATAGGAACCGCTTCTGAATTTAACTTTGCCGTCAATCCCGTAATTCCAGAAAATCAAATCGATAAAGAAAAAACTTATTTTGACTTGAAAATGGCGCCGGGTACGGTACAAACCGTTGAAGTTCAATTGCGTAATGACACCGATCAAGAGGTCGTCATCGCGCCAGTGATCGCTTCAGCTACCACAAACTTAAACGGAGTCGTGGAATATGGCGAAAATGACATCGAAGCGGACGAAACCTTGCCTTATGATATGGCTGATTTGATTGAAGTGGATGAAGAGATCACGATCCCCAAACAATCCCAAATCACCTTGCCCTTAAAGATCACCATGCCTTCAGAATCCTTTGAAGGGGTTATCGCAGGCGGATTGACCTTAAAAGAGACGACAGAGGAAGCCGATACTGCTGACAGTGAAGAAGAGCAAGGGTTAGCTATCAAGAATGAGTATGCCTATGTCGTTGCGATTTTACTGCGACAAAACACAACAGAAGTTTCACCGGATCTAAAACTGCTGGATGTTGGACCAGGTCAAGTCAACGCCCGAAATACTATCAATGTCACCCTTCAAAATCCTGAAGCAGCTTACTTGAATTCATTACGCCTGATCAATGAAGTGAAGAAAAAAGGTGATAGCGACGTCTTGTATTCTTCGGATACCTCACGAATGCAAATGGCACCTAATTCCAACTTCTCGTACCCAATCTCTTTAGAAGGACAACGTTTAGAAGCAGGGACCTACGTGTTGACTTCCGTTGCTTATGGTGGAAAAAGCGATGAAGGGCAATACAAAATTGAAAATGAAGAAGGCGAAGAAGAAAGCTATCTCTATAAATGGACCTTCGAAAAAGAATTTACAGTGACTGGAGAGGTCGCACGTGATCTTAATAAGAAGGATGTGACGATCGAAACAGATTACACATGGCTTTATTTCTTGATCGGCGGACTGTTGCTACTACTCGCCTTGCTGCTGCTTTTATGGTACCGACGAAAGAAAAAAAATGAAACGGATGAAGCGTGAGCACTTTGAGAAATGCTTGATCGATGGGTTGATCATCGTAGGTATTCTTTTGCTGGCACTGCCTTTTCTAAAAGAAAGCATCGTCAGTTGGCAATTACGCACCACGCAATTGACGATAGCCACGCAGCTGTCGGCAACGATCCCAGAAGAAGAAACGATCCAAATGCCAGCTCTGTCAGATGTATTGGCGCCTCAGCCGACAACGATCACTGGGTACGGCTTTGTCGCAATCGAGGCGATCGATTTCCAGCAGCCGCTGTTGGTGGGACTAACGAATCAACAGCTGCTGAGAGGCGGCGTCGTGATGTTTCCCGAACGTTCGTTGAAAAATAGCAATTTTGTCGTTTTAGGGCATCATCTTGGCAGACAAAGTTTGTTATTTGGTCAATTGCTAGAAGCACAGGTGGGGATGGAAGTATCAGTGACCTATCTCGAGGAGAGTCAACAGTATATCATCACGGATAAAAAAATCGTAGACGAATCGGACTTGTCGGTGCTAGAGGAAGAACAGACACCAAAATTGACCTTGATCACTTGTCCTACGCCTACTCGAACAGAAGAACGGTACGTGCTGACAGCAATTCCTGTTGAGCAGGCAACTGCCGATCACCCACAAAAACCAGCGGCGATAATCAGCACACCGAAAGCAGCAAAAGTGATGGTTGAAAAACAACAAACGGTATGGAAACAACAATCAATGAAAAATTGGTTTCTTTTATTTGTTATTTTATTTATAATTAGTGGATGTCTGCTGGGCGCCCATAAGTTGTTGGACCGTTCAGCGTCGTAGAAACATCATCAGAAGATGCGCTGATGATAAGGAGGGTGAATAAAATGAAACGCAGATTTGGCTTTGTCATTGGTGCGTGCATGATTATCGGAATGATCGATCTTGTTACAGAACAAGTCGTTTTTGCGACCATTTATAATCCGCTGGACCCCTCAGAAGAAATCGTCCCCACGGACCCACCAGAAGAAATACCAGAAAAAGTGGAGGAACCGCCAACTGAAATGGAAGAATCCAAAGAACAACCCGCGCCTGAACCAGAAACCGTTCCGAAAAAAGAGCCGGAGCGATCCTCACTGTCAGAAAGCAGTTTTTTGGAAAAGCAAAAACATTTTGCCCAACGAGTCATGCTGGAGGATGTCTTTGCGCCGGATCGTTTGAACGTCGATCTAGCACTGCCAGGAAATAATACAGATGGTGATGGCGATGATAAGCCTTCTTATCTTGCCAGCTTGTGCTACTTATTTTCAGGAAACGTCCTTTATGGCCAAAAAAACAATGGAGGCTTGAAAACGCATGTTTGTGACATTTTTGAATAAGGCGGACAAACGAAAATTGGTGATGCTGCAATATTTGGAAAACGCAGTCGCTCTTTCGGAAACGAAGGAAACATTGATGGATCAATTGACCATGTCGGAATTTTTGATCAACAAAACCGTTCAAGAATTGAATCTTGATTTTTATGAACTCGGATTGAACGAGGAATTTGAGATCGTGACCGATGGGACGGTCATTAAACTGAATGCCTCGGGGCTGGCAACTTCCGATACACTGCTGACCTATTATTTGGATCAAGCGTTGAAATTTTCCATGTTGAAAGAATGTTTTTTTGAGCAATTGTCTTCTTTATACGAATTTGCCACCAATCACTATTTAAGCCATAATCCCGTCTATAAAGAATTTAAACAGTTCAAACTGATCTTGAAAGAATATGATATTGAAGTGACGAAAGAATTTCAGCTGGTTGGGGAGGAAAGTGAGATCAGGGAATTTATTTTCCTCTTTTTTATGAAGGAATACTATCTGAATCATTCCCCTTTTCCAAAAGAAATCCTGGAAAAAGAAAAGACCTTTGATCATTTTAATGAAAGCACCTGGCTTAAACCAGAACAGTCTGCTCGCATGCGGATTCGCAAGAAACATTATCTAGGAATCGTTTTGGCACGGATGACGAATGGTCATTACCTGCAAAACAGCGTGGAAAATGATTTAGTCTTGCCCAAACATCTCGTGATCATTGAGGAATTGAAACGCTGGCTGCAGGAGATTTTGACGATCACCGATCAAGAAGTGCTAGAGCGAGAAGCTCGAGATATTTTGCGCTTTTTGATCGTTGAGGGCTGGCTGATCGACAACAATAGCTACATCGATCAAGAACAAACCTATATCCAACAATTAAACGAGCATTTTATTCAAGCCGTCCAACAGCAGTTTTCCTTAACCGCAGATACGTTGGCACTTCTTCATGCTGAAACGACAACGATCCATTATCAGCTCTTGTCGTTTTCCTTTAGTTCTCGCTATGAATACCAATATATGGATGTGACGTATTTTCTTGAAACCTATCCAGAATATGCTGCCTTTTGCCGTAACTATCTGGAAGAAAGCCGCAACCGGCCGATCTTATGGAACAATAAAGAGTTTTTGTTTTTCAGGTACCTGATTCTGTTGATTTCCACGATTCCGCTAAAAGAGATTTTGGTTCCCTTGTATGTCTGCGTGGACTTTTCATTTGGCGATTCCTACAATCAGATGATCCAAAAGAATATCGAAAAAATCCTCGATTTAAATGTCCAATTCCAAAGTTACCCAGATGATCATACGCATCTGATTCTTTCAAACTTACCCTTTTATGGTGCATTGGGGATCGACCATATCTTATGGCTGGCACCACCTAGACCCATCGACTGGGCCAATTTCACTGAAAAAGTCAGTGTGATTCGAAGAGAACAGTTTCAAACCAAAATGGCACAATGAGCAACCTGCCGTTTAACTATCGAAAGCAACGTCTGCCTCAAATGGAGGCAGGCGTTTTTTGTAGAAACCTGTCCTATTTAAAAAGCGCCCAGGAATCTATTGCTCTGATGAAGGTTTCGGGGAAGGTCTGTGAAAAAGGACCATTTGATAGGATTTTTTTTTGCAGGAAAATTTGGTATGATAGAAAGAGAAGAAAAAGAGGTGCCCTATGATGGATGGGAAACAAACGAAGGCTGTGATTGGCCAGACATTGATCACCCTTTGTGAGACCAAAGAAGTGAATAAAATCAGCGTACAGGAGATCGCCGAAAAGGCGCAAGTCAATCGGCAGACGTTTTACTACCATTTTCCTGATAAAAAAGCTTTGATCCAATGGATCTATCGGCAAGATGCCCTGATTTTTTTGACGACAGAAGATGTCTCCCTTGATAACTGGGAAGAAGCCGCCTTGCGCATGCTGAAAGCAATGAAACAAGCGCCGGCCTTTTACCGCAAATCACTGGCTTATGACCGCGAAATCTTAATGAACGGATTTCTACAGATCACAGAACCGCTTTTTCAGCGCTTGTTCTTGGAGGTCGATCAAGAGCAACAATTGACGAAACAAGACATTCTATTTTATAGTCGGTTCTTTTCCTACGGCTGCGGAGGCATTTTGGAAAATTGGATTCACAACGACTTTCCAGAGACCCCTTTAGAGATTGCAACGCAATTGTTTCGTTTGGCGAAGGATGTGGAATTTTTTGGCCACCAAATCTATGAAAAAGAGGAGCAGTGAGCGATGACGAAAGTTTTATTTGTTTGTTTAGGTAATATTTGCCGTTCCCCCATGGCAGAAGCTATTTATAAAGCAGAAATAGCAAAACGCAAATTGGATTGGCAGATCGATTCGGCAGCGACCAGCTCATGGGAAGTCGGACATTCTGCTCATCCCGGAACCAAAAAAAGATTGCGTCAAGCAGGCTTATCCAGCGAGGGACTCATTTCACGGCAGATCACAGAAGCAGACTTTGCCAAATTTGACTGGATCATCGGTATGGATCAAAGCAATGTTGAAACACTTCAAGCGCTGGCACCTGCCGATACCACCGCAAAGATTCGTTCGTATTTGAGTGTTGTTCCTGGCAAAGAAACCGCGGAAGTACCAGATCCTTATTATACAGGAGATTTCGAAGAGACCTATCAACTGCTACAAGAAGGAATTCCTTTTTGGCTAGAGGTTATTTCTTCTGAAAAATAAGGCGTGTTCGCTTGTATTTTACCAAAAATTTGCTAAAATAGAACCATGGAAATGCGAACGTATGTGTGGTTTTTATAAACTGCTGCAACGCGCAGAAAGGAATGTCCAATGGAAAAGAAACCATCGCCCATCAAACAATTGGGCAAACTCATTGTGATGACATCCACAACGTTGCTGGATACCTTTTTCAGTGATGATGCTGACAAGAAGAATCAGTCTGAAAAAGTCAAAGAAATCCAGCGAACGCTGCAAGAGGCAGCCGCTGCCAAGCACCTGGTCGTGCTGCAAGTAAAAACAGAGAAATTGGGTGGTTTTGAAACCGTTACCGGCTGGATCGTCGGCAAAACGGTAGCAAAAGAACAAGTTGTCTTGAAATTACAAAGCGACCGTCAGCAGCTGCGGATTATTCCCCTGCATCATGTGCTGAAAGTTAGCACCTTGAATACAAAACCTGGCTTGTAGACAAGCCTGTGCATAGCAAAAAAACCGCTGCGTCATTAGACACAGCGGTTTTTTTATTGCTGGTTAAGCGTGCTTGTTTTTGACTTCTGCGAGTCGCCAAGCGGTCATCACAGCGATCAGTTCGTAAGGGATCGGCTGTGCAAAAGGAAACTGAACCGCCCCTTTACTGGTTTTGTAGGGTTGTAGGTCTTCTTGGAAGGCCGTGATCGCAGAAGGTGTGGGATAAAAGCCAAGATGCTGTTTGGCGCAGGCAAAATGCACGATAGTTTCTCCCTGATGATAGGTAGGCATTTGATAACTGATTTTTTCAACCGCTTCAGGTAAAACGGCTTTGATGGTTTGACGGACCTTTCTTAAAATCGCTTGTCGTTCTGCTGGAGCTGCTGCAATGTATTGGTCAACTGTCGTAATGGCTTTTGTCATAGGACACCTCCTGCCTTTAGTATACGGCAAACCCCATAAGAAAAAAAGGAGCCTGTCAGTGGGTAGCTGACAGGCAAGGAGTAAAAATGAAAAGTGTTAGTTAGGGTTGTTTGTTGGGTTATGTATACTATACTGTCCAAATATGAATTTTTTGTGGAGAAAAGATTGGAAAGTGTTTAAGTTTGCTGGCTGCGAAAAGAAGTAAAAAAAGACCCGTCGGTGGGTGGCCGACGGGAAGGAGTTAAAAATGAAAAAGTGTTAGTTAGGGTTGTTTGTTGGTATACATAGAGTATACGAGATAAATATGAATATTTTGTGACAAATCTTTTCGGAAGTTCTTAAGAAACCGTAACGGTTTGATTACAGAGAAAGGTTCTTTTCATCAAAACGGTTTTTCAAGGTACGATACAAATCAATGTATTGCCGATCATCTGCCGCATAATCCCAAATATAACTCATTTTTTCTGGTTTGAGTTTTTTCATCAACTGATTGGAACTAACGATGACATCATAGTTTTCTTGCTGGTTTAGATCATAAGGTTCTGCTGCTACGAAGGTCAAGTCATGTAAGAATTGATTCAATCCTTGAACGACTAAGAAATTGTCTTCTAACGCAACCCCTACCCGTAAACGATTCGAATAACGGATTTGATCATAAAACGGCAGCAGGGCGTGGGTATACATCGTTGCCATCTGCTCTTGGTTTTCATCGTTGATATAGTCCACCGCGGATTCTTCGCGATAACTCGTTAAGAATTCATCGATTTTTTGCTGCAGCTGCTCTTCAGCAGACCCGCGATTGATCGATGGCGTCAGCAAGCGATAGATATTTGGAAACGGCTGACGGAAAACGTAGTTGCCGAAAGTCACATTGATTAAATTGCCCACGACCAATGGCTCGTCTAACAGGCCAGGTTGTGAAGCAAAGAAGGTTGCTTTCATCTCTGCTAACAAGTCTGCGACTAATGGATAAACTGGGTTTTGTTTGCTTGAAAAGAATTGCAAGGTTTGTTGCAACGCTTCTTCTTCAGGACTCAAATAGAATGGGAAGATTTGCGCCATCAAATAAATAAACCCTGATTCGCCTTTTAATTGTTTGTCTGTCATTGAAACTTCAGGATCAACGACTTGTGTCAAACGCTCAAAATCGAAATATGGATTATTTTTCATTAGGAAATTGTACCGCTTGTCGTATTTGGCAAAATTTCCTTTTTTGATTCGTAAAAGAATCAAGGCGGCGAAATATTTCAACTCTAATCGGCCAAGATAAGAATGAGTCATTGGGAAGTACTCCGTGAATCGATCCACCATTTTTTCTGTCTCACTCTCAGCGATCGCAAATGGCCATTCTATTCCACGAGTACCTAACCAAATGATATTGAATAGGGAGAGCCGCACAAGACGCTCATCGCCCACCAAGTTTGATTCAGTGTACGTAAAGCGAAGCTGAAATTGCTTCAAATGTTTTTTTAGATGTTCAAATTTGCGAGACACCGTTGAACGACTGACATCGTATTTTGCACAAAAATCCGTGATCGTAGGATGGTCTTCATTCAGCATGTAAAGAACATATAAGAACGGAACGCTTTTATTCAATAAATAGAAGCGGTATTCATCGATCGTTACCGCGATATTCTGAGGCTGTAATTTACCGCCACGACCGAGTATCGACATATGATCCGGAGTTAACTCAGTTAGATCTTGGTCGATCTCAGTCAACTCTATAAAAGCTTGTTGGTAGCTTAACTCCATTTCCTTTGCCAATTGTGCGATTGGGTGGCTAGGGTTTTGCAGAGTCAGCATACGCCGGAATATTTTAAATTTAATTAATGTTTGCGGGTCCATCATAAGTTCTTCATAAAACATAGGTATCCTCCTTTGTGGCTCTATTGTATCTTTTTTTTACGAAACTGTCAGTCTTTTTAATCAAAAAAATAGCCTACCCTTTAAAAAAAGGTAGGTTATTTTCATCTTTTTAACTAATTTAGGCTGAAACAGGGTCTTTTTTGAACCACGACCATAGCAAACCGATCAAAAATCCGATCGCAGCCGGTACGACCCACCCCATCCCGATTTGGAAGAAAGGCAGATAATCTGATGCAAAAGACAAGATTCCTTGCACGAAAGCATTGTTGGTAATCACTGCAGGACTTGCATTTAAGCCGTCGATGATTGCAGCGATCAATGTGAAGTATGTCGTCATTCGATAGACACTGGCACGATGATGAAACAAGGGACTGATGATCGCCAACAAAATCAACGTGATCGCCAGTGGATAGATAAACATCAAGACTGGAATAGAAAACTCGATGATATTGGTCAAGCCGACATTGGCGAAGATCGCTGGCAAGATACTTGTCAAAGCGATAAAGAACCCGTAGCTTTGCTTGGGAAACAATCCAGCAAAGGTTTCGGAAAAAGCCGTGATCAAACCAATGGCAGTTTTTAAACAAGCGGAGATAACGATCAAAGCCAACAGCAGACTGCCAACAGTGCCAAGGTAGTGGTTGGCGATTTGTGCCAAAGCGATCCCACCGTTTTCGCTGATAGGAAATTGCCCTAGACTTTTGGTTCCCATATAAGAAAGTAAGGTATAGATGATCCCCATCAACACGATGCTGACAGAACCAGAAAGGATCGTGTCTTTTGCGACTGTCGTGGGTTTTTCAACCCCCATATTACGAATCGTCGAGACGATGATGATCCCGAAGGCTAAAGATGCCAGCGCATCAAGGGTATTGTAACCGTTGGTGAAACCAGTAAAGAAAGCATCGCTTTGATAGCTAGGATAGATCGGCGCATCGCTGATGGTTCCTAGAGGTTGCCAAAAAGCAAAAAACAGCAAAACGCCTAGTAAGACCAGAAATAATGGATTCAAAAATTTCCCTACATAATCTAAGATTTTGCTTGGTTTACGAGAAAACCACCAGGCAGCGCCAAAGAAGAGGGCAGAAAACAACGCCAATAACCAAGTTTGCATGTCAGACGAAACATGGGGAGCGATCCCGATCTCATAAGAAGTGGTAGCCAAACGGGGCAAAGCAAAGAATGGCCCAATCACTAAATAAAGCAAAATCGTAAATATCATTGCATAGCGGCGATTGATCCGAGAAGCTAATTCAAAAACACCGCTGCTTTGGGAAACGCCAATTGCAATGACCCCTAAAAATGGCAAGCCGATCCCTGTAACTAAAAAGCCAAGGTTGGCTAAGCCGACATTCGCGCCAGCTTCTTGTCCCATGTGAACGGGGAAAATCAGATTTCCGGCACCAAAGAAAAGACCGAAAAGCATTGATCCAACATACATATAATCCTTAAACTGTAACTTTTTTTCCATAAATGAAAGCTCCTATAATTCCTTAGTTTTAAAAAAAATAACAAAGTTTCTAACAAATAGCAATGGTTTTTTGTGATTTTTTGATAAATTCTGACAATTCCTCCTCCTGCAATAAAAAAACACTTAGCATTGAATTCTTCCAAGCGTACTGAAAAAGGACGAAAAAGCTCGGAAGAAGATCGCTAAGTGTTTCAAGACAGAAAATTAATTCAACACACGGGAAAGGAATTCTTTGGTGCGTTGCTCTTTTGGATGAATAAAGATATCTTCAGGCGTCCCTTGTTCGGCAATGACACCTTGATCCATAAAGATGACCCGATCAGACACTTCTTTGGCAAAGCCCATTTCGTGGGTAACGATCACCATCGTCAAGCCAGTATGAGCTAACGTATTCATGGTCTTCAACACTTCACCGACCATTTCTGGATCTAGCGCAGAAGTCGGCTCATCAAACAACATGACATCTGGATTCATCGATAAGGCACGGGCAATGGCTACCCGTTGTTTTTGTCCACCTGAAAGCTGGGAAGGCTTGGCATTGGCATATTGAGCCATACCGACTTGCTCCAGATTTTCTTTGGCAGTCGCTTCTGCTTCTTTGCGATCACGTTTCAAAACAGTGACTTGGCCCGTCACGCAGTTTTCTAATACATTCATATTGTTGAATAGGTTAAAGGATTGGAAAACCATTCCTAGATGCGTACGGTATTTCGGCAAGTCATAGCCTTTTTCCAGCACATTTTCACCTAAGTAGATGATTTGCCCACTGGTTGGTTTTTCTAATAAGTTGATGCAGCGAAGAAGTGTAGATTTTCCTGAACCAGAAGAACCGATGATCGTGACAACTTCTCCTTTATTAACAGACAAACTGATGTCTTTTAAGACTTCGTTGTCACCAAAACTCTTTTTTAAATGGTCAATTTCAATGATTGCTGACATGTTCTTCCTCCTTATTCGTTCGGGTTGATGTCTTCTAATTTGACATACGCACTGGGACCGTCCATTTTGCGTTCAACAAAGCGCAAGATCTGGGTGGCACTGATGGTCAAGACTAAGTAGATCACACCGATGATCGCAAATGTTTGGAAGTATTGGAAGTTCGTTCCAGCGGCTGATGTACCTTGGAAGAAGAGGTCCGCAACACTGATGACACTTAAGACAGCAGTATCTTTGATATTGATAATGATCTCATTTCCGGTAGCTGGTAAAATATTGCGCATTACTTGCGGCAACACGACTTTGATCATGGTTTGCCAATGGGTCATTCCGATGGCTTGAGCTGCTTCAAATTGGCCGTCATCTACAGCAAAAATCCCCCCACGAACGATTTCAGACATGTAGGCACCCGTATTGATAGAAACGATCAGCACAGCTGCCAGCGTGCGATTCATGGAGACACCAAAGGCTAGAGCCGTTCCGTAGAAAATAACCATTGCCTGAACCATCATTGGGGTACCGCGGAAAACTTCGATATAGATGGTCAGCAGGCCGTTGACGATTCGTTGGAAGAAACGTCCTACTGGATTTTCTGAAAGCGGCAATGTCCGAAAGATACCGACTAAAAGACCGATGATCAATCCGATGATCGTTGAAAGGATCGCGATGAATAAGGTCAAGCCAGCGCCTCGTAAAAAGAGCATGCCGTAATCATCAATGATTTTTTTGAAATCAGCGATCAGGCCTTGATCCGCCGTTTCTCCGCTGGCATCTGCAGGCTGATCTAAGACTGCTTGATCCATCAGGGAAACCCGTTCTTCTTCAGAGATTCCTGCAAGGATCTCATTGACTTTTTCAACATCGGGATCGCCTTTGCGCATCCCGACTGCTACTTGGACGTCTTCTGGATTGGTTTCAAAACCAGCCCCTTCATCGAACTCGACCATCTTCAAATCAGGATTTGCACCGACGGCAGTGACGCCTTCTGGACGTTCGCTGACGTAGCCGTCAATGATGCCCGAAGCTAAAGCAACGCGCATGGAGGAGAAGTCCCGCATGGCTTGTTCTTTTTGGACCTCAGGGATTTGATCAATGACCGTATAATGGAAAGTATTCAGCTGGGCAGTGATTTTTGCCCCCGAAAGATCAGCGAGGCTTTTGGCATCGGCGAACTCGCCATCTTTACGTACTACGACCACCAAGTCGGATTCATAGTAAGGATCGGTAAAATCAATTTGCTCGCGGCGTTCGGCCGTTGGTGACATACCAGCGATGACGGCATCGATAGTCCCCGCTTGCAAAGCTGGCGGCAAACCGTCCCATTGAGTTTTGACGATCACTAATTCTTTGCCTAAGCCTTCAGCGATTCGTTTGGCGATCTGGACATCGTAACCGCCGGCAAACGCCGAGCCTTCTTCCCCAGAAATCGGCACGGCACCATTGGCGTCCGTCGTTTGCGTCCAGTTAAATGGGGCATAGCCTGCCTCCATACCGACACGGAATTGTTCCGCAGGTGTTTGGTCATCCGCTTGCACGGTTAGGGGCAGCTGAATGAGGGTTAGACAGAGGGCGAAGACTGCCCAGATCCAATTATTTTTTTTCATTTTTTCTCTTTCCTTTCACGAGTTGGACAAGCAGGTAAGGATGAAAAAGCAAAAAAACAGCCGTACTCCATGATTGGAAAACGGCTGTTGACAGGTCATCGTCGACAAACCTTTCACAAAACATAGCGCAACTTAGACAAGCTAAGACAGTCCGCAAATTGTTCATTTGCGGCCCAACAAAATCGATGCAAGCAAAACCGACCTTGTTTCGGCGATGTTCCCTAGCTCTGCTGTAAACGTGTTGCTTCACTCAGCAGGATTAATGAACCTCGCGACCTCTACCTAAATGTTAAAGGGTACTCGTATTTAATTTGATTCTTCTCAGAGTTTAGAAGAAAAGCACCCAAATGTCAATTCTTTTTAACAAAAAAACGACCATTTCCCTATTTTTATCAAAGAGAAAGCGGATCGTTTTTACGAGTGTCTATTGGAACCCTTAAGCGACTTTCGCTTTTGGTTCACGGCCTAAAACAGCTTGGATGACTGTCAAAGCAAGCAATAAGCCAAGTGCTAGATAGATGAGGCTTGAGTATTGTGTAACGCCCCAATCTTGTCCGAAGGTACGGTAAACCACAAGGACGATGGCTTGAATGATTGCTGTGATGACATTTAAAAAGCCGAATGCCCATAAATTGCCATTTTCTTTACGTGCTAAATAGAAGATAGAGAAATATAAGCTGACTGTCAACCAACCGAAACTGATAATGATCATTGCCCAATAAATAATAGCTGCTACCAATGTATTTCACCTCACTTTGATTCGTGACTAGTTTACCACGTTTTTTGTTCCTTGTCATGAAGGAATCTCTTTCTTTGTGAGGCAAAAAACAAAGAGCAAAAGCAGTAATGAAAAGATCATCTGCTATTGGTTGGTTTGCTGAAAAGGGACGGTTTTTCTAGATCGGTTCATTTTCAGCTGTGTATAATAGAAATAAACTGTTTTTTGCAGAAAACTACGAGTTAAGAATCAATTAATAATTAGTTAATAGCTGATTTAGATCTGCTTGCTAGAATGAGCACAGAAGCAAGCAAGGAGGAAGTAAAAATGGAAAATGTTCTTAAAATCAAAGGATTAAACAAACGTTACGGCAAACAGCAGGCGTTACATGATGTCGATCTAACGATCGCTAAGGGAGATATTTATGGATTGGTGGGGAGAAATGGTGCTGGGAAGACGACCCTATTAAAAGCGATCGTTCAGTTGATCCAACCAACTAGTGGCAGTCTGCAGTTGTTTGATGTTGAAGGCGGCAAAGTGTACACTCAGATGCTGAAACGGGTCGGTAATGTGATTGAGACCCCAGTTGCTTACGACCAATTGACCGCAGAGCAAAATTTGAACTATTATTGCAAAATCAGCGGGGTGGTGGAACCTGAGGCGGTCAGTAAAGCATTGGCGTTTGTCGGATTGACCAATGTTGGCCACAAGAAATACCGTGATTTTTCTTTGGGTATGAAACAAAAGCTAGGCTTAGCCATCGCTTTATTGAACCAACCGGATTTTCTAATACTAGATGAGCCGATCAATGGCCTGGATCCTGTAGCGATCGTTGAGTTTCGGGAGCTGCTTTTACGATTGAATCAAGAACGCGGCATGACGATTTTGATTTCCAGTCATATTTTAGAAGAGTTGTACTTAGTGGCTACACGTTTTGGGGTCATTAGTGAGGGGCGTCTGATCAAAGAGATGACCAAACACGAATTCGATCTGATGGCGAAACGGTTTATTCAATTAGAAGTGGATGATGTAGCCACAGCTAGCCGCTTGCTAGAGAGTCAGCTGATTTCCGAATATAAAGTCGTCAGTGACCACAAAATTCATATTTATCAAGAGAATGTGTTGATTCGTGACCTGGTCCGTCAGCTGGTTTATGAAGGGATCGCTATCGACCGGATTTCTTTTGAAGGGGAAAATCTAGAGTCGTATTTCAAAGAGTTAGTAACAAGTGAAGGGGGAAATTAAGATGTTGAATTTTATTCGAGCCGATTTGTATCGTTTATCAAGAAGTAAAAGTTTTTGGATCACAGAAGGAATTATTTTATTGTTGGTGATTTTATCCGTTGTTTCCAATGGTAGTGTAGGGGTCACTCTTGGGGATAGTACGCAAACAGCAGGCAGCCTTACGGAAATGACTGGCTTTCTGGCGATCCAGACCAGTCTGTCTTCCATGTTGCTGTATTACTCCTTGCCATTGGTGATGCAGGTCTTAGGCAGTGAGTACACGAAAGGGACCATGAAGAATATCATTACCGTTGGTGTCTCCAAACCCGCTTATCTTTTTGGGAAATTCTTGGTTTATACATTGGTGCTGGTCTTACAGATCGTCGCGATTTGTTTGGTGAGCTTTGTAGCGGGAACGGTTATTGGGGGGATTGGTTATAATGACCTTTCACAGATAGAAAACTTGTTGTATTATTTCGTTAGTTTTGTACTGATTTTATTAGCGACTTCCTCTTTTGCAGTGCTAGTTTTGTATTTGACCAAAAATACAGCGGTCAGCGTGTTGGCGACGATTTTTATTCCGATGGCCTTTGCGATTGCCCGAATCTCTTTACCCAACTGGAAGTTTTTAGAATACTTGGACTTTCAAGGCGGGTTAGAGATGGTGACCATGACTACTTTCCAAACATGGAAAACAGTCCAACCCATTTTTCTTGGGAGCCTGATCAGTTTATTGCTTTGCCTCTTGGCTGCGCATCTGGTGTTTAAGAGACAAGAATTGTAAGAGCAGAAAAACGCCCAACCGTATCGACTAGTGAAGGTCGAGCGATTGGGTGTTTTTTGTGTATAGCCATGAGTTAGTGGGGTTCAACGGACTGCTGCCAAAAAAGGGTCAAACGAAACGTCTCTTCGGTTGTATCCAATTGGATCTTGCCGTCTAATGTATTAGTCAATGCCGCGATGATATACAGACCAAGTCCGGCTTGCTGTTTATGCCGTGAAAGGTCTTCCGTATAAAAGCGGTGAGTCAATTTTTCTGGGTGCTGGATCGGTGTCCTCAGCTGATTTTCTTGTTGGAAAACGATACGATCTCCTTGCTGATTCAAGCGGATCGTCCCCGTTTCACTGCCATGTTCCAGCAGGTTACCAAGGACATTTTGGAAAATTCGTTGCCAGCTTTTTTTATCTGAAATGATCATGATGTTGGGTTGGATCGCAACCGTCAGTGATAAATGGTTTTCCTCAAAAGAAGGATAAAGCTGGAGCAGTTCTTCTTCCAATAAACGAGAAAGATTGAATTCTTCCAAAGTCAAAGCGAGCTGATTGTCTTTGAGACGCTGATAGGTCAACAACTGTTCCAGATGATTTTCGACTTTTTCTAGGTTGCTGCTGACTTTATCCAGCAGCTGTAGTTGTTGCGGGGTGAGGGTCGCATCGGCTTGCAGCAGTTGTGTGTAACCGCTGGCGACCGTCAAAGGTGTGCGTAAGTCGTGAGAGATATTTTGAATGGCTTGTTCCAACTGCTGGTTTTCTTGCAGCATTTGATAGTGCTGCTGCTTATTTTTTCTAAGTATCTGATTGTTTAACAAAGCGATCGCCTTTAAAGCGGGGACGCGGGTCTGCAAATGGATCTCTTGATTTGTTTCGATTTCGCTGATTCTTGCTAATTGCTGGTGGTACTTTTTTAGATCATAAAGTAAGAAAAACCAATAGCCCAACAATAACACAACGATCAGAGCGGCGAAAAACTGAAGTATATGCATGAGGTTCCTCCTTTTTAAGCTAGCTTGACGCCGATGCCCCAGACAGTATCGATATACGCTTCCTCTGGATCGAGTGTTTTGATTTTGCTGCGTAAATGGCTGATATGGACATTGATCGTGTTTTCTTCACCGTAGTAAGGTTCTTGCCAAACAGCTTCATAGAGCATTTCTTTGGTATAAACTTTTTTGGGGTTGGCTAAGAGCAGGGAAAAAATCTCAAACTCCTTTTTCTTTAACTGAACCGTTGCCTCTCCTCGTTGCAGCTGAAACGAGTCAGGCAACAGTTGAATGTTTTTATACGAGTGGCTGCTGGCAACTGGAGGGGTTTGTTTATTTGTTCGCAACTGAACAATGATACGGGCTTTTAATTCTTCGACATTGAAGGGTTTGGTCAAGTAATCATTGGCACCTGCCAGCAAAAGGGTGGAAACATCGGCTGGTTCATCTAAGGCAGTCAAGATAATGACGGGGACCGTGGAGGTTTGGCGAATCTCTTGCAAGACTTGTGTCCCATCTTTACCAGGGAGCATTCGATCTAGCAAAATCAAGTCGAAAGCATCTTGCTGAAAAAGTAGCAGACCTTCCGTGCCTGAATAGGCTTGCTGGACGGTATAGTCAGCTGCTAAAATAGTAGCCAACATTTCGCTGATCTCATTGTTGTCTTCGATAATCAAAATTTTCATTTGGTTTTCCCATACTCCTTGCATTTGTTGCATCTATTATAAGCAATTCCGCACGAAAAAGCATTAGTTGCTTTTAAAAAAGAAAATGGCTGATTTTTCGCAAAAACGGTTCTTTTTCGGTTAGAATAAGAGAAAAGCCATAAAGGAAGTTAGAACGATGAAGGTATCTATTGAGCAAGCAATCGCAGCGGTCACCGCCGCATCATCCGTGACCTTTTTGACGGGGGCTGGTGTTTCGACCCCATCGGGCATTCCTGATTACCGTTCCTTAAAAGGGGTCTATCAAGGAGTGGCACAGCCAGAGTATTTGTTAAGCCATGACTGTTTAGAAAACGAACCGGAAACATTTTATCAATTCGTCAAGCACCTCTACCATCCTCAAGCACAGCCTAATATCATTCATCAAAAAATGGCTGAGCTGCAAGCGAAGAAAACTGTCTGGGTCGTTTCGCAAAACATCGATGGCTTGCATGAAAAAGCAGGCAGTCACCAAAGAATCGATTTTCACGGCTCCTTGTACAACTGTTATTGCCGAAAATGCGGCAATCAGGTACCTTGGCAAGCGTATTTACAAGATTGGCACCATGCAGGGTGCGGTGGTCAGATTCGGCCAGCGATCGTGCTTTACGGGGAAGGATTTACTGATGAAACCATTGAAGGAGCCATTCAAGCCGTTGCTCAAGCCGACCTGACGGTGGTCGTGGGGACTTCGCTGCAAGTCTATCCTTTTGCAGGGTTAGTCGATTACAGCCAGCAGGTGTTGGTCATCAATAAGGAACCATTGGCGATCCCGAATGAATATGGCATGTTGACCGCAGCAGCCGAAACGTTTTTCCAGAAAATTGAATGAAGGAGTTTATGATATGACACAACGTACCGAAAAAGAGAAAATGATTGCTGGCGAATTGTACTTTTCCCCAGATCCAGAATTGGTGGCAGATCGAAAATATGCCCGTGAACAAATGAACCTGATCAACCAAGAAACTGATACAAAAATCAAAGAGCAGTTACTAAAAGAAACTTTCGGCTCTGTGACTGGTCGAATCTATATCGAACCGAATGTCCGTTTTGATTATGGCTACAATATTTCTGTCGGCAAAAACTTCTATGCTAACTACGACTGTGTGTTACTAGATGTTTGCCCGATTACCTTTGGCGACAATTGTATGCTGGCACCCAATGTTCGGTTGTTTACGGCGACTCATCCATTACATCCGGTCAAACGAAACAGCGGCTTAGAATTAGGGGCACCGATCGTGATTGGCGACAACGCATGGATCGGTGGTGCGGCCACGATTTTGCCAGGGGTCCGCTTAGGCAACAATGTCGTGGTAGGCGCTGGCAGTGTCGTTACCAAATCATTCCCAGACAATGTTGTGTTGGCGGGAAATCCAGCACGGGTCATCAAGACGATCGATTTAGAAGAAGAAAACAACCAGCAAGATCCCTTGGCTGTTCAGCGGGCAGCGATCGATGACATTGATTGGCAACTCACGCATCTTTTGGAAAAACGTATGAGCACGGTCAACGAAATCGTACAATTGAAGAAAAGCAGTCAATTGCCTGTATTAGATGAAAATCGTGAAGAGAAAGTGCTGGAAAACATTCGGCAGGCGATTTCTAATCAAGCCTATGAAGAAACGATTTTGGCTATGTTTCAATCAATTATGAACCACTCAAAAACCTATCAAGAGAATCAATTGGAGGAATGAGTATGGATGGAGGAACACGTCGAGAAAACATTTTAGCGGCATTGAAGCAAGCGGACAAAGCGATCAGTGCCAGCAAACTGGCAGAATCCCTCGGAGTCAGCCGTCAAATCATCGTTGGGGACATTGCCTTATTGCGAGCAGCTGGTGAAGCGATTGTGGCTACGGCTCGCGGCTATCGTCTGCAAGCGCTGTTGGATGAGGCAGGACATGTAAGTAAGCTAGCAGTGCAGCATCGACCTGAACAAACGGAAGAAGAATTGCGCATCTTTGTCGCTTGTGGTGTGGAAGTGGTCGATGTCATCGTTGAGCATGAGATCTATGGAGAAATCACTGGCAATTTGCAGATTCAAACAGACCAAGACGTGACTGATTTCATCAACAAAACCAAACATGCAGAAGCCCGCTTGCTCTCAGATTTAACCAATGGGGTACACTTGCATACGTTGCGCTACACCGATCCTGCGGCTCTGGAAAAAGCCAAACAACAGTTAGCAGAAAAAGGCATGCTCTACCAAAATTGAGGAGTGAAGTGATGCAAGATGTCTTATTGATCATTGACTTGCAAAATGGGGTCTGTCAAACAAATGACCAAACAATTGACCATTTGTCGGAATTATTGCTGTTCGTCAACCAACGAATCCAACGATATCGTAAAGAAGAAAAACCAGTTATTTTTGTTCAGCATGAAGAGGAGACGTTGCCCTACGGTAGCAAAGCATGGCAACTGCACCCAGCATTGGCCTATGAACCAACGGATCGTTTGATTCGAAAAAAACACGCCAATAGTTTTTTTCAAACAGATCTACAAGCGGCCTTACAGACAAACCAAGTGCGTAGTATCGAATTTGCTGGTGCTCAGACGGAATATTGCCTTGATGGCACGATCAAATTTGCGCATGGTCTGGGTTATCAAAACGTCGTGTATGCCCAAGCCACAACGACGTATCCAAGCCGAGGACGATCAGCAGCTGAAATCATTGATTGGTACGAAATGATCTGGCAAGGACGCTTTGCGGAAGTCTTGGCAAATCCTCAGATGAAAAAATTGTGATTTTTTGTTGACAAGGCGTTCATTTTCCAGTAAAGTACTCTTCAACAAGAATAATGAATCTGTTGAGAAGGAAAGTAACCGCGGATACTTCAAAGAGAGACTCTGGTTGGTGGAAAGAGTCAAGTCAGAAGCGATGAAAAATGGCCTTGGAGGATTGATTGTCGATAAGTAGGCAATCACGGATGCGCACTACCGTTACAAAGTGCACCAATCTCTAGCACGACTAGACGTTGGGTTGAGGGAAGGGAAACCTTCTAAACAAAAGGTGGTAACACGAGTATTCGTCCTTTTACTAGCAAACGCTGGTAAAAGGACTTTTTTTATACCTAAAATCAAATAGCACCACACACGAAGAATTGGTAAGTACAAAAGCACGTTTTTTCAACAGAGAGCTTCGGTAGCTGAAAAGAAGCATCAAACGACTTTTAGAAAATGGCCAAGGAGTGATTCGTTCCGAGCAGTAGTTTGCAAGGCGACGACGGTAGCGACCGTTATCTGGCTAGAGTATGATCGTACTCGAAAAGGAGCTGTATGTGAGTGCAGCTTAAACTGAGGTGGTAACACGCAAAAAGGCGTCCTCAAACAAGTCACAGGTGACTTGTTTGAGGATGCCTTTTTTTATTGAAAAAGACAAGAACTAGGGGGAAGACGATGATTTCATTAAAAGACATATCAGTAACATTCAATCAACCAAAGAAACCCGCGATCCAAGCGGTCAAAAACGTATCGATCGAGATCGACAAAGGGGACGTTTACGGCATCGTGGGCTACTCAGGCGCCGGGAAAAGTACACTCGTCCGTGTGATCAACTTATTGCAGCGCCCAAGTAGCGGCAGCGTCGTCGTCAATGGTACCGAGCTGACCACGCTTTCTGCGAAAGCCCTGCGAGAAAAACGGAAAACGATCGGAATGATCTTTCAGCACTTCAACTTGATGGACAGCCGCAATGTTTTTGATAACGTGGATTTCTCCTTAAAATATGGGGGACGGTCCAAACAGGAACGTCATCAGAAAGTAACCGAGCTGTTAGCATTGGTGGGATTGGAAGAAAAAGCCCAAGCGTTTCCTAGCCAACTATCTGGAGGACAAAAACAGCGGGTCGCGATTGCCAGAGCGTTAGCGAATGATCCAGAGATCTTGCTTTGTGATGAAGCAACCAGCGCCCTTGATCCGAAAACGACCTTACAGATATTGGCTTTGTTGAAAAAATTAAATCGAACCCTCGGCTTGACTATCGTGATCATTACTCATGAGATGCAAGTCGTCAAAGAAATCTGCAACAAAGTGGCAGTGATGGAAGACGGCGAAGTCATCGAGCAAGGTTCAAGCGTTCAGATTTTCAGTCAACCAGAAAAACCATTGACCAAAGATTTCATCCGAACGGCGACGCACATCGACCAAGCCTTAGAAACGATCCTTGGCAGTTCGAAGTTTTCTTCCTTGGCACCAAATGAATGGCTGGTGGAGCTGTCCTATGTTGGCGATCAAACCAATGAACCACTGATCGCCCAATTGTACAGCCGCTACAAAGTGACCACCAATATTCTTTACGGCAACGTGGAGATCTTGCAAGAAGTGCCGATCGGCAGCTTAGTCGTTAGCTTATCTGGCGAATACCATCAGCGTAAACATGCCTTAGAATACTTGAAGGCTCAAGGAGTTTACACCAATATTTTAAAAGAAAATCATGCAGAACCATTAAACAATGTGATTAAAGGAGGATTTTAGATGGCTGCCTTATTAGAAAGATATTTTCCCAATGTTGTTGCGATCCAAGATGAATTTGTGACAGCAACGATCCAAACCTTGTATATGGTTTTTTGGACCTCTTTGATTGCGGGCATCTTAGGTATCTTGTTAGGGATCGTCTTGGTAGTAACTCGACCGAATGGGATTTTAGAAAATCGACCGCTCTTTGAATTTCTCGATAAAGTCATCAATGTGGTCCGCTCGATCCCCTTTATTATCTTATTAACGTTACTAGGAACCTTTACCCGATTCCTTGTTGGAACGACTATCGGCGAAACAGCAGCATTGGTTCCTCTGATTGCTGGGATCATCCCCTTCTTTGCTCGGCAGATCGAGATCGCCTTGCTAGAAGTTGACCCCGGTGTCGTAGAAGCAGCTGAAGCGATGGGCACCAGTCCTTTCGGTATCATTTTTCGGGTCTATTTACCAGAAGGCGTGGCGGGAATCATTCGGGTCTCTGCATTGACCGTGATCAATGTGATCGGATTGACCGCCATGGCAGGAGCTGTTGGCGCTGGTGGTTTAGGCAACTTAGCCATCACCCGCGGGTACAACCGATTCCAGACCGATGTCACGATCATGGCGACCTTGATCATCTTGGTATTCGTTTTTATCAGTCAATTTGTCAGCAACCTACTCATTAAACGAGTATCACACTGACCACCACTTACGTACAAATAAAAAATCAAGCAAGTCTATGGAGGAAGCAAAAATGAAAAAAATCGTACAATCAATCGTCTTAGGGGCAGCATTATTATTTATTACAGGATGCGGAAACAATGGCAGTGCCGCAGCCAATGACCAAGAAGAAGTGACGGTGAAATTAGGGGTGATCGGGGCGGACACCGACGTTTGGGATGATGTCAAGGATCGTTTGAAAGACGAAGGCATCAATTTAGAATATGTCCAATTCTCTGATTACAATCAACCCAATGCAGCTTTAGCTGATGGTTCCATCGACCTTAATTCATTCCAACACCAATTTTTCTTGGACAACTATAATGAAGAATTTGGTACTGATCTCGTATCGATCGGCAATACAGTCAATGCGCCATTAGGCGTTTATTCCGACAAAGTGACGGATGTCAACGATTTGGCGGAAGGAGCTAAAGTTGCGATCCCTAATGATGTGACCAATGGTGGTCGGGCATTGCTTTTATTACAATCAGCTGGATTGATCAAAGTGGATGAAGCAGCCGGACAAACACCAACGGTCGCGGATATTACAGAAAACCGTTTGAACTTAGAAATTTCAGAACTTGATGCAGCGCAAACCGCCCGGGCACTTTCGGATGTCGATGTTTCGGTCATCAATAGCGGCATGGCGGTGGATGCAGGATTTGTACCAACCGAGGATGCGATCTTTTTAGAGCCTGTTGATGAAACGGCCCGTCCTTACGTCAACATCATTGCCGCCCGTAAAGAAGAGGAAGACAATGAAGTTTACCAAAAAGTGGTCGCTGCTTACCAAACAGAGGATACGAAAAAAGTCATCGAGGAAACGTCAAAAGGATCAAGCGTTCCTGCTTGGGAAACCTTTGGGGCAAAATAAGCACCATGTAATTTGATAAAAAAACTGAAAAAGCATGTATAAAAAGGAGAGATTTGATTATGACAACAGCAACTATTACGAAAGCAGCCATCAAACCATTTATCCAAGAGCGTTTAGCCGCTTATCAAGACTTGGCATTAGATATCCACAATCACCCAGAAGTCAGCAACTATGAGTTTTATTCAGCCGATGCCCTGATCGCCCAATTAGAAAAAGAAGGCTTTGCTGTTAAAAAGGATGTGGCAGGCCATCGCACCGGCTTTGATGCCCGCTATGTCAGTGGGAAACCGGGTCCGACGATTGCCTTTTTAGCCGAGTATGATGCGTTACCTGGCATCGGTCATGCCTGCGGACACAATCTCTTCGGGACTTATTCCGTCTTAGCTGCCAGTGCTCTGCAACCTTTCATCGATGAGCTAGGCGGGGAGATTCGAGTCTATGGGACGCCAGGAGAAGAAGGTGGAGAAAATGGTTCCGCTAAAGGCAGTTTTGTCCGTGAAGGGTTCTTCGATGATGTCGATGCCGCTCTTTGTGTCCATCCAGCCCATCGCTATGGCAAAACGACGGCTTCATTAGCCAATGATCCAGTGGACATCAAGTTCTATGGTCGGGCTTCCCATGCGGCAGCTGCACCAGAAAAAGGCATCAACGCGTTAGAAGCATTGCTGCAAGTCTTTAACGGAATCAATGGGTTGCGCCTGCATTTACCAAAAGACGTCAATATTCATGGTGTAATCACCGATGGCGGCGTGGCAGCCAATGTCGTGCCAGAATATGCAGCCGGTCGTTTTTATTTACGAGCTGCCAATCGAGCAACCTTGAATGATGTCTACGAGAAAGTCGAAAACATCGTAAAAGGAGCCGCTTTAGCTACGGGAGCGACCTATGAATTTGGTTTGTTCCAAAACTCCGTCGACGATGTGATCGTGACACCAAGTTTTGATGAGATCTTCTTCGCCCATGCCCAAGAAGCGGGCGTACCTGCCGATGAGATCGATACGGAAGCCAAAACAAGCCTTGGTTCGTCTGATGTCGGCAATGTCAGTCAAGTGATCCCGACGATCCAACCCACCGTTTCGATTTCAGATGACTACATTGCGGGTCATTCGGAAGAATTCAAAGCCGCTGCCAAGAGTGAAAAAGGCTTGCAATCGATCGCCATCGCGGCGGAACTTTTAGCGCTGACGGCATTAGACCTTTTTGAGCAGCCAGCGTTATTAGAAAAAATCAAAGCCGATCATCAAGAAAGCCTAGCGAAAGGCAATTAATGCCAAAACCGTGAAGGAAGATAGTCAATAGTATAGAAAAAAAGTCTCTGCCGCAAAATGTCGGTAGAGACTTTTTAGTTAGTCGATGACTAAAATGCCTTCTTTCAATGAAAAAGGATTTTGTTGATTGATATGATCGTAGAACATGACCCCGTTCAAATGATCGATCTCATGCTGAACGACGATCGCAGGATAGTTCTTCAAACGAACTTTTTTCTTTTTGCCGTTGATGTCGTAATAGCTGATCGTGATCCGGGCATGGCGTACCACGTAGCCAGGGACTTCACGGTCCACGGACAGACAGCCTTCGCCTTCACCCAAACAAGCTTCTTGCACGGAATGACTTAAAATTTTGGGGTTGTATAGAACATCTTTAAAATCAGGTTCTGTTTTTTCTGGGTCGCTACTAGGGACGAGGACCGCTGTGATTCGTTTTGAAATATCTAATTGAGGAGCTGCTAGACCAACGCCGCCTCTTAATTCAAGTTCTTCTGCCTTGACTGGATCTTGGCTATTTTCTAAAAAGGTCATCATTTCTTTTCCTAGTGCGATATCTTCTTCGCTCAAAGGAAAAGGTACTTCTTTTGCTACTTCACGCAAGGTTGGATTGCCTTCGCGAATAATATCATCCATTGTAATCATTGATGATGTGATTCCTCCTACTATGTAAAAATGACGAAAGCAAGTTTCGTTCCTAATAAAGTGTACCATAAGTGTAGAAAGAAGGGCATAAGAAAGTTTAAACGGTAAAGCTTTCTTATTAAATGAAACGATATTTCTATATTAATTATTTAATTATGAAATATAGTTGCGAACGGGAAAAGAATCAGTTATAATGCTTTTATAGAAAACGGTATCACGAAAGTGACCCATCAAGGAGGCAAAGAGATGTTCGGCTTTTCTGTATTTATGAACGAAGACTTGACGGCAGCAGAACTTGAGCAGATGACTGCGATGGCATCAGGCTTTAAAGGGATTTTCACCTCCATGCACATACCAGAAGATGATCGCAGTACTTATCGGCAGCGTTTGACGGACTTGGGAGGTTTCGCAAAAGACCATCAGCTGTCTTTAATGGTAGATATTTCTGGAAACGCATTAGCAGAAGCGGGCTTTTCCATCGACAATCTGGCGGAACTAAAGGAGATCGGTGTCACTGGTTTACGAATGGATTATGCGATCGACAATCAGCAAATCGCAGCTTTTTCAAAAGAAATGACCATCAGTTTGAATGCCAGTACATTGACGGAAAAAGACATTCGAGAGCTGCAGGCGTATGGAGCCGATTTTACTCGTTTGGAAGCTTGGCACAATTATTACCCCCGACCAGAAACGGGACTGGATGTTGGCTGGTTTCAGGAGAAGAACCGCTGGTTGAAAGCACAAGGCTTTTTCGTCCAAGCCTTTGTTCCAGGGGATGCCAAGAAACGCGGACCGTTATTTCAAGGATTACCCACACTGGAAAAACACCGCAACTGGTCGCCTTTTGCCGCAGCGATCGACTTATTGGCAACTGGCTCAGTCGATGCTGTTTACATTGGCGATGGCATGGTTTCTGAAAAAAGTGCCCAGCATTTTGCGACGTATCTGCAAGAAGCGCGGATCGTTTTGCGGGTCAAAGATCTTGGTTCCACTTACTTTGAACACGTCTTAGGGAATCACCAAAATCGTTACGATGAAGCTCGGGATGTCTTGCGCAGCGCCGATGCCCGTTTCAATGCCATTCCAGAAGTCAAACCTGAACTTAGTCAAGAGCGGCCAGTGGGGGCTGTGACGATCGATAACCAAGAGTACTTGCGCTATATGGGAGAGATCCAGGTGTGCAAACGACCTTTGCCGGCAGACCCAAAAGTCAACCTCGCCGCTCAGGTGATACCAGCCGATCTGCCGTTGATCCAACAAATCAAAGCAGGGATGCGATTTAAATTAGAAAGAGATGATTCCGATGAATAAAATCAATTTAGACAAATTAACGACCGAACGACGCAATAGCGAAACGAGCAATTTAGATGAAATGACGATTTTAGAAGCGTGTCAAAAAATGAACCAAGAAGATCAAAAAGTTGCCTATGCGGTGGAAAAAGAAATTCCTAGTATTGAAAAAGTGATTGAACAAACCATCGTCGCTTTTAAAAAGGGCGGACGCTTGATTTATCTTGGCGCTGGGACGAGTGGTCGATTAGGCGTCTTGGATGCGGCCGAATGTGTCCCAACCTTTGGGGTATCACCTGAGATGGTGGTCGGTTTGATCGCCGGTGGCGAAGAAGCGATGACGGTCGCTGTCGAAGGAGCAGAAGACTCCTTAACGCTAGGGAAACAAGACCTTATCGATTTGAAGTTGAACCAAAATGATATGGTGATCGGGATCGCTGCCAGTGGCAGAACCCCTTACGTGATCGGGGCGCTTGACTATGCCAATGAGCTCGGTGCCACAACGGCTACGATCGCTTGTAATAAAGATGCGGAGATCTCTCAGCATGCCAGCTTTCCAATCGAGGTCGATTGTGGACCAGAATTTCTTACAGGTTCGACTCGTTTGAAATCAGGGACTGCCCAAAAATTGATTTTGAATATGATTTCGACGTTATCGATGGTAGGGATCGGCAAAGTCTACAATAATTTGATGGTCGACGTGAAAGCGACCAACGAAAAATTGGTGGAACGCTCAAAACGGATCATCATGCAGGCGACTGAAGCTGATTATGAAACAGCCGCCGCGGCATTTGAAGAAGCAGATCAGAATGTCAAATTGGCGATCGTGATGCTGTTGACGGATAGCACGAAAGACGAAGCACAAGCAAAACTTGCCACGGCACAAGGGTTTGTCAAAACGGCGTTAGGAGGAGAAAAGTAATGGCAAAAGAAACACTGACGGTAGAAGAGTTAGCGGAGAAGATTTTTCAAGAAGCCGGCGGAATGGACAACGTAGAAACAGTCAATCACTGTATGACTCGCGTACGAATGACCGTCCGCGACCACGACAAGGTCGATCAACAAGGGTTAAAAGAGATTCCCGGTGTGATGGGTGTGGTCAATGATGAGCAGCTGCAAGTCATTATCGGACCAGGGAAAGTCAACAAAGTAGCCAATGCAATGGTGGCAAAAGCTGGTGTTGATTTAGGGCAAGAGATCCCACCGCAAAAATCAGGCAAAGAGGCGTTATCAGAAAAAACGGCAGAGATGAAAGCAGCCCAAAAAGCCAAACAAAAATCATCGCCATTAAAGTCGCTGCTGAAAGATATTTCTAATATCTTTGTTCCAATGATTCCAGCCTTCGTTGGTGCAGGACTCGTCGCAGGGATCGCTTCTGTCCTGACCAACATGATCACGGCTGGCCGATTAGATGGAGATACTTGGAATTATTATGTCATGATTTTAAACGTCCTCAGAAATGGGATGTTCACCTATTTAGCGATCTTTACTGGGGTCAATGCAGCGCAGGTCTTTAAAGCCAATCCAACCCTTGGTGGCGTGATCGGTTCGATCATCTTGCTGACAGGTATGAACCCAGAAGCCCCGATCCAAAACTTGTTCACTGGCGAAGCTTTAGCTGCCAACCAAGGAGGAATCATCGGTGTGATCTTCGCTGTATGGCTTTTGGCGAAATTAGAGGCAGTGCTGCATCGAGTGATTCCTGAAGCGATCGATATTATCGTGACCCCGACGTTGTGTTTGCTGATCATCGGTTTGACGGAGATTTTCTTGATCATGCCATTGGCAGGTCTGATCTCTGACAGCTTAGTCGGTTCGATCACTTGGGTCTTGAACGTGGGCGGTGCTTTCTCTGGGTTTGTCTTAGGGGCGGCCTTCCTACCAATGGTCATGTTTGGTTTGCATCAAATTTTGACCCCGATCCACATTCAAATGATCGAAGCAACAGGCAGCACGCAATTATTACCGATCTTAGCCATGGCTGGTGCTGGTCAAGTCGGTGCAGCTTTAGCCTTATGGGTACGACTACGTAAAGACAAAGAGCTTTCTGAAATGATCAAAGGTGCATTGCCAGTTGGGATCTTAGGCATCGGCGAACCATTGATCTACGGAGTGACGTTGCCATTAGGTCGACCATTTATCACTGCTTGTATTGGTGGTGGGATCGGTGGTGCGGTCATTGGCGCTTTGACAAATATCGGCGCAACGGCGATTGGACCATCAGGGCTAGCTTTGATCCCCTTGATTGCCAACGGCCGTTGGATGGGCTATATTTTCGGCTTGTTAGCAGGCTATGCTGGCGGCTTCGTTGCCACCTACTTCTTTGGGATTCCGAAGGATCGCTTAGAAGCAGTCAAAGAAAGCGAGGCAGAAGAAGCAAAACCAGCTGCAACCGTTACTGTGCAACCACAACCAAAACAAACGAGTGAAACGGCTGCAAAGGAAACGACAGCAACTCCATCAAAAGAAACGATCGATACCCCTTTATACGCAGTAGCCACAGGCACGACAAAAGTGATCAGTGCATCAAGTGATCCGGTATTTTCGCAAAAAATGATGGGCGACGGGTATTTCGTCTTGCCAGACAATGGTGCGATCTTTGCACCAGCAGCAGGAACCGTCACGACGATTTTTCCCACGAAACATGCATTGGGGATCAAGACTGCCAGCGGGCTAGAGATTCTGCTGCACATGGGTGTTGACACCGTCGAATTGCAAGGAGCGCCTTTTGAGATCCTGGTGGAGGAAGGCCAAGCCGTGACACCAGCTACCCAAGTTGCCCAAGTCGATTTGGCACAGTTGACGGCTAAAGGCAAAGCTTCTGAGATGCTCGTGATCATCACCAATATGGAGCAAGTAGCCAATATCGAAGGATTACCAGGAACAGAAACAAAAGCGGGTCAAGCCGTCATGCATGTGGCAACGATAAAATAATGTTAAAACCTCTATCGGATAAAGATAGAGGTTTTTTTTAAGAAGTTACTAAATAGATTGCGAAAAATTTTCCTTTATGTTACAGTTTCGTTACAAAGGGAGTGATCCCATTCGAGGAGGCAATGAGGATGAAAAAAATAATTTGGTTCGGACTAATGACGCTGGCTTTTTCACCACTGATGGTTCATGCAGATGAAACAGCTACGAGTGAAAATGGCAATCAGGCTGCCGTTAGCGAGACGCTTTCATCAGAGGAGCAATCAGGAACGGATCAGACACAAGCTGCTGTCCAAGAAAGTACAGTAGAAAATCAAGAGACGGATCAATCCGCTGCTTCAGAAACTACGACTACCGAGAATCAAGAACCAGTCGATTCCGAAGCTGTTATTGCCTCGATCCAAGCAGAGACGGGGACGCAAGATGTCAGTGAGATCAACACGTTAGCCGATGAACCTAGTTCGCTGCGTAGCGCCTTAACCCAAGGGATCACTGAAGGAAGTGTGACCGCATTTACCCAAGAACAGTTGGACCAGTTGACAGATGAAGAATTGACCAATGGCAATCGTCTGGCGCTACGTTATTCCAGTGATGCGATGGGCTTTGATATTGCTTACTTAGCAAAAATCATCGGTGCCTTGTTTGTCGATCAGACGTTATCCTGGGAAGCCATTGAGCCGCAATTGGCTTTTGATGCGAATAGCTACGCCAGTTTTGCTGACTTGATTCCTGTTGTGGATCAGCTGCAGGAATATTTGCGGGTCGTCTATCCAGCAGACGGAGTCTTTTTACATTTGAATCAAGCCGTTTCCAACGAATGGATGATCTCAATTTTGACCAATTTAAATCAGATGGAACAAGAGATGCAAGTCGATCCAGGTGCCTTTGTCCCAGGACGGATCTCGTATATCATTCAAGCGGCAAATGATTCCATGTATCTGCCTACAGGCACGCAAACGAGTACGACTGAAGAAGCGACCGCAACATCGACGAGTGCTCAAGAAACAGCGACAACGACTTCTTCGAAAGAGGCCAACGCTACTGCCGATGGTGAAAAAACATTACCTAAAACCAATGAAGCGCCAAGCTATACCTTACTGATCGCAGGTGTTATCCTGCTGCTGATCGTTTTCTTGATTCTATGGCGCCGCAAGAAAAAATGATTGTTATTTATAATCGTCAGAATGAAAAAATAGCAACCTTCGTTTTCCATCAGGGAAACGAAGGTTTTTTGTTTTCAGAAATTTCATTGGTTATTTCTTTTCAAATAACGCCCTTTATAAAAAGACCAGAATCGATTCCTTCATAAAAAAGTCAAATTTAAATTCTTGCATTCTCTGGTGAGGGGTGTATAATGACACAGTGTCATATGACAACGTGTCATATCGAGAGCTGTGATTTATTTTAAATTAGAAAGGAGTTGCTTGTGATGCCGACCGATACATTTTTTCACTTGCCGCCAGAAAAACAAAAGCGCATCTTAAATGCGGCGAAAAAAGAATTCTCAAGACTGCCGCTGAAAGACGCCTCGATCGCCAACATCATCAAAGATGCCGAGATTCCTCGCGGGAGTTTTTACCAATACTTCGAAAACAAAGAAGATCTTTATTACTATTATTTCCATACGTTGAAAAAAAATAGTCAGCGAGATCTGCTGAAATCGATCCAACATGAAAACGGGGATCTGTTTGCGGGGTTCGAATGGTACTTTTCACGGATGATCGCCGAGGTTTTCAAAGGCAAAAACGCAAACTTTTACCGCAATTTATTTATGAGTATGGATTATCGTTCCTTCCATAAAGTCGTGCCAGAGATGCAGCACAAGATGCATCAAGAAAACAAAGCCGATCGGCAGAAGCAGCAAGCCATCTTTTTGTCAGAGGTCGACAAAGATTTATTGAAAGTCAAAGACGACCATGAGTTGAAAATGCTGATCCAGCTGCTGATGCATACCGTCTTTTCGACGATTGCCGAAGCCTATCGCCAATCAGCGTTTGATCCAGACTATGATCCTGCCGAAGCGATCGCTGATTTCAACAGTAAAGTCCGCTGGTTAAGAGAGGGCGCAAAAAAAGAAAGAGGGGAAACTTATGATTAAGCTGATAAAACGCGTATCCGTCATTTCCATAATCATGGCAGTGGTGTTTATGGTGATCCAAGTCGTTTCTGATTTGTATCTACCGACATTGACTTCCAATATTATCAACAATGGGGTGGCGACAGGCGACATTGATTACATTTGGAAAACCGGCTTTTACATGATCGGCTTTTCATTGATCAGTATCATCGCCGCTTTAGGTAATACGTATTTCGCAACAAGAGAATCACAAAAATTAGGACAAAAACTACGTTCGGACATTTACCAAAAAGTTGAGAATTTTTCTTCTCGATCTTTTGATAAATTTGGGACCGCATCATTGATTACAAGAACCACCAACGACGTCAACCAAATTCAAATGGTGACGCAAATGTTTTTACGTATGATGATCAATGCACCGATCACACTGATTGGGGCGAGTTTCTTGGCCTATCAAAAAGATGCCCAATTAACCCGAATTTTTTTAGTCGTTATTCCTATCATGCTAGTATTGGTCGGAGGTATTATGTATTTTGCCGTTCCTTTATTCAAAAGTATGCAAAAGAAAACCGACCGTTTGAACTTAGTCTTTCGTGAAGGCTTGACGGGGGTCCGCGTTATTCGGGCATTTGACAAGACGGATTATGAAGCGAATCGCTTTGATGAAGCCAACAAAGATTACACCCACACCGCGATTAAAGTAAACACCATCGTGGCATTGATGATGCCATTGATGACGTTGATCATGAGTGGGACGAACATTGCCATCACATGGTTTGGGGGACATTATATTGCCGAAATGACCTTAGAAGTCGGAAACTTGATTGCGTTTATGACCTATGCAATGCAAATTTTGATCAGCTTTATGATGCTGTCCATGATCTTCGTGATGGTGCCAAGAGCCCAAGCATCAGCTGATCGGATCAACGAAGTCTTAAATGAAGAAGATGAAATTCTCGATCCAAAAACACCAGCGACATTGAGCTTACAAGGGGACCAAGCAACCTTGGCCTTTGACCATGTGGCGTATCGCTACCAAGGCGCTGAGAAATTGGCGTTGGAAGATATCGATTTTCAAGCAAAATCTGGTGATTTTGTTGCCATCATCGGTGGGACGGGCTCAGGGAAAACGACCTTAGTCAATCTCTTGCCTCGTTTGTACGATATGGAGTCTGGTGCAATCAAAATCAATGGGGTCAATATTGCAGAAGTCACCCAGCACAATCTACGAGAAGTCGTGGGCTTTGTTCCGCAAAAAGCGGTACTGTTTTCTGGTACCATTCGTGAAAATATGAAATACGGAAAACCCGATGCATCAGATGAAGAAATCTGGCAAGCACTAGAGATTGCCCAAGCCAAAGATTTTGTCTCCGAACTGGCAGATGGCTTAGATAGCCGTGTAGAACAAGGCGGCGGCAACTTCTCTGGTGGACAACGTCAACGTTTAGCGATCGCTCGTGCGTTAGTGAAACAAGCAGATGTCTATGTCTTTGATGATTCCTTCTCCGCACTGGACTTCAAAACCGATGCCAACTTACGAGCAGCGCTGAAACGCGACATGCAAGACAGCATTATGGTCGTGGTTGCCCAACGGGTCAGCACCGTCATGGATGCCGATACGATCTTAGTATTGGATGAAGGAAAACTCGTAGGAAAAGGAACCCATGAATCATTAATGGCAGACAATGAAACCTACCAAGAAATCGTTTCTTCACAATTGAGAGAGGAGGATCTTGCATGAGTGAAAAGAAAACAACAACACAACACCGTGGCGGACCAATGGGCGGCGGTCCAGGCCGTAACATCGGTGCCAAAGGACCAAAACCAAAAAACTTTTGGGGGACGGTCAAACGGCTTTTCGGGTACATGTCGAAACGCTCCATCGCTATCATCGCCGTCTTCGTTTTAGCGATCGCAGCCGTGATCTTCCAAATCCAAACACCGAAAATTTTAGGGGAAGCGACCACTGAAATTTTTAAAGGTGTCATGATCGGTGCGCAGCAGATGCAAGCCGGCCAACAGGTAACAGAATTTCCTATCGATTTTGAGAAAGTTGGTCAAATCATTTTGATCGCGATCGGCATGTATGTGATTTCAGCCGTCTTCAACTTTCTACAACAGTTTATTATGACCCGTGTCTCGCAACGGACGGTTTATGAGCTGCGTCGTGACTTAGATGAAAAAATGAACCGCTTGCCGATCTCTTACTATGATACTCACTCAAATGGAGATATCATGTCACGGGCGATCAATGATATGGATAATATCGCAAGTACCCTGCAACAAAACTTGACCCAATTTATTACGAGTGTCGTGACCTTTATCGGGGTTTTGTGGATGATGCTGACGATCAGTTGGCAACTGACTTTGGTTGCTTTAGCAACGGTTCCTTTAAGCTTGATCGTCGTGATGATCGTCGCACCAAAATCGCAAAAATTCTTTGCGGCACAACAAAAAAGTTTAGGATTGCTCAATGACCAAGTCGAAGAAACTTACGGCGGTCATACCGTTGTCAAAACCTTCAACCATGAAGCTGCCGATCAAGTCGTTTTTGAAGAAGAAAATGACCGTCTGTATTCCGCTGGTTGGAAAGCCCAATTTATTTCAGCGATCATTATGCCCTTGATGAACTTCATTAAAAACTTAGGCTATGTCTTCGTGGCTGTCCTTGGTGGGATCAAAGTGGCGAATGGGAACATGACGTTAGGGGATGTGCAAGCATTCTTGCAATACACCAATCAATTTTCTCAACCAATCACTCAAATCGCTAGCTTACTAAATACCATCCAATCAACCGTTGCATCTGCCGAACGGGTCTTTGAAGTCTTGGATGAAGAAGAAATGACTGATGAGCCTTCTGGATTGCCAGTGGAAGACAGTGAATACAAAGTTCGTTTCGATCATGTTCAATTTGGTTATGCGCCAGACAAATTATTGATGACCGATTTTAATCTGGATGTTAAAGCTGGTGAGATGGTGGCTATCGTAGGACCTACCGGCGCTGGGAAAACCACGCTGATCAATCTCTTGGAACGTTTTTATGATGTTTCTGGCGGTAGCATTCGTTACGATGGCAAAGATACCCGAGACTTGACTCGTGATGAGTTGCGTAGTAATATCTCGATGGTGCTGCAAGATACGTGGTTGTTTACTGGTTCCATCTATGACAACATTCATTATGGAAATGAAAAAGCAACCAAAGAGCAAGTGATCGCTGCGGCGAAAGCTGCCCATGTGGATGATTTTGTTCGCAAATTGCCAGAAGGCTATGATACGGTCTTGAATGAAGAAGCCAGCAACATCTCCCAAGGTCAACGTCAGCTGATCACGATCGCCCGCGCCTTCTTAGCGGATCCCGACGTTTTGATTTTGGATGAAGCAACTTCTAGTGTCGATACGCGGACGGAGATCTTGATCCAAAAAGCAATGGGTCGTTTGTTAGAAAATCGGACCAGCTTTGTGGTTGCTCACCGTCTCTCTACGATTCGTGATGCTGACAATATCATCGTGATGAATCATGGGTCCATTGTTGAGACTGGAAATCATGAGGAATTGATGGCACAAAACGGTTTCTATGCAGACCTGTATAACAGTCAATTTTCAGAAGAAGTGGCGTGATCCACTGTTTGTAATGAAAGAAATTCTTCCCCAAATGATGATAAACAGACCGCCAAAGGTTGACTGAAAGAAAGCAGTGATTGTCACTGCTTTCTTTTTTTTATGAATTTTATCGCTTTATTTTAAATGTTTATTGCAATTAACTGGATTAAAATGTATATTAATACATAATTTCGAATAATCCAAGACAAGGAGTGAACCCAATGAGTCATCTTTTTCCTAATTACAGCCGTTTACCCATCGATATCCAGCAAGGCAATGGCAGCTATGTGGTAGATTCGCAAGGCAAACAATATTTAGATTTAACAAGCGGCATCGGGGTCGTTAATCTCGGTTATGGGCATCCCAAAGTGCAAGCCGCATTGATGACACAAGCAGAGCAGATTTGGCATGTGCCGAATTTGTATGACAGCCAGTTGCAAGAAGAAGTTGCCCAAAAGCTGACCCAAAATCAAAAGAGCGCCTCAGACGAGCCGTATCTAGCTTATTTTTGCAATAGTGGCGCTGAGGCGAACGAAGCTGCTTTAAAGCTGGCTCGCAAAGCGACGGGACGTAGTAAGGTTATTAGTTTTGAACAATCTTTCCATGGTCGGACCTTTGGCGCGATGTCTTTGACTGGGCAGAGTAGTATCCATGATGGGTTTGGACCGTTAGTACCAGAGATGGTGTATGTACCGTTTAATGACCTTGAGGCACTGCAAGCCGTTTTAGATGAGCAGACGGCAGCCGTGTTTTTAGAATTGATCCAAGGCGAAGGCGGCGTGATCCCTGCTGAGGTGGCGTGGGTCCAAGCGGTGGCAGCCCTTTGTCAGGAGCAGGGAGCCCTGCTGGTGGTGGATGAGATCCAAACCGGGATGGGGCGGACAGGAACACTGTTTGCTTTTGAAGGATATGGCATTGAACCTGATCTTTTTACCGTAGCAAAAGGGCTTGGTAACGGGATCCCTGTCGGAGCAATGCTAGGCAAAAGCCACTTGCAAACGGCTTTTGGACCCGGTAGTCACGGTTCGACCTTTGGTGGCAATAAATTAGCGATGGCCGCTGCTAGTGCTGTTTGCAGTGTGTTGCAAGAAGAGGACATTCAAGTCAATGTTCACTTGCGCCAGCAGCAGTTTCTCGACGGATTGCAAGGACTGTCTAAGGTGCAGGCGATTCGTGGGAAAGGATTGATGATCGGTATCGAATTAGCCGATTCGGAAAGCTTGCAATCCGTGTTGCACCAACTGCGGAACCAAGGCCTCCTCGCATTAAAGGCGGGAACCAAGGTTTTGCGCTTGCTGCCACCCTTAACGATCTCGCAAGAGGAAACGCAAGCAGCCTTGGCGATTTTACAAGCAGTCTTAGCATAATTGCATAAAAATAGATTTTTCGGGCTTTTTTTCTTATAAAAACCGAATAATAGCGAATTAACTTTGAATAGTTTTATAAATAATCATTGACAGAGCGATGGGAGTTTCTTATAATCTTAAGTAAATTCTTTTGAGGAGTGACGTGTTTGAAGGCAGCAATCGTTGGTGTAACAGGGTATACCGGAATTGAATTGATTCGTTTGATCCAGCAACATCCCCAATTGGAGGTGGGCACCTTGCATAGTCATTCTATGCATGAAAATTCATCTGTTTTGTATCCTCATTTAATTGGACTGACAGAGCGGCTGATCGAACCTTTTGATGCAGAAAAAATCCAAAAGGAAAATCAACTCGTGTTTTTTGCGACTCCTGCTGGAATCAGCAAAGAACTCGCAGCGACTTTTGTCGCAAATGACTTTCCAGTGATTGACCTTTCTGGTGATCTGCGATTGAAGGATCGGGATAGCTATCAAAAATGGTATCACCAAGAAGCTGCACCTGCCGAGTTGTTGGCACAAGCGACCTATTCGCTGCCTGAGTTTGCAACGACTTCTGGCAATTTGATCGCCAATCCAGGCTGTTATGCGACTGCTGCCATTTTAGCGGCTGCGCCGTTGGTTCAGCAAAAACTATTCAGCGGCACGTTGATTTTTGATGGCAAGTCGGGCTTATCGGGTGCTGGAAAGAAATTGACTGACAGCAGTCACTTTGCAACCGCTGCGGATAACATGACGATGTATAAGCCAAATCAGCATCAGCATATTCCCGAGATCATGCAACAGTTTCAACAATGGGATCAGGCAATGCCGCCGATCCAATTTTCTACCAGCTTACTGCCTGTCAAAAGAGGGATCTTTATGACGCTTTATGCGCCTATCAAAGACGCGATTTCGCAAGAGGACATCTATGAGCAGTACGTAAAAACGTATCAAAACCATCCGTTTGTCCGAGTGCAACCGTTAGGAAAGCTGCCAGAGCTGCGGCAAGTGACGGGAACGAATTTTTGTGACATTGGCATATGCTTCAATCCACTGACCCAAGTGTTAACCGTTGTCGCAGTGATCGATAATTTAGGCAAAGGGGCTGCTGGCCAAGCAATCCAAAACTTCAACCGATGGGCAGGCATACCAGAAACGACCGGTCTTATGCAAGCACCGTTATATCCATAAAATAGCCAACAGACGCGTGAGGATACTCGTGCCAGCCAGTGGATAACCCGCCAAAAGGTGGCAGTAGGAGGAAAGAAAATGAAAGAAATCAAAGGAACGATCGCAACCCCCAAAGGTTTTTTTGCCGACGGTCTGCATTGCGGCCTGAAGAAAGAGAAAGTCGATCTTGGTTGGATCGTCTCTGAAGTGCCAGCCAGTGCTGCGGCAGTCTTTACCACCAATCAAGTACAAGCGGCGCCCATTCTCGTTACAAAGGAAAAAATGCAAGCAGGCACCTTGCAAGGCGTAATCGTCAATGCGGGCAATGCCAATGCTTGTACCGGGGAGCAAGGTTTAAAAGATGCACAAGAGATGGCAGAATTGGCAGCAGACCAGCTGCATACGAGTCCCGAAGCCTTTGCGGTAGCCTCCACCGGAATCATTGGCAAGAGCTTACCGATGGAAAAAATCACTGCAGGGATTCAGCAACTAAACAGGCAAGGGGATGCCCACCGGTTTCAAAGAGCGATTTTGACGACGGATCTGACTGAAAAAAGCAGTGTCATCCAATCAACGATCGCTGACAAAACGGTGACTGTTGCGGGCTGTGCCAAAGGGTCTGGTATGATCCATCCCAATATGGCCACGATGCTGGCATTTGTTACGACGGATGCAGCGATCTCGTCAGCACTCTTGCAAACACTGCTGAAAGAGTTGACCGATGTCACCTTTAATCAAATCACGGTCGATGGTGATACATCTACCAATGATATGGTGTTAGTTTTAGCCAACGGGTTAGCCAAAAATCCAACGATCGAAGCCGATACGCCAGCTTATCATGAGTTTAAAGGGATGCTTAAAGCAGTTCTGACCGCCTTAGCCAAAGCAATTGCGAAGGACGGAGAAGGCGCCAGCAAATTGATCGAAGCTCACACGAGTGGAGCTGTGACCGATGAAGCAGCCCGCATGATCAGCAAAACCATCGTCGGTTCGCCGCTGGTCAAAACAGCCCTCTTTGGCAAAGACCCAAACTGGGGGCGTATCTTATGTGCAGTGGGCTATAGTGGGCAACCCATCGATCCAGCAACGGTATCGATCGCATTAGCCGACATTCCCGTTTTTGTCCAAGGGACACCGGTAGCTTTTGACGAAACCATCATGCAAGAACAGTTGGCGGAAAATGAAGTCAAAGTCGCTGTCGAGCTGAAAGAAGGGGCAGGCGTTGGCACCGCTTGGGGCTGTGATCTGACGTATGACTATGTGAAAATCAACGCACTATATCATACCTGAAAGAAATCAGGTACTAGACAAAAAGGAGCGAGTAGATGGAAACGATCGTAGTAAAAATCGGCGGTGTCGCCTCAGACAATTTAACCCCGTCATTCTTTGAGACGATAGCAGACTGGCAAGCTGCGGGCAAAAAAGTAGTCATCGTCCATGGCGGCGGTCACTACATCTCAGAAATGATGGAGAAAATGGCGTTGACAGTCACGATCAAAGACGGCCTGCGGGTGACCGACCCCCAGACGCTTGAAGTAACTAGAATGGTCCTTTTGGGACAAGTTCAACCGCTAATCACGACCGCTTTCCAGCAAGCTGGGTTCCATGCCGTAGGACTGAATGCTGGCTGTGATCAACTGATTCAAGGAGAAGTCATTGATGAAGAAAAATTAGGACAGGTGGGGAAGGTTCAACAAATCAACGCTGCTTTCCTGCAGCTCTTGACAGAGAAAAAACATGTCCCGATCCTAGCACCGCTAGGAATTACCCCAGAGGGGCAATGGCTGAACATCAATGCCGATGAAGTAGCGTGTCAGGTTGCTGCCAGTTTACAAGCCGAAAAACTATATTTGTTGACGGATGTCCCTGGGATCAAGCAAGAAAGCCAGTGGTTATCGGCTGTTTCTTTTGAAGAGATCCCCCGTTTGATCACCGAAGAAGTAGTCACAGGCGGCATGCTGCCAAAACTAAAAAGTGCGCAGAAAGCCTTGAAAGCAGGGGTAGCTGCCGTTTGTATCACCGATCGAATCGATCGTTTAGGAACCCAGATCCTCGCGGCAAGTCCAGCCGCAGCTGTCTGTAGCTGAAGCCATTAGCAACACCCAAATGCCTCTTCTCTACTCATAAAAATGCAAAATTCTGACTTTTCTGTGCTTTTCTTCTTGTTTTCTCTAAAAAAAGAATAAAATAGGTAGGGATTTCATTTGCTAGAATTTCGTTTTATCAGTACAATGAGTACATATGTAAGTAGGGGGAGAAACAATGACAGATTTCTTATTGGGGAGCAGTACGAAGTTGCTGACTGTTGCAATCCGGGTAAAAGACCGTGATCAAGCGATTGCCTTTTATCGGGATGTACTTGGTTTTGAGTTGAAAAGAGAAGAAAATGAATTGGCCATCTTTGGTCTAAAAGGATTAGATAGAGAAGTTTTATGGTTGGAAGAAAGCCCGCGTGCCAACGATCACTTCGGCGAGATCAAAAAAATGCAGCGCATCGTCTTAGCCGTATCCTCATTAGAAGAAGCGGCAACTATCGCGAGCAATGCCCAACAAAAAGCGATTGCTTTCGAAGAAGCTCGTTATGAAGCGAATCAATTAGGCTTTATTATAGCTGATCCAGAAGGGAACAAAATTGAAGTCTTATTTACAGCACCCGCAGGAACTGCGGTACCAAAAGACGAAGCAGAATTGATCAAAGCGGCACCTGCAAAAGCGGCTGGCTTATCAAAAGAAGCTCATTTTGGCAAGCTGTATTTAAACGTCAGTGATCTAGCCAAAGAGCAGCTTTTCTTAGAAGAAAGCTTAGGATTGAAAACAAAAGAAGCCGAAACGAAGGAATTTATCCTCAATGATGGTGACTTCCAAGTCGGCTTGACTGAAGCACAAGGTGGTACGATCGATTTGCCGACCCATGAGGTGCTTGGCTTAGACTTCTTGAAAATCTCCATCAGTCAAGAAGATATCGATACATTGGAAAAGCACTTGTCTGAGAAGAACCAAGAGTTCTTCATCGACAAAAAACGGAAGTTGTTGACGACCTACGATGCGATCGGTATCGAATGGTGGTTTATCGTTAAAAAATAAATCCAAATAGATAAGAAAAAACATCGGAAACTCTTTTGAGTAGTCGATGTTTTTTGATGACTAAGAAACCAAGCAAGCGAATCGACTAGCTGATCGAGGCGGATAGTTGGAGGAAAAAAGAGGATAACGAGTTTTGTTTGCTGCTAAAAAGTGCTAAAGTTAGAAGCAAGACAAGCCTGAAAGGAGCGAGTATGGAACGATGACAATGTACCCAAAAACAGTACAGCTCATTCAAGAAAAAATGCCGACCGTTTTCCCAGGAGCGGTGCTGCGTTTTATCGCTGGTGAAACCCAAGAGACCCATGTATTCGGACAGGCAGCGCTTCTTCCGAAAACCGAACCTATGACGAAAGATCATTTGTTTGATTTAGCCTCATTGACGAAAGTCGTTTGTACAACGAGTGTTCTGTTAAAATTGTGGGATCGAGGAAAAATCGAGATGGAGGCGCCGCTTACTCGTTGGCTGCCAGCGTTTAAAGACGATCGGGTAACGATCAAGCACTTGCTGACGCATACGGCAGCCATCAACACGTGGATTCCTCATCGAGACCAATTGGATGCTGCTGCCTTGCGCAAGGCGTATTTGCAGCTTGAAAGCAGTGATACGATCGGTCAAACGGTCAGCTATACGGATACTGGGACGATTTTGCTGGGCTTTTTATTGGAGGAGCTGTATCAAAAACCAGTGACCGAGATTTTTCAAGAAGAAGTCTTGACGCCTTTAGGCATGAAGAACAGCGGCTTTCCGCCTTTTCCTCCCTCACAGCTGCCAATGATCGTTCCTACCCAGCAGCTGCCAGACGGCAGCATCCTTAGAGGAATCACCCATGATCCTAAGGCACGAGTGTTGGGAAACCATGCCGGCAACGCAGGGTTGTTTTCTACCGTGGATGACTTGACGCTTTTCGTTCAACTGTTACTGGCAAATGGTCAGCAGCAAGGAGCGCCGTTTTTCTCAGAAAAAGTCATGCAGGCGCTGGCTCACAGGCAGACACCTGAAAGCACAAAGCCTCGCACCTATGGTTGGGACTTGTTAGGTGCACCGTATCAATTATTTCATACAGGCTATACAGGCACGTTTCTCGCAGTAGATATCCCTAACAAAAAAGCGTTTATTTTCTTATCGAATCGGGTCCATCCAGTGGATCATCGAGAAAGCTATTTGGGTCATCGTGACGAAATCCTGCAATGTTACTTAAAAGAAACTGCCGAATAAGCGGATTCATGCTATAATATGCACGAACAACTAGAGAGGGGAACAATTATGGAACCATTGTTTATGAAACCTGTTTTTCAAGAAAAAATTTGGGGCGGCAGTCGCCTGCATTCTGTTTTTGGTTTTGATTTACCGAGCGACAAGATCGGTGAAGATTGGGCGATCAGTGCGCATCCTCATGGGGTGAGCGTCATTGAAAATGGTCCGTTTAAAGGCAAAACATTGGCGGATCTTTGGCAAGACCATCAAGAACTATTTGGTCATTCAGACGAACCAGTCTTTCCATTATTAATTAAAATTTTAGACGCGGAAGATGATCTATCCGTTCAAGTCCATCCTGATGACACGTATGGGTTAGCCCATGAAGGGGAATTAGGGAAAACGGAATGCTGGTACATCATTGATGCCGAACCAGGTGCGGAAATCATTTATGGCCACCATGCACAAACCAAAGAAGAACTTGCGGAAATGATCGAAGCGGGTCGTTGGGATGATTTGTTAACAAAAGTCCCTGTGAAAAAAGGCGATTTCTTCTATGTGCCAAGTGGAACGATCCATGCCATTGGAAAAGGGATCATGATCTTGGAAACCCAGCAGAGCTCGGATACGACTTATCGGGTGTACGACTATGATCGTACCGATGATCAAGGACAAACTCGGGAGCTGCATATCCAACAATCGATCGATGTGACGACGATTCCTGCACGGACGCCAGAATTATCGATCCGTGAGGTCAAACAAGGACAATCAGCAGTTGTTACCTATCTTGAAACGCCATTTTTCAATGTGTATGAGTGGGAAGTACGTGGAAAATTATCGTTGGCACAAAAGGCCGATTATACCTTGATGACCGTGATCGATGGGTATGGGCATTTGATGATCGACGGTCATTCCTATGAACTAAAAATGGGCACGAGTTGCATTTTGCCAAACCCGATCAAGAAATGGGAATTGGTTGGTGAATTGACTGTCATTGCCTCTGAACCTGGAAAAAAATAAAACGATCAGTAAGTGACGTGATCCGCACGAGCAAAACAGCACACGTTCCTGATTTTTCGTAAGGCTGAACTCGTTCAGCTGCCTGTCATCATTGGCGATTTTTCCGCTTTTGACTGACAGGTTTTTTCGTATGGACACTCACGATAGACGTCTGAGGAAGATTTGTTATAATGGCAGTAATGAAGGATAGGTGAAAAGAATGGTTTACTTAGATCATGCAGCAACGACACCGCTGCATCCAGAAGTGATCAAAGTGATGAGTGAAACGATGCAGACATTTTTTGGCAATCCATCAAGCATTCATCATTATGGTCGAGACGCCCACACCCAATTAGAATTGGCTCGTCAAGCGATCGCTCAGCAGCTAGGAGTCAAAGAACATGAGATCATTTTTAATAGTGGTGGTACCGAAAGTGATAATACAGCAATCATCGGTACAGCCCTTAGCAAACAAGCACAAGGCAAACATATCATTACGACCCAGATCGAACATCCGGCGGTCATTGAGAGTATGCGCTATTTAGAAGGCTTAGGCTTTGAGGTGACCTATTTGCCCGTAGATCAAAAGGGGCAGTTGGCCGTCAGTGAAGTTGAGGCTGCCTTACGTCCCGATACGATTTTAGTATCCATAATGACGGCAAACAATGAAACGGGCAATTTGCTGCCGATTGCAGAAATTGGGGCCCTTTTACGGGAGCATCCCGCCGTGTTTCATACCGATGCCGTGCAAGCTTATGGCAAGATCCCGCTTGAAATCAATGAAAACAGTATTGATCTTCTAAGCATTTCTGCTCACAAAATCAACGGACCAAAAGGGATCGGCTTTTTGTATAAACGAGATGGCTTGACGCTGCCTGCGCTACTCCATGGCGGCGAGCAAGAAGAAAAACGGCGAGCAGGGACGGAAAACTTAGCAGCCATCATGGGAATGGCCAAAGCAGCTTCTTTGCATACCCCCGAAGCGCAGCAAGCAGCGGCGGAACAATATCAAACGTTTGCCGATGTACTGATGGAGACCTTAGCAGCACAAGGCGTCGATGTTCAGTTGAATGGTGATCCAGCACACAAATTGCCGCATATTTTGAATCTGCGTTTCCCAGGTGTCAGCAGTGACTTGCTGCTGATGAAATTGGACTTAAAAGGGGCTGCGATCTCGACAGGCAGCGCTTGTACGGCGGGCAATGTTGAACCCTCACATGTGCTCGAAGCGATGGTGGGCAAAGAGCATCCAGCTATTCGGGAATCGGTCAGAGTCAGCTTTGGCTATGGCAACACATTGGCGGAAATCGAAGCATTTGCTCTGCTATTAGCAGAAACTGTCTTAGCAACGAAAAAGTAGGAGAACAGCTAGCAATCTCGCTGAAAACTATTTATAATGAAAGAAATGATGTTAAAGAGGTGAAGAACATGGCATTTGAAACAACAGCAACCGTTTTAGGCGCAGCAACCCAATACCGCATTGCTCCTGAAGCAAAAAAATATACGTTGCGGGACAATGGCTTTACAGAAACGAACGGCGGCAACTTCCAATTGATTCGCGGCCTTGAAGCAACACCCCAAAGCAAAGAAGGCTTTAAATTAAAAATCACTGTTGCAAAAGATCTGCAAACCTTCAAGATGTCCATCACGACAGCCAATGGGTTAAAAGCAGTCAACATTTTCAAAGATGAACAGCACAAAATGCTGCAAGAAAAATTTTACTTTTTAATGGATGGTTTTATCAGCCGCGGGTTGTTTGTCAAAGCGTAAGCTTTTGCCAAAAGCAGCTATATCATTCAAAAGGCAAGAAGTGTGTCACTCCGCCAAGCAGGCATGGGATTGATACACTTCTTTTGTATCTTTGGCGGTTTCTTTTTATACTATAGAAAACAAACCCTAGGTGTTCGCAGGAACAGGATGAGTTAAGACGAGAAAGAGGGAATCAAGATGAAACGAACCTTAAACAAGCAATCAGTGCTAGCCGTCGGCATGGGGACTTGGCATATGGGGGATGACCCAGCCAAGGAAAAAGCCGAGATCGATGCGTTGCAAGCGGGCATCAAAGCTGGAGCGGCTGTCATCGATACCGCAGAAATGTACGGCGAGGGAAACGCAGAAACGCTAGTTGGCAAGGCGATCCAGCCCTTTACACGAGGGGATCTTTATTTGATTTCAAAAGTCTATCCCTGGAATGCCTCCGCAGATGAATTGCCGAAAGCTTTAGACCGCAGCTTAGCGCGTTTAGGCACCGACTATCTTGATCTGTATCTGCTCCACTGGCGAGGAGATGTGCCGTTAGCAGAAACAGTTGACGCACTAGAAGCTGCCAAAGCCTCTGGAAAAATTCGCGCATGGGGCGTCTCTAATTTTGACGTGGCAGATATGGAGGAGCTGTTGCGGTTAGAAAACGGCGATCAATGTGCCGCCAACCAAGTACTCTATAATTTAGGTGCCCGGGGGATCGAATACGATCTTTTGCCTTGGCAGGCAGAGGCTGAGATTCCTGTGATTGCCTACTCACCCATTGCTCAAGGCGATCGGCTAGGGCACCACTTCAAAAATGATGAAGTGTTGAAAGAGCTGGCAGAAGCCAAAGGCTGCACGATCTTTCAGCTGCTTTTGGCATGGACCCTTCGACAACCCCACGTCTTAGCGATCCCCCAAACCAGTGACTCGCTGCATATGCTGCAGAACATTGAAGCTTGCAAAATCGTTTTTTCCCAAAGCGAATTGGCAGCAATCGATGCGCGGTTTCCTGCACCGACGAAAAAGCAGCCGCTAGCGATGATTTAAAGACGCTGATCACAGAAAAAGCACCAAGGTAAGGAGCGACTATGAAATTTTTTACGTCTGATACCCACTATTTTCATGCAGCCTTGCTCGGGGACAATGACTTTGCCCCACGCCCCTTTGAGACAGTGACGCAAATGCATGAAACGATGATCGCCAGCTGGAATGAGGTCGTTGCGGATAAAGATGTCGTCTATCATTTAGGGGATGTCGCGATGCACCCTGATTACGAAGCGGGCTTTCCAGAAATTGCTGCGCTGTTAGCACAGCTGCAGGGCAAAATCGTTTTTATCAAAGGCAATCATGATACCCGAGCTTTCTTTGCGTACTTGCGCAAGCATGATCCTGGTTGTTTGGGAGCCGAAAAGTATGCGTTTGAAGATGTCGGTGTCTTGCTGAAGTTTGCTCATCAGCAATTTATACTGACCCATTATCCTATGCTGCTGGGGATCACCAAAAACAGCCGTAATCTGCATGGGCATATTCATCATCACAGTGTACCGATCGCTGAGAATCTCAACGTAGGAGTCGATGCACCAGAATTGGCGTTTCTGCCACAGCCGCGTCCTTTTGGTCGGCCAGTTTCCGAAAATGAACTGGCGGTGTTGTATCATGCAAAACAACAAGAACTTACTAAGCTGGCTCGTTAACAGATAACAAAAAAAGCAAGCGTCCAAACAGATTTGGGCGGCTTGCTTTTTTTGTGATGACTTTGACAGCAAGCTTTGATTAAGGAAATTTTTTTGATAAAAATAAACTTTATATGTAAAAAATAATCGATTCCAAGAGTTATTATTTGATGGATATTTAAGAAATGTGTATGCTTTAAGTAGAAAGCAGTAAAGGAGGTTGCCAATGCGTAAGATTTCTAAAGTGATTTTTATCATCGGATTGCTTTTACTCTTACTTGTCTTTTATTTTGGGATCATCGCCAATCAGCAAGCGGCTTCATTGCCTGTTTACTTGATTCCTTTGGATGAATATCCTTGGGTCGGATCTTCCATGAGTATGCTGCTCTTTTGGTTATCTGTTGGCTTTGCCATTTTTACCGTGATCGCGCTCTTTGTCGTTTTGTTTTATCCAAAACGTTCGGACCGCTTGATCATTTCCCATAAGACAGGCGATTTAGTGATTCAGAAGAAGGCGTTAGAGCATTTTGTGCTTGAACGGGTGAAACAAGCAGATTTCATCCATCAGCCATCCGTAAAAATCAAAATCGTCAAGAATAAAGTATCCGTAAAAATCGATGGAGAAATGAAACAAACAGCAGCCATCCCGCAAAAACAAGAAGCATTGGTTGGTGAGATCAGCAGCAGTCTGCAGCAGCTTTTCGGTATCGAAAGCAATATCCAAACGGAAGTTGTTTTAAAAGATACGCAAGAAACGCCAGCAGCCCATGACCAGCCGCGTGTAGTTTAGGAGGAACAGGTATGAGTGAATGGTTCTACCACTATAAGATCCCGCTTATCTTTGCAGGTTTCGGTTTGATCCTAGCGATCCTGTTTCTAACGATCGGCTTTTTGAAAACCATACTGCTGGTGCTGTTTACGGCACTAGGTATGTATCTGGGATTTTATCTCAAAGAAGTCGGATTCTTTGAACAATTTCAAAGACCGCGCCGTTAACTTTGGTAACATTATTAGTTTAATTTATATCAAGATTATAGTAGGAGGAATGTACGATGGAAAACCAAACAAAACCAACAACAGGTGTTAAAGGAGAATTAACTTACGAAGATAAAGTGATTCAAAAAATCGTAGGCATTGCATTAGAATCTGTAGACGGACTCTTAACAGTCGATGGCGGTTTCTTCTCAAATATTGCAGGTAAATTAGTCAACACCGATGATGTGACTTCAGGGATCAACGTTGAAGTTGGGAAAAAACAAGTAGCAGTCGATCTTGATATCGTTGCAGAATACGGCAGCGACATGACCACGATCTACGACCAAATCAAAGAGGTTGTTTCAACACAAGTCAACAAAATGACGAATTTAGACGTCATCGAAGTAAACGTGAACGTAGCAGATGTCAAAACACGTGAACAATTCGAAAAAGACTCTGAAACAGTTCAAGACAAAGTAAGCAGTGCGGCAGAAACAACTGGCGACTTTGCGTCAAAACAAACACGTAAAGCCAAAGGTGCCTTCAACCGGACAACGACGCGTATTCAAGAAAACAACGAACCACGCGTTCAATAATAGCAAGATAAGCAAAAGACTAGCTTCGGCTAGTCTTTTTTGTCGCAAAAATGGCGTGTTTTTGCAGCTTCAGCCGGTCAGAACATCAAAGCCAAAAGCTCCAATAATGGATTCCTTCTGCTTGAAAGACATCGTTAGGATAGCTTTTCTCATAATGGGCTTTTTCGGGGGAATCATTAGGATCGAATACTTGAATCGCTCCTTCTTTGTTCAAAGCCAATACCATGATATGTCCTGAGGTCGTAAAGGTTCCTGCTTGAACCGAGACCACAACGGGGATGCCTTGTGTCATTTTCTCATAGGCAGCCGCAAAGGAACTTCCTAAATCGGCAAATTGGTAACCAAAAGCTTCGGCAAACTGAGGAAAGATTTGCCAACTCGTTCCTTGTTTGGGAAGATAAAATTGATCGCCAGCCCACTTTAATAGTTTGTCAGGATTCGACGGATGATCCGTCCAAAAAGAATCGATCATCGCTAAAGAAGCAATAGCGCACCCGTTTGCTGCAAACGTATTTTGCGTTTCTCCATATCCATATGTGTTATTGCCCCAGCGTTGATCGGTTTGTACAATCAACGGCACTTGCTGCGTGTCTGCCATCGCTTGTTGAATCGCTTGATTGGCTTGGCGAGTGAACTCTTTTGAGACAAGCGCTGTCTGATCAAATTCAGCATCCCTGACCTGATCAATCACGTAATGAATGACAAAAATACCACCGATGAGAAAAAGTAGTAGCGCAAGGCTCTTTCTTTTCTTTCCGTCGTTTCTCCTAGTTTTCGATATCCCTGTGTGTGATCTCATGAAATGCCCCTCCTCGTAAAGTAATATCTAAGAGAAGTATAGTCTTTTTCTGATAGCGGCATTTCTACATTTCCTGAAGAATTCCATACGATTTTATGACAAACGACTGTTTAAAAGGTAAAATGCGGCTTCTTAGCATTCGCTTATCTAGTTGTCTTTGAACAATGGGAGTCGTTTGGACGGCTATCGATAAGATACACAAAAAGCAGCGCTTCTTCTATTGGTCTGAATGGGGGGGAAGAACGGACAGCGGGTATCCTCCAGATGACTTTTCTAAAAAAGGAATTTATAAGAAAAGACAGCAAACAGTGAACTTTTTTGTGTTTTGTTGTATAATGCAAATTACTGAAAAGTTGCGACCTTCAAATCGTAGATGATTTCAGAATCTATAATTGAAATGATGGTGAAACGATCATGTCTAACGAAAACACCCGTGTGGTGGTTGGAATGAGTGGCGGGGTAGACTCGTCAGTAACAGCACTTTTGCTGAAAGAACAAGGGTATGATGTTGTCGGGATCTTTATGAAAAATTGGGATGATACCGATGAAAACGGTGTTTGTACCGCAACAGAAGACTACAAAGACGTAGCCAAAGTGGCTGCGCAAATCGGGATTCCTTATTATTCAGTGAATTTCGAAAAAGAATATTGGGACCGTGTATTTGAATATTTTCTTGCAGAATACCGTGCCGGACGGACGCCAAATCCAGATGTCATGTGTAACAAGGAAATCAAGTTCAAAGCCTTTTTGGATTATGCGATGGATCTTGGTGCCGACTATGTAGCAACTGGCCATTATGCGCAAGTGACCGTTGATGAAAACGGCGTGACTCATATGTTGCGAGGCGTGGATAACAACAAAGATCAAACGTATTTCTTAAGCCAATTGTCACAAGAACAATTGAGCAAAACCATGTTCCCACTAGGCGGCATGGAAAAATCAGAAGTACGAGCGATCGCTGAACGGGCCGGTCTAGCAACAGCCAAGAAAAAAGATTCCACGGGTGTCTGCTTTATCGGAGAAAAGAATTTCAAACAATTTTTGAGTAATTACTTGCCAGCGAAAAAAGGCAATATGGTTACATTAGATGGCGAAGTCAAAGGACAACACGATGGCTTGATGTACTACACCATCGGACAACGTCAAGGCTTAGGCATTGGCGGCGGCGGTGCTACCCAAGAACCATGGTTTGTAGTAGGAAAAGACTTAGCGACCAACACTTTGTATGTGGGACAAGGATTCCATCACCCCGCATTGTATGCAGATCGCTTGGAAGCAAGCCAAATCCACTTTACTACAGAACAAGACCGCGGCACAGAATTTTCATGCACAGCAAAATTCCGCTACCGTCAACAAGATGTACCGGTAACGGTGCGTCTATTAGATGGAGATCGAGCAGAAGTGATTTTTGACGAACCAGTCCGCGCCATCACTCCTGGACAAGCAGTCGTTTTTTATGACGGGGTGGAATGCTTGGGCGGCGGTTTGATCGATGCAGCCTATAAAGAAGCCAAAGAATTACAATATGTTTAACCACTAACACAATCAGCCCTAGCTAAGAACACTGAACCAATCAGTTGCACTTAGCTAGGGCTTTTTTTATTTGTACCAACGAATGTTTTGCGTAATCAAGAGAACCAAAAAATAGGTAGCCGATTATTCTTTGATCTTGAAAAGGTGGATCTGTTCGCTAAATGTAGCGACTTGTGCAGGATTGATCGTACCGTTTGTTTTCGAAAGCGCATTAGACATGCCACAAGCCATCGAATAGGTCAATGCTTGTTCCATTGGATACTGTTTATTCAATGCAACAGCCATGCCACCAACAGTTGAATCGCCACAGCCAGTCGTATTAACGATGGCGATTTTAGGGATCTCGATCTTATAAAAAGTCGACTGATGTTTAACGATTGCCCCATCGCCGCCTTGAGATATCATGACGGTGTCGATTCCTTCGAAAAGAGTGCTTTCTAAGACAGAGAAAATGTCTTGAGATGAATGTAATTTTTGACCTATTAGCTCTTCCAATTCCTGTTGATTCGGTTTAATAAAATTCGGACGAGCATTCGTGTGAGTCAAACAATTTTTTAGTTGTTCACCTGCTATATCCATGAGGATTGGTACCTGCTCACCTAATGTCTTACGGATGAATTGAAGCAATTGATCGTGAAAATGCCCATTATCAGAATTTACTGATCCAGAAATACAGACGACCGTGATGGGATGTTGTTCAATTAATGCTGCAAGGTGTTGGTAAAAAAGTTGTTCGTTTTTCTCCGATAGATAAAGTCCTTTTTCTACTAGCTCTGTATGGGTGTTACCGTCATGCATGATCGTGATCGCATTGCGAGAATTACCATCGATGGTTAGGAAATCCAATACATAACGTTCTTCGGCTAGTAAAGAATCAAGGATCGTTTTGCCTACAGGTCCACCTAAAATACCTGTCAATAAAACGTCTTCCCCAGATTGTGCGATGACTCTGCCAGCATTGATACCTTTTCCCCCAATCGATGTATGTGGGTTATCTACCCGATTTACTTGATCCAATTTCAACGAAGGAACCAAATAGTTGTAGTCCATGGAAGGGTTCATTGTGATGGTTAAAATCATTTTTGTTCCTCCTTGAGGATCTCTGTAAAGGAGCGATAATACTCAAAAGTAGTCTCAGAAAGTTTATCATCAGTGATCAAATAATCGATATCTGAAAGTGAGTAAAAGGTGTAAACGTCGGAGCGATTAAACTTGGAACTATCCGCAACGATGCATTTTTTGCGGGAATGCTTGAAAGCGACTCGTTGAATCGAACCTTCAACAAGATTCGCAGTGGTGATATTATTTTCAAAGATCCCATTTGTAGCAGCAAAAGCGATATCGATATTTAAATTTTCAAAACTCTTCTCTGCCGTTTCCCCATAAAATTCTTCCGTCGTGCGGGAAAATTCTCCGCCTGTCAATAAGACACGATAGTCTGTGTTGTAAATCAAATAATTAAAAGCAAGCAAACTATTTGTGATCACGAATAAGTTTGCTTTTTTTAGTTCAGGTAAAGCGTGAAGCATCGTAGTTCCAGCACCGATATAGATAGTATCGTTGTCTGAAATGATACTGTTCATCACTTTTCCAATGAATTTTTTTTCAGCAACATTCGTATCGATTTTTTCTTGAGTAGAAAGCTCGTGTTCGATTTTTTCGAGTTTTTGGGCGCCACCATAGATTTTTACCAATAAAGATTGATTCGCTAACTCTGTAATATCTCTACGAATGGTCATATCGGAAACGTCTAATGTTTTGGCTATTTCTGCAATGGATAAGTAATCGTGCTGATTCACTAGCGCTAGAATTTTTTCTTGCCGTTCTTTCTTTAACATAGTTTCACCTCTGGTTGATTAACGATTTTTTTAAGTTTCTTTTTCAACTGTCTTCTTTATACATTAATTAATAGCATTTACTTTTGGAAAAAGCAAGGATAAATGTTCATCTTTGTTAAAGTTTGATAATTTTATGTGTCGATAAAAGTAACCAGTTTGGAAAAAATACGAAAAGAAAGCGTTGACAAGAAAAATTAACTATTGTATATTTACATTGTAAAACACATTATAACAAAGTTTAACAATGTTTATCATTAAAGTTGAACAAGGAGGAAGAATAGGTGGGCTATACGAGCATGTTTGATGAAAGGCTGATTTTTCTCGACGTGGAAGGAGAGGAGTTGAAAGAGCTATTTGAAGAGATAGCCAAACGATTACAGGAACAAGGTTTTGTGAATGAACAGTATGTAGAAGGATTACTAGCAAGAGAACAAGCCTTTCCAACTGGGCTGATTACACAGTATTTGAATATTGGCTTGCCTCATTCAGAACCAGCGTATGTCGAAAAGCCTTTTATAGCGATCGTGCGTCTGAAAAACGAGGTGAAGATGAAGCAAATGGGTGACAGTCAAGAAATGCAGGTCAAGAATCTCTTTTTTCTAGGGATCAAAGAACCAAAAGAGCAAGTCGGCTTACTGCAATCGTTAATGGCATTATTTATGGATGAAGGATTTGTAAAGGCATTCATTGGGACACAAGAAGTACAGGCAATTTATCAATTAGTTACACAGTATACAAAATAAAATTTTTGGAGGGATTCAAGATGAAAAGAAGATTGATCGTAGCATGTGGAAGTGGCGTTGCAACAAGTCAAACGATCGCAAGTAAAATTGCTGGGATGCTTGAAGATGACGGGATCGATTTCCCCGTTGAAGCAGTTGATTACAAGTCGATCCAAAACGAATTGCCGTCGACAGGAATTTATGTGTATGTTGCACAGCCAGATGATGAAGTATTGGAAAAAGCGGCTGAGCTAGGTGTACACGTTTTTGCTGGAATTCCGTTTCTTACAGGTATGGGTATGGATACGATTTATGAAGAAATCAAAGAATTGATTGGCTAGCACAAAACATCCTATCAAAAGAAAGAAGTGAAAAAAATGCAAGTATTTCAAGACATTATCAATTATATTTTAGGTTTAGGTTCCGCTATTTTTGTGCCGCTAATCATTTTAATCCTAGGCTTGGTTGCAGGGATGAAATTCAAAAAAGCCTTTATGTCTGCGATCACGTTAGGTATTGCTTTTACTGGGATGTCGATGGTCATCGGCTTTATGTCAAATGCAGTTAGTCCAGCTTCCGAAGCATTGGCGAAAAATACTGGCTTGAACTTGCCTGCGCTAGATTTAGGTTGGACAGGAGCAGCAAGTATCACCTGGTCATGGTCTTATGCATTTGTTTTCTTTGCCGTCGTTCTTGGTGTGAATTTTGTCATGTTGATTTTGAACTGGACCAAGACGTTGAATGTCGATATGTGGAATGTATGGGGCAAAGCGCTGACTGCCTATCTAGTCTACTTTATCAGTGGGAGTTTACTTGCTGGGTTTATCACCGCCGTCGTACAGGTTATCTTGGAACTTAAGATGGGGGATATGTTCCAACGCCACATTGAGGACTTGACTGGTATTCCTTTAGTAACAGTGACCCACTTGATGAATATTTCAGCAGTACTTTTATTACCGATCAATGTGATTATGGATAAAATTCCTTTCTTTAATCGACGTGCCGATACCAAAGCCTTAAAAAAGAAAATCGGCATCTTCTCTGAAAATTCGGTGATGGGCTTTCTCATAGGCTTAGGCTTGGGGTTAGCCGCAGCCTATGGCGTGTCAGGTTCATTGAATTTAGCTATTCAAATCGCGACGGCAATGGCTTTGTTCCCAATGATCTCAAAAATGTTTATGCAGTCCCTTTCACCACTTGCTGATGCAATGTCGGAAATGATGAAAAAACGCTTTAAAGATCGGGAAGTTTACATTGGGTTAGATTGGCCTGTATTAGCTGGTCGCTCTGAGATTTGGGTCACTGCTATCTTGTTGGTACCTGTATTTATTGGCTATGCCATCATCTTGCCAGGAAATGCTGTGTTGCCTTTAGCAGGAATCATTAACTATTCGATCGCAGTAGGTGGATTATTGCTTACCGGCGGAAACTTGGTTCGTATGCTGATCATGGGGGTTATTTCGATGCCAATCTATCTATATGCAGCTACGTATTTGACGCCGATCTTAACGGGCTTAGCAGATCGAACCGGCGCAGTAGAAGGGATACAAAAAGGGCAGCAAATCACTTGGTCTTCGATCGAAGGACCAGAATTTCGAATTTTATTTGCAGAAGCGTTTAAAGGAAATATCTTGGGTATCGTCGGTTCCGTTGTGTTTATCGCAATGTTTGTCTGGTTGTATAAATATATGAGTAAGGTAAAGGTACCAAGTCAAAGATATGAAGAACAAGGGACCCAATCGACGCATGTGCGTGCGACGAATGGCTAATATTTTCAAAAAGGAAAGGGCGACAGGAATGGGAAAGAGCGAAAAAATAAAATGGCAATTGCTTCTTTTTCTAGCAATTGGCTGCTATCTCTTAGCTTTGGTGACACAACAGTACCTATTTAATGTCGTAGCGATTGGTCTAGCAGTCTGTGTGTATAAATATGGCAGTCCAGTACTTTTTAAAGAATATGATGAACGGAAAAAGAAAAAAGAGGAAGAAGCAGCCAAAGTAAGAGAAGCTGTTCAAACAATCTTACGCAACAAAACGTTTGAAAAATAAAAAAGGTGGTCTTGAATATGTCAGATGGACGGATGATTTTTGAAAGAGAACGGGAAGATTTAGCACGAATCGTAAAATTGATTTTTACTAGGAAGAATACAAATGTTGCAGGCGGTAATTTTTCTTTTAAAACAACCGATGAAACTGGAAAAGAATACATTATTATGACACCAACTATGATGTCAGAAGCCTATTTAGGAGAAGTCTCACCAGCCCAGATTTTAGTCGTTGAGCCTCATACGAGAAAGGTGATTGATGGGGTAGGTCAGCTGACACGAGAAATCAACTTACACGAAGCGGTTTATGATACGAATCCAGCGATAAAAGCAGTCTTACATGCCCATTCTCCTCACTCGATGTTTTGGGCAACCGCCGGATTGGATATGCCTAACTTAACGGAAGCGACCCAAAAAATTGGCTATATTCCTGTACTAGACTTTGAACCTAATTGCTCACCAGAATTAGCAGAATTAGTTTCTGATTATATGAAAAAAGAACAACTCGCCTTACCGAATATGTTGCTCCTCAACAGTCATGGGGTACTGATCAGTGCGCCAGGAGCATCTGGCATCGAAGCAATCCATAAAGCTTTGCAAATATTAGATACCACGGAATGGAATGCGGAAATTGCCTATAAGCAAACGATTTTCCAATCTTTAGGCTTGTTAGATGGTTTTTACTCCAAAGGGAGACAAGTAGGAACCCTTGAAGACTTGAAAAAACATACACCGATTTATAATAAAGAAGAAATTTTTGCTGGTGGTGATTAGCCAGCAAGTAATCATCTTTTTCGATTGATAAAAATCCAAGAACATTCGTTTACGAGTTCTTGGATTTTATTTTTTTAGTCAAATTATGCTATAATTTAGATAGAAAATGAATGTTTTTGATGCATTGGCATTTTTAAAAGAAAGGAGGAGGAGCATGAATCGTACCAAAGCCAATCTCATGAAATGGGGGTTTGTCGTTAGTGTCGTAGGGATGGTGATGCTTCATCAGACTCAGGTCATTTCAAGCCAAATCAACCATCTTGCCTTAGCCGTACTATTGGGTTTAGCCGGGTATTTGCTTGTTTTTAAAAAGTTCTACTTTTTGTCCTCTCAGATTGCGGGGCATTCCGATCAGTATAACCAAGCAGAAGTCAAGTGGGGCAAAATTGCGGGAGTGGTCGCCTTCTGTATTGCGCTGATCAATTTGATTTTGGTCTTTGTGTGAGTGCGACGGAAAAAAAGCCGCCAAAAGAAATCTTTGGCGGAAACTGGGTTGCTTTGCTCATGATCGATCATCAAATTCGGCTTGGTGTGCTTGAAAAAAGCGGTAATACTGCTGGACACTGGCTAACTGGGTCCACTTCCGAACATCGACGGGCGTTTGATCCAAATCATAGATTTTGGCTTCCTTTAAAGATAAAACGAAAGGACTATGGGTAGCAATAATGAATTGACACTGTTCATAGCGGACAAAATCTTCCAGTAACTGCACCAGTTCCAGCTGACGCTCAGCAGAAAGAGAATTTTCTGGTTCATCTAATAAGTAAAGGCTGTTGGGACGAATCTTTTCTTGAAAGAAGCGAAAGGCACTTTCACCATTGGAATATTCTCGGACATTGTCGATCAAGTGCTTGCGGGTGAATTTGGACTGTGTGTTGGATCGTGCAAGATTGATTTTCTTCAATTCATGGTAGTCGTCAAAACCCGTGAAACGAAAGTCCGCATACTTTGCTTGGTAGTATTCTTGGAATACTTCTTCTCGGCGATGATCGATCCCTTGATTCAAGTTTCGAATAGCCAGCATGTAATCAAAGACATCATCGCTGGTCAAAAGTACTTTTTCTTGCGGTTCGACGATGCTGCCAGTAGTACAGTAGGCTAAGTAGTCCTCGAAAAAATTCGAGCGATTATACGCAGCAAAGCGCTGCGCGTGGATCTTTTCGGCAATCACGTTCAATGCGGTGGTTTTGCCAGAACCATTGCCGCCATATAAGATCGTGACCGGTTCAAAATCGATCTGCTGAAAAAGGCGGGCACTGAGAATCTGAAAAGGGTAGTAAGAATCATAAACGGTTCGTTTGATGGAAAGGAAAAAATCAAACTCGGTCTCTTGATCGGGAAAAGTGATTTGTTCGAGATACATGGGGCACCTCCTGGCAATTTCGTGGTTGTCATTATTGTAGCATATCCATCGCAGACAAATTTTTTTTACGAGGTTAAAATAAATCTTGTTTGATATTTTTTTAATCTTTTGATGTTATATTCACAACAGGAAACATCTGTGCTAGACTATAGGGGCATAGAAATGATGTAATCTTAAACAACCGATAAATCGTACAAAAAAACGAGGGTTTAATGAATTTTTAAAGCAATGTTTAAATGCTGAAACTTATTCCTTGCAAGTTTAAGTAAAAGTGACTAATATGAGGAAGGAATCGTGAAAGGAGCAATGGAATGTATCAAGTAGTAGTCATGTATGGGGACAATGAACCGTGGTGGTTTTTTGAGGGATGGCAGTCAGATATTCAAGAGGCGTTCACATTTGCAACTTTCAGCGAGGCGCAGTCATTTTATGAACAAAAATGGCAAGAAATCAGAGAAGAGTATTCGTACATAAATGCAAAATCAAACTTTATGACGGCTTTTTGGAATGAAGAAGACGAACGCTGGTGCGAAGAATGCGACGATTACCTCCAACAATATATTGGACTGGCATTGCTTAAAGAATATCAGCAAGTCGTCGATGAAAGCAGGAAAGATTTTTATGAAACAACTAATTCTAGCGGAAAAGCCAAGCGTTGCCAAAGACCTCAGCAAAGTTTTGGGCTGTGAGCAAAAACATAAAAATTATTACGAAGGACCCAAGGCGATCGTTACTTGGGCCCTTGGTCATTTATTGGGCTTGAAAATGCCTGAAGATTTAAACAAAGACTGGGCATCATGGCAGATGGAAACGCTACCGATGATCCCTAAGTCCATCGGGATCAAGCCGTTGCCAAAAACCGGTCATCAACTAAAAGCCATCAAACAATTGGCTCAAAGAAAAGATGTCGGGGAAGTCGTGATCGCTACCGATGCGGGAAGAGAAGGGGAGCTAGTCGCTCGCTGGATTTTGGAGTGGGTTCGTTTTGACAAACCAGTCAAACGTTTGTGGATTTCTTCGCAAACCCCTAAAGCCATCAAAGAAGGCTTTGCAAAATTGCAGTCAGCCAAGCACTACGACAATCTTTACTACTCCGCCCTTGCGCGGGCAAAAGCCGACTGGCTGGTAGGATTGAATGTCACCCGGGCATTGACGGTCAAATATCAAGACAATCTTAGTGCGGGTCGGGTCCAAACCCCTACCTTAGCTTTGGTGCGCAGTCAGGAAATGCAGATCGAGAGTTTCCGTCCGCAAACCTATCATGTGATTACCCTAAACGTAGGCGATGCCAAGGCCCGCCTGCAGCAAAAAAATCCCTATCAACTAAAAGAACGCAGCGACGCCGAAGCATTGGTCAAGCAAATGAGTCAACAAAATGGTCGCGTGACAGCGATCGAAGAAAAGGTCAAAACAGAAAGTGCACCATTGCCATACGATTTGACCGAGATCCAACGAGAAGCCAATCAGCGTTATGGTTTTTCTGCCAAGAAGACCTTGTCGCTTGTTCAAAGCTTGTATGAAACCCACAAGATCGTCACTTATCCAAGGACGGATTCCAAGTATTTGACCAATGATATGAAGGCAACCATGAAGGAACGCCTGCAGGCAGTTGCGGATTTTGCCCCAGAAGTCAAAGGATACTTGAAAAATGGCGGACAAGTGGTGCAGCAAGCTGTCTTCAATGATAAAAAAGTTACCGATCACCATGCCTTATTGCCAACGGAACAGCGGGCACGTTATGAAAAATTAACTACCGATGAACAACGGATCTATCAAATGATCGTTAGTCGTTTCTTGATGCTCTTTGCGAAACCCCATAAAAAGCAGCAGCAGAAAGTGACCGTGACCTTTGGTTCAGAAACCTTTGTATTCAACCGCAATACCGTGTTAGAAGCGGGATGGAAAACGACTTCTGAAGAAGAAACCAGTGATGTGGCTTGGCAAAAAGACAGTACCGTCAAGCCTGAGTTCACCATCCAGAAAGAGTTGACCACACCACCGAAACCGTTGAATGAAGGAACTCTTTTAGGTAAAATGGAAAAACATAGTCTCGGTACGCCGGCAACCCGTGCGGAGATCATTGAAAAGCTGATCAAATCTGAGCTGATGGAGCGGACCCCAAGCGGCTTGCAAGTATCGCCAAAAGGCAAGCAGCTGTTAGTCTTAGTCAATCCATCCATGGTGACACCAGAATTGACGGAAAAATGGGAGAAGGAACTGGAAGCCATTGCGAAAGGCACCTATTCTGCCCAAACCTTCCTTGCACAAATCGAAGCAGACACAAAACAACTGGTCAAAGAAATCAAGCAAAGCGAAAGCAAGTACCAAGATTTCTCATTGACCCAAAAACGTTGTCCCGAATGCGGCGAACCATTGCGGGAGAAAAATACCCGTGATGGCAAGATCTATGTTTGCTCCAGTGGCACCTGCAAGTACCGTCGTCGGAAAGACCCGAAAGTTTCAAACCGACGCTGCCCGCAATGCCACCGAAAGATGGAGATCATCGAAGGCAAAAACGGCGCCTATTTCCGCTGTAAATTCGATGGGACCACCGAAAAAATGGCGGATAAAAAGGAACGCAGCAAAAAGCTGTCGAAACACGAAGAACGCCGCTTGATGAACAAAATCAATCAAGAAGAACCGCAAGAAAGCCCATTAGCAGCTGCTTTAAAAGCTGCGATGGAGAAGAAATAACTGCATGAGGTAGAAAATGAAAAAGAGTGAGGACGATTTTGCTGTCCTTCACTCTTTTTTTGCATCCATCCATTCACTCATCTAGGCATTTTTTTGACGGTATTCTTTCGGTGAGATGTTTTCTTTCTTCTTGAACAAAAAGGAAAAATAATTTGGGTCATTATAGCCAACATCAAAGGCGATCTCAGATAGCCGTAGATTGGTCGTTAACAGCAGTTCCTTAGCTAAGGTCAACCGTTGCTCGGTCAAGTATTCGATAAACGTAGAATCAGTGGCTTGCGAGAAGATGGTGCTGAAATGTGCTGGACTCAAATGAACTTTTTCAGCAACTACATTTAAGGAAATATTGGGATCAGAAAAGTGCTCACTGATAAAGGCTTTGGCTTGATTGATGACGCTTTGATATTTCGCCATCGCAGGATTGATGGGTTGTTGGGTCAATAATGGCAACAGTTCTGCCAGAGTCGTTTGATAGTTCTCTGGCTCATGGGTCAATGCCGCTAGATAGTCTAAGTCATGGGCGTGCTGAACGATCTGGGGCAGCGAATGACTGTCTTTTTTCTTCAATAATGCCAGCAGTTCGACTAAGACGAACAAACGGTACATTTGCGTTCGCTCAACGGTTCCATGAGGCGCCATCAATTCAGCGATCAGCTCAGGGATCGTCTGTTTCCCAGCATTTGCCAGCCGTGAAGCAAGGTCGGTTTTGAAGGGATTGGTGGGGGACAGTTCCCCTTCGCGAATGTCGTCTTCATAGCTGATGATTTTTTCCTTGCGGATGCTGCCATAGGTTTTTAGCATGTCACGAGCTTTCTGATAAGAAAGAGAGATGCCCGAGAAGCGATCTGCTACCGGTCCGATCGCCACTGCTACTTCTTCCCCAGAACCATGAACGAGGCTTTGAGCGATCTGATAGGCTTTTTCTAAAACTTGTTCTCGGTCATGGTCAAAAAGCAAAAACTTGATGAAGCGGCTAGACACACTGGAGAACAAGACGGCATCGTCTTGTTCATAGGCTTTGGTCAGCTGCTGGCTAAAGCGAGTGTAGTCAGAAAAGCTTTGATTGAAGGGGGTTTTTGCTAAGAGCACACAAAACTGTTTGCCTGAAAAGCGCCGGCCCAGTTCTTCTGCTTGTAAAAAGGCTTCTGAGATCGTGATCTTTTGTTTAAAGAGGTGATTCAGAAAGTGATTCTTTTTGATTTCCATTTCGAATAAATCGTCTTCTTTGGATAATTGTTGATGAGTGGCTTGTTGTTCATCTAAATGTTGAACGACGGTTTTGATGGCTTGTTCTAATTCTTCGTTTTTGATGGGCTTGAGCAAGTAATCGTCTGCTTGCAGCTGCAGTGCCGTTTTTGCATAGTCAAAATCATCAAAGCCGCTAACGAAAATAATGCGAACTTGCGGCAATAATTTCTTGGCTTCTTTCGCAAAGACCAAGCCGTCCATAAACGGCATTTTGATATCACTGATAATAATATCAGGACGCAGATCAAGGATCGAAGCCAGCGCCAATTCGCCATCTGCGGCTTCATCGCTATAAACGATCGGGTATTGTTTGGCAAGAGTCATGATTTGGTGGCGCAAACTATCGCGAATCAGATGTTCATCTTCAACTATGAACACTTTGTACATGGTTGGGTTCCTCCCTTTTTGGTACTGTGACGTTAATCGTGGTGCCTTCTTGGTATTGACTGTGGATCGTCAGTTGCGCTTCGCTGCCGTAGTTCAGCTGGAGACGGCGATAGACGTTATATAGGCCATAGCCGCTCTCAGAGGCGGGATCAGTGGTTTCTTTAAGGTTACGACGAATCTCCTCCAAACGCTCAGGGTCGATCCCAACACCGTTGTCACTGATGGTCATTTGAATCTGGTGAGGCAATTCTGACACTGTGATTCGAATCATGCCGACACGACGGACAAATTTGGTGCCATGATATACGGCGTTTTCAACAAGGGGCTGCAGGACCATCTTCAAAACCTGTAGTTCTGGACTGACAGTTTGATCTTCAATGGTGTAAGACAGCATCCTGCCATAGCGGATCTGCAAAATCTTCAAGTAATCGTCCACATGCCGCAATTCTTTTTCCAGCGGAATCCAGTCTTGCCCTTTGCTTAAGGAGATGCGGAAAAAATCTGACAGCGCATAAGTCATTTCGGTTGCTTGCTCGTAACGGGCAGCTTCAATCAAAGAAACGATCGCATCTAAACTATTATAGATGAAATGTGGAGTGATCTGGGCTTGTAAGACCCGCACCTCACTTTGGGCTAAGTGATACTGCTTCAAGGCATTTTCTTCCAAGAGCCGAGTCAAGTCATCTGCCATCCGATTCAAGCTACTCGTCAGAGTCCGCAGCTCTGGGGTTTCGGGCAGTTCTGCTCGGTAGCTCAAATGTCCTTGGGATAGTTCATTGGAAAGGTCTAACAACCGATCCAGCGGGTATTGCAGATTGTCACGAACAAAGCGGCGGTTTTTATTGATGATCGCAAAGATGATCAAAAGCAACACGACCTGAAAAAGGATCAGCAGCAACACGGATTGGACCAGTTCGTGATTGGTTTGGCTGGCTAAGCTGATCTCTACCCCGACAAACTGCTGCAAAATATCGGATAGCAAATCGATCACCGAATCCACTTGGATCATGACGTATTGGTTTTTTTCCACCGGCTCATCCTTGAGAATATTGTCGATCAACTGTTGCTGATAGGTTTCTAAAGAATCGAGCGTCCGAAAGGCGACTGCTAAAATATTGAGCTCTTTGGCAGTGCTGGTATTTTCTTGAATGTGCTGCAGATCGCTCCTCAGTTCATCGATCACATTGGTTTCTTGGACTTGTGCGACGGTTTTTTGGCCAAAGACTAAGTCCCACATCTCCTCCAAGACAATGGCGTCGACTTTTTCCGATAGTTGATTGGCTTCTTCAATATTGTTGATGGTGTTTTGGTAAATAAAAATCTGCCGCGAGTAAAAGACACTGCTTACTACAAGGGGGATAAAGGCGACGAGGATCATCAGTTTGTTGGTCTGCTGGAAAATGCCCTTGATACTTTTTGTTTTCATCTTCATCTCCTCAATAATTTCTTGGTGGAATCTGATCAAAGTCCATATCACTGGAAAAAACTGTTTCATGGACATAGATTTCACGAGGAATGGCATCGGCGCCGCGAGCCAAGTAGCGCGAGATGGCATTTTTGACGAACACACCAGCGTCTGGGTTGCATTCAACGACACAATTGACGATCCCTTGCTTCAATTTGTCGATCATTTCTTTTTGGGCATCGATCGATACGATCACCAAATCCTTCCCTGGCTCAATATCGGTTTTTTCGAGGGCTTCAAGAGCGCCAAGAGTCATCTCGTCATTGTGACTGAACAAGACATCGATCTGCTCCATTTTGCCTTCTGCGATGTATTGTTCAATGACTTCTTTGCCTTTGCGGCGAATGAAGTCACCATTTAGCTCATCTTTGACTTGGATCGTTACATTGTTGTGGGCATAATCACGCTTGATGGTTTCTCGGAACCCTTCTGAGCGCAAATACGTCGGAGAAGTAGCATCCAGTCCCGTCAATTCTAAAACATTGATCGTTTCATTTTGATGTTCTTTATAATAATTGCTGACGTAGAGACCTGCACGATTGCCCTCGGCTTTGAAGCTTGGCCCGATATGAGTCAGAAACAAAGAGGGATCGCTGACGTTGACATGACGGTCCACCACGAAAACGGGAATCCCCGCTTGCGCAGCTTCTTCCAAAATCGGTTCCCAATTGTTTTCCTGAATCGGGGTAAAGACGATGGCATCGACTTGATACACGATAAAACTGCGGATATCTTGAATCTGACGTTCTTGATTCATATAGCCGTTACGATAGAGCACTTCATAGCCTTCCTTCTCTAATTCAGTGCGAATCGATTCGGTGTGGCGCTTGCGCCAGCTGCTTTCCGTTCCCGATTGAGAAAAACCGATCACGATACTTTCTTCCGATGTTTCAGCGGTCGTTTCTTTGACTGCTTGGCAACCAGCCAAGAAAGACAAACACAACCAAAGGAGTAACCCAATTTTTATATTCCTCATTTTTTTCACCTCTATGGTCTATTCTACTAAAAAATACGGAAGCGCTTTACACAAAATATCAAATCAAATAAAAACCAAGGGAATCTTAAAAAATCCAAGATTACGAAAAGAAAAGGGGGCAACTGAGTCGTTTTTTCTCAAGAAATCCAAGAAACCTCGAAAAAATCTAAATGTAAGCGATTCCTTAAATGGCTATACTGAGAATGTAAGAAAAAGACATGGAGGGATCACAATGAAAGGTACTTTTGGTAAATTGGTCGTCCTAGCATCCACCTTATTGGTTGGCGGATTGTTAGCAGCTTGTGGGAATGGATCAGACAGCGGGGCAAACGGTGACGGAGACAAAGGATTTGTTGGGATCGCGATGCCGACCAAATCGGCAGAACGGTGGATCGCAGATGGCGACAACATGGTAGAAGAATTAGAGAAGCTCGGCTATAAAACTGACCTGCAATATGGAGAAGACAAAGTAGAAAACCAAGTGGCACAAATTGAGAATATGATCACCAAAGGCGTTGATACTTTAGTGATCGCCTCGATCGATGGTTCGGCACTGACAGACGTGTTGGAAAAAGCCCATAACGAAGACATCACAGTCATCGCCTATGACCGTTTACTGATGAACTCGGAATACGTCGATTATTATGCCACCTTTGATAATTTTGGAGTCGGCGTGCTGCAAGCGTCTTATATTGAAGACAAATTGGGTCTCAAAGACGGTGAAGGACCATTTAACATTGAATTATTCGGCGGCTCTCCAGATGATAACAATGCACTGATCAATTATAATGGGGTCCTTTCGGTCTTCCAACAATACTTTGACAGCGGACAGCTAGTCGTTCCTTCTGGTCAAACCAACTTTAACCAAATCGCTACTTTGCGTTGGGATGGTTCAACTGCGCAAGCTCGGATGGACAACTTGTTGAGTGCCAACTATACGGATCAAACATTGGATGCCGTTCTTTCACCTTATGATCCAATCAGCCTAGGAATCATTTCATCGCTTAAAGGCGTTGGCTATGGTTCTTCCGATAAACCACTACCTGTAATCACCGGTCAAGATGCGACGGTGGCAGGGGTGAAATCGATCATCGCGGGCGAACAGACCCAAACGATTTTCAAAGATACACGGGTGTTGGCGAAAAACACGATCGAAATGATCGAAGCCATCACCAATGGCGAGGAAGTGCCAGTCAACGATACGGAAACCTATGACAATGGCGTCAAAGTCGTACCAACCTACTTGTCAAATCCCGTTTCTGTGGATAGCGACAACTACAAAGAAGAACTGATCGATACCGATTACTATACAGAAGAAGAGCTAGGCATTTAAGCAAGAAGCGCTGATCCAGCGAGAAAAGATACTAGTTTCCCCGAAAGCAGTAGGGAAGAACGAATCATCCCCACTATTCGTTCTTTCCGCTTTTCTTACAAAGGCAGCGCACCACTTTTACATAAAAAGGAAAAGGGTGAAAGAACATGGCAGATAATATTTTGATGATGAAAGGCATCGTCAAAGAGTTTTCAGGGGTTCGCGCCCTTGATAACGTCAACCTCTCGATCGAGCGAGGAGAGATCCACGCACTGTGTGGAGAAAATGGCGCTGGCAAGTCCACGCTGATGAATGTCTTAAGCGGACTCTATCCTTACGGCAGCTATGACGGAGAGATCTATTATGAAGGGGAGTTATGCAAGTTCAAAGATTTGCGGGACAGTGAGGACAAAGGAATCGTTATTATTCATCAAGAGTTAGCATTAAGTCCTTACCTGTCGATCAAAGAAAATATCTTTCTAGGAAACGAACAAGCCAAACACGGCATCATTGATTGGGATCTGACCGAAAAGAAAACAGACAACCTCTTAAAGATCGTTGGCTTGAAATTAGACCCGAATACGCTGGTTTCACAAATCGGTGTCGGGCATCAACAGCTGGTGGAAATTGCCAAAGCATTTTCAAAATCCGTCCGATTGTTGATTTTAGATGAGCCAACCGCGGCGTTGAATGAAGAAGAAAGCGCCAATCTGTTAGAGCTGATCAAAGAGTTTCGCAACCAAGGGATCACCTCGATCATCATCTCCCACAAGTTGAATGAAATCGTCAATGTGGCGGATCGCATCACGATTTTACGAGACGGGCAAACGATCGAGACGCTGAGTGGTGCCGAAATCTCTGAAGAGCGCATCATTCGCGGCATGGTTGGGCGAGATTTGACCAATCGCTACCCAGAGCGGAACCCCACTATTGGTGAACCGTTTTTTGAAGTCAAAAATTGGACGGTCCATCATCCAATCGACCATACCCGTGTGGTGAATGAGAATTTGAACTTGATGATCCGCAAAGGAGAGATCATCGGCATCGCTGGTTTGATGGGTGCGGGACGGACTGAGTTTGCCATGAGTGTCTTCGGTCATTCCTACGGCAGTTCGATTTCGGGGGAAGTCTATAAAGACGGCCAACCGATTTCTGTCAAAGACGTGCCAACCGCCATCAAAAATGGGTTAGCCTATGTGTCGGAAGATCGAAAAGCGCTGGGCTTGAATCTGCTGATGGATATTCGCGAGAATACCACCATTGCTAGTCTTGCCAAAATCAGCCGCCAAGGGGTTATCGATAAAGAAAAAGAAGTCACGATGGCTGAAGAATTCCGCAAAAAAATGCGGACGAAAACCAATTCGATCTATCAAAACGTCGGCAGCTTGAGCGGCGGGAATCAGCAAAAGGTCGTTTTGGCAAAATGGCTGATGACCACACCAGACATCTTATTTTTAGATGAACCGACCCGTGGGATCGATGTCGGGGCGAAATACGAAATCTATACGATCATCGAAGAGATGGCAGCAGCTGGCAAAGCCATTTGCATCATCTCCTCGGAGCTGCCAGAACTATTAGGCATGTGTGACCGAATCTATACGATGAACGAAGGCCGCTTCACTGGCGAGGTCCTGCGGGAAGAGGCGGATCAAGAACGATTGATGAATCTAATGACATTAGAAGAGAGTGGGGTTTGAGATGGAAACAACCAATAAATTAAAAAAAGAACGCAGCCATTCGCTGAAAGAAAAGGCACTGGAAATCTTTAGCAAATACAGTATGATCATTATCTTAGCAGTGCTGCTGGTGGCCTTTCAGCTCATGACCGACGGGATTTTCTGGCGGCCGCTGAATATCACCAATCTCGTGTTGCAAAACAGTCATATTCTCGTTTTGGCAGCTGGTATGCTCTTGGTCGTCTTGTTAGGACATGTTGATTTATCCGTAGGGTCCGTGATGGCGTTTGTCGGTGCGATTGCAGGCGTCTTAATGGTCAATAACGGCATCAGTCCTTGGCTGGCAGTGCCTCTTTGCTTACTGATGGGCGCAGTGATCGGTGCTTGGCAAGGCTTCTGGGTCGCGTATGTCGGTATCCCAGCATTTATCGTGACCTTGTCTGGTTTACTGATGTTTCGAGGACTGACCCAAGTCGTCTTAGGGGGTCAATCATTGGCGCCGTTTCCCAAGGCATTCCAACAAATTTCTACTGGGTATTTGCCAGATATTGCAGGCGGTCAGATCCATTTACTTTCCATGATTTTAGGTGTAGTGATCACGGGCATCCTGATTTTAGGCCAATGGCGGACCCGTGAGCGTCGCAAAAAAAATCTTTTTGAAGTGGAATCAATGGCAGCATTTGCCTTTAAAGCCGTCTTTACTGCGGTCGTATTTCTCGGCGCTACCTATATCTTTGCCTCTTATCAAGGGTATCCGATCATTTTGATCGTCTTAGGGGTGATCGTGGCTGCTTATGGCTTTTTGACTAACAAAACCGTTGCTGGTCGTCAAATCTATGCAACCGGCGGCAACAAAAAAGCAGCCGAACTTTCTGGGATCAAGACGAAGAAAATCACCTTCTGGGTCTTCGTGAACATGGGGATGATGGCAGCTTTGGCGGGCTTGGTTTTAGCCGCTCGGTTGAACGCAGCCACCCCGCAAGCAGGAACGTCAATGGAATTAGATGCAATGGCCGCAGTGTATTTCGGCGGGGCTTCCACATCAGGTGGTATTGGTACTGTGATGGGTGCGATCGTTGGTGGGCTCGTGATGGGTGTCTTAAACAATGGGATGTCGATCTTAGGAGTCGGTGTCGATTGGCAGCAAGCCATCAAAGGGTTGATTTTGCTGCTGGCCGTCGTGTTGGATATCTACAATAAGAAAAAGAAAATATCGTAGGAGGGCCTGTTTATGGAGGAACAAGAACAAAAGACGATTTTATTGATTTGTACCGCAGGTATCACTACGGGTCTCTTAGTGAAAAACATGCAGCGAGCTGCAGATGAAAAAGGATTAGCCGTGCATATCTATTCGGCACCAGCCATCATTGCTGAACAGATCCTGCAGCAGCAGACTGTCGATGCCTTGCTGATCGGTCCGCAGTCGAAGTACGAAGTCAATCGATTGAAAGACTTTCTCATGGTCAAAGCGGTGCCTTATAAATTGATCAAAGAAACAGATTACGAGTTGTTAGATGGCGAAGCTGTCCTTGCAGACAGCCTGACCCTCTTGCAAAACGATCGCTAACCAGCAGCTTGGCAAAAAGCTAGGTGGTCAGCAGTTGAATAGGCTCCCCAGAGTAGTGCTTGTCATCCCCCACAAGCACTACTCTTTTTGCGGTGCTTTTCTGCCTACACTAGCCAAGAAAGCCACTATTAAGCAGAAAAGCGTGGCAAGCCCGTTGGTTCGTTTTCTCGTGTTTAGGACATCGCATCATAGACAAACAAAAGAGAAGTTGAGGGGGAAGAGGACGAAGCTGACACCACGCGTATGCTGTTTAAAGGCAAGTGATGGGCGAGTGTCGCCCTTAAAGCATCGAGGCTGTGGGCGGTAGGAGGGGGGAAATGAGCTGATTAAACCGCTTCTGGTTTCTCGTTCGTAACTAAGCGTTTCGTAGGAAACACAACGAAACCCAAAAACAGACAGTCTGCTGACTGTCTGTTTTTAGGGGATACAAATAAGGAATAAAAGTGGATATTAGTTAAATGCGACTGCCTAGGGGGCAAATCCGAGAACAGTGCATGGTAACTACAAATTAAGGAAGTGTGATGACATTTTCTGAATCTTTGTCGAAGAAGTGTGCTTTGTTGATGTTGAAAGCCAAATCAACTGTTTCACCTGGACGGTGGAAGTCACGAGCATCAACTTTCGAGATAAATTCAGTCGCACCTACGCGTGTATAAAGCATCGTTTCTGCACCTAATAATTCAGATACGACTACTTCGGCACGTACAGTTGCTTCAGGAGAAGCTTCCAATGCGATTTGTTCACTGTGAATATCTTCTGGACGAATACCAAAGACTAATTGTTTGCCTTCGTACCCTTTTTCCACAAGAATCTTGTTCTTGCCTTCAGGAATACGTAAGTTCAAGCTTTGTCCATCAGAGATCATACCGTTTTTCAACGTAACATTGAAGAAGTTCATTGCTGGTGAACCGATAAAGCCGGCAACGAAAATGTTTTTCGGTGTGTTGTAGACTTCTTTTGGTGAACCGATTTGTTGAATGAAGCCATCTTTCATGATAACGATCCGGTCAGCCATGGTCATCGCTTCTGTTTGGTCATGGGTTACATAGATCGTCGTTGTTTCTAAACGTTGGTGTAATTTTGCGATTTCCGCACGCATGGCAACCCGCAATTTCGCATCTAAGTTTGACAACGGCTCATCCATCAAGAAGACTTTGGCATCACGGACGATGGCACGGCCTAGGGCAACCCGTTGACGCTGACCACCTGAAAGGGCAGCTGGTTTACGATCTAAGTATTCTGTCAATCCTAAGATCTCAGCGGCATTTTCTACCCGTTTTTTAATTTCTTCTTTGTCGTATTTACGCAATTTCAAACCAAATGCCATGTTGTTGAAAACAGTCATATGGGGATACAATGCGTAGTTCTGGAAAACCATCGCGATGTCGCGGTCTTTTGGTGCCACATCGTTCATTACTTTTCCACCGATGCTCAATTCGCCTTCAGAAATATCTTCTAAACCAGCGATCATTCGAAGCGTTGTTGATTTTCCGCAACCAGAAGGTCCAACGAAAACGATGAATTCGCGATCCGCGATATCTAAATTAAAATCAGTTACCGAATACGCATCATTATTATCATATTTTTTGTGGATATTTTTTAAGGCCATTTCTACCATTGGGATTACCTCTTTCCATTTAGTTTACATGAACATCATAAATGAAAACGCTTCGAAGGTGCAACGGAAACATGCACAAGAAAAAAACGTTTTCTTGTGCATGTTGTTTAATTGCTCTGATGGGTGAACTGATCGATCAATAAATAGCAAAGCAGCAGATCATCCATATTTTTTAAATTTAAGCGCGTCAGTGTTTGAAACTTATCGATCTTATATAGGAGAGAATTCCGATGCATGAACAGTTCTTTGGCTGTGGAGCTTGCATTGCCTTGATTGCGCCACAGGGATTGAATGATCGTTTCGGTCTCTTCTTCAAACCAATCTAGATACAAGGTACGAAACAAGGAAATATACTCGGAAAAGCCGTTGCGAAAAAGAGAGAAGACCACTTTGGGCAGATCCATACTTTTACTGGTGGTTTTCGTTTTTAACTCATTTTTGAACAGGCTAGACTCACTTGCCCATAAGGCAGTGAAATCGTGGCGTGGATGATGGAAGGGACCGACGAACAGCTGGGAATAGCAGTCGAAATCCATATCCAAAGCGACGAATAAGCCGTCGAGATCTTCGATGGGCAAATTGGCAGCATCTTGTTTTTCTACGATCACTGCATGGTCTTCGGTGAGGAAAAAAAGATCCACCACGCTAGGGAGCATTTGCTGAATCTCTGCGAGCCATTCGGATTGCAAAGAGTCGATGGTTCGGGTGAAATGAACTTGCAGCAAGCGAATCCACTCTGGCTCTTGAACGGGCTGATGTTCAAATAAAATCGGATACCATGGATGGTTTCGGTTATCGATTTCTGGTTGCAAAGAGCCGTTTCCCAGTTGGATCAGCAATTTTTCACTGTCACTTAATTGGTCAGTTGGCAGCCAAATATATTTTTTGCCGAAGGCGATGGATTCGATATCCTTCGTTGTGGCAACTTTGTCATGCAACGTTGCCTGGGGGAAACGTGCTTTGATGTCATTAAAAGAAAAAATGAGAAAGACCTCCTTTGAGATACTCTACGTATTCTTCAATTAGTATAGCATGTTCTAAAAAAACCGTTCAAAATTTTCCCAGGAAAAAAGCACAGCCCTTCACCGAAAGCTCTGTCTTCTCATGGCAGGAGGGCGGCTTTTTTCTCCGAAGCGATTGCTTCTATAATCCTAACAGTTGTTTTTTCTTGAATGCAAATTCTTCTTCAGTCAAAATTCCTTCGTCGACCAACACTTTTAGTTCGCGTAGTTCAGCAATGAGCGCTTCCGTCGGCTTCGCAGCTGGTGGTGGCGATGGGTTCGTTAACGGGACCGACCGCTCCCGAGGGAAGTTGGTGAGGTAGCGCTGTATGATCCGAGCAATCACCAGGTCTTTTTCGGCAAAGCAAAGGGAGTGATTCGGTTCCATTCGTCTGAAGGAATGGGTTTCTCTGATCGCTCCGCCGCCAATATACAATTCTAAAAAGCCATTGCCTTTCCAAAGTCCTGATTCAGCAACTTCTTTCAGATTGACACTGGTGATTTGGGGAATCTGCAGAACCTGTTTCGCTTTCTTCTTGTAATCGATGATCGTGAGGGTATCTTCTGAAATGACCCAAGCATCACGATAATGATAGGAAAGTAATTTGATTTTTCCAGCCTCTTCATCCACGTAACTTTTGGCTGATTGCCCACCAAGTGCTGCCAAATGATCCGTTAAAAACTCATAGGCTTTTTGGGCATAGATTCGATTGGTGAAATAGAGCAGATGAGAATTACCTGGTACCTGCAGTCGGAGGTAGTCCACTAAGAGACCTTTGCCTATATGTAATTCCACATCGGCAATTTTTGCCATGGGAATCTTTTCATCTGGGATTTTTGGATGGGTGTTGTTTATCCAGACGCCTTTTTTCGTAATGAGCCAACGACAGCTGGCATCATGTCTGCGATTTTCTCGATATTTTTTTGAATACAAAATAATGGGTTCCTCGTAGGTTTCATTAGGTGTTCTCGTCAAAATACTTACCTCCTCAAACGTAATAAGCAACATTTTATTCAATTATACAACAAATAGTGTTTTGATTCGTTTTATTCTGATGAAAATAAAGGAGATTTATCATTTATCTTCTTTTCGTTAGGTTTTTTTAGAAAAAAAGCCATAGCAGCAATTGACACGGAAGCGGTTTCTTGGTATCTTAGATGTACGGACAACTTTTGAAAGATGGGATTAAAATGGCGAATAAGTACGAACAACTTGCGGATATCTTAAGAGAAAAGATCCGCTTAGGCACCTATCAAGAAGGCGATGCAATCCCTTCAGAAGCAACCTTACAGGAAGAATTTCATTATAGCCGCCACACGGTGCGCCAAGCGATCGCTGTTTTGGTCAATGAAGGCTATTTAAGAAAAGAACGAGGCTCAGGCACCTACGTTTCAAAACCTGAGACTGTCAATCATAAAAACCGCAAAACGATTGGGATCATCATGACCTATTTGTCTGATTATATTTTCCCTTCGATCATGCGCGGCGTGGAACAGACATTGCGGGAGCAAGGCTATTCACTGCTTCTAGGATCAACCAACAATGACCATGAGCAAGAAAGAGCGTGCTTGCAGCAAATGATGGATCAAGGGGTAGACGGGTTGATCGTTGAGCCAACGAAGAGCAGCCAGTACAACCCGAATCTTGCTTATTATGTCGCCCTCCAAGAAGCCGGGATTCCTCTCGTCATGATCAATGCCTATTACGAAGAACTAGACTTGCCGCATATTTGTGTCAACGATACACGTTCTGGGTTTTTAGCAACCAATTATCTATTAGAACAACAGCATCAGCAGTTGATGATGATCACGAAAATCGATGACTTACAAGGGAAATATCGGATGAAAGGGTTTGTCAAAGCCTTGACCCAAGCCAAGCGGACGTTTGCAGCAGAAGACGTCTTGACGTATACGACGGAGACGAAAGAAGCCGTTATTGAACAAGCGATCCAGCGCTTGACGGCTGCCGATAATCAAGTCACAGGCATCGTTTGTTACAACGATGAGATCGCGCATCGCTTGATTCAAGCATTGACGGCTGCTGGGAAGAACGTTCCTACTGATTTTTCGATCGTGGGTAACGATGACTCGCCCCTTAGCACCTTGTCCACACCGACGATCACCACACTAACTCACCCGAAAGAAGCGATGGGGGAATTGGCGGCACAATGGATCACTACAGGTAAGGCAACAGAAGCACAACACTTTTATTTTGAACCGGAGCTGATCGTTCGCGGTTCAGTCAATAACCAAAAAGGAGAATAAGAAGATGACGCAACAAGTAAGGCAAGCAATTATTGACGGGCGCACGTCTCTTGGGATCGAGCTAGGCTCGACACGGATCAAAGCTGTCTTGATCGATGAGCAGTTTCAGACGATCGCTTCAGGCAGCTTTGAATGGGAAAATCAATTGGAGCAAGGGATTTGGACCTACTCACTAGAGGCGATTTGGCAAGGACTGCAAGCCAGCTACCAAGAGTTGGCGCACAACATCCAACGGCAATTTGAGGTACCTTTGACGACGATCGGCAGTATCGGTTTTTCTGCAATGATGCACGGCTATATGGCTTTTGATCAGCAAGGCACGCTGTTAGTACCTTTTCGGACATGGCGCAATGCGATCACGGAAGAAGCAGAAAAAGCCTTGACGGCATTGTTCCAATACAACATCCCGCAGCGTTGGAGTATCGCGCATTTGTATCAAGCGATTTTGAATCAAGAAGCCCACGTCCCAGAGGTTGCTTTTTTTACTACCTTAGCCGGCTATGTCCATTGGCAGCTGACAGGGGAAAAAGTTATCGGAATCGGCGATGCATCAGGGATGTTCCCAATCGACAGTACGACAAAAAACTATGATGCGAATATGCTGCAGCAATTTGATGCACAAATCAGCAGTCTGGGGTATCCTTGGCAGATCAAAGACCTTTTGCCGCAAGTGTTGACAGCAGGCGAACCAGCCGGAACTTTGACGGCAGAAGGGGCAAAAAAACTCGACCCAACTGGTACTTTGCAAGCTGGCATCCCGTTATGTCCGCCAGAAGGCGATGCGGGCACTGGCATGGTTGCCACGAATAGTGTGGCACAGCGAAGCGGGAATGTTTCAGCCGGGACGTCTGCTTTTGCCATGATCGTCTTAGAAGAACCCTTAACTAAAGTGTATCCAGAGATCGATTTGGTCACGACGCCTTCTGGTGATTTGGTGGGGATGGTCCATACGAATAACTGTACCTCGGAGATCAATGCCTGGGTCAAACTTTTCCGCGAATTTGCCGACGCAGCTGGAATGAAACTCTCCACGGAAGAATTGTTTGCGACCTTATTCAACAAAGCATTGAAAGGGGATTCAGACTGTGGCGGGATGCTTTCTTATGGCTATTATTCTGGTGAAAATATCACTAAGATCCCTGAAGGACGGCCGCTTTTCGTCCGATCGCCAGAGAGTTCTTTTACTTTAGCAAATTTCATGCGCTTACATCTGTTTAGTGCCTTTGGTGCGATGAAGATCGGGATGAAGATTCTGGAAGCCGAAGACGTCGCCATTGATCGAATCGTTGGTCACGGTGGGATCTTCAAGACGCCAGAAGTTGCCCAGCGTGTCTTGGCAGCTGTCATGGAAGCCCCAGTCACGGTTATGGAAACGGCTGGTGAAGGCGGCGCCTGGGGGATCGCCCTTTTAGCAGCATACCTTCGCCGTCACACGCCAGAACAATCCTTGGCAGCATTCTTAGCAGATCAAGTGTTTAAAAATGACCACGGCGTGACCTTAGCCCCAACGGAAGCCGACATTCAGGGGTTCACCGTCTTTACCCAACGTTACCAAGCAGGGTTGCCGATCGAGCAAGCGGCAATCGATGCGTTGATTTAAAAAGAAAGAAGGGAATTTTGTGTTAGAAGGATTAAAAGAAGAAGTCTTTCAGGCCAATTTGGCATTGCCTAAGCAAGGATTGATTAAATACACCTGGGGCAATGTGTCAGCAGTGGATCGCCAACAGCAATTGTTTGTCATCAAACCTAGCGGTGTTGACTATGAAACCATGCAAGCCAGTGATATGGTGGTTTGTGATTTTGAGGGCAACGTAGTGGAAGGAGCGAAAAATCCTTCCTCCGATACGCCAACGCATGCCGTTTTATACAAAGCATTTTCAGAAATTGGTGGGATCGTCCATACCCATTCTACTTGGGCGACGAGCTGGGCTCAGGCAGGACTCGATCTGCCAGCAATGGGCACAACCCATGCCGATACGTTTTATGGAGCAGTCCCCTGTGCGCGCTTTTTGACGCAAACCGAGATCGATGAAGGCTATGAAGCACAAACAGGACAGGTGATCGTCGAAACCTTTAAGGAACGCGGCATCACGCCAGAAGAAATTCCTGGTGTCTTGCTTCACGGTCATGGACCGTTTACCTGGGGCAAAACGGCGGATGCGGCGGTGATGAACGCAGTGGTCTTAGAAGAAGTCGCTAAGATGAATTTTATCACGCGTCAGCTGAACAGCTACGCACCCGAATTGCCGCAGCGGGTCTTAGACAAACATTATTTACGTAAACATGGAGAAAATGCCTATTACGGGCAAAAATAACGAAAAAGGAGCAAGCAGAATGTTAGAAATCGGGAAAAAAGAATTTTGGTTCGTCGTAGGATCACAGCACTTGTATGGAGAAGAAGCTTTACAAGAGGTACGGGACCATGCAGAAGAAATGGTCAAAAGCTTAAATGACAGCTCAAAGCTGCCTTATCCAGTCGTTTTACAAGAACTCGCTGTTACTGCCGATACGATTACGAAAATCATGAAAGAAGTCAACTATCGGGATGAAGTCGCTGGGGTGATCACCTGGATGCATACCTTCTCACCAGCAAAAATGTGGATTCGCGGCACGAAATTATTACAAAAACCATTGCTGCACCTTGCCACTCAATACAATGAACAAATTCCATGGGAAACCATCGATATGGACTTTATGAACTTGAACCAAGCGGCTCATGGTGACCGAGAATATGGATTTATCAATGCCCGTTTGAAAAAGCAAAACAAAATCGTTGTCGGCTATTGGAAAAATGAAGCCATCCAAAAAGAAATCGCTGCTTGGATGGACGTGGCAGTCGGCTACAATGAAAGCTTCCAAATCAAAGTCGCTCGTTTTGGCGACAACATGCGTAACGTTGGGGTGACCGAAGGCGATAAAGTCGAAGCACAGATCCAATTTGGCTGGACCGTTGATTATTTTGGGATCGGCGATTTGGTTCAAGTCGTCGATGCGGTGACTGACGAAGAAGTCGATGCACTCTTTGAAGAATACAGCCAGCTGTATGATTTCGATTATGGCGATTACGACAAAGAAGAATGGGCACGTCATGTCAAAGCCCAAGCCAAACAAGAAATCGGTCTGCGCCGCTTCCTTGAAGCAGGCGGCTATACGGCATTTACCACGAACTTTGAAGACCTATATGGTATGCAGCAGTTGCCTGGTTTAGCTGTACAACGTTTGATGGCAGAAGGCTATGGGTTTGCTGGTGAAGGGGACTGGAAAACCGCCGCTATTGACCGCTTGATGAAAATCATGGCCCACAATAAGGCGACTGGCTTTATGGAAGACTATACCTATGAGCTGACACCAGGAAAAGAAGCCATCTTGCAATCCCACATGATGGAAGTCGATCCAGTATTAGCAGTCAACAAACCAAAAATCGTGGTTTCGCCATTGTCGATGGGGGATCGTGAAGACCCAGCCCGACTCGTCTTTGACGGCCAAGGCGGCGAAGGTGTCGTGGTTTCGATGGCAGACTTTGGCACCCACTACAAATTATTGATCAATGAAGTCGATGCCTTTGAGCCAACTGAAGAAGCACCAAAACTACCGGTTGCACGAGTAATGTGGACACCAAAACCAAACTTCCACGATGGGGTCAAACAGTGGATCGAAACAGGCGGTGGCCATCACACCGTTGTCTCACTTGTCCTAAATTCTGATCAGATCGAAACATGGGCGAAGCTTGTGGGATTAGAATACGTAACGATCAAATAAGTACCCAATCACAAAAGAAACCGTTGGCGATGGTCGGCGGTTTCTTTGCGTTTTTCTTAAGCTTTCTTGCCTTCTAGCTGCAAAGTGCGGATAAGCAGACCCCTGAAAGCACCAGCAATCAGCAAAATTGACTTTTAAATATAGGGGGCATAGACTTTTATGTAAGAGTGGAACAATGGACTAAAAGGAGGAGCACAATGAAGACAACCTACGATACACCTGAGTATTACCAGAAAATGAACGCTTGGTGGCGAGCAGCCAACTACCTTTCCGTTGGTCAGATTTATTTGAAAGACAATCCCTTATTGCGCCGCCCCATCGAAGAAAAAGATTTGAAAGTGAATCCGATTGGTCACTGGGGAACGATCGCAGGGCAAAATTTTATTTACACCCATCTCAATCGCGTCATCAATAAGTACGACTTAAACATGTTTTATATCGAAGGACCAGGCCATGGCGGACAAGTCATGGTTGCTAATGCTTATTTAGACGGCAGCTACAGCGAGATCTATCCAAAAGCCACCCAAGACGAAGCAGGGATGAAACATCTATTCAAAACCTTCTCTTTCCCAGGTGGGATCGCTTCTCATGCGGCACCTGAAACGCCAGGTTCGATCCATGAAGGCGGCGAGCTAGGCTATTCCATCGCCCACGCTACCGGAGCTATTTTAGACAATCCCGATGTCATTGCAGCAGTAGTGGTCGGTGATGGCGAAGCCGAAACTGGACCATTAGCGGGCAGCTGGTTTTCAAATACCTTTATTAATCCAGTCAATGATGGCGCAATTTTGCCTATCTTGCATTTGAATGGCGCCAAGATTGCCAATCCAACGATCTTGGCTCGTAAAAGTGACCAAGATCTCACGAAATATTTTGAAGGCATGGGTTGGACCCCTTATTTCGTAGAAGGGGACGATCCAGAAGCCGTTCATCCGCAATTGGCACAGAAAATGGATCAAGCCATCGAACAGATCCACGCGATCCAAGCAGAAGCCCGCAAAGGTTCTGCGGAAGAAGCCACTATGCCTCATTGGCCTGTTTTGATCGTTCGCACACCGAAAGGCTGGACTGGACCGAAAGTCTGGGATGGCGAGCCGATTGAAGGGGGCTTCCGTGCCCACCAAGTGCCGATCCCTGTCAATGCGAAACATATGGAACACGTGGATGCTTTGACGAATTGGCTGCAGTCTTATCGTCCAGAAGAGCTTTTTGACGAAAACGGCCGCATCAAAGCTGAGATTCAAGAATTGGCACCAAAAGGGGAGCAGCGGATGGCGGTCAACCCAATCACCAATGGGGGGATCGATCCGCAACCGCTACGCTTGCCAGATTGGCAAGCACATGCCATTGCGATCGAGACACCAGGGGAAACGACTGCCCAAGATATGATGGTCTTTGGGAAATTTGCCCGTGACATCATCAAAGAAAATCCCGACAACTTCCGCATCTTTGGCCCAGATGAAGCCAAATCCAATCGGTTGAACCATGTGTTTGAAGTCACGGACCGCCAATGGTTGGAGCCAAAACATCCTGATTATGATGAATGGCTGTCTTCAGTGGGCCGTGTGATTGATTCACAATTATCAGAACATCAAGCAGAAGGCTTCTTGGAAGGCTATGTGCTGACGGGTCGTCATGGCTTCTTTGCCAGCTACGAGTCATTCTTAAGAGTCGTTGATTCTATGATCACGCAACACTTCAAATGGTTACGAAAAGCCCATGATCTTGACTGGCGCAACCCGTACCCCTCATTGAATTTGATTGCTTCATCAACGGTCTTCCAACAAGACCATAATGGGTACACCCACCAAGATCCAGGGATCATGACCCATATTGCAGAGAAAAAAGCCGACTTTGTGCGGGTCTACTTGCCAGCCGACGCCAATAGCTTGATGGCTGTCATGGCAGAAACACTCGCTTCTGAAGAAAAGATCAATCTAGTGGTCTCTTCAAAACACCCACGTCCGCAGTTTTATTCGGCGGATGAAGCGAAAGTGCTTGTCAAAGATGGCTTGAAAGTCATCGACTGGGCATCGACAGATGAAGGACAAGAACCCGATATTGTGATCGCAGCTGCTGGGACGGAACCGAATTTGGAAGCTTTAGCCGCTGTTTCCTTGCTGATTGAAGCCTTCCCAGAGTTGAAAGTCCGCTTCATCAATGTGGTCGATCTATTGAAATTGCGTCGTCCAGAAGTCGATCCTCGTGGGTTAAGCGATGAAGCATTCGAAGCCTACTTTACGAAAGACAAACCGATCGTGTTTGCTTTCCACGGGTATGAAGGACTGATTCGCGATATCTTCTTTGGCCGTCGCAACCAACAGCTTCATATTCATGGGTACCGAGAAAATGGCGACATCACGACACCGTTTGATATGCGGATCCTTTCTGAATTGGATCGCTTCCACTTAGCCAAAGACGCCGCCGAATGGGTCTATGGAGAAAAAGCAACGGACTTTGCCCAAAAAATGGCAGACACCGTTGCGTATCACCATGACTTTATTCGAGAAAACGGCTATGATATCGCCGAAGTCGAAGAGTGGGAATGGAAACCATTGCGTTGATTTATTCTCCACAACGCCAACGTAAGACAGTTTAAGAACAAAAAAAGCACAAAAGAAACAAAACGATCCGCAACAGGGTCGGGACACCTTACTAAGGTAGCCCGACCGACTGTCTGCGGATCGTTTTTTTTAAAAGACGTCGAAACCGTAGTTTTTGATATGCTGCTTCAACAAGGCGAGATAGTCCAAAGCCATCTCACTCAGTTCCATTTTCTTGTGTTTTAGATAACCTAGTGTCATCGCATCATCGACCTCCAAAGGGATCGCAACGATTTTTTCATCATTCAGCTCACTGCTGATGATCCCAGAGCTGATGGTATAGCCGTTGAGACCCACCATCAAATTGAAGATCGTGGCACGATCGCTGATGCGGATGTGTTTTTTGCGCTGTAAAGTGCTTAAGATCTCTTCAGAAAAGTAGAAGGAATTGGTTTCCCCTTGTTCGTACGACAAATAGGTATATGGTTCCAAATCAGCTAATGTGATGCTTTTTTTCTGAGTCAGGGGATTTTCTCGGCCGATGAAGACGTGGGGTTTGGCTTCAAACAAAGGAATGAATTGCAGGTCTTTTTCGTGGATCAAACGGGTGAGGACCGTCGTGTTGAAATCATTCAGATAAATGACCCCCAATTCGCTCTTAAACGTCTGGATATCATCCAGTACATTTTGTGTCTGGGTCTCTCGCAAGGTGAATTGAAATTCATCCTCCCCTAACTGTTTGACCAGCTCCACGAAGGCGTGGACGACGAAGGCATAGTGTTGTGCGGAAACACTGAAAACATGCTTGCGATGGCTGTCTTTGCGAAAGCGTTCGTCCAAGAGATTGACTTGGTCTAAAACATTTCGAGCATAGTTGAGAAAGGAACGGCCATCATCGGTCAAGGTCACCCCTAATTTACTGCGATAAAACAGCTGCAGATCATACTCTTTTTCCAACTCTTTCATGGCTTGAGAGAGGGAGGGCTGACTGATGAAAAGCTGTTTAGCGGCTTCATTGAAAGAGCCAGTTTCTACGATTTTTTCCAAATATTCAAGCTGCTGGATACGCATGGGATACAACCTCCTTTTTATGTTATAGGTATTGCCTATGGAATATATAAGTTTATAAGTATTATCTATAGTATAAGATGTTTGCTAGAATAAATCTAACAATTTTGAAAACTTTGTATAGGAGGAATGGATATGGCAACAGACAAATTTCAGCTTGTGGGGTCATTGTTACGACCACAAGATTTATTGGACTACAAAAATCAAATCGAGCATCGGGAGGATATCCGCTACCCGTTTTATGATGCGTTTCCTAGCTACCAAGAAACGGAAGCAAAAGCGATCGCTGAAATCATTGCAGCGCAAAAAGAACACGGCATCACAGTCATCACAGACGGCGAACACGGCCGCTCAATGTGGCACCTGGATTTTCTCTGGGGATTAAAAGGCGTTGAGCGCTATATCTCCGATCATGGGTATGCCTTTGAAGATTTGGACGGTGGACATTTTGAGACACGTAAAGACATCGGCATCCGAATCACAGAACCATTATCTGGCAAAAACCATCATTACTTGACGTTGTTTAAAGAAACCAAACGCCAAGCTGGCGACCTGCCAGTCAAAATCACCGTCTGGGGGGCTGCCCACGCCTTTACCGAGCTGACTGTCTTTAACGACCTCGTTGGTGAAGGTCAGGTGTATCCAACGAAAGAAGCCTTGCGGGAAGGGCTGCTTAACGCCTACAAGGAATTCTTGCAGGAATACCGAGAAGCCGGTGGTGAGATCGTTCAGTTCGATGATTGTTTATGGGAATTATTCGCCGAAGACAATGACAAGAGCTTCTTCACCCAAGGCAATGACGGCTTAGAAGCGTTAGCCGATGAATTCGTGGCGATCAACAACGAAGTCGCTGACTACGCCCACGAATTAGGATTAAAAGTCTGGACCCACAACTGCCGCGGCAATTACCAAAGCCGCGCGGCCGGCAGCGGTACCTACAAAGCGATCGCCGAAAAATTCTTGCGTGATCAGCATTATGACCGCTTTTTCCTAGAGTGGGACGATGACCGTGCTGGTGATATCTCGGCTTTAGAAGTGCTGAAAGATCGTCCAGAAGTGGAAGTTGTCTTAGGCTTATTGTCCAGCAAAACCGCTACATTAGACGATGAAAAGCGAGTGATCGCTTTATTAGACAAAGCCAGCCAAATCATTCCTAAGGAGCGGCTTTATCTTTCTCATCAATGCGGCTTTGCCTCTTGTGACTGCGGCAATGAGCTTTCGACTGAACAGCAGTGGGCAAAAATCAAGCAAGGACAAGCCTTAGCTGAAGCGTACTTCGGTTAAGCAGCTGCGTCTTCTTTTCCCTGAATCTTCCCCTCGAAACCGGTACATTTGACAAAGTTTCGAAAATTTCAGAAAAAATGTTTGACATTTTCTTTAAGAGCGAGTAAAGTAAGACACAACTTAATGAAACAGACATCGAAAAGAAGAGTAGCAAGGCTTGCTGTTTGAAGAGAGTCTCTGGTTGGTGCAAAGAGATAACGCATGGTTGTGAAACACATCTTGGAGTCGTTTTTCCGAAAGAAAAGTAGGAGAGACCGGGTTTGCCCGTTACAGCAGCAGTCATTGATTGATGACTTTCTGAGTTCAGTTGCTGTGAAGCACTGATAAACAAAGGTGGAACCGCGTTGATAACGTCCTTTAGCTGTAATGGCTAGGGGACGTTTTTTTTCTCTTTTTTTGCATCTCACCGAAAACCGAAAGTGGAAGGATCACAAGGACTGCACGAGGCCTTTTCCTGTGAAGGAAAGGCAAATTGAGGTGGAACCACGTATCAAGCGTCCTCTGGCAAATGCCAGTGTGCGCTTTTTTTGTTTTTCTTTTTTAAAAAAATGAAGCTTGCCAGTTGCCCCTCACCAGCCAACGCCCAGCGTCACATAAGCGTCGGAGCAAACCGTCGCGAAGCTGTAGCGCTGCTAATCGAAATTGAAACCTATCAAGGAGGAAGTCACCATGTTTGAGTATTTAGTTAATGTTATGCCCCAACTGATTTCAGGAACTGGAATCACCGTTAAATTGTTCGCACTGACCTTAATCGGGTCCATTCCCTTAGGCATCTTGTTGGCCTTTGTTTTAGCCAGTCGCCTGCGTATTTTGAAATTGATCGTGCAAGTCTACGTTTGGTTGATGCGAGGAACGCCTTTATTGCTACAGCTGATCTTCGTATTCTACGGTCTGCCGATCTTAGGGATCGTCTTTGACCGCTTTGAAGCAGCCTTGATCGCCTTTATTATCAATTACGCTGCTTATTTTGCCGAGATTTTCCGTGGAGGGATCCAATCGATTCCAGCCGGACAATACGAAGCCGCGAAAGTCTTGCGTTTGTCCCCGATCCAAACGATCCAAAAAATCATCATCCCACAAGTCGTCAAGATCACCCTGCCATCTGTCGGCAATGAAGTCATCAATCTTGTCAAAGACACATCCCTCGTCTACATCTTAGGATTGTCAGACGTGATGCGAATCGGAAAAATCGCCATGGAGCGAGACAGTACCTTGCTTCCGTTAGTTGGGGTCGGCTTGATCTACTTGGTGATGACAGGCGTCTTTACGTTATTGTTAAAACAAATCGAGACCAAACTGGACTATTACCGTTAGGAGGAACCACATATGTTAGAACTAAAACAAGTATCAAAGTCATTTGGCGCTAAAAAAGTCATCGATCAATTAGACCTGACGATCGAGGACGGCAGTATCTTAGCGGTGGTCGGTCCTTCCGGTGGCGGGAAAACCACCTTGCTTCGGACACTGGCTGGTTTAGAAACGATCGATTCTGGAAGCTTTTTACTGGATGGCAAAGCCTTTGATCCCACCGACACAAAAGAACAAGAACAAGTCGTCGGTGTCGTCTTCCAAGACTTCCAATTGTTTCCGCACTTGTCAGTTTTTGAAAACATCACTTTGGCGCCAAAAATGGTGCTAAAACAAGACAAGGCCGCGTATACAGCAAAAGCCGAACAGTTGGCAGAAAAACTAGGGTTAAGTGACCTACTAGCCCAATATCCCTTCCAATTGTCCGGGGGGCAGCGGCAACGGGTGGCTATCGCACGAGCGATGGCGATGAATCCCAAAGTGTTGGCCTATGACGAGCCTACCAGCGCCTTAGATCCAGGCTTGAGACAGCAAGTCGAACAGCTGATCTTGGATCTGAAAAAAGAAGGAGTGACCCAGATCGTGGTGACCCATGATTTGGTTTTTGCCGAAAATATCGGTGATCAATTATTAAAAGTAGCAGGAGAATAAGGGGGAGAACAAAATGAAAAAATTACTATTGACGGGAATCGCAGCAGCAAGTGTATTTTTATTAGGGGCGTGTGGCAGCAGCAATGACACCACAACCAGTGCCGCTGACAAAGAAGAAGTGATCGTCGGCCTAGACGATACCTTCGTACCGATGGGCTTTAAAGACGACCAAGGCAACATCGTTGGGTTTGATGTGGATTTAGCCACAGCGATCTTGGATCTAACAGGAACCAAAGTCAAATTTCAACCAATCGATTGGTCCATGAAAGAAACCGAACTAAGCAATGGCACCATCGATATGATCTGGAACGGGTATACCAAAACCGCAGCTCGTGAAGAAAAAGTATTGTTTACAGATACTTATATGGAAAACAAACAAGTCTTAGTCACAGCAAAAGCAAGCGGCATTACTAGCTTTGATGATATGGAGGGCAAAGTCTTAGGCGCCCAAGAAGGCTCTTCTGGTTATGAGACCTTCAATAACCAACCGGAAGTTTTGAAGGATCTCGTAGACGGCAATGACGCAACCTTGTATGCCAGCTTTAATGAAGCCTTTATCGATCTAGAAAACGGTCGGATCGACGGTCTTTTGATCGACCGCGTCTACGCAGAATATTATTTGACTCAAATAGGCAAAACCGATGACTTCAACGAAATCGAAAGCCCTTTTGAAGCAGAAGATTTTGCTGTAGGTGTGCGTAAAGACGATCAAGCCATGGCAGATAAAATCAATGATGGCTTGAAAGAATTGCAAGACAATGGCACCTTTGCTGAAATCTCTGAAAAGTGGTTTGGCGAAGACGTCACACCAAACTAAAACAAGTCAACTAGATACACTGGCTGCTTAGCAGCTGGTGTTTTTTTCATCATTTAAGAAATTTTCGCTTAAATTCCAACATCTACCCAAAATTTCTCACAGGAAAACTTTTGTTCGCCTTCTTTTTTCGTTATAATAGGGAAAGATGAAAAGAGGGATAGAAATGGCGCAAAAAAAACGCGCAAAGAAACGCAAAACAAAAAAACAACAAAAACAGCAAGAGAAATTAATGCTGGTCGGCGTCGGCCTGCTCTTTGTCTTGTTTTCGATATTTGGCTTTTTCCATTTAGGTTTTTTAGGAACCTTGATTGCCAACGGGTTTCGGATCGTTGGCGGAAACACGTACCAATTTTTGAGTGTTGCCCTAGCCGCTTATGGTGTCTGGTTAGCGATCAAAACGACCGATGCTCGCTTTAAGAGTATTCGGCGAGTGATTGGCTGTGTATTGGTGTATTTTGGTTTACTGATCATCCTCCATGCGCAAATCTTTAGTAATGTGGTGGGAGAACAAGCCAATATCTTCCAAACGACTTGGATGACGCTGTTAGGCGATATTCGGCGCAGCCAAGTGACCCAAAATGTCGGGGGCGGAATGATTGGCGCCATGCTCTATGGGGCGACCTATTTTCTTGTTTCCCAGATCGGCAGCTACATCATCGCTGTTTTACTCATGATGATTGGGGCGTTCTTGTTCAGCCAAATGAGCAGCCACGAGTTAGTCGAGCACCTGCAAGCAGCTGGTGACAAGCTGCAGCGGTTGTTAGAAGGCTCTCCAGAAAAGCAAGCCGAACGAGAAGCCCGCAAAGCGGAACGAGCAGCAGAGAAACAAGCTGCGAAAGAAGCCAAAAAAGAAGCCGAACGAGCAGCAGTCATGGCGGAGATCAAAGAAAAGAATCAAGTCCGACCAATGACAGAAGACGAAAAATCAGCAAAAGAACAACAGATGCAAGCGCCAGCTGATTTTGAACCAGAGCAGCTGAGCTTTGTACCCATCGACCACTTCCAGGAATTGCCGCAAGCGGCGGGACCAGAGGCCGCTCAAGCACCACATCCAGCAGGAAACAAACCGGGACCAAGCAAAAAGGTCAATGAAGACGGAGAGATCCTCGATGATGATGGTGAAGTATTGGAATTTGAGATTTCGGAAGAAGCTGAAAATCGTGATTATGAATTGCCTTCAGCGCAATTACTCGATTCGATCCCTTCAACGGATCAAAGCAGCGAGTACAAAAAGATCGAACAAAATATCGGTGTGTTAGAAACTACCTTCCAAAGCTTCGGTGTTGACGCAAAAGTCGTCAAAGCCAGCTTAGGACCAGCAGTAACCAAATTCGAAGTTCAACCAGCAGTAGGGGTCAAAGTCAGCAAAATCGTCGGGTTGACCGACGATATCGCCTTGGCCTTAGCTGCCAAAGATGTGCGGATGGAAGCGCCGATCCCAGGGAAATCATTGATTGGGATCGAAGTTCCAAACAGTGCAGTCAGCATGGTTTCATTCCGAGAAGTGATCGAAGCCCAACCGGATCATCCAGATAAACTATTAGAAGTACCTTTAGGACGCGATATTTCTGGCCGTGTCCAAACGGCAGACTTAACGAAAATGCCCCATCTCTTGATTGCCGGATCGACCGGGAGCGGGAAGTCCGTAGCCATCAACGGCATCATCACCAGTATTTTGATGCGGGCAAAACCCCATGAAGTCAAACTGATGATGATCGACCCGAAAATGGTTGAATTAAATGTTTACAATGGGATTCCCCATCTCTTGACACCTGTCGTGACCAATCCGCGCAAAGCGGCGCAAGCGTTGCAAAAAGTGGTCAAGGAAATGGAAGAGCGCTACGAAAAATTTGCGGCAACTGGGGTCCGAAACATTACTGGCTACAACGATTTAGTGATCAATAAGAATTTAGAAGACGGCGAAAATCGTCCGATCTTGCCATTCATTGTAGTGATCGTCGATGAGTTAGCCGACTTGATGATGGTTGCCAGCAACGAAGTCGAAGATGCCATCATTCGTTTGGCGCAAATGGCACGGGCAGCAGGTATCCATATGATCCTAGCAACGCAACGACCAAGTGTGGATGTCATTACAGGGATCATCAAAGCCAATGTTCCATCACGGATGGCGTTTGCTGTTTCCAGCGGTGTCGATTCGCGGACCATCATTGATGGGAACGGAGCCGAAAAACTGCTGGGCCGCGGCGACATGCTGTATCTGCCGATGGGTGAGAACAAACCGATTCGGGTCCAAGGGGCCTTTATCTCCGACCAAGAAGTCGAACGAGTGGTTGAATTCGTGACCGATCAGCAAGAAGCCAATTATGAAGAAAAAATGATGGTCACTGAGGAAGAAACGAGTACCGGCAGCAGCGGACAACCGCAAGATGAGCTGTTCGAAGATGCCAAAGCCCTTGTGGTGGAAATGCAGACCGCCAGCGTTTCTCTCTTGCAGCGACGTTTTCGCATCGGCTATAACCGAGCGGCTCGGTTAGTGGATGAATTAGAAGATCAAGGCGTCGTTGGCCCTTCTGAAGGCAGCAAGCCACGGAAAGTCTTGATCGAGCCGCAACCAGAAGACATTCCTACCTTTGATGAATAAGGAGAACACCAGACCAATCCAATGAGAGAAAGGCGAGATAGCAATGAAACGCAAACACATTCTTTACCGTGATGTTGCCGATAAGCTCAAAGAAGACATCATGTCGGGTCGCTACCCGATTGGTTCATTTTTACCGACGGAAACAGAATTGGAAGCTACCTTCAATGTCAGCAAGATCACTGTCCGCAAAGCCATCGAATTGTTAGCGGCAGATGAGTATGTGGAAAAACGCAGCGGACGTGGGACGACGGTTTTAAGCAATCGCCCTTATAACAAGCTGTCAAAAGGCACGACGTTTAGCCAATTGCTTGAAAAGACTGGCAAGGAATACACGAAGAAAAACCTCAGCTATGAATTAGTCGAACTTGCGCCTGAACACCCAGCGTATTCCTTGATGGGCAAAGAAGTCATGCGTTTACGTCGCATGTATTATTTTGACCACCAACCCTTTATTTACTATGAGTACCATTTGCCAAAGCAGCTAAAGGGTACCTCCATCGAGGTCTTTGAAGAAAAATCATTGTATCGCCTATTGGATGAACATCGAATGATCATCGATCGCTTTCAAGATGCGTTCGTGGCAACGACCTTGACCGAAGAGCAACAGAAGTTTATGATCACGCCAGAGGTCGCTGCCTTGAAACGAACCCGTTATTCGTATGATCTACAAGGAGAAGTGGTAGAATATACAGAAGGGATCTATAACACCGCCTTGCATCCGTACATGATCGAGTTTGAAGCCTAGTCATTGATTAGGCTTTTTTAGCAAAAAGTGGTACCAAAATCAGAAGTGGAGCGTGAAATACATGAGAAAAATCGCCTTTTTAGGAGCCGGTAACATGGCAAAAGCCATCATCAACGGCTTGATTGCAGCAAACCTGTATGAACCAGTAGAGATCCTGGTTTATAACCATCGCTACGAGCCGACTTTGGCACAATTAGAAAAAGAAACTGGGATCACTGGGACAACTAAGCTAGCAGATGTCACCGGAAAAGCGGAGATCCTCGTCTTAGCAGTTAAACCTTTTGTCTTTCCCCGCTTGCTTGCTGATTTAAAAGACGGCTTGACCAAGGAGCATTTGCTAGTATCTATTGCCGCGGGTGTGACGATCGCACAAATGGAAGAAATCATCGGTGCGCACAAAATCGTGCGGGTCATGCCAAATACCCCTGCACTGGTAGGGGAAGGGATGTCTTCTATCAGTCCCAACGGTCAAGTGACGGAAGCCGAAGCCAACGAAGTCAAACAGCTTTTTGAAAGCCTAGGGAAAGCCGAGCAAGTACCAGAAAGCATGATCGATGCAGTCATTGGTGTCAGCGGTTCTTCACCAGCCTACACGTATTTGTTCATTGAAGCTTTGGCAGATGGAGCAGTGGCAGAAGGAATGCCGCGTCCGATGGCGTATGAATTTGCTGCTCAAGCGGTATTAGGCGCAGCGAAGATGGTATTAGAGACGAAGGAACACCCAGGCGTCTTAAAGGATCGTGTCAGCTCGCCAGGGGGCACAACGATCCAAGCAGTTAAAACCTTAGAGGAAAATGGCTTTCGTGCGGCTGTCATCAAAGCAGTGCAAGCAGCTGCTGACAAAAGTCGGGAAATGTCTTGATCCCCATAAGTGAGAGGGAAATCTAGCAAAACGAAGGAGCGTTTATGAAAGAACTTTTGATTTTTGATTTTGATGGATTGTTAGTCGATACTGAAAGAGTCTATTTTGATGGGTGGTTGGCGCTATTTAAAAAGTATCAGCTTCCGATTACAGCCGCTGATATTTTTGGTTGGCGTGGTCAAAGTTGGCAACAGACTGCCACTAAATTAGCCGACCTCGTAGGCGGTCAGCAGCGGGTGCAGGAATTACGAGCAGAACGGGAAGTCTATATTGCCCAGCAAATAACCGATGGCACCTTCAAAACCAAACCCTATGCGAAAGAAACCATCGCATTGGCTCGTGAGAAAGGCTTCCAAACGGCATTAGCCACCTCGACGATGAAAAAAAGAGCCTCTGAATTGTTGGCGCATTTCGATTTGTTGCAGGCCTTTGACTATCAGACCTTTGGCGATGACGTCTCCGCCCATAAGCCTGATCCAGCACCTTACTTGCTGACTTTAGAAAAAGCGCAAGTCGCAGCAGAAAAAGCTTTAGTCATGGAAGATTCTCTTGTGGGAGCAACAGCCGCGACACGTGCGGGCATCGATGTCGTGCTGATTCCCGATCAAAGCTTTGATCAAGTCTATTCCCCAGAGGAAAAAGCAGATCTTCAGTTATATGGCGAAGCTACCTCATTGAAGTATGTGTATGAGTTATTGGCAAAGGATCAACTGAAATAATACCTAAAAAAGCTTCCTTTTTCGTTGCAGAAAAAGGAAGCTTTTTTTGTATAGGAAAGGCCTGTAAAAAAACAGAACAAAGGATATGAGTGGTGTGTTTTTCGCCATCATGGTAAAGTTAAAGAAAGTTTAACAATAAGCGAAAAAAAACAAAAAGTAAAGGGGTTTCATTTTGACAAAAACGTCCATTTGTCAAAAGGACTTTTCTTGGTCGATCCTAGCCGTTGGCGGCGGGGGAAAAACATGGTAAATTATCCTTCGACGAAGAACTAGTGGGGGAAGAAAAAATGAATAAACTAAAGAATGTTTTCTATTTATATAAACTGGACTGGAAACGAATTTTCAGCAATCCAATCTCTGCATTTTTGATCATTGCCTTAATGATTTTACCCTCGCTTTATGCGTGGTTCAATATCAAAGCCCTCTGGGACCCATACGGCAACACCAGTGAATTGCCGATCGCCGTTTACAGTGCGGATAAAGGGGCAGAATTTCAAGACAAGCACATCGATATCGGTGATGAAGTCATTGACACCCTCCATAAAAACAAGCAGTTGGGCTGGCGCTTCTTGGATTCAAAAGAGGACTTAGTAGAAGGGGTCAAGTCAGGAAAATATTACGCGGGTATTTACCTACCAGCGGATTTTTCAGATGATCTGATCAGCTTTACCAGTGGGAAAATCGAAAAACCGACCATCGAGTATTACAGCAACCAAAAAATCAATGCCATCGCACCAAAAATCACCGATAAAGGAGCCAGCAGCCTTCAAGAAGAGATCTCACAAAACTTTATTGAAACCGCCAGCTCCACGTTGATAAAAGTCTTCAATGAAATCGGCTATGACATTGATTCCAACTTAGTCAGCATCAACAAAGTCAAATCCATGATCTTAGATACCGATGACAATTTGGCTACGATCGACGGTTATACGAAAGAGATCGTCACCTTGCACGATAAGTTTCCAGAAATCAAAGAAAAGATCGCAAAAGCCGAAGAATTTACCGATTATATTCCGCAAGTGGATGCCATGGGGGAAAAACTGATTGGCCTAAACGATAAGCTGCCGACATTGAAGAAAGAAGCCAGCATCATTTTGACCTTGCAAGAGAAGATCCCAGAGATCCAAAATGCCGGCAAACAATTGAAGATGATCGATGATGATTTTGATGACATTGCCAGCACCATGACGGACGGCATCGATACCGCCAAACAAGGACTGCAAGTCATCGAACAAGTTCAAGCCGCGTTACCACAGATCGAACAACTAGGCGACCAAGCCGCCAGCTTCGCCACAGCGACCAAAGATGGGGCCCAACAGTTGCAAGCTGCCCTGCCAAGTATTTCTAGCAGTGTGAAGGTGACGATTGAGTCGATCAGTCAAGTGGCAACAACTACTGCTAAATGGTCGAAGGCTCTGAACGATTCAATCAACCAGGAGCAGTTGGAACAAGATCGAGAATCAATCTTAAAAACAATTGATGGGTTGCAACAAAGCATTCAGCAACAACAAAGTATGCTAGATGCCTTAATTGCATTTTTAGGAAATATTGAAGGTTCAGCTGAAAATGCCCAAATTCAAGCCGTGATCAGTCAGTTAAATGACGCAAAAGGGCGTTTGACGAATGTATCTGGGTTGTTAACTCAGGTTAGAAATGCTGTGCAAAGCGGCGATGTTACAGCAGCTAAGCAATACCTTAGTCAAGTTACTGATGCAGCTAATAACGTTGCCAATCTCATGAACAGCATCAATGTTGATTCAATCACTGCAACCATCAACGACATTCTAACTAAACTAATCGAAACCATCACCACTGCCGAAGATGTCTTGAAAAAAGCCCAAGAAATCGATTTTGACTCGTTGCTGTCTTCCACCAAATCAGTGGTCAGCAATGCCGTGACGATTTTGGAAAAATACCAAAAAGAATTGCCTGCCATCAAGCAAGAATTGCACGATGCCAATACGATGCTGAATGGTCATATGGATGAAATCGTCAATGCCATCAACAAAGGAGCCGACCTGTACAACAACGAATTGCCAGTTGTCGAAGAAAAATTAGGGCTGGCCGTAGACTTCTTGCAAAACGATTGGCCAACCATCAAATCAGAAATCAGTTCTACGATGGCGATGGTGGATGAAAAACTACCAGAAGTTGAAAAAGCCTTGGATGCGGCTGTCGATTTAATCAATAACGATTGGCCAAGTATCAAAGCAGGCATCCACAAAGCCGCTGATGCGATCCGAGCAGGAGAAAATGAAGTCGATCTCGGGGAAGTCATCAAATTATTGAAACTTGATGCCACGGATGAAGCCGACTTCTTCAAACAACCAGTGGAATTAAAAAGCAATGAAATCTACCCAATCGCCAACAATGGTTCAGCTAGCACACCATTTTATACCGCATTGTGTTTGTGGGTAGGGGCATTATTATTGTCAAGTGTCGCTACAACGGAGTATCATTTAGAGAAGAAAGACAAAAAACGCTTTACACAACGTGAAACCTTTGTGGCACGGATGCTGACGTTCTTGACGATGGCAGTCGCCCAAAGTTTGATCGTGACCCTAGGAAATATGTTTTTATTAGGCGTCGATGTCCACAACCCTGTGTACAGTGTCTTCTTCGCATTACTCGTCGGACTCGCCTTTATGATGATCGTCTACGTACTGGCGGGACTGTTCGGCAACCTCGGGAAAGGGATCGCCATCATTATTTTGGTTCTCTCCATTTCAGGTGGGGGAGGAAACTACCCAATCCAAGTCTCTGGGAAGTTCTTCCAATTCATTAATCCGCTACTGCCGTTTACTCATGCGGTCAATCTGTTAAGAGAATCAGCCGGTGGGATCTATTGGCCAAATGCTATCCCGCAGTTGATCATTTTAACGATTTTGTTCCTAGTCTTTGGGATCGTCGGTACGTACGCGTATCCTTATCTAGTCAACTCTACGAAGAAACTAAGTGACATTTCCAAAGAAAGTCATTTCTTCCACTAAAATCTTAAAGCAGAAAGAGCATTTGTTCTTTCTGCTTTTGTGCCATCACGTGAAATTTCTAATAATCAAAAGAGGGAAAAAGGGTCGTTTTTTCATCTGATTTTCATTGACTTTTCGCGGTTACAAGAGTAGCATACAGTCTTGATAATTCAATATTTGTGAGGATATCGTTACAAGTTTAACGAAGGATTTTTTCATGAAAAGGAGTGTAGAAAAAGTGGAGTATTTGAAACGTTTGTTGGTCGGACGTCCATTGAAATCCGCAGAGAATGATGAACAAAAACTGAGCCGGACGGCGGCCCTTGCGTTGCTATCTTCTGATGCTTTGTCTTCGATTGCTTATGGGACAGAGCAGATCGTTGTCGTATTAGTGGCACTTTCCGCTGCTGCTATCTGGTATTCATTGCCGATCGCTGCTTTTGTTATTATTCTTTTGATTTCATTGACCTTGTCTTACCGCCAGATCATTCATGCTTACCCTCACGGCGGTGGGGCATATGTAGTAAGTAGTGAAAATTTAGGGAAAAATGCGGGCCTGATTTCCGGCGGCTCTCTATTGATCGATTATATGCTGACAGTGGCAGTATCCGTCTCAGCAGGGGCAGAAGCTATCACTTCAGCTGTGCCGGCGTTGTTTGGTCATCAAGTGGCCATTTCTGTCGTGATCGTAATCTTGATCATGATGATGAATCTGCGAGGGTTGCGAGAATCAGCTAGCTTCTTGATGATTCCTGTCTACACCTTTATCGCAGTGATCACAGTCTTGATCGTGGTCGGTTTGTACAATATCGTAACGGGTGCGCAACCGTTAAATGCAACCGCACTACCGGGAGCGGTCGTACCTGGGGTATCCGTGGCCTTGATTTTACGGGCTTTCTCATCAGGTTCCTCTTCTTTGACAGGGGTCGAAGCGATCAGTAACGCGGTGCCATTTTTCAAAAAACCACGGGCGAAAAATGCAGCTGCGACCTTGACGATCATGGCTGCGATCTTAGGGTTCTTCTTCGTCGGCATCACTTTTATCAACTATTGGTACGGTATCGTACCAGAAGCAGAAGTGACCGTCCTATCTCAAATCGGCTCTGCTGTTTTTGGTCATGGGTTTATGTACTACGTTTTGCAATTTGCCACAGCGCTGATTTTAGCAGTTGCCGCAAATACCGGATTTTCCGCCTTCCCCGTGTTGGCGTATAACTTAGCCAAAGACAAATATATGCCACACATGTATCAAGACCGTGGGGATCGTCTCGGCTATTCGAACGGGATCATCACCTTAGCTGCTGGTTCCATCGTCCTATTGTTTATCTTCCAAGGATCGACCGAGCGTTTGATTCCGTTGTATTCCATCGGGGTATTCATTCCTTTTGCACTATCCCAAAGCGGAATGGTCGTCAAATGGAAAAAAGAAGGCAAAGGCTGGTTCTTTAAATCCATCGCCAACATCATTGGGGCTTTGATTTCCTTTGCGATCATTGCCATCTTATTCGTGTATCGCTTAGGCGATATTTGGCCATTCTTCATTATTATGCCGATCCTCTTGTATATCTTTTACAAGATCCATGATCATTATAAGAAAGTCGCAGAACAGCTGCGATTGGAAAAACAAGAAGCATTACATGTTTATGAAGGAAATACCGTGATCGTTCTCGTCGGAAATGTTACCCGAGTAAATATCGGCGCATTGAACTATGCCCAATCGATTGGTGATTATGTCGTGGCGATGCACGTCTCGTTGGATGAAGATGTGAAGAAAGAAAAAGAGATCGAACAAGAATTTAAGCAAAAATTCCCAGACGTGCGTTTCTCCGTCGTTCATTCTTCGTATCGTTCGATTGAAAATCCCATCTTGCGTTATGTGGATCTAGTCAGCCGCAATGCAGCCAAACATAATTACACAACGACCGTCATCATTCCACAGTTTGTCCCAAGACGTCGCTGGCAAAATATTTTGCACAACCAAACAAGCCTGCGCTTGCGTTTCAGACTCTCTTGGCGTGAGAACATCATTGTAAGTACGTACAGTTACCATTTGAAGAAATAACAAAAACGCTAGTTTAGCGACCTGATTCCCAAAAGAAATGTTTGGGTCAGCCGCTAAGACTAGCGTTTTTTTTTTAGCTATAAAACATTTTCAGTTTGATATCCTGATCGTAATTCCCAAACCCCTTGCCAAAGAGGGTACAACCGCCGACATGCTCGGCATCTTCTTTGACTTCCACTTTTAAGTGCCACGTATCTTCGTAGGCAGGTATATCCTTGATCGTAATGTCGGAAAGAGGAACACCTTCCATGTAGGTTCCGTGATCCATGATGCGGATCGTCTTCAATAACCCGTACTGATTGAGATTGTCTGGATACCAATCCGGTGTATACTTGCCGCGAATATCTGCAAAATCCCCTGGGCTAGTCCATGTACCAAGCTCCACACCATTTAAGCTGAAGGTGATGTCTGACGGCCAGTTGTTATTGGAAAAAGGAAATTCAGACGAAACTTCCATTGAAATCTCCATCATTTCAAGTTTTTCTTCTCTTGCTAAGAAGTTTGGCGATTGGTATTCAACAAATCCTTTCGTAAACCACAAGATGCGGGCATCCATTCGTCGGGGATCCATGAAAAACTTCGGTTCATCCACCATTCCCACAAAATCAGCTGAAGTAGCAAGCCCGCACGTTGGTTCTACCGAATAATTTGTATAATGACCGATCGGTATCGCCGTTTCTTTCGTATCAAAGGCATTAAAGATTTTCTCAGGAAAGTTGATATCGATATGATCCACTCTCAAACTGGAAATCTTTTTTTGTCCCACACGCTCTGTTTTGATGATTTTGGCTTCTTCTAATTTTTTGATGTGCATCGTAATGATGGCGCTGCTTAAGCCCAACTCCTGTGCCAACTCTTTGACATTCATCTTGTTTTTAGCCAGCAATTGAATGATTTTGATTCGCACGTTACTGGCAAGTGCCTCATAGACAGGCAATGCTTCTTGATTGATTTCTAATTGCATCGTGTCACCTCCGCTTAAACTGTTTGATTTACTTGAATGTTAACATATTTGCTAATTTGTGTAAATAGCGTTGTTTATTTCGCTAATTATTAATATATTTATTAATTAATATAGATATTATCCTAGATAAATTAATCAAAATATTGTTGACAGCGATTACAAATCAAGTTATGATTTATTTGTAAATTGAAAGTGTTTGCAAACATCAATTTCTATGTTTTGTTTTTGTGAATTGTTTATAGGCTTCTTTATAGGAAATATCTTAGGTGTTAGGAATTATTATGAGCAGTTAGTAAGGTTTTTTTTAAGAGATGTCAATGAACAAATGTGATAACGTACCTGCAAATATCTATAAAACTTGAGAGGATGGAAAAGATGAACATCAAAAAGGTTATTTTTTCGGGAGCAGTTCTAGGTTTAAGTAGTTTGGTATTAGGGGCCTGCGGAAACAGTAATAATAGTTCAGGTGATGATAGCGGAAGTAAAGAAATTACGTTTATGTTTCGAGGCGGCGAGGACGAGAAGAAAGCCTATGAAACAGCAATTAAACAATTTGAGGAAGAAAATGATGTAAGCGTTAAGATTATCGCCACAGATGCTGATCAATATGCAACAAAGCTGCAAGCGGCAATCTCAGGCGGTAATATGCCCGATGTTTTCTATGTAGAACAAAGCAATCTAATGGCTTACGTTGATAATGGTGTTTTGCTAGATATTACGGATGAAATTGAGAATTCAGATTTTGATCTTTCAAACATTTGGGAATATGGGGTAAACAGTTATCGGTATGATGGTGAAAAAGTTGGTAGCGGTGCTTTGTATGGATTACCAAAAGATGTTGGACCATTTGCTTTAGGATATAACAAAGACATGTTTAAAGAAGCTGGTATTGATTTGCCAGATACAGATACGCCTTATACATGGGATGAATTCGTTGAAGTATCTAAACAGTTGACGAAGGATTCTGATGGAGATGGAAATCTTGACCAATGGGCAACAGGATTTAACGTAAACTGGAGTTTACAAGCTTTTGTTTGGAGTAACGGAGCAGATTGGATCAACGAAGCCAAAGATACCGTTACAGTCGATACACCAGAATTTGCGGAAGCATTGCAATGGTTTGCGGATCTGCAAAATGTGCATGAACTCACCCCTTCAATTTCTGATGCCCAAACATTGGATACGTATCAAAGATGGATGAATGGTGAGATTGCTTTCTTCCCTGTAGGACCTTGGGATATGAGTACGTATGCAGGATTAGATTTTGAGTATGACTTGATGCCTTGGCCAGCAGGCTCTACAGGCGAATCTGCAACGTATATCGGTTCTTTAGGAATTGGTGTTGCCAGCAAAACCAAACATCCAGAAGAAGCAGTGAAATTAGTTGAGTATTTAAGTGCATCTGAAGAAGGACAACAACAATTAGTAGATGCACAGATTCAAATTCCTAACCTGATTGATATGGCTGAAGAATGGGCTTCTGATACAGACAGTGTACCTAATAATAAACAAGAATTTATTGACATCGTCCAAGATTATGGTCGCGCTTTGCCAGTGGCAACAACCTACAATGCAGAATGGTACGATGAATTCTTTATCAATATCCAACCTGTGTTAGATGGAGATCAAACGGCAGCGGATTATTTAAAAGAAGTTCAACCTAAGATGCAAGAAAAACTAGACTCAGCGATTCGCCAACAAGAAACAGCAAGATAGACTCACTGGGGTCACATATCTATGTGACCCCAAAGATTTTTATGGAGGGACGCGTAATGGAACAAGTGGAAATAAAAAAAACAAAAAATAAAAATAGTCTTTATGCAAAAGAGCACAAAGTTGCTTTCTTGTTCGTTCTACTTCCAGTTTTAGGATTTATTTTGTTTTCATTGATACCTTTGGGCTATTCGGTTTATGCTGCCTTTACAGATTGGAACGGTCTAGGGCAAATGAATTTTATCGGTCTTGAGAACTTTCAGAAGCTTTTTAGAGATGAGTACTTCTATAAGACGATGTTTAATACCGTCTTTTTGATGTTAGGGATTCCAATCGGTTTGATTTTGTCATTTATGCTAGCATCAGCACTGAGCAGAGGAATTAAAGGAACGACGATTTTTCGAACAATCTATTATATTCCAGTCATCTCATCATTAGCAGCCATTTCGATTTTGTGGCAATGGGCTTACAATGGTGATTTTGGTTTAGTCAATCAGGTCTTGGATATCTTCGGTATCAGCGGCCCTAACTGGTTGCAAAACCCATCAACAGTCAAACCGGCAATTATTATTATGTCTGTTTGGAAGGGCTTGGGTTATTCTATGCTCTTGTACTTGGCAGCGATTCAAAGTGTACCAAAAACCTTTTATGAAGCAGCAGAATTAGATGGTGCTTCTTCTTTTCAAAAGTTTCGCAATATCACTTGGCCGATGGTTAGACCAGTCACTTTCTTTTTAGTCGTTACGAATATTATCGGCGGCTCACAAATCTTTACGGAAATAAACATTATGACACCAACTGGCGGACCACAATATAGCAGTGCTACGGTCGTTTGGTATATCTGGCAAAAAGCTTTCAGAAATTGGCAAATGGGTTATGCAAGCAGTATGGCGTTGATTCTAGCAGTATTGGTTTTTGTGATAACAGCATTCCAATTCTATATGAACAATCGTTCAAGCTATAAATTAGATTAGGAGGGAAAAGAATGAAAAAACTGAAAATAAGCAACTTACTCATTATTTTAATTCTCTCCCTTGGAGCAGTTATTATGGTGGGGCCGTTACTTTGGATGATCTCAACATCGCTAAAAGACCGAGCTGGCGTCTTCCAGCTGCCACCTCAATGGATTCCAGACCCAGTACAATTTGATGCGTACAAACGTTTATCTGAGCTGGACACTTTGTTCTCAGGGATTAAAAATACAGTGATCGTTTCACTTTCTGTAACTGTTGTAGGTACTCTGACATCCAGTTTAGCTGCCTTCTCATTTGCCAAATTACGGATGCCGCATAAAGATGCGCTATTTCTAATCCTTTTAGCCGCTTTGATGATTCCCTATCCAGCGGTGATGATCCCGCAATTTATGATGTTCTCCCAAATTGGCTGGGTTGATACGTTATTACCATTGATCATTCCGGGAATGTTTGGGAATATCACGATGATTTTCTTTTTGCGACAATATTTATCTAATATTCCTGATTCGATCGTTGAGGCGGCAAAAATTGATGGTGCGGGCTATTTACAAACCTTTATCCAATTGATTTTCCCGTTGATTCGTCCAGCAGTTGCTGCTCAATTTATTTTATGGTTTATGGGCGCTTGGAATGACTACTTAGCACCATTGATCTACTTGAATAGTCCAGAAAAACAAACATTGCAAGTAGTGATCGCAAACCTAAATGCCGCCTATGCTATTCAAACGGATTATCCGTTGATTATGGCAGCTTCCGTTGTTTCATTACTTCCGGTTTTGATCGTATTTATTATTTTCCAAAAGCAAATTATCGAATCAGTTGCACTTTCTGGAATGAAAGGGTGAGTAGATGTTTCTAAAAGCAATGAACTGGCTAAATGCATTCGTACTTCTGATAGAACTAAATATTTTGTGGCTTCTAGGTATTTTAGCTGGTTTTTTTGTGGTCGGCTTTGTTCCAAGTACTGTTGCTGTCTTAACGATTCTAAATAAAGAGGATCTATTTACAGGCTATTACTCTTATATAGAAGTATTGACTTTATTTTGGAAAAACTATGTGTCAGCTATTCGCTTATACAAATGGCGGGTCTTTATATTTCCACTTATTCTAGGCATTCTCTATTTGGAATTGCTGATTGTGCAGCAAAGTGATCTAATGAGAGCATTTTTCCAATGGCCACTTTTGTTTTTGTTCAGTTATGTGATTTTAGTATTGATCAATTTATCCTTAGTTACTCGATTGAGTAAAGATAAGTGGCGGAAAAAAGCCGTTTTTTCATTGACGAGTCCATTCTTGTTACCAAAAGAATCTTTTCTTTGTCTTTTGATGGTTCTTACATTTTCAATTGTTAGCATGGCGTATCATTGGTTCTTTTTTGTCGCAATTTCAATCTTTTTGTACAGTGCCAGCAAGTGCTTGTTGTCAGGCTATAGCAAGAAAGGATTGTTAAAATCATGATCAAAAAATTTCTTTTCTCGTGTGTTCCTCTAATGATTCTTTTATCTGGCTGTACTGCTTCTGCAGTTGAAGAAGTCTTATCCCCTCCTGAGTTTGCCGATGTTAGTGTCCATGACCCATCGGTGATCAAAGCGGATGATACGTTTTATATTATTGGTTCACATATGCAATTTGCCAAGTCTCAGGATTTGTTGAAGTGGGAGCAGATATCTAATTCAGTATCTGAAGATACTCTATTTGAGAATATTCGAGAAGAATTGGCGGAAGAATTTGAGTACGCACAGACAGATACGTTATGGGCTAGTGATATCCAACAGTTTAAGAATGGAAAATACTATTTGTACTATTGTTTGTGTCAAGGAACTTCACCGCTATCCGTAATGGGAGTGGCGGTATCTGACTCTATTGAAGGTCCTTATGAAAAAGTCGAATCTTTTCTTTATTCAGGAACCTCTCCGCAGTTTGGTGAAGCGTACAATGCAGCGATTCATCCAAATGCGATCGATCCTCATATTTTTTATGACAATGAAGGGAAATTATGGATGGTCTATGGATCATACTCAGGCGGGATTTTTATCCTAGAAATGGATGATGAAACGGGTTTGCCTAAAGATCGCAATTCTTACGGAACACATTTGATGGGCGGAAATCACAGTCGCATCGAAGCACCATACATTCAATATAATCAAGAAAATGGCTACTATTACTTGTTCACTTCATTTGGTGGGCTAGATGCAGACGGTGGATACAACCTTCGAGTCGCGCGGTCAAAGAATCCCGATGGTCCTTATGAAGACAGCCAAGGAAATCCAATGGCTGAGGTCAAAGGGAAATTTGGAACGGTTTTTGATGACGTAAGTATTCAAGACTTCGGAACTAAGATTATGGGGAACTTCCTATATACCGAAAATACGAGCAATGAAGGGGTTGGCTATGTTTCGCCAGGTCACAACTCGACCTATTATGATGAAGAAACCAATCAATATTACTTGATTTTCCATACACGTTTTCCAAATAGCGGAGAATATCATTCTGTGAGAGTCCATCAAATGTTTTTCACAGAAGCAGGGTGGCCGGTTGTTTCTCCATTGAGATACAGCGAAGAAACGATTGCTGATTATACAAAGAATCAAGTTACGGGTGCCTATACGCTGATTTCCTTTGACAAGTTTTTAACGGATGATTTGAAAGAACCACAGGAAATTACAGTTGAAAAAAATGGCCCGATCAATGGTGATCGCACTGGAACATGGGAACTAGCGGAAAAGAATAGTCAAGAAGATTCAAGTGTGGTTATCGATGGCACTGTTTATAAAGGGAAGTTTCTTTCCGGCTGGGATGAAAATCAGCAAAAGCAAGTAATGACATTTACAGGTACCTCAGAAGCAGGAGTACCATTATTTATTGTTAGGAATGAGGAGTAAGGTATGGCAAAAGCAAATGCAGAGACAATACAAAATCCAATCGTGTATGAACGAGCAGACCCTTGGGTATATTTACATTCCGATGGTTACTATTATTTTACAGGTTCAGTTCCTGGATATCAGTCGATTGAACTTAGACGAGCGAAAAGCCTCAATGAACTGGAAGATGCAGAGAGAAAGACGGTTTGGCAGGCACATGAATCGGGACCAATGAGTGAATTGATTTGGGCACCAGAAATTCATTTCATCGCTGATAAGTGGTATATCTATTTTGCCGCTAGTGATAATGAAGAGATCAGAAATGAAAATCATCATCATCGAATGTTCGTGATCGAAAATAATGCAAGTGACCCTTTTGAAGGGGAATGGGAAGAAAAAGGACAAGTCATCACGCAATTTGAAAGCTTTAGTTTGGATGCAACTGTGTTTGAACATCAGGAGAAACTTTATTATGTTTGGGCGCAACAAGATCCAAGAATTCCAGGAAACTCTAATCTTTATCTATCAGAAATGGAAAATCCATGGACACTAAAAGGGAAGCAGCTTTTACTATCGATCCCTGAATATCCTTGGGAACAGATTGGTTTCATGGTGAATGAGGGGCCGGCCGTGCTTAAACGAAATGGTAAGATTTTTATCACTTATTCGGGCAGTGCTACAGATGAAAATTACACTATGGGATTATTGTGGACAGACGAAAATAGTGATTTATTAAATGGGTTTTCTTGGCAAAAATCCCAAGATCCAGTCTTTCAAACGTCAGAACGGAATTCTCAATATGGACCGGGGCATAACTCTTTTACAAAAGGGGCAGATGGTGAGGACATTTTAGTTTATCATGCAAGACCAGAAAAAAATCAGGCAGGCGATCCTCTGGCAAACCCGAATCGACATGCAGTTGCACAACCATTCACTTGGGATGAAAAAGGATTCCCAGTCTTTGGTGAGCCGGTCGTAAACAATAAATTAGAGATGAAGGTGAACTGATTGACGATTAACATTCAAAACACAAAATCAGGAACAACGATCAGCAAATATATCTACGGTCATTTTGCAGAGCATCTAGGCCGTTGTATCTATGAAGGATTATACGTTGGAGAAGATTCGCCGATCCCAAATAAAAATGGGATGCGGATTGATGTGGTTGAAGCACTGAAAAACATTCAAATCCCTGTGCTACGTTGGCCAGGCGGCTGCTTCGCCGATGAATACCATTGGAAAGACGGGATTGGTCCTAAAGAAAACCGCAAAACGATGGTCAACACCCACTGGGGCGGCGTGACTGAAAACAATCATTTCGGGACCCATGAATTTTTTGAATTGATCAAGCAACTGGAATGTGATGCGTATGTCAACGGCAATGTCGGCAGCGGAACGGTACAAGAAATGTCGGAATGGGTGGAATACATCACGATGGATGGCATTTCTCCGATGGCTGATCTTCGCAGAGAAAATGGCCATGAAGAAGCGTGGGAAATGAAATTTTTTGGCGTAGGAAACGAAAACTGGGGCTGCGGCGGCAATATGCGGCCAGAGTATTATGCGGATCTGTATCGCCGTTATCAAACCTATGTCCGCCAATACGGCGACAAAAAAATCTACAAAGTCGCCGGCGGAGCGAATGTCGCAGACTATCATTGGACAGAAACGCTGATGAAAAACGCCCATTGGTTGATGGACGGCCTAAGCTTGCACTACTACGTTCATCCGCAAGGCTGGGAAGAAAAAGGTAGCGCCTTGGAATTTGATGAGGCAGAGTGGCAAGTGACCTGTGAAAAAGCAGCCTACATGGATGAATTATTGACCCGCCACAGCGCGATTATGGACCAGTATGACCCAGAACAGCGTGTGGGAATCATTGTTGATGAATGGGGCACTTGGTTCTCAGCAGAACCTGGGACGAATCCAGGCTTCTTATACCAACAAAATACGATCCGTGATGCCATGGTCGCAGCGATCACCTTGAATATTTTCCATAAACATGCCAAGCGAGTGCATATGGCAAATATCGCACAAACCGTCAACGTCCTGCAGGCGATGATTTTGACAGATGGCGAACAAATGGTGAAAACCCCAAGCTATCATGTCTTTGATTTGTACAAAGTCCATCAAGATGCTGAAACCATTGATAGCCATGGAACCAGCAGCGATACCATTACGTATACGATTTCGAAAAAAGAAGATACGATCCATCTATCGGTTTGTAATTTTGCTACCCAAGGCACGGAAGAATTATCCTTCTCCCTTGAAACAGCGATCAATGAAGTGAAAGAAGCTCGTTATATCGTGGGAAACAAAATGAACGCACACAATGATTTTGATCATCCTGAAGATGTGGTGATCCAAGACTTCACCGCTTACAATGTTGAAGAGAACAAAGTCAGCTTGCGGGTGCCAGCAATGAGTGTTCTAACGATCTCATTGACAGTCTGATCCCATGACTTGTAAAGGATGCGAAGTGAAAGATGCTGCGGCAGCAGCACAGGAAGACATTGAATCCTTGATTGCAGAACAACTTTCTTTAGAAAGCGACTTGGCTTCGCCGGAGATCGTCAGTAGGAGAATCGTTGTTTGTGAGACTTGTCCATTGCGATTGAATCATACCTGTACCAAATGCGGCTGCTTTTATCGGTTTCGCGCAAATTTAGCTAAGAAAAACTGTCCTGCAGGAATGTGGGAACAAACAGGGCAGCTCGTCAAGTAGCTGTCCTGTTTTTATAAAATAGAATAAATCAATTAGGAGATGAGGGAAGACATGACAGCGATCAATGGGGTTCATGATCCTACGATTATTGAACATGAAGGCACCTTTTATTTATATTCAACGGACACCCAACAGCCCAAAACGGCTGGTGTACCAATTCGTCGTTCAAAAGATTTGATCCATTGGCAATTTGAGAAACAGGCATTGTCAGAAATGCCTGAACCAGCAGTAAAATGGAGCAAGGCTCAAGGACTATGGGCACCGGAAGTTATTCGCTATAAGGACGAATTCCGTATGTATTATTCTGCTTCGACATTCGGCAGTACCACTTCTTTTATTGGCTTAGCTACAGCAACAGATCCTTTGGGCCCTTGGGAAGATCAAGGAGAGGTTATTAAAACCAATGCTACTCTTGCACAGCATAACGCGATCGATGCCAATATTGCTTTTGACCGCTCGGGTGAACAGTGGTTTGTCTATGGTTCTTTCTTTGGCGGAATCTATATTGCTCCATTGAACAAAGAAACTGGAAAACTTCAAGAAAAGAGCTATGGCCAACGGATTGCTTTTCGTCCGAAAACAGTTGATACTGCTATTGAAGGCCCATTTGTCTATTATCATCCTGAAACCGATTATTATTATTTGTTTGTTTCTTTCGATTCCCTTAACGATTCGTATAATATCCGTGTCGCCCGAGCAAAAGAAATTACGGGGCCATATCTGGACTGGCATGGTACGGCCATGACGGATCAAGAGAAGACGCCAACCGAAGTAGGAACCAAACTGTTGGGCAGTTATCAGTTCTCAGAAGAACCAGTTGTATACGCTCCTGGTCATAATTCGATCTTTACGCAATCCAATAAAGAAAGCTTCGTTGTGCATCATGCACGGAGAAAACCCTTCAGTGACCAATTCTATTTACAAATACGTAAACTCTATTGGCTAGAATCAGGTTGGCCAGTAATCTCTGCTTCAATCTATCAGGGAAGTGTTTCACGAATGCCAGAGCAGGAAACTCTGTTAGGAAAGTGGGAAATCATCCAATTTGATCACGAGTCTCAAGTTATATCTTCTCAACAGCAAGAAATAACAGCATTAAAAAAAGAAGGACGAAGTTACTTGTGGGGAGAAAATGAATTTGTCCCATATTATGAGTACATCGACCAAAAAGAAAGGTTGTTTTTATCTGGAATCAATGATCAAGGCGTTGCGTTTCTTGGTCGAAAAGTGTACGAAGAATAAAAAATAAGCAGCACAATGGGCAGGTTGCATTGTGCTGCTTATAAACGTATACTGCTGCCGGTTTTACTAAATACTGCCTTTGAATAATCGGACACCATGAGTAGGAACCTCAGCATTGGCAATTGTTTGTTCTTTTTGTTGCCATAACTCAGTGCCGTTTTTAAGTGGTAGTAAATCAGTGATCGATTTTGGGATGGTTTGCGTTTGATCAGAAACATTGAAAATGGCATAGTAGACTGCTGTGTCGCTCAACGCCTCCCAAATGATCCACTCTTGATCACGATAGAACTCTTTTTTCGTATAAATTTTTCGATACATTTCTAAGACTTCAGTATTCGTCAATAAACGTAAGGTAAAGAGATCGATGTCTGGTAAAGTACCACCAAACATCAATGGAGATTGGAAGATCGTCCATAAACTCATCAATAAGTATTGCTCGTCTTCCGTAAAACGTGTCCAGCTGTCACCACCGCCACCATCAACTGCCCGAATGCCGATATGACCCAACGGCAACATATCACAGTCAGGCCAGTTACCTGGACGGACGAAAGGTGCCCACTCTGCTGCTCGGTCAAACATGGCGTAAAGGGCATCCCAATGATCCCAAAAGTCATCCGTCAAGCGCCACATATTGGCATGATTTTGAAAGAAACTACCATTTTTGAGGGCAGCTGGTCCGGGAGACAAAGAAAGGACGATCTCTCGACCGGATCGATCGATTGCACGGCGAATCGCTTTGATTTCTGCTTTATGGGCATCACCGTAAATTTTCGAATCGCCGATATCATCCACCTTTATAAAGTCAACACCCCAAGAAGCATATAATTCGAGCAAAGAATCATAATAAAGCTGTCCTTCAGGCAATGAAACATCGACCCCATACATATCGGAATTCCAAGGGCAGATTGAATTCATAGCAATGTCCCGTGCCCGTTTATCCGTTCCTTTGATCGGCGTATTTTGATGAACTGCTTGTCGTGGAATGCCGCGCATGATATGGATACCAAACTTCAGCCCTTTTTGATGCAGATAGTCACCAAGTTTTTTGAAACCAGCGCCATCTTTTGCTGAAGGGAAACGATTTTCAGCAGGAATCAAGCGAGAATAGTCGTCCATACACAACGGATAAAAATCATTGTACCTTGTAGACTTTGCTTCTGGTTCGCTCCATTGAATATCCACGACGACATACTCCCAACCATAAGCTTTCAAATGCTCTGCCATAAAATCGGCATGGGCGATCACTTCTGCTTCGGTCACAGAAGCGCCATAGCAGTCCCAAGAATTCCATCCCATTGGGGGTGTTTGTGCAAAATGTAAAAAAGACATCGATTTCCTCCTAGTACGTTTTTCTTATAGTATAGTAAGCAATAAAAAAGAGAGGGAAAGTTTTGTCTACTAGAAATAAAAAAGAAAGAAATCGTCAACGAATGAAAAAGGAGTTGATCAATAGTGTTTCCACAAGAAACAAACTATGCGAAGATTACAGCATACTATAGTGTTGCCCTTGAGCGTTTTTCCATGAATCCACATCAACACCCAGCGTGTGAGATCATGTTTGTGACCAAAGGGAAGTGTAAGATAAAGGTGCAAGATCAAGTAATTGTTCTGGAAAGAAATGATTTCGTTTTCATAAATGCGTTTGTGGAACACGCCTTACTCGTTGAAGGAGATTCCTGCACATTACTGAATATTGAATTTCTTCTGAGTGAGACACCGTCCGCCCTTTGTGTTCGTGATGTTTTTGCATACATCAAAGGAAATGTACAATGGAATGAGCCTTACGCGAAAAGTCGCGATGTCCGCCAATTTGGACAAGCGATCAAGTCATTGCTGCAGCTGCTAATGATCGATGATACTCAAGAGCAACCGTCTGCTGAACGGCAATTTACGATCGAGCTCTTGTTTAAGCGGATGCTGATGGAATTAGCCTTTTCATTACGTACGAAAGAAACCAAACGGGGCAATTGCTATGTGAACGCTGCGATCAACTATATTCAACAGCATTTTGATGAAGATATTCAAGTCTCCCAAATCGCAGCGGCGGTGGGGATTACGAAAGCTTACTTGCATAAACTCTTTCATGAGCAACTGGGAGTGACGGTCAACCATTTTCTCACCAGTGAGCGTCTGAAACAGGCAGCATTTTTACTAAGCAATAGTCAGCTGCCAATCGTCGAAATTGCCGCTCAAGCAGGATTCAACAGCAGGCAGCACTTTACCAATACCTTTAAACAGAAAAAAGGCATGAGTCCTAAAGCCTACCAGCTCTTATATAAGCAAACGATCAAAGAGGAGGCAGGGCAACATATCACAGGAGATGATTCGGCCTTTCTATTAATGAAGTGAATATAGAACGAATGATCAAACATAAAAAATAAAAGAACAGGAGAACGTAATGAAAGAATTCGCATTAAACAAGATCCAGCTCACGGACGAGTTTTGGCAAGGATACCAAGAGCTTGTTCGCAAAGAAACGATTCCTTACCAATACCAAGTCCTAAATGATGAAATCGATGTAGATGTTCAAGCAGAACGGGAAGATCCCAATTTGCCAGCTGGGAAAAGCCATGCATTGGCGAATTTTCGCATCGCTGCAGGGCAAATGGAAGGGGAACATTTTGGCTGGTTTTTCCAAGATAGTGATGTCTACAAATGGATCGAGTCGGCTGGGTATAGCTTGTTGAATACTAGCGATCCGCAATTGGAAAAGACAGTAGATGAAGTGATTGACTTAGTTGCTGCTGCGCAAGAAGCGGATGGCTACTTAAATACCTTCTTTCAATTGACCCGACCGAAGTTAAAATACCGTCAGCTGTATTTCAGTCATGAACTTTATTGTGCCGGGCATCTAGTCGAAGCGGCTATCGCTTATGATCAAGCAACAGGCAAGGATAAATTACTGACCGTGGCAGAGAAAAATATCGCCAATATTTGCACGTATTTTGGGCGGGAGCCTGGAAAAATTCAAGGTGCTGATGGCCATCAAGAGATCGAATTGGCACTGGTGCGTTTGTATGAATACACTGGTAAACAAACCTATTTGACATTAGCTGATTTCTTTCTTGAAGTACGTGGGGAAGATCCTGCCTTTTACGAAAAAGAAATCTTGAAAAACCAAGCGGATGGCTTATCAGATGAAACACCAAGGGTAGACCTCACCTATTTACAAGCCTACGATCAACCTAAAAAGCAGCATGAAGCCAAAGGTCATGCGGTACGAATGCTGTATATGGCAAGCGGGATGGCAAAAGTCGCCCAGCATACCCAAGATCAAGCATTAATCGACGCTTGCGAAGCGATTTGGGAAGACATCGCCTGTAAGAAAATGTATGTGACCGGTGGCGTCGGCTCAACCGTTCACGGGGAAGCCTTTGTCGGTCCCTATGATTTGCCGAATGATACGATGTATTGTGAAACTTGTGCAGCTATTGCATTGGTGCAATTTTCTTTTGAGCTGTTCAAACTAACCAAGGAACCAAAATATTTAGCGACGATGGAACGAGCGTTGTATAATAGCGTCCTTTCTGGTGCGGCAATTGACGGCAAACACTTTTTCTACGTGAATCCTTTGGAGGTCAATCCCCAACGAGATCAAGAAAATCCTGACAAAGGCCACGTCAAAGCCCAACGACCTGATTGGCTCGGTTGTGCGTGTTGTCCGCCGAATTTTGCGCGGATGGTCGCTTCGCTGCAGCGCTTGGTTTACACTTGCGATCAAGAAAAGCTTTACGTGAATTTATTTGTGGCAAGCCGTTTAGAAGAACCTGACCAATTTACGTTTGAACAAACAGGCGGGTTTCCTTTTACAGAGGACCTCACGATTCGCTATCAAGGTATTCCAAAGACGCTCATCATCCACAAACCTAACGGACTAAGTAAGTTTCAAATCGATAGTGAACACGAATGGCAGGAGACGAACGAGGCAATCATCTTTGAGGCAGTCGAAAACGTGACGGCCAATATCCGTTTTGAACAACCATTGCAAATCTTGCGTGCGAATCCTCAGGTTATTCAAGCTATCAATCAAGTCGCATTGCAACGAGGACCCTTCGTGTATTGCATAGAAGAAGCCGACAATGGTCAAGCACTCTGGCGTTGCCGCATCGACCCACAGGCGCTGGAGGCGACCTTTTCGAAAGAGGATACGTTGTTGCCAACTACTTTATGTTTGGCGATCAAAGGCTACCAAAGCGAAGAATGGTCGGGAACACCCCTTTACGAAGAACGAGCGGAAACGGTCATACCTCGTACGTGGCAACTGATCCCATACCATTTATGGGGCAACCGGGGCATAGGCGAAATGCGCGTTTGGCTGCCGCTCGTTGGAAAGGAGTAAGAAGTAAGCAGGGCCAAAGAGCTTCCCTAAAAGGAGGCTCTTTTTTTCTATGTAAAAATAACGGGAAAAGTTCGCTGTATATGAGTACGTTATTGTATTTTTGATGTACTCAATCAGGTACGCTATAATTATATCAAGAAAAGGAGGAGTGGCAATGGCTAATACAACGATGAATCCTAGCACTGCTCGTAAAAATTTTTATCAGTTATTGAAAGATGTAAATGAAAACCATACTGAAATTGAGATTATTAGTGATCGTAGTGGAAACAATGCGGTGTTGATTGCGCTAGAAGACTGGAGAGCGATTCAAGAAACCCTTTTTCTTGAGCAAACAGGTACTCTAGAAAAGGTACGAGACCGCGAAAAAGACGACAGTGGCTTTACGGATATCGATGATATTGATTGACAAGCTCTTTGATGAGGAGCGATACAGTCACAATCAAAAACTCTGCGAAAGTGGATCTAAGGAAAATCAAACAATCGAATTTAAAAAAAACAGTTTGAAGAAGTGATTCAGGCCTTGAAGGAAGATCAATATATGCCCACGCAGTCTTTTGAAAAGCTGAGACCTACACATGAAGGCAGATATTCACGTAGGCTGAATAGGCAACATCGAGTGGTTTACAAAGTTGATGAGGAAAATAAAGTTGTGGAAATTTATTCTGCATGGACACATTATGAATGAAGTGTGAAGAGCTGATTTTTTAGCTAGTTGACCAAGAGCTTCCCAAAAAGGAGGCTCTTTTTTTTCTAAACTCAACCTTCTTGGATTTGTTGCATGATTTCTTTAATTTGTTCCTATATTCCTACCTTTGAAAGCGTTATCGTTTTAGTGTAGGAATGTTGGCGGGTTTATGTAAAACAAGGAGGAAGAAGTGTGACAAGGAAAATCAGTAAAGTTGGCGTATCTTTGTTGGTATTGGCAGCGGCAACGGCAATCGGCGGCTGCACCCAAAGTGAGGCGAAGACAACTGGAAAAGTCGTTTACCAAGAAACAGCCAAAAGTACGTTGGAAAAAGCGATGGACAATCAACCGGAGTCGTCTTATTGGTTCCCAGAGGATTTGTTGGCATGGTCTTTTGAAAAAGATCCAGATGCGAAATACAATACCAGCGTCGTTCCATTAGCGCAGCGGGCAGCTAAAGAGACGTTGCCGAAGATGAATGACACGCAAACGGCAGAAACCAAAGTCGTGGCGCTTTCGATCATGAATAGCAGTACGAGCGGCAATGCACCACGAGGGATCAATACCTTTGATGCCAATGTCTTTTCTTATTGGCAATACATCGATCAATTGGTTTATTGGGGCGGCTCTTCTGGCGAAGGGATCATCGTACCACCAAGTCCTGATGTAACGGATGCTGCTCATAGGAATGGCGTGCCTGTTTTAGGAACGATCTTCTTTCCGCAAACTGCCCATGGTGGGAAGCTGGACTGGCTAGATACGTTTTTAGCTAAAGATGAGGATGGCAATTTTCCAATCGTAGAAAAGATGATCGAAGTTGCCAATACGTATGGCTTTGATGGCTGGTTCATCAATCAAGAAACCGATACGGCGGTCACTAGTTTTGATGATGCAGCGGAAGGTGTCGAACAATCGGGGACTGATGGTAAAGGACTAAATGAAAGCCACGCCAAAGCGATGCAAGAATTGATCGCCCAATTCAAAGAACAAGCCGACGAGCATTTAGAGATCATGTGGTATGATTCTATGACGAGTGATGGGAAAATGGATTGGCAAAACGCTTTGACGGATAAGAACAAAGCCTATTTGGTGGATGCAGAGATGAACCCATTGGCAGATAGTATGTTCTTGAATTTCTGGTGGACCACTGACAAACTGGCGGACAAAGAGCTGTTGAAGGCCTCCAATGAAAAAGCCCGTGAAATCGGTGTCGATCCTTACGATCTTTTTGCTGGGATCGATGTGCAAGAAAATGGTTATTCAACGCCTGTACGCTGGGATCTGTTTACGGATGAAAAAGGCGTTCCTTATACCTCATTAGGCCTGTATGTGCCAAGCTGGACCTATTCTTCTGCTAGTACGCCGGATGATTTCCAAAGCAAAGAGAATGCTTTTTGGGTCAATAACACGGGCGATCCTCGGGAAAGCCAGCTGCCAGAAGCGACAGAGTGGCCTGGGATCTCCACCTATGCCATGGAACAGACCGCTATCACAGAGCTGCCTTTTGTGACGAATTTTAGTCTGGGGAATGGCTACAACTATTTTATCGAGGGAGAAAAAGTGTCCAGCCGCAATTGGAACAACCGAAGCTTGCAAGCTATTTTGCCGACCTATCGTTGGGTCTTTGACCATGGAAAAGACAATGATTTGGCTGTATCAATCAATTATGCGGAGGCCTATAATGGCGGAAATGCACTGAAACTGCGTGGACAGATGACAAAAGGCAGTACCAGTCACATGGCATTGTATCAGACAGCATTTCCTGTGACGAAAAAGACGAAGCTGACGACGACTGTCAAAGCAACGGTACCGACAGCTCTTGATTTGGTCGTGACCTTAGCCGATGGTTCGACACAAACGATCAAAGGAGACAAAGAGGTCGCAGCAGACTGGACGACGATTACTTACTCATTGAAAGACATCAAAGGGGAAGTGACAGCGATCGGTTATGACATAACCACTGAAGAGACCAGTGATGTCTATGAGTTGAATCTAGGGCAATTAACGATCGGAGATCAGAAAGCGGAGAAATTCGCTGCCGAAGCATTGACGGTTGAGGATGTGCTCTTTGATGAAGAAGAGGGCAACTATGCGGGTGTCCGTTTAACGTGGGAAGCTGCCAAGGACAAGACAGCTGCGGTTTATGAGGTCTACCAATTGAACGATGACGGCTCACGCTCCTTCTTAGCAGCTACGCCAGCAACCAACCACTATTTGAATGCCGTTGAACGACCAAAAGGAACGAAAACCAAGTTCGCGGTGGTGGCAGTGGATCGCTATGGCAATCGTGGCAAGCTATCCGATACGGTGGAGATTACTTGGCCAAACAATCAGCTGCCAAAAGCAGCCTTTACAGCCTCTAAAACCTTAGCGGCACCGGGGGAAACGATCACCTTCACGAATACCTCATCTGCGAATGCCGAAGCATTTGAATGGACGTTTGAAGGCGGCGATATCACCAGCAGTACAGAAGAAAATCCCCAAGTGACCTATTCGGAACCAGGTACCTACAAAGTCACACTTGTTGCCAAAAACGAAGCAGGAGAGACCCCTCTGGAAATGGCGGGATTGATCACGATTTCTGCTGATGCGCCGAAAGAGTTGCTGCTGCTTTCAAAAGATGCCGAAGCAACTGCTTCATCGTTTGTCAATGATGCCGAAGCACCAGCTTTTGCCCTCGATGGTGATTTGAGTACGAAGTGGTGTGCGACAGGCAATGCGCCTCATGAGTTGATGATCGATCTCGGTCGACCACAGACGGTCAGTGAAGTACGCCTCGCCCATGCGGAAGCTGGTGGAGAAGGCCCAGACATGAATACGCGGGCGTATACGGTGCTCGTCAGTGAAGATGGCAAAGACTATGAGCCAGTTTCACGAACGTTGAAAAATGAAGCGGGCAATAGCACCAATACGTTTGCCGTCAAGAAGGTGCAATATGTAAAAATCAGTATCGATAAACCAACACAAGGAGCAGACTCAGCAGCCCGAATCTATGAAGTCGAAGTATACGGAATGGATAAATAGCAAAAAAGAGCAGGGCGTTAACCCTAAAAAGGAAAGCGACTGAAGCGATGCTTTTCTGAAAATGACCGAACCAAAAAAGCCGTTGCGACCAATAAATGGTCACAACGGCTTTTGCTTTTTCCAAATAAGTTTAGCGTGAAGTACGGCTGGCTGGATCTAAGCGGCGTTCAATAAAGCTTAGCCCAAGATCCGTAATGATCGCCATCAAGGCAGTTGGTAAAGCACCGGCTAAGATGATCGATGCACCATCCGTCGCATTGGTTCCGCGGATGATGATGTCCCCCAGTCCACCAGCACCAACGAAAGCGCCAATAGCGGTGATACCGATCGCCACGACTAAGGCGTTTCGAATCCCTGCCATGATCACCGAAACAGACAATGGCAATTCGATCATATACAATCGCTGCCAGCTAGTCATCCCCATCCCTTTGCCGACATCTAACGTATTGCGGTCGACTTGGCGCATGCCGGTATAGGTATTTTTGATGATCGGTAACAAAGAATAAAGGAAAATCGTTAAAATCACGACATTCACACCTAAGCCCATGCCGATCATTAAAATCGAGATCATCGCTAAAGATGGAATCGTCTGGATGATATTGGCGAAACGAATCACCCAATCTGCCAAACGCATTTTTTTAGAAATCAAGATCCCGATTGGAATCCCGACGATCGAGGCAAAAAGTACCCCGTAGATTGAAATCAAGAAGTGACGAATGAACTGGGCAAAAACATAGCCGCCATTTTCTTGAAAATAGAAAAGAAATTGTTGGAATAAATTCATGTCTGCCATTTCGTCACTCTCCTTCGAAGTAATTATTTTCTTCTAAGAAACGTTCGGCAACTACCGTTGGTTCTAGAAGGTCATTATCCACTTGGTAATTCAATTCTTGCATTTTTTCGGTATCGATTTTGCCTGCTAATTTGTTCAGGGCATCGCCGATTTCAGGTGTTTCTTTCAACAATTTGTCATCGACGATCGGTGCGGCATCATAAGGAGGGAAGAAGTTTAGATCATCTTCCAGCATCACGAGATCGTAACTGCCGATCCGGCCGTCGGTTGAGTACCCTAAAACGATATCCATTTTTCCGTTATCAACAGCATCATAGACGAGACCGATCTGCATCGGTAGGATATTTTGGAAAGAGAATCCATAGGCTTTCTGGAAGCCATCGTACCCATCGCCGACCCGTGTGATCCACGCGGTATCGACCCCTGCAACCAATTGATCTGCGACATCTTTCAAGTCACTGACTTTTTCCAATCCGTATTCTTCGGCAGTATCTTTTCTGACAAGAAAGACATACGTGTTATCAAAGCCGTAAGAAGGGAACCAAGTCTGTTGGTACCGTTTCTCAAATTCTGATTTGACTTTGTCAAAGGCGGCTTGTGGATCAGATTCTGGCTCCAACCCTAACGTCGTGGTCAAGTCAGTTCCTGTGTAGCGGGCAGCTGAGATCGACGCATCGCCATTCATCATTGCTTGGTGATTGATGGTCGTTGTTGCTAAGTTGTTAATGACGGTTGTGTTTTTATCCGTATAGTGTTCGACCATACCTGCAACCACCGCGCCAAGAATTTGGGCTTCGGAAGTGATCCCACCTGTGATCGCCACGGTATTCTCATCAGAAGTCGAGGCTAAACCGGGAAAGGAACAGCCGGACAGTAAAGCGACACTTAAGGAAAACAACAGCGCTAATTTTGAAGTTTTTTTCATTACGCATCCCCCCTTAAGGCAGCTGGTGTCAGTTTGTTTTCTAACAAACCCAGTAACCAGTCAGCTAATAAAGCAAAGATCGTCACTGGAATCGTCCCAGCAAAAATCAAAGGCGGTTGGTAGTTGTTTAGTCCGCTAAAGATCAAATCACCAAGTCCACCGGCGCCAATGTAAGAAGCCAAGGTAGCCCAGGCTAAAACATACACGGCCGATAAGCGGATCCCTGCCATGATCGTTGGGATCGCTAGAGGTAATTCCACACTGATGATCGACTGCAAGTTGGTCATCCCCATCCCTTTGGCAACATCACGGTAATTCCAATCGACTTTTTTCATTCCAATGTAGGTGTTTCGCAAAATCGGCAACAAGGAATAAATGAAAAGAGCGACGATAGCAGGAACTTTTCCGACACCTAAAATCGGGATCATCAATGCCAATAGTGCCAAAGAAGGCACGGTTTGCAGCGCACTGGTGATGCCGATCACGACCGTTGCTGCTTTGGGGAAACGGGTCAAGATCACACCGATCGGTACAGCAACAAGAATCCCTAAGAGCAAAGCAGCAAAGGAGATATACAAATGTTCGAGACTTTTGGTGACCAATTGGCCGCCATATTCATTAAAGAAGCTTTGCATGCGCTAGACCTCCTCAGTTTCTTCAGGTTTCGCCGACTCAATGGCTTCCATGATCGATGGCTCATCGCCCCAAATCACGTCATAAACGATATCAACTAAGGAAGCACGGGTCAAAATCCCGACTAAATGTTTGTCGGCATCTACTACCGGCACATATTTTAAGCCGCGTTTTAAAATGCGTTGCAAGGTATCCCGCAGCAAGGCGGTTTCACGAACGAAAAAGACATCTTTGTTCAAGATATCGCCGACACTAGTAACTTTGCCACGGTTGCGGTCGATGGATTCGACATCGATGTAGCCTTTTAGCACGTTGCTATTGTCGGTAACCAGCAAGGTATCGACCCGTTTTTCCCGCATCAAGTGAATCGCTTCTTGTAAGGATTTTTCTGGGGTGATAGCGATCGGGGTATTTAACATTACGTCTTTGACTGGTGTCGTGTCAGGTTTTGCTTGTAACAAGCGGTCTTCACCGATCAACTCTTCCACGAACGGTGTTGCTGGGTGTTGCAGAATATTTTCTGGTGTATCAAATTGAATGACTTTTCCTTCACTCATGATCACGATACGGCTAGCAAGCTTCAATGCTTCATCCATATCATGGGTAACGAAGACGACGGTTTTTCCAAGCCGTTCTTGCAAGTCTTTGACCAAATCTTGTAGGGAATCACGAGTGATTGGGTCTAGTGCGCCAAAAGGCTCATCCATTAAGATGACATCTTGGTCAGCTGCCAAGGCACGGACAACACCGATCCGTTGCTGTTGTCCCCCAGACAATTCGTTGGGGTAACGGTCGAGCATTTCTCGCGGCAATTCCACCAAATCGATCATGCGCTCGGCAGTTTTGTTGCGTTCTTCTTGGCTGACTTTTAACAATTTTTGAACCAATGTAATGTTTTCCCGAATCGTCATGTGAGGCATCAGACCGATGCTTTGGATCACATAGCCGATTTGACGGCGTAATTCCACTGGGTTGATCTCTGTAACGCTTTTTCCATTGATCAAGATTTTTCCTTTAGAAGGATCCGTCATACGGTTGATCATCCGCATACAAGTCGTCTTTCCGCTACCACTTGTCCCGATGAAGCAAATGAATTCGCCTTTTTCAAAGGAAAGATTCACATCTTCAACAGCGACTTTACCACCTTTGTAAATTTTGGATACCTGCTGAAACTCAATCATGATGTCACCTCTATTTTTATTTAAGCAATCTGAATAATGGCTTAGAATCTGTACTAAGTATGCCGAAAAGTCCCTTGTTATTCAAATAATCTGCCCATTTTTTTCATAATTGTATAGACAAAACCGAAAATAGCGCCATAAGCAAGTCCAAATTAAGGAGCGATGCATAGAGAAAAGAAACGGCGAAGATCCCCCGTTATTTTTCATTGGGAAAAAGGGGGCTTTTTTGCAGAACGCCTTGGCAACAGTCTCTTTATTTTTTTCTAAGAAAGGGCAGAATAAAAAGCTGTTTTTTCAATTTTTATAAAAACATGCTAGAATAGAGAAGAATTTAGGGAAAGAGAGGAACAACATGCTTACAACTGAAGATTTTGATTTTGAATTACCGGAAGAACTGATCGCCCAAACGCCATTAAGCGATCGCTCAAGTTCCCGTTTATTAGTGGTTGACCGTGAGACTGGCAAATTTGAGGACAAGCACTTCTATAACATCATTGATGAATTGGCACCAGGGGATGCTTTGGTGATGAATGATACACGGGTATTACCAGCTCGTATCTATGGCGAAAAACAAGAAACAGGTGCCCATTTAGAAATCCTTTTACTGAATAATATTGAAGGGGATACGTGGGAAACCTTGATCAAGCCAGCCAAAAGAGCCAAAGTCGGCACGAAGATCACCTTTGGCGACGGACGATTAGAGGCAGTGGTGGAAGAAGAGCTCGATCACGGCGGCCGGATCATTCGTTTTCAATACAAAGGGATCTTTTTAGAGATTCTGGAATCACTTGGCGAAATGCCGTTACCGCCTTATATCAAAGAACGGCTAGAAGACCCAGACCGCTATCAAACGGTTTATGCCAAAGAAAACGGCTCAGCTGCTGCACCGACTGCCGGCTTGCATTTTACCCCAGAATTGCTGGAGCAGATCGCCGCAAAAGGCGTCAAGCTGGTTTATCTGACTTTGCACGTTGGTTTAGGAACGTTTCGTCCAGTGAGTGTCGATAATATCGCTGATCATGAGATGCACAGCGAATTTTACCGTTTGACAGAAGAAGCTGCCGCTCAATTGAACGAGGTTCGGGCAAATGGCGGCAAGATCGTTGCAGTCGGAACGACTTCGATCCGTACGTTAGAAACCATTGGGACTAAGTTTGATGGGCAAATCAAAGCCGATAGTGGGTGGACGAGTATTTTTATCACGCCAGGCTATCAGTTTAAAATCGTGGAAGCTTTTTCTACCAACTTCCATTTACCAAAATCAACCTTAGTGATGTTAGTCAGTGCCTTTGCAGGACGCGACCTAACACTTTCTGCCTACCAACATGCCATCGATGAGCGGTATCGCTTCTTTAGCTTTGGCGATGCGATGTTCTTAAAATAAACAAAAAAAACTGAGCGACGTAAGCGGCTCTTTAAGTTGAAACAACTTCTCAACTTTTAGAACTGCTTTTTTGTCGCCCAGCTTACTACTAGAGGAAGGTATAAGTGGTGGTCGCTTTTTGTGGTCCATGCAAAGCAATGTTTCTCGAAAATTTGTTTTCATTTACAAACTTACACATGTTTCGTGTATTCCGATACAAAATGAGACGTATCATTTTTCGATATGGAAATGTTCGATCCTTGTTACGTTTTTCTTCTTGTTACTTTACACGTTTGGTACTAGGTGAAACTTGTACGTTCAACAACTTTTAGTAGATTGAGTTTGCGATATTTACGAAAACCACCAACAGAGTTGCTACCTTCCTTACACGTATACTATAACACGGAACGGAAGCGTTTGCAAAAGAAAAAGGTCGTTTTCCTCAAAAAAAAGACCGGCGAACCGATCTTTTAAGCAAGTGCTCGTTTAGGCAGATTGTCATAAAACGCTGCTTTGGTTGCACTGATGTAAGGTGTCAGCCATAAGTAGCCGATTCCTGCAGTCATGATGGCCAAAATGTGCCAGCCGATGAAGCTCAGATCAAGGATGAACAGTTGACCTTTGTAGCCTCTCATTAAATGACGGCTACCTGTGATGCAGCTGAGAAAATCTGGCCGCATGCCCGTTTCTTCATAGGTATCATAAAAGACAAAATATGCTTGAGAATAAGAATAAGCTTTAATGATCCCAGGAATGATAAACAGGAACGTCCACAACGTCGTGAAAATAGTCGACAGAATATAAATGACGATGATCCCTAACACGAAAGCACCACTGAAGCCACGAAAGACATCAGAAAAGGGTTGGATCGACTGTTTTTTACCGCGTAAAAGATCAAGGAAAGTCCAAGAGATCCCAGCACCGAATAAGGCAGAAAATAGACCGCTGATCAAACCGCCGCCGCCACTGCCACCACTGCCGCCAGCGGAATTGACTGCATCGGTAGAACCAAGATCATTGAACATACCGCTTTGATACAATGGAATAACAGTAAGGACGATAATGACGAATGCGATAGCGATCGAGATCAAAGTCGGTACAATACACATCAAAACACTGTCTTTCCAGCGTCCTCGCAGCATTGCTTTTGCTTCTGCTTTTAGTTCTCTATTTGATTTCATTTCAAAAAACCTCCCTTCAATATAAATAACATGATAGCAAACTTTCGCTAAATCTTCAAAAAAAAGTAATAGATGTTTCGCATGACTAGGAGAAAATACTCTTAGTTTCTTTAAACTTCCTTGCAAAATGTAAGGGCAACCCTTATCATAGATAGCGTTGCACAGTTAATCGAGTATAGAGAGAAAGTAGGGAAATGAATGACGGAACCAGCCATTCGTTATCGTCTGATAAAGAAAGAAAAGCATACCGGTGCCCGTTTAGGCGAACTGATCACGCCTCACGGAACCTTTCCAACGCCAATGTTCATGCCAGTCGGCACATTAGCAACGGTCAAAACCCTTGCCCCTGAAGAGTTGAAAGAAATGGGTGCAGGCGTCATTTTAAGCAATACCTATCACTTGTGGTTACGTCCAGGAGAAGACATTGTTGCAGAAGCAGGCGGCTTACATAAATTTATGAATTGGGATCAACCAATCTTAACAGATTCTGGTGGTTTTCAGGTCTTTTCATTAGCCGAAATGCGTAACATCGTCGAAGAAGGTGTCCATTTCAAAAACCATTTGAATGGATCGAAAATGTTTTTATCTCCTGAAAAAGCGATTGATATCCAAAACAAATTAGGGTCAGATATCATGATGAGTTTTGATGAGTGTCCGCCATTTGATGAAAGCTATGACTACGTCAAAAAATCGGTGGAACGGACGTCTCGCTGGGCGGAGCGTGGCTTGAAAGCCCATGCCAATCCAGACCGGCAAGGCTTGTTTGGGATCATTCAAGGTGCAGGCTTTGAAGACTTGCGCAAGCAAAGTGCCCAAGACTTGATCAGTATGGACTTCCCAGGGTATTCCATCGGCGGCCTGTCAGTTGGCGAACCAAAAGCGGAAATGAATCGCGTGTTGGAATTTACGACTCCTTGGATTCCAGAAAACAAACCACGTTACCTGATGGGCGTTGGGGCAGCTGACTCCTTGATCGATGGCGTGATTCGCGGTGTCGATATGTTCGACTGCGTTTTACCAACACGGATCGCAAGAAACGGTACCTGTATGACTTCAAAAGGTCGTTTAGTCGTGAAAAATGCGCAATATGCCCGTGACTTTCGACCAATTGACGAGAAGTGTGATTGCTATACATGTAAAAACTATTCTCGTGCGTACATCCGCCACTTGATCAAATGTGATGAAACCTTTGGTATGCGTTTGACGTCTTACCACAATGTCTACTTCTTATTGAATCTGATGAAAAATGTCCGTCAAGCCATCATGGATGACAACTTGTTGGAGTTCCGTGAGCATTTTATTGAAGAGTATGGGTTCAACAAGGAAAATGCGAGGAATTTCTAACATTCTCTACTAAAATGGTGGGAATAATAGAGGAATTCTGATAAAGTATCTTATAGGAAAGAAAATAAATCGAGGTGAAAAAAATGGCACAATCTTTACCAATGCTCTTTATGCTGGTTGCTTTAGTGGCAATGTGGTTCTTTATGAGTCGTTCACAAAAGAAACAACAGCAAGAGCGTAAAAATCTTTTAGAAAATATGAAAGCTGGCGATGAAGTCGTAACCATCGGCGGACTCCACGGCGTTCTTTCTGAAGTCAACACAGAAAAAAGCACCGTGATCATCGACTGTGAAGGAATTTTCTTAGAGTTTGATCGTTCAGCGATCCGCACAGTGAAACCCGGAACTGTTGCATCCGTTGAGACACAAATCGAACCAGCTGATGTCGAAGACGCAACGAGCATCCAAGACGAAACCAAAGAATAAGCACAAACGCACCGTCTCTTTCTCAGAAGCGATGGTGCATTTTTTTAGTAGTCGGACAGTTTCTAAAATAAAACAAACACCGCAGCAAAACAGAGATCGCTCGTTTTGCTGCGGTGCTTTGATTGCCTTCGTTACTCGATCGGAATCAGTTTCTTTGACGCTTGTTTGCCTTGGTCTTTTGGCAACGTCAATTTCAAAATTCCTTCAGCGTAAGAGGCTTTGATTTCATCCTCTTTGACGTTTTCTAACAGGTATTGCCGCCGAACGCTTGTCAAGCTGCGCTCGCTGCGAACCAGACGTCCTTTTTCATCTTCGGTCGCATGATCCGTCTGGTGTTGTCCCGTAATCGTTAAAACCCCATTTTCATAGGTTACTTGAATATTTTCTTTAGGGATGCCAGGCAGTTCTGCTTCAACGAGAAATTCCTTGTCATTCTCGTGAATATCGGTTTTGATCAGGTTCGATGGAAACCCATCAAAAAAACTGCGGCCAAAATCCTCAAAGAAATCAAAAGGTGTCATACTGTATGAATCTGAGCGGCGTGGCACAATCTCATGTGTCATAAGAATCATCCTTTCTTTATTCTTTTGTTTTTACACTTTTTATTTTATTCATTTTTTAGCGAATTTCAAGTGATTTACTCGCTTTAAAAAAATCTTAAAAAACCTTTGATACCAACGTTTTACTCCTTGATTTTGGCGTATTTTTACCTTGCTTCGTTCCTGTTTTCCCCCTCATTTCACCTGCTTTTTCTGCGTGACAGTATATACTTAATGATATATACTAAAAGCGAAGTGGAGGAGGAAAAACATGGCACGTTATAGAAAACGAATGCTTGTTGCTTTGATCTATGCATTGCTGTCGTCGATTGCCCTAAATCTCTTTTGGCTGCCGGGAAATATTTATGCGAGTGGGATCACTGGTTTGTCGCAATTGCTGTCGCAGCTTTTAGATGAGCAGTTGAATCTGCAGCTTTCGATCCCGCTTTTGGTGCTTTTTTTTAATGCGCCATTGTTAGCGGTTGCTTGGGTCAAAATCGATCGAGAATTTACCATCATGACGGTTTGTACCGTCGTCCTGTCTTCTGTTATGATGAAGGTGGTTCCGGTCATTGCTTTAACGACCGATCCGGTGATCTGTGCCGTGTTTGGCGGATTGCTGCACGGGGTGTCGGTGGGCTTGACATTGAACGACGATTTTTCAACGGGTGGGCTTGACATTTTAGGGATTTTAGTGAAAAAAGCCACTGGTAGAAGTATCGGCAGTTTCTTTATCGGCTTCAATGTCAGTTTGCAGCTAGCAGCTGGGCTGATCTTTGGCTGGCCTTATGCTTTTTATAGTGCCATTTCCTTCTTCATCAGTGGGCGGATGGTCGACTACGTCAACCTGAAGCAGCGGCGTGTACAGCTGCTGGTCGTTACAGAAAAAGCAGAACCCGTCATTACGACGTTGCAATGTGCCTTGCAGAGAGGCATCACGGTCATCAACGATGTCGAAGGTGGATTTGATCATCAACAGAAAAAACTATTATTACTTGTCATTTCCCATAGAGAACTCAAGACTGTCGAAGGCATGATCCAAGGAATTGATGAACAAGCGTTTGTCAGTGTTTCTTCTGGCGTCAGTGCCAATCGATCGTTTTATGAATGGTAGCAAAGTGAAAGAAAGTAGGAGAGACGTTGAAAAAACAAGCAGTATTTCAAGAAGTTGCCCAGCAGATTGCGCAACGGGTTCATGAAGGTACGTATGTGACGAGCCAAAAGCTTCCTTCCGATTATGATTTAGCAGAGGAATTTCAGTGTAGCCGTTTAACGGTGCGCAAAGCCATCGATCTATTGATTGGCCAGAATTTGTTAGTGAAAGAAAAAGGAAAAGGAACCTATGTCATGAAACAGCCCAAGATCCAAAGCGGCTCTGGCGGACTCCAAAGTTTTACCGAGACTGCCAAAATCCAAGGGAAAAAGACCCGTACGGAAGTTTTGCATATCGAAACCGTCAAAGAGCTCCCGGTAGAGATTGGTCAGCTGTTTGGCGATTACGCCAAGGAACCAATCGTTTATTTGGTGCGCTTGCGTTACTTTGATGATGAGCCGATGACGGTGGAAAATCTTTACGTATTGAAACGCTATCTGCAAGAAGACACCGCAGAACTCACGAAAGCTCAATTAGAGTCGTCTTTGTATCAAGTCATTGAAGCCAACATCGAGATTGGTTATTCCCATCAAGAGGTGGAAGCTGTGAAAAGTCCTGCCGATATTGCGAAACTTTTACAGGTGCCTCAAGAGGAACCGATGCTTTTGGTCCATTCGATGACCTATTCCGCATCAGCCAAACCGATCTTATACGATACATCCTATTACCGAGCAGACAAATATACCTTCAAAAATACATTAGTGCGTCAAAAATAAAATCAATCCTTTAGAGGTGAAGACAATGGATCCACTCACAACAAGTATTGAAGCCAATTGGTCAGAATTTCTCACGCTTTTGAGCGAAGTGATGCAGATTGCAAGCGTCAAAGGTGAGCCGGCGCCCCATGCGCCTTATGGCAAGGGACCACGAGAAGTGTTAGCATACGTCATGGAAAAAAGCGCAGCATACGGGTTTCAAACAACGGTCATTGATGATGCGATCGGCTATGCCCATTGGGGACCAACGGATACCGACTATATCGGTGTGTTAGGACACTTGGATGTCGTCTCGGCAGGTTCTGGCTGGAGCTACCCACCGTTTGCACTAACTGAAAAAGACGGCAACTTTTATGGCCGAGGGATCTTAGATAACAAAGGCCCGATCATCAGCTGTTTGTTTGCCATGAAATTATTGAAAGACCTTGGTCATCAACCGCAATTACCGCTGCGGATCATTTTCGGTACAGATGAAGAAAGCGGCATGTCGGATATTCCGCATTATCTAGCGGTTGAGCAGCCACCGCATTTTGGTTTTACGCCAGACTGCAAGTATCCAGTGGTTTACGGCGAACGAGGTGTCGTCAATGTGCAACTTGATTTTCCATTGCCCGTCCAAGAACAGCAGCTGTTAGCTGCGTTTTCTGGCGATCAATTCCGCGATCATGTGCCAGACCACCTATCGGTAACCGTAGGCAGCCAGTCCTTTGAAGCACTAGGCAAACGCTCCCCTAGCAATGCCCCTGAGCTAGGGGACAATGCCATTACAAAGCTTGCGCAGCAAGCGGCACCGCAACTGGCGGCGACACCGTCATTGCAAGCAGCTTTGCAGTGGATCACCCAAAGTTTTCACCAGCAGCACTATGGCGAAGGCATTGATTTGGTACTAGAAGACGCTGATTCAGGAAAATTGATCTTGACTCCTGTGGTTCTCCAAAAATCCGCCAGTGGACTAGCGTTAGAAGTGGCCTTTCGCTATCCTGTATCGGTAACGGGGGAACAAGTGCTCGCTGGGGTGCAAAAGGCATTGCCAAAAGGGGCAAGCCTTACGATCCTTCGCAGCATTCCAGGGTTCTGCCGATCAAAAGATGCCCCCGAAATCCAAACGCTATCGACGATCTATCACCAAGTAACGGGCAATGATCCAACCCCCGTGACCACTACAGGAGCAACCTACGCCCGCAAGATGCCAAACATCCTTGCTTTTGGTCCGTCTTTTCCAGGGCAAAAAGGGATCGCTCATAACCAAGATGAGTACATGGCGGTTGCCGATCTACGGATGAATCTTGAAATTTATCTGCGCAGCTTACAAGCACTGACAAAATAAGCGAAGACACGAACGAAGAAGAGTTTTTCCAATTTTTTTGAGAAACTCTTTTTTTAGTATAGACATAGTAGTATATACCGTATAGAATATACTTGAAAGCGCTATGAAAAATGGAGGGATATTTATGTGGGGAATGATTGCTACATGGCGGATGGCACACGATGGCGTGCTCGCTGCTAAAGCAATATTAGAGCAACAAGGCTCCTGCCAAGATGCAGTAGAAACAGCCATTAAAGCAGTGGAAGATTATCCATTTTATAAATCGGTGGGGTATGGCGGACTACCAAACGAAGAAGGCGTGTTGGAAATGGACGCTGCCTTCATGGATGGTGATACCTTCAAAATTGGTGCCGTCGCTGGGATCGTCGATGTGGAAAATCCTATTTCCGTGGCACGCAGCCTAAGTGAGGAGAAATTCAATAGTTTTCGGATCGGCCAAGGAGCGGTCGCTTATGCGCTTGCCGAAGGATTCCAGCCCAAAGAGATGCTGACACCGCGAGCCAAAACCATTTGGGAAAAGCGCAAAGCAGAGATCGCTGCCAACAACCTCGATCCCTATGACGGCCACGATACAGTGGGAGTAGTTGCGCTGGATGAACACCAAAGCATGGCAGCAGGAACCTCTAGTTCTGGTTTATTTATGAAAAAAAGCGGTCGTGTTGGCGATTCACCTTTATCTGGTTCTGGTTTTTATGTGGATAGTGAAATCGGCGGTGCCGCTGCCACAGGGTTAGGGGAAGACTTGATGAAAGGCTGCCTTTCCTACGAAATCGTCCGTTTGATGGGAGAAGGGCTAGCACCGCAAGAAGCATGTGATCAAGCCGTTTACGACTTTGAAGCGCGATTGAAGAAGCGCTACGGCAAAGCTGGCGCCTTCTCGCTGATCGCCTTAGATAAACAGGGTCGCTGGGGGGTGGCAACCAATGTAGAATTTACCTTTAGTGTCGCAACCACCAATCAAGCGCCTGCTATTTTTATGGCAACGCCAGGACCTGAGCAGACAACCGTGATCGAACCCATCACGAAAGAATGGTTGGAGGCTTATGAAAAACGAATCAAAGCGCCGGTCTAACAACCGCGATTGAGAAAAACAAACATTGGAGGAATGGATATGGCAACGAAAAAAATCTATTTGTTTTGTGAAGCTGGAATGTCAACGAGTATCATGGTAAATAAAATGATGGAAGTCGTCAAAAAGCACAACATGCCTTTGACGATCGAAGCATTCCCTGCAATCCATGCAGAAGAAAAAGTCGAACAAGAAAAACCAGTCGCTATTTTGTTAGGTCCACAAGTACGACACTTAGATAGCAAAATGAAAGCAACTTTCGAGCCAATGGGGATTCCAGTCGGCACGATCGCGACAGAAGCATACGGCATGATGGATGGCGAACGAGCGTTGAAAGATGCCTTAAGCTTGATCAAAAAAGCCAAAGCAAAGTAATAAAAGTGTTGGAGTAACAGGGGACTACGTGTTATCTGCCAGATAGCACGCAGATGGGAGGAAGAAAAATGCAGAAATTTTTAAACTGGTTAGAAAAAGTGTTAACACCGATGGCAAAGACGATCGGTGAAAACAAATACTTGATTGCGATTCGTGATGGTTTCTTATTATCCACACCGTTGTTGATCGTGGGTTCACTCTTTTTAGTCTTGACCAATTTTCCGATTCCAAATTGGAACGAGATGATGAGCAGTTTGCTGGGAGACAACTGGGCAACGATGTTGAATATGCCAGCAACAGCCAGCTTTGACATTATGACGATTTTAGCCGTTGGTGGGATCGGGTATAGTTTGGCAAAACAGTTTAAAGTTGATGCCATGCAAGCAGCCATTATTTCACTCGTTTCTTTTTTTATCGTGACACCATTTACGACCGTTTTCACACCAGAAGGCTCTACGGAAGTATATGAAGTTGGCAGCCTGCCATTACGATGGATGGGTTCTAGCGGTTTGTTCTTAGGGATGGTCGTTGCCTTGATTTCCACCAGAATGTTTGTTGCGTTATTACGCAAAGGGTGGACGATCAAAATGCCTGACGGTGTTCCCCCAACTGTGGTGAAATCCTTTGAGGCATTGATCCCCAGCTTTGTGATCGTGACGGTTTTTATGATCGCCAACTGGTTAGCCAACTTGACGTCTTATGGCAATCTGCAAGAGATCCTCTTTAAGTTCTTACAGACACCGTTGTTAAGTTTAGGAAATACTTTAGGTGCCATGATCATAGCCTACCTATTTTTGCATTTTTTCTGGTTCTTTGGGATCAATGGTTCCAGTGTGGTCGGCGCTGTCTTCAACCCTATCTTACGGGCATTATCTATTGAAAACTTAGATGCTTTCAAGAATGGCGCAGAAATTCCTAACATCATCACCGGTCAATTTCAAGACATGTTCGCGACCTTTGGTGGGGGCGGTTCGACGTTATCTTTGATTTTAGTCATGATCTTAGTCTGTAAAAGCCAACGGGTCAAAAAACTATCACAGTTATCGTTGATTCCAGGTATTTTCGGGATCAATGAACCCATCATCTTTGGGTTACCGATCGTCTTGAATCCAGTTCTGCTGATTCCTTTTGCTTTAGTGCCAACGATCAATATTATTATCTCTTACTTCTGTATGGATCTTGGGTTAGTCAACTATACCAATGGAATTCAACTGCCATGGACCACACCACCGATTATTTCTGGTTTCTTAGTCAGTGGTTGGCAAGCGTCCGTGTTACAAGTCTTGTTGATCCTCTTAGGAATGGCTATTTATTATCCGTTTATCAAAGTCTTAGATAATCAATATCTAAAAGAAGAAGCGGATGCCGTTGAACAAGAAGAAGAGGAAATCAATTTTGATGATTTCGATTTTGATGATCTATAAGAAAAGAGGCACCGCTCATGAAAAAAATAATTTTGATTCTCAATCATGTCACTGCAGGGATGGGAAGTGATGAAAATGCTCAGTTGCCGCCAAGCGGCAAAAAAGCTGCCCTTGGTCCAGGTCGAACCTTGAATCCACTTTTTCAAGAGCAAGACGCACAAATCGTTGCAACGCTTTATTGTGGTGACCAATATTATCACGAGCATCAAGAAGAAGTGAATAAAAAATTTGTGGGGTTTGCTAAAAAATTTGACGCCGATGCCGTTCTTTGCGGACCTGCGATGCATTATCCTAATTTTGGCGAAATGGCAGCAGGATTGACGAAAGTATTCAATGCGCAAGGAATTCCAGGGGCTGCAGCGATGTCAGAGGAAAACCCAGCAGTGGCAATCTATGCCAAAGACATCTATATCTTGAAGATGCCGAAAAAAGGCGGAATCGGATTGAATGATTCCTACAAAAAGATGGCGCACGTTGTTTCCCAGCTTGCCCACGGGAAGCCTCTAACAGAAGCAGACCAAGAGGATTTGTTTTAAAGAGAAAGACGATCAGCGATGGCTGGTCGTTTTTTTGTCCTCGATAGACACTAATAGCCATTGAAAGAAGGGCAGAATACTAGAGGGAGTATACGGCAATCTTAGATAAAATAGTAGAAGGAAGAGTGATTTTTTTCAAAAGTGAACAAAAAGTTTTTTAACCTATTGTTCAACTTAGCACATGACATTTTTCTTAATAAAAACCGAAACTTTTGTCCACTTCTTTTCCTTAAAAGTTCTTGAAAACGCTTAATTTAAAGGGAGTTTAATAAAACTGTGAAAAAAATCACAAAAACTATTTACAAACGAAAAAAGATGTTGTATGATCTGTATGTGAAGTAATTAACAAACAAAACATGTTTAAAAACTAGGAGGACATACAATGGCTAAGACATTGGAAAAAGAAGTGACAATCGACGTACAAGCAATGATTGACGATTTAGCAACGAAGGCAAATGTGGCGTTAAAAGAAATGGAAAGCTTTGATCAAGAAAAAGTGGACCACATTGTTCATGAAATGGCAATGGCAGCATTAGACAAACATATGCCTTTAGCTAAAATGGCAGTAGAAGAAACTGGCCGTGGTATCTATGAAGATAAAGCGATCAAAAACATGTACGCTTCAGAATATATTTGGAACAGTATCAAACATGACAAAACAGTCGGCGTGATCAAAGAAGACAAACAAAAAGGCTTGATCGAAATCGCTGAACCAGTTGGTGTCGTTTGTGGGGTAACACCAACAACTAACCCAACATCTACAACGATCTTTAAAGCAATGATCGCTTTGAAAACACGTAACCCGATCGTTTTTGCTTTCCACCCATCTGCACAAAAATGTTCAGCAGAAGCTGCACGTATCGTTCGTGATGCAGCCATCGCTGCTGGGGCACCTGAAAACTGTGTGCAATGGATCGAGCATCCATCAATCGAAGCGACTGGCTTATTGATGAACCACCCAGGAATTGCGATCGTATTAGCAACTGGTGGCGCTGGCATGGTCAAAGCAGCATACTCAACTGGTAAACCTGCATTAGGTGTTGGACCAGGGAACGTACCTGCTTATATCGAAAAAACAGCGAAAGTGAAACGAGCAGTCAATGACTTGATCGTATCAAAAACTTTTGATAACGGAATGATCTGTGCCTCTGAACAAGCAGTGATCGTTGATAAAGAAGTCTATGCCTCTGTGAAAGCAGAATTTGAAGCACATCAAGTCTATGTTGTAAAAGCAAAAGAATTACAAAAACTTGAAGATGCCGTGATGAACGAAGGGAAATATGCCGTAAATCCAGCAATCGTTGGACATTCAGCAATGGAAATCGCGAAATTAGCAGGCATCAACGTACCAGAAGGAACAAAATTATTGATCGCTGAACTTGACGGTGTCGGTGCTGATTACCCACTATCAAGAGAAAAACTTTCTCCAGTTTTAGCAATGATCAAAGCAAACAACACAGAAGACGCGTTCGAAAAATGTGAAGCAATGCTTGATTTAGGCGGATTAGGCCATACAGCGGTGATCCACACTGAAAACGAAGACTTGCAATTAGCATTCGGCCTACGCATGAAAGCTTGCCGTATCTTAGTTAATACACCATCTGCAGAAGGTGGTATCGGAAATATCTACAACGAAATGATTCCATCATTGACACTTGGTTGTGGTTCATACGGGAAAAACTCTGTATCACGAAATGTTTCTGCTGTGAACTTGATCAACGTGAAAACTGTAGCGAAACGGAGAAATAATATGCAATGGTTTAAATTGCCACCAAAAATCTTCTTTGAAAAGAACTCTCTAATGTACTTGGAGAAAATGGAAAACGTTGAACGTGTCATGATCGTTTGTGACCCTGGTATGGTTCAATTCGGCTATTGCGATACGGTTCGTGAAGTACTTGCTCGTCGTAAAAATGACGTGAAAATCGAAGTCTTCTCTGACGTAGAACCAAACCCATCAACAAACACCGTTTACGCTGGAACAAAAATGATGGTTGATTTCAAACCAGATACAGTGATCGCCCTTGGTGGTGGATCAGCAATGGATGCTGCCAAAGGCATGTGGATGTTCTATGAGCACCCAGATACTTCATTCTTCGGCGCGAAACAAAAATTCTTAGATATCCGTAAACGGACATACAAGATCGACAAACCAGAAAAAACGCAATTCGTTTGTATCCCAACAACGTCTGGTACTGGTTCTGAAGTAACCCCATTTGCGGTTATCACTGACAGTGAAACACACGTAAAGTACCCATTAGCTGATTACGCATTGACACCAGATGTAGCAATCGTTGACCCTCAATTCGTAATGTCAGTACCTGCTTCTGTTACAGCAGACACTGGAATGGACGTTTTGACTCATGCGATCGAATCTTATGTGTCAGTAATGGCATCTGATTACACTCGTGGATTGAGCTTACAAGCAATCAAGTTAGTCTTTGACTACTTAGAAAAATCAGTGAAAACACCTGATATGGAATCTCGCGAAAAAATGCATAATGCCTCAACAATGGCAGGTATGGCCTTCGCCAATGCATTCCTAGGTATTTGTCACTCAGTAGCCCACAAAATCGGTGGTGAATATGGTATTCCTCACGGACGTACAAATGCGATTCTTTTACCGCACATCATCCGTTACAATGCCAAAGACCCACAAAAACATGCAATGTTCCCTAAATATGACTTCTTCCGTGCCGATACAGATTACGCAGACATTGCGAAATTCTTAGGCCTTAAAGGCAAAACAACGGCTGAATTGGTTGAAGCATTGGCAACAGCTGTTTACGAATTAGGACAATCTGTGGGTATCGACATGAGCTTGAAAGCGCAAGGCGTCACTCAACAAACACTAGATACAACAGTTGATCGCATGGCTGAATTGGCTTACGAAGACCAATGTACAACAGCAAATCCAAAAGAACCACTAATCTCTGAATTGAAACAAATCATCGTTGATGCCTATAACGGCTAAACAATGAATCAAGAACACCCTGCGGTATCTTAGCTGCCGCAGGGTGTTCTTTTGTCGTCACTTTTTTTGAAAAACAAGCTGGCAGTTGCCGCCTTTTTGCCCAGATCAGTTAAGAATGCGAAAAATAGCAAGTGAACACGGGGGATCATAAAAAAGGAGTGGATGTCTCCACTCCGTAAAAGTCTCGTTTTTTCAGGATGTCACCAAGGCTGCTGCTTTTTTTTGCTCAAACAGATACGCTCGTTACTTGCTGCCGTTTTTCTTCAAGCGTAGCATCTGGAAGCTTTGTTTTTCCAAGACGACACGCAAAATGCCGTCATTCAATTCCGCTGTTTTTCCATTGACTGGCACAACGTTGTTCGGAGTTGCTTCGGTATTGGCGGCATGCAAGTCTGGGTGGTGCAAGACTTGATGGGTAGCGATTTGCAATGAATCATATTGACGCAAGTCGCAAGTGAATTCATTGGCATCCTGCAAATCCTTATTTACTAAGAAAAAGGTTAAATAGTCATCTTCGTTTTCGATCGCAATGGCATCCACATAAGAAGCTTTTCCGTGGCTGCTATCGAAATCAACTCCTCGAAGGATACTATGCAACACGTGACCGCGACCATAGTTGCTGATCATTTCATAGGGATAAAAAATCGTTTGTTTCCAAGCGGCAGTATCGGAAGTCATGATCGGTGCGATCACGTTGACCAGCTGTGCCATGCAGGCGATTTTAACGCGATCTGCGTGATGAAGCATCGTGATCATCATGCTTGCGACGAGTAACGCATCTTCAAAGTGATAGACGTCTTCTAATTGTGGTGGGTGTTGACTCCAAGGTTCAATTTTTTGATCCTGTTCATTTGAGTGATACCAGACGTTCCATTCGTCGAAGGAAATATTGATCGTCTTCTTGCTTCGGCGTTTGGCTTTCACTGCATCACAGATTGCTGCGACTTGACTGATGAACTGATCCATTGCGACATTGCTTGCTAGATAATCTTGGCTATCGCCGTTACGGTTGCCATAATATTGGTGCATGGAAATGTAGTCGACTTGATCGTAACAATGACTTAATACTGTATCTTCCCACATGCCAAAGGTCGGCATCGTGAGAGAAGAACTACCACAAGCGACGGTTTCGATCGTTGGGTCCACCAAACGCATCGCTTTGCCAGCTTCTTCTGCGAGACGGCCATATTCATCGGCTGTCTTATGTCCTTCTTGCCAAGGACCGTCCATTTCATTGCCTAGACACCAAAGTTTGATGTCATGAGGATCGGCCACCCCATGGGCACGACGGAGGTCACTATAATAGCTGCCGCCTTTTAAATTGGTGTATTCGATCAAGTTTTTCGCTGCTTCGATTCCTCGTGTCCCAAGATTGATCGCCATCATCGGTGCCGTATTGACTTGTTTGGTCCAATCCATAAATTCGTTTAAGCCGAACTGATTGCTTTCGATTACCCGCCAGGCCAAATCGATTTTTGCTGGCCGTTGCTCTTTAGGGCCGACGCTATCTTCCCATTTATACCCAGAGACGAAATTGCCTCCTGGGTAACGGACGATCGGCACATTCAACTGCTTGATCAAGGCAGCGACATCTTGACGAAAGCCCTGATCATCGGCAAAAGGACTTTCTGGTTGATAGATCCCTTCGTACACACAGCGCCCTAAGTGCTCCACAAAAGAGCCGTAGATCCGTTCGTCGACTGGTGCCAAAATAAAGTGTTTGTCTAAATACATGGTAGTTTTCTTCAATTTTGCAACCCCTTTCTTTTCTTTCATTGTAGCGATAGTCCATGAAAATAAACACTACATTCTGTCTTATTCTATTGACGTTTTGTCCGTTTTCTTTATACTAAAGGCAAGTAGGAAGGAGTGAGAAGTTGAACGTAACCTATTCAGGATTTCAAATGCATAATGCTGTTTCCGATCATATTTATCGCCCCTCTGGCTTAAAGCATTATCTTTTCGTGTTGACGTTGTCTCCAATGGTTTTCACTTTTGAAGATGGTCATCAAGAAACTAGTGAAAAAGGTAGCTGCATTCTTTTTCCTCCAACCGTCTATCAAGATTATCGTGGCAAAGAAGATTTTTTTAATAGCTTTGTTGAGTTTCAAACGGATCAGGTGATCGAAGAAACCTATGCGATCCCTTGTAACCAACTGTTCCAGCCGAAAAATATTCAACAAATCAACAAATTGATCCAAAAGATCAATCATGAATCCTTGTTGCCACAACGGCACACGGAAGAATTGATCGCGGCGTATATGACAAATCTATTGGTCTTACTTGAACGCAATTTTGAAGAAAGCATCCCGCAACCACAAAACGAACACTATCAACTGTTTCAAGCGATGCGATTGAAAATGTTAGTCAATTGCGAACAGCAATGGGATTTTTACCAGTTTAGCCGAGAGCTTTCCATCGGTAAAAGCCAATTCTATAAGCTCTATCAACAGTTTTTTCATACCACGCCCAAAGAAGATTTATTGCAAGCTCGGTTTCAAAAGTTTTTTTATTTACGCAGCAACGAAACACTGACGATTCGAGAGGCGGCGTTTCAATCTGGGTTCCAAAACATCAACCATTTTAATCGGCTCTTTGCGAAGCGCTATGGCTGTGCACCGACAAAGTACCAACAGGAGCAATAGGCAGGTCTTATCGGTAAAAACGCAGAAAAAAGTCCGACGAATTCTTGACGGATGAAAGAGAAAGCGGGACAATGTCATTAGGAGGTGGCGTATGGATACAGAAACGATCGTAAGCGAACTTTCTAAACGTTCAAACGAATTGGAAGCGCTACAAAGAAAATTGAGTCAAAGCCAATTAATGAACAATGAAGCGGCACAAACGTTCATTTTTGACTTAAAGGATTATTTAGATAGCTTAAAGCTCGTAACGGATTTAGTACCGTCAGCGGCCACTACAACAGTGGAAGTTGACCAGTTGTCGTACGTCTTAGGTGAACAAAATCAAAGCATCCAGCAGCTGCTGGTTATTTTGGAAGAAGCCGAAGCAAATGACGACCAGTGCTTTTTCGGCAAAAGTGCGGGAGAAGTGCGGCGGATGATTGGCAGTCTGTCTGGGATCCTGGAACTAAACGGTCTGTTGCTGCAAGACAATCGTGGCTTTCAGCAAGTCGTGAAGGAAACTGGACCGCTTCAGGTGACTGAAACAAAGGAAGTCCCTGAGAAAAAAGGATTTCTCCAAAAACTTTTCGGGAAATAAGCACTGATCGTCGATCAAAACATGAATCACTTGTACCAAAAAAACGGCACTTCACAATACGTGAAGCACCGTTTTGTGGTACAAGTATTTTTTTGCTTTTTGCCAATAGAAACGGAGGGATCAGAAGGTACCGACGCTGAAACCTTAGACTGAAATCGAACTTCTGGGGGGACATTCTTCAATCCCGTAAATCAGAAAGGTGTTTTCGGTAGCTTTTCTACTAGCATTTGCCAGTAATTTTTTTGCTAGTAGCTAAGCTGAATGGTTTTTTTCTGATCCCCTTGGCTCATTGCTACTTTGTCCGCTGTGATAGTGACATCAAAAGATGGAATCTGATCAGAAAAGGCATTGCCTAAACACGCAACGAGCCATTCCTGTTGTCCGGCGAGAACGGTTTTGCTTATTTGAGGGATGACTGTTCGACTATAAAGTAGATTCGTGTTGGGTTCTGGCATCAAGAGGGTACCTTCTTGATGCGTCGGGAAGCTTTTGATACCGACACAGCCAACCGAGCTTTGATAAAAGGTGCCTTCTTTGCTAGAAAGCGCAGCACCATCAGCTGGTGCTGCAAAGCTGCCATTGACCAGTTGCAACCTTCGATCCGTTTGAATCCGATGGTAACGCAGATGCCAAGGATACATCGGAATCACAAAGGTTTCGATGACGACCTGCTCGTAGGGGCGCCAGCGACTATAGACGTAGTCATCTTTAATCGCAAAGGCTTCGTAACCAAAAGCTGTTTTAAAATCCGTCTGCCCCTCTGAAATCGCCAATGTATTATCATAGGCACCTTGTTTCAATAAAACGGTTGCTTTCGCTACGCTAAACCCAAACGTTGTCGAATAGACAAACTTTTCGTATTTGGCATTGCCGTGAGCATGTTCGTGGGAATGTTGCCCCGCAGTGAAAGCTTGCAATTCTGTGCCTTCTTGGTTATGCACCAAAAGCATCCGACTATGCGGATTGCGCACCGGTGTGGCAAACGTTGGCACCTGCTCCTCAAGCGTCCAAAATTCAGCATCCGCTGGGATGGCCAATACACAGAAATTTTTGAAAGCCCAATAAGGCGATCCTGGTGCGTTATAGCCTTCAGCCATATTTAGGTTGGGGTAGGCATAGCCAATACTTAAAAAGCCTTCTTGCGTAAAGATTGGTTGGCGAAACCAGTAACGCATGTTTTGTAACAGTAAATATTTTCCTTCATTTTTTGTGAAGCCTTCATATTCTATATCGGCGAAAGCACCGACAGCAAAGAAACTTGATTGCGCAAACCGATACGTTAGACTACGACCAAAAGGCAATGCCGCACCGGTTTTCGTGAACCACTGTTTAAAGGATTGCGCAAACGTAGCGGCTCTTTGACGGTAGCTAAACTGATACGGGCATTGGGAACGACAAGTAAGAACACTGTAAAGGAGTCCGTAGTATTGCATCCCAAAAGGAATATAATAGTCGATTTGGTTTTCATAGCCATCAAAATACCAGCCGTCTGCTAAGTAATACCTCTCGATCTCTTCTTGATCAGCCAAAAGGGTGGTTTCTACAAAAGGCAATGCTGCCATTTCAAAGAAGGTATTAACTAAAATCCGAAAGAAGAGCCAATTGGTTTTAGGGATGGTGTGCTGATTGATCTGATTGAGCCAATCAAAGAGATTTGTTTGCTCTCTTGGTGTGAGGAGATCCCAAAAGATGGGTTTGGTAAAAATCAAATAGCTAGCAAGGGCACCCATTTCCACAAACAATTGGTCGTAGTCATGCAGTTTTCCCCAGTACTCCTGAGAGGTCGGGGTGGTGCCTGCAACGATCCCGGCATTGGCTTGTTGAAAAAGTTTTGGGTAACGAAGGCACGCTTCTTCTTGGCTGAACAATGGGCCCAATCCCCAGAGTGTCCGTAAAAAGCCTTCGATGTCACTCTTTTCCTGAGTGTACACTGCTCCTGAATTTCCTAGGTGGACCCTCCCGGGAGTTCCTTGTCGTGCCATACATTCGTATACGGGAGTGACCAGATCAACAAGGGCCTCTTCTAGATCGGTTTTGGTTCGAAGAGGGTTCTTACTTAATGCTTCTTGGAAGTTTCTCATGTAAACAGCTCCTTTTATTTGTTATTTTACTTTATTTAGTAAAATAAAGAAATGGAAACTGTTACATTTCTCGATTTTAAGTAAAAAAATAGTAAAAAATCGCTGGAACCAGTTACATTTTTTTGTCGACATCGCTATAATGGAGAAAATACGAGAGGAGCTACATGCAATGACCCAGATTTCCTTAACGATTTATGACCAAAAGCATCAAGTAAAAAAAGGCAAACGAACACCTGAAAGTGAACCTACCCTTCTTCAAGCGACGGCGGAAGACTTTGTCACGTTGGCATCCCAAGAGTATTGTTACGAGGACGGAGATAAAATCGTTGTCTCGCTCTCACGCAGTGGACAATTTGTGTGGGTCACACTCGATGAAACGCTGGCGACTACTTTGGTGTACATCAAAGGCAACGAGTGGATCTACCCCGTACATCTTAGTGAAAATGCCAAAGAAGCCGCGCCAGAAGGCCGTTTTTCTGGGAAAAGCCATTATTTGAGTGTGCGGGTAGCAACAAAAGAAGAACTAGCGGCTTACCGCAATGTCGCCTTAAACCCTCATGATCAAAAAGAATTCTTGGGTGCCTATCCGCATGCCCATGCCAATGTTGAAACAAGAGATGATGCGACGTTTTTCGCTTGTAACGCTATTGATGGCATTTTTGCCAATACGTCTCATGGCAATTATCCCTATGGCTCATGGGGGATCAATCAACAAGCAGATGCCGCTTTGACGATCGACTTTGGTCATGAGGTCCGCATCGACCAATGTGCGCTTACGTTACGGGCGGATTTTCCCCATGATAGCTATTGGCAACAAGTCACGTTGGCGTTTTCCGATGGGAGTCAAGAAATCTTGCAGACGGTCAAAAGCAGCCAGCCTCAACGGTTTTCTTTCCAGCCGCGAACGGTCACTTGGGCGAAATTGCATGAGCTGATCCAAAATGACGATCCCTCACCATTTCCAGCGTTGACCCAAATCGAAGTCTTCGGACGCTCCATTCAGGAGGAAAACGCGTGAATCCAGCAGATGTAAAAGAAGAAATTTTACAGGCGGCACAGGCTTATCTTGACACTGGTGAGATTCCCTATTTGCCTTATCAAGGCTATCAAGAGTATCTCGAATCGGGGAATCGTGTTGTCTTCGAATCCCATTATTTTGCCCGCCGACGGATGTTGGTGGTTTTAGGACTTGCTTATGAAATGGAGCGTAAGGCAGCGATCAAAGTGCTGCTGGAGCAAGTGATTTGGGAAATCTGCAATGAATATACATGGTGTCTGCCAGCGCATCTGCCGATTGTCGATGGCCAGTTTTCTTCGCAAGCGCGCCACACAGTCGATCTTTTTGCAGCTGAAACTGGGCAATCCTTAGCAGAGTTGTTTATGTTGGTTGGGGGAGACCTTTCACCAGTCATCACAGAACGAGTGTTGTATGAGATCGATCAACGGCTTTTTTTACCCTTCGAGGAGCAAACCTGGGAGTGGGAGACAAAAGAGAACAATTGGTCCGCAGTTATTGGTGGCTGTCTTGGAATGACGGCGCTCTATGTATTGCCGAAAAAAAGCGAGCGACAATTGCGGATGATCAAACGATTGGATACTGCAATGCAAAGCTATCTCAACAGCTTTGGCGAAGATGGGGCTTGTGTGGAAGGTGTCGGATACTGGGCGTATGGGTTTGGTTATTTTCTGTATTATGCGCAATTGTTGGCAGAAGTATTGCAAGAAGATACCTACCTAAAGCAGCCTAAAACCAGAAAAATTGCTGCTTTTCCTTACTACACGATGATTTCTCCAGGGCATTACATTCCTTTTTCTGATTATTCGACGATCGAACTGCCTAGTGGCTTGGTCAGTTATTGCTACGAGCATTTGGGCGTGGCGGTTCCCCAATTATCGGGGGTCAGTCCGTTAGACTTTGATCCTTGCTACCGGTTTGCCCACATCTATCGAAATTTGTATTGGCATAACGAAGCGATCACACGAGAAACGAATGCCTCGTATCATCACTATTTTGAACAAGCGCAGTGGTTCGTTGCAAAAGATGTGCAGCAGGATCTCTTTTTTGCTGCCAAAGGGGGGAGCAATCAAGAAAGCCACAATCATCTCGATGTCGGTCATTTTGTATTAGGAACGACAGAGGAGTTGTTTCTGACGGACCTTGGTGCAGGGGAGTACACCAAAGAGTATTTTGACGAGAACACGCGCTATCACTACTTTCCCGCAGCCGCAATCAGTCATTCGCTGCCAATCATCAACCAGCACACCCAACGCCCAACAGCCGAGGAAGCAACGGTGCTACAGGTTAATGACCAGCAATTTGACTTAGACCTCAGTGTGTTCTATCCGAAAGCAGCGGTCACTGAATACCAGCGGCGCTTCGTGGTCTCGCAGCAACAAGTAACGATCGAAGACCATTTTGTCTTTGACGAGCACCAACCAAAGAATCTGGTGGTGGAAAACTTTATTACGAACATACCACCAATGGTGCAAGATAAGACCGTTCAACTAATGACAAAAAAAGCACGCTGTGTTCTTGGTTTTACCAGTGATAAGATCCAAATACAGCCAGTCACTTATCAAGACCACCATGGTGTACAGGCACAAGCGTATTTGATCCAAGCCGAACACGCGCTTGAGCAGACAGGAGAAATCAAAACGACCATTAAAATAAAAAAAGGCTGAGAAGGATGCGGTGCTTCCTTGCAATGACGTTGATCAATGCAAGAAGACACCGCAGCTTCTCAGCCTTCTTTTGGTTTTGCGGTAGATTGACGAATCACCAGCTGTGTACTTAAAAAGATGCGTCTGGCGATCCCAGGATTTTCGATGCGGTTATAGAGTAGCTCTAACCCCGTTTCACCCATCTCTTCAGTAAATGCTTGGACTGAAGAAAGGGGTGGAGAGACATAGCGGGACACCGAAATATCGTTGATGCCCATAACACTGATGTCTTCAGGAATCTTGATTCCATGAGCCGTTAACGTATGGATGACCCCGATCGCAAAGGCATCATTGGCTGCCAAAATCGCAGTCGGCAAGCGGTCTTGCCACAAAGCCAAAGCCTGCTCCGTTAATTCTTCCCCCGTTTGGACATCCAACCGACTATTTTCTTTCACGATGAAATAATCCTCATCAAACAGCTGATAATGCTGCATCATATCGACATAGGTGTTGACCGTTGGCGTTTTGTACCGTCGATACCCATACATATTTTGACTTTCCTCGGCGCCGATAAAGGCGATTTTTTGATGACCAAGTCCCATCAAGTGAGAAAGAGCCAACTCCGTTGCTTGCGTAAAATCGGTATTGACAGAGTCGTAGTCATCCAGGGGAAAGTTACTGCCAATCACACAGAGGTTGGGGTGTAGCTCATGGAGTTTCTTGACCCGCTCTTCTGTAAACTTGCCGATTGCTAGTAAGCCGTCGACGGACTGGATCACTGACTCATCAAGGTTGGAGATTTTTAACAGATCACAACCCAGTTCGGCGGCGCGTTTTTCCACACCCAAACGAATCGACATATAGTAAATGTCTTCTAATTCTTCATCATCCATCCGCCACTGAACGATCCCGATCGATTTGTTGTGTTTTTTTGGTACATCCACTGGTAGTTCACGCTGCTTTTGCTTGTTTTTGTATTTCGTATAATTTAGTTTTTCAGCTGCCTCGAAAATCTTTCGTTTGGTTTCTTCGGTCACTGAAAGACTAGGATCGTAGTTCAGAACCCGTGATACGGTTGATATTGATACCTCAGCTATGGTCGCTATGTCGGTAATCGTAGCCATAGAATCCCTCCTCCAATGCTTCTCCTCTTCAGTATATTTCTTTTTAGTAAAAAAACCAAGAGAGAAATTGCCCTCAAGTAAAAATTTTACTTTTTTTAGGAAAAACTATTGATTATTTTCCTAAAAAAAAGTATGATTTGAAATGAAGAAAGCGTTTTAAAAATGAGGGTGGCATGAATGAAGTGGATTAATTCGTTATTTATCCTGGGTCTACTTATGGGGTTGACTGCTTGTTCTCCAAATGAAGCAACGCAGACGCAAGCATTTTCCCAAAGCAGCGAAAAGCAATTAAAAGAACGAGCGCTTTGTTATTCTGACGAAGATTTTTCGCAAGGTGTCGTCCCGTTGCATGAATTCGTGAAGCTATCTGGCACCATCGTAAAGAGTGATGCGAAAACAGCAGACATTGAGAAAGGGGATCGATTTATTCTAGAAACAGCGGCTGGACAGTACCAAGTATTCAATGAGCAAAGTCAACAACTGAAACTGCAAGATGTGGTGACGGTCTACGGAGAATATTATGGTTTTATTAAAGCGACATTGATTGAAAGGAAGGATGCGGATGCAATCACAGAAGCTGCAGCAATTGAAAAAGAATAAATTTGAAAGTTATGAAGATGTAGCAGCCGGCTTCAAAACGATCATGGATCAACTCAAACCCGCTTTTGCAAGCAGTCGTCCCGGTCATTTGGCTTTAGGCAGCCATGGGACTGTCTATGAGAAAGAGGTACAGGAACTTGAAGCGTTCTTGCGACCGCTTTGGGGACTCGCGCCTTATCTAACCCAGCAAGAAGATTCATTCATGGAAACCTATCTCTCAGGAATTATTGCGGGTACAGATCCAGAGAGTCCCGATTATTGGGGTGTTGTGGAAGACTTCGACCAACGAATCGTGGAAATGGCTTCGCTAAGTACCTTTTTACTATTAAATAAGGAAAAAACGTGGGATGTTTTATCCCAACGCCAAAAAGATAATCTCCATGCGTGGCTGATCCAAGTCAATCAACGAGAAATTCCCGCAAACAATTGGCATTTCTTTCGGGTTCTCGTCAATGTAGCCATGAAGCGTTGTGGCAGCAGCTTTTCCCAAGAAAAGATCGATGCTGACTTGGCATTGATCGAGACCTTTTATTTAGGGGAAGGATGGTACTGTGACGGAGTAGCCACTCAAATCGATTACTATGTATCTTTTGCGATCCACTACTATAGTCTTCTGTACTGTCGATTTGTCCCTGAGGATCTTGAAAGGGGAAGGAAGTTCAAACAACGAGCCACCGAGTTTGCTCAAACCTTCAAGCATTGGTTTGCAGCAGGTGGAGCTGCCGTTCCTTTTGGTCGAAGTTTGACGTATCGCTTTGCGCAAGTTTCTTTCTTCAGCGCATTGGTTTTTGCGGATGTTGAAGCATTGCCATGGGGAGAGATCAAGGGGTTGATCAGTCGTCACCTGCATCAGTGGATGCAGCAAGACATTTTTACTTCCGAAGGGATACTGACGGTCGGCTATTCGTACCAGAATCTGATCTTTGCCGAAGGTTACAATGCACCAGGTTCGCCTTATTGGGCGTTAAAAACCTTTCTTTTGTTAGCGGTACCAAAGGAGCATCCCTATTGGCAAGCCACCCCGACGCCATTAGTGATCACTGAAAGAACACTGGCTCATCCCATCAGTAAGAACTTTTATCAACACAATCAAGACTTGACCCATGCCTTGATGTTTCCTGCAGGACAATGTATCAACTATCAAAGTCATGCCAGCAGCAAATATAGCAAATTTGTCTACTCAACGACATTTGGCAATAGCGTGCCCAAGAGCAATTATTGGTTTTATGAAGGAAATTATGACAACACATTGGCTTTGTCAGAAGATGACCATTACTTTCGCACCAAAGGATTGGATCGCCAGTATCAGCTTTTACCTGATCGGATCATTCATGAATGGAATCCATGGGAAGACGTCCAGATAAAAACGACAATCATTCCACTGATAGGCAGTCACCTTCGTATTCATGAGATCAATTCTCAGCGCGCCCTTTCTTTCTATGAGGGTGGGTTTTCATCACCGAAAGAGGCAACTGCCATCACTGAAAAAACCGCAAGCAGCGCTGCGGTACGAACATCGATCGGCTATTCGAAAATCGAGGCAATCGCTGGCTATGAAACGAGCGATGTCCTACGAACGGAGCCAAATACGAACCTCTTGTATCCTGCAACGTGGCTGCCGTATTTAACTGCTCAACGACAAGCGGGAAAGCACCTGTTCGTTTCCCTCGTCACCGGCTTGCTTCCACAAGAACAAGAACAAGCAGTGACCGTCGAAGTGACAACAAACAACATTACGATCAATCAATCCGGACATATGATCCAGGTTGAGCGAATAGGAGGAAAAAATGGAAACCAGCTATGACGTACAGCTATCACAATGGGTAGCCGAGCAAATCGACTTCACCGTTAATCAAGTAAGAAAGAATACTAAGACCTTTGACACGTTGGTCCCACCTGCAGCAAGTGAACAGCTTGTCTATCGACCAGAAGCCAACCATGATTGGACGGCGAGTTTTTGGACTGGCATGTTGTTTTTGAGTAAAGAACTGACGGGATCAACAGAATTTGATGAAACCATCGAAAAACAACTGCACTCTTTCCAAGAACGATTGGACCAAAGAATTGGACTAGAAACCCATGATATCGGATTTTTGTATAGTTTGACTGCGATTGCCGACTATCGAGTGAACGGACGGGAATCTTCGAAAAAACTCGCGATTGCCGCCGCCGATCTATTGATGGTCCGTTACTCACCCAAAGCCCAGATCATTCAAGCGTGGGGCAATCTCGATGATCCGCAACAACGGGGGCGCATCATTATTGATTGCTTGATGAATTTGCCGCTATTGTATTTTGCTTCCCAAATGACGGGGGATGAATCCTACAAACAAGCAGCCTATGCTCATGCCAAGCAGACCCAGAAATACATCGTGCGAGACAACGCCACGACGTACCACACCTATTACTTCGACGTTGAAACTGGAGCGGCGATCGGCGGCAATACCCAACAAGGCTATGCCGATGATTCCTGCTGGGCGAGAGGACAAGCGTGGGGAATCTACGGATTTACGCTGAGTTACCTTTACACCGGTGATACCAGTTTCTTGAAGACTGCTCAAGACCTTGCGGATTACTTTATTGCTGAATTACCGGCGGACAAGGTCAGTTATTGGGATTTAGTGTTTAACGATGGTAGTCAGGAAGAAAGGGATAGTTCGGCCGCCGCCATCGCAGTCTGTGGCTTGCTAGAACTGGCGAAACATTTACCGATCACGCAGCCAAACCAAGCCGCCTATCAGGAAAATGCCTTGGCGATCTTGGCGTCGTTAGCCCAAAACTATACAACGATCGACCATCCCGAATCAAACGGACTTTTGATGCATGGGGTTTATGACAAGAATTCCCTCAAAGGGGTCGATGAATGCATGATCTGGGGCGATTATTATTACATGGAAGCGTTGATGCGGGTGTCACAAAGTTGGTATTCCTATTGGTAGTTTTAGGGGCGACCCTTTAAAAAAATGTTTAATGGAGGAATGAACATGCACTTTTTGAAAAAAGGTTTATTAGCAGCAACGATGTTTGGGACAATCGCAGCCTTGGCAGCGTGTGGAGGCGGAGCGACAGATGATTCCGCTGCTTCTGAAGATGGCGACATCAAATTGACCGTAACCACTTGGAATTACGATACGACACCTGAATTCGAAAAACTATTCCGTGCCTTTGAAGAAGCGAATCCGGGCATTACCGTTGAGCCTGTCGATATTGCTTCAGATGATTATGATACCAAACTGACGACCATGCTCTCTTCCGGAGATACGACAGATATTTTGACCATGAAAAATTTACTTTCTTACTCTAATTATGCGTTGCGGGACCAATTGGTGGATCTCACTGACCATATCGGATCATTGGATATTGCCCCAGCGCAAGAAAGCTATGACATGTATGACGTAGAAGGCAAAACCTATGCACAACCGTATCGGACGGATTTTTGGGTCTTGTATTATAACAAAAAAATGTTCGATGAAGCAGGCTTAGACTACCCATCAAACATCACCTGGGACGAATATGAGGAGCTTGCCAAGCAGCTAACAAAACCAGACGAACAAATTTATGGTGCGTATCAACACACGTGGCGTTCCACTACCCAAGCGATTGCAGCTGCCCAAAATGGCGCCAACTTGATCGATCCTCAATACGACTACTTGGAAGCGTACTATGATCGTGCATTGCGGATGCAAGACGAAAAAGCGCAAATGGACTTTGGGACAGCAAAATCAACGAAAGTTACGTATCAATCACAATTTGAAAATGAAAAAGCAGCCATGATGTACATGGGAACTTGGTATATGGGTGCATTGATGACCAATATCGACGATGGCAAGACAGATGTTGAGTGGGGCATTGCGGAAATGCCGCAAAATGAAAAAGGGGAAGTAACGACATTTGGTTCTCCGACTGCTTTTGCCATCAATAAAAATTCAAAACATCAAGAAGCTGCACAAAAATTCTTAGACTTTTGTTCTGGTGAAGAAGGCGCCAAAGTATTAGCTGAAGTCGGTGTCGTTCCTTCGTATAAGACTGACGCCATTGATGAACTTTACTTCTCCCGTGAAGGCATGCCCGCCGATGAAGTATCGAAAAAAGCCTTCAATCCAGAAACCGTCGCGATCGAGTTTCCTGTCGATGAAAATGGACCAGCGATCGACAAAATCTTGCAAGAAGAACATGACTTGATTCTTGTAGGGGATGAAACACCAAAAGAAGGCATTGCGAATATGGAAAAAAGGGTGAAATCTGAAACCGAATAGTCCTAACGAGAGAAGGGACTTGGGCAAAAAAGTTCCTTCTCTTTATTAATGAAAGGGGGCCTGCTGGCAAGCAGCAGGAGACAAATATGGAAATAACCTCAAAATCAAAAGCAGCCAATAAGTTGAAACGCAAAAATACGCTAACCGCGCTGTCTTTTATTGCACCAAACTTTATCGGCTTTTTCTTATTTACCTTAGTGCCCGTTGTGTTCTCATTGATTCTGGCTTTCATGGAATGGGATTCCTTTAGTTCGCCTGAATTTGTGGGAATGAAAAATTTCAGCAAAATGCTAGGGGACGACACCTTTTGGATCTCGTTAAAGAACACCTTTCTCTATACGATTGGCGTCGTTCCATTGACGTTAATATGTTCTTTAGGCTTAGCGATTTTATTGAATAAAAAAGTACGTGGAATGAAGTTTTTCCGTACTGCCTTCTTCTTTCCTTATGTCACCTCGTTAGTTGCGATCGCTGTCGTGTGGAACATGTTGTTTCACCCAACGATGGGACCAATCAATCAGTTTTTGAAATTTTTTATTGAAAATCCTCCTGGTTGGACCTCCAGCTCTGATTGGGCTTTGACGGCGATCATCATAGTCAGCGTCTGGCGTGGCATGGGGTATTACATGATCTTATACTTGGCAGGGTTACAAAGTGTGCCAAAGGAATTGTATGAAGCGGCTTCGATCGATGGCGCCAACAAGTGGCAGCAGTTTCGCAACGTGACGTTGCCGTCCTTGCGACCAACGACCTTCTTTGTTTCGATCATGCTGGTCATCAACTGTTTCAAGATCTTCGATTTGGTCCAAGTCATGACTGCCGGCGGACCCGGTCGAGCCACCAATGTCTTGGTGTATCAAATTTACAACGAAGCGTTTGTGAAATTTAATTTTGGTTACGCATCTGCGATCGCCATGGTCTTGTTTGTGATCGTTTTGGGCATCACGGTGATCCAGTTTAAGTGGAACCAAAGACAAGAACGGGTGTAAGGAGGGAGTACAGATGGAAAATACACTGAGTAAAAAGAATGTTCAAGCCAAACCAAAACAAAAAGTCAAGCTGTCGGTCGGCAGTGTCTCCTTGATTCTTTTATTAACATTTCTCGCGTTAGTGACACTGATCCCGTTTCTCTGGATGATCTCTGCTTCTTTTAAGACCAATAACGATGTTTTTAGCGTACCGATCCAATGGATTCCAAAAAGTTGGCACCCAGAAAACTATACGGTGATCTGGGATCGCATTCCTTTGCTGACTTTTTTCAAGAATACAGCATTTTTGAGCGTCATCATTACTTTGATCCAACTGTTTACCTCTAGCTTTGCGGCTTATGGGTTTTCGAAGATGCATTTCAAAGGACGCGACCTGTTGTTTCTGACATACATCGGTACGATTGCGATTCCTTGGCAATCCTATATGATTCCTCAGTTCATCATGATGCGCCAGTTCGGGCTGACAGACACGCTTTGGTCTTTGGTCCTCTTACAAGCCTTCAGTGCCTTTGGCGTCTTTTTGTTGAAACAATACTATAGTAGTATTCCTGATTCATTGTGTGAAAGTGCGCGGATCGACGGCTTGAGTGAGTGGGGGATCTATCGAAAAATCATTCTACCACTGACGAAGCCCGCTTTAGCGAGTCTGACCATCATCACCTTCGTCAATACATGGAACGATTATATGGGACCATTTATCTACCTCTCCTCAACCGAAAACAAAACCATTCAGTTAGGGTTGAAAATGTTTGTCGGCTTATATGATGCCGAGTACGCCCTGATCATGGCAGCATCTGTGGTCTCCATTTTGCCAGTGGCGATCGTCTTTTTAGCAATGCAAAAATACTTCGTAGAAGGAATCGCTACTTCGGGAATGAAAAATTGAGGTGATCAATCATGTTTACCAAACCTACCTTTGAAAACAATCTTTACATGCGGATCTTCCGCTGGCTATATATTGGCTTTGCCCTGAATATCAGTTTTTGGGTCGTCAATACACCCTACACCCTCACGGCAATGTTCTTGGCAGTCGATCCTAGAAACCTCCTTTGGTTTGCATTGGCACTCTTGCTGATTGGGCCAAGCATGATCAGCCTCCTGGCTGCGATTGATCGCTTTGCAGAATACAAAGACATCGATCCAGTAAAAGATTTCTGCTACTTTTTACGAACCTTTGCCGTGCGCGGGTTTCTCTATTGGCTCATCGGCTGGCTGGGAAGTGTCATTGCGATCGTGGATATTCTGTTTGCGGTTCAATTTGAAAGTGGCAAATGGCTCGTTCCTTTCTTTCTTTTGTTAGGAATGCTTTCCATAGCTCTTAGTATCAATGCGTGGTACTTCCAAGTGCGTAATCCAAAAGCCGCTAAGAAAGATGTCCTGCGTACCGCACTTTTTTTCACTTTGAAAAAATGGCCTGTTAGTTTGTTAGCAACCTTTTTGCTTGTTGCCGTTTTTGTCGCCTTGATTTTGAAGCCACAATTTGGCTTTACTCTTTTTCCAGTCCTTTTTTTCGGACTCCTTTATTTAAACTTACGGAAATTTCAGATAAAATAGAAAGAAAGTCGTCTACGAATAAAGGAGACGACTTTTTTTAGGAGAAAGGGGGGCTTGAAGATGGCAGAAACAGTCACACTTCAACCGATTACGGAAGAAATGATTGCTGAACTTTGGTCGATCAGCTATGGGCCTAAGGCAGATTTAGAATGGAAAAAATGGGACGGACCGTATTTCCAAGACCCCGTGTTGACGTGGGAAGAATTTCGAACGGGGTTTGGCGCTAGCTGTATCGACAACCCGTTACGTAAAGCGATCAGCTATCAAGGAAGAATCGTGGGGATCGCGACCGCTTACTGGGAAGACAATACCTTGCAGCAGTGGTTGGAATTCGGGATAGCCATCTATGATGCTTCCCTTTGGAATCAAGGCATTGGCAGCCAAGCAATTCGCCAGTGGATCAATGAGTTGTTTGAATCACAGCCTCATATCCAGCGTGTCGGGTATACCACGTGGTCGGGCAATCACCGCATGATGAAACTAGGAGAAAAGCTAGGGATGACCAAAGAAGCCCAGATTCGCAAAGTCCGTTTCTGGGAAGGCAACTATTATGATTCCATCAAGTATGGCATCTTGCGAGAAGAATGGGCACAGCAGAAGTGAAGGTAGGGGATACGACAGCCAATGTCGTATTCCTTTTTCTTTTTTACAACAAATCAAAAAAATTTCTAGCATTACAGACAATAACCATGTACTATCTCTATGTAATACTTTATAATAATTCCAATGTACAGATTAGAAATATTTTAAAAAAGTCGGGAATAGCGTTTGAAGTTCATTCTCAATTAGTCTAAAATAGTGAGAAAGAAAAGATACTGGAGGGAAAGAAATGTCAGTTTTAGAAATTAAAAATCTACACGTCCAAATCGAAGATAAAAAGATCTTAAAAGGCGTTGACTTAGTGTTAAAAACTGGAGAGATCCATGCCATCATGGGACCAAACGGTACAGGGAAATCAACCTTGTCCGCTGCCATCATGGGTAACCCGAATTATGAAGTGACAGAAGGGGAAATTTTGTTCGACGGCGAAAATGTCTTGGAAATGGAAGTGGATGAACGGGCTCGTTTAGGTCTGTTCTTGGCGATGCAATACCCAAGTGAAATTCCAGGCATCACCAATGCGGAATTTATGCGGGCAGCGATCAATGCCAAACGTGACGAAGACGACAAAATCTCTGTCATGGATTTCTTGAAAAAATTAGATGAAAAAATGGATTTATTGAATATGCCAGAAGAAATGGCGGAACGCTATTTGAATGAAGGCTTCTCTGGTGGAGAAAAGAAACGAAATGAAATCTTACAATTGTTGATGCTAGATCCAACCTTTGCGATTTTGGATGAGATCGACTCTGGTCTAGATATTGATGCCTTGAAAGTCGTAGCAAAAGGCGTCAATGAAATGCGCGGCGAAGGCTTTGGCGCTTTGATCATCACCCATTACCAACGTCTGTTAAACTACATCACACCAGACGTGGTTCATATCATGATGGAAGGCCGTGTCGTGATGACCGGTTCGGCAGATTTAGCCAAACGCCTAGAAGCAGAAGGCTATGCTGGGATCAGTAAAGAGTTAGGGATCGACTACAAAGAAGAAGAAGCGTAAGGAGGCAAGGTAAATGGCAAAATTACAGGATTATCTTGAACAAGTCAACGTTTTTTCAGCGTTAAAAGAAGAGCCTGAATGGATGTTGGAATTACGCCAAGCAGCCCTTGCGAAAGTGGATGAACTTGCGTTTCCAAAAATCGAGCGGGTGCGTTACGAGCGTTGGCCATTGTTCAATATCGACGAACAAGCACTTGCTGGTGAAAAAGAATTTGCAGGCTTCATCGATCCAACCTTACCTGCAAGTGAATCTAAGGAGACCGGTGCTGGCTTGGTTCCCGCCTTTGACGCGATGGATAACCATCCGACTCTCGTTCAGTTTGATGACACCACCATCTTTGAGCAATTACCGCAAGAGCTGATTGACAAAGGCGTGATCTTCACCGACTTGTTTACAGCAATGAAAGAAGTACCAGAGTTGGTCAATCAATACTACATGACCAAAGCAGTACCAATGGATGAAGACAAAATGACCGCAGCACATGCGGCGTTTATGAATAGCGGCATGTTCTTGTATGTACCAAAAAACGTGGTGATCGAAGAACCCCTTGAAGCGATTTTCTATCACAATGGCAATAGTCAAGCGCATTTCTTCAAACACATTTTGATCGTTGCTGATGAGCACAGTGAGTTCAGCTACTTAGAACGTTTCCAAACCAAAGGCGACCAAGCGAAAAAACTGTCTGGCAATATCGTAGTGGAAGTGATCGCCAAAGCAGGTGCGAAGGTCAAATTCTCTGCGATTGATCAGTTAGGTGTCAACATTACTACGTACATGAATCGTCGCGGCTACGTATTACGAGATGCGATGGTAGATTGGGCAATTGGAGTCATGAATGACGGCGACGTCGTGGCGGACTTTGATTCTGATCTTGTAGGCGAAGGCGCGCATTCGGAAGTCAAAGCGGTCGCAATCAGTGCTGGGCGTCAAACACAAGGGATCGACACCCGTGTTACCAACAAAGCACCGCATTCCATTGGCCATATCCTGCAACACGGCGTCATTAGAGAACGCGGCGTCTTAACCTTTAACGGTATCGGACACATTTTAAAAGGAGCAAAAGGGGCGGACGCGCAACAAGAAAGTCGGGTCTTGATGCTTTCTGACCAAGCCCGTGGGGATGCCAACCCAATCCTTTTGATCGACGAGCACGAAGTAACCGCCGGACACGCAGCCAGTGTGGGACGGGTCGATCCAGAAGAAATGTACTACTTGATGAGTCGTGGGCTGCGCAAAGCAGAAGCGGAACGTTTGGTGATTCGTGGTTTCTTAGGCTCCGTCTTGACCGCGATCCCAGTCAAAGAAGTGCAACAAGAATTGGTTGCCGTTATCGAAGGGAAGTTGCTCGCATGATCGATGCCCAAAAAGTGAAACAAGCGTTTCCCATCTTGGATCAGCTCGTAAATGACGAACCATTGATCTACCTCGACAATGCCGCCACTACGCAAAAACCAGAGGCGGTGCTGCAGGCGATCACCGATTATTACCATCAAGACAATGCCAACGTTCATCGTGGGGTCCATACCCTCGCAGAACGGGCGACCCATTCCTATGAAGGCGCACGAGAAAAAGTTCGCCGTTTTATCCATGCGAATGAGACGGCGGAAGTGCTGTTTACTCGAGGGACGACCACTGGTTTAAATTGGGTCTCCCGCAGCTACGGCGACCGTTTTGTCAATGAAGGCGATGAAATCGTGATTTCCTATATGGAACATCATTCCAATATCATCCCTTGGCAACAATTAGCAGCCCGAAAAAAAGCTACCTTGAAATATATCCAGCTGACGCCAGAAGGCACCTTGGACATGGAAGATGCCAAGAAACAGATCACAGACAAAACCGCTATCGTTTCGATCGCTCATGTTTCCAATGTTTTAGGCGTGATCAATCCGATTGCGGAGCTAACCAAATTGGCGCATCAGCACCAAGCCGTCATGGTGGTGGATGGTGCACAGGCTGTTCCACATATGGCAGTTGATGTCCAAGCACTGGATTGTGACTTCTATGCCTTTTCTGGTCATAAAATGTGCGGACCAACTGGCATTGGTGTCTTGTACGGCAAACGGCAATGGCTGGATCAGATGGAGCCCGTCGAATTTGGCGGTGAAATGATCGATTTTGTCCATCTGCAAGAAAGCACGTGGAAAGAACTACCGTGGAAATTTGAAGCTGGTACACCAAATATTGCCGGTGCGATCGGTTTAGGTGCAGCGGTGGATTACTTAACAGAAATCGGCTTAGAAAACATCCACGCCCATGAAGCAGACTTAGCTGCTTACGTTTTGCCAAAACTGCAAGCCATTGAAGGCTTGACCATCTATGGCCCCCAAGAAGCAGCAAAACGCACGGGAGTGATCGCCTTTAATCTAGCTGCCATCCATCCTCATGATGTTGCCACCGCTTTAGACATGGAAGGCATCGCGGTACGGGCAGGTCATCATTGTGCCCAACCCCTCTTGACCTATTTGCAAGTCCCAGCGACTGCACGGGCCAGCTTTTACCTGTATAATACAAGAGAGGACGCCGATCGACTGGTTGACGCCATCAAGCTGACGAAGGAGTTTTTCCAACATGGCACTAACGAAATTAGATAATTTGTATCGACAAGTCATTCTGGATCATTCCAGCCACCCACATCATCGGGGCACCTTGGATGATTCAACGTACAAAGTCGAATTGAATAACCCTACCTGTGGCGACGTGATCCACTTGGAGCTCGCTGTCGAAGGAGACACCATCAAAGACATCGCGTTTACTGGCGAAGGCTGTTCCATCAGTACCGCCAGTGCATCCATGATGGGGGATGCGATTATCGGTAAGACACTAGCAGAAGCTGGTGAGCTATCAGGCTTGTTTTCTGAACTCGTCCAAGGAAATGACATTCCTCAAAGCGATCGCTTAGGCGATGCTTCCATGCTTGGGGGTGTGGCGAAGTTTCCTGCACGCATCAAGTGTGCGACCTTAGCTTGGAAAGCATTAGAAAAAGCCATTGCTGCTGACAGTACACAAGCATCTGTCAGTCACAGCCACGCCAATGAATCTGACACTGAAGAAACCAGCGAATAGACAACCGCACTACAAAAGGAGTGAGAACCATGGGTGTACCCGAATTAGAAGAATATAAATTTGGCTTCCACGATGACGTGCAGCCTGTTTTTAGTACCGGCGAAGGATTGACCGAAGACATCGTCCGTGAAATCTCACGGGTCAAGCAAGAGCCAGAATGGATGCTTGAGTTCCGCTTGAAGTCTCTTGAAGCCTTCAACAAGATGCCCATGCAAAACTGGGGCCCAGACCTGTCTGACATCGATTTTGATGCCATCAAATATTACCAAAAACCAAGTGATCGTCCTGCCCGTGATTGGGATGACGTACCAGAAAAAATCAAAGAGACCTTTGAACGCATTGGTATTCCAGAAGCCGAGCGGGCATACCTGGCTGGCGCTTCTGCTCAATACGAATCAGAAGTCGTTTATCACAACATGAAAGAAGAGTTTGAAAAACTTGGCATCGTCTTTACCGATACCGATTCAGCCTTGAAGGAATACCCTGAGCTGTTCAAACAATACTTTTCAAAATTAGTCCCACCAACCGATAACAAGCTTGCTGCTTTAAACTCAGCCGTTTGGTCAGGTGGTACCTTTATCTATGTACCAAAAGGCGTTCGTGTCGATGTGCCATTACAAACCTATTTCCGAATCAATGCCGAAAATACCGGTCAGTTCGAACGAACATTGATCATCGTTGACGAAGGCGCCAGCGTTCATTACGTCGAAGGCTGTACCGCCCCAACCTATTCAAGCAATAGTTTGCACGCTGCCATCGTTGAAATTTTTACCCTAAAAGACGCTTACTGCCGCTACACCACCATTCAAAACTGGTCAGACAACGTCTACAACCTAGTAACCAAACGGGCCAAAGCCTTAGAAGGTGCTACCGTTGAATGGATCGATGGCAACCTAGGTGCCAAAACAACCATGAAATACCCAAGTGTGTATCTAGATGGCAAAGGCGCACGAGGCACGATGCTTTCCATTGCCTTTGCAGGTGCCAACCAAATCCAAGATACTGGTGCAAAAATGATCCATAACGCACCAAACACCTCCAGCTCCATCGTCTCAAAATCAATTTCTAAAGACGGCGGTGCAGTAAACTACCGTGGACAAGTCACCTTCGGCAAGAAGAGCGCAGGCTCTATCTCCCATATCGAGTGTGACACTATCATCATGGATGACCTATCGAAATCCGATACCATCCCATTCAATGAGATCCACAACAGCCAAGTGTCCCTAGAACACGAAGCCAAAGTCTCCAAAATCTCAGAAGAACAACTGTACTACCTAATGAGCCGCGGCCTCTCCGAAAGCGAAGCAACCGAAATGATCGTCATGGGATTCGTCGAACCATTCACCAAAGAATTACCGATGGAATACGCAGTCGAATTGAACCGGTTGATTAGTTATGAGATGGAAGGGTCTGTGGGGTAATGGAGTTGGATAAGCTAGAAATGCCTATTTGCAGGTGTTTCTGGCTTTTTTTATTTTGGGTGTGTATAAAGTAACACCATTTGGATATAAATTTTTAGAGAGATTTAACTAGTATGCAGTTATTTTTGCATTGTTAAGCCTAAATAAAATAATTAGTAGCGCCCAATTTTGAAAGTATACGTTTGCTGAATATATGAATGATAAAGGTAAAGAGACAAAACTATGGTATGTTACAAAAGATAATTTTGGAAAAGATACAGCAATTGAGTCTGTTTTAGTATTTGATAAGGATAATAAAATTAGCAGATATAAGAATACTAAGTTAACTATCGGCGAAGTCTCTAAGATGACAGATGAAGAGATATTAGAAAAAGTTAAGCAAGATGAATTTGATTATCAATCAGTTAGAATTCAAGGTATACGAGAAGATATTGCAATGGCGGAGGAGCTATTAGAGAAAAGCGACAGTTCCATAGTAAAATCAGGAAAAGAATTCCTATCCAAGATGAAATCAGATAATAATTTGAACCCAACTGATATCGAACCATCAGATTTTTATTTCAATATTATCACTGATTCATCAGGAAATCAGACGGAGAAGGAAGGGTTTTTATTTATTATTCATGAAGTGAGTTACCCTGATTCTAGTTATACAGGATTATATAATGTAGAAGGAGATTTGTATGCGATTGGGGACAATTATGTAAATGATGAGACAATCAATGAGGCAATCTCCAACAAAGAATATCAAATGCGTACAGTGCAAAACGAGGTAACTTATGAAATTACGGCTCCGACTGTAGTGCGAGCACCCCAAGTTTATGAAAGCACGTATAATTATTTTCCTATTGAGCCTCTGGGATGGTCTATAGCCTTCAGAACAAAAGATTTAGTCTCACTTAAATTTGATCAACCAGATACGGATATTGAGAATATTACCATTGATGAATAGTCTTTTGCTCCTTATTTTGTTATAGATGAAGTTTTTTATTTACTTAAATAAAAAATCACGTTTTCCAATGGTTATGAAAAAATGATTTTTGCTCTTTAAAACTAGCACCACTGACTAAAAAATTATAAACCCAAGGCATCGTTTAAATAGCAGAGATAGATCTAGCAGTATTTAGAAGCTGTTAAAATTGGGGGGAGAACATTTTTCTTTTGTTTGAAAAATCGGTTAGATAAATCTGTAATAAGGTCTATAAATCGTTGTTAATTCAGTGATCAATAGACCATTTTATTTTTTGAAAAGAGAGAAAAAATGTTGCTGTTTCTGTTCTATTCAGAATTGCAGGTATTGCAAATGATATATATTCAAAATTCTTAGATTGAAGTACAGTGAGACTATTTTGTTTATGAAAGAAATATTTATTACATTGTAAAATCTAGGGAAGAAAAGATCTGACTACCCTTGGCATGTTTTGCTTTGTTTTCTATTAGGACTATTTTTTTATTATTCGATTAAATCTATTTCGGCTATTGTAGAAATGTGGTAATTTAGTTAGAATGTTTATTGTTAGCTATTAGATCTGATTAGGATTTTTTTGTAGTTATGAAAATGGTTAATGCGTCAAAGCTATTTACTTGCGGAATAAAGAAAAAGGCAATTGAGTGAGATTAGTAGGAGGAAATTTTGGCATGCAGGGTGAAGAAATAGGGGCAATGAGGAGAACAAAAAAAATAGTCAGACAAAAGATACTACAAGAAAAAAATATATCTTTTATATTGGCATATTCTTTTGTATTAGTTTGATTTATGTGTATGTGAATAGTTATTTTCTGGTATCTGGTGCAGATTTTGATTTTCATACAAGCAGAATTATTGGTTTAGCTAATTCTTTGGAAAATAATCACTGGTTTCCAAAAATAAATTACTATATGGCAAATGGCTTAGGATATGGAACACCGATGTTTTACGGGGAATGGTTTTTATATATACCAGCAATCTTGATAAGTTTTTTTAATTTTTCCGTTGTTCAATCTTGGATGGCGTTGTATGTTTGCTTTTATACGGGTTCATTGACCATTCTTTTTTTTACAGCTAAAAAATTTGAGCTTAGTGACTTTCGAGCATTTTCATTCTCTGCATTGATTATTTTCAACTCTTTAATGGCAACTATAGTGAATGGGGCAATAGCTTTTGCTATATGCTTAGTACTATTGCCTTTGTTATTGTACTATCTGTATCAATTATTTTATTTTGAGAAGACGAATATAGCAGCTGTTTCAATTATAGCTGCAATTATTGTCAATACACATATCTTAAGCACAATGGTAGTTGCATTAATATGTCTTTTATTCTTTTTTTTAAATATACGAAGAGTAAATGGTAAAGTAATGCTTGCTTTAATGAAAACCATTCTTTTAACAGTGGGATTCTCCGCCTTTTTCCTTTTGCCATTACTAGAGCAGAAAGCCTCACAAGAGCTGATTGCATTTCATACACCTAATGCTTTTAGGTATACTAGTGTAAAAGGGATAGGGACTATTTTATTTAATTCTTTGAACGATAATGTAAGAACCATTAGTAATTTCCCGACATTAAGCGCTGTTGGAGTCATTCTTTTAACAGCTACATTGCGTAAGTTTGATATGAAACCAAGCCTGCTAAGAGATTTATCTTTCCTCATATTTGCATTGATTATTTTAGGAAGTAACATGTTTCCTTGGATAGAATTTTCTTCGTCCTCTCTAGGAGCTGTTCAATTCGTGGGAAGATATCTTGTATTTGCACTCATTCTAATCATACTTTTAAGTGTTCTGAATCATAAAATACCAAATTATTTGTTTGTGTTTTGTATAGTTTTGACAATTTTTTTGGGAATTTCTCGGAATACATTCCCAGATTTTACGACATCCGATAATCCGCAAGAAGTAATTATTCTTTATAATAGTCCAGAATATGAACAAAAAAAGTTAAATAGATATGAAGATTTGAATGCTATGAGAAGCGGTGTAGAAGGAAAATCAGTGGTTCTGGGTGTTTCAGGGGGAGAGTATTTAAATATTGGTGCCGATCCTAGCAATTTATCAACAAATGGCGAACCAACAATCAAAAATGGACAAATAGTGGGTACTGATAAATCCTATGGAAAAATAAAAATCCAATATACTATTGATAATGAAGAAAAAAAAGCAGAGATTGTGGTCCCATTGTTATGGTATAAGGGGTATGTTGCAAATTATTCAAAAGGAGCCAAAGGAAGTCAGCCTAACTTGCTTTTATCAGAAACGACTGGAAAAGCACTTGAGGATGGCAAGATAACATTGCTAGCAGAGAAAAGTGGCTCAGTTGAGATTTATTACGCTGGCACACTTATCCAGAAACTCTCGGCATGTCTCTCTGTATTTTTGGTATTGCTTGTATTGACTTTTAAAATTAGAAGAAAAGTAATGACTAAAAAATGAATTTATTAGTATATCTCTGTGAGTGAGGTGTCTCATAAAGATATGACATTAATCTTTAAATGATCGTTCTAACTCGATTAACTCTAAAATGAGTTTAATAAAGCAATTACTGTATTATAAAGCGATTAAATGACGATTATTGTCAATAATGATGAATGGGGTATGCAGAGCGTGAGAGCGACATTGATCGTAAAGTATGCTTTCGAAGTGTGTCAGATGCAAACTCAAACTCCGAGACACTAAAGCCACAACTGAGGTTGTTAAATCGTTAAAAGTGATGAAAGAGAAACGAGTAAATAAGTTGTTTATACGTTTGTTGGTATGGTTTGATCCCGGCAAATTGATTGGACTAAAAATGAAGAAAACTAGTGATAGAGAGTGTCATTTCCCCCGAAAGAAGAACTTGATCGATAGACCCAATCGAACACTCTGCAAACTATCAAAAAGAACATATTATTTATGATATGTTTTTTGAAGGTCAGTCTTAGTCAGAAATTGTTTCAGGTGGACTTTTTCTCATAGCTGTCATGGATTTACCAAATTCAAGTGCAGTGATTGGATTGCTAATCAAGTTTATATAGAGAATTGTCAAGAGGTATATAAGTAAATAACTTTGAGGCATTATACATCTTATTTTCTTATATAAAAAGTATATTCCTCTTTTAAGAAAGAAAAAGTGTACCCCGAAGCTTGCTGGACAATTGTAGTGACCCCAAAAAGTTAGACTTTTATGGAGTGGAGAAATCCACTCCTTTTTTGTACGATAAAATTAACTGTTAGACAGCTGTTTTTACAGCTTCTCTAAACTGAACCGGACTTCGCCGATTTAATTTCTTTTTGATGCGTTTATGTTTGTAATAATAGATATATTGGTCAATTTTTGTTTTCAATTCATCAAAACTCCGATAGATTTCTCCATGAAAAATTTCTTGCTTTAATAAACCAAAGAAGTTTTCCATAGGTGAGTTATCTAAACAATTCCCTTTAGGAGACATACTCTGGAAGATTCTACGAAATGGGCAATCATTTGTTATCTGGATTGCTTCTTCTAATCCTTCCATTATGGCTAGTGCGTTTGGTTTTTCAGAAATCCGATAAGATAGAATTTCACTATTGTAAAGATCCGTGAAAGGATCTAAATACAGCTTTTTCTGACGAACGACACCTGTGGTGTCTACCTCATAATACTTAAACTCTGTGGTATTAGTTGTAATTTTTTGGTGACAGATATTTGTATAAAACCGACGATGAATACGATTTTTGGCGACAGTGCCAACCTTCCCACGATAAGAATTGTACTGTCGAGATTTTCGAGTGTAAGACTTTACTTCGATACCTAGTTTTTTTATCAGACGTTGAATCTTCTTTTTATTGACATGAATCCCTTGATTCTCTAATTTTTTTTGTCGCAGACAGCCATAGTATTTATGCTCTCTGCGAATTTCAAGCACTTTTTCTTCAATTTCTTGGTCTGGGTTTAGTCTGTCAAACCGTTTCTGCCAATACATATAGGTTGCTTTAGGAAATTTCAATGTTTCAAGACGCTCAACTAGTTTGAATGATCCTCGGAGGCTGGCGATGATTCGTGCGATTGATTCTTGCGTCTTTGTTGGGCTTCCTGTTTTCGCAGCTTCCTCAACTCTTTTAAAAAGGCATTCTCAATTTGAAGGGATCGTACTTGCTTTTCTAATGCCTTAATACGGTTGTGTTCTTCAGTTGTTGTACTTTCTTTTTTGTTTTCTTTTTTTCTAGTCAAAGTAAGTGGTCGCCCTTTCTCTTTTGAGAGCCCTTCAATACCTGCTTCTCTGAAATTACGCATCCAATTGGCAATAAGCGCAGGGTTGTTCATTTCTAAAGTGCTGGCAACTTCTCGATAGGACATCTCACTTTTTTGATATAACTCTAGCGCATTTAACTTAAATTGAACAGAATATTACTGATTTTGATGCTTTCTCAATAGCCCTTCCTCTCCGTATTCACGATAGGCATTCACCCAATCACTTACTTGAGACACCGCATTTGTTGGCAAGATGACGATATCCGCCCACGCCACTAAGATATTCTTTAACGATTTTTAGTTTTAATTCAAAAGGATATTTTGCCATACAAATAACGACCCCCAAAAGTTAGATTCTTTGGTCTAACTTTTGGGGGTCGCTTCAAATCAAGCGAGGCGGGTATACTTTCTTTTTCATTTTCCCGCATCGAAAATAATATATCTTGCTTCTATTCTGAAAAATTGGTTTGGTTTCTTGAGGAATATCATCAAAATTATTGGTCTGACTTTTTGTTAGCTGTTAAGAAATCTTCTGATTGATGATCAAAATGAGAAGAGCTGTTTTTTTCCGTATTGTTTCCGATCAGAATATATTGCCTTTTAGATAAAACTCATTATATAGCGATTGTGTGATAATGGATTCGAACAACTAATTTAAATTGTGATTTTCCAACGAAATACTTTTCCTTAAATGAATGAAAGTAAAATCAGTTTCATGCAAATAAACGGCGACCATCTGCTCAAACACTACTGCTTATGATTGGATTGGTATTTTTGTTATTTAAATTGTATTAATATTGAGAAACTGCTATCATTATGTGTTGTTAGTGGAGTATTCAATTTTTTGAAAGGGGGCTTCTAGTGGGAACCTCATTACCAAGTAAACAGAACTTTCCAGAATTCTTTTACTTATTTGCAATTATGATTTTCGGTGTAATCTCAACATTTATTACGTATCCCATAACCAACGGGGATGAAGGGTATCATTTAAGCAGGAGTTATACTATTTTCTCTGGAAATAATCCTGATTCAATGAAGACTGATACTGTGCGTAACCTTGAATTAATGGCGATAGCATCGAATAAGGAAGAACATGATTTTGACGTAGGCTCTTTCTTTAAAACAAAGTTGTCGGATGTCCAGGAGGACACGTTAAGCTTCCATCTGCAAAGAGAAAATAATTCAATCCTCAAAATAGGTATAGGTCATCTTCCAGCAGCCATAGGTGTGTTGATAGGTAGATACGTTTATCCCAGTTACGGTGTCATGTTAGTCTTTTCCAGACTTTCAAACTTAGTTTTTTTCGCGATCAGCTTATTCTTTATTATCAAAAGCAGTAAGGTAGCGAAATGGGCGTTGGTCATGCTGTTTTCAGTGCCATTTTTACAGAAAATTGCTAGTCCAAGTTATGATGTCTATTCTTATGTGGTTCTTTCAGCGTTTATGGTCAATTTATTGAACTTAGCTAGAGTAACTAGATTTAAAGATGTAACCAAAAAAAAGATAGGCTATACCCTTCTTACGATTTTTTTCATTTTGTTTGCAAAGAATAATTATGTTTTTGCATTACCTTCATTGTTTTTTCTGCCGTTGTTTACAAATAAAGCAACAGAGATATACACACGACAGAGGAAAGGCGTTCGCTTCGCTTTTTGGATTTTTATCATGTTAGCCGCTGTTGTTGTACTGTATTTCTTAAATCAGATATTTGGTTTAAGCAACTTTTTTAAACAATTTATTCATTCTTATTTGAATACTGAAACAATGGATCGAAGAGGAAGAACCTTGTTCAATGTAGTTTCTACCATATTGCCAGATATGTTTAATCTGTTCTGGTTGTTGTGCTTGTTTTTTGTGATGTTAACTGAAAGAAAATTCTCATGGAAACCAGCATTTATTGTGGGATTGATTGCAATTTTCTTCACAAATTGGGTTGGGGTTTTTGCCGGTTTTTATCTCATATTAGATAAACCAACCCAAGCATTTGATGAACTTAGTGGACGCTATCTGCATCCCTTTATTATCTGCTTCTTACCTTTTATCCAAACGATAAGTTACAGATACAATTTAGTATCCTCGCAAAAAGCAGTAAAAATGGTGGCGATTTTTTCTACAGTCTTAATAATGACATTATATTTGGTTGTTTGCTACTATAGAGGGTATGTTATTCATACCACACCTACATGGACGACAAGGTAAATGAATGGGGGGGCTGACCAAGTGAACTGGACATCCATTAGTAAACTAAAAAGTCAGACTTTTATGGAGTTGAGAAATCTACTCCTTTGTTTACCTCTTTCACCAACTTCATTTTACGACGTGCGCTAGCAAAGATTTGCATGTCTAGAGGGAAACGTAAGAGCTCTCGCAAAAAAACTCCTTTCTATTTAGGGTGCGACCGTTTCCTAAATAGAAAGGATTTTTTGTGTTTGAGAATTATAAAGACAAAAGGTGGACAACAGGAAATCAGCAGTCATTTTTGAATACCAAAAAGGAAATAATCGCTTTTGATCAAATAATCTTCTGTATGAATGGCAAGGAATCCAAAACAAGTGAAAAATGCCTTTATCGTTGAGGTCTGTTTGATATGCTCAACAAACAATTTCCGCAAAAGTATATATTTATATTGAATAAAGTATAAATATTGTGTAACATATTAAAGAAAGCGATTACAAAGACAGGTAAATGGAAACTGAAGAACAATCATGAATGATAGTCTGGGCATAACACTCTTCTTACCAAGGGATCAGAACATACTATGGCAGTTTTCTTTTTCATACTACTCTTAAAGCTTAAAAGTCTTGTGGAAAAACAATGAGAAGAACAATAGGCTGTTTACACGTTCGGTATAGCCCAGCAGCATTTTATTTTCGTGTAGAAAGGAAAGAACTATATGGATCAAATCAATGCAGTAACATTTGGGTTTATGGCACGACGCGGCGAATGGGAGACGGAAATATGTAAATCTTCACTAAAAATCATGAAGAAGAGATGTGGTGCAACTCATGTCATTTTACCGATTGTAGTGACGCAAAAAACTCCACAATCCACAGTGATTGATTGGCAAGCAGAAACGGTTCTAAGTGATCTCGAAGTGATCCAACTGATACACTATGCCAAAGACATCGGTCTATCTGTGATTTTAAAACCAATGGTCAATGTCGCTGACGGGACATGGCGTGCGCATATTAATTTTTTTGATCATGATGTCCCATGTGAGCCTAAATGGTCTGAATGGTTCAGCTCCTATGAAGCGTATATTTTACATTATGCAGCGATTGCTGAGAAAACCCAGTGTGAAATGTTTGTTGTTGGCTGCGAGCTGGTTAATTCAGATCGACGGGAAGCACAGTGGCGGGAATTGATTGCAAAAACAAGAAACAGCTATGCTGGACAAATCACTTACAACTGTGACAAATACCAAGAAGACCATGTTGCTTGGTGGGATGATCTAGATGTAATTTCTTCTTCAGGTTATTATCCCATCGATCAATGGGAATCTGAATTGGTTCGAATTGAACAGGTTGTAAAAAGATACAACAAACCCTTTTTCTTTTGTGAAGTAGGTTGTCCTAGTCGTAAAGGGAGCCAGTATTTGCCGAATGATTGGCAGTTGAATGGATCTGTTGATCAATCTGCACAAAAAGCATGGTATGACAAAATGTTTGCTGCTTGTCAAAAATATCCTTGGGTTAAAGGGTTCGGCATTTGGGACTGGAAAGCCGACGTATATCCGCTGGAATTAGTCGACAATGACACAGATTATGCTATCTATGGAAAAAAGGCAGAGAAAGTAATAAAAAAATATTTTGAAGAAAAATAATAAAAGTATATACATTTAAAATAAAAAGTGATAATATCTAAATGTAATCGTTTTCTTTATAATTTTATTAGGAGGAGAGAGCATGAAATTGAAGTTTTTGAAGGTATCTGGGGTTATAGCAGCAGTTGGGATTTTAGGAGCTTGTGGCACTGGCAGCTCCAACACTGATTCTGATGGAAATGAAGTTGAAACAATTACTTTTATCAACCATAAAACTGACTGGGAAGGAAACGGGAAATGGGATGAGTATATGGCGGAATTCAATGAAAAATATCCCAATATCAATGTCGAAATTCAAACGATCACAGATTATGCTGGTCAAGTAAAAACAAGAATGAACAGCAAAGAATATGGTGATTTGCTAATGATTCCTGGTGATATAAATCCTCAAGATTATAGTACATTTTTTGAACCGCTAGGAGACAAAAGCGAACTTTCTGAAAAATATTTAGGCTTAAATGATCGTTCTTATCAAGGAATATCTTATGGCATTCCAACTCAAATGAATGCTACGGGTATGGTGGTAAATATGCAAGTCTTTAAAGATGCCGGCATTGAAGATTTTCCAAAAACACCGGAAGATTTTATAGAGGCTTTAGAAATGATCAAAGAAAATGATGAAGATGTGACACCATTGTATACAAACTATGCAGCAGGTTGGACTTTATCAAATTGGGATTTTGTTCGTGCAGGAGCGGCGGGTGATGCTGATTTTACTAATAAGATGACTTCTGACCCCGCACCATTTTCTGATGGAAAAATTATGAATACGATATACAGTACACTTTATCAAGCAAGCAGCAAAGGTTTGATTGAAGCAGATCCGACTACCACTGATTGGGAACAATCAAAAATTGATTTAGCCAATGGTAAAATTGGTGTTATGGTATTGGGCAGCTGGGCAGTACCGCAAATACAAGAAGCAAATCCAGACAATGCAGAAAATATTACTTTTCAGGCCTTTCCAATGACTGCGCCGGACGGCAAGCAATATATGGGGGTTGGCGGCGACTACAACTTAGGCATCAATGTCAATAGTGAACATAAAGAAGCTGCAAGAAAACTATTGGATTGGCTGGTGAACGAGTCAGATTATGCTAAAGACAATGGCGGTCTTCCTTCATTGATTGGCGCAGAATATCCAGACTCTTTAAAAGACAGTCAGGCAGCTGGTGTTGAGTTATTAGAAGAGAACCCTGCGCCAGAAGGAAAAGAATCCTTGTTCAGCGATATTAATAACCAATCAGAACTAGGCATTGGATCAACTGATAACGAAAAACAACGCATGATAGATTCGGCAATTGGGAATACATCTGAAAGTTTTGACGCTATCATGGATGATTTTAATTCTCGATGGTCAAACGCTATAGAGGCAGTTTCAGGTAACTAATATTTGAAGCGATTCAAAGAAAGCTGCTTAACATAGATGTGCAAGCATCTGTTTTAAGCGGCTTTATTTTTAGGAGTGTGAATCATGAGAAAAATTAAGATGTCACAAAAAATGGAGAAACGTTTAATTATTTTTTCTTTTACCATTATTCCTCTAGTGCTGTTGCTAACGTTCTCTTACTATCCCTTAGTAAAAATGTTTCAATATAGTATGACAGATTGGAATGGCTATAGTCCCAACAGTAGTTTTGTCGGGATAGATAACTATCGAACGGTTTTAACGAATCCTGCTTATTTCACTGTATTTAAGACAAGCATGTATTATTTTATTGCAACCTTTTTTCAATTAGGTCTTGCGCTATTATTTGCAACGATTCTATCGTTTAAAGTAAAGTTTGCCAATTTTTGGAAAGGGATTTTGTTTTTTCCATACTTGTTGAATGGTGTGGCGATTGGATTTATCTTCCTTTATTTTTATAAAGGTGGAGGAACATTAGATACTGTATTGACTGGTCTAGGGCTTGAGAGTCAAATTCGTTTATGGTTGGGTGATCGGTCAATCAACAATATTTCACTGGCATTTACATCCATCTGGCGCTACACGGGATTCAATTTTTTGATTTTCTTAGGAGCGATCCAATCGGTCAATCCGGAAGTCTACGAGGCTGCCGAGATTGATGGGGCAAATCGTTGGGACGAATTTTTATACATTATATTGCCGAGTATTCGCAACATTATTTTCTTGAATATTATCTTAGGAGTCAGCGGTTCGTTGAGCGTATTTGACATCCCGTATATTATGACTGGCGGATCGAATGGCACCACTACTTTTGTTATTCAGACGATCGATACTGCCTTTAAGTACAACAAAGTTGGCTTAGCATCCGCAATGGCGATTATACTGTTGATGATTGTGGTGGTCGTTACAGCGATTCAACGATTAGCAACACGAGAGAAAGGAGCCTAGCTATGAAGAGAAAATCATTCACGATCGGGAAGATAGTTCAATACGCTGTCTTGCTTTTGGGGACTGTTGCAGCAATTTTACCGATCCTCGTTGTATTTATCGGTTCATTAAAATCAAATGATGAATTTTTGACCACCGGTGTTTTAGCATTGCCTCAATCTTTTGATTTTAGTAATTATAAAACAGCATTTGTAAATGGACAAATGCTGTTAGGGTTTAAAAACACGATGCTTATTTTTGCTATTAGTATGGTTGGAAAACTTACGCTGGGTTCGATGTTTGCTTATGTAATGAGCCGGTTTGATTTCAAATTAAAAAAAGCCATCATGCTTTTGTTCATGATGGCAATGCTGATCCCAGGAATCACAGCTCAAGTAGCAACATTTCAAATTATCAATAACTTAGGATTGTTTAATACAATGTGGGCAGTGATTGTATTGAACTTAGGTACAGATGTTATATCGCTGTATGTGTTTATGCAGTATCTCCAAGAGATTCCCATCTCGTTGGATGAATCAGCGTTTTTAGATGGTGCCAGCTATTTTGGGATCTTTTGGCGTATCATTCTCCCCAATTTAAAAGCACCGATCGTTACCATGTTGATCATTAGCGGTGTAGGTGTTTATAACGACTTTTACAGTCCGTTTCTTTATATGCCCGACCGTAATTTGAAAGTGATTTCCACGGCATTATTTGCTTTTAAAGGTCCCTATGGAAGCAACTGGCCAGTTATTTTAGCGGGAGTAGTTATTGTGATCATTCCGATATTGATTGTGTTTTTAGCTTTACAAAAATATATTTATAATGGTGTAGCTGGGTCGGTGAAATAAGGAGGAAGTGTTATGCTGCAAACGTCATCACGCGTCGTTCTTTTTATCGAAAAGTGTTATCAATGCATCAGCAATTCTTTCTTTTTTTGGGGAATGGTTATTCGTCACTTAATTGTGTATGGATGGTCTAGCGCGATGCGAAGAACACTGCTTAGACGAAATATGCAAACAGACCAACAAGTGGCAGAAAGCTCAAAACGCTGGCATCCCTTTGACTCTATTCTTTCAACGATGTTGACAAGCGGATTAAGCTTGTTTTGGCTCAGTCAGTTTTCGAATACTGAAAGCAGGATGTCTGGTTTGATCAAAGTAGTAGGGACAACCTTATCGATTCTATCATATCTTATAATGGTTTATTATCTTCTAGAAAGTGAAAAAAAAGGACCTGGGGTAGCAGCTTTGTATCAAGGTATCAAGAATATCGTTATACGACCATTTTTCACATTCTTTCTAGTGTCGCTCTTTATTCTGGCAAGTCTTCTTTGGGTAATAAATCCCATTCTGTTTTTTTCGGCAGCACCAGGAATTGTGGTCGAATTTATTTATCAAGGAAAACAAAAAATTTTTTTAGCCCTGAAAAGGAGAAAATATGATCTATATTAATAATAATAAGGAGTTTCACTTAACGAATGGAATGATTAGTTATATCTGTAGGGTTGAGGAAAAAACAGGTGTCTTGGAGCAGCTATACTTTGGATCAGCCATTCCTCATCAACCAACGTTTGATTACTTGATTGAACGTGAGATTCGTCCTTCTAATAACTTCAAGAAAGAGGACCATACCTCTTCGCTGGAACATATTAAGCAAGAAATGCCAATGTATGGGACAACAGATTTTCGCTATCCTGCCGTTGAAGTTCAATACCCAGATGGAGATGCTATCAGTCATTTTAACTATTCGAATTATCGGATATCAAATAAAAAGAGAAAAATCCCTAATTTGCCAACTAGTTTCTATGACGAAGCAGAAGCTGAAACGCTGACGATTGTATTAAAAGATCGTTATTCTTCTTTGACAATTGAAATGGATTACACTATTTTCAGAGATTTCCCTATCATTTCTAGACAGAATCATATCGTGCATCATGATGATTGCCGTTACCAATTGATGCGGTTTATGAGTATGAGTCTTGATTTGCCAATAGATGACTGCGATTGGCTGCATTTAGATGGTGCTTGGGCCAGGGAAACGCAAGTGAAGAGGGACAAACTGCATAGTGGATTGCAGCAAATTTCCAGTACCCGCGGTGCCAGCAGTCATATCCACAATCCCTTTTTTGCAATATGCGAAAAGTCTGCAACTGAATTTCAAGGAGACGTGTACGCATTTAGTCTTATTTATAGCGGAAATTTTGTTGGACAAATCGAAGTGGATACATATCGTATCTCTCGTGTTCAAATGGGGATCAATCCCTATCAATTTTCTTGGCAATTAGAAAAAGGTGACGTTTTCTCCAGCCCAGAAGTCATAATGAATTATGCACAAAATGGCTTTAATGAAATGAGTAGAAACTTCCATGCTTTTTTTAAAAAGCATTTTATTCGCCAAACGTGGGCATCGAAGGAACGTCCTGTGTTGATAAATAATTGGGAAGCCACTTACTTTAATTTTGAGGAATCAAAGATTCTGGCATTAGCTCAAGAAGCAGCCGATTTAGGGATAGAATTGTTTGTTTTAGATGACGGCTGGTTTGGTCATCGAGACAATGATGCTTCTTCATTAGGAAACTGGCAAGTCGACAAAAGGAAATTACCGCATGGCATTCGCAGTTTATCACAAAAAATCCATGAAAAAGGTTTGAAATTCGGGCTATGGTTTGAACCAGAAATGGTTTCTATGGATACACCTCTTTACCAAGCTCACCCTGATTGGATAGTGGGGCACCCGCAAAAGAACATTTCACATGGGCGAAATCAATACGTGTTGGATTTTAGTCAGAATTGCGTCATTGACTGTATTTTTGAACAGATGGATGCAGTGTTAAAGGCATGTGAGATTGATTATGTGAAGTGGGACATGAATCGCTATATCTCAGAAGCGTATTCCGTCTCGTTAGGAAAACAGCGGCAAGGCGAGTTTTTCCATCGTTATATTTTAGGCGTCTATGCTTTGTACGAAAAACTGTTAGCAAAATATCCTGATTTGTTAATAGAATCCTGTGCTGGCGGCGGCGGTCGATTTGACCCTGCCTTACTGTACTATGCTCCTCAAACGTGGACGAGTGATGATACAGATGCGATAGAGCGCCTCAAGATTCAATACGGTGCATCAATGGTTTATCCGCTCTCTGCGATAGGAAGTCACGTATCTGAGGTACCTAATCATCAAGTGGCCAGGATGACGTCATTAAAAATGAGAAGTGATGTTGCCTTGTTTGGCACATTTGGGTATGAATTAGATGTGACTAAGCTTTCTCAAAGAGAAAAAAGTCAGGTCAAAAACCAGATCATACTTTTTAAAAAACATCGGACGCTGCTTCATACGGGCACTTTTTTCCGTCTGCAAAGTCCTTTTAATGGGAATGTATGCGCATGGATGGTCGTTTCTGAAAATCAAACAGAAGCTTTGATTGGTTATTATCAAATCTTAGCAGAGCCTAATCCGCCTTATCAGCGCTTGCGATTAAAAGGATTGAACGCAGATTTTGATTATACGATATGGGAAAAAGAACAGGTTCGAACGGGGAAAGATTTGATGGCTGTCGGCTTGATTTTTGGCGAGAATTATATTGATCGAGCATCAGATTTTTGGCAACGACAAATGGCAGGGGATTTTTCTTCAAAGCTCATTTATTTAACACGAAACAAAATGCAGGGTTAAATAACAAATAGACAAAGTAAAGGAATCAGGCTAAAATCAAAAGGGAGAGTAAGCGAAAGGTGAATGAGAATGCAAAAATATATTTATATTTCAAATGATATTCGCAATCGGATTTTAGACGGCACCTACAAAGCAAATGACCAGATTCCTTTTGAAAAAGATTTGTGTACAATGTATGACTCAAGTAAAATGACGATCAAAAAAGCGTTAGATATTTTAGTTTCAGAGGGCTTGATCATTAAGCGCAGGGGATCGGGAACATTTGTTAAGGACTTGGCTATTGAAGAGATCGAGCGTATAGCGATGGCAAATCAATTTCGAGGAACTACTGCGTTAAATCCTGGAAAAAAAGTGACTAGTCATGCGTTGACCTTTACTGTGGTAGTTGCTGATGAACTAGTCGCCAATAAGTTGAATTTGACACCAAATAGTTTTGTATATGATATTTATCGGGTTCGTTATATTGATGGAAAGCCCAAAGTCATGGAAAAAACGTATATGCCTATAGATTTGATTCCAGGTTTAAAAAAAGAAAATGTAGAAGGATCCATATATGAGTACATTGAAGAAGATTTAGGATTGGTTATTCAAAGTGGTCATCGACGGATTTCGGTTCGAAGAGCTACAGAGGAAGAATCGCAGTATTTAAAACTTGAAAAAGGCGACCCCGTCGCTGTAGCAGAACAAATTGCGTATTTTGACACCGGTGCTGCTTTCGAATACTCAAGATCGGTCCACCGATACGATGAGTTTTCAGTGGAAATGATCCTCACCAGAAATTGAGCAATCAGCGAATTGATTGCTCAACTTTTTACACGAAAAACACAAAAAGTATTTACCAATATAATTAAAAGTATATATCAGTTTTACGGTAAAGTGCTTCTGTGAAGGTATTCTATGATGTTAGCGAATCCGCTGCAATATTAGGGGATGGAAAGAAAATGTGATTGTTGAAAAACGATCATGGATGCTTCTAAATTAGAAGAGAACGTTGACGGCAAACAAGGATGTCTTTCAGACGCAGCTTAGTGAAAGCCGCTCAATTCTTTGGAGAGAGGGAAAAGAATTGAGTTCTAGCTTTTTTTACCAGCTCTATTTGGCAGCGCAATGAGAAGCGTATAGCGCAGACATCACAGAACCTTTCACAGGAAAAAGTAGTTGACACAGTGAACGTATCAAGGCTTGTTTTTATGCTTGAGGCGATGAATGGTACCATTTTTTAGTCATTACCAGGTGCCCGATTTCTTTCACAGATAGGTCCAAACGCCTTATTACTAGCAGCAGAATGTTGTGGTGAGAAGGGGAATCAGCAACAATTTCATCGCATCTTTTTTATTTCCTGCCAATCAATGGTACATCAGAAATTCCAATAAAATTCAGCCTGTACAGTTCAGAAAAGCTGCCAACGAATTGAACCAGCCGTTAATTTTAAAAAGAGGGAAGGAAAAACTATTGTATTTTAAGGATGCCCAAGCATTATGGGGAAAATATCTAGGCAGTGGGAAAAAGCCGAAAGATTTTGACGAATTTTGGAATAATGGGAAGAAGATCATTGAGGCATTGCCTAAAACGTTTGACCTAGTGCCTCATGAGATTTTTTCGCATGTCGCAAAGGGTTATGATTTGTTTTTTACCGCACATGACGGTAACCGTATCCACTGTCAATTCATCGTACCAATGGATGAGAAAAAGAAATATCCGACTCAATTTCAATTTCATGGCTATCATGGAAATAGCGGTGATTGGAGTGACAAAATCGGCTTAGCTGCAGAAGGGTACTGTGTTATCGCAATGGATGTTAGAGGTCAAGGCGGAATATCTGAAGACAGCAGAAAAGTTTCTGGCGGAACCTTGAAAGGTCATATTATTCGTGGTGTAGATGACGGACCGGATGAATTATTTTATCGGCAGGTCTTTCTAGATGTTTACCATCTGGTGCGTATCGCGTGCTGCTTGCCTCAAGTCGATGAGAATCAATTATCTGTGTATGGCGCTTCTCAAGGTGGAGCATTAGCAATCGTATGCGCAGCTTTATCGCCTTCAGTCAAACAAATTTTCACCTTATATCCCTTTCTAAGCGACTATCGTGAAGCGTTTCGATTAGAGGTGACACAATCAGCTTATGAAGAATTGGCATACTGGTTTCGCTTTAGAGATCCAAGTCATGCAAAGGAAGAAAGTTTTTTTTCGGTATTGGATTATATCGACATCCAATACTTGGCAGAAAGAGTACAAGGAGAAGTCTTTTGGGGGATTGGATTAGCGGATACTATTTGCCATCCGAAGACACAATTTGCTGTGTTCAATCAATTGCAAGGGGCAAAAGAAATGATTGCTTTTCCAGAATACGGACATGAATACATTCCGCTTTTTAGTGATTTCATGCGTAAAAAATTAATTGGAGGGAAAATGAATGAATGATTTTCCAAAAGGGTTTTGGTGGGGAGCCGCCACATCTGGTCCTCAAAGCGAAGGACGTTTTCAAAAAAAACACGCAAATATGTTTGATTATTGGTTTGAAATCGAGCCAGAGGCTTTCTATCAACAAGTAGGACCGGATACAGCATCCAATTTTTACAATAGTTATAAAGAAGATATTGCACTAATGAAGGAAATCGGACTAAACAGCGTACGAACATCGATTCAGTGGAGTCGGTTGATTGACGATTTAGAAAAAAACAGCATCAACGAGGAAGCTGCCGCTTTTTACAACGATATGATCGATACATTCCTTGAACACGGCATCCGTCCTATAATGAATCTGCATCATTTTGATTTGCCCGTAGAGTTATATCACACATATGGCGGTTGGGAATCTAAACATGTTGTAGAGTTATTTGCAGGGTTTGCGAAACATTGCTTTACTCTTTTTGGCGATCGCGTGAAAGAATGGGTGACACATAATGAACCAATGGTTGTTGTGGATGGGGAATATTTGTATGAGTTTCATTATCCAAAACAAGTAAATGGGAAAAAAGCAGTCCAAGTTGCTTATAATCTTAATTTAGCTTCAGCTAAAGCAATTGAAGTCTTTCGCAGCCTGGATTTGCAGTCAAAAGGAGGGCGCATCGGAACAGTCTTAAATTTAACCCCCACATACGCAGCTAGTGACCAGACTCAAGATTTGGAAGCAGCCCGCTTTGCTGAGTTATGGAACAACAAGATGTTCTTAGAACCAGCTGTTTATGGCAGATTTCCAGAAGAATTGGTGCAGATATTGGAGAAGGATCGTGTTATTTGGGAAGCAACTGAAGAAGAAGCTATTATTCTCCAGAACAACACCATCGATTTTCTAGGTGTGAACTTCTATCATCCCCATCGTGTGAAAGCACCTGAGATAGCACCTGACTCGGTTGGGGAATGGATGCCTAATCGTTATTACTCTGAGTATGAGATGCCTGGGAGAAGAATGAATATTGATAAAGGCTGGGAAATTTATCCAAAGGCGTTATACGATATTGCATTAAATATCAAAGAAAATTACGGGAACATTCCTTGGTTTGTCTCTGAAAACGGGATGGGGGTTTCGCGAGAAGAACGCTTCTTAAATGAGTCCGGTATGATCGAAGACGACTATCGTATTGATTTCATTAAAGAACATTTGGACTGGCTTCATAAAGGAATACAGCAAGGCTCAAACTGCTTTGGTTATCATTTGTGGACACCGATAGATTGCTGGTCATGGAGCAACGCCTATCGCAATCGCTACGGATTTATCTCTAACGATATTCATACCCAAGTGAAGACGATCAAAAAATCGGGTTATTGGTTTAAATCTTTTGTAGGAGAAGCCAAAATTGTTTAAAAGGCGCTTGTCTTATTGAAACTTTACGCCTGATCTTGGCAATCGCAAAGCTTTGTCCGTTTGTTAAAAGTGTTAAAAACTTGATTTCTAGAAAATCGAGGGAGTATTGGATAAGGGAAATTTAACTGCCGTTATTCCAAAGAGCCGATTGAAAAGAATGCTAATCAAAAGAAAAATCTTTTTAGGGAGGTTGATGTGCTAAGCATCAACCTTCCTTTTTTAATCATTTATCGTCGACAAATCGTGAGAGAGCAAGTAGTGCAAGCGAATTAGTGTGTAAAATGAATTTCGTTATTCATTAAATTTTAAAATTGAATATGGCAAAATGATTTTTTGAATTTAGTTCTAATAGTTTAGTTATTTAAATTGAATTGGCATTGAGTAACTGCTATTATAAAGTGTCGTCAATAGTGAAATATTTAATTTGGTAAAGGAGTACTACCTTTGAAATTGATACGATCCTTCGTTAGACAGCATCAATCAATTATATTGTTTACACTTTTATTTGGACTTGTTTTCATTTTAGGTTATTATCCTCTGTGGAGTCAAAAGCTATCTCTGATATGGAAAATAGATAGCGTAGGGCAGTACTATCCAGCATTTATTTATACTGGGCGTTACCTGCAAGACTTTATCTTAGGACTATTCAGTGGACAAATCAATCTTCCAAGCTTCGATCTTTCTATAGGTATGGGTGAAGACGTGATTGGTTCATTAAACTACTATGGTTTTGGTGACCCGCTCAATATTTTTTCTGTTTTTGTAACTGCTCAAAATGCACCATATTTATTTTCTTTTATGATTATTTTCAGAATGTGGTTGTCTGGTTATGCTCTGATGAAATATTTCTCGTATTTCAGATTTGACAAAGTAGCGATTATTTTTAGTGCCCTATCCTATGTATTCTGTGGTTTTTCGGTTGTAGGGGGAACAAGGTATACCGAATGGCTCTCAGTTCTAATTTTCTTCCCAATGATTTTATTGGGGATTGAGAAAATGATGCGTCAAAAGAAATTTAGTCTCTTCATTGTTTCTGTGATGTTTGCGGCTTTATGTGGTTTTTATTTTTTATTTATGGTTTCCGTTGTGTTAGCACTATATTTCCCTATACGTCTATTATTTAAACGTCTGAGTTTGAAATACTTAGTTGCAAATGTAGGAAAAGGAATATGTGCATATATCTTAGGAATTTTGTTAGCAGCTCCTTTTTTCCTACCGACTCTTCAAAGCTATTTCTTAAGTGAGAGAAACAGTGAACCGATGAGTAATATTATTTTCAATTTAAATAACTATATCCCGAATTTCTCAATCAATTTGGGGGACTTTCTTACTATGAAAGATGTCGAGCCGCCTATTTTCTTATCCGGAATTATAGTAATAGAATTATTAGCAATTATTCTATTACTTTTTCTGCCGAATAATAGAAAAAAAGTACAGTGTTTGATTTTTCTAGGTCTGGCATTTATTGCCTATTCTTTGCCTATCACAGGCTATCTACTCAATGGATTTGGTCAAACAAATGATAGATGGGCGTTTATAGTTCATTTGCTGCTTTCAGGAATTTTGGCTTATGTAATAACGGAGTATAGAAAAATATTGGACAATGAACTTACTCATCAAAAGAGTAGAAACAAAAAAATAAGTATTGTTTATCTTCTTTTAGGGACGGTGATCATTACAAATTTAATTGTAAATTTGTGGGGGATTTATTCTGATTATGGTGAAGGATGGACGCAAAAATTCATTCCCCTTGAAACTTCAGAAGTATACACAGCATCACCCGTAAAAAACTCAAAAAACATAAAGGAAGATGTTGAGCTGTTTAGAGTTTCTAACGACACATTTACTGAAGCTAATGGGCGTCCCGAAAATGTAGCAATGATTAATGATTATTACGGATTAACCTACTGGCTGAGTATAATAAATAAGCACACGCAAGAAATAGTTGATCAATACCACCAATCGTCTTTACGATGGCGGTCATATGGTTTTGAAAAGGATAATGCAATGAATACCCTGAGTGGTGTGAAGTATCATCTTTCAAAGGAGCCGATGCTAAATGAAGATGGGTACCAACAAGTTGAAACTCTGTCTTTCAACAATGAACAGTGGTATGTGTATGAGAATAAAAATTTCCGAGGCTTGGCTTATATTTTGAACGAAGATGACATGAATATCTCTGACATACATGTCGAAGAAAATCGGAGTCATTTGCAAAAAGTAATCAAAGATTCCTCAAGTAATGTGAGGGAGATATATTATAAAAAAAATATTTTTGAAATCAATGCAATTGCAAGTAAAGATGAAAATCTTGTGCTATCAGTTCCTTATCATAATAATTGGAAAGCCTATATAAATGAAAAAGAGGTAAGCCTGAATAAAAGCGGAACAAACTTTATGACTGTGCCGCTTAGTGAAGGAGAAAATCACATCAGGTTTATCTATTCCAACCCATTTATTTTAATTGGCACTATTTGCTCTGTATTTTCTCTCATTGCTTGTGCAGTAATTTATTTTTATTCGAAAAAAAGCGGATAACTAAAGAATACGATCTTGTCTATGTAATAAGTATAGATAAGATCGTTTTTTTGATTTTGATTAAGAGTCTGAAGAAAAAGAAATAAGTTATTTTAAAACGAGATTACTGCTACCTTTACAGGATTCACCGAATAAAATCTCTTACTTATTTGTGAAGTGGGCAGAAAAAGATTCAAAACTAGATTAAACTTGGTCATACAGAGTGATAATCATCAGACAATCAACTAGCTTGCTCATCACATAAGGAAACATTTGCTGGCGGGCACTTTTTGAACTTTTCAAAGGGTTATGCACCTTTGAATTACACATTTATCAGATTCGAAAAAGCAGTTGGAAACTCAGCGGAAATCGGAGCGATTTTTGACAAAGAATGACTAACAGTAAAAAAGCATATTTGTAAAAGTATTTGATGGAAATAGGATGGAAGAAATACTAATTCTGATTTTAATAATTACGCTACTAGTTGTAGAATTACACGATTCTATAAAAACACAAATCAATAATAATCGACCCTTGCTAGTGATCAATTTGATTGCTGGTATTTTTCTTGGCGTTTTTAGGTAGTGTCTTTCCTACGAGATGACAATATTTTTATTTGAATGGACAGGTATAGCTATTGGATTATTGGATGTAAATGCTGATGTGATCAAACAAGAAAATAATCAAAGCGACCATGTCGATGATCAGAGTGAAACAGAGCGAACACATTATCATATAGATTTAAAAAATGAAGAGTAGCTGTAATGGATGCTCTATTTTATATTAAAGGAGGGAAAATAATGGGAATCTCAAGTTTAGCAACCAAATATCAATTTGAAAACTTCGGTACAAAATGGTCGGGTACACGAAACGCATCTGCAATCACAACAGTTGTAGTACATCACCAAGCAGGCACAAACTTTGATAATATGCCTGGGATTTGGAAAAATGTTCAGGCATCAGCACATTACGGAATTGGACAAGATGGAACGATCAGAGCGTATATCGATGAGCTAAAGACCGCTTGGCATGCAAATAATGCTAACAGCTATTCGATTGGAATCGAGTGTACCAATACAACCGGGTCGCCAAATTGGCAAGTAGCTGAAAAAACAATTGATGCGTTAATAAAGCTGATTCAGGATATTGAAAAACGTTATGGACGGAAGATGATAATTATTGGACATAAAGATGCGCCAGGTGCTGCAACGGCATGTCCGGGTCCATTTTTATATGAAAGATTAGGGGAAATACGCAGCCGTGTGGCGAATGGATCTGTTATGGCTCCTAATCCAAGTTATGTAGTAGAACCATGGAACGTTCAGCAAGTCGTAAGCACCGATGTATTAAATGTACGCGCTGCACAAAATACTCATTCGGCTATTTTACGACAACTAAAGCGAGGGGACACGTTTCAGGCGACTAGAATTACTAGAAATGGGGAAAGCGTGAGTGGCATCACGACATGGTTTGAAGTAGCGGGCAACGGTTGGGTATCAGGGGCTTTGGTTACGCCTGTCAATCATGCAGTCACTGCACCGTCTGCAAATGTTTGGCACAGTCGTTCTGGAACAGTCACAGTGACTGCAAGTGCTGGTATCAATTTAAGAGGAACCTCCGCATCTGACACAACAAACCCAGGAAGTTTAGGGATTTTAGCTCTATTAAGACCTGGACAACAAGTCAAATATGATCGAGTATTGGTGCAACGCAATGGACATGCCTTTGTTCGTCAACCACGAACAGGTGGCTATGGGTGGCTGGCAATAGGACCGACTAAAGATGGCGTTGTTGTTTCTTATTGGGTTTCTGGGATAAAGGTTTAATTATTAGTATTAAAAAGATTTTCTAGTATACAGAAGGAATTAGGGGATAGTTAATAATTCCTAAATCATTAAGACTATAATAGATGTTTCTTAAGGTTGATGGGTGGAAAAACACTCATCAATCTTTTTTTGTCGCTAAGCTTTAAAAAAAGAAAATATCATTGATTTTTTTCAAATTGATTTAAATATAAGTGAATATATATGATATTATGATTTTAAATATTTTATAAGACTTGTTATAGTATAGGAGGAGTATATTTTAATGATTGAAATGATTGCCAGTGGGCTTGGAATTGTAGTAGTAGCTACAGGGCTATGTAGTGCTGCAATTAATCTGTTTTCTAATAAAATCTATATGACGAATATTGAAAGAGCTATAGAAACCAATCTTTCTAAAGCCAAGAGAAGTGTTGTGGAATATACTTCCATTGCTTTCTGTTCTTTTTTGATGTTGATCATTATTGTTGTTTTAAGAAATGGATTATTTCAAGGAGAAAACAGTTATCAAGAGATTACTCAGGATCAGTTGGAATTGATTTTAAATAATGAGGAGGAACAGAAAAAAAGACAAGTTTCTTTAATAGATAAAATTGAAAAAAGTAACAAATTAAACTATATACAGAAAATAGAAAAAAAAGAGACAGTGAATCAATTTTTTAGAGAATACAGTAAAGAAGATTCAAAAGCAAATTTGGTACGGTATAATAATATGATCAGAGATGTAGAAAGTATAAGAGGAAACCCATTGTTAGAGTTAGTTCTTGTTACAACTCTCTATATATTATTGATTGTTTTCTATTATTATCAATATAGAAGTTTTAAAAACAAATTCTATGTTAAAAGAACATTTATTAAAGATATTAATGATGAGATTTTCTACATAATTAAAAGAATAAAACCTGAGTTAGTACTATTAGAAAGTGCAGAGGGAATTAATAAAATAGTGGAAATGAAGCAAATATATGACAAAGCTATTTATAACGAGTCGAGAGAAGAAGTTAATAAGAAAAGACGAAAATATTTTTTTGCAGTTATCAAAGATACTATTTTTGATAAAAAGATATTTAAATTTAGGGTAATAACATATCTTAGTATTTTTTCTATATTAACCGCTATCGCCACTACCAGTAGTGTTTTTATTATAACTGATAAAATGGGTTGGTTAGATTTTGTTTCTAGTATAAGTATTGCATTATCAATTAATCTAATGTATATAACATTTCAAACTTGGGCTTATTCAAACTCAAAAAAAAATGATGATTAAAATTCATTCTTACGAACAAACTAGATATCAGCAAGCATTTAGCTTGTCTAATGAGAAAAACAAAAATATTGATAGATTGATTTGATCCATACGAGGAGATTGAGTAGCATATAGCAATTAGAAGTGCGCTAGTTATTTGAGCTAAAGGCAAGCAATGTTATACTAAAATCAGGACCATTCAATACATGTAAGTATACACAAAATCAAGCGAACAACGGAGAAATAATTGATGACCAACCAACTAATCATCGAAGATCATCATTTCAAGAAAGGTGAGCTATCTAGCATAACGACGGCATATATCGATCAGTACCCAGTCGTTTACATACTCTACAACCGAAATGAAAAGAAAAGACCTGTTGCGTACATTGGTCAAACGGTTCAAGTGAATAAACGATTGAAGCAGCACTTGAATAACTCTAAGCGCAGAGAAATTAAAGAAGTCTTGCTGATTGGTCATGAAAAATTCAATCAATCAGCGACCTACAATATCGAAACCAATTTGATCAATCACTTCATTGGGGATGAGCAGTTTCAGTTACAAAACGTCAGTCAAACAAGACAGGTGCAGATGCATCAGTATTATGAAAAAGAGTATTATGATGAAGTGGTCTTCCAAGAGTTATGGGAAGAATTGCAAAGGCGTCAGTTGGCGAAGCACTCAATCGATACGATTCGCAACAAAGATGTATATAAATTATCCCCTTTTAAAGAACTGACGCCAGAACAGTTAGATATAAAACTTGAAATCATTGAGTACTGTAAACAAGCGATTCAGCAGGATGAAACACAAAAAGTCTTGATGATTGAAGGAGAAGCTGGAACGGGAAAGAGCGTCCTATTGGCATCTCTCTATAACACCCTTCAAGACTATACAAAGTCAGAGCCTGTATTAAAAGGCACCGATAACTATTTGTTGGTCAACCATTCAGAAATGTTAAAAACCTATCATACAATGGCAGAAAGTTTGCCAAATTTAAAAAAGAATCATATGTTAAAGCCAACTTCCTTTATTAATAAAACAGATAATCAGAAGTTGCACCCAGACATCGTTATTGTGGATGAAGCCCATTTGCTTTTAACAAAGAAAGACAGTTATAACAGTTTTCACTATGAAAACCAACTAGAAGAGATTATCAAGCGAGCAAAAATCACGATTTGCATTTTTGATCCGAAGCAAGTATTGAAAATCAAAAGTTACTGGGATCAGGACAAACTGGATCAGTTTCAGAAAAGGTACAATGCTTCTCGCTTTCAGCTAAAAGATCAATTAAGAATGAAAAGTAGTCCACAAATAATTCAATGGATCGATGATATCGTAGAAAAACGTGTAACACCGATTCCAGAATCAACAGCATCTTTTGAGCTTCAGATTATGGAAACCCATGATGCGTTGAAGAATAAAATCTTTTCTCTCGATAAAAAGGAAGGTCTGTCACGGATCATCTCAACATTCGATTATGTTCATAAGAAAGACGGAGCTTCTTATCTTGTAGATCCTGGTGGGATCAACCTGCCATGGAATACGACCGATACGAAGCGAACATGGGCGGAGCGACCAGATACGATCAGTGAAGTCGGTTCAATCTACACCGTCCAAGGCTTTGATTTAAACAATGTAGGAGTCGTCATTGGTCCTTCCGTTGATTACGATCCAGAGACCGACCAGCTTGTCATCGATATCGATAAATATGAGGACAAAGGGGCGTTTACGGGACGTGACGATATGAACCAAGAATTGACGAAGAAAGCCAAAGAAACGATCATCCTTAATTCATTGAATGTATTAATGAAACGAGCAATCAAAGGGCTATATATCTATGCGATCAATCCCAATCTCCGCCAAAAACTCATAGCCCTACAAAACGAAAGGAGCCAGTCCAACCATGCAAAACCAACCCTCTTCAATGGAACGGATCAATAAATTCAGAGATGATCGCAATTGGCGACAATTCCATAATGAAAAAGATCTAGCTATTTCTATCTCCATCGAAGCCGCCGAATTGTTGGAGATTTTTCAATGGAAAACACCTGAAGAAGCCACTCAAGATTTCGAACATCTAAAAGAAGAAATTGCCGATGTTCTGATTTATTCCTATATGCTGGCAGACAATTTGGGTCTTGATATTGATGAGATTATCAAAGAAAAGCTGGAAAAAAACAACATGAAGTATCCGGTGAAAGAAAGTAAAGATTCGAAAAAGAAGTATAATGAATTCTAACAAAAAAAAGCAAGGACGCTGCTAGTTCTTGCTTCTTTTTTTGATGGAATAGGAGCAACAACGGCTTTCTAAATTCATCAGTGATTGGTTACGAACGTTAAAAATCTGACATAATTGAGAAAGTTGAAGAGAACTTCAAATTGGTTACAATTTTTCGGAAATTTGAAGTTAACTTCAAATAAGCCCAATTTTTTATAAAAAATGAAGTTAGACCTACTGTCTGCAAGAGCAAAAACAAGATTATCCTATCCGAAAATGAAGGCAAGGTAATCGGTAAAAAATCGGCAACAATGAAGGTCGTTTTCTATCAAAAATATTTCTCCCCAAAAACCTAAAAAACCTATTGCCCCCCAAGCTCACTTACTGTATAGTAAACAAGAATATTTCATGAAAATAACCAAAAATAACTAATTAAAAAGACTTTGTTATTGAAAATTGCGATTAAACGATGCCGAAAACGGAATGTAAGAAGGAGAAAACAATGACGTATCTAACAAACAATCTTGTGAATTGCATGATCACTTTAGGGTTTATCTTCATCCATCTATCTTCAAATGTTATCTCATCCAGAAAACTAAACGTGCAATACATGAGCTCCTTTGCCGCTGGGGTAGGGATCTCCTATGCGATCGTTCATCTATTGCCCCATTTGGCGTATTTTCAAACGGTGTTGATTGATGAATTTGGCTGGGATTCGGGGATTTTTTATAGTCATGGAGTCTATGGCATCGTTTTGTTTGGCTTGGTCTTCAGTTACGTGATCTACAAAATCGATGAGCGGACGTTTATGGTGTTAGAAAAGAAAGACATCACCAGTGCCAAAAACGCCTTTTTTTGGTCGGATATCGCTTTTCATGTGATCTACAATATCATGATCGGCTATATCGTGATTGCCAATACGCTATCGGAGCGTTTTTACATTTTGACCTACTTTATTGCCTTTGGTTTGCACTTTCTCATGAACGATTGGCTGCTCTATCACCATCATGGTGCCCTCTATAACAAATATGGCCGCTTTGTGCTTTCCTTCAGTATTTTCGCGGGAGCTGCGTTCTCCCTCTTTGTTTCATTGCCCTACTATTTGGTGGTCATCATTGAAGCCTTGATCACTGGGGCTTTGCTGGTGAATATCATCAAATTTGAGTTACCCAATGAAGGAGAAGGCAGTATTCGTGGGCTATTGGTAGGCACGATCTGCTCTGGAATTTTGTTTGTATTCGTCTAGCGCGAAAAGGAGGACTGAATCATGGATGATTCGGTCCTCCTTTTTTTATAAATACGCAAAGTAACAGATAATTCTATATGAATTGAAAAAAATCACAACAGTTTTTATATTTTTGACCATTATTTACAATTTTATTGCGATGTTCGCTTGCTTTTCCCAAAGACATTCTATAGAATGTAAGCGAATAGAAACCAAAAAAATAGGCACCCCGTAATTCTGTTGGCGCAGACTTACGAGGCCCTGATCAGTCACTCACTTTAGACAGTTGACCAATCAAGTTGCCATAGTTGATCCCTAAAGGCTCAACGTGTTTATTGTACCGAAAATCTCGCGGTTTTTCTAGTGATTCCAGCGATTTTATCGGAAAAAAACGCGGGATGCTGGAGGTTTATTTTGCTGTGTCAAGTCATTGGACATTTCCTGTCTGATGACTTTTTTTGCGTGTGTTTCGTTTCTTATTGGCGCCGATAAGAAAGAACCTACGCCTTTCTAGTGACGACTAGAAAGAAGTCGATTACACCTGACGAGGTGAGACAGACAGTGATGTCCACGGTATAGAAGAGGGGATAGCAATGATGAAATCTTACTTTTTGTTGTCCCTCAGTCTATAAGGAACAGTGACAGCAGACGAACTAGGATCAGCTTTATCCACTAGAAGTGCGTAACTTGCCTAGGTTTCTATTCTTCAAAAAAGAAGGTCGCTTTCTTTACCATGGCAAGCGGGTTCATCCCTTTGAATCCGCTTACCTTTAAGAAGTGAAATAATAAATAGAAAAGAAGGTCTTTTTATGAAAAAAATGAACCATTATCTTTCATTGCTCATCGCAATGCTCGTATTGGGCGGATGCACGGAGATGAACCAAACGAAAACCTCCGATACAACAGTCAATACAAGTGAACAAACAGAACAAAGTATAGCATCAGCAACTGCAGAAGAACAAACGGAAGATGGGTTTAGCACTTTAGAAAACAATAACCCAACACAAGAACGAATCGATTATTTGTTAGATAAGGCAATGTATTATTATTGGCACGGGGGAGACCTCAAGGAAAATGAACGTGAGGTTTTTGCTGGATTGACCCTTAAAGGGGATCAAGAAGTACGTGAGGAACTGCTGAAGCAAGTGATACGTCTAGATCCAGTCACCACCGATTATCGACGCTCATTAGCCAGCACAAAAGTGATCAATAATAAACTTGATGAAGCAGTGGCGATTTTTAAAAGTGTAGTTGAGCAAGAACCAGAAAACTATCAAGCACTTGTTCAGTATTACGTATATGCAGGTTTATTAGAAGGCTCCTTTGATGAGACAGTGTATAAGAAAATGGAAACCTTAAATAAAGCCCAAACAGAAAAATTCAAAGATGGATTTGAACGCATAGAAGCGGTACGCAAGCAAGAAGTGCCGACTGCGATCAAAGAATACGAAGAAAATCACTTATTTATTTTACTCGGTTATGCCTTAGATGATGAAGGGCAAATGCAGGAAACGTTGATCAATCGCTTAGAGCATGCATTGAAACTTTTGGAGAAAAATCCTACAGCGAAAATCATTGTGACAGGAGGCGTTCCGAAGAAAGAGAATACGGAAGCAAAACTGATGCACCAATGGTTGATTGAAAATGGCATTGACGAGAAGCGAATTATTCAAGAAGCATTGGCAACAGATACGATTGAAAATGCCTTATTTTCAATTGATTTAGCAAATGAGCTTGATTTCAGTAATAAAATCACAGTGATTAGTTCTGCGAGTCATGTCCGCCGCGGAAAAGTTTTGTTTGAAACTGCGGATCGTATTATCAATGGTCAGCTGCATCCACAAGGAAAGCCTAAATACGAGATAGACATCATTGGTGAACCAGATAATGAAGAGCTGATCAAAACCTCAACGGAACAAGAGCGCCTTGTTTTGTACCGTGATTTGCTGCGGATCGAAGGCATCTGGCAATACCCAAACTTGCAGCGATGAGAAAGGTATTCGATTCAAAAACACAACACACAAATGACAGAGTTGGAGGAATCAAGAGAGATGAAAGGATATATGCAACGAATCGGGCGTTCATTGATGCTACCAGTGGCTACATTACCAATTGCAGCACTTTTTATGGGGATCGGTTATTGGATCGATCCTAGTGGTTGGGGAGGTAACAATTTACTTGCTGCCTTTTTGCTGATGACTGGTAGTACGATTTTAGATAATTTAGGTATTTTGTTTGCTGTCGGACTGGCATATGGTATGGCTAAAGATAAGGATGGTGCTGCCGCTGTTTCTGGACTAGTCGCTTTTTTAACACCGATCACGTTGCTAACACCGAGCGCTGTAGCTATGTTTCAGGGTATAGATGCTGAAGCGGTCAATATTGCTTTTTCTGCCATCAATAACAAAAATGTTTTTATCGGTATTTTGGCAGGGATCGTTGCTGCTGAGACCTATAACCGATTTGGGCAAGTCAAGTTACCGATGGCATTTTCTTTTTTTAGTGGCAAGCGACTGGTTCCGATTTTGACAACAGCGGTTATGGCCATCGCATCGGCGGTTTTAATTTTCCTTTGGCCAACGGTATACAGTGGACTCGTGTTATTTGGTGGTTGGATCTCCAGCTTAGGAGCCATCGGTGCTGGTTTATATGGGTTCTTTAATCGGCTGTTGATCCCGACTGGCTTGCATCACGCCTTAAACAATGTTTTTTGGTTCAATATTGCAGGGATTGATGATATTGGCAAGTTCTGGGCGAGTGAAGGAGTCAAAGGTGTGACTGGGATGTATCAGGCGGGGTTCTTTCCAGTGATGATGTTTGGCCTACCTGCCGGTGCTTACGCAATTTATCAATGTGCAAGACCTGAGAAGAAAAAACAAATTGGCTCATTAATGGTTGCGGCAGCCTTTGCTTCTTTCTTTACTGGTGTGACTGAACCCTTAGAGTTTTCTTTCATGTTCGTTGCTTGGCCGCTATACCTCATCCATGCTGGATTGACTGGTTTATCATTGATGATTGCGGCAACTTTCCAATGGACGGCTGGTTTCAATTTCAGTGCAGGTTTTATTGATTTTCTTTTGAGTTTGAGGGTTCCTATTGCCAATAAGCCTTATATGTTGCTTGGTTTAGGAGCGGCGATGGCAGTTGTTTATTACTTTACTTTCTATTTTGCTATCAAAAAATTCGACCTAATGACACCTGGCAGAGAGAAAGATGACGTTCCTTTTTCCAAAATGAAGGCAAAAGAAGGCCAAGATAATCACCATGCGCTAGCCCGAAAAATTCTTGTCGCATTAGGAGATACCCAAAACATTCAAAGTATCGATCACTGTGCCACGCGCTTACGAATTGCCGTAAAAAAGGTAAGTATCGTTGATCAAAAGGCACTCAAACAACCACCAATTGCAGGACTTGTCGTTATTGATGAACAGCATTTACAGTTGATTATTGGAACAGATGTAGGGTTCGTTGCTGAGGCATTGGACCAAATGATGAGATAGGTTGCCATTGCTCATGAAATGACAGATGGATAGAATGGTTGGGTGTCTTTGCACAAAAAGTACAAAGATACCACCATTGTGAAGCGCTTTAGTCTATGATACCCTGATAACAGATAGGAGGAGATAAGGATGTTGCGTTTCCAAATATGAAAAGGGTAGGCTGGTGTTGACGACAAGTTGTCCTTGTACGAAACATTCGGAGGAAGAGAAAATGAATACCCAATTAATTGATAAGAAATTAGAACAAAAGCAAAAAGAGTATGCTTTTTATGGCAACATTCGTGTGGTCAAAGCTGACAAGGTTTTGGTGGATCGCTCTTTTGGCTATGCAAACGATGCAGACAAATTACCAAATCGTGCCCATACCCGTTTTGGCATTGCCTCAGGTTGCAAGCTTTTTACGGCACTAGCCATTTGCCAATTAGTTGAAGCAGGCAAACTGAGCTTTGACACGACACTGCAGGAGTGTGTTCCAGATGTATTGCCAAAGTTTGATCCAGCTGTGACTGTTCATCATTTGCTTACACATACCTCTGGGATACCTGACTATTTTGATGAAGAAGTATCCGATGATTTTGAAGCACTTTGGCAAGATTTGCCGACCTATCGAGTGCGAACCCCCCGTGATTTTTTGCCGCTTTTTCAAAAAAAAGCCATGGCTGATCCAGTGGGAAGCAAGGTCAAGTACAACAATGCAGGGTACATCCTCTTAGGAATGGTGGTAGAAGCAGTTAGCGGCTTGCACTTTACCGACTATATTGGAAAGAATATTTTTGAAAAAGCAGAAATGACAGATGCTGGTTACTTTGCCCAAGACATGCTGCCTCGCAATACGGCATTAGGATATATTGAAACGGAATCAGGACTTAAGACCAATATATTTTCCATCCCAGCCAAGGGCGGACCGGATGGCGGTGCTTATGTATCAGTTGAAGACTTAGAAAAATTCTGGCATGCATTGATCAGCGGGCAATTACTGAGTAAAACAATGACCGAGATATTTTTGACACCACAAGTCTATAAGGAAGATGAATTTTTTTATGGCTATGGCGGTTTGATGAAAGTGGTAGAACAAAAAGTGGTGAAGTACATCCAGATGGGCTATGATCCAGGTGTCAACTACCATTCCGTCTACTACCCAGATCAGCAGTTGTTGATCGCGGTATGTTCAAACAAATCGGCACATGCCTATGAAATGCAAGAAGTGTTAGAAGAATTTTTCGTAGACTAATGAAGTAAGACCGAAACAGAGAGGAAGTCTGCTGTTTCGGTTTTGTTTATGTATGTAACCTACATAGTAAGTCTTTGAAAAATGAAAGAGAGCAATTGGTTTTTTGTTTTCCTAAACGAAATCTATATTTAATAAACGAATTGGCGAGCAGTTGTTTTCTAAAGTACCTTTGATTAAAATAAGCACAGCAGCTATCATATACTAACTAAGCAAAGGAGTGTGCTACATGCTAACAGGCAACAAAGTCACTTTAACCCCTGCGGAAATCAAAGATAAAGAAGCGGTCTATCAATGGTGTTTTCATTCTGAAACCACAAAGTATCATTCTGGACCACCTTCTTATCCTAATGCACCGATCGCCACCGAAACAGAGTTTTTTGAGGACTATCAAGAGTATTACTTTACTGGTGCCCAACCGCAAGATGGCAGAGGCTTTTTGATTCTACATGCAGGTGAACCGATTGGCTTTATTAGCTACTCCTCATTTCATCTAACAGACGGCATAGCAGAACTGGATATCTGGTTGAACCGGGAAATTCATTGCGGCAAAGGATTTGGCACCGATGCGATCGTCACCCTCGGTGATCATTTACATGAAACATTCGGCATTCAAAAATTGATGATGCGACCATCGAGAAAAAATATTGCTGCAGTCAAATCTTACGAAAAGGCTGGTTTTACGCAATCTTCCCAAGACCTTGCTGACTATTTGTTGGAAGAGTATCTTACTTTATATGCCGAAGGGGATTACGGGGCTGAAGAAACGGTGACATTGATCAAAACGTTTCCGTTAACTGCATTGAGCTGATTTCTTTAACGATTCCAGATCATATGGATAATAAAAGGGAGCGGGTCACTTTTTGCCAAAGCATAACCTAAACCAATAGCTGCGATGATTCCAAAGACTACTTTGAAACCTATAAACAGGATGTGTCTTATATTAGTCATTCTATTCTCCAATCGTTAAGAAACTCAAACCAACATGCACGAGTCATTTTAGTATGGTCGGTCCTCTGAAAAAAATATTCAGAGAGTATCCAAGATAATCATAGTCTTGACAATCAAAGGTAAATTAAAAAGTCCTAAATTTAGGACTTTTTAATTTACCTTTTAGGGCAGAAGCGGGATGAAGGATTGAAAATATTTTGATCAGAACACAATACAACGTTTTGGTGAAACTTTATCGAAATAAGGACTAGAAATAAGAAATTGCACCAAGTGTAATCAAATCAAACACAATATGGATGAGCCACGGAACATAGAGAGAATTCGATCGAACACCTGCTGCATTGAAAAGAATTCGAGCACATCCTTGCAATAAGAGGACATGGATGAGTGTTAGCAGGAAACTTCCATTCCAGTAAGTCAGCATATGAAATATGGCGAATACAAAGGCACTGAGCAAAGTGGCAATGATCATTCGTTGCGGGTTTTTTTGTAAGAAATTCAGAGAAATGATCAAAACGTAAAAACTAAATAATTCTTCTCCTAACAGCATAAAAGGCAGTTGCAGCCATGGAATATTTCCGCTAAGGTCATTGGCTTTTAAATCGAGTTTTAAAATAAGAACCAATAAAAAACTAGTGACAAAACTTAGGATAAAGGCAGCAAGGAGGAAAAGAAAGAAATTGCGGAACGGATTTTCTGGTTTAGAAAACAAATGAGCCGTTCCCTTCAGACTATAGGTAAGTAAGAATGCAATCAAGCTAGCTAGTAATAACGAATAAGGTGCTAGAAAGGGAAGAAATCCGAAAGATAAGTTTAAAAAACCGCAAAAAATAAGGACTAAACCGAAAATCACTCGAAGAGGGGATACCGGGGTGTCATAAAGTTTGTTCATACATAGCGCCTACTTTCTAATAAATCGCTTGAATTTGGGTGAAAAAATCGAAACATTGTGCACGCAAATAAGTAAAACCCAGCACATCGAATAATTGTAATGTTTGTTCTATTGCAGTTTTACTAGCATTTTTTTCTACCGTACAAAAAAGAATGACTTGTTCAAAAAACGAGTGATAGAGTTTAAATACAGAGCTGTGTAGTCCGAGAGTCAGGGGCTGCAACTGAGCTACCGCTTTTCTTGCATAGGTAAAATTTCCTTGGCCGATAAAGTTACCGCAACTATTGATAAACAGCTTTGCATAGATGGTCTCTCCTGGAGGATAGAGACGATACATACCAATTTTTTTCAATGCATTATCGAAGAAAAGGATTTGTTGCTCAGGTTTGAAAAAGCCCATTGTATTCGAATACAACTGTATTTCTTGCAGTGTCCACGTTTGAATGGACTCAAGATAATCTGCAACAATTTGAATATCGCTGACCGTAGCTTGGCTGTTATCTACCATTCCAGTTTCTTTGAAATGGACCATAACCTTATACCTCATGTTGATCATTGCTCTAAACACACGATCACTGCTTTTTTGAGAACTAGCAACTTCTTCATATAACTGTTTGAGTAGTCGCAAATCATTGCTATTGGAAGCAAGTTCGAATTTTTCCCAGTTGGTTTTGGTTTGTTTATTATCGTAATTGAAAATAAAGAAAAACTCTTCTAAATTAACCATCAAACGATCCAATACCTTCAATAATAGCTTAAAAGATAAATCATGATTTCCTTTTTCGAATTCGATTGCATAGGATTTCGTGACAATATCATAATAAATTTCTTTTTGTGAAAAACCTTTCTCCAATCGGATTTTCCTAATCAGTTCTCCGTAACTCAACCGTCTCTCTCCTTTATTTATTCGTTGAACAATCAAAAATGAAAAAGGTCATTATTGATAGAATAGTTATTCCATATGTCTTATCGCCAGATTATATCGCATCAGCAACGTCATTTTTTTTCTTTACAAAATAGAATAAGACAATCAACATCAAAACGGCGCCAATCGTTAGACCCAATCCACCTTCAAAACCAAAACCACCGCCATTAATCAATGCTTTGTCTGTTACAGGATCAGTTTGAATGACGGAAGAGTAAATGTGTAGTCCGCTAACAGGTACTCCAAAAAAAGGGCCTAACAGAAAGTTCCAGATGGCATGGAAAGCACCAACGAGCAACAGATTATCAGAAAGATAAAAAATGAACGACAGAATAAGTGAAGCCAAAAATAAGTTGAAGATCGCCAACGCAGTTACTGAATCATTCACTCCATGAAGAGCGGTAAAAATAATAGAATTGATGATCACACCCATCCAAACATTCGTTTTTGCGCTTACTGTGTTCATTATAAACCCACGACAAACGACTTCTTCCATTGTCCCTTGAAATAAAAAACCGAAAAAAGAGGCAATGACATAGAGCCAACTAATTGATTCTAAATGAAAGGAAACCTTAATTGACCCAAAAAATAAATTAACAAGAAATACGAATAATAGAAAAACAAAGCCGGTCAATAAACCTATGCCAATATTCTTTAGGGGGTGTCTCGCAGTTAAACCAAAGGAAGCTACTGAGCGATTTTCAAAATAACGAGAAAATAAGAGGATGGCAATAATTACGAAGATATTTACGAATAGAGCAGTGACTTCCTGTGCACCTATGTTTGAAATAAATAGGTTGGGTACTTCCGTCACAATGGTTTGAACAATGATCACCAAGATAATTCCAAGTAAAATAGCCAGTGTAACACTTCTTTTTCGTTCTTTTTTTGTTAGTGCCATAGAATCAGTGAGTGCTAATTTCATTTTAATCTCTCCTTCTTATTGAAAAAATAATTAAACGTTTAAACCAAGTAATCTTTTTTCTAGTATAGCATTTTGTAAAAAAATACAGCTAGTATAGCGTTTCTTAACAAAGCAAATCTTACAACGGCTAACTGAGTGAAATCCATTTGGTCCTGATAATAGGACCAAATAATTATGAAAGAATTTTTGGCTGTATGATGCTCACGTAACTAGATAAAAATAGGAGTGATAAAATGAATAAAAAGATGATTATTGCGACTTCAGTGGTATTGATCAGTACGTTAAACAGTGTCAGTGGCTTTGCTGATGAAAATTCTTCTGACAGCATACCCACGAGTGAAACAGGAGATACCTTACCATTGCTTGATGGTACCGTTTTAACTAAAGACACCGAGAAATGGTACGACATAGAAGGATCACTATATACAGATGAAAGGATAGAACAACTCCAAGAGGCCTTTATAAAAGCACATACACCACCGTTGCCGGAAGTAGAAGTACCAACACCAAAAGCAATCGAGCAACAACTGCCCGAACTACCGGAAGTAGAAGTCCCAACACTAAAAGTAATCGAGCAACAAGTACCTGAATTACCAGAAATAGAAGTACCAACACCAAAAGCAATCGAGCAACAAGCACTAGAAGTACCAGAAGTAGAAGTACCAACACCAAAAGCAATCGAGCAACAAGTACCAGAACTACCAGAAGTAGAAGTACCAACACCAAAAGCAATCGAACAACAAGTGCCATCGTTGCCAGAAATAGAAATCCCAGCACCAAAAGTGATCGAGCATCAAGTGTCCGAACTACCGGAAGTAGAAGTCCCAACACTAAAAGTAATCGAGCAACAAGTGCCATCGTTGCCAGAAATAGAAGTATTAACACCAAAAGCAATCGAGCAACAAGTGCCAGAACTACCGGAAGTAGAAATCCCAACACCAAAAGCAATCAAGCAACAAGTGCCAGAACTACCAGAAGTAGAAGTATTAACACCAAAAGCAATCGAGCAACAAGTGCCCGAACTACCGGAAGTAGAAATCCCAACACCAAAAGCAATCGAGCAACAAGTGCCAGAACTACCAGAAGTAGAAGTATTAACACCAAAAGCAATCGAGCAACAAGTGCCATCGTTTCCGGAAGTGGAAATCCCAGCGCCAAAAGTAATCGAGCAACAAGTGCCCGAACTACCGGAAGTAGAAGTCCCAACGCCAAAAGTGATGGAGCAACAAGTCCCATCGTTTCCGGAAGTGGAAATCCCAGCGCCAAAAGTGATGGAGCAACAAGTGCCAGAACTACCAGAAGTAGAAGTTCCAACGCCAAAAGTGATGGAGCAACAAGTGCCCGAACTACCAGAAGTAGAAGTTCCAACGCCAAAAGTGATGGAGCAACAAGTGCCCGAACTACCAGAAGTAGAAGTTCCAACGCCAAAAGTAATCAAGCAACAAGTGCCCGAACTACCAGAAGTAGAAGTCCCAGCACCAAAAGTGATGGAGCAACAAGTGCCATCGTTTCCGGAAGTAGAAGTCCCAACATCAAAAGTAATCGAGCAACAAGTGCCCGAACTACCAGAAGTAGAAGTTCCAACGCCAAAAGCAATCGAACAAAAAGTCCCATCTCTATCGAAAGTAGAAGTAAAAGCCCCAAAGCCAGGAAAACCTGAGGGGGATAATTCAAAAAAAGAAAGAGAAAAAAATGCTCCTGTGGCAATAGCGAAAAGTAAAAACGACCCAGATAGATCAATCAAGCTACGTAAACTAACAAACAATAAGAAAGACAGTCTGGATGGTATTCAGAGTAAGTTTAGAGAGGTGAAAAAGGTACATGTTCCGTTAGTGGTTGAAGGAAACAAGGCAATCTCAAATGGAAATATAAAGACCGCTCCTCTCTTGTCGAAGCTAAGTCAGCGAGATAGCACCAGTTTGCCCCAAACAGGATTCAGCAAACTAGAGGAAAGGACAAGTTTATTCGTTACACTTTTAGGTTTTCTCACAAGTGTAGTCTCTGTCTATCTTTTTCTATTGCCAAAAGTGAAAAGGAATGGGAAATAAATGAGTATTCATAGTGTAAAAGAGTATTTTCATTTTTTTGATGAATCGATCGAAAAACAGACTTCTATAAAGATTCAAGAGTATTATGAAGGAATAAAAAAAGAATTCACTTGTTTGATTCAGAGCATCTCTTCGGCTAATGCATTGCCTTCCATCAAGGAATTAATGATTTTGGATGCGAAACTACAAATTCTTTCAAGTTTGATGGAAGACAACATTTTCAAGTTGTCGGAACAAGAAATTATACGATTATCGGAAATAGATAGCGCTTCTTATTATGAAGAGATTTTCAAATTGGATGGGATGACACACACAAATGACTATCATTCGCTTTTATTTCTATAAGGATTCTCGCAAGTAGAAACGAAACCCCTTCGATCACCTTAGCTCAAGGATTCGAACGGGTTTCCTCTTTTCAGACAGTTTTTTTGACTCTTCTTCATCGATTCTTTTGCCACTAACCTCTCGCTAAGATATATCGATCAGGCCTGACTATCTTCACTTTTAATAGTTATCGAAAAATCGCATAAGCCCTCTATCCTTGCTATTCCAACATTTAGAACAAAACATAAAATAAACATAGTTTTTTTTCAAAATTCCGAGAAACAGCGAGAATGTTTGTGCTATAATGGTCGCTCACTGAAAAAATTCAACAGAATCTGGGAGGGTATAGCATGCAGGAATACATTACGATCCACAACGCCAGGCAGAACAATTTGAAGGGCTTTGACTTGAAGATTCCCAAAAGAAAAATCACGATTTTCACGGGTGTCTCTGGTTCAGGCAAGTCATCGATCGTCTTTGACACGATCGCCCAAGAAGCAGGCCGACAGCTGAATGAGAACTTTTCGAAATTTGTCCGCAACTTTTTGCCAAAATACAGCCAGCCCGATGCGGATGCCATCGACAATCTTTCGATGGCAGTAGTAGTTGATCAAAGCCGTTTAGGCGGCAATTCCCGCTCCACATTAGGGACGATCACGGATATCAATCCCTTGATCCGCTTGCTTTTTTCTCGTCTTGGTCAACCGTATTTAGGTCCTGCATGGAATTTCTCCTTCAATGATCCTCATGGGATGTGTCCCACTTGTGAAGGGATTGGGCGCATCGTCGGCTTAGATTTAGAAAAAGCACTGGATCTTGAAAAGTCCTTGAACGAAGGGGCGATCCTGCTTCCTGGCTACAAAGTCGGCTCTTGGTTGCTGAAGTCTTTCACCAATACGGGCTTTTTTGACAATGACAAGCCGTTGAAAGAATATAGCGAAGAGGAAATGAACCGCTTTTTGTACGCCCAAGGAGAAAAAATCGATTCCTTGTATATGGAAGGCATGAGTTCCACGTATGAAGGCTTAGTCGCTCGTTTTAATCGCTCCAATATCAAAGGTGGCAATGAAAGCTCCGCTACTACGCAGAAGAAAATCGCTTCTTTCATGAATGAGCAGAAGTGTCCTGACTGTCAGGGAAAACGATTCAATCCACAAGTACTCGCGTGTAAAATCGCGGGCTATTCGATTGCGGACTTTTTGGCGATGCAAGTGGATGAACTATTGACGGTTCTTCAAGAAATCTCGGAGGAGAGTGTCCAACCACTGCTTCAAAACATCCAAGCGAGAATCACTGATCTAATCAATATCGGATTGGATTATGTTTCTTTAGACCGTGAAACAACGACCCTTTCTGGTGGGGAAAGTCAGCGGGTAAAAATGGTCAAACACTTGTCTTCTAGCTTGAACGATGTGATCTACATTTTTGATGAACCGAGTATTGGGCTGCATCCAAGGGATGTCCATCGATTGAATGAATTGTTAGTCAAACTACGGGACAAAGGGAACACTGTCATCGTAGTGGAGCATGATCCAGACGTCATTAAAGCAGCTGACCATATTATCGATGTTGGTCCTAAAGCTGGAAAAAATGGCGGCTATATTACCTACGAAGGAACCTTTGAAGGATTGCTGCGCTCAGATACACTGACTGGCAAAGCATTTGGTCAGATGGTGGACTTTAAAGAAGCGCCTCGCCAGAGTCATCAGGTTATCGAAACGAAAAAATCGACGCTGCATAACTTAAAAAATACAGCACTGCGGGTGCCATTAGGAGTATTTACAGTGGTGACCGGTGTTGCTGGTTCTGGAAAGAGCAGTTTAGTGAATGGGGTTTTTGCTAAAGAATACCCCGAAGCCATTACGATCGATCAATCAGCGGTGGCGGGAAATATCCGCTCCAATCCAGCGACCTATTCTGGGATCATGAATGACATTCGGAAGTTATTTTCCCAAGAAAACAAGGTCTCAGCAGGTCTTTTTTCCTACAATTCCGAAGGCGCCTGTGAAACGTGCAAAGGCCACGGTACCATCAAGATGGAACTGTCCTTTATGGATTCCGTCGAGGTTTTGTGTCAGGCCTGCGGCGGCAAACGGTTTAAAGAAGAAGTCTACCAGTATCGCTTGAAAGGCAAGTCGATCGATGAAGTCCTTGCCATGAGCATCACAGAAGCGGTGGAATTCTTTGAGGAAAAAGCGATCCAAAGAAAATTAAAACAGATTTTGGCTGTGGGACTAGGATATATGACCCTCGGACAGCCATTGAATACCTTGTCTGGTGGTGAATGCCAGCGACTGAAGTTAGCAAAAGAATTAAGCAAAAAAGGCAATATCTACATTATGGATGAACCAACAACCGGATTGCACATGGCAGACATCAAGAGCATTTTGGCGATCATCGAACGACTAGTGGAAAAAGGCAACACGGTGATCGTGATCGAACACAACCTTGAGGTCATGAAAGCAGCGGATTGGCTGATCGATGTCGGTATTGATGGCGGGATTCGCGGTGGCGAAGTGTTGTACGAAGGGATTCCAGAAAAACTGATCGAGTGCCAGTCCTCGATTACAGCCCGGTATTTATTTTAATGAGAAAACCAAAATAGCCGCAAGCAGCTCTTTCATCGAGCGCTGCTTGCGGCTTTTTTTCTTTTTCCTCCAGCAAAAAAGAAAATGATAAGTCTAAAAAGTGAATTTCTGCCCGCTATTTTTTTCATTTTTAGTAGGTTTTTTGGTTAAAAATATATAAATTTGAGTATTTAATTACCAAATAGTGTGCTATTTATGTAATAGTATAGAAAAGAATTTCTTGAAAAAAGGAGTGGGATGAATGAGAGAGTTGCAATTGGCCTTCATTAGCAACCGTACGACCGCGCGCTTGTTTCGGCTGCTGAGTACGATTGAGCGAGACCGTGTGTTCACGATTGGCGACTTAGCAGAGCGCAATCAGGTGACGCAACGAACGATTGCCAATGATATCAAATACATGAAAGAATATTTTGGGGACAGTATTGCCCTCGTTTCGGGCAATAGCGGGTTTGTTTTCGAAGAGAAAAAGCCAGCAGACTATCAAAAAAGAAAGCAAAGCTTGTTAAAAAATGAATGCTTATTTGAAATTATCGGGAATATTTTTCATGGCAAACTATCTAAGGTGGATGAGCTGGCACATCATTATCATTTTTCAGAGAGTACTTTTCGGCGTCTACTCAATCAGCGAAACCCTATTTTAAAAAGCTATGGCTTGCAGTGGGCATCTAATCCCTTAACGATTGAAGGAAGCGAAGCCAACTTGCGTAAGTTTTTCAAAGATTTTTATTACGAAGGTGTGGAAACGATCTATACGTTGGTTCCAGATCAAGCCTTGCATGACTTGATCTTAGGTCAATTGGAGGACAAGTTCGGCTATTATGAAATCGGGTCTGGGGCGACTCCCGCAGCGTTTTACTACACGTTTTATATTGCCATCAAGCGTGCGAGCCTCGGCTATCGTATCACTGTGCCGAAGGAACTCGTTAGACAGGCGTATAAAGGGAACAGTTTTTCCAAGCTCTACGCACTGAAGGAAGGCATTGAAAAAATCTATCAGGTTCAGCTGCCCAAAGAAGAATTCGCTTGGATCTACTTAGTCACCTTGTGCAAGCGAACCTTGGATCAAGAAGAACGAGAGGAAAAGTTCTACCAACAATTTCATCAAGGCAAAGCCATCACAACTGTGACGGACTTGTTTCTTCAAAACCATGAGGTGCCCCAAGTACAAGCCAAAACGGTTGCGACATTTTTACGTTCTTTCTTTTTATCGAGAAAAATTAACCATGCGATTGCGCCGGTTTTGAACAAGGAAATGGATGATATCAAAGAGGTGATCATGCGTTCCAACAGCGAGAGTTACCAAAAGAACTTACAATTTCTTAAGGAGCAGAGCAAAAAACTCTCTTTGTCTACTGCCTACTTAGAAGACATCTGTGTCAGTTTAACGATTTATAGCGAGCTGATTTTCGATTATTATGCACCAGCAAAATCCATTTATTTCCTCTTAGAAGGGGATCATTTTGTGTGCCAGCATATCCAAACAAGAGCGATCCAGCGATTTGGCAGAAAGCATAAATTGACGTTTGTTCAACTGCAATATTTAACAAAACATACGCTTCATGCTGCCCATATCGATTTGATCGTGACCAATTACAATCGCTACCTCGTTGATTATAAAGTCAAAACAGATTACTTATTGTTAAAATCTCTCCCGGATGATCGCGATTGGGAACACCTCGAAAGGAAAATAAATCCCTATCAAAAACCGCTCTTCTAAACCAATTGCTGTGCTGTTCTCGCGTTTAAATAGGTATGTTATTTATTCATCTATTTCAGGTGTTTATGAAAATAATGATTTTCCTTTGAGAAACGAGCACGCTATTCTTAGTTTAGTAAGGAACACGCGTGTCATACTTACAAATAATTTGTCCCAATAACCTTCGTTTTTAAGAATCCAGAACTCGTATGTAGTTATTATTTTATGAAAACTTAATCTAACAACTTTCTCCAGACATTTGATTCATCAAAATGTCTTTTTTTGTCGTTCCCTCAAAAACGAAGAATATTGAGACAGCTTTGCGTGAAAAAGCAAGGAGCTATTCCCTAGTTTTCAGCTTTCTTAACGCAACAAAGACTTGAAGAAAGGAGGATATGATGAAATTACTTACATTGTTTTCGGCCGTATTACTACTGAGCAGCACGGGCGTCAACACGACGATGGCGTTCCAGCAAGTTGCTTATGCAGAAACAGAGTCACTTTCTGAAGGGACGCAACAATCTTCTGGGGAGGAAACCAATAATTCTGCTGATCAATCGGAAACGCAAGAGTCAACCGAGCAAAGCAGCGAGGAACAAACAACCTCTTCGGAAGCCACCGATGATTCAACGATCGCTAGCCAAGAAGAAGTAGAAGAAACTGAAGCACTGCCCGAAGCAGAAACGCCAGACAGCTCAGAAGATGAAGAGGAGCCAGAATCTGAAAACGAGCAAGTCGAAGGGTTCGATGCAGAAGCTGCAACCATCCCACTGACTGTAGCAAGTGAGGCGCAATTGCGGGCAATTTTACTTGGGGAACCCTTCACCGATGAAGAGGGCACGGAGTATCGTTACGAAGAAATCGCCAATGAGCAATCGCTAGTGCTTACTTTTGCCAGCAACTTGGCATTAACTGAGCCAATCAGTGGGATCCAACGGACGCACGTTACCTTTCGTAGTCAAGAAACACCTGTGATCGTTTCACAGACGGCAGCCGAGAACCTGATGCAGTTTGCAGCACCTGTTCAACTGACTTGGCAAGGGGTGCAGCAACAAGGCATCCAGTCAGCGCAAGGGCTGGCTCAAACAACTGGGGCATCAACGATCACTTTTGAAGATACCCAACTGGAGCTGACCACTACCGCAGGACGCGTGGTGAATAACAACCAAGCACAACTTCATTTCAAAGGAACCAATGTGGTGACGACAGCGACGTCTTCCATTCCAACCTTGTTCACGGCGGAAAGGCTTTTGGTTGAAGGGCAATTGACGATCAATCATCGCTCCTCAAATGCCACACCGATTTTTGAAATGAACCAAGTAGCAGTCGCTAGCCAAGCTGAAATTTCTGTCACTCGCAGTACCAACAGCAATACTGGCACCGTCTTTCACATGACGGGTACCGCAGCAAGCCTTGATTTTGGTCAAGGAAGTGTGACCACGATTCGCCAATCTGGTGCAATGGTCTCCTTGCCAAATGCCAATCAAGACAGCCGATTGACGTTAGCTACAGGGGCAACTCTGGACGTCGGCACAGGACAAGGGCTTTCTGGGAACTCCACCAGTACGTTAGGAGAGATACGGTTACAAGCAGGTAGTCAGTTAAAGCTATCTGAGTATGGAACAGTCAGTACGACACCCGCCATCAATGTCGGACGCCGCTTCATCGTTGAAAATAGTACCGCAGACCAACCTACCATCATTGAAGGAACGCGGACGGGCACAACGACCGAGGCATTTATTCAACTTCGAAGTGCGAATTCTGCCATCGATTTGGGGGAGCACACACAAACCAAGATCTCGCAGCATGGACCGATGTTTACAGGTGTGGCGAGTTCCACGATCGTGATCCAAGACCACGTGAAAATGAACAATCAGCATAGCAACGGATTTAATGGCAATATAGCCGTCGACAGTATTTCGATTGGTGATCAGGTGGAAATAGCCATCAGTGAACCTAGTAATGCTACTGTTGGTCAAGCGTATCGTACCTTTTTCGCAACGTCTTCGGTTCAAATCGGCAGTCATACAACAATTGACGTACCGAGAACGCGAACGACCTCTTCAGCAAGTACATCGAATGTCGTCATCGGTTTAGCATCGAGCAACGGAAAAATCACCATTGGTGACTATTCAGAAATAGCTGTGAATCAGCGTGGGGCGTTCGTCAACGCAAGCTTGGCTCAGGTAACTTTAGGGAAATACGCGAAACTTACTGGTGTGTTAGGTCATGGCTTCACCGCTGGAACGATGGTCGATCAATTTGAGCTGCTTGAAGGGGCTGAAATCACGATTGCTGAACATTCAACGAGTGCAGCAGCCAATGCGTTTTCCGTGCAACGACGCTTCTTTCTAGGAGAAAAAGCGACGATCAACTATTCTCGCACGTCATCGGCCGCCAATCCTTTCATTGCATTGGGTTCAACGTCGGCGGCATCCCAATTTCTATCAGAAGCAAATGCAACTATCACCCTTAATCAAGTAGGACCATTGGTTACTGGTCGCAGCACAACAGATATCTATATTGGTGAAGCAAATACGATCAGCCTACAAACCGCACAAGGCTTTACCGGCGGTACCTCATCTGCTGCTTCTTCAACCATTCGCAGGTTGCATGTGGGCGATCACTCTGAAATCACCGTTTCTGGACGAAGCAATGCAAATGTTGATTTTTTCCGCTTTAGAGAAGAAATCAAACTTGGACGTGAAGCGAAAGTAACGGTCAATCATACTACACGACAAGCAGCACGAGCGGTCTTTCGTTTAACCTTGGCGAACTCGAAATTTACGATGGAAGAAGCAAGTAAAGTCGAAGTTGATACGGGGGGACGATTTTTACAAGGCGTCGGAACGACGGATCTGCTATTTGGCGAAAATTCCTATACGAGAATCAACGCAGCGAGGGGAATGACAGGAAACACCACTGTTCGTTCCGTTACGCTGGGACAACATGCTGAAGTTCATTTGACAGAGCCAACAACGACGGCGATTCAAAATTCAGCTACAAGTCAAAATTACGCCAGAATCCGAGTGTCACAAAGAGTGGAATTGCAAGACAATGCCACCATGACGTCAAGAAGAGATCGAACGACTTCAGATTCCCGCTTTATATGGTTGACGGCTAGTAATTCATTTGTTTGGATTGGCAAAGGAGCTACCCTTGACGTGGATCAATCTGGAGGAATCTTTAGAGTCACGACTTCCTCTAATTTCATTCTCAATGATGACGCGACCTTTAAAGGGGTTGCGAGAGGATTAAATACGCAAGCGGGAGGGAATGCCTCAAGCAATCATTCGAATTCATTTGCGAACATCATGGTAGGGGCCAGAGCTAATTTTTTCATGACTGATAATCGAACAGGCATGGGGACATCAGCAGAATTTATCAATCGACCACTAGTCAATGTCCGTAATTCATTTTCCGCAGAAGAAGACGCTACGGTTGTATTAGAAACCATAAGAAATAAATCTGAAGTTCTTTATTTCAGACTAGCCAATGCACGATTGAATATAAACAATGTGAATTTGTTTGAAATTAGTCACCCTACGACAAGAACTGGTCAAGCCAATGCGCAATTGCAGCGTTTGATCCGCTCCGCACAAAATACGGTTGCGAATGGTTTGCGAATCAATGTGGCGAGTCAAAAACTATCAGTTTGGGAAAATGCTTCTTTAGAGGCACCAACGGAAGAATTTATCAATATTTCAGGAACGATGCGAATCAATCGAAATGGTGGCAATACCTTCCCCTATGGAGGCACAGGAAATGGCGAAGCACGTTCCAGATTGCTGAGTGGCGAACAATTCGATGGTTCCTTAGAAAGTCTTGAAACACAAACAGATATTTATCAAGTGATTGCGAAAAATAATTACAATAAAATTCGTTTTTCAGAACCAGAAGGCCTCGTTGCCCGAATTGATGCATTGAGTGATCAGTCGACTGAAATCACTGGTTCTATGTACGAGGATACCGATATCACAGTGATCTCCTATACCAATACTGACGGAGAACTCGTCGAATTAGACAAAAACTCTGAACGAATCGAATGGGGCGACTATCGTGATGAAAATCAGCTGTATCGCTATTTCCGTATTCCACTAAGAGAAAATGAACGATTGGAAACCGAGACAGAAGTGTCGATTTTCTTATCAAAACCGTCGATTGAGACCTATGTCGATGTCACAGCTCGTCAAACCGTCATCAAAGGGGTAAACCTTGAAGCGTACAATATCACCTTAGATCGTTATAAGATCAACGAGTTACCTACAAAAGAGGCATTGGATGCTTTGATCCTTCAAGAAAGTCGTGCGCAAGCCGCAAACGTCTTGACGGAAGCGGATATGACGGATGACTTTCGCATCGTAGAAACGGATCTTACACGAGAAGTGGACGAAGACGGCAGCTACTTTGCTGTTCTTGAGGTGGGGAATAAAGCCTACCAGATGGCTATCGGTATCGATGTGACATCGAAACTGGAGCATATGCGAGTGACGATCCCAACCAAAATGGTCTTCGAATCCTTGTACAATACAGCGGAATCGAATCGTAATTTTGAAAGCCAAACGTATGAGATCCGCAATCAATCGCCACTTGCCGTGGATACCTACGTCAATCAACTGGCGATCGATGATAGTGCCAGTATTGTCTTATTAGAAGCGGGAGAAGATCCTCTCGACTATGCCGAAAGTGAAAGCGAAGAAGAAGACCCAACCCTGACCTATGACGATATCTCAACCCCGCTGTTGCGATTGAATCTAAAAACGGAAGAAACACAGATCCAACTCTATGAAGCGATGGAGGAACAACACTTGGTTCGCCTAGAAGAAAGAAGCCGCGTGCCGATTTCCTTAACGGGGGACTTCTATGGAGACTATCCCCAATGGATCGTTGATACAGAAGCCGACCAAGGTGGGTACTATGAAGACTTGCTCGTACCGAAGTATCGCATCGTCTTACGCTTTGTCCCACGAGATTAAAGAAAAAAGATCGTACCAAACGTGAAGGAGGTGAATCCATTGGAGCAAACGAATCAAATCGAAACGAAGGATCGACGGAAATGGATCTTGTGGTTGTTGCTGTTGCTAGTACTTATCGGTGGGATCGGGTACTACTTTTACCAATCAAAAGCAGCAGTCCCTTTGATCAGTGCCGACCTGTTGCCAGAATCTGGCGATGCCACCGATCAGCGGGTTTCTGAACGGGCGCAGGAAATTGCAGATGCGAATTATTTCACCCTGCAAATCAATCCAGAAGCCATTTTTGAAGATGGTCAAAGCACGGGATCCATCGAGATCGTTAATCCAGGCACCAATGTGTACCCAATCGCCGTGGACATCTCTTTACTGTCGAGCGGGGAAGTCATCTATTCTTCCGGTGCGATCTATCCAAATCAATTTGTTGAAAATGTCGCCTTGGCGACACCATTGGCAAAAGGCGAGTATCCTGCCAAAGCCACCATCAATATTTACGACCCTGAAAGCAAAGAAAAACAAGGGGTCACTGAAGCTGAATTAACGATTATCGTTAAGAATTAAAAAAAGGAAAAGTGAGGAAATAAAAATGAAAAAATTTGTAGCAGCTATTCTAAGTACAGCAACGATCGCAGGAGTAATCGCAAGCGGCACCACCGCTTTTGCGACACAAACCATTGACGGACGTGAAGGCGATACGTCAGGAGATGTCCAAGTAAACGGGATCATCGGATCATTCGATAACACAACCCCTGGACCAAATCCCGACGATTTGAACCAATGGATCAATGTGACGATTCCAACGACTGCTTTGTTCTATACGACAGAAGAGTCAAGCCACAAAGAGATCGTTTCACCTAGCTACACTGTGACAAATAACTCAGCAGTTGGTGTAATCGCTTCTGTTGCGGGTGTCGATACACCATTGAATATGGATGAAGTAGACTTGTTAAACGTAAATGGTATCGAGTTGTTTGAAAATGGCACACCAACCGTAGCAGAAACAGAATTATTTACCCTTGAAGGCAACCAAGGTACGAATGAAGGCACGTTTGCGTTCACTGGTGAAGCAACACCGACCGATGCATCAGAAGAATCAAATCCAAGTTTCAAATTGGTCTTGAGCTTTGCGCCGGATGTAGAGGAAGACTAAGAATTGAAATCCCAGTAAAGAAGGGATCTATCGTATGAAAAAACGAAAACGAATCGTTCTTTTCGTCGCTGTGTTACTGACTCTGACTGTCTGGGATCTATCGGAAACCAGCGTCGCAGAGGCGACGACAGGGCAAGTCTCTGTGACCGGTCGAATCGGTGAAACGGTGACGCAAGAGGAAGAAGCAGACGATGACAATAAGAAAACGATCGTAGCAGATGGTTCTCAAATCGGACAAGGAAAATTACCACAAACAGGTTCATCAAACACAAGCAGTTTGATCATTCTTGGGTATACACTCCTAGTACTGTTTGTCGTCGCAGTAACAAGAAAAAAGAAACACGGTGAAAGCGTCGCTCCTTAACTATAGGCATCGCTAGAAGCGTATAGGAGAAACTGTGGGGAAAACTTGCAGTTTCTCTTTTTTTGATGAAAGATTTAACAAAAAATGGACCAAAAGAAGAAACAGTACTTAGTGATACCACAAACGCTGTATAAGTGAGGTCAGTGATAGCTTTGAAAGAAGGATACAGAAGATGAAAATCAAGAAAGAAGCGTTTGAAAGAACCATCATAAATAGTGAATACATCGGGTACTATACCCATCTGCTGAGTGCAGATACTTGCCCATATCATCAAGGAAAACAACTCGATACCATGCGTTACTTACTAGAAAACGATCGTATAGAAGAAATAAAAACCAATGCTCGCTATTTATTTCCATTACGTAAATATAAATTACCCAGCAACCTGCAAAAAGAGTATCAATTATTAGAAGAATGTGTCTCCTTTATCTCAAGCTTAAACACCCATCTGCTGATTCCTCAAGCAGCCATTGAGCAAAGTCTGTCAATCAAGGCAGAAAATGGAGCAAAAGATCAAAAAGAGCATTACAAGCAGTTGGTCAGAGGATTGCTGGATATTCTGCATTGACGCCTGTACCTGGGTGATTTTTCAGCAGCTAGAAAAAATAGTGAATGAATAACTAGAAGAACAAGCTGAGCTTTAGGAAGAAAATAACGGGGCTTGTTCCCCTCAAAGAAAGGAGTAAAAAAGCATGACGGTATTTACTTCAAAAACAGAATACCTTGATGGATTTCAAAAGAAATTTGCGGAGTCACACCGCGCCAATGGCGATTTAGCGGCGTATGTTGAAAAGCAATTGGCACTCCTTGATGAATTGGTAGCAGCCATTTCACCAGAAACATTTTGGGCGATCACCCCAGATATTTTGGGCATCGACGCCAAACTGGTCTTAGTCACAGAAATGATGCGATTCGACGATTTTTCCGACAATGAGATCATTCGAATCGTTGAAAATGATTACCGCTTTTATCTAAAAGAACTGTGTGGTTACAATCTAGGAACAAAAGCGAAACATTCTCTGGTTTTCAATGTGAGATGAATCAAAGAGGGAATGGTAGGCATCACTTCTAGCAAGACGAGTAGGTAAGAAGTGATGACTATTTTTAATACTTTTGCAATTAGGGAAGGTGAGCGATTGAAATAGAAGGGGTGTATCGAAAAAAGAGTGAATAGACAAAAAGCATTCAGGAATTGACTTCTTGAATGCTTTTTGTCTATTCACCTATCAAAAAAAGGTCTTTTCTTTGATTTCTACTTTCTCTCATGTGAAATCACCGTTTAAACGATGCCGAATCAGCAAAAATTCTGCAAATAAAATTATTTGTGTTATATTTGAAGGGCATCTGTTCATTTTTTTAATAATCGTTTATTTTTGATCGCGTATAATGAGAAAAATAAACGACGCGAGGACTATTTTTTTCGCTTTAATTGATCAGCTGGGGCAGGTTTGTCCAAATAAAACCCTTGTTGAAGAAAAATCTCTTCTTCAAGCAGGTACTCATGGATATCCGAGGTTTCGACCCCTTCGACAATAAATTGGATTTTACGATTGCTGGCGATATTTCGCCAGAAGTCGATCAAAAAGAAAATCTCTTTTTGGGACAGCACTCGCAACGAGATAGGCGAAAACTTGATCACATCGATTTTATCCAGCATCGGTGCAATATTTGTCAGTGAATGAATGCCTGTCCCTACATCATCCAATGCGACAGAGAAGCGCATCTTTTTTATTTGGTTGATTTTGTTCATAAGAAAGGACTTGGGATCACAAGCGATAGAAGGTTCTGTATCGTCTTCGGTGATCTCAATCAAAATACGATCATGGTAGGGAGCTAAATCAGCTAACATCAAAAAGGTTTCTGGGTAGCTGAGTTGTTGCGGGTGGATATTGAGACTGATTTTTGTTTCTTCGTTCGGATGAAGCAAGCTGAAAATTTCATTTCGATACCACTGCAGTAAACGAGTATGTAATTTTTTGTATTTGATCACTTGCTGGAAGAAGGAAAGGGGAAACCTATTTCTTTCGGTACTTCTCAATAATAATTCGTAGCCAATCACTTTCTGACTATCTGCTTTCATTTGAAAGATAGGCTGGGCATCAAAATATAATTGGGGAAATATCGATAAGAGTTCTTGTTCTATTTTCTCAGACATTGGTTTCTGCTCCTTTCTGGGGTCGCTTTATTTTTGGTTTCATGAAGTGCAGGAAAAAAGCTTATTTCGTGCGCTGCATCGTTAAAGAATCGAGCCTTTCAAAATCATGGGCGAACGATTTTAAAGAAAAATCTATGAAAGAAAGAAGGAGTAGTGTGTTTGTCCATCTGATTTATGCTGCGATCTATTCTGTGTTAGTCGTGAGCTTGCTCATTTCGTATGATTTGTTTATCAAGAACTTCAAAGAATTGAATTTACGCCTGTCGTTTAAAATTCTTATTGGTATTGTTTTGTTTATTTCGCAAGTCTACTTTATTATATCATTTTCTTTGAACAGTATCGGTTATGTTGCGTATGAATATACGATTCCAATCTTTATTTATTATTTTGGCATTCTCAAAGAAAAAATCTATCTGGTTGGGTTAGTACCCGTCATTTTGCTGACCTTTTTTGCATTGATCAATAAATTTGAATGGGAAGCCATGCTCTTTATTATCGGATTAAATTACATCATTTTAATCGTTACGGGCTTATTAAAGAAAAGATTTTATGGACAACCAAATCACACGGCATTTTACCTATTTTCGATTTTCGTTACGGTTGTCTCGCCGATGCTCAACGCCTTGCTTTTTTATCGCCGCGAAATTAGCGTTTGGGATGTAGTGTCTTTAGGCATTGGATCTGTGGGGATCGTTTCTTTATGGAAGTATTATTTGCAGAATCAAAAAAATTTCCTGGAAAAAATCAACACAAAAATCATTGAACGCAATTATGATGAGTTGACCAAGGTGAAAAATTTCCGCAGTCTGAACGAGGATATTTCAAAGCTGGCGCTACTTGAGAAGGACCAGCTCGTCGTGGTGATGATGGATTTAGATCATTTTAAGCGCATCAATGATCACCATGGACATCAAATCGGCAATCAAGCCCTATCGTTCTTTTCGGAAAAACTGATGACGTTTCTCTACCAGAAAAGTCCTTCCCATTTAGTCGAAGTCTATCGATATGGCGGCGAAGAATTTTTAGTCCTATTTAAAGAGAATACTTCTGATGCTGTGAAAAAAATTATTGAAGAATTCCATTTGTTTTTAAGCAATGAACAGTTGAAATTAGAAACCGCCCAACTGACCCTTTACTTTTCGGCAGGGATTTCAGAAGCAGCCTCTGCGTTAGACATTTCAGAAACCTTTTACCAAGCAGATCAAGCATTGTACGAAGCCAAAAGGAAGGGCAGAAACCGCACGATTATTTTTTCTTGAGACGTTTGCTTTTCTAAAGAAGGTTTCGCAGTCTTTTCTCAAGTAGATCAGGTGTTGTAAAAAACCAAAAGGAAAGACAAGGTCGTATGATTTTTTTAGACGAATGCTTTTCAGAAGAAATTTTAATAAAGAGACAAGGTTCGCAGGCTTCTTTGTCCAGCGTCGTAGCTTTTTCAAAAGGAAGAGAGGAAGCAATCTGGTAAGTATAACGGTTTACCGATTATCTTGAGAGGTTAATTGAAGGGAAAAAACAAGTAGAGTGCTTTTTAAGAAGTGGGAAGAAACCACTTCTTTTTTTGCACCAAGCATTGGGCAGTCGCGCTTGGCAGCATCGACTTGGTTTTCTGGCGTGTTTACAGTCTTTAAAAGCAATGGTATATTTATTTGATAAGTAAATAAAATTATTTTGTACCTGTGCGTAACGATTACTGACTAAGGAGACTTCCCCATGAAACCAATTCGGCGAATACTGTACCAAAGTGTTTTGTACGTAGCTATTCCTTTGATCGTGAGTCTACTGATTGGCTACCTAGCCAAATGCTCACTCCTGATTCCTGCCTCCATTATTTATGGCGTTCTTTTAGTGTTTATGATCCCTTCCGACAGCTTTTTATCAAGCAGCGTGGACTACCAAACGAAAAGCATGAATCCAAGTTTTCGTTTTCCGCCATTAAAGAGAAGGTTTGAAAGTGCGCCAGAGATGATCAATTTCCTCTTCGTTTTAACGGCACTGGTTTTGTGTTTGCTGCTCTTATTGGTTGGGTAAAGGGAATTCATAGAAATCATGTACTAAGAAGAATGACAAAAAGAAGAGGAGAACAGCGATGAAATTACTCAAACAAATCAATTTGATGGATGATAAAAAAACAATAAAGAGATTGAATCTCGCGGCGATTCCTAGTTTTATTTTTTTCTATGTGTTCTTTACACTCTTTGTCTTAGGTGGTCATGGGTCAAATGCTGAAACTTCGTTTATTTTCGATCTTTTGATCTTAATGGTTGCATATTTTATTCTCATCATTATTCATGAATTGATCCATGGTGCCTTCTTCAAGCTTTTTGACCCTAAAGGGAAGGTAAAGTTTGGGTTCAAAAATGGCGTAGCATATGCCACGAGTCCCCATTCCTTTTATTCAAAAGGGAAATTTGCCATCATTTTATTGGCGCCATTCCTTGGCATTTCTGTGGGTCTCTTTCTATTTTATTTATTTGGCTGGTTGACGGTATCTCTTTTTACCTTGATTGCTGCCGCACATGCCGCTGCTTGTGTGGGAGACTTTTACTTTCTTTTTCTGATTGTTAAAGCACCAGCGAACAGTTGTGTAGAAGATACTGAAGTGGGGCTGAATATTTATCAAGGAGAGTAGTTTATTTTTCAATTGATCTTGTCAAAATCAAAGAGCAAGAAAATGTATGCTAGAAAATCTCTTACAAAAAAACAAACACCTCAAAAGTGTTTGTTTTTTTATAGGACTGTTTATAAAAAACGTATATAGCAAGAAGACTGTTCGGCCGACAAAAAGACAACTTGTTTTAAACGACCGTTTTCTTATTAGCGCTTTACCGATACAACGGTAAGCTGCCAGCGACTTTATTGATACTCTTTTTCTTGCCTTTTAAACAAAGACCAAAATAAGCCAGTGTTTCTGTGGGAATCGTCTCAAGCGTCTGGCGGTATTGCTCATAAGAATTGGTGGTCTGAGCAACGTCGGAAAAATCAATGATGGTTACTTCTGGATCTGCTTGTTGACTGATCGATTCACGAATGGTCTGCAACTGTTCCTTGTTCGTTTTTAAGATAGGAATGGGAAAGTTGACAATGCCAAGGTGTTTTCTGCCCGTCGAATCGTAAATATCCTCTCCGATTCCTTCGGGAAACAATTTGCCTAAGGTTGCGCCTAAAATTGCTGCAGTATTTGCAACTAAGCCAATCGGTAATTGTTCATCGATAATCATGACACATTTTTCTTGGTTATTCATACGTTCTCACTCCATCTTCTTGGTAAATTGTTTGGTAAGCTTTCGGGGTGACCCCAATCAAGCTTTTAAAGATACGGGTAAAATGACTTTGGTCACTAAAACCTGTCAGAAAAGCGACTTCTGCAATTGCTTCTTGTGCTTCTAGTCTTTTCTTGGCAGCACTGATGCGCACCGTACTTAAATATTGAAACGGCGACAGCCCATACGCTTTGGTAAACTGCCGAATCAAGACGTACTGATTCATTCCAAGAACGTCACTTAATTCACTCAAGGACAATTTTTCGGCATAATGTTGATCGATATAGGCTTTTGCCGTTGCGGCTTTATTTGACACCGGGTCCGTTTGTTCGTGGGTGAAATCCGCATACTGAACAAGCAGGTCGTGAAGCAGACAAGTAAAGCGTTCTTGCTTTTCAAACTCATCACCGCGATCCGACAGCAGCAGCTGATGAACTGCATGAAATTCCTCTTTTTCTTTCACTTGGCGAATGACCGGTTCAGGAAAGTGGGGCGTCAATTGAGTGTTAAAAATTTTTTTGTACTTGTACCGCCATGTTCTCCGGGGTTAAGTGGATATTACGGTAAACCAGCTTCTCCTCCGTGAGTTGCTGGCAGCGGTGGGCAGCCTTTGGCGGAATCAAAATCAAGTCGCCTGCTTCAACGATATAGCAGGTATTTTGACAGGTGAATTGACGCGTCCCAGCTTCCATCAAGCCAATCACATAATATTCGTGCCAATGGTTAGGAAACTCCTGCTGGATGCCGTTAAATAATAAAGCTTCTACACCAAGGATGCTATCTTGAATGATTTTTCGTTCATTTCTCATCTGCATTCTCCTTTTTGTTACTATAACAAAAGTGGTTTTTGGTGAATAGAATGATATTGACTTTTGACTATTTTTCTTGATGGAAGACACTTGGTTGGGACTGAGAAAAGGGGCTGGAGAAGGTCGGAAAAGAGTGGATCAGGCTTGAAGAGAGAACAGCGGGTTATTTTGACGAATTTATGGAATGAATCACAGCAGATGGACCATGCGCCGTGAAAAAATAATGATAAATCCTTGGCATTTGAAAGTTTTATTGATGGAAGTATGGTACCATTTGACTGCAGTAAAGTTTGTGACGGTGGCTATCTTTGAAAGGTGGTGGTGCTTATGAATGTAAGTACTAACTCTTCAGAAAGGAGAAGCCTTTTTGTCCACAGCGGAAGCAATCGGGCTAATGATCAGTTTTGGTACATTTACCGCCATGCTGATCTTTGGTATCCTAGCCGCAGTGAAAAATGACAAAAAAAAATAACCGTCGACTTTAACAGGGAAACGGTTATCTTTTAAGTTAAAAAACCTGTCGCCGTCTTAAATGGCGCTGCAGAGGGGTTGTGGCAACAACTCCTCTTTACATAGTTAGTATAGCAAGAAGAGAGTGATTTTTCAACTTTTAACAAGGATATTCTCAAACAAAATCGATAAGCGACATAGGCAAAACCTTATTCTCAATTGAAATAAGGTGTTCGATGTAGTCATATTGGAAAAGTGTTCGAACAACTAAAAACGAATGCAATGTTTAAAGAAAAGGGAAGCATTATTATCGAAACTAGCGGCTAATAAGTTCCAGATAAATTCTGGTACATTTATTGCCATGCTGCTCTTTCGTATCCTAGCCACAGTGAAATATGACAAAAAAATAACCGTCGACTTTAGCAGGGAAACGGTTATTTTTTTACTAATAAAACCCTGTCGCCTTCTTAGAAGGTGCGAAAGAGGAGTTGTGGCAACAGGTTTCTTCTATACAGATCACTATCAATCATATTCGTGAATGCTAATCTACCAGTCGCTCGAGATCGTAGGAAAAACCGTTTTGCTTACTTAGTTCCTTGTAAAACAAGCCGCTTTTCTTTATTGTACGTTTCTGTGTGGCTAAATCTAAAGAAACTAAGCCGTAGCGGTTTTTATATGCATTGATCCATGACCAACAATCAATGAATGTCCATAGATGGTATCCTTTTATATTACAGCCATCTTGAATTGCTTTCCATAAATAGGCGAGATGGTCTTGGATAAATTCAATGCGATAGTCATCAATCACCTGTCCATTTTCATCCATGAACCGTTCTTCATTAGCAACACCCATACCGTTTTCTGAGATAAAGGATTCAATATTTCCGTAGTTATTTTTGATGTCCATACATAAATCATAAATTCCTTTTTCATAGATTTCCCATCCACGATATTCATTCATTCGACGGCCAGGCATAATATGCGGTTCAAAGAACCATTCTGGTAAGAATGGACTTTCTAGATTAACGGCAGAAGTTCTTGCTTTGACACGGCGTGGTTCATAGTAGTTTAGACCAAGTATCTGTGCGGTATTCTCTTCAATAATTTTTAGGTCTGTGTCATTGAAATCAACGGGTAATTGGTCGTATTCCTCCAGCAACGAGACTAGTTTTTCTGGAAATACTCCTTTGACCATGGGATCTAAGAAACTACGAGTATAAAAAAGATCCGCAATTTCTGCTGCTTTTTTATCTGCTGAATTTTGGCTTCTTGGGAAAGTCGGACTCAAATTGAGAATTACTCCGATTTTGCTAGATAGCTGGTATTTTTTAAAAGTTTGAATGGCTTTTGCATGAGCTAATATGGTAAAGAACGCTGCTTGAGCACCACGCTTAAAATCAATGAGATTTGGATAGTGAAAATCTTCTAAATAAGAGCCCAAGATTGGCCCCAAAGGTTCGTTAAAGGTGAACCAATGATAAACTAAGTCGCCAAACGCTAGAAAACAGGTATCAGCAAAATTTACATAAGCATCAACAACTTCACGTGATTCCCATCCCCCTTTATCTTGTAATTTTGCGGGCATATCAAAATGATAGAGATTCGCAAAAACTTTGATATTATTATTTTTCATTTCGGTAAAAAGATCTCGATAATAGGCTATCGCTTTCTCGTTTGGTTTACCAACCCCATCATTTGGAAACATTCGTGCCCATGAGATAGACACACGAAATGAATTGTGCCCCGTTTGTTTCATCAATTGAATATCTTCGTGGTAACGATGGATATGGTCTGTCGTAATACTAGGTCCAATTCGTTTATAAAAACGATGAGGTTCTTCGTGAAACCACCGATCCCATACGGTCTCTGCTTTTCCTGTTTCTCCACGCCCTTCAGATTGTTCTGCTGACCAAGCGGAGCCCCACCAAAAGTCATCTGGAAATGTTAACTGAGTTTGTCTTGACATTATCGTTTCCTCCTGTTCGTTTTTAATAGTGTAACATTGCTTTTAGTATAAATAAATACTTTTTATTAAAAATATATATCTTTTCGTGATGGGTATGTTTTTAGCTGTAAAAAGACAATTTTTTATGTTAAAGTATAAGTAATAGAGATGAGTATGAGGGAGTAAGTTATGAAGAAACAGCCAAAATATATGGAGGTTTATACGGAGGTAAAGAAAAAAATTGCCAATGGAACCTATCAAATCGGCGAAAAATTACCTACAGGCGATGAACTTGCGCATGAGTATCAAACAAGTAAGCTCACTGTGAAGAAAGGTATTGATATGCTAGTATCAGAGGGAGTTTTACGAACACGTAGTGGATTCGGAACGGAAGTTCTACGCAGACCAATTGATAATTCGAAAGTGTTTGGACCAAATGAAGGTCTTTTTGATTTAGTAGGGGAAGAACATGTGACTTCTGAAATCCATACGTTCTCAATTGAGTTGCCATCGAATGAAGTGGCAGAAATTTTAGAAATAAATCAAAAAGAGTATGTCTATAATATTATTAGAAGTCGTTTTATTGATGAACAACCGTATTCTATTGAGCAAACGTTTATGCCACTTTCTGTTATACCGGGGTTAGAACCAAAGCATTTGAAACGTTCTGTATATGGCTACATTACAAATGAGCTTGGTCTAGAGATTAAATCTTCCCATATTTGGATCAAAGGTGATGTGGCAAATGACTTCGATGCGGAAATTCTTTCTGTAAAACCAGGCGAGTTTATGATAGAGGTAGACAAAGTGGTGTCATTGTCATCTGGTGTACCGTTTGAATATTCTCTTTCGAGACATTTATACAAAGATTTTATTTTTGAAGCAGTTTTTGTTGAGAAGTGAAGACCAACGAATTTCGTTGGTCTTTTTTTGACTTTTGAAAAAGATATATAATTTTAAATAAAGATATTTACTTTTTTAAAAAGCTGGTGTATGATCATCCCATAAGCAATCGCTTACAACTAAAAAAGGAGACTGATCGGGATTATGAGTAAAAAAGATGCTATTTTTGAAAAGTTCGGAGTAATAGCCACAAGGCTAGGGAACCAGATTCATCTTCGAACACTAAGGGATGCTTTCGCCACTTTTATGCCTTTTATGATGTTGGCGGGATTTGTTACATTGATCAACTATGTTATTTTAGAGCCAACAGGATTTATGGGAAATATCATTGATCCAGCAACATTAACGACGATTCAAGAAATCGGGACTTCCATCAGTAATGGAACGCTAAGTATAACGACGCTATTAGTTGTTGCGGCAGTTTCTTATCATATGTGTGTTAGCAGAAATTATACAAATCATATTGCTGCTGTTCTAGTCGCTATTTCAACGTTTATTGTTCTCACCCCTATGATGACGATGTTTACACCAGAAGGAAGTCAAGAAGCGCTGGAGGTAGGTGGGGTTATTCCTGTCACTCATACTGGTGCGTCAGGAATGTTCGTTGGAATTTTTGTGGGCTTAGCTGCTACGGAACTCTTTATTAAGTTATCAAATAACAAAAAGTTACAAATTCAGTTGTCAGGAAATATCCCACCAGCTGTGTTGAAGTCATTTAACGTCCTTATTCCAATCATGATTACCGTGACTACCTTCGCAATTGGTTCATTTGCTGTCAATCAATTATTCAATATGGATGTTAATTCGTTGATTACTACTCTAATCACTGGACCTTTAAGTAGGGTAACGACAGGTTTACCAGGGTTCCTCTTAATTACCTCAATTGCAAATCTATTTTTCGGGTTTGGAATTCATCAAGCAGTGATATCAGGTTCACTTCTCGATCCGTTCTTAATTCAAAATATGCAAGAGAATATGGCTGCTTATGCGAATAGGGAAGATATTCCACATATCATAAACATGGCATTTAAAGATACGTTTGCTGTTATGGGAGGATCAGGAAATACTATTGCTTTGCTAATTGCTATTTTTATCTTTAGTCGTCGTAAAGACTACAAAGACTTTGCAAAATTATCCGTAACTCCTGCACTATTTAATATCAGTGAACCGATCATTTTTGGTTTACCAATTGTTTTCAATATTAGTTTGATTATTCCATTTGTATTGGCGCCGATTTTTTCCCTAACAGTTGCATATTTTGCAACAGCTGTTGGTTTAATCAATCATGTTGTCGTGCAGATACCTTGGACCACTCCTCCTGTCATATCTGGATTTTTAGCAACTGGTGGCGATTGGCGAGCATCAGTCTTGCAAATTGCGATCATTGCTGTGAGTGTTTTTATCTATTTACCATTTTTACGTATCGATGAAAAAGTTACCTCAACAATAGGGAATGAAGAGGCAAATGATTGAGAAGAGGAAACTTCACAAGATTTTTTGAAGTCTTCTCAAACCAAAGGTAAGAGAAACAAATAAATTGAACAAATCTATATATCAAAAAGAGACCACATAGATACATGTGAGTCTCTTTTTTTTGTGGATATATCGATCGGTGAACTTGTGAATAGAGGGAAAGAATTACCTGAAGAATTTTTTTATAAATCTATTGAGTTTCCATTCTATTTCTCACGGTTTTCGCTAACTTTTCAATAATGTACATTGCCGGTATCTGTGTTGTAATATCAGCTTCATTAATTTTTTCTAGTGAAATATTATAGGTTATTGCAATATCAGCTAATTTAGAAAGTGTTGAATTAGAGCTGCTGGTAATTCCTATTACTGAGCTTTCTGATAGATTCAAATGATTTAAATATTGAATGATTTCTGTGGTCTCGCCCGAAACGGATAAAGCGACGATACACATTTTTTTTGCTAACTCAGTGGATAGGTAATTAATAGGGTAATTACTAGGATCTTCAATGCGAATCGCCATGTTAAATAGTGACGAGAAATAAAGAGAACCATATTCAGCAACAACATTTGAGGAGCCTACGCCAATAAAAATAATCAGCTCTTTTTCCATCAATAAGTGAACTGCCTCATCAAATTTATCTTCAAAGAATTTATCTTGTGTCCGTACTAAAAAATTCAAGAGTTCACTCTCAAAATCAAGTGTTTTTACCTCTTTTTCTTCTTTAAGAGATTCGAGATACGCACTGAGGTAAATTTTAAATTCAGAAAAACCGGTACAGCGAAATTTTTTACAAAAGCGTAGTACGCTGGCAGTACTCGTATGACTTTTCTCAGCTAATTCACGAATACTCATGGAAGCAACTGCATTTACGTCTGAAATTATTGCTTTATATACTTCAATATCCGTTTCATTTAAGTCTGGTTGATAGTCAAGAAACAACATAGTAATCCCCTCCTGTTACAAATTGTAACAGGAGTGTAACCGGTGTCAATCGTTTGTTTTTGTAACCGTTTACTTAAAGGCGGTATTTATGGAGATAAAAATAATCTATACTGACCATGTAGTTAAGTTAAAGGAGTGTTTCAGGATGGATAAAGGAATAAAAATTGCAACAATTGGCGGTGGATCAAGTTATACACCAGAATTGATAGAAGGATTTATTAAACGATATGCTGAATTACCGATTTCAGAATTATGGCTTGTGGATATTGAACAAGGAAGAGAGAAATTAGAAATTGTTGGGGAACTTGCTAAACGTATGGTAAAAAAAGCGGAACTTCCAATGAAAATTTATATGACTCTTGATCGTGAAGCGGCATTAAAGGATGCGGACTTCGTTACGACCCAATTTCGTGTAGGTCTTTTGGAAGCGCGAGCGAAAGACGAGAGAATCCCTTTAACATATGACACGATTGGACAAGAAACGAATGGTCCAGGAGGGCTTTTTAAAGGATTACGCACGATTCCCGTTATCTTAGAAATAGTGAAAGACATGGAGCGTCTTTGCCCAGAAGCATGGCTGATCAACTTTACTAATCCAGCTGGCATGGTGACAGAAGCTGTCTTACGCCATAGCAATATGCGTAGAGTAGTAGGTTTGTGTAATGGACCAATTGGAATAGAACGTGGCATTGCAGAAACATTAAAAGTACCCAAAGAAGAATTATATGTTGAATTTACTGGACTAAATCATATGGTTTTTGCGAAAAAGATTTATCATAAAGGGATTGATGTGACCCAAAAAGTACTTACATTGATGACGCAAGATGCTGGTGATGCAGTTGGTCTGAAAAACATTGCTGATTTAGAATGGGAACCAGATTTTTTCCGAACACTTGGCATGATTCCCATCGGCTATTTAAGGTATTACTATCAAACAGCCACTATGTTGTCTGAGCAAAAACAATCAGCAGAAAAAGAAGGAACTCGTGCAGAAGTTGTGCAGAAAATCGAACATGAATTGTTTGAACTTTATAAAGATGAACATCTAGCAATCAAACCACCTCAATTATCAGAACGTGGGGGCGCTTATTATAGTGAAGCAGCATGTAATTTAATTAATTCCATCTATAATGACAAACGTGATATTCAAACGGTCAATACAAGAAATAATGGAGCCATCAGTGATATCGATTGTGATTCAGCGGTTGAAGTAAATTGTTTGATTACAAAACAAGGACCGATCCCTTTGACTACAGGTGAATTACCTATTCCTATCAAAGGGCTAGTTCAACAAATTAAGTCTTTTGAACGTATAGCGGCCCAAGCAGCTGTTACGGGAGACTATAACACTGCTTTATTAGCGATGACGATCAATCCCTTAGTTCCAAGTGATAGGACAGCAAAGCAACTACTTGATGAAATGCTTTTGGCACACAAAGAATATCTGCCGAATTTTTTTAAAGGAGAATGACAATGAATATAAAATACTATGTTGAGGCAAATTACCAGGAAGTCAGTAAGATCTGTGCAAAACTCATTTTAGATGTCTTGAAAGAAAAGCCAGATGGGTTATATTGCTTTGCAGGTGGTGATACACCCGTAGGAACGCTTAACATCATTGCAGAAGCAGCAATCAATAAAGAAATAGATTTATCCCAGGCAAAGTTTATTGAACTAGATGAATGGGTTGGAATCGATCCGAAAAATGAAGGCAGTTGTCTATCCTATTTGAAAAGAAACTTATTCAATCGGGTTCCTATTGACCTAAAGCAACTTCACACATTTGATCCTTTAGCCGATGATTTAAATGAGGAATGCAAAAAAGCTGATAAATTTATCGAGGAGAATGGAGGATTAACACTGAGTTTGCTTGGGGTTGGAGTAAATGGTCACTTAGGTTTTAATGAGCCTGGTTCGTCCTTCGAAGATAAAGCTCATATAGTGAACTTAGACGAATCAACCCAAAGTGTTGGGAAAAAATATTTTTCAGACGAGAAAGTTGATCGTACGAAAGGAATTACGTTAGGGATAGGACAATTATTACAATCTGGAACAATGATCGTACAAGCTAGTGGAGCAAAAAAGAAGTCTGCGATACAACAATTTCTAAGCGGTACGATTACAAAAGAGTGTCCAGTTACTTCTCTATGGTTGCACAAAGATCCTGTGTTGGTGGTTGATAAGGAAGTCGTGAACTAAAAGGAGGAAAAACGATGCAGGTCATTGAGAACAAGGTATTGCCTATATTGCTGAAAATAGGCAATAGTAAACACTTAGTTGCTATAAGAAATGGGATTTCCATGACGATTCCTTTTACTATTGTTGGAAGTATCTTCCTAATCATTGGTAACTTTCCAATACAGTCATGGATGGATTTTGTGTCAAATTGGGGGCCGCAGTTGAATGCACCAGTCAATGTTACGTTCGGAATCCTTGGACTGATATCTGCAATTGGCATAGGCTATCATTTAGGAAAAGAGTTTGGTGTTGATGCTATTTCTAATTCGATGCTCACAACTATCGGCTTTCTTCTAGCAACATTAAACGATGACTGGACGATAAATTTGGCTAATTTTGGTGCTAGTGGTATGTTTACCGCGATCATTGTTGGGGTATTTGTCACTCATGCTTTTAAATGGTTTGTCACTCATAATATTGTAATAAAAATGCCAGAAGGTGTACCGCCCACTGTAGCAACTTCTTTTGCAACGTTAATCCCAGGAGCATTTATTCTGACCGTTATATGGATCGTCAGAACTTTATTAGGGGTTGATATCAATGAAATCATTACTATTGTTTTCCAACCTTTAATGCAAGGGATGGGAACACTCCCAGGCATGCTGCTATACACACTTCTCGTTTGTTTGCTATGGATATGTGGAATCCACGGAGACAATATTTTGTCTGGAATTGCGACCCCTGTTTTCCTAAGTTATCTTGCTGATAATACGGCAGCTTTTCAAAGTGGTGTAGAAGTTCCTCATGTTTTTGCCGATGGATTTTGGATTGTCTTTATGTGTTTAGGCGGAACTGGCGCAACACTAGGTCTAGTGTTAAATATGCTCCATTCCAGAAGTAAGATGTATAAGTCGATTGGACGATTATCATTGCCGTCAGCTATTTTTTGTATCAATGAACCGGTTATTTTTGGTTTGCCTATTGTGATGAATCCTGTAATGCTTATTCCCTTTATAGCAACGCCTATGGTCCTATGTATCGGTACGTATATCCTAATGAATATTGGTATAGTAGGACCGATTGTTATTCAAGTTCCATGGACTATTCCTCCTATTATTGGTCCTTATTTAGCTACTAATGGTAGTATTGGAGCAGCTGTTTGGTCTGTTGTATCAATTGCTATCTCATATTTTATTTATATGCCATTTTTCAAAATATTGGAAAAGCAGCAAGTAAAAAACGAAGCCGCAAAGACACAGGAAACGGAAACAACGATTCCTGTTAGTATAAGTGAGTAGATAGAAAAAGCTTATTTTCCATCATTCATTAAGATAAGTCTTTTAGGTATCAGAAAATAACTTTAAAAAAGTATATTGGAAAAATGACGATTGCTTTTAATGATTCTGATAGTTTCAATAATAAAACAACAAATAGCATCAGTATCTAAGCGAATCAGTAAATGATTCGCTTTTTTTAATGTTGTATTTTTTATCCATTTGTTTCTATCAACAAAACCTTCTCGGATACTATATTGGATGTTATGGTAATCCTTGAAATCACCTCTTCGGTCCATCGTTAAAAAAAAACGAAGTTTCAGTTGTACCGAGAAATGATGGCGATTTCATTTTGTGCAAGCTATAGTTTAGGTGGGGGTAGCAAATATGATTCATTTCAAATTGACGTATCTTTTTTCAGAACCAAATGTTGAGGCGTTTCTTGATTTGACGAAGTGGAGGGATGAGGAATTTTTGGCTGAGATTGCCAAAATCAATCAAATCACTGAACAGCGGTTGAATCAACGAATCATGATTCATGAGGGAGAAGTTTTGATTCCTTCACTGATTCAACGAAAGTGGCCGGAAATTCTTTTCGATATCCAGAAGAATACGTTGTTTTTTTCGGAAGAAGAGCGGCGGTCCATGATTTATCTTCTGACTTTTTCAGCAGTGAAAGACTTATCCGTCTATCAGTTTCAAGAGCTGTTCTATGTCAGTAAAAATACGATTTTGAAAGATTTAAAGGGGATCAGAGAGGAACTTGCAGCTTTAAAGATTCAACTATTGTACTCTCGAAAATATGGCTTTTATCTAGAGGGAGAGGAATATCAGATTCGCGCTCTTGCTTTTCGAAAAGTCAGTGCGTTATCCAATACGAAAAATGGGAATTTGCTTTTATTTGAGGGAATCTATGAGCAGGATAAAACGATCTATGTTCAAATCAGAGATCGTTTGTCCGCAACACTGACTGATTTCAATCTGGTGATCGTTCCGAGTCGCTTCGAAGAAATGCTTTATTTTCTTAATTATCTATCCTTTCGGATGGCAGAAACGGCTGTTTCTTTAGCGGAGACAGAAATACCGCTGCTCCAGTCGCTGCATGTCCATCAAGTCAGTCAGCAGTTTTTAGCAGAATTTCCTGACATCAAAGATCGGAAAACAGAAGAACTTTATGTAACGATCCTGTTGAAAACGATTCTGCAAGGAGATATCGAAGATACTTCATTAGAGTTTTTATTGGAATGTGCCAGTAAGATCATTCATGAAATGGAACGGCTGGCAGCTATCGAGTTTGTGGACTATCGCACCCTTTTGATGAACACATTCTATCATCTTGTCCCAGCGTATTTTCGAATCCGCTACGGTTTTCCACTGGAGAATGTACTGATTGAAGAAATCAAGCTGCAATACAATGAGTTGTTTGAACTGACGAGACGAGCACTGGGTTCCTTAGAAGACCTAGTCGGCACGATCCCTGATGAAGAAATCGGTTATTTTACGATTTTGTTTGGTGGAGAAATCAGTAAACAAAAGGCCAAACGTGATTACTTCCAACTGAATGCATTAGTCGTTTGTCCCAGTGGCATCAGTTCATCCTTGATTTTGGAATCAGAATTAAAGGAACTGTTTCCCCAGATCCATTTTTTGCCGGCTCGTTCGATCGAAGAGTATGAAAATGTTCGGTTTAATGAAGAGATTGATCTGATTTTTTCCAGTGCGCCGATCAAAACCAAACGACCCTGTTATGTGATCAATCCGATTATGACACCAATTGAGAAGGATGAACTGGTTAAAAACGTACAAGCGGCATTTTTCCCTTCAAAAACTGGCTTGCATTCCATTGACGATGTGTTAGAAGTGATTTTGCCCTATGTTGATTTAAAAGCAGGAATCAGTAAGCAAAAGCTGAGAAAAATTTTGCAAAGAAAAATCAATCGAGAATTGAATAGAAGGGAAGACCAACGTCCGATGTTATCAGATTTATTAACAGCAGAAACCATCCAATTTACCGAGGTGCCGCTGACTTGGCAAGAAGCCATTCGAGAAGCTGCTGCGCCATTAAAAAAGACCAATAAAATTGAGGAGCAGTATATTACCGCCATGATCAATAAAGTGGTGGATCACGGTCCTTTTATCCATATTGGAAAAGGCATCGCTTTGCCTCATGCACGTCCAGAAGATGGGGTCAATGCCATCGGGATGTCGTTATTAAAAGTCAAAGAACCAGTGCTTTTGAATGATGATCCGCAACACCCCATTCACGTGTTTATATGTTTGGCGGCGGTTGACAATGAACTCCATCTAAAAGCGTTAGCGAGTTTAACTAAAATTTTGTCGAATAATGAAAAACTAACTGCGTTACTTTCCGCAACCAATGCGGATCAAATAATTGAAGTGATTAGAGAAGGAGAAGATGAAAAATGAAATTTGCAGCAGTGTGTGGGTCAGGATTAGGATCAAGTTTTATGGTGGAGATGAATATCAATTCTGTTTTAAATGAACTGGGTGTCTCAGGCGTGGAAGTGTCCCATTATGATTTAGGAAGTGCTGCACCCGATATGGCGGATGTTTTCTTCGTTGGCGGCGATTTAGCCGATAGTGCGCAGCATCTAGGTGAGATCGTAGTGTTAGACAGTATTATCGATCTCGATGAATTGAAGCAAAAGGTTCAAGCCGTTTGTCAGGAAAAAGGATTACTATAAAAAGGAGTAGACAGTCATGAACGAATTTTTAGATATTCTTGTTGATATCGCGAGTACCCCAGCGATCTTAGTTGCGCTGATCGCCGTTTTGGGGAATGTGCTGCAAAAAAAAGACATTGCCACGATCGTCAAAGGGGGGATCAAAACCTTTGTTGGGTTTCTCGTGGTCACTGCCGGGGCTGGGGTGATCGAAAGCTCTCTGGCGCCATTTGGGGAGATGTTCCAAGCAGCCTTTAACATGCAAGGGGTCGTACCAAATAACGAAGCGATCGTTGCGTTAGCGTTGACGACTTACGGCACCTATACCGCACTTATTATGTTAGCAGGAATGGCCTTCAATATTTTGATTGCCCGTATCACTCGCTTTAAATACATTTATTTGACTGGGCATGCCACGTTGTATATGGCTTGCATGATTGCGGTGATTTTGAGCGTTACTGGAATGAATACTTTTAATCTAGTTTTATTTGGGGGCTTAGCGTTAGGGATCTGTAACACGATTTTCCCAGCGATCGCACAGCCGTTTACCCGAGAAATTACTAAAAATGATTCCGTCGCATTGGGGCATACGGGGAACTTCGGCTACGCATTGAGCGGGTTGATTGGGAAATACGTCGGCAATAAGGAAAAATCTACCGAAGACATCAATTTTCCGAAAGGCTTGTCTTTCTTGCGGGATTCTACTGTTAGTATCACGATTACGATGGCGGTTGTATACGTGATCGTAGCAATTTTTGCTGGGAGTGAATTTATTACGGAAAATCTTAGCAATGGCACGAACTCGATCATTTATTCGTTGCAGCAAGCAGGTTCGTTTGCCGCTGGTGTCTTTGTGATTTTAGCTGGTGTCCGTTTGATTTTGGCAGAAATCGTACCAGCCTTTAAAGGGATTTCTGAAAAGCTTGTTCCTAATGCGATTCCTGCATTGGATTGTCCAATCGTCTTTCCTTATGCGCCAAATGCTGTTCTGATTGGTTTTCTAACCAGTTTTGTCGGTGGGATCGTTAGTTTGATCATCATGGTCTTCACAGGAACAACCGTTATTATTCCAGGGGTCGTACCCCATTTCTTCTGTGGCGCAACGGCAGGTGTTTACGGCAATGCAACGGGTGGTGTGCGAGGCGCCGTCATTGGGTCCTTTATTCATGGGATCATTATCAGCTTTATGCCGATCTTGTTGATGCCAGTCATGGGGGATCTTGGGTTCCAAGGATCAACTTTCTCTGATACCGACTATGGGGTTGCAGGGATCTTCCTAGGAAACCTAGCCAATATGGGCGGTCAAATCGCCATCTTCTCAGGGATAATTGCGGTAGTCGCGGTCTTGATCGGATTGACGATTTTCAAGAAAAACAGTCGGGCAAAATCTGTTTCTGAATAAATAGAGGATGGAGGGATAAATAGTGGCAATCAGTGAACAAAAATACCACGGGCTTGAAGAATTAGCGGCAAAGATTCGTTTAGATACCCTTTGCAGCATCAAGAAAATGGGACAAGGCCATCTGGGCGGCTCCTTTTCAATTGTTGAATTATTGGCCGTTTTGTACGGCAAACAGCTGCGAATCAATCCACAAGATCCACAGTGGGCGGATCGTGACCGACTCGTCTTGTCAAAAGGGCATGCTGGCGCCGCCTTGTATAGTGCATTAGCAAATACGGGCTATTTTGATCGGTCGTGGTTATGGACGATCAATGAGGGCGGCACGAGACTGCCTTCCCATCCGGATCGCTGGAAAACGCCAGGGGTTGATGCCACCACAGGTTCACTGGGACAGGGGACTTCCATGGCTGCTGGGATCGCGACAGGCCTGCGCTTGGCAGGCAAGGACAATTTTGTTTATTTGATCGTTGGAGATGGCGAACTAAATGAAGGACAGTGCTGGGAAGCCTTCCAATACATTGCCCACTTTAAACTGAATCACTGTATCGTCATTATTGATGACAACAAAAAACAGCTAGATGGGCCAACCAAAGACATTCTTGATCCCTTTGACATCCAGCAGAAGATGACTGCTTTTGGCTTTTATACAGAAAAAGTTCCAGGGGCAGACATGCAAGCCATTGATGAGGCAATCGAGCGCTGCAAAGCAATCGAAGACCAAGCGGTTTGCATTGTCTTGGACAGCGTGAAAGGACAAGGCGTTCCTTTCTTTGAAGAACTAGATGCCAATCATTCCGTGAAGTTTACCACGGATGAGATCAATCAAGCGGCAGAAGCGGCAATCAAAGAATTGACGATAAAAATCGAAGGAGGACGCTAAGGCATGTTTACATTAAGCAAAACCACTGCTGCTGGTAAAGAGCTGCGTACTTGTGTCGTTGACACATTGGTGGAACTCATGGATGAAAATAACCAGCTAGTTGCGTTAGATGCCGACCTTGGTTCTGCCAGCGGCTGGACCACGATTGCCAACAAACATCCCCAACGCTTTATCAACATGGGGATCGCGGAAGCCAATATGGTTGGTGTCGCGGCTGGCTTGAGTTTAACTGGTTATACACCTTTTATCCACACCTTTGGGCCATTTGCAACGCGTCGGGTATTCGATCAGCTGTTTATTTCTGGCGGCTATGGCGGCAATACGATCAATATTTACGGTTCTGATCCAGGGTTTGCAGTCGGGCAAAACGGCGGCACCCATACGACATGGGAAGATGTGGCTTTGATGCGAATGATTCCCCAATCGGTCGTCTGCGATGCAGCGGATGAAGTCCAAATGGCGTGGATCATAAAAACCTTTAGCCAATTATCAGGCATTCATTACGTACGAGGCAATCGGAAAGCGGTTCCGATGATTTATGAAAAAGGCTCGACCTTTGAACTAGGAAAAGGCAATATTTTAAGACCAGGCGATGAACTGTTGTTGATTGCTAGCGGACAATTGGTTTCTGAAACACTGCAAGTGGCAGAAGAATTAGCAGAAATAGGAATTAGCTGCGAAGTGATCGACATGTTTACCATCAAACCAATCGATAAAGAATTGATCCTCCGCGAAGTTCAGGGGAAACGGCAAGTCATCACCATCGAAAATCATTCTATTACCGGTGGACTAGGAAGTGCCGTCGCCGAAGTGCTTGCTGAAACAGGCAGTGCTGTCCCCTTAAAACGTATTGGTGTCAACGAACGATTCGGTCAAGTCGGCACACCCGATTTTTTGCAAAAAGAATATGGCTTAGATGCTGCTTCAATCAAGCAGCAAATAGTCGAGTGGAAGGTCAAGGGATAGAAAAAGGAAGCATCAGCGAATCAATGGTTGATGCTTCCTTTTCATTCCTTTCAGATCTTGTATAAAAAGCGTCAAACAGCGTGTCAGTCCTGCTGTTTGACGCTTTTTTATGAACTAAGACAAAAACCAGCGCCGTAAGTTTTCTGCTTCGGTTAATGGAAAATAGAACAGCTTACTTTCGGTGAGAGTATCTTCGGTTTTGATGGTTAGCTGTGACTTGCCAAGCCCTCTTTTGTGCTGCCAATGCGTGGTGGTGACAGTGAAATCTTGGATTTTATTTTTCTTCAGATAAGCGGTCACCTTCGTAAGACCGCGGATCGTTTGGCACAACAATACGTGGTTATCTAAAAATTGATAGCCTTGTATTTTGCCTCGCCAGATGCTTGATAACACGAAGGAGCCAAAGAACACGAAGAAAATCAGCGCTAACCACCAGAAAAAGAAGGCAGAGATTCCTACAGCAAGCAGTCCGATCAGCAGCTGCCAACGGCAGAAGTACCAAAAGTTGGGTCGTGGATTTTTCACTAGAGCGGTTTGTTGAAACGACCATTCGGGTAAAAAGCGGGTCAATGTTTCGGTCAGCTGCGCCTCTTTCAAAATGGGGAACAGATAGACCGTATCATCGCTTTCTGACGAACTGCCAGCAGCCAGCAGTAATTTGACGGAGCTTAGATGAAAGATTCTTCGATAAAGGTTTTGTTCGACACTCAGCCCTTGGATCCTAGCGAGGGGAATCGTTTGGTGTCGTTTAGAAAACAAGCCCTGCGTGATCAGCAGCTGTTGTTGGTTCGTTTCCACCGTAAAGCCATAATAACGGAAAAGATTCCTGGCGATCGCAAGGAAGAAAAACAAAATCAGCAGCCCGAGTAAAAGTGCAGCACCTAATAAAAGGCCAAGTTGCTGCAATTCCGATGCATAGGCAAAGAGATTGGGAATGTTGTCGATCACGTTGTAGCCGATGACTAGAACCAAGGTGAAAACAGAAAAATCAGTGAGAGAAAACAAGAAAATCTCCTTGAATTTCAAAGTGAATGTTTCTAGCGGCGGCTTGGCTGACTTCTCAGCTGAAAATGCAGCATAATCGTCGGTTGGTTCTTCTCTACTAGTTGTTTGGGCAGTCGGCTGTTGTGGTGTCGCAGCCGCCTTTTTTGACGCTTCGATGGAGGCAATGAGAGCCAGCGGCAATGCAGGGAAAAGAATTTCGGCTTCGCCACTCGAACTTGCGGCGCTTTCCAACTTCACTTCAGCTAGTTTAAACGGACGTAAATAAAAGTAATGATTCTCTTGAATCGTTTGGATGCGTTCAAATGGCAAAATCGTTTGTTTTTGGATAAAGAGTCCTTTGTTGACTAGTACACTCGTTTGATCGATTTGAAAGGTAAAGCGGGCGTAAGACAGTACCGCAAAAATCAGACAGACCAGTAAAAATAGCAGAATGCCGCCCAGAATCATCGGAAAAGAAGGGGCGTCGTTGAATAATTTGAATACAAGCAGAAATGCTAGTACCAGAAAATTTTTGCAATTTTTGAACCAATAAAGACCGATACACAGCAACGGCAGTCGTTGTTTTTCATAGATCATCTTTGACCACCTCGACTAAATTCATGATGGTTTCTCGCAAGCGTTCGGCTTGCGCCACTGGCAAGCCTTCAATGGTGTGGTTGGTGGCAGCCGTATGGATCTGTAAGGAGACTAAAGCGTATTTTCGCAAAAAGATCCCTTGGTCTGTTTCGATGTGCTGGATTCGACGGATCGGAATATACGTGGTGCTGCGGAATAGATAGCCACGTTGAATAGCGATATCCTTTTCTTGGATCTCGTAGCGATGGAATTTGTAACGGTAGCTCATCAGCACAAAAGAAAGCAGATGACTGATCAAAGTCAGTGCCAATAGGCTTGACCAAAGGGCGAACACCCAGAAATGAAGCCAGTTTTGCATGGATAAAAACCAAAAAGAAGCAGCGAAAAGTAAACTGAGAATGATCAGTGAAGTAATTGTCCGCAACCGCCAAACACGGATGATGGTCTGAGGCATTTGTTCATTTAATAAGGGATAATTCAAGGGAAACGTCCTTTCTATAAAAAAATGACTAATAAGTATAAATATAATGGTGCAGTGTAAGAAAAACAAGAGGCAAGGGAGAATTCAGTAAGGACAGCTGGCTCGATTGCAAAAAGATATGTGAGAAATCTTCTTATAAAACAAGGAAGAACTGTCGTCTAGTAACCTAAAAAAAAACCGTCTTAGATGACGGTCCTAGGGGGATCACATTCAGATGTTTTCGTTTAAAACAACCAATCATTGGTTAAAAAACTTGGATTACAGTGATCGCTTAGAAATACCTTATGAGTAAAACGAGAAATTCTCTCTTTATCTCAGTCTTTATTTATCGAATAGTACGAACGATTTTTTCGGACTTCATTGAAAATGAAGAGAACAAAAAGCAAGGTAAGGAGGGCACATACTATCCTAATTATTGACGAATCACCGATTTCTTCAAGCAGCAGGTAGAGCACAAGACCCAAAGACAAAACATAAACACCTGTCCAAAAGGCGCATTTGCTCATTGATTTTGAGATTGCCTGACTATCTGCTTGTGCTTTTTGATTTTCAGTCAAATCATTGTATCCAGCTATCAAGAAGCCCCATTTTTGTTTGCGAAACTGAACACCACACAAAAAGCATCCGAGAGCAAATACAACGACCAAAAGATAAATCAACCAATACAAGTTTTCTCACTCCTTTCTTATCGTTCAAGAATGATCGTTAGGTTTCGTGTTTCAACACCACTCATTCAGCGAAACGTCGAACCATCGTAATATCTGTTTCCAAATAGCCCATTTTTTTGTATAGCTGATACGCAGACTGATTATGGGCAAAAACGTGCAAGCCGATTTCAGTGATGCCTTGCTGGATCGCCCACTTTTCTAAAGCCTGTAACGCTTTGGTGCCATAGCCTTTTCCTCGCTGGTCTTCCTCGATGATAAAGTCATAGATGAAGGCTTTCTGGGCAGCTGTGTTGACCCAAATCACCCCGATCGGTTCACTAAAATCAGCTGCAAATAAAGAAAACAAGTGATTGTTTTCGGTGGCAGTCCCTTGAGGAAGTAAAGAAGCAAAGCTTTCTTTGGCTAGGGCGAGGGCCTCGTCTTTGGCCCATGTGCCTGCTTGGACTTTGTCATTGGCGTATTCGAAAACTGCATTGGTTAAGTAGGCAGCGTAGTCGCTGTCTTTCATTGGGATTAAGTTCATCTATTTCTCCTTTTGTCCTTTTCAGCTCTTCTTAACCTACAGAATGATTGTAGGCAATGAGAAACAAGGACATTTGATATGAAACGGTTTGTTTCCCCTTCAGTTGAGGCGCTCTGGCAGCGGCTCTCGTCGTTGAAACAAAAATAGGTCATCCGGTGCAAACTGGTGTCGTGCATCGCAAGTATAGCCTCGCAACCAGTCAACCCCATCGATGCGGCGAACGTAGAATCCTTTGGGGAAATCGTCGGTTTTTTCCAAAGGCACAGAAGCGATCGTGATTGCGGCAGCTGGCGCTTTTCCTTGGGATTTCAGTCCGGTACTATTTGCCAGTTGGCGATAGCTAAGACGAAAGTGTAAGGCCATTTCCAAGGTACAACAAGTCAATCCATAAGAAGGCGCAGCTGCAAAAATCTCCGTCAAAGAGCCACCTTGGGGGAGTCCCAGTTCTTTAAGGGGAACAATCACACAAGCAGCACGCTGTTTATCGGCACTGAGGGAGAGCTGGGGATGGCGCAAGAGCTGGTTGGCATACGCGTTTAAGTGAATCTGATTTTCTTCCAACTGCTGGCAAAGGCGGTTTAGCGAAACCCCGCCATACTGTACGATCACTTCCTTCAAATCAAACACTCCTTTCAATAGGGATCCTTTTTATGAAAAATCAGTTTACACCCTCGTTCTTGGACAAATCGGCATAAATCGCAGCAACTTCTTCTTGGTAACGATTCTTTAGTCGAGGGGGACTTAAAATGCGTAGGCTTTTTCCAAAAGAGAACAAATAGGGCACTACCCAGCTTTCCTCGGGCAAATCAACGGTAACGACAGCAGTGCCTTCCTCCGTCAAAGTAATATCCTGATGATCGAACTCATCATATACCCGATAAAGAACGTCGGCTTGAAAGAATAGACGCGCAGGATAGGTGTCAACAGTCAACTCAATGGCAGAATCAGGCGCAGTGACTGGGAAAAAATGCTGGTCAGTGACGTGGACCTGACTCATGCGGCTGATTTTAAATGTCCGAAAGGCATTCTTTTGCTGGTCGAAGGCTTGCAGATACCAAGCTTGCGAGCGAAAAAGCAGTTTATAAGGCTGACAGATGCGTTTTTGCAGTCCCTGTTTACTGATATAGTCAAAGGTGATCACGTGGTTTGTTAAAATACTCTTTTTTAATAAATCAAACGTGTCGTTGCCGTTTTCTCGCCGATGCCAAGTGGAAAAATCCACTTCTAGCCAATCAGCATCGGGCTGTTTAAACAAGGATTGCAGTTTTGCCAGCGATTGCCCACTGATCTGTGGCGTCAGCTGGCGAATCCCTTTCAACGCCAAAAGCAGGTTTTTCCGTTCTTCCTCTGATAATAACACTTTATCCAACACAAAACTGCTTAACAAATAAACGCCGCCATTTCGACCCGTTTCGGTATAGATGGGCACGCCAATACTGCTTAGGGTATTGATATCTCTGGTGATGGTGCGAGTCGAGACTTCAAATTGTTTGGCTAATTCAGAAGTGGTTGCTTTTTCATGATTCAACAGGTGGTAGATAAGGCCGAATAGGCGTGTCGTGCTCACTTGGTTTACTCCTTTTATAAAAAGATGATAAAACACTGACAGAAGGTGTCTAGGTTTCTATCGTATCATAAAGACAAAGAAGGAGGAACTCCAATGAAATTTTCGATAATGGCAACGGAAAGAACCAATAATTTTACTGATCCAGCGATTCAAGCAAAAATCACTGGCTTATGGGAGAAAAACAGCGAGGCGGTCAAGAAAGCCGCAGAAAAAGGAACGGTCATCGCTTGCGTTTACCACGAGTATGAGTCAAACTATCAAGGAGACTATGCCGTTTCGCTTTGTTTCGAAGAAACGGAGCAAGCAGACTTTGATACAGAAAAATATACTTGGAAAAAGTATCCGGTCGATCGGCGCAATGCGCAGGGCATTTTGACTACTTGGCGTCAAATCTGGTCAGAGGAAGAAAACCAGCAGCTGCAGCGCAAGTATTCCTTTGATTTTGAACAATATGCGCCAGACGGCGAAGTAACGATTTTTATCGCCATTGCTGAAAACAACAAAGAGCAGCCATTTTCCTGAATAGGAGGACAAACAATGAGACAATATGAAAGCAAAGCAGCACTGATCCAAGAGATCACAGAACGTTACCAAAAATTTCGCCAAGAATTTGATGAAATTCCTGAAGCCTTGCGAAATCAACGGATAGCAAGTGTCGACAAGACCCCTTCAGAAAACTTGTCTTACCAAATCGGCTGGGTCAGTTTGTTATTGTCATGGGAAGCACAGGAACAGCAAGGGATCAGCGTTCACACACCTGCTGAAGGGTACAAATGGAACAACCTTGGCGGATTGTATCAATCGTTTTATCAGACATACGGCAGTTTGACCTTCGCACAGCAGCAAGAGCTCTTAGACCAAAAAGTGACGGCACTTTGCCAGTGGATCGAAGGCTTATCCGATCAGGAATTGTTTGAAGCAAGGCAGCGGGATTGGGCAACCACCAAAGCACAGTGGCCAGTCTATAAATGGATCCATATCAATACAGTAGCACCCTTTACCAATTTCCGAACGAAAATCCGAAAATGGAAAAAGGAAGCACTGCATTGATCAATAAAAGAAGCAAGCTGGTTGAGCGTTTTTTAGCAACTGAGGGAACAGCTAACTTAAAGAATTGTTAAACAGTTGATCTGTGAAGATCAGCTGTTTTTTTTGTTTTGTGTCATCGCAAGAAACCACCTGGAAAGCCTATGCTAGCTTATTGTCTAGTCGGTTTAGGTTAAGGAATAAACTGTTATTTTAATTCCTAAAGTGACGCGAAGGTGACAAAAATGAAACGCCAATTCGTAAAAGGGTATGCTATATTTTAAACAGTACTTGTTTTTTTACAGAAAAAAAAGTGAGGAGTCGATGGCGTATCTTACGCAATCGCCGCCAATTGGTTTTATAGAAAACACACAAAACCATTCCCAAGTCCGATGCAAGTTTGCTGAATATTCAGCAAAATAAAAGTAAATGACTAAGAATAGAAAGGGTGAGGATCATCGAAAACAACCAAACCATTGGCTTGACGTCAGGAGAAGTCAAGGTGCGGGTGCAGCGCGGTCAAGTCAATAAGACAAAAAAGGATACGACGAATACGTACCCGAAAATCCTTTTTACCAATATCTTTACCTTTTTCAATTTGATCAACTGTGTCCTATTCTTTCTCGTCTGTTTGACGGGTTCTTATCAAAACGGTTTGTTCGTCTTTGTTGTCTTCAGCAATGTGATCATCAATCTCTTTCAAGAAGTTCGTTCCAAACGAACGCTGGATAAGCTGGCATTGCTAAAAGTTGCCAAAGCCGATGTTTATCGGGATGGCAAGCTGGAGAACTTGCCGATCCACAAACTCGTAATGGATGATGTGTTACGACTGAAAAGCGGGGATCAAGTGCCGACGGATGCCAAAGTCATTCAAGGATCTTTAGAGGTAAATGAATCCTTGCTGACTGGTGAAATGGATACGATCTACAAGCAGCCAGCAGACGAGTTGTTTTCTGGTAGTTTTATCACTGCTGGCGAAGCGTTATGCCAAGTGATCCACGTAGGCGCTGACAACTATATCGCAAAAATCAACAAAGAAGCCAAAACCATCAAACGACAAAAATACTTGATCCAAGGCAGTTTAAACAAAATCATTCGTTGGATCAGTCTGATTTTGGTCCCATTATGTACCCTCTTGTTCGTTAAACAGTTCTATTTCTCTCATGCGACTTTCAACACCGCCATCTTACGGACGGTGGCGGCAGCTGTGGGAATGTTCCCCGAAGGTTTGTTTTTATTGACCAGTGTCACGTTGACCATCAGTGCCGTCTATCTGGCGCGCAAAAAAGTGATGGTGCAGGAATTGAACTGCATTGATGCCTTGGCACGGGTCGATGTTCTTTGCTTAGATAAAACGGGCACGATCACCGAAGGCAAGATGACGGTGGAAAAGACGATTTCCTTTCATTCAGAAACACCATTGGCAGAAATCACTGGTAACTTAATGGCGCAGCTGCCCGATCAGAACCCAACGGCAATGGCGCTGCGAACCTTTTTCCCAGAAAAAACGACGTACCAGATGCAGCAAGTCGTCCCTTTTTCATCAGATCGTAAATTCAGTTGCGTCACGTTTGAAGGACAAGGCACTTATTTCATCGGAGCTGCGTCGATTTTACTGGGAACCAACCATGAAGCTGTCTTAAAACAGGAAAGGCAGCTGGCAGAAGAAGGCTACCGAGTGATCGTTTTGGCTCACAGTACGCAAGGCTATGAGGAGGCAGGACTGCCGACGGATATTGAACCGCTGGGCTTTTATTTGCTGTCAGACACGATTCGTGAAGATGCCAAAGAGACCTTGGAGTATTTTCGTTCACAGGCAATCCAATGCAAGATCATCTCTGGCGATGATCCAGTGACAGTCAGTCAAATCGCGAAAAAAGTCAATCTACCAGGGGCTGCTGATTTTATCGATGTGTCAAAATTAACTGCGACCGAATTAAAAGAAGCTGTCAGCAACTATCAGATTTTTGGTCGAGTGACGCCGCAACAAAAGAAAGAAATGGTTCTCTACTTGAAAGAACAAGGGCATACCGTCGCGATGACTGGCGATGGCGTCAACGATGTTTTGGCGCTGAAAGAAGCCGACTGCTCGATCGCAATGGCTTCTGGTGTTGATGCTGCGCGTCAAGTGTCAAATCTGGTTCTTTTGGAAAATCAATTTGATGCTTTGCCATCGGTCATGGATGAAGGCCGCCGAGTGATCAATAACATTACCCGCTCAGGTTCATTGGTGCTAGTGCAAGTCTTATTCTCCATCATGATCACCATGGGGACGTTGTTATCAGGAACGACCTATCCTTTTGAGCCGATCCAATTAACGATCATCAATGCCTGCTTTGTCGGCATTCCGACCTTCTTTTTAAACTTTGAACCAGACTTCAATCGGATCAAAGGGGACTTTATGACGACGATTTTCAAAAATGCTTTTCCAACAGCCTTGACGATTACGGTAGGAACTTTGCTGATCATCAACTTTGGCTATTGGTTCAACAGCAGCAGTAAAGCTCTATCGATCATGAGCATTATTTTTACTGCTTGGAACTATCGCTTGATCCAGAAAAAAGTCTATCCAGCGATCAACAGCTATCGAACGATGATTTTTTTCAGCACTCAGATCTTGTACTTTGCTGCTTTGATCGTCGGTCGCGACCTCTTTAACCTAGGCAATACCAGCTATCTCAACCTCATCCTCTTGATTGCCTTGTTGAATTTTTCCGCCTACATGCAACGCTTTGCGGATAAGGGCATCGAGCTGCTGATGCGAAGATATACGAAGAAACGTAAAAGTTTATCAAAAGAAATGATTCAGTAAATAATAGAAAAACTGATTGCTTAAGCAGCGTTTGCAGCGTGCTAGGCAGTCAGTTTTTGATTTAAAATAAATTTCTTTTTTTTTCAAGGAGTCTAAGTCTTGCTATGAAACTCGTTTCATACCGTACAATCAACCAAGGGACCTTTTCAGAAAATTGTCGAAAGTGGAACAACTAATTTTCTATGGTAGACTTAGGTCACGAGCAAAACAATCAGATAGGAATGAAAGAAATGGCAACGATTCGCGATATAGCAAAAATTACTGGTTTTTCGATCACGACGGTCTCTCGTGTGATCAATGGCCATCCTTATGTCGATGAGCAAAAGCGAGCAACGATTTTGGCAGTGATGGAAGAACTAGATTACAAACCGAATAAAATCGCCCAAAAACTTAGCTCGGGGAAAACCTATAATATTGGAGTCATCGTACCGTTTGTCAATCACGCCTTCTTTGATGGAATTTTAAATGGCATCATGGAAGAAGCCTTTGCCCAAAAATACAAGGTGACGTTGCTTCCGACCAATTTTGATCGGAAGCTGGAGCTAGAATATCTAGAAGAATTCGCTGCAAAGGGATTTGACGGCTTGATCGTCATCACCCGCGCAAATCATATCGAGACATTTTATCCCTACATGGAAAAAGGACCGATTGTTTTTTGTGAAAATTCGACCGGTACTGCCGTTCCTTTCGTTGCGGTCGACTTGGTCGGCTCTGTGACAGCCAGTATCAATTATTTGAAAGAACAAGGTGTAAAACGCTTGGGACTGACGCTCGGGCGCAGCAAACGCCTCAGCTGCAATTCAGTCAACACGATCGCAAAAGCCAAGGAGCTGTTTCCTAATTTTTCTGAAGCAGATATTTATTGGGATTGTATCAAAGCACAAGATGGGATTTCCGCAGCTGCATTTTTTAAGGAACGAGGAATCGATGGGGTGATCACAAATGGGGACGAGATCGCAGCGATGATCTTAAATCAATACCCTCACGGAACAGCACCCGTCGTGATTGGGCAAGAAAACCTGCTCATCAGTCAAATGCTGCACTTTTCTTCCGTTGAGTTTCATCTGGATCAGTGCGGCAAAGAAGCCTTTCGCTTGTTTCAAGAAAGAAAACAAGAGCAGATCATTCTGCCTTACGAACTTATTATTCGTGAATAATCATTGTTATAAAAAGAACACACCTTTTTGTCGAGAGGTGTGTTTTTGCCTGCTTATTAAAGGGGAATTGTAGAGATAAAATAAAAAAATAAAGAAAAAATTTATTTTGAAAGCTTGCTTTTCACAGAGTAAAGGGCTACCATTGGTCTGTGGCTTTTTCGCCACAAAAATAGGAAACGTATCAGACAAGAGTACTTGGGGAAGATTCTCTTGGGGGAAGCCTGATACGTTTCCTTTTGTTCATTCTAACACTATTTATATATAAAGTAGAGAGATATTGAGTAGATAAATAAAAATACTACTGTAATTGATGAATAGGAAAAAGGCAATCTCACAGACGAGTTTCTCTGGAGCGATTTCCTACAACATGCTGGATGGCAAATTGCTCCATCATGTTTTGATTAATTACAAAGCATCAACTAACTAATTGTGTTGCACCCACTAGAAAATTACATAATTTCGCAACACCTGTTTCAGCTGTTTCTTTGATTAGAACAGTCGCAGTATTTTCGTAAACATGAATCACACTAACTTCTTGTAAACCGGTAAAGCCAATAACATTTGCCTGATAGTTTTGACCAGGGAACACTTGGTATTTTTCCATGTTTTTATCTCCTTCATTATTCTTATTTCAAAAGAATAATAATTAAAATTTAAGAAAAAGTAAAGTGAAACGATTTTTCATTCAAAAACACAGCCCTTTGGCGTTTGTCTCGAGTAGTTTCGATCATTTTCTGCAATTTTTCATTATGTTTTTCAATAAATATGCGGTGGCTTATTGAACTTTATTCAAGAATATATGCTGCTTTTTTTAAGCAGCAATCACAGATTTCATCTAAACGAATGGGAGAAATCAGCAGCTGAATTGTTTGTTTTGTACCGGATTGGGGCTTATAATAAAAATAGGAAGAAGGATCGACGTCATCGCTTCCTAAATCAATTGAAAAGGGCGTGGAAGTTATGGAAAACGTATACCGAAATAACTTTGTCAAAAGAACTATTCAACTGATGTTTGCACCAAAAAAAATCAGAAAGCGTCCACCAGAACAATGGATCAAAATGCCTACCGACCGAGGTATTCGGGGAAAGGACGCGTGATCCAGCATCTCGCAGCTATGCGTGAAATAGTATTTGAAGAAAGTAGAAAACGAAGGCAAGCCTGTTTGTAGGTTTGCCTTTTTTATTTTACCAAGTAGTGATGGCGTTCGTTATTTTTCCAAAATGATATCCAATAGGAAATAACATTCATCGTCAGAAATCGTGATCATAAACTGTTTTTCAATTTCTGTTAGTGCCGTTTTGATTGATCTTAATGTAGCTTCATCATATTTGTTTGTATCAGGATAAGCCAATTCATTCCCTTTTAGTAACAAACGTTCAATCAAATAAGCCGTATGGACCAATGTGTTTAAGATGATCGAGTTGGAAAAAGTCATGCCAAAAGCTGTTTCTAATTGGACGATCAAAGACTTTAAAGTGTCTTTGAGTTTAAAACCCGAAAGCAAGTAGAGGTATTTGTCTACGGATTCGATCCCCATGTCAATGACGATATCACGTGTGTAAAGCTCTGACGTAGCAGTTTGCTCTTTTTTTAATACACCACCAGCAAGTTTGATTAGCTTGTGCAGACCATTATTTAAGATGATTTCTTGCAAGGAGATGAAAGGGATAAAGGCAATTTTAGGATCTAATGTACCGACCATTGCGAGAATTTCGTAATCGTTATGTTTATCAATGAATTCGGTGACGGATCGTGCATCATTGCCACTGATCGGTTTGATATCCACGTCGTAAATACCGAAATTCTGAAAGCTGCTCTTTAAATTTGTTTCTAAAAATTTGGCAGTTCCTTCACCAGTACGGCAAACAGTATAAATGACTTTTCGCTTTTTGATACCAAAGTATTGATTGATTTTTTGCTGAATACCGTGGCTTCTTTTTTTCTCCAAATCAGCCAGTGACATGGCGGTCAAAGCCAGTTCCATTGAAAGCAATTCTTTGTTTTTTGCGGCTTCAAGCAGTAACAGAGTATCGATTCGTTCAAGAATAAATAAGTTCTTACCGGTTTCTTCTTTGATTTGTCCTTCAATCCCAGTCATGGAGCCCATATCGACAAACAATAAACAGTTTTCATAGTCTAGTTCCACAATCAATTGCTTGATTTTATCATAGACTTCTTTTGGGGCAGCCTGAAGTGGCATATCAATCGGGACTATAATCTCTTTACCTAAAAGCTGATTGATCGTATGGCTTAATTCAGTCGCCACTCGGTCACCATGTGCACAAACGAAAATACCAAAATCGCTCGTGGGTTTTTCGTTGTTTTTTATCGATGTAATTATTTCCGATAGAACAAGAATGTCATCTTCAGAGAAGAAGAGCGAATATTGGTTTTCTAGCTTTCGTATGATTCTTCTCAGTGCATTCGTCACTTTTTTATCAGCGATTTTTTTGCTCAGATCCAAAGTCGGTGCTTTTCCTTCTGCAGAGCGACTGTACATATACAAAGCAAAGGCAGTACTGATAGTGTCACTAATGATGATGTCACATTCTTCATACAAAATATCGGAAACGATCAACATGATATTTTTTATGTCTTCATTCAAAAGGAAAGTGAACTGTTCGTTCATCAGCCGTTGCTTAGCGATTTTTTGGCTGTAATCATTAAATGCTTTGGTGATTGAGTAGCCGTCTTTCTTTTCTTGGAAAAATTCCAGAAAATCATAGTCACCTTCAATAGGTTCATGCAAGAAAGATTCACTCCCAAAAATGAAAGCTTCTCGGTCGATCAATGTGTTGATGATCTTTTTTTCTTTTTGAGTGGTCGAAATAAAAGCAGACATGACTGAAGGCGGGAAGAACTCTTGGGTGATCAAGACTTTTTCAGCCTGTGTCTTTTTCTTTTCTAAAAGCCCTCGGGCGACGGATAGCTGGATATCGCTTTTCAGTTGTCCGATGTTTCCAATTGGCGTGTAGGTCAATAAGGAGGCAACGGCTTTTCCATCAACAGTGATCTGAGTGTTGATTTTTTTACTTTCACGGTCATAGAGATGAAAAATAAGCTCCAGGCGTTCTGAAAGATCACGATTGTTCAAACTAGGCATCTGAATGGAAACCGGAATACGTCGTTTAAAGGTATCCAACAAAACAGAATTCGGTGGTTCAGTGGTGGCAATGATCAAGAGCGCAGAAGCATACGTTTTATCTTGCGTTTCTCCTAGTTTATAGTAACTGCCTTTATCAATATATTGGAATAGCATCTCTTGACCTTCAGGAGGCAATCGATGGACTTCATCAAGGAATAATACACCGTTATCTGCAATCTCAATCAAGCCTTTTTTATCTGCTTCAGCCCCGGTATAAGCGCCTTTCTTACTTCCAAATAGCTGACCCAGTAGCAGTTGTGGGTTGGTGGAATAATCCGCACAATTTAAGGTGACAAACTGTGCTTCTTGAGAAAACACCCCTTCTTTTTTACCATGCTCGTACATTTTTTCAGCCAGTAGGCTTTTTCCAGTTCCTGATTCACCCAAGATCATCGTATGTAATCCTCTTGGAGGATAATTGATTGCGGCTTCGGCTAATTGAATAACGGGTGCTAAGCTTTTATGGGCACCAATCAGTGTCTCGAATGGTCGGTCTGATGATTTACTTTTTGACAAAGCGACGATCTCCTCAACGCTAGAAATCGTTTGCAATGGAATATATGGCAAAGAAAAGAGCTTCTCAAGGCTACGCTTGCAGAGAAAACGAGTAGGTTTTCCTGTGATTTTGATCAGTTTGTCTTCTTTTACTAATGCATTTAGATCAGCCGAGACATTGTTTCGCATCAGTCCTAATTGCTTTGCCACAAACATTGCGGTGATTCCAACATCAGGTTGTTTTACTAAATCTGATCGCGTCAAATCGGCGGTTACTTCTAAACAAAAAGCATATATTTTATCTATTCGTTTCATCAATCGTTCACCTCATGTCTAACTATACCGATAATCTTCGTAAAAGCAATACTCCTTCCTAAAGGGATGTGTCTCTCATGCATTGTTGGATCGTCTCATGTGTATTGAAGCGTATCGTAGCGAAACATTTTTATAAAAGTGAACAATTATGTGTATTGGATGTGTCTTATTATCTGTGGGAAAGCCTATTATTTCAGTAAATAAAAAAGTTGGCACGCAAATTGCATAAAGAAAAGTGAAAGGAGCGAGGATATGGAAAACAAAATAGGCGTCTTATTAGCAAGCCATGGGAAATTTGCTCAAGAGGCATTGAACAGCTTGAAAATGATTTTGGGAACGGTAGAAAATATCGAAGCAGTAGCTTTAGAACCAGGTACTGATCTTTCTGGATTTGTCGAGGTGATGGAGGCAAAGATTGAGAAATTGAATACCGAGGACGGTTTGCTAATTTTAAGTGATATTTATGGCGGCACTCCTAGTAATGCTGCAGCAATTATTTTATTAAAGCATCAACAGGAAAACTTTATCGCCTATTCTGGATTGAATTTAGCGGTCTTATTGGAGATCGCTAATAATCGTAATCAGTCATTTGTGAAGTTCGAAGATAGTATCCAGCAAGTGCTGCCGCTGATTTTTAAGAAAATCGAAGTGGCACCACTAGAAGCAACGGCAAAAGAAGAGGAGGAATTATAAAGTGGCTATTGAACTAGTTAGAATCGATGATCGGTTGATCCATGGACAGGTAGTGACGACTTGGGTCAAACAGAAAAAAATTGAGCAAATTTTGATTGTTAATGATGATATTGTAAATGACCCTGTTCAAAAATCAGTTTTTGACATGATGGCACCGCAGGATGTTTTAGTGAAAACATTTGGTGTAGATAAGTTTATCGAGGTCTACCACAAGACGACGATCAAACGTAGAACGTTGATTCTACTGACCAATTCGATTGATGCACTCAGTCTTTGTACAGGAGAAGTTACCTTTGATACGTTGAATGTTGGTGGGATGAAAAACAAACCGGGCAGAAAGCAATATACCAAAGCTGTTTCTTTATCCGAAGAGGAATTGAAAGCCCTTCAACTTATACAAGAAAAAGGGGTCGCTGTAGAAATTCAGATGATTCCTTCGGATAAGATCATCACCTTAAAAGACATTGAAAGGAGTGGAAAATAATCATGCTGATACAGTGTTTAATGTTGGCGATTTGGGCAGGTATTTGTACGGTTGATGAAAGAACTTTATGGACAGGTACACCGAAAGCAATTCTAGCAGGATCTGTCGCAGGTCTGATTATGGGGGATGTAACGACAGGGTTAGTGATCAGTGGAACGTTGCAGATGATGTGGCTTGCTAATGCGGCGATTGGGGCTTATGTACCACCGAATGAAGCGACAGGTGCAATCATTGGGGTGGCAATTGCAAGTATGACTGGAGGAGGCTTGGCTACAGGTTTAGCAGTTGCTGTTCCTACGGCATTGTTGTGTCAGCAAATTATTATGTTGACGAATACTGTCAATATTTTCTTCCTCCATCAAGCGGATAAAGCCGTTGAAACGGGTGATTTTGACAAAGTAGCACGCTATAACTATTTGGGGATTCCGTTGAGTTTTGTTGCTGGAGCGGTACCGGTCTTTTTGGCATCATACTTTGGTGGACCAGCGGTGGAATCTGTTCTTGATTTCATACCGGAGCAAGTGTTTGATGGCTTGACTGTCGCAGCAGGTATTATTCCTGTTGTGGGGATGGGAATGCTACTTATGATGATGATGGGGAAAAACATGTGGATCTTTTTGCTATTGGGCTTTGTTTTCTCAGCATATTTAGGATTAGGGACCATTGCCATCTCATTGATTGGGATTAGTTTAGCAGCATTGTACGACTTGATTATCAATAAAAATGAAAAAGAAGCAGTCAGTGTAGAAACAAGTGAGGGGGACTATGATCTATGACGAACAAAGTACAACAAGATGACGTGATCAAATCAGAACTAAGAAAATCATTTTTCCGATCAAATTTGTTGATGGCAACAAGCAACTTCGAGCGGATGCAGGCATTAGGTGCATATTATTCAATCGTTCCAACGTTGAAACGGCTATACGGGGATAAGCCTAAAGAGGAACGTGTGGCAGCGATTCGTCGGCATCTCGAATTTTTCAACACTAACCCTTATGTTTATGGTCCTATTTTAGGGATTACAATGGCGATGGAAGAACAGACACCAGAAACCCAAAAGGAATCAGTTATTGCGGTTAGAACGGGACTGATGGGTCCCTTTGCCGGGTTAGGGGATAGTTTGTTAGCAATGACTGTTGTTCCGATCTATATGAGTATTGCATCAGGGTTAGCGATTGAAGGCAATCCAATTGGTCCGATCTTATTCTTTGTTTTATTCTCCTTAACTATTTGGCCCATCAAATACAAAGGATTGATGCTTGGCTATGAAAAAGGTTCGGCTCTTTTGACCGGGAAAGACGGCAACAACATTTTGAGACGTCTTTCAACTATGGGGAATGTCGTAGGTATGATGGTCGTGGGATCGTTGATCGTCACAACCGTTCGAATCAACACTGCAATTGAATACACAGTGGGAGAATCAACGATCAATGTTCAAGAAATGCTTGATGGCATCATGCCGAATTTATTTCCATTCCTGTTGACTATCGGAATTTACTATCTTCTAAAGAGAAAGAGTGCAAAAAATGCCGTTCGCATTATTATTGCTATCATGGTTGCTGGGGTAGCACTTTCTCTGCTGGGAATTTTGGCATAATCAACAACGGCTGCTAGTGAATGTCAGCAGTAAGAGAGGGAAGGTTCTATGGAAACAATGCGTGTCAACGGCAAAGAAAATAACTGGTCGGTGGATCTTGAACAGCCGATTAAAATTGATTGGGCAGCACTTGATATCGACTTACAAAACGCAGAACTGATCATCTATCACGAAAACAAACAGATATATCGATCAGCCGTAGGTAGTGACGAAGTGTTTCGATACTTAAAATTGTCCATATGTGGTAAAAAACGGAAAAGATTTGTTGTTCAGCTTTTGGATTTGTCAGAAGAGACCGCTGAGTCAATAGTAAGAGCGGCGACAGTGTTTTATTCAGCTAATGGACAATTAGAAACGGCTTCTTGGATCACACGCTTAGATGATCCGATTGAAAAAGAACAGACCTTTTATCGTCCACGAGGCAATATCTGTTTTGAAAGACAACTGGTGATCAAGAATAAACAGGCAGATACCTTTTTAGATATCGCAGGGCTTGGGTATTATGACGTTTATATTAATAACAAGAAAATCAATGATTATTTTTTAAATTCTGATGTAACCAATTATTCGGCTTGTGTATATTACGACACGTATAAAATCAACGATTTTTTACATCAGGGTCAAAATCTGATTCAAGTGTTTTTAGGAAATGGTTGGTATACAGCAGCCCCATTGAAACTTTTAGGGAAATACAATATGCGTCATCGTCTAGCAGTCGGCAAACCGATGATGATTTGCCAAGTAAGTCAATATCAAAATGGAACGATTACTGAGTGCTTATGCTCTGATAGCAGTTGGCAAGCATCGGCGAAAAATCTCGTGTTTGATAATCTTTATATAGGGGAAATAAGAGATTTTAGCGGTCGCTTCATGGCTGCACACGAATGCCGAAAAGTTGACTTGACGACAGTTGAAATACCTGGTCCCGGTGGAATACTCACTCCTAGTTTTATTGAGAAAATCAAACGAGAATCTGGACTTACACCCAAATCGATCATTAAACAGGACAATCATTACTTGATCGATTTCGGTCGGATCATTTCGGGTCAAATCAGATTGGCTGTTATGGCAGATAACCAGCAGATTTGTATCGAATATGCCGAAAAAATAACCGAATCGAATGAATTGGACTATTCTACAACGACAACCAGTACGTATGGGGTAGATGATCCTGAGATGAAGATTGCTGCGGAAGATCCTGTGATTCAAAAGGATCAATTTACGACAGGTGTAGGTGTGACTATTTTCGAGAATCAGTTTACGTATCATTCTTTTCGTTATGTTTCCATCTATGAAAAAAGAGGTGCTTCTTTCGAGATCGAGAAAATCGAAGCATTTCCGACTTATACAGAAATGAGTCAAATCACAACATTCGATTCTTCAGATGAATCATTGAATCAGCTTTTTGAGGCACATGTTCAGACGAAAAAAAACAATATCCACTCCTATTATGAAGATTGTGCGCGGGAACGTTTAGGTTATGGTGGGGATATCGCAGCTTTGTTGGAGTCACAGCTTACGTTATTTGATTCCGAAAATCTGCTGAGAAAAGTATTGGCTGATTTTCTCTACGACCAGACGATAATCGGTGGGATCACGCAAACAGCACCTTATATGGGGATTCAGACCTATGGACCAAGTGATAAAGCTGGGTCTTTGGGATGGCAGTTGGTCTTACCAGAAATAGCGATCAAATTGATCAAATATTATGGGACTCACTTCTTAACAAAGCCTATTCGAGATGGGTTGAAACAGCACTTGAATTATTTGCTAAGCTTTAGTTATGACTATATCAAGCAATGCTGCCTTGGCGATTGGGGTGCTTTAGAGACAAAGATAATTAACGGAAAAGAAACACCACCTGATCGAGAATTTTGTTCTGCTGCAATGTACTTGATTTTATTGAAGAAGTATCGATTATTGTCGACTAAATTAGCCTTATCATCTGAACAAAATGAACAGCTGAATGAAAGAATCGCTCAATCGGAGGCGCAGATCAATGAGGAGTTCAAAAATCCTGATGGTACTTTTCAAAGTGGCAGCCACTCGTCGTCCATCTTTGCATTAAAAGCTGGTTTAGTAGAAGATGAAGTTGTATTTATCGAACGTTTGGCGGCTCAGATTCAAGCAACGGATTCGCTTATTACTTGCGGTATTTTTGGCATGGCATGGTCATATGAAATTTTTTCAGATCAACCACAGTTGATTTATCGTTGGTTAACTAGAAAAAAACACCCGAGCTTTTTCAATATGATTCAGCAAAACAGGGGTGTATTGAGCGAATACTTTGAAGCGATGCCAGGTTCTTCGCTGAACCATGCAATGTTCTCATCCTATGGCAGCTGGTTTGTCACAAATCTACTAGGACTGAAAGTAACAGAGGACAGTGAAGGTACTGACTGCTTGTTCTTCTCGCCTTATGTGCCAGAGGATTTGCATTTTGTTAAGGGAAGCTATCGATCCATACATGGAATGATCACCACTTCTTGGCAAAAATCCGAGAAGATTGTCACTTGTCAGCTTAAAGTACCTAAAGCCATAAAAGTGATATTTGGCGCACAAGTTCAAGTTCACCAAAAAGATTGTTGTGAGCAGGGAGATCAATACGTTTTGACGATTGCTCCAAGCTAATTCAGAACGATGAAACGTAATAAAGTAAAAACGATCAGAGAATGCTTCTGATCGTTTTTATTTTTCACATGAAGAATAGGATGAATACCAGAAAGAGGGGAAGAAGCATTTAGGTAGTCTTTTTCGTACTTGAATTCTGTTAAAATACATATATAGGTTTAAACAGGAAAAATAATCTTATAATTTTTAAAGAAGGTGAAAGCATGGATTACCAAGAAATCGCGCGTCATTTTCAGACGACATCCTTTGATCCCCAACCGTTTGTGCAAACGGCGATCGATGATCGAAAGGTAAGGGAGAAGCTAGTGGAGAATGTCGTTGATGGTCAAAATCATATCAATGAGTATTTTAATAGTTATTTGATCATTAAAGAAGTAGCCATTAAAAACCCTGAGCTGATTTATGATGAGTGGGAACGGATCTGGGCATTGAATACCCACAAAAATTCCTATCATCGGTGGATCGCCCACGATTTGATCACGCACCTTCTGGTGATCGATCATGAAGACAAGTTTGAAGCAATCAAGCGAGAATATGTACTGCTGCCCAAAGAAGAAAAAATCAGTAATTACAAGAAGATGTCTGAGAATATCCAAAAGGCTATGAAGCTCAAAGACCTCAGCAAAGAAATTTCACTGTTATGGAAAATTAAGTACATGTGATGAATGAACGGATAATCAGGTTGATGGTATTGCTTTCTATTAGCTAAATCATAGAAAAAACAGGCTATCTTTTTGTGATTCAAAAACGAGCAGATGTATCAGTAGCAAGCATCGATTATGACGTTGAAAAAATTGATATCTCTGTTTTTTTAGCCTGTAGTTGACTCATTATTCGATACTGAGCGCGCGTATTTCAACATGTCGCTGTATGAAATAACAGGGAAATCTCCCTTAAGTCCTTGTAAGAAGCTAAGTGAAACTTTATACTAGAATGTAATACTTATTCAAAAAAAGGACAAATAAAATGAGGACATGAGCTTTTATGAAGAAATATTGTAAGGATAATGTGCTAGAAGCGGCGATGACGCGTCTGGAATATATTTTTGATACGTTTCCCCATGTGTATTTCTCTTTCAGTGGTGGAAAAGATAGCGGGGCCATGATCCAATTGGCTGACCAAGTCGCACAGAAAAAAAAGAAAACTTTTGATCTGCTGATTTTAGATATCGAAGCAAATTATGACGCTACGAGAACGTTCATGGAAAAAATCAAAGCGTTACCAAGTATCAATCAAACCTTCCACTTCTGTTTGCCCTTTTACGAGGACAACAATACCAGCGTCTTTCAGCCACAATGGTTGATGTGGGATGAACAAGAACGTGAGAAGTGGGTACAGCCGATGCCAAAAGATGCGATTTCACTTGCTGATTTGGATGAATCATTGATGGAAATCTATCAGAGTGCAAATATGAACCCTGATAAGTTCTTACGAAACTTTGCTCATTGGTACGCAAGCTATCATCAGTTTGAGCCTGTTGCTTGTGGTGTGGGGATACGAACCCAGGAAAGTCTGTATCGGTATCGATCGATCACATCGCCAAAGTATAACTTTCGGAAGCAATGCTGGATCAAACGGCAAGTAGCAGATTCAATGGTCGTTAATTTTTACCCAATCTATGATTGGAAGACCGAAGATGTGTGGGGAGCCTATGCCCATTTTGACTGGCCGATCAATGGCTTTTATGAAAAGTTGTATGATCATGGCGTTCCGATCCATCAAATGCGGATCTGTCAGCCTTACGGTATGCAGCAACGTAAAGGCTTGTACCAATATGCTTTGGTGGAACCGGAAACGTGGGAACGCGTCGTCAATCGTGTGTCAGGAGCCAATTTTGGTCGATTGTATGCCCAGACGGGATTATTGGCGCATTACAATACGAGAAAGCCCAGTCATATGACTTGGCAAGAGTATGCGGTCTTTTTACTGGAATCAATTGGACTTTATTCAAAGAAATTGCAGGATCATTATTACCGCAAAATCACGATTTTGATTGATCATTATCGAGAAAAGCACGGGATCGAAGTGGAAAATATACCCGATGTGACCAAACGTAAGGACTGGCTGAAAAACGAAGTACTCTGGCATGACTGGAAAGGGATCGCTCGTGCGTTAGAAAAAAATGATTTTTCTTTGAGTACGCGACAATATAGTTTGACGAAAAAAGATGAGTCTGAATTGTATGAGTTGGCGGTCGATTTTGGGGCGGCTTTGGGGATCGAGCATTTACCCAAGTATCAGTTAAAAAAATTGAATGCCAAATACGAGTATTTAACGAAAAAAATCACCTAACGATGGACGAGTGCGTCCTTAGAGAGGAAGGGTTTTGTGAACGAACGATTGGTTTTATTTTTTCCACCGTATAAGAAAAGCCAATTCTATCAATTGATGGGGGCTTTTTTTGCGGAACGGGTGTATCAGCAGCAATTTCCGTACTTAGTCAATGATGAGAACTGCTACTGGTACGTGATTCTTGATGACGAAAAACGGGTGACTGCTTTTTCTTATTATGAAAAAGGCGCCAACAAAGTGGAGCTAGGGGAATTTTATGAAAAAGATCCAGCCGCTCAATTTAAAAAGTTTCTTTTACGGAAAATGCTGGTGGATATCAGCCGCAAATACCCAGAAGCAGAGATTCTCGCTTCTAGTAACCAGCCTAGTGAAATTGCCCTTTTGGAGTCAAAAGGGTTTGCGGTCTATCGACAAACAAAAAATTATTCATTTCTAAAAAGGAGTGTAGTACCTCATGAGCGATATCGATTTTCCAGTGTTAGCGGCGAAGCTGATCCCAGTCAGCAAGATTCACGCGAATACGTATAACCCCAACACCGTGGCTGCTCCAGAAATGGATTTACTGGAACTGTCGATTCGAGAAGATGGCTTTACGCAGCCATTGGTTTGTTACCATGATAAGGAGCAAGACAAGTATATTTTGATCGATGGGTTTCATCGGTACATCGTAGCAAAAGACCGCTTGGAATTGCCAAGTGTTCCGGTCACGGTGATCGATAAGCCATTTGAGAATCGCATTGCTTCAACGATTCGCCACAATCGAGCACGTGGTACCCATGGCATCGAGAAGATGGGAAACATCGTGCAGCAGTTGGTGGCTAACGAGTGGTCGGATGAACGAATTGCCAAGGAATTGGGGATGGACCGCGAAGAGGTCTTTCGCTTTAAGCAGCGTTCAGGTTTGAAAAGTGCCTTTTCTAACCATGAATTCAGCAAGTCTTGGATTGAGTTTGAAAAAAGATATTACAAAGGCAAAAAAGAGACCTGAGAAGTTGAAAAAACTATTTAAAAAAGCTATCTATTAGAAGATAGCGATTCGTTAATAATTCTTTTTAAATTTTGAATAGGTGTTTTTTACAACGATAACGATCAAATTGACCACCATCGACAAGCAAAGCGTCCCTAAGAGAATAGCTAGGATCACACCTAATGCGTCTCTTAGAAAGCTGAAGATCGCTTCAATGATAAACATGGTTTTTCCTCCTTTTCTCATCGTCTATTTTTTCTGACAATTGCAAAAACAGCTTCCTTGAGCAATAACTACCCAAAGACTTTGCCCTGCGGGGTACATGCCTCAGTTTCTTGAGAACCCGTCGCTTCAAAATTGAGTATACTTTGTAAATAATGAAAAAACGTTTCTATTTTTTTCAATCGGAGAAAAAATCGGAAATGTTAAGAATAACGACACCTTTTCTGATTTTTCTTCGGTTTACATCAATAATCGTATCAGGTTGCATAAAAAAAGTAAAATGATAACAAAAAATCGAATCGAGAAAAAAGATACTATTTCGTAACTTTATAACCGTAAGCGAATTCAAAAACCTTGCTGCACCAAGTCTTTAAAACGTAAAGACTTGGTGCAGCTCTTTTGTTTCCCGCTGTAACGAGGTTTACAAAATGATTGACATCATTTTCTAGCAAAAGCATAATTGCATAAAAATCAATGCAGATTAAAACCGTTTTATAACAAGGATAGTAAGCGCACTTTTAGTTCGAAGACAAAATTCTTTGTGATGCTGGGAGAAAGCATCAGTGGATGTTTTGACAATAAGCCGATCGACATGTGGAGATCAGGCAAAGGAAGCGAGACGATTTTTACTCGAGCATGAGTTTGCTCAATGATGGAACGAGGGATCAGACTGCAGTATCCAGTTCGTTCGATCAAGTACGGAATCGTACTGATATTGCTGACAGACTCCCAATGGATCGAAGGAACCTGATTGTCAAGATAGCTTTCAATTTTTGTGCGAGCTGGACAGTCAGACTTGGAACGATAGAGATGGCTCCCTTCAAGGTCGGCTAGCTCATTGATGATTAATGGGTTTGAGAGTGACGTAATGCAGCAAAGCTCTTCTTGAAACAATTCCTCGTAAGCAAAATGTTTCTCGTGAGGAAGTGAGCATAAGGCAAAATCAATTCGGTTTTCATTTAGTGCACTGGCTAATTCTAGTGTTGATCCCACGACGATCTCGAAGTTTATTTTTGGATAGTGCTGCGAAAAATCGTGAAGCAGTGCAGGCAAAACCAAAATGTCATAGGGTTGAAGGATGCCCATCCGTAACGAATACTCGACCGTATGGGAAGCATTGATCAACTGTTCTTTGACCTGCTCCCAGTGGGCAATCAGTTCGGGTACTTCCTGTTTCAACAATTCGCCTTCCAAGGTCAATACATTGCTTTTTCCTTCCAAAAATAACGCTACTTCTAATTCGTCTTCTAACTTTTTGATATGGTTCGTAACGGTCGACTGGGCATAGTTTAGTTTGGCGGCAGCTTTAGTAAACGTACCTTCCTCGACGATTGTTTTGAAGGATTGCAGCTCCTTGATAAAATCCACGTTTGTTCCCCTCTCTTTTTATCCATTATACAAAAAAGGAGCGGAGAGAAAATTTCTTTTTTTTCTAGGAAATAAAAAAAATAGATACAAAAGTTATTTAAAACATGCAGTCTGTTTTGACCGTATGTTTCTTTGTTTTTAAAATAACGATTTCCACATGTGGGGCTAAGAATAGCCGCTAAATGTCTTTCATTAAAAAATCCACGAAGCAGGCCAACTTTTCAGGGATTACGAACAGCACATAAAAACAAGACTGGGGCTTTCTCCGCTGTGCTTGAATAGAAAAACGTTTATTAGGAGAGGAATCTTGCAAAAAAAGGTCTGATTTTTTTCTGATGTGAAAAAAATAGACACGCTAAGAGAAAAGAAAAATGGATACTTAGGAAAGGGCCAAAATAGCAAACCGCGCAATGAAAAAACTGACGGCGCTTCCTTCAAGAAGGCCGCCAGTTTCCTTAAATCAACGAATCGGTGTGATTCTTGGCTGAATCAGCTGTTCAATCGTTTTGTGGATGATCGTCCAGTCCGAAAGGGTGGGGACATTGGAAATGCGCAGTTGCTGAAATTTGGTGTTGCTTTTCAGATGTAAGTCAAAATTGCTGACGATCAAATCTATTTCCCGATGGATCAATTCTTGTTCATCAGGAGCCACTTCAAAAAAGTAACTGATTTCTGTATGGTCGTTTTTAAATAATTCCGTTGATGCGGCTAAGAAAGCATCTAATCCAGCACCGCCTTGAAAAGCAAAGGCTACTTTGAGGTGTTTTTTCAGCTGGGGATTAGGCGCTAACTCGCTTAACAAAGTCAATGTGACTGCGATATGTTCCAAGTGAGTAAAGGAAAAGAAGCGGCTTTGATCGTTGAAAGGTTTCAACCACTCATTCCAAGCAAGGTAATCCGTCTTGAATGTCGTTTCAACAAAGGCTTTGATCTGCGGATCAGCAAACTCATAATTGGCAGAAATCATCGTCAGCAGGCGAAGATTTACGAGATACGCGATGATCTTGTGGGCGGCTGCAGGTGGAATAGCGACGCCAGATTTCTCTAAAAAGGCAGTCGCTTCTGCAATAATTTCTGGTCTTTCTGTATGGTGAAAAATGTAATCCGCATCGCTTTCTCCATTGATGTCCATCGTACTATAGGAAAGACAATGGAGCGCATTGACAAAGATCCAAAGCAGTTCTTGTTGCGGCAAGTGGATGATTCGGTATTTTTTCAAGTAATGTTCGTTTAATATTTCTGAGAAAATAGCGAAGCGTTCTTTCTCCAATAGATTGCGTTCTAAAGACGGCGGCAAGGTCAAAAAGTAAGAATAGCGCCACCTACGCTTGGCGATACTTAGCCACAGAGCAAGTCGGTAATGGCTGTAATGCAAATCTTTCTTGTTGGCTTCCTTGGCTTTTTGGACCAGCAGGCGGGCATCCGCGGGACTATCCTTATCTAAAATCGTGCTATCGCCATAAGCAGAAAAAAAGACGAACAGACAAAATCGGATGTCCGCTTCGGTACCAATAAAGTCAAGATGATTCGTGGCAATAGTTACAGAATAGGTTTGCAACGACTTGTTCATGTAGCTGATCGTCCGTAAAAGATGACTGCGAGAATAACCGAATTCAATCGTTGCTCGGTGAATAGAGTATTTTTTATTATCAATAATACTCGTCATGATTTTAAACTCCAGCGTTTCCATCCCCAGGTATTGAATGGCAGAATTGATGGAAGCGTTCGGCGCATAAGCGATCGAGACGATGTTCGTTTCTGAGAGTGTGATCTTGACCAGGTCTTTTGGCAAACTGTCACTTAAAATACTCAGCTCTTTGGTAACTGTAGGCAAAGATAGCCCTAGTAATGTCGCCAATTCTTGTGGATGATACCCTGTCGGTGCAGCATTTAGCACTTGTAAGATTTTTACTTGTCGAGAAAATGCTTTGTCCCGATGCAAGTTGATAGATAAATTTTCTAACATTGAAGTCACCACCTATCCATTGAAATTACGCTCGTTTTAAGTAAATTATATAATACTCTGCGCCAATCAAGAAGTCTTATCCCTTGAAAATTGGCGGATTTCATGTTAATGGTGCGCCGCATGTTTCATCGAGTGTGAAGCAGTCATTGAAAACAGCTTTTTTAGAAAAAGCAACCTTGCCAGTTGCAGACCTAAAACGCTTGGATTGATTGGTACAAAGATAAGTGTGAATAACGTTGGGGAAAAGAAAAAGGAGAAAAAATGAAAATGAAAAAACGCGTAATTATAAGTAAGAGCGCTTTAGTAGGGATGCTGATTTTAGGGACAACCTTTCCAAGCACATGGCCGATCGCTCAGGCAACAGAAACACAACAAACAAAGCAGCAAACACCATCAATAGACTCCACCGTTCCTTTGCTGACAGATTCAACAGGAAGCATGGACACAGGAGAAAAGACAAATTCCCAAGAAGGAAATGCTGACGTCGTATCTTCCGAAACAACCGCAAGTGAAGTGGTGATCACCACTTCAAACCCAGAAACAAATCAATCTAACGCAGCTGATACTGCAGAAAAAACTCAAATTTCAGTTACTGCCCCATCTGCTGAAACCAATGTAGAATCTAGGGATAGTCAATCTTTCGCTGCAGAATCAACGAAGAGTATCGAGAGTTTCAACTACGATCTGACTGTAGAATATGATCCGATCAAGTATAAAGCACTGGTTTTGGATTTGCCAATCCCGGAAAAATACGCACACCAAACACTATACCAAGACCCGCAGTTGACAGAAGATTTTTATGTCTACAAAACGGATAAGGTATACATGCTGGTGGGGCTATGGTATACAAGTGAAGTGACTGGTACCAATCAATTAAATATATCTTGGACAAGCTTCACAGGTTTTACGATCAACTATTACGGTCTAACAGCGGTTTTAGAATATACCGACGCCAGCGGCAACCTTTTGTTCATGGCGACATATAATGTTCGCTTTACAAATAGCCATCTGACCATTAAGTATGTAGATGAGTCTGGGATGGAAATCTATCCTTCTCAAACCATCCATAATAGTACCAATGAACCCTATAATGTCTCTACAAGTGCGTTTATTCCAGAAATTCCAGGGTATGTTCTTGATACCAATCAACTACCAACGAATGCCAAAGGGAATTTTCCTCGAGGCGAAGCGACAGTGACCTACGTCTATCAAAAAGCACCAACGGACTTCACAGCGCTATCCGTGAAAAATACGACGATTTATGAACAGGATACATGGTCAGCGGCGGATAATTTTGAACAAGCAGTCTCAAAAGAAGGAAAAATATTGACTTACGAGGATTTCCTCGCTGAGGGCGGCAGTGTGTCTGGGCAAGTCGATACTAGTCAAGCTGGTACCTATACAATCAGCTACCACTTAAACAATGTAAGCAAAGAAGCAACGGTCCTCGTCAAACCTCGATTCACTGCGATTACTGTTCACGATTCTTCGTTGTACGTCGGCGAAAATTGGTTCCCAGAAGATAACTTCGACCAAGCCGTCGATCGGGACAACCATCCAGTTGCTTTTGCCGATGTGAGCGTTGACGGAAGCGTCGATACCAATAAAGCGGGGACCTATGAGGTCGTGTATCGTTATGATGGGATAGAAAGCAAAGCCATTATCACCGTTAAAGCCGATCAAACGACAATTAAAGTTCACGATAGCGAGTTGTACACAGGGGAAAACTGGAAAGCTATGTATAATTTCGATAGTGCAACGGATCGAGATGGTAAACCTGTTGATTTTGGGGATATCACTGTTACAGGAACTGTCGATACAACGCAAGCAGGCAAGTACGAGGTCATTTACAGCTATCATGGTGTAGAAAGCAAAGCCCTTGTTACCGTCAAAGCCGATCAAACCACAGTTAAAGTTCACGATAGCGAGTTGTACACAGGGGAACAATGGGAAGCCAAGGGCAACTTTGACAGCGCAACGGATCGGGATGGTAAACCTGTTGAATTTGGGGATATCACTGTTACAGGCAAAGCAGATACAAGAAAAGCTGGCGAATACGAGGTCACTTACAGCTATCATGACGTAGAAAGCAAAGCCCTTATCACCGTCAAAGCGGATCAAACCACAGTTAAAGTTCACGATAGCGAGTTGTACACAGGGGAAAATTGGACAGCCAAGGACAACTTCGATAGCGCAACAGATCGGGATGGTAAACCTGTTGATTTTGGGGATATCACTGTTACAGGCAAAGCAGATACAACAAAAGCTGGCGAATACGTGGTCTCTTACAGCTATCACGGAATAGAAAGCAAAGCCCTTGTTACCGTCAAGGCGGATCAAACGACAGTCAAAGTCCACGATAGCGAGTTGTACACAGGAGAAAACTGGACAGCAAAAGACAACTTCGCCAGCGCAACGGATCGGGATGGTAAACCTGTTGATTTTGGGGATATCATTGTTACAGGCAAAGCAGATACAACAAAAGCTGGCGAATACGTGGTCTCTTACAGCTATCACGGAATAGAAAGCAAAGCCCTTGTTACCGTCAAGGCGGATCAAACGACAGTCAAAGTTCACGATAGCGAGTTGTACACAGGAGAAAACTGGACTGCCAAAAACAACTTCGATAGTGCAACGGATCGGGATGGTTTAGCTGTGGAATATGAGGATATCACTGTCACAGGGACTGTCGACACAACGAAAGCAGGCAAGTACGAGGTCACTTACAGCTATCACGGCGTAGAAAGCAAAGCCGTAATCACCGTCAAAGCCGATCAAACGACAGTCAAAGTCCACGATAGCGAGTTGTACACAGGAGAAAACTGGACAGACAAAGACAACTTTGACAGCGCAACAGATCGGGATGGTAAACCTGTTGAATTTGGGAATGTCATTGTTATAGGCAAAGCAGACACAACAAAAGCAGGCAAGTACGAGGTCACTTACAGTTATCATGGCGTAGAAAGCAAAGCCACTATCACTGTCAAAGCGGATCAAACGACAGTCAAAGTCCACAAAAGCGAGTTGTACACAGGGGAAAACTGGACAGCCAGAGACAACTTCGATAGTGCAACGGATCGGGATGGTAAATCTGTTGAATTTGGGGATGTCATTGTTACAGGCAAAGCAGATACAACAAAAGCAGGCGAATACGTGGTCACTTTCAGTTATCATAGTGTAGAAAGCAAAGCCATTATCATTGTCAAAGCGGATCAAACATCCCTAAAAGTTCACGATTCAACGATCAAGCAAGGCGATGAATGGCTGCCAGAAACAAACATTGATTCTGCCACCGATCGCGATGGCAAAGAAGTAGTCTTTTCAGAAGTAGAAGTCAACGGCACAGTGAACAACAACATAGTCGGTCAATACACGGTTTCCTACCATTACGGCGCAGTGATTGCCTATGCCGTGATTACTGTACAAGCAAAAGTCAGCGAAGCGCCTAACGAAACACCTGAAGAAACGCCAACAGAAGTACCAGAAGAAAATCGTCCGGAAAGTGAGTCGCCTGCGACTGAAATCCCTGAAACTGAAGCGTCTGATCCAATAATAGAAGAACCGATCAAGACACGTCCTGAGACAGAGACGTCAGAAACAAACGATCAAGAGAAAAACGGAAAACGGCCATCAGAACAATCAGACAAACCCTCAGCAACAGCGCAGAAAACACCGATCAAAGCAAGCAACCAATCCACTGCTAAGCAACTGCCAAAAACAGGAGAAACAAGCAGTGTCTTGCTAAGTGTGACAGGTATCCTATTCTTAATCGGCGGGCTGGTGTTCTTGTACCGTAAGAAATCATGGAGAAAACAACAATAGGATCAACAGAAGAGCTAGCAGAATAAAACGTACAGGACGAACAAGCTGGATGAATCGCTTATAAGAGAGAAAAAAATCGATCTTTAAGCCATCACAAACATCAGCAATGTTCGTCCTGTTTATTTATATAGTGAGCAGCCGAGAGTACGAAGTTCAGCCAGCACGTGTATTTAGGAAATGACCACATCCTTCTCCAGACTAAGGTAGCGATAAAAAGTTGAGCGCTTTAAGCCTGTTTGGGCACAGATATCCACAACGGCTTTTCCTTCCTTTTGATAAAGATTCAATGCGTGTTGGATCAGTGCGGGATCTACTCGAGGACGACCACCGATATTTCCTCTAGCACGAGCGGATTCTAAGCCTTCTTTGGTCCGTTCGACGATGATATCTCGTTCGAATTGGCTAAAGGCTTGGAAAACAGTCATCATCAATTTTCCTTGAGGGGTTTGTGTATCAAAATTTTCTTTGATACTGATGACTTTTACGCCTTTCTTTTCAAAAAAGTAGACGAGATCAATTAGGTCTTTGGTACTTCTTCCTAGCCGCGAGAAACTTTCAATAATGATTTTATCGTTTTCTTTCACTCGTTTTTTTAGTTTATTTAATTCAGGACGATTTGCGCGTACACCACTGATCTTTTCAGTATAAATTTTGTTGCATTCATACCGGTCAAGTAAATCCAATTGACGAGAGAGATCCTGTTGTCTTGTGGATACACGGGCGTATCCATAAACCATATTTGTCATACAAATTCCTCCAGTTGCACAAAAGAGTCTACATAGAGAATACCTTGTTTGTTCACTTAAGTACATATTCTAACACCAACTTAAGAAAATTTGGGAAATAGGAAGGTTTTTTTATAGGCGCAAATATTGTACTATAGAAAAGAACCCAGTCGGTGAAGGAGAAACACGGAGGGCAAAATGAGAGAATTGCAGTTAAATTTTATGCTAAACAAAACGACCGTTCGATGGCTTCAAATGTTAAATACCTTTGAGCGAGAACGGACTTGTTCCATCGCAAATTTAGCCAACAAACTTGATGTGACCCAACGGACGATCAGCTCTGACATCAAGGAATTGAAAACCTATCTGCAGGAGGCAGCGGAATTTACTCTTGAAGCCAATGGCTATCGTTTTAGAGAAACCAATCCGAAAAGATACTTGTCTCAAAAAAAGGAGCTTGTTGCAGAAGAAGGCATGTATCAAATCGTGGAAGCCATTTTCCACGGAGAATTCTGTTCGGTTGAAGAGTGGGCGCAGCGCTTGTATGTTTCGGAAAGTACGATGCGTCGTTATTTGAATACCGCTTCTGTGACGTTACGAAAGTATCATTTGGAGTGGATCTTGCAACCGGTTAATTTGAGTGGATCAGAAGCCAATATTCGCAAGTTTTTTAAAGATTTTTATTATGAATCAGATGTCACCCCGCATACGCTCTTGCCCCCCAAAGAACTGATCGCGTTAGTCAGTGATGCCTTCTCAGAAATTCCTACTGAGTTGGTGAATACAGGGGTTTCTCCGAGTGATTTTTATTATAGTTTGTATATTACCATCAAGCGCTATCAACTGGGAAAGACCGTTCAGATTCCTCGATCGTTGGCAACGATCGTCGAAACGCATGAGGCATTTGCCGTAATGAATGACTTAGCGCATAAAATCGAAGCGCTATACCGAGTAAGACTGCCGCAACAAGAAATGATGTGGCTTTATTTAGTGACCGTGATGAAACGGACTTTGACCGAACCTGAAAAAGAGCAGCAATTCGTTGCAGCGTTTGGGCTGTATCCTGAACTCGAAGAACTGAGTCAGCGCTTTGTTCAAGAATGGGGTATTTCCTTTCAAAAGCCACAACAGGTCCAGACGATGATCCACGCCTTTTTTCTGTCAAAGAAAATCAATGAGCAGCTGGCGCCCGTTTTAAATCACTTGCTAACAGAAGTAAAAACTGAAGCGCAAAAGCATGGTTCTGCTGCTTATCAAAAAAATCTGGCATTTATGAAGCAGCACCAAGCGATTCTAGGATTCAAACAGGAGTATCTGTCAGATATTTGTGCCGCACTGACCCTTTATAGTGAAGCAATCAGGGAGCTTTATGCTCAAAAAGTCAGACGGATCGCATTGATAATAGAAGGTGATCTCTATGCCTGTCACACGATTCGTGCGCGCTTCTTGCGTTATGTCGGCAATGATCATCGGGTATTTTTTCCAAAAATCAATGAATTGACGAGCGATTATTTGAAGGAAAACGCCATTGATCTTGTGGTCACGAATTATAGTGAATATTTATCAGAGTTCATCTTAGCGACTGATTCTCTTTTACTCAAAGCAATCCCCGATCATCAAGATTGGCTAAGAGTGATTGAAAAAATCGATCCTCAGTTAGGGCAAGCGTTAAGCGTTCCCACAACCTGATACACGTGTTGCAAAACAGCATGACGAGGACATAGGTGGATAGATCAAAGAGAAAAGCCGCAACCGTTACGATCGACGGGTGCGGCTTTTATTCGTTTGTCTAATAAAAAAGGGAGTTATCTGAAAATATGCCCACTATTCCTGAATACCAAAAGACTGGGTTATTTTGGTGAAAGAACAGCCTAAGCTAAAATAATTAGTTGGCATTTACTAGTTTATCAAAAATCGCTTCAAAGGTTTTGAACGTATCACTGTCTAACTGACACAGCCATAAAAGGTAGCTTTTTTCTTTGAATGTCCATTCGATTGAAGGGTAAGAGGCAATCAAGGCTTGGTATTTCTCTCGTTGTTCACTGGTAGCTAATAACCACCGCTTCTCAAAAATCTTTTTCTCTTCCATTTTTTATCTATCCCCCATAAAGAAACGTTGCCTGAAACTTCACTAACGGGCAACGTAAATCTAATGATATGCAGATCTACGTTTAGTATACCAAAGAAAAATGAATTTTTTTAGAAGATGTGTAAAATTACATATAATTTCTTTTATTTTGCTTTTTTCTGACATTTTTTATAGAAAAGAGGCATTCTGTTGAAGATAACTGTTGATAAAAATGTTTCAGACAATGCTAAGAATGAGTAGGCAAAAACAATGTATCCATCGTATTGAGTCAAGTGGTTACAGGTAATAACAAAAATGGACGATCCTTTTTAAATCATAAGGAATCGTCTTTTTTTATAACGCTTTTTTTTGCACAAACTTTCAAAATGCCTTATTTGAAAAGAAAATGAAAATCAATTTATTCACACAGGTTTGCAAATCTTGATTTATTGCTCGATGAGCAACCGTGTTAAATTTAACCTCGATTAAAACAATAAAATTTCGTCAAAAAAACATCTTTTTTTAGAGCTCATCTATGATATTTAGTGAGTTTCTATCGAATAGGTTGTTCCAATAAGGTCTAAGACAGATTTTTTTTGAGGGAGTAAGAAAGGACGCGTGATAAAAGTGAAATGAATCTTTAACGTACGAAAGAATAGAGAAGCAGGGGTGACTTATGAATAACTAATTTAGTGATGAAGTCACAGGTTTGTTAATGATCAGTCATCGGACAATGTTCTCCATTCTAGCAGCGGTGATTGGCTCAGAAGAAAATGCGAAGTCATTCTATGACAAACTACCTGATGAGGAAGGATGAATTCGTACAAGCATCATTAACCGGAGAACATGAAGAAATACAACGATAGAAAGATATATAGGTTGAGTTGGAAGGGAAAATAAAATGAAAAACAATTTTAAATTGAAAGCAACAGGTTTATTACTCGTTTGCCAAATGACTTTATCATCATTACCAGTGGTAGCGATGGCACAAGAGCACGAGGATTTGGAAGAAAATTATAACATAGAAAAACTAGTGGATGGGTTAGAAGAGAAGCAGCCAGAGGCAGCAAAACAAGCTGAAAATGAACCAGTCGATCCACAAGAACAACATTTAGCACCAGATGATACCCAAAAGTCAGAAGCTAGGGATATGACGGACACAAACGCATTATCTGAACAAGTACTACAGATGAATACTCAAGGAAGCCCCATCTATTCTTTGAAGGGTCTTAACAAAAGAGAAACACTCAATACAACTGGAAGTAGTGCTTATATTTTTAACGTATGGATAGAGGAAGATGCGAATGGGTTACCTGTATTCAATCATGATATCAGTAAGCATTTCATAAATTATGGCGCGAGGGTTACATTTAGCAATGGACAGTCGGCTCAGACATTTAAAAATGCTGCGACAGGCTCCCATATGATTTGGCAAGTAAATTTAAATGACCAATTGAGACCGAGACGTGGTGATACTTATACGATCAGAGATCTTAATCCATCAGGTAATCCGATCCATGCGGCAGCTACCGGCGTCTTGATGGAAGATCGCTATTATGAAGATGATCGCCAATTCGGGCAAAGTGTCTATGATCTTTTTGTAGGGGATACTTTTGAGCAACTACAAGAAGGTGTAACACAGCAAATAATTGCATCTACAAGAAGTAACTTAGAGGATCAAATGTTTCCTAGTGAAGAGAAGCAAAGATTGTTAGGACTTTTAAGTTCAGCAGAAGATATTTTAGCCAACCAGAAAATTAGCGACACCACTTTAAATGGTCTAACGACTGAATCGACACAAGCAAGCGGTGAGGCTGAACCAAATGCGACGATTTCCATTCGCGTTGGAGAAACAGAACTTGCAAGTGGACGTGTAGGAAGTGATGGCAAGTATAGCGTAACGATTGAAAAACAACAAGCGGGCACCGTGGTTACTGCGCAAGCAAGATTAGGCGATATCGAATCAAATATTGCCGAAACAACCGTTATTAGAGAAGGAATTGATGAAACAACGATTTCTAAGCTAAATACTGACTCCACAAGTGTGACGGGAACCGCAGAGCCAAATGCGGAGATCACGATCAAAGCTGGTGATACCGTGATTGCAAATGGACGTGTTGGCAGTGATGGCATCTATTCGTTAACGATTGAAAAACAACCAGCAGGTACCGTAATCACTGCGCAAGCAACCTTAAATGGCATTTCATCAAATATCGCAGAAACCATGGTTGAGCGAGCAACGATCGCCGAAACAACGTTGAATGAAGTGACAACCACAGACACGACTGTTAGTGGAACAGCCGAACCCAATGCACAGGTGGAAATCACGATTGGTGATGAAACCAAGAATGCCACTGTCGATAGTGATGGAAAGTTTGCAGTAGAGATTGATCCGCAAGCAGCAGGAACCATGATTACTGCGCAAGCCAGCATCGATGGAATGCAATCAAATATTGCTTCAACGATCGTTGTCAATGATCCAGCAAACACCGAAGGCACGATCACACCAGATACCTACAATGTTTCTTCTGGCGAACAATTCCTGAGAGGGACGTATACCGGTGATGTTGCATCTGCCCGTGTGTATGTAAATGGATCATCCGTTCGTGGTGGGAATTTTGCTGAGGGTTCGTTTGAATTCTTTATCGGCAATCGCATCCAATCTGTAGATGATGTCGTAGAAATCGAAGCCTTGGATCAATATGGCAAGGTACTTGATCGGACAACCGTTGAATTGACTAGAGATTTGGCTGGTACGATCACACCAGATCAATACCGTGTTGGCGAAACAATGATTACAGGGACCTTTACGGGTGATGTCAACTTTGCCCGTTTAGTGATCAATGGCACGGCTTCTAATGCATGGGGTGGTACTTTCAATGCCGATGGCACCTTCTCGTTTTATGTAGCGAATCTTGGAATCAAAGCTGGCGATAAAGTTGAGATCCAAGCGTTGAATCGCCAAATCAATGGCAACACGGAAGCAATCGTCGTGTTAGAAACCAAAGAAGTAACGGTTATTGACCAGCTTCAAGGGACGATCACACCAGATAAATACAGTTACACCGATACCACGATTACGGGAACCTTTACGGGCGATATCAATTTTGCCAACTTGGTGATTGATGGACAGTCTGTAGGGAACTGGGGTGGCACATTTAATAAAGAGACTGGTCGCTTTGACTTCTTTGTTCACGCACAATTTAGAGAACAGATCAGAACAGCAGCAAAAGTTGAGTTGCAAACCTACCATCGTGAAACAGTTGATGGACAAACGATTGATCATAAGCTGGTGTTGCAGCCAGTTGAAATCGCCAAAGCAGCTGGCTCGATTCAACCAGCAGCCTTCAAAGTGACAGAGAGTGAAATTACGGGAACCTTTACGGGTGATGTGAATTTCGCCAACTTGATCGTTGATGGGCGTTCAATTTCCTGGGGTGGTACCTTTAATGCGGCAAACCAAACCTTTACTTACTTTGTCAATCAAACGACTCGTGACTTGATTCGTGATGCAAAAACAGTCGAATTGGTTGCTTACCATCGTGAGATGATTAATGGCCTTCCGATAGACACCGAATTGGACCGCAGTGTCGTCACTATCGATAAAGAATTTATTGGCACGATTACACCAAACCCATACAAGCTGGGGGATCGAATCGTTACGGGGACCTATACAGGCGAGGACATCAACTTTGGTCGACTAGAAATTGATGGCATGATCCTGTGGGTGAGCGGTTTTGCGGATGGGACCTTTACCGCCTACTTGAACCAAGAACAAGCCAACAGCGTGACGAAAGACAGCCAGATGACGATCTATGCATTGCATCGCTTTGCTGACTTAAGTACCCAAGAGATCGCACAAGCAACCGTTACGATCACAGAATAAGAAACAGAATCTACGAGAGACCCTTGTGCCTTGCCTGTTGCAAGGGTCTCTTCATTGATAGAAAGAGAGAAAGCAAATGAACATGAAGAAAAAAATCGTTACCTTCTTTAGCCTTGTCCTCATGGGGAGTTTTTTAGCGGCCTGCTCGACGGATGACCAAGCAAAGACGGATACTACCCAAGGCAGCGAACCAATTGAACAAATCACGGACCAAAGCAATGCCGAGCCGCAATCGATCATTGGTGGATTAAAGATCATCATTGACAAACAAGAAATCAACCATAAGAAAACAGAAGATGGGGAACAAGTTTTACATACATTTACCATCACAGCAGAAAACATGGGCTCAGTTGCCGCAGGTCTAGGTTCGATTGATTTTCTTTTAGAAACTGAAGAGGGAGACCTTCTTGAACTTGATCATACCATGGCGATGTTTGGCAATGAGATCGCTGTAGGTGAAACCATCACTGGACAAGTTTCCTTTGCTTTAGAAGAGGGACAAGTGGCGAAAAAACTGATTTATAAACCTGGTGAAGAAAAATTAGCAGAATGGGATGTTAAGAGCGAATGAAAATAAACGTTATTGGATTGGGGTATATCGGGTTGCCCACAGCACTTACTTTTGCAAACCATGGGATTGAAGTCGTTGGGGTAGATGTGTCAGAAACAGTCGTTCAATCACTTCAAGCAGGTCAGGCACCCATCGAAGAACCCGACATTGATCGTTATCTAACACAAGCTTTAGCGAAAAAGACCTTCCACGCACAGTTGGTACCAGAAAAAGCGGATGCCTTTATCATTGCCGTACCAACGCCAAATATCGCCGATCAATTTGGTAGTTGCGACTTGTCCTACGTGAAAGCGGCGATGGCTGCCATCTTACCTTATCTTGAAAAAGGCAACACAGTCATTGTCGAATCGACCATTCAACCCCGCACGATGGAAGACATCGTTGGACCATTTTTTGAAAAAGCAGGCTATACCATTGGAGAAGATCTCTATTTGTTGCATTGCCCAGAGCGTGTTTTGCCAGGAAAAATCTTTGAAGAGCTGGTGATGAACAACCGAATCATTGGTGGCATGACGAGCGCTTGTACCCAACAAGGCAAACGCATTTATCAGACCTTCGTCAAAGGAAACGTGCTGGAAACTTCTGCAAGTATTGCTGAGCTATCGAAATTGATGGAAAACACCTATCGGGACTTGAACATTGCACTAGCCAATGAATTGGTCCAAATTGGGGATCGTCTAAACATTGATGCACTCCAAGTGATTGCGTTAGCCAATCAGCATCCACGGGTCAATATCCATCAACCAGGACCTGGTGTCGGCGGCCATTGCTTAGCGGTTGATCCATATTTTGTGGTGGCGGCAGCACCTGAAGACGCGAAGTTGATCCAGTTGGGGCGGATGATCAATACAGAGATGCCTGAATTCATTATAAAAAAAGTCGAAGAGATCTTAGCGATCCATGGTGGAAACAAGATTGCTGTTCTAGGGTTGGCGTATAAGGGCAACATCGACGATGCCAGAGAAAGTCCAGCTGTTGAGATCGCTAAAAGACTGAAACAAAAGAACACTCTGCAGGTCACCACCTATGATCCTTATGTCGCCACTTCTGATGTTGCACACATTGAAGCTGCACTAACAGACAGTGACCTGGCATTGATCCTCTGTGACCATGATGCCTTTAAAGCCATAGCGCCAGCAGCCCTTCAAGCGATGAAACAAAAAATCGTTTTTGACACGAAAAATATTGTGACAGATAAAACAAGGTTCGATGTTGCCTATTCTCTCGGGGCATTACCAAGCGCCCAGTAAATGGTTTGATTGCTATTTATGTTATTGAAAGGGAAAACCGATGAATAAAGAAATAAATATGAAAAAATTGAAGCAAGTCCTTCAGCAACGCATAGGCTGGATTCTCATGATCATTAGTATTCCCTTGTTAGCGATGTTTCTTTATCTAACCTTTCTTGCTGAACCCATTTATCAAAAAAGTGCGCAGCTGCTGATCAGTCAGTCAGAAACGACATCTGGTAATCGACTGGAAAACCAGACCATTCAGGCAGACCTGCAGCTCGTTAGTACCTATAGCACCATCATTATAAGTCCTCGCATCTTAAATGAAGTCAGTGAAGCGTTAGAGGGAAGCTACGATGTGGCTGAATTGTCGGAGATTTTGAGTGTGACCAATGCCACCAACTCGCAGATCATCGAAATCAACGCGTACCATCAAAGTCCGAAGATCGCAGCTAAAATCGCCAATACGACCGCCAGCGTTTTTAGTGAAGAGATCCCTAAGATCATGAACATTGATAATGTCACGATCTTAGCCGAAGGGACCGTTTTGCCACAGGAAACACCTGCTCGGCCAAACAAGTTTTTGTTTTACAGCTTGACCACTTTCTTAAGTCTTCTTTTCGCTTTTACGTATCTGTTTCTTCTGTTGGTTTTTGAGCGCAGCTTTGCTTCGAATACGGAAATTGAAGAGGTCTTAGGGTTAAAGGTCATTGGTGAGATAAGCAAAGAAAAACGAGTTGCTTCGTTCAAAACCATCCAGTCGAGAAGCCTAAGAGGGAGGAAACGTGTGTGATGCGTAGTATGAAGGAAAACTATTCGATCATCAGCGAACAAGTCAAGTTGATTCGCGAGAATGTCGAGTATTTGTGCCAACAACAAGAAGCTCAAACGATTTTGATCACTTCAGGAGAAAGTGGCACGGGCAAATCCACGGTCTCGGCAAATTTGGCGGTCGCCTATGCCCAAAAAGGGAACCGAACCTTATTGATCGATGCGGATCTGCGTAAACCCACCCAACATTATTTGTTTTCACAAGAAATGCACGTGGGCTTGTCCAACTATATTCGACGGGACATCTCGATCGAAAGCTGTGTCCAACAAGTGATTTTAGAAGATTGCGAATTTTCAATCATTACTAGTGGCGCCATTATGTCAAATCCCAATGATCTGCTCGCTTCTTCGAAAATGACCGCAGCCTTGCAAGAGGTCAAACAACGATACGATGTGATCATTATTGATACGCCACCAGTCAATGTCGTTTCGGATGCCTTGATCCTAGCCAAGAAAGTCGACGGTGTGCTTTTAGTCGTTCATGCGGAAAAGACGAACAAACAATCCGCAAAAAATGCCGTCAAAAAACTGCGCCTAGTCAATGCAAACATCTTAGGTGTCGTGGCGAATGGCACCACGGACACAGCCGTAAATTACTATTATTAAGGAGGGGAACTTTGTGGAAAGACCCGCTTTAGACAAGCAGTCAAGGGTTCAAGCGACTGGCTATTTACGTTGGAAACGCACGATCGAAACACTCTTTAGCTTGGGCTTATTAGTCGTCCTTAGCCCGCTGTTGCTGCTGATTTGTATAGGGATCAAATTTTCTAACTGGCAGGCACCGATTATTTTTAAGCAAGTTCGTGTGGGGAAAAATGAGACCACGTTTGTAATGTACAAATTTCGAACGATGGTGCCTGATGCCGATCAATTATTAGGGCAATACCTCGATAAAAACGAAATTGAAGGGGCGATGTTCAAGCTGAAGAAAGATCCACGCGTGACGCGCCTAGGCCGTTTATTAAGAAAAACGAGTCTTGATGAATTGCCCCAACTGATCAATGTCTTGAAAGGGGAGATGGCACTGGTCGGTCCCCGTCCTCCTTTAGAAAGAGAAGTTGTCAGCTATTCAGAAAAAGACAAGCAACGATTGTCTGTCACACCTGGATGCACAGGGTTGTGGCAAGTCAGTGGACGAAACGAATTAAGCTTTCAAGAGATGGTCGCATTGGATCTTTATTACATCAATAACCTGAGCTGGTTATTGGACTTGAAAATAATTATGAAAACGATTGGCGTTGTTTTCTTACCCAAAGGAGCATTCTAATGGAGCAACAAGTACGTGTATCACTTTTAGGCAGCAATCTCGATTCCTTAAGCTTTCAGGAAACCATTACTAAGATCGAGGCGATGGTTGAACAGGGGACGCCCGCACAGCATGTTTCGATTAACGCGGGAAAAATAAACTTGATGCGAAAAGATCCCTCGTTGCGATCGATCGTCAATCGGGCAGCTTTGATCACGGCTGATGGTCAGTCGATCGTCTGGGCAGCGAAATATTTAGGTTGCCCAGTACCAGAAAGGGTAACAGGCATCGATCTTTTTCGTGAGCTGGTCAAATTGGCAGCAGAAAAAGGTTGGCGTCTTTATTACTTGGGCGCAACTGCCGAAGTCGTAGAAGCTGTCGTCAAACATGACCAACAGCTTTATCCCGACCTGAACGTAGCTGGGTTTCACCATGGGTATTTTTCCGAAGATGAATCATTGGACGTGGCAAAGAAGATTGCACGGACGCAACCAGATTTGCTGTTTGTCGCTTTTTCTAGTCCGCAAAAAGAGATTTGGCTCGATACATTCAGTGAAGTATTGCAAGTGCCCTTTGCGATGGGCGTTGGCGGCAGCTTTGATATCGTCGCAGGCAAAACCAAACGAGCGCCTTTGTGGATGCAGCGGTCAGGGTTGGAATGGTTTTATCGCTTTGCGCAAGAGCCAGTCAGGATGTTTGATCGCTATATCATAGGAAATCTACGTTTTTTACAGTATGTGTGGGGAGAAAAAAGAAGAAACGCATGAAATCAAAACAGCAAAGCAATCACCGCTTCTTCATGGGCATTGTCGCCATCTTTCCAATTATCGATGTTTTAAATGGTTTATTTCTTAGTTTAGGCATTCCTTTTCCTATTGGGGTGTTCTATCGTCTACTGTTCTTTTTGTTCTTAGTGCTCATGATTGTCACAGAAACGATCCCTCTTCGTTACTATACGTATTTAACGTATGGATTTATCGCTGCGACGCTTACGATTTTTCTGTTACAAGCGCTTTTTCTAGGGTACAGCTGGCAGTGGGTGATTGAGGATCTCTCGGTGTATATCAAATACCTCTTATGGGTACTGATTCCTTATTATGTCTATCAACGAAAAAACGACTTCTCCAAACTGCACTACGATAGCTTATTTATTGTCATTAGTATCTGTTTTACCCTCGGTTTGCTGATTCCTTATTTTTTAGGACTGGGTTATCAAACCTATGACAACTCTGATGCTGGGTACAAAGGCTATTTCTTTGCCAATAATGACACGAGTTTTGCCTTTATTGTTTCCATCACCTTTACACTGCAAGCACTGATCGTTTCGATCAAAGAACAAACCCACAAACGCTCGTTTTTCTTCGCCAGCTTATTTGCAGGAAATTTGGTGTGCTTGGTTCTTGTGGGAACCAAAACAGGTGTCTTTTATGGAATTGGCGCGTTAGTGTACTTGCTCCTGCGATTGATCATAGGGGTGGAACGAAAGGCTCGGTTGCAACAGCTATTCATTTGGCTGCTCAGTTTTTTTACGATTTTTTGGTTGTTCATACAAGGCTTGCCGTTACTGATCCAAGCCGTCGAAGGAACCTATCTTCGCATGGTGTATTTCTATCATCTTTTCGACGGCGACTTGATCCGCCTGTTTTCTAGTTCAAGAAGTGATTTTTTGATTGGCGGGATGGAGGCTTTCTTAAAGGATGAGGCACGTCACTTTACCATGATCTTTGGTCAAGGATTTGAATACCGATTGGCACACTTTGGTCGTCTTGGCTTAATTGAAATGGACTTCTTCGACACCCTTTTCGGTCAAGGATTGTTAGGGACCGCCTTATTGCTGCTGATGCTCGCCTATTTTGTCTACTTGGCCTTTCAGCCGCAAAAACGCTCGGTTTATAGTTTTGCCTTGATCGTCGTGCTTTTTTATAGCTTTTTTGCCGGTCATGTTTTGTATTCGGCATTGTCTTCTACCTTCTTAGGATTGATTTGTGGAGGCATTATTTTAACAGAGAAAGAGTGAACAACTGATTGAAAAAATTACTTTTGAGACTGGGCTTTTTCTCCCTCGGTTCGTTAGGTTCAGCGGTTTTAAACTTGGTGCTTTTGCCCGTAACGACTAGCTTTTTGACACCAGAAGAATATGGGAAGACCAGTATGTTTTTCCTTGCACAGACCTTTTTGATATACGTGATTTATCTCGGCTTCGACCAAGCCTTTACAAGGGAATACCATGACCACGAAAACAAACGCGAATTGCTGCAGCAAGCGATGCTCGTGCCATTGCTCGGTTCACTTTTCTTTCAGCTGATCCTAGTGGTTTTTGCGGCAGACTTCTCGCAGCTTTTGTTTGAATCTCCACACTACACCCGTGCGATTTATTTATTTGCTCTTTCGTCGGGGTTGCTGATTTTTGAACGGTTTCTTTTGTTAACGGTTCGAATGCAAAACAAAGCGATCCAGTTCTCCGTATACAGTATTTTAGTGAAATTCATGGTCTTGTTCATCACGCTGCTGTTTCTCTTTTTTGGTCCGCCGACCTTTATTACGGTGGTCTATGGCATGCTCTTCGGTCAGATTATCGGTGATTGTCTATTGATTTTGGCAAACCTGGCGCTTTTTATGCCGCTCATTCGCCAAATCGATCGCAACCTGATCAAAAAGCTGAGTCGTTTTGGCTTGCCGACGGTGGTGGGAACCTTCCTCTATAGCTTGTTGATGATTATCGACAAAATGATGCTGCGCTATTTTGCTGATTTTGCCGCATTGGGCATCTATACGGCTGCCTTCAAAGTGGCGAGTGCCTTGATGATTCTACAAGTTAGTTTTGCCAATTTTTGGATTCCCACCTCCTATGAATGGTTCAAAAAAGGCAAGCCGTTGATCTATTACGAACGCGTCAGTCACTTTATCATGTTCGTCTTGTCGATTTTCTTTTTACTGATGGTCTTTTTCAAAGAAACGATCGTCATTTTATTGTCGCAGGACTACTTAGAAGCCCAGTACTTGTTTCCCTTGTTATGTTTTTATCCCTTGATGATGACGATCAGTGAAACGACCAATCTGGGGATCGTTTTTTGTAAGAAAAGTCATCTGAATATTGCAGCCTCTTTGCTAGCGGTCTTAGCCGCCTCCTTTTGTCATCTCCTGCTCGTACCGACAATTGACGCCACAGGAGCGGCTTGTGCCACGGCATTAGGGTACTTGGTCTTCTTTTTTGCCCGTACATATTTTTCGATGACCTATTGGCAGGGATTCTCAGTCAAACGGCAAATCAGCTTGTCGATCGTGCTGTATTGCTTTGCACTGTTTACGGCATTCAATCGCATTCTTTGGCTGGAAAAGAGCCTTGTGTTGCTGCTGCTGCTCTTCGTCGTTGTTCTTTATCGTAAGGAACTAAAGCAGGTAACTAGATTTGTACAAGAAAGGAAAATCAACAGAGCATGAATATCTTACTTATCGGTCCAGATCCAGCAGCAAAAGGGGGGATCGCAACGGTCATTCATAATTTCCAAAAAGCAACAGCGCCAGAGGACGTGCGGTTTGTCGTTCACAAGACCTGGTCGGAAAATGGGAAATATTGGACGCAGCTTAAAGCGTTTCTGACGTTTCGTCGGCATATCAAAAAAGAAAGGTGCCAGATCCTTCATTTCCACGTTGCGCAAAAGGGCAGCTTTTATCGCAAGAGTTTGCTGTTGTTGTTAGCACCGAAACACTGCAAGACGATTTTTCATATGCATGCTTCGCAATTTGATCAGTTTTATCAAAACAGTCCTTCTTGGGCAAAGGGGTGGATTCGTTTCATTTTGTCTCGGGTGGATCAGCTCGTAGTGCTCAGTAGTAGCTGGGCAGCTTTTTACCAAACGATTACAGATACCCCCATCGAGGTCCTGCCAAATGCCGTAGCGGTGCCAGAGGAATCCCTCTATAATCCCACCGCCAAATGGATCATCACTCTTGGCAGGATTGGGCAAAGAAAGGGCAGTTTTGATCTGTTGGCAGTTGCCAAAGCAATGGCTGTTTCCTTCCCTGAGGTTCGCTTTATGTTATTTGGCGATCAAGAAAACCAACAGGTTGCCCAACAACTCCACGAAGAAGCCCTCACCAATGTGTTCTTAAATGAATGGGTCGCAGCCGCTGCGCTGCCAGCTGTTTTTCGTAAGGCAGCCATCCATTTTCTCCCTTCTTATCACGAAGGCTTGCCGATGGCGATCTTAGAAACCATGGCGGCAGGAATCCCCAATGTAACGACGAAGGTGGGGGGAATCCCAGAGTTGATCCAATCGGGTGAAAACGGCTACCTAGTAGCAGCCGGTGATACTCAAGCAATGATCGAGACCTTGAGCGGTCTGTTAGCTAACGAGGAAGAACGAATCAAAAGCAGCCAACAAGCCAGAGCAACGATTGAGCAACAGTATGCCTTAACGCCTTATATGAAGCGCTGGCAGAAGATTTACAAAAAGCAACTTGATTAATGTTCAAATTGTTGAAAAAAAGGAGAGGTACGATGCAAAAAATAAAGGTATTATCTATTTTTGGTACACGACCAGAAGCCATCAAAATGGCGCCGGTCATCAAAAAACTAGCAAAAGATCCACGCTTCCTATCAAAGATCGTCGTGACAGGGCAACATCGAGAAATGCTTGAGCAAACGTTAGCTGCGTTTGAGCTGACCCCTGATTATGACTTGGCTATCATGCGAGAAAATCAAACCTTGTCCAGTATCACCAGTCGTATTTTAGAAGGACTCGAAGGTATTTTTCAATCAGAAGAACCAGACGTAGTGTTGGTCCATGGCGATACGACGACGGCAGTCGCAGCTGCGCTGGCCGCTTTTTATCAGCAGATTTTGATTGGTCATGTGGAGGCGGGGCTGCGAACGGGCAACAAGAAAGATCCGTTTCCAGAAGAAATGAATCGACGATTGATTGATCAACTAGCGGATTTTCTCTTTGCACCGACGGATCAAAGTCAGGCAAATCTGCTAAAGGAAAATCACCCCCACGACCGCATCGTCGTTACTGGCAATACGTCTATTGACGCTTTGTACCATACCTTGGCACAAAAAAAAGCGCGAAAACCAATCAGTGAGAAAAAAATCCTCTTAGTTACGATGCACCGACGAGAAAATATTGGGCAACCCATGGAACAAGTATTTCGTGCACTAAAACGCATCGCTATTGCTTATCCAGCACTGACGATCGTCTTTCCCATGCATAAAAACCCCCGTGTTCGTAGACTTGCTCAGCGTTATTTAGAAGGACAGCAAAATATTGAGCTGATCGAACCGTTGGATGCCCCTGCGTTCTACCAATTACTGGCAGGCAGCTACCTTGTTTTAACCGATTCAGGTGGGATTCAAGAAGAAGCGCCCTCCTTGGGGATTCCCGTCTTGATCGTACGTGAAACGACGGAACGCCCAGAAGGGGTGGCAGCAGGGACCTTGAAACTGATCGGTACTAATGAGGAGCGTGTGTATTCAGAAATCGTTCATTTATTGTCTGATGAGGCAGCGTACAAACAAATGGCGCAAGCCAAAAATCCCTATGGAGATGGAGAGGCGAGTGAGCGGATCGTGGCTGAATTAAAAAGTTATTTCGAGTAGAGGAAGGCGAACCTATGAGACAATTCCAATCATCTTTTGTCATTAGTAAAACGACGCTAAGATGGCTACATTTGCTAGAACATATGGAGCATACTTCTCATACACCAATCCGTGGATTGTCAAAAGTGATCAAAAGCTCTAGCCGAACTATCATTGAAGATTTACAAAACATTAAAGAATATTTCGAGGATGCTATCGACATGGAAACGTCAAACAGCGGCTATCAGCTGCAAGTCATCGATACAGAAAGCTACTTAGAAAAAAAGCGGAATTTGATCAGTAACGAGCCGTTGTTTCGCATCTTTGAGAGCATTTTTTTAGGGGAGATATTGACCATCAATGAGTGGTCAGACATTTTGTTTATTTCCCCTGCCACGTTGATGCGTTACTTTCGAAAGATCGACCCGATTTTAGCGCAGTACCAGCTAACGTTAAACAAAACCACCGTTGATCTTATTGGTGAGGAAGTCAATATTCGCCATTTTTTTCTGAACTTTTATTATGAATCCGATAGTACGCCGCATACCGTATTTCCGCCGTTGATCATTCACGAGATCGGTTTAAATTTGAAAAAAGAAGAATTCGACAGCAATTTCTCTAATCTCGCCTTTGAGGAAATCAGTTATATGCTTTATATCATTTTAGAGCGAACCTCTCATGGCCATTACGTCACGATCGATCCAGCCATCGTCAAGCAGTTTCGTAAAGAGTATTATCTTGAGCTGAAAAAAATAAAGACGATGTTATCGAACCATTTGCAAACAACGATCGCCGAAAAAGAGATCATCTACTTTTATGCGTTATCGATGGGAAAACGGACGGTGTTTGATATTGATATGGAAAGAAATTTTTGTGCCAAGTTAGGCAAAGATTCTCAGGTCTTGCAACTAACACAGCGTTATCTAAAGGAGACGATCGTACCGCCGTATGCGCTGGAATATAGTACGGTTTTGATCCATTCTTTTTTCGCTACGGTCCTACTAAAGAATAGATTTTCCCCGATTTTGAATAAAGTGATTCCCGATTTGATTTCCTTTGTAAAAAAACAATTTCCAGAAGAAATGGCACAAAATACAGCGTTCTTACAAAAACAATTCAAGCAACTGAAGGGTCTGTCTTTAGACATGATCGTAGATATCAGCGCAGTGTTTACCATTCACATGGACTGTGTGAAAGAATTGTACTGGGGGAAGCCTAAAAAAATCGCGTTCCTGTTAGAAGGGAATCAATTTATCTCGCAACGAATCCAGGTCACTGCCCGTAAGTATCTAGGCAGTTATCAGAAACTCTTTTTTCCGAATGTATTAGATATCAATCTCGGTTATTTTGAGGCGAACCAATTTGATATCGTCGTCACAAATTATAACGAACATATATCGAATTTTTCTTGTTCTGGCGTGTATTTACTGTTCAATAAAATCCCGAACTCAACCGATTGGCGTAGACTCATGTCATTGATCGATTTTAAACTTTAACAATGGTCTAGGTGCAAAATAATTCACAGATGAAAGATAGGAATGATGCAATCATGATGAAAAAAGGACATATGACACCAGAAGCCTATTTAAATAATTACAGCGAACTTTGTTACTTGCAGGAATTTCCCCTAATCAAACAAGTATGTACAGAGTTGCAAACACGATTCAAAGAAATTTGCTATACCGAGTACGATAATGTGCTACAACAAATGGCAGATCTATTAGAAATCGATGCCCAACTGCAAATGTTTTTAGAGTTTTTCCGACATGATTTTTTTAAAGAAATCGAATTAGCAGAAAAAGAGATCGTCGAAATGATCAAAAAGGACAAAAATGTCTATTACCGCCAAATGGCAGGGATCGGTACGAACCAAAAAGCGCCCCATGGGTTGATCTACCTCAGCGAGAAATGAACACTCTGATCGGCTTGATCGATCAGAGTTTCAACCACTCGTTGTGTAGGAGATGTTCTTATAAAATAATGTTTTGTAGCTGCAACGATTCCGCAAGATAGTGCCTAAGAAAATGACCTATGCGTTGTTCAAAACGACCAGACGCAAGATTCGTGGATTGATTTGGTTAAGTAATCGATTCCAATCCGTGGCATCTGGAAAAGATTTTAGTAAGATACACTCGACTTCAAGCAAATATTCCATCGTATATTCCGAATAGTTGGTTACTAGCAGATCAATTTGCTTTTCCTTTAAATAGGCTGGGGAGAGTTCGCTGGCATCAGGATAATACAACGTGTGGAAGCGTCCTAGATATTTCCGTACGATACTTTCGGCATATTCGCAGACATATTCATTTCCTTCAAAAATCACGGCGATCGTCCGTTGTGTCCCCCAATTTTCTTCTTTGATCGCTTCCATGTGAATCGTTAGACTGGCACAAAAGTCTTCGAGATAGGAGGGCGAATAGAGCTTTTTGACTAGCTTATGCTTTGCCAAAAATGCATAGTTTCTCTTATATTCGTGGGAAAACTTGTCTTTGACGAATTGGGTAAGATCGTCAATATTGACGTTCATGATGGGAGAGAGCATGTCGCGTATTTTCACGATCGTAAAAAACGACTCTAACCAGTGCAAGTCTTTTTGTTCATCGTAGGAATTGCCGCGATTAATGGCATAGAAATCTTTTGCCACTTGTTTGATCTCAGGCCAGCGATTGTAGGATTGGCAAAATTCTTCGATCGAAGGATGATTGATTTTTCGGCGACAGATAAGGCAAAGAAGCAAATAAATGATTTCATCTTCAGGTAGGCGATAATGAAAATAAGAATAAAGGATCTCCGTCAACGTATCGGGTGAAATCAATGAATCGTAAGCATAAAAAATCTCCTTCAGCTCAGGAGAAAGTTCGACCTGCAACCCTTTCTTGCTGCGTTCCAGCGTAATGTAGAGAATATAGGAAAAGTAAGAAAAGGTAGAAGCTGGCTGTTTTTTTGAATGCAAAAGATTCGTGATCTCAATCACGGCATCTTGGACATCCAATGACGGGAAGATCGTATTGACATTGATATCGGACTCGTAATAAAACAGACAAAAAAAGCGGCGAATATCGATCTCAGAACCCACCAGTGTGACTGGATTCGTTGACAAACGAAGGTTGAAGGGCTTTAATAAACCATTCATTTTTTTTAAGTAGCCAAGCAATGCTTGTTCAGAAAGATTAAGGGTCAGGCTCCAATCTAGCACCGATTGTAATTCATCGAAAAAAATACTTTCTAAAATCATAAAAAAAGGTTCATCTTTGACTAGATTTTGTTTTTGTTTGATATATGCCTCGGGATCCAGTTCTTCAAATAAATAACCAAACTTCGAGGAGTAGATTTCGATTGCATCATTGAAATGTTCACGAATCATAGCAATGTCCGCAATGATCGTGCGAGTACTGCTTTTTGTTACTTCTGATAAATCGCCCAATGTTGAAGACGGATTCTTCTCAAATTCATTTAATAATTGCAATCGTCGAATTAAAGAACGATTTTTGATAAACTTTAGCTGAAAATTTTTCATAGATGCCCCCGTTGAATTTTAAAAAGAATTAATCATATTATAAACAATTGGTTAAAATACTTCAATTTTTATGTTTATTTTTAATTTATTTGACTAAATATAAAGTTTTTATTATTCTAATGGATGTAAACGTTTGAAACTATTTGGAACAATGTAGGTTTTTTCACCGACAGGTGAAAATTGCTATTTTTTTTTAAAGAGATTTGACGCTATAGTGAGACCATAGTCCGATGCTTAGGAGTATTTGTTTTTTCTCAAGAGGAAACCTGTGAATTGTTGGTTGGATCAAAAGAGAGAAGATGGAAAATAAATGGAACTAGCAAGTGCGTGAATGTGCCATCAATACCTAGAAATGCAGTGTAGTTGAAGGCTGTCCACGAATGAGATAGAAGGAAAAGACATTGATTGGTTGAAGAAAATCTACGGTTACTAGAAGAGGGAAACTGGGAACGATCGTACAGATAGATTACGAGGAGGCTAATATGCTGGCAGAAAAGATAGCGGGAGCAGAAGAATATTTGGCGCATTTTCAAACAGAGCTAGAAAAACAAGGGGTGTTACGCTTTTTTCCAAAAATAAATGCCTTTTATCATCGGTTAGCAAAAGAGTTTTTAACGATTTTTCATAGCAAGGAAGAAAACCTGTTTGTTCAGTGGGGCCACTTATTGGCGATTGATGCACAATTGCAAATATTGATGGAAATCAGCAACAATCGCAAAGAGGGATTGCTAGATGACCTTGGGATGAGTGAGGAAGAAGTCATTGAAATGATAGAAAATGACCATAAGTATTTTTACCGTGAGATCACGGGGGCAAAGTTAACGCAAAAACCCAAAATGGGCTTGATTTATTTGAGTGAACACTTAGCGGAGTCCTGAATTTTTATGTCTAATACGTCGAGTAGACCTGAGAGTTAGGAAAAAAATTGAGATAAATGGGAAACGATGATGTTCAATAGACTATTGGGGAAGTTTTATAGATAGTTTTTTGGAGAAATAAATGGAGAGTAGTAGTGGGGCTAAAAGGATGATTTTCAGGTGGAACGTACCCTTGAGAATGACAGAGAGCAGATGGACTACTCAAACAACGCAGTGGGGAAGGCAATTGGTTGGTCTTCCTTGCTTGAGTAAGAGTTGTTTTTAAGAAACAACAGATTGACCGCTAAAGTCAACGACAAAGGCGAATGTTTTTTGCTCTTCATTAAAATAATTACTGTGTAAGACGTGAAAAAAAGCAAAAAGCGCTTGAAGGTAGGACATGAACGGAATGAAACTTTTTATTATTTTTGCCTACTTGTCGGTAGGCATATCGGTGGCACAATATGGCATGTATTATTTCTTTCCCAGCATATCTGTGATCCTTCGCAGCTGGTTTCAATTGGGGCAAACCATTCTTTTGCTGGGCTATTTCTTTCTGCTGGTTATGTATTTTTGGGTACAGCGTGGCAGAACAAGGAAAGAGAAGCAATCTTTAGGAGAATGATCGAGAATTAAACAGCAATGATCTACAAAGAAGCGTTTTTACAGTAGGAAGAAATCGCTTGTTTGTAAGCAAAAGTATACATAAAATAGTACGACCGAGACGAGCCTTTCGTGGGCTCTTACTTAACATAAACAAATCTGCAGCAAACGTTTGCTTCTTTTGGTGAAACTAAGAAGGGATCGTTTGCTGTTTTTTTGTGCTAACAAATAGGCCTGTTTTCAAATGTCCCGTGGAGAGCTTTTTTCAAGGAAATGAAAAATTCTTAAGGGGGAGGCCGGAAGAATCGATTCATTCTGTAAATAGTAATCAAAAATGGGCGAACGAAGAACTATATACGAGAGAGTCAATAAAATGCTTCGTTGAGGAATGGCTGATTTGGCCAAGCGGCATTTCAAGGGAGTACCGAAGGATAATAGATAGAGAAGATAAAGCAATGGACAGAAACACCAAAGTTTTTAGCGCTGCAGTAGCTATTGGAGTATGCGTTGGTTTGGCTGCATCTGTATTGGCAACAACAGAGTACCGGGAAAGGGCTGGATAAGTGAAAATGAATGGGAAAGGTGGCGCTCCGAAAGAAGAACCATAGCTGATGATCCGCCAATCGTCGAGGAACCACCCAACTGTTTTCCGTGGAGAAATACCAAACGAGCAGGAGATGACCACTGACAGGCATGCTTCATGTTCTTATCAGTTTAGTGATTCTAAGAAAACGACATAGAAGAAAGAATACCCGACAAACGTAGCTTGGGGGATCAGATGAAAAGAGAGGAACGTTCTTAATAAGGATAATCCCCCCCCTTGTTTTTTATCGTTATTTTATTGTGGCTTTTAAAGAATGGAGAACTGCAGGTGCTTTGGAAATTGATATATGATTTTTCTATGGTAACAAGCATTTTGGTAGATGTTAAGGATTTCTCGCTTTAGCCAGATTCTATGGCGAATTATTTATTTAAAACGGGGGTTTGTTTTTTTATTTAGGCATAGATTTCATCAGCCAGTGAATTTATTGATTTTTCCCGCATCACAAAGATAGCTATAATGAAGTATATCGAGGATAAAAACCAGCGTTTTTGGAAGCCAACTGAAACAAAGACCAATCGTCTTTGTTCAAGGTTACCGTCTAAGTAAAGGTGTCTAAAAAAGGGTGGTTTTTAGGCTTGATGATGTCAAAAAGGGGGAGGGAGAATGAAAAGAGCGAGGGGGAATTTTTTGGTCAAACTGATGATCTTCGCTGCTTTTTTTCAAGTGATCAGTGCTTCGACGATTTTAGTTTCGGCACAAGAGGAGCGTTCCGTCGATACAGAAGGCTCAGTCCAGTTCACGGGTGTCTATGAACCAGACAAACCAGAACCTTCACCACCGACCGGACCGACGCAACCTGGCGGGGATGGGGGACGTTTGCCGCAGACAAATACCCGAAAAAGTTCCAGTGCCACGGCACTCGGATCATTGCTGCTATTGATCGCTGGCTATTCAACAGTGAAGAAGACACGCAGGTACCAAAAAGAACGAACAACCTCAAGAACACAAGAAAAGTTGAGTAATAGAGAATAAGGGAATGATCTTATGAGATTTTTGCGATTTGCAACGAGCACCGTACTTGCCGCAACCCTTTTGACTGGTGGGATCCAAGGGACCGCCGCTGAAGTAAGAGTCGCTGAAACCGATGGGCAAGTCAGTTTTGTGCCCAATGATCGAGACCCGACGGAAGTGTTACCGCCTGATCCAGGCCCCGATGGCCCCGATGTGGAGATACCGCCGATCGGACCAGATGGACAAACAGGACCATTGACGATCGCTTATGCGCCGACTTTGGATTTTGGTACCCAAGAAATCTCCAACCGAGATGCCGTCTATTCGATGGTGGCAGAAAAGCAACAATTAGCGGATACCCAAGGGGAAGAAAACCAAGTACCGTATGTTTCCTTCGCCCAAGTACAAGATACCCGTGGGTCAAATGCTGGCTGGCGTTTGACTGTAGCACTAAGTGCGTTTGAATCAGGGACGCAACACAACGAACTGCGAGGGGCACAAATCATCTTTGCCTCACGAGAAGTTGACTACAATAGCCACAATCAAGAAAACGCACCGGACGCACATGAAGCCGGCTTGCGTTTGGATGCCAATGGTTCAGCACAAGCTGTTCTGACTGCTGATGCCGGCAAAGGGGCAGGCACTTCATCCGTCGTTTGGGGCTACCAAGATGAGTTGAATGCGCAGGTCCAAGCCCAGGCGCCGGTGGTTCGCAATGAGGCGATCCAATTGTTCGTCCCGGGAGCGACTGCTAAAGATGCAGCCTTGTATGTGGCGACTTTGACGTGGCAATTGACGACCACTACCTCGCAATCAGGAGAAACAGTTCCAACGGCGCAAGCCGATGAAACAAACTAAAAGAAAAGAAAGAAGGAATAAAAATGAAATGGATTCGATTAGCAACAGTCGCAACACTGACCTCTACGATCTTCGCAGGCGGTGTACAAGTAGTAGCAAATGATGAACCAACACCGAACCCAGAGCCGAGTGAGGAAAGACGTAGTCAGGAAACAGAAAACAATATTGAGTTCCGAGCTGGTGATGGGGAGAGCGTAGAGGTCGTTCCTCCTGTACCGTATCCACCAGTAACAATCGTTGATCCAGATCCACCAACCGGACCGTTAACGATTGCCCATGTACCGAAAAAATTTGATTTTGGCATACAAAGAATTTCAACTACTAATGAATTTTATCCAATAATCGCTGAACAAGAAAAGCTTGTCATCGGTGATGATGATGAGGAGGAAATCTCAAGAGATAATGACGAAGAGGTAAGAGTACCATATGTATCTTTTGCACAAATCGTTGATACTCGCGGATTGATTGATTCACAGTGGGAACTGAATCTTGATTTAACAGAGTTTACTACATCAAGCGGGAGTAATTTGAGAGGGGCTTATTTAGAACTCCTTGAACCAACTATTGTTCACAATGGGGCTACTGAGGAAGAGCTGCAGGCACTGCCTGATGACCATGAGGATAAGGATTATTTACTACAATTACTTCCTAATGCCTTTACCACACCAAACGAATTAGGAAACCAGAGTTTGATTATCCCTGCAAACTCGACCAACGTTCCAGTGATGTCTGCTACCGAAGGTCAAGGGCAAGGTACATCGTCTATTTATTGGGGAGATCAAGAGGAATTGACTGCTGCTCATGAGGCAGGAACAGATCCAGTTTTGAATCAAGCTATTCGCCTGCATATCCCGGGAACGGCTACACCACAAGCTGCTGAATATACGGCAACACTAACTTGGCATTTAACAAGTGCGACGGATGGAAATGGCGAAACAGTACCAGACTAAGACGACTAATCTTCAAAGTAACGCAACAATAATGTGAAACAACTGGCAGGAGTAGACCGTTATTCCTGCCTTTTTTGGAAGGAGAAACAACAGTGATTGAACAACCAACAAACCAACGCTGGCTGCGGCTTTTGACTGCAATGATCGTGCTATGCTCATTGATTGCTTGGCCGACACCAGTACGAGCAAATGATGACATTGAATCAGAGTTGAATTTTTTTGTAACCCCGATATTCCCTGACAGTCAGATCGAAGGCGGTGCTAGCGGTTATTTTGATCTGAATTTAGGCGCAGGGGAACAAGAAGAATTGCAGCTACGCATCCAAAATACATCGGAAGAAACCATCGATGTCGAAGTATCGGCTCATACTGCTTTCACGAATGTCAATGGGGTAGTAGAATACGGTCGTGATGCAGAAGCTCCTGACCCGACATTGCCTGCCTCGATTGCCGAATTGATTGAAGCACCAGGGGTCATCACCTTAGAAGCCCAAGAAGAACGGATCCTTACACTGCCTCTGACGATGCCTGAGGAAGAATTTGAAGGGATTTTGGCTGGGTCGATTCGGGTAGAAGAGGTCCGCGATGCTGGGGCAGCAGAGTCGGAAACAGAAGGCATCGGGATTCGTAATGAGTTTGCCTTTATTTTAGGAGTCGTCGTAAGCAATAACCGCTCGTCAACGGATCCGGGACTTGAATTGCTGGACGTTTTTGCCAGTCAAGTCAATTATCGGAACGTGATCAGTGCCAAGATTCAAAATTATACACCGACTTTCGTCAACCACATAGAAATTGATGCCGAGGTTCGTGCCAGCGGTAGCGACACCGTCTTGTATGAAACACAGCGCACAAGTATGCAGATGGCACCAAATTCGCAGATGGATTTTCCGATCCCTCTAAATGGCGAGCGTTTCCGTCCGGGGGACTATGTCCTGACTATGACGGCCCGTTCACAAGGAGAGGAATGGCATTGGGAAGAGCCCTTCACGATTGCGGCTGCTGATGCCCGACGTTTAAATGAGGAAGACGTGACATTGGAACCAGAAACCAATTGGTGGCTGATTGGCGGAATCGCCGCACTTGTTTTGTTATTGATCATCGTTGTTGTTTTAATCATTAACAAGAAAAAAAAGACAAAGGAAGGTGGGGATCAGTAAAATGAAAAAGAAAACACTAAAGATAGTACTATCACTTATGGTAGGACTATTTAGTGTTTACTTGTTTTTTCCGTCTATTCGTGTGTTCTTTTTTGAACCACTACATGCATGGCAAGGAAGAGAAGGTACGTTAGGCGAGGTGTTCACTGGATCTTCTTTTGAAGAATCTTTAGAGGATCAAGAGGAGTTGGTGGTTTCTTTTCTGGAAGAAATCCAGCAAGCCTATGTTGGAGAAGTGTTTCCGATCATGTTTTTAACAAACCTCCCACTAACAAGCATCGATATCCAGCTGCCTGCAGCCACGATCATAGAAGAAACACTTTTAATGGAAGAAATAGTGATCACCCAAACCGAAGATCCCGAGCAATGGCTTCTGAACTCCGAAGTGCCGTTGACGTCGTTTAGTCTACCACTGATGATAGAATCCGTAGGTACTTATGAAATAACGGTAGCAGAGACAGTGCTTACCTTGAACGTGGAAGAAAGAAAATCCGGAGATGAGGGGGAGAGGCCCCCTATGGAAACGGACGACCACCCGAGTGGCACTAACTTAGCAGCGGATCCTGTCACATCAGATGGTTCATTTTTTGATGACATCGAGGTGGATGAAGGCAATCTTGATCTTTTGGAAGATAGGCGAAGAGAACAAGAAGTAGGCTCCTGGCTAGAATTTTTAGAAGCTGTCATGGACCCAGAGGTGAATCATATAAAGTTGATCGACAGCTTTGAATCTAGTGATAATCCGATTGAAGGTATAGCTTCAGGCGTATCAGGAAGTACAATTAATATTTCGAGTGGAGACTCTTATGTCTATATCAGCCAACCGGGAATCTCAAGAACTCTTATTATTGATGGACAAGGAAAATACCAAATTGATTTTCGTGCGGTTGCTGTTGGCTTCTTGGATAGTACGATGGTACCAGAATCTCCTTGGGATATTTCGTTTCAAAATATTACCCTTTATCATGGGAATTATTACGGACCTATGAACGTTACTACTTTGGGTGCTAACAATCAAGCCATATCCACCATGCGGTACCATAATGTTGAAAACATTGGGAATCAGCTTTTGCATTCCCTTGGTACAACCGCAGTGCTTTCAGGAAAGGTTGCCTCACATCAAGCACGAAGCTACCGTTCGACTTTTAATGAAAATTGGCAGATCAATGCTTGGAATCAAGCAAATTTTGAAGTCCATCGACTTTTGATTAGTCCCAATGCAGAAGTAGAATTGTCGACGATCAGTTCAGGAAATTTATTTTATCATGGTTTTAATCATCCAGAACTGATTATTGGAGAGAATGCCAAAGTTTCCATGAAAGCAAACTTTGAGGGGAGTAGAGGGGAAGCCGATGGTGTGAATGTCTATTTTGGAAATAGTGGTGGGAATCTGACTGTTGGCAAGGGAGCCGAATTAAAACTTGACACTCAGATCAACGCCTCTGCGATTTCCACACTTCATGGAAACCATACCATTGATCTCTTGGAAGACAGCAAGGTGCATATCCAATCCTTAGAGAATCGAAGCCACACCAATGGATGGAATTGGAATATTCTTTCATTTCAAGGAGGCAACACCCATATCAAACTAAAGGAACGTAGCATGTTAAAAATTGATGCGGAAAATCAACCCAACTTATCGGCACATGTTGTTGGCTTCTGGGAACCTCAAAACAGTATCACCGTTGGCAAAGATGCTGTTTTAGATATTCGTTCGGACAGTCGCAATGATTCTCAAAATTTGATCTTTTTTGGAAATCTTTCGAAGTTGACATTCAATGAGGCTCAAAAGGTCAATTTAGAACGAATGGCGCCACTTTCTTTTAATAACGGAAGTTTGATCAACTTAAATGGAACCAATGAACTGGAAATCGAATTTCAAGGAATCAAACAATGGCAATACGGTGAGTTTGATGAGGTGCAGCCTACCCATGAGTGGATGCCTTTGATTCATATGAGTACCAACTTTACTTGGATCAATCCAACAATCAACAGTGTCGTAACTTTGGATCCAACAGTGGAACAAGGGGTACGTAGTCATTTTTCGACTCATAGCCAACGATTGCTTTTCGAGCAAATTTCTGAAGTTGAAATAGAGTTGAATCCATTAACGGAAGATCCGACCTTATCAAATTCTCGGATCATCTCTGGAAGAGCAAATCCTAATAGCTATATTCGTTTTGAGCGGGAAGCATTTATGCCCGAACCAGATCCTTCCATTGGCACTGTAACGGATCCAGATGGACGCAGAGAATTCTTTCACGTCCAAGCTGATGAAGAGGGAAACTTTCAGTTTGATTTATCCGAATTTCCAAACTTCCAACATTTTCGTCACGAAGAGCTAGTGACAGCCGAGGCGTTTTTGAATGGGAGATGGGGAAAGGATTCGGTGATTGTAGAGAAAATCGACATTGTGGACCCGCGGGATCCTTTTCGCCCGGATGAAACGGTCGATCCTGTGAATCCTCCTGTTTTGCCAGAAAACCAGGGATTTGTCAGCATCGACTTTATTTCTCAATTCGATTTTGGAGAAGTACCAATTCTTTCAAGTACCACTCGATATCCAGCAAAGCCGCAGGCGTTGCGGGAAGTTTATGAGGATGTGCATGAAGGGGACCGCCCCAATTATATCCAAGTATCGGATCGGAGGGTCGCTACTACTGGTTGGACACTGAGTGCTCGCTTATCTGAAGAGGGTTTTGTGGGTACGCATGATGAAAGGCAACGACTAAGAGGGGCAAGCGTTTATTTGTCAAATATCCATATGGTAACCACTGGTTCGAATGAGTCGGAGACGCCAGACTATCAAGAAGCCATTGAACTTATTGCAGGTCAAAGTAAAACCTTGGCTTCGGCTCAAGAGAATCGTGGTGGAGGGACGTGGATCCAACATTACGGCTCAAGTGAAACCATGGAAAACAGTGTGGAACTGGAAGTCCCGCTTGGTGCCAACCCCCAAGCAACTGCCTATCGCGGCACGATTTATTGGGAATTAAGCTTTGTTCCTGGACCTGAGTCATAAAAGTTTGAATAAGAAGGAAGCAGAAGCTGCTGGAAGTCGCCTGCAGCTTCTCTTCTTTCGAATGTGTGGGGAGGTGAAACGATGAGAAACAAGCCGTCTTTATTGATGAACAGTTTATTTTCAATGACGTGCAAGCGGCAATTGACGATTTTGCGGCAGTTGGAATGTTGCGGTCCTTTAAGTGGGCAACAGCTGGCACAAGCGTGCGGTGCTTCACGGCGGACGATTATTTCAGACATTGAGGAACTACGTCAACTGTTTGGGGCTTCGACGATCCTTGCATCGGCGAGCAATGGTTATGAATTGGTGATCCAAGAATTGGCGGAGTATCAGGAAAAAAAGCGAGCATTGCTGGCGGATGACCCAAATCTGTTGTTTCTGCATTTCTTGTGTCAGCAAGAAACGGGGATACCTGAAAAACTGGCTGCCATCACAGGGTTAGGCAATCAAACTTTTTTGAAACAATGCCGCCAGCTTCAGACCTTGTTCGCTGCTTATGAGCTGACTTTGAATAAAAAGCAGTGGTGCCTAGAAGGGGCAGAAGGAAACATACGGTATTTTTATAAAGCCTTTTATTTTGAGGAAGAGGAACAGCCCCACCAACTCTTTGAGCAGCTGGCTGAGACGTTGACACTGCGGTATCGTCCATCCTTGCCAATCGATCCAGTGGTTTCGCTACAGTGGATGAAGGTCTTTCTTTTGCGGGCGCAACAAGGTGGGCGCTTGGAGGAAAATTGGGAAATGGCTGACTTTTGTCGGTTGTTTCTAGAAAAAACGGGCTTTGTCATCGAAGGCTTGGAGGTCTGCAGGTCCTTGTCGCAGCAAGAACGGTGTGTCCTATTGTTTTTGATGATGGCAGATGAAGGGGTACTTTCGTTTTTATTAAAACATCCGTGGATCGAAGAAACGGTGCCGTTTGATCCAATCGATAGTTTGCGAGAAACTTTTCCTAAGCAAGCAGACAAATTGATAGAAGACCGCGTGTTCATGCAAATCACGTTAGCAGTCATGTTACTGGATCGTCTCTTCCATGTGCCACCTCCTTTGCTGCGGGATCGTCAAAAGCCAGCAGTGTCGGGTAATGGAAAGTCTAAGGTACTTTCTAGCGCTGCTTCTCACTATTTGCTGACAATAGGCGAGTCCTATCTAAAGAAGCAGCAGTTAAAAAACAACCAGCTGATGATCACCTATCATTTGTGTGGAAATGAGAAAATCAAAGGCTGGATCAAACAACGTCTGAGGGATTGGCTGGTTGGACAAGGAGTGGATGTTGTCGTCGAGACTACGAGTGAGCTGTCCATTTTCACCGCCCGCCAGGTGGTAGTCACTGATCAACCGCTCTTTTTGCTGGAATTGGAACAGCCCATCTATCGGTTGGAACGACCGATTGAGCCAAATTCCATCGAACGCCTCGGCAAGGCGATTTTAGCCGATTTTCTTGGTTCATGTGAAGGCTCTGTTCCTAGTGAAGAGCTTCAAGCAGCGTCTGCCTCTCGCTAAAAGGGTAGAGCCAACGGTATAATCAGTCAAACGCTACGTACGACGTAAAATTATGGTAGAGGAGCAACAGGTATCATGGGTCGATTCCAAAAGCAATGGGCACTTCGTGTGTTGGGAATAAGTTGTCTGCTACTGCTGCTGTTCTTTTTCTTTTCAAACTACAAAATTGCTCGTGTCAGCGGTGAGTCGATGGCCCCCATTATTCAAAACAACGAGTTAGTCGTTATTCAAAGGAATCAGTTGCCGCATCGTTATGATCTCGTCGCTTTTGAGCATGAAGGGCTGCTGATCGTAAAACGAGTGATCGGGGTTCCTGGGGATTCCTATGCGCGCAGTGGCAATCGCTTGCTATTGGGTGCCTCAGGTTCCTATTATGATTTTTCCTATACTTTTACGCTGACGCAAGAAACGGCGAGGGAACTGCCAATCGGAGGCATCTTGCAACCAGGTGAGTATTTCGTCGTCGGGGATGCGATCATGCACTCAATCGATAGTCGTGAATTTGGGATGGTGACGAGCGAGGCGCTTCGTGGGATCGTCTTGAATTTATTTTAAGGGTTCAACGAGGTCAGTCAGCGTGTCGGATTGAAAATCGAGACTTATTTAGAGACCGAAAGCTGGAAAGGGGGATGTCCGTGAAGATGGTTTATGGCAGTATACTGATGCTTTGTTTTGTGGCGATCGGGGTACTTGCTCAACGGGGATACCTCGAAATCTTTGTTCGAAGGCTTGAGCGGCAAACAAACATGACGGAGTTGGAAAAAAGAAAACTGGCTTTTTTTAAGCATAAGATTCGTAATGAACATCCGTTAGCGTTGCTAATGGTCAGTGGTCTGTTTCTTTTAAGTCTGCTGCTTTTTACCTTTCCCCATTTTTCCTTACAGACGCAAGTTCGTAGGATTGAAAAGGAAAGCCAGCAGCTGAAACAGGGAATCTTACATTTACAAAAAGAACAGATGGAAGGGATGCAACAATCGTTATCGGTGTACCCGTCTGCGGGGCTCCCTTTTGAAAGCCTTGCTTGGCAGACGCTGCTGATGGCGGATGATCGAGAAGCACGGTTTCAGCTAGAAGAAGAATTTGGGGCGCAAGTGACGCCCTTTTTAGGACCGACAGTCGTGCTGATCCATATTGATCAACCGCTGCAAGAAATCACCTTAACGAGTGCCAGTCATTTGCACTCGGTTGCCGATTTTTCCACTTGGGAGGCCAACTTGGAACGAATCATCGATGATCTATCACAGGCACAAGGCGTGCAACGGTGCCATTTCGTTTTACAAGTAGCAGATACGCCCGATACATCATTTGAACAAACGATCGTCCGCGATGCACAAGGACAGTGGCAAGTACTCGACCGAAAAGAGCTTGTCCAAGCTTCAGAAACGGGAACTTAGAATGAAACAATCAAAAGAGTTATTGACGAAAAGGAGGGATTCATGGGATGAGTAAGAAGAAGGGGCGTGGGTGGTTTTCTGCTCAGATACTATTCGATGAAATGAACCAAGTATCATTGAAAGAATTAAAAGGATTTGAAGAAACGTATGAGAAAGAAAAAGGATCCGCTGAGGCAGCTGTTGCCAATGGACCGGCGAAAGAAGCCTTCGCCGATACTTCAAAAAAGAAGCCTACTAATAACGACCAAGAAATGACGGGTACCAGTAGTAAACCCCAAAAAGGCAAAAAACAAGGGCAACGAAGCGGACAGGCGCCGGCACCGTCTCCTTCAGCACAAGCGGAACTAGAGGAACGATTGGAGCCAGAAGGATCGCCTAAGCACTCGACGCAATCCTGGTCGTCGGAAACGGGCATGCCCCATCCGTCATCAAGCAGTAAAGGGAAGAAAAAGCGTAAAAGCACCAAAAAGCGCAATGAAACCGTCAATGCACCCTTGCCTAGCTATCAAGAAAAACGCTCTTTTGAAGCGTTTACCGCGGAAGCAAACGGGGAGCAGTTGGAACTGGCGCCTGTCTCACCAGCAGATATGAGCTTTGAACAAACCCATCAAGAGTTAGCATTGGCACGAACGAGAATCACAGAACTTGAAAAACGGCTCCATGCAGAAACCTTGCATCGCTCACAGTCGGATATCCAGCAAGTGAAAGAAAAAGCGATTTTTGAACGCTTGGATTGGGCAAGAGAAAAACAATGGTATGAAAGCAAAGCCCAAGAACAAAAACAGCTGCTGCTCCAAAAAGAAGAGGTCATCACAAATTTGGCAAATCAACTCGCTGAAAAAGAAGCACAGCTGGAGGAGCAGGCTCGAGGCGTTCAGGAAGAAGAAGCTGCTGCGCTTCGCAAAGCGGTCAATGAGCTGCAAAAAGAAAACCAAGAGTTACAAAAAGAAAATCAGCAGTTTCAAGCGGAGATGCGAGAGATCTTGCTGTTTGCTAGAAAGAAAGCAGACCGGACACTTGAAGAAGCGCGGGTTGAAGCAGAACGGATGATCTACAACGCTGAAATGCGCTTGAATATCGCCCATCGTACGGCAAAAGAGATCCTTGATGAAGTGAGCGATACGAAAGAGAACATGAATACTCTCTTTGATTATTTGTATGAACAAGTCTATTCACTAGCAGACAAGCAAGTATTTGAAAAGTACCAAGAATAGGTTTGCTTCGGATCACTAGAAGCAGGCAGATAGTCCTGTGAACGTTACATAACGTTAGCGATCTTCGCTTTGGGCGGTGATCGCTTGAAACTTTTCTTTGTTTCTCAACGACATTTTGATTGGGAAATGGATTTGTTCTGTACCGGCTGCGATCGCTGATTCATAATACCAGCACTTATGGTCGATCAACGCCATCGATTGCTGCAAAGCGTCTATCTGCGCTTGCAGCGCTTTTTTTTGTTCAAGAAACATTTTATGGCGTTCTTGCAGCGAGTCATCACCAAGGCGTGTCAATTGTGCATAATCTTTGATCTCTTTAATGGTCATGCCTGTTTCCTTCAGACATTCGATCAATTCCAGCATCTCAATTTCGGTATCTGAAAATAAACGGTAGCCAGATTCTTTGCGCGCTAACGTCGGCAAAAGGCCTTCTTTGTCGTAATAGCGGATGGTTGACGTAGGGATATTTAAGGCTTTCGCAACTTGGGATATCGTATAGGTCATTTTTTTCACTCCTTAACATTGACTTTAAAGTTAACTTTAATGTTAGTATGACAGTAAGCAAAGGAAAAAGCAATGAGGAGGAAACAGAAATGACAGAAAAAACCATGAAAGCTGCTGTATTAAAAGGACCAAAAACGATCGAGGTCAAACAAGTCCCTGTGCCGAAAGTGGAAGAAGGACTGATCGAGATCAAAGTTTCAGCTTGCGGCGTCTGCGGCAGTGACGTGCATATGTGGCAAGCAGGGAAAGGTTGGGGCAAAACAGGGGAGTCCGATTTTATCATGGGTCACGAGTTTTGCGGTGTCGTGACGGATGCAGGCGATAGTTCCTTTAAAATCGGCGATCGTGTTGCTTTTTGGGCCAATCTTTATTGTGGGAAATGTGATATGTGCCAAAAAGGGCAAGAGCATTTGTGTCGGGAAGTAAATGGCACCAATTATATCGGCTTTGTCTGCAATGGCGCCTATGGCGAACGGTTTGTCGGAAAAGCGTCCAATGCTTATAAATTGCCAGACACAGTTTCAGATACAGCGGCTAGCTTGATTGATCCCTTGATGGTTGCCTATCATGCCGTCCGCAAATCCAACATCAAGTTAAATGACAAAGTCTTGGTTTCTGGAAGTGGGATCATTGGCCAATTGATTGGCGAATTGGCAAAAAAAGCTGGGGCTTCATATGTGGCGATGTCCAAAATCAACGATACAAAAATAGAGAAAGCCAAGGAATTGGGAATCTTTGACGATTACTTTGACGCCAAGGATCCAAACCGTGGGGAAGTATTGAAAGACGCGTCTGCTGGTGGGTTCGATTTGATTTTTGAAGCAGTCGGTTCCAGCAGTTCCTTAGCGACGTGCATTGAGGCTGCTCGTCCTGGTGCAACGATCGTGGCGATCGGAAATTCCGTTGCTCCCGAAATTCCTTTTTCATTAAATCGGTTGGTCTTGCAAGAAATCAAGCTCATCGGCAGCGTTTCATGCACCCGCCAAGAATTTGAACAAACGATCGACTTGATTGCTAGTGGCATGATCGATCCCACAAAATATATCACGGATGAATACCCATTGGAAAAACTGCAAGAGGTGCTAGAACGCCAAACGTTAGAAGATGATCCATTGGTCAAAGCGGTTGTGACGTTTTAACGCTACCTGCGGCACAGAAGTGAAGAACTTCTGTGCTTTTCGTTTATAAAAAAGCATCTGGAATAAAAACACAAGCCCCCTCTCAATGTTGATTTGTTGAGAGGGGGCCAATCTTCATTTTATGGCGTAACTATTTTTCCCAGCATTCTTCACGCTTTCTGCCACGACTTTAGCAACATCAGGCTGAAACGCATCTGGAATGATATTGGTCGGAGTCAATGCTGATTCGGGGATCAAACTAGCGATCCCTTGTGCTGCTGCGATCTGCATCTCGATCGTGATGTCTCTTGCTCGAGCGTCTAATGCGCCTCGGAAGATTCCTGGAAAGGCCAAGACATTATTGATCTGGTTAGGGAAATCACTGCGACCAGTACCGACGATAAAGGCGCCAGCTGCCAGTGCTTCATCAGGGAAAATCTCTGGCGTTGGATTCGCCATCGCAAAAATCACTGGTTTTTCTGCCATCGTTTTGATCCATTCAGGGTGCAACACACCAGGAGCGGACACGCCTACGAAGACATCTGCTCCTTTGAGGGCATCTTCTAGTGTTCCTGTTAGCTGTTGACGATTTGTGACTTTGGCAATTTCTGCGTGATGGGGCGCAAGTTCATGGTTCGTTTCTGAAAGGATCCCTGCTTTGTCGACGACCGTGATGTGTTTGATGCCAGCAGCCAGAAATTTTCGGGTAATGGCAAGGCCAGCAGAACCACCGCCGTTGATCACGATTTTGACCTCTTCAAAGGATTTGTCGATCAGCTTCAGGCTATTGATCAAAGCGGCTAAAACGACGATGGCAGTCCCGTGTTGGTCATCGTGGAACACGGGGATCGGTAATTCCTCAATCAAGCGTCGTTCGATCTCAAAGCAGCGAGGGGCGCTGATATCTTCTAGATTGATCCCACCAAAGGTTGGTGCGATCGCTTTGATCGTTTGAATGATTTCCTCGGTGTCTTGCGTGTCTAGGACGATCGGGATAGAGTCGATCCCAGCAAAGCGTTGGAACAAGGCCGCTTTGCCTTCCATGACCGGCATAGCAGCTTTGGCACCAATGTTGCCCAAACCTAAAACCGCCGAGCCATCGCTGATCACGGCGACGGTATTTTTCTTCGTGGTCAAGGTGTAGGCGAGTTCTTCGTTTTCCGCAATCGCCGATGAAACAGCTGCGACCCCTGGAGTGTAAGCGATACTTAAATCTTCTTTTGAGTCAATAGTGACTTTAGAAACAACAGCTAATTTTCCCCCATTTTCCTCGGCTTGTTTCATAGCTGCTTCTTTGACATTGATCGTTGACATTCTTCATTTCTCCCTTCCGATTTCAAACAATTAAAATAATAGTCGTAACAGTGCGGTCATTGAGATAACGGTGATCGCACCACCCAAACGTGTAGCTACTTGGGCAAATGGCATCAAATTCATGCGGTCGGCTGTACTTAAGATCGCAACATCGCCAGTTCCTCCCATCCCGCTTTGACAAGCAGAAACGATGGCGGCTTCGATGGGGTACATATTCATAAAGCGAGAAACGACAAAGCCCGTGGCGATCACGGTGAAAACAACGCTGATAACGACCAAAAAGTACTGCCAGGTCAGCATGCCGACGACATCCTTCAGAGGAATATAAAGCAGTCCTAATCCTGCCATTAATGGAAATGTAAAGTTACCCGAGATGAACTTGTAAAGCTGTTTCGATCCTTTTTGGGTTTCTTTTGGTACGACATTCAAGTATTTCAAGAAAGCGGCTGCCACGATCATGAGAACAGGTCCAGGAAACCCAGTGACGTGTTCCAACAGACCGCCTAGAATAAAGAGCGTACAAGCGGTAAGCACGCCTGCGCCCATCAGTTTGACATCGATTGGCGATTGATCTTCAATCAATGCATCTTTCAAATCATCCCCATCACTCATTTTGACGAGTTGGCCTTTTCCTGAAAGCCGCGGTTTTTGTTCCCCTAAGCGAGTCAACAAGCCAGTACAAACGATCGCGAAAAAGTTGCCGATGATGGTGGCTGGAATCAACTGACCGACTAATTGCTCGCTACCTAAACCAGTGATGGCACTATAGCCTAAGGAAAGCGGCAAGATTCCTTCCCCAATACCGCCAGCTAAAACAGGAGTCACAATAAAGAACAAAGTGTGCTTCCAATCTAGCCCTAACAGGACGCCGACAAGAGTACCTACACCCATCGCTAAGACCATGCCTAACATCATAGGAATGATCATTCGCATCAACCCTTGGACTAAGATTTTGCGATTCATCCCTAAAATACTGCCGCAAACCAGACAGGCGATATAGAAATAAAGGAAGTTCGCTTGCTTCATTAAGATATTGGTTGATTCCAATACGTTTTGATTGATGAGATTAAAAAAGACCAAGATTGACGGAATCAACAAAGAAAAAATAGCGGGACCACCGAAATTCTTAATGATAGGGATGTTGGCACCAATCGTTCCTAATAACCAGCCTAAACTTAGGATAACTGCGAAGCCACCCAGCATATTGACAGGCAGTTGCTGCAGAAAAGCAGTGATCAAGATAATGGCAGACATTACCAGATAGACGGGCAAGGGAACGGAACCAACATAGAAAGACCACCACTTTGCTTTGGTTTGCGTTTTTTCAACAACGGGTTGTTTTGCGACGACTTGTTTCATTCAAATACCTCCTTTGGATGTCTCTAGTATAAGGAAGCGCTCACAAACAAAGAAGATTATTTAACTAATTTAATTAAATGCAACTTAAAAAAAGACCTTCGGAAAAAGATTCCTATGTTAAAATGAGCGTGTAATGAACGCTTATTAGCAATTGAGGAGGAACGACTATGCGGGAGCGGCCAGTCCGGCTGTGGGTGCTGTTAGTAGGGATTTTTACCAGTACCTTATGTATCGTTCTAACATTATTTTATGTACTGATGATGATGGAACAAAAAGAGCAAATGCACCGAGATGAAGAAACGCTGCTGCTATCGATCGGCCGTCAGTTAGCGTCAGAAGCGGAGGTCAAGCAAGCACTGCGGGATGAGAAAGCCAGTCCCCAGTTGCAATCATATACCAATGAATTAGCAAAAAACTATGGGTTGGACTTTATTGTTTTGATGAACCAAGACGCTATTCGGATCACGCACCCAGATCCTGAAAAGATTGGTCAACCTTTTACTGGTGGCGATGAAACACCTGCCATTGAAGGCAAGGAGTCTCTCTCTATTGGCAACGGCACTTTAGGACAATCCTTACGGGGGTTCGTTCCAGTGAAAGAAGATGGAGAACAACTTGGCGTCGTGGCATTAGGGATTAAAATGACTTCACTGCAATCGTTGATCTTACTATCGCAAAAAGGCTATCGGAAAGCATTGTTCATCAGTTTGCTATTAGGCGGGGGGATTGCATTATTCGTGGCATTTTATTTGAAACGCCAACTGCATAATCTGGAACCGCAAGAAATTTCACGTCTGTTAGAAGAGCGCAATAGTATGCTGGAAGAAACCAAGGATGTTGTTTTTGTCTTGGACTTAGCCAAGAACATTTTGCTGGCAAATCGAGCCGCCACGGCATTGCCGCTTGCTACTGCATCAGAAGATGGCTTGGTTGGCCAATCCCTGCTAACGATCCTGCCTGCTTTGCAGCATGTTGATTTTGACAAGAAGCAAGAGCGATTAGTACAGCAAGAAGGGCAGGACTATGTCTTTTCATCGGCGCCGATCATCGTGAGAAATCAGCAGATAGGGTATATTATTTTTCTAAGAAATGCGACAGAGTCCTTATTCATTGCGGATCAGTTGGCAAATACGACAGCCTATGCGACGGCACTGCAAAGTCAAGCCCACGAATTTATGAACAAGCTGCATGTCATCTATGGTTTGGTGGACTTAGAAGCCTATGAAGAGTTGACAATCTATTTAGATGATATTTTGAAACCAGAGAAAGAATTTGCTCATCGGCTAGCGATTCTCATTAAAAACCCCTTGCTGGCAGGGTTTTTGATTGGCGAGCGGCAAAAATTTTTAGAAAAGAAATGCCAGCTGTTGGTTGAAATTTTTCCAGAGATTCCCCAAGGAGCCGTTGCACATGAAACCAAAGTCTTATTAAACCTTTATCAATATATTCATCATCTTTTGCTGCAAAAGCATTTGACCCAAGAGGTATTTATGAAAATCGAGTACCAAGAAAATCAACTGCAAACGAGTTGGCAGCTAGCGGAAGAAATGTTGACACCCACAGAACAAGTGACTTTACAGCAAGTTGGCTATTTTCAGCAATTGTTGCATGAAGTCAACGGGAAAATCACTTTTCAACAAGCCCAAGGTGTTTTGGAAGTGACGATCACGAATGATTATCGGAAGGAGCAGCTATGAAAGCCAATATTTTGATTGTTGAAGACGACCCGATGGTTCAATTTATTCATCGCAGCTATTTAGAACGTTTGGCGGTTTTTGAGCGAATTTTTTCGGTGGAAACAGTGGAAGAAGCGCAAGAAATGCTGCAAAAAGAAACCATTGAGCTGCTCTTGCTGGATATCCATTTGAAAGATGGCAATGGCTTGGAGCTGTTGCAAACATTACGGGAACAACAACAGGCTGTGGATGTCATCATGATCACGGCTGCCGATGAAACACGATTGATCAGCCAAAGCCTGCATTTGGGGATGCTGGATTATTTGATCAAGCCGTTTTCCTTCGAACGATTTGCCCAAAGTATCCAAGTATTTCAGCAACGACGGGAAAGCCTCAAACATCCGCGAATCGCTCAGCAGCAAATCGATCTGCTGCTGCAGGGAAACCAAAAAAGTCCGTGGATCGAACTGGAAAAAGGGTTGACAGAAGACACGCTTCAGCTGATCCAAGAAACGATTCGTACCATCAAACAGCCATTTACAGTCCAAGAATTGGCGCAAGCTTGTGCATTGTCCCATGTATCGGTACGAAAGTATGTCGCCCATTTAGAAAAGACCAAAGCCATTTGCAGCGAAAATGTGTATACAAAAATTGGGCGTCCATATAAACAGTATTTTTTGATCACTGACAAAGAAGAGTGAGCGTTGTTTTCAAGCAGCTGTTTTATATCCTAATCAGTGTTTTTGAAGCTAGCCAGTTCACAAGGTATCCACCAAAAACAACGGTTCAAGTGATCTACCACTTGAAGGGGCGGTCGGTGATAGTGGCTAAGTCAAAAGAAACAAGCAGACCCAATGCAAGTAGGAAGGGCAAGCATCTGAGTGTCATCATGTTTTTTTCACTCTGAGAACGACTTTCTACAAAAAACCCGCTCTTGTCATTCAGCCAAGAGCGGGTTTTTTATCCTTTATTTATCTAACGTTTCAATCGCCTGATGAATCGCTAGCAAATCAGGGACGGTGACTTGCGCATTGATCAACAGGACGGGTCCTTTTTCAAAGGTTTCAGACAATGGAGTGGTGCTTAGACAGAGATCGTAGTCGTCGTCGACAAACTGATCACGAATATCAAGGTTGTAGAACCCTTGAAATGGCGCTTTGATCAGTTCTCTGATGGTCAGCGAAATCGCCAGTGGCAAGTCTGTTTCCAGTTTGATCTTGATTTTTTGCTGAAAATCAGCTGGCGGCAAAATCAACGTCCACGCCGTAGCGACATAAAGAGAAAAGCCACTGCGTTTCAGCGGATCTGCTTGGTAGAACGAAGTTTTCGTCACTAGCTTTTCGGCTTGCTTTTGTAAATCAGGAAAATGTTCGGTTAAAAACTGTGCAGTATTATAGCCAGCTAATGTATGGTCGACTGGACCAAACAATTCGATCGTTAAAAGCCCATTCAAGAGGGTATTCACGACCCTACTTTTGCAAGGACGGGTCAACTTGGATTTTGGTGCGAAAGCGGTCATCGACCAGAGCAGTTTTTGGATGCTGGTCGTTGTTTTCTTGGGGGAAAACGCAGCGTCCAGTTGCGCAGCGGCAAACGTTCGATCAAGATTGGATGCTAGCCACAGAAAACAAAAGCGGCATTCATTTGCATCAAGAAAGAAGTGTTCCACTAGTTCTGACGATAAATGGCTGTAAATAGCGGTCTCTTCATCAATCAGAGGGTGAAACAGGGAAAGATCTGACCCAATCAAGGGCGGTTTGATCGCCACTGCTTCTGGCGAAATCCGTTGTCCTTTGCGAAACCGCAAAATAGTGACGGCCAAAATGTACGTGGTCATTTTCAATTCGATCGGGTTAAAGGGAATCTGGTTGTTTTGGTAAAAGTCTTGAGCGATGGTTTCGCATTTTTTCTGGGAAAGACCAGTAAAGGGCCAATGCAGACCAGCAAATGTTCGCCAAAAGAAGACCATCATAAAGTAGCGGATACGGGCTTCACTGCCTACGAGTCGAACTGTCCCTTTTTGCTTTTGCAGCTGAAATCCCAATGGAGCAAGCAGTTTTTGCAACGCATAGATTCGTTTGCGAACGGTTGATTCGGAGAAGTAATGATCAGCGGCGAATTGGATCAAATTGATCTCATTTTGCAGCAAAAGAGTTTCCAGCAAATAAAAAAAGGGATTCGCTTCCAGCAACTGCCGACTCAATCGCTTGTAGTCTCGCTTCGTCCCAATAAAGGATAACCCCAAGCCGTGTTTGGCAACCAAAAGCGGTGAGGGATCGTCTTGCAAGGAAAGCGAGCGTTTGCTTAAAGTGTCGAAGCTTTTTTGGATGGAGCGGCGATCCAAAGCCAACGATTGACTGATCTCTTCAATGGGAACAAAGCGTTTTTGAAGATATAAAAACCGCAGCAAGTCGATATCTCTCTTGAGGGTGTGTCCAAAAAATGGATAAAAGCGTTCCATAATCCAAGCTCCGTTCTAAAGGTTTCTCTATGTACTCGATTCTCTTATGATAGCACAAAAAACGTGATTTTTTTGCAAATGAAATCGGCATTTTTTTGTCTCCTTTTCGCAGCAAAACCTTCTATACTGTTTTCTGATAAAGACTCGCTTTCCTCATTACTCAAGAATTTTTGTGAGGAAAGCAGTGCGGAAATAAAGGAGCGAAAGCGATGAAACACAAAAGAGGTTGGCAAAAGTATGCAGGGATTTTTTTCCTGTTGTTGATGGGGGTTCTCATGGGCAGTCTGACTGTAAACAGTGAAACCACCACGTATGATTTTGACTATCAAACTGATGCGACCGGGCAGTATTTGACAAATGGAACGGCGCAAGGAGATACGTACAATTACAAGTATGGACAGGCGCCGGGGGTTGCTTTTGATGAAGAGAGCTATGTCAATTATGCAGATGAAGCGTATCTGAAAAAGAGTGTCAAAGAAGCAGCGGATCAAGGACTATTTGATGTAACGTTAGCTGTCAAAGGCAATCAGACCAGTACCCCTGTTGATCTGGTCATGGTGATTGATTACTCATCCTCCATGACTGGAGAAAAATTGACCAACGCCTTGTTGGGGCTGCAACAGTTTGGAAATGAATTAGCTGATTCGCTAGCGAATGGCTCCATTCGGATCGGGATCGTTGCCTACAATCGAGAAGTTTACACTACCAACGGTTTTTCTACCGATATCGCCTACTTAGAACAATTTCTGCGGGAGACGGCCGAAACCCATTCTGGCACCTTCATGCAAAAGGGCTTGCTGGCAGGGCAACAGCTATTACTGGAAGAAAGTCGACCAGAAGCGGAAAAGCTGTTTATCCATATTGGTGATGACAGTGCCAATCGTAGTTATTTGCCAGCAGATGATGCAACGGTTTATCAAAATACCGGTGCAATCAGTGATTATAACGGTTATCACACGGAAAGCTATGTCGAGTCATTTCAAACGTCGGCCATTGCTTACCATACGACAAGTAAAAATCCATCAGATCCGCAAGCCATTCCTGTTAGCAGTACGGTGGTGACAGACGAGACCCTTGGCACGATCGTCGCGCTTAAAAAATCTGGTTTTACCTATTATTCGGTAGCAACGGCGCCTTCCGCACGAGGGGAATACATTGGGCGCAATCTGGCGTCTGCACCGAGCAATTACTTAACGACGGATGAAAACCTGAGCGGATTGGGTTCAGCATTGACAGAAATCGCCAATCATATCGATAAAACCATCCCTGATGGGACGATTACAGATCCGATGGGAGAGGGCATTCTTTTGCAAGGGGCAGGTAATTTTGATGCTGATCAGTATCAGTTAGTCGGGTGGCGCAAAAATGCGCAAGGAGAGTGGGTCGAGGCGCCGGAAGTTGCAACTGGAGTAACCGTTTCTGAAAAGGATCAGACTATTACCGTCAGTGGGATAGCCTTAGGTGAAAATGAAAAATTGACCTTGACCTACCAAGTTCGCTTGAATACGGAAGCCCCAGATTTTAAAGGAGAGACGTGGGTGTTGTGCAATGGCCGTACGACCTTAACCCCAGCAAGCGGTGATGAAGCATTAGATTTCCCAATTCCTTCCATCAAAGCACCCAGTGTTTCCCTTGCGGTTCTTAAAAAGTGGGTCAATGTTTCAGCAGCTGAGATTCCCGATCAAATCGATTATCAAGTCAAAAGAACCACTACTACGGCAGCAGACAGTTGGCAGCAGTCAGACCGTTTGACCCTTGAAAAAGCCAATAATTTTCAAGCATCATTTACAAAGGTACCCGTTGCTGGTCAAATGGCAGATTTACCAAAATACAACAATCAAGGGGAAGACTTCGTGTATTGGGTTGAGGAAGTCAATGTCCCCGACGGCTTCGAAAGCAGTGTGACGACTGAGGGAGATACCCTTGTAATCACCAATACAAAAAAAGAAACCGAACCAAGCACGACGGAACCAAGTACCACAGAACCAAGCACGACGGAACCAAGTACGACGGAGCCAAGCACCACAGAACCAAGCACGACGGAGCCAAGTACCACAGAACCAAGCACGACGGAGCCAAGTACCACAGAACCAAGCACGACGGAGCCAAGTACCACAGAACCAAGCATCACGGAACCGAGTACCACAGAACCAAGCACGACGGAACCAAGTACCACAGAATCAAGCACGACGGAGCCAAGTACGACGGAACCAACCACCACAGAACCAATCACCACCGAGCCAAGTACGACGGAATCAAGTATGATAGAGTCAAACACAAAAGGATCAAGTACAATGACGCAAAATAGTACTAAACCAAATTCTACCGAGAACAGTACGTTACCGTCGAAAGGAAAACAACTTCCCAAAACGAATGAACGAGCCGCCGACTGGTTAGTCGGTTTGGGGGTAATGATTGTTGGAATCGCTGGCTTATTAATATTTAAGAAAAAGTAATGCAATAGTACGTAATAGAAAAGATCAGGATTACAAACAGTTTTCCTGATTTTTTCTGTAATTCGTTTCTAATAAAAAATGCCTGACAAGCTGGAAACTTATTTATTTCAACTTTGCTTTCCCTAGCTTTCATTGTATATTTAGGTGAAAGCGTATTTAGGAGGTAGATCGAATGGAAAATAAAGGAACCTCAGTCAGAAGTCTTTTGTTGCGCTATTTAAATAATCAGAAAAAACAAGACAATAATTACTTTATTGCACAGGCGATTCTAAGAAGTTTTTCGAAAATCCCTAAGATGACCATTTATGAACTCGCAGAAGAATGCTTTGTGTCGACTGCAGCGATTTCGCGATTCATTCGAATTTTGGCTTTTTCATCTTATACGGAATTCAAACAAGCAGTTGAAAAAGAGATCGATATCGTCAGCGATTATTCCAAAAAAGTGATCCAGCCCGTGGAACAAAGGGAGGAATTTCTGGACGAATTCACCTCAAATCTTTTGATCAATTTGAGGTACGCCAAAGAACATCTCTCGATTTCAGAACTTGAAACAGTGGTCTCTGCGATCCATGAAACAGAAAACGTTGCTGTGTTTGGCTTAGAATTTGCTGCTTTTATGGGACAGCATTTGCAAAGCAAATTAGCAAGCATGGATAAAATTATTCGGATTGGTTTTACAGTGGAAGAGCAATTAAAAATTGTGGAAGAAAGCTCGCCAGATAGCTTGGTTTTGATTTTTTCGATGGAGGGTGGTTTCTTTTACTTTAGTGAAAAAGTGATTGCAGCATTGAAGAAAAAGGGAATCAAAATTATCGTCTTTACGTTTAAGCATTCTCCAATCATTGAGCGAAGTGCAGACCAAATTATCCTCTGTGGAGAGATCAACGAAAACACCGAAGGACGGATTGCTATTCTATACATGATGGAGTTACTGATTTATATGTATATGAAAAAGTTCTATTTGCCTCAATAGTTTCATATTTTGAAACAAGACCTTTGGATTTGAAACCAGAGGTCTTGTTTTGTTGTCGTTAGAATTAATTCTGAATGGTATCGTTTTCTTATAAGGGAAAGGTGGAAGGAACAATGGTCAAAAAAGATTTTTATTGGGGGGCATCAACCTCAGCATTTCAAGTAGAAGGAGGCTTTGGTGAAGGTGGAAAAGGGATTGCAACAACAGATGTGCGTCACGTACCGGAGGGAATTGCAGATTCGAAGATCGCGTCCGATCACTATCATCATCTAAGCGAAGACATTGAATTAATGGCAGACTTAGGGATCGATCTCTATCGTTTTTCGTTCAATTGGACACGTGTCATGGGTGATGGTGATCAGCCGAATCAAGAAGGCATCGAATTTTATAATCGTTTGATTGATGGGTGTCTTGAAAAAGGAATCACACCTTTTCCTACCCTCTATCATTTTGAAATGCCGCAAGCATTGGTAAACAAATTTGGCGGATGGAAATCAAGAAAATGTATTGATTACTTTGTTGCTTATGCAAAAGTTTGCTTTCAGCATTTCGGTGATCGAGTCAAGTTGTGGGGAACGATCAACGAGCAATTGATCGTCACAGCAGCTTCTGATTTAAATGGCAATCACGAAACGGATGCAGATGAAAAAATGAAGCAGATGTATCAAATGAGTTACAATATGTCGCTAGCTGAGAAAAAAACAATTCAAGTTTTTCGAAAAATCGTAAGAGATGGTCAAATTGGTCCCGTGTGCTCTATGCAAGTTGTTTATCCTGAAACACCTTCGCCAAGGAACATCTTAGCAGCTAAGAACGCCGAAGACTTTTTACAAAATTGTTTTCTCGACATGTCAGTATTCGGCGAGTACCCGAAAAGCTACTGCAATTATTTGATTGAAAAAGGTTGGTATCCAGAAACGGAACCAGCTGATCGAGAAATTTTGAAGAAGAATAAACCAGATCTTATAGGGATAAACTATTACTGTAGTACCTGTATTCGTGCCGTTGAACCGGGAGAAGATACAAGCAAACTACCACCATTTTATCGAAATGAGCGATTTACCTTAGGGAACAATCCTTATTTAACGAAGACGAAATGGATGGAATTTGGTATTGACCCTGAAGGATTATATATAGGTATGCGGTCGATTTATGAAAAATACCATTTACCAATGATGGTAACTGAAAACGGTTTAGCGTATTCTGATCGTATTGAAGACGGGCAAATTCACGATGTCTATCGTATTGATTACTTGGAACAGCATATTAAGCAATGTGAGCGTTTTACAGAGGAAGGATATCCTTTATTGGGTTATAGTCCTTGGTCACTACTTGATTTGGTTAGTTCACACCAAGGGTTTAAAAAGCGATATGGTTTGATTTTTGTTGATCGCACAGATGAAGATCCGAAAGAATGTCGACGAATTCCCAAAGACAGTTACTATTGGTACCAAAATAAAATAAAAAACACTAAAAAGGGGTAAGAAAAATGAATGCATTTATCCACTTTATGGAAAAAAGATTTATTCCCGTTGCGAATAAAATTTCTTCGAATCGCTATTTAAAAAGTGTAAGTACAGGTTCGATGTCATTACTAGGCGTTATTATGTTAGGTGCCATCTTTACAGTTATTTCTAGTTTAAGCTGGGAACCGTATCAAAACTTTCTATCAGTGACCAACATTGGGACAGTGATGAATTATATTCCAGCTTACACAATTGATTTATTAGGTTTGTATATGGCATTTAGTATTGCCTACTGTGGAGCAGGAATATTCGGGATCAAAGAACAAGCTTTGGGGACGGGGTTCATCTCATTGGTATGTTTCCTGTTATTAACGCCACTCACTGAAAATCCCGAAGCAAGAGCTTCATTTTTAAGTACCAATTATTTAGGCGCGCGCGGGGTCTTCGTGGCAATTTTCGTTTCACTGATTACGATTCAACTGATGAAATTGTTTGTGGAAAAAAATATTACGATCAAAATGCCCGATGGGGTGCCAGAAATGGTGACCAAGTCATTTACTTCTTTAATTCCAGCAGTTGTGATTGCATCACTTTTTGGAATTGTTAAATTTGGTTTTAGTGTAACTAGTTATAATTCGGCGACAGATTTTGTTTATACATTGCTTCAAGAACCATTGCAGCGATTGACGGGTTCCTTAACTGCGTTTTTGATTCTTATTTTGATCTCGAATCTCTTATGGTTTTTCGGGATCCATGGTTCAATGACCGTATTGCCAATTCTCATGCCGATTTTCTTGGGTTATCTTGCAGACAATAGTGCTGCTGTGGCGGCGGGAGAAGCAGTCCCTCATGCCATTAATTTTGGGTTATACGATTTGGCATGTTTAGGGGGCAGCGGTGCAACGATTGGTTTAGTGACTGACATGTTTTTATTTTCCAAGAGTAAGCGCTACAAATCATTTTCAAAAATCGTATTTCCAAGCGGTCTTTTTGGTGTAAATGAACCAGTTGTCTTTGGAATGCCGGTAATGTTGAATGTGATGCTTTTGATTCCGTTCTTATTGACGCCATTAGTGATCACTTCTCTTGGGTACGCATTGATTTCCATGGGAATCATTACCGCACCGATTGGCATCCTAGGGGCGGGCTCGTTACCTCCGCTGATCCACGGCATCGTTCAAGGGAGCCTCTCTTTTGGTATCTATCAACTATTTGCAGTTGCTATTTCTATGGCTATCTATTACCCGTTCTTTAAAACCTTAGATAATCAAGCAGTTCAAGAAGAACGTTTAGCACAAGAACAAGCTGGATAAGAAACTCGCACAGGATTTACAGTTAACTATAATAACAACAAACGAGCGCAAGAGTGAAGTGATTCTTGCGCTCGTCGTCTGTGAAACTATCGATTGGAGGACAACTCAGTGAGAGAGACAAGAGAAACACTTTTCAAATTTACAGAGACAAGGAAAAAACAAATTCAGAAGATCGTAGAAAACATGTCAGTTATGGAAAAAATTGGTCAGCTTTTTTTCGTGATTGGACAATCAGGTTCTGTAAAGGAATTGACGGCTTTTATTAAGAAATACCAACCGGGAGGAATGATGTATCGCCCCGACAATGCTGAAAAATTGAAGGATCAGCTAAGAGCAGTCCAAGATGCTAGCACAATACCGTTATTTCTTTCAGCAAATTTAGAGTCAGGTGGGAATGGTATTCTTACGGAAGGGACATGGGTCGGTAATCCTATGCAGATCGCCGCTACAGATTGCACCGAAAATGCCTATTACTTAGGAAAAATTGCTGGGCTGGAAGCAGCTCAAATTGGCATTAATATGGCTTTTTCACCGATTGTCGATATTGATTATAACTTCAAGAACCCAATCACGAATACTCGCACATTTGGAAGTGATCAAAAACGAATTATTCGTATGGCTCAAGCGCAGATAGACGGTTTTTCTGAGAGTAACATCATTCCAGTGATCAAGCATTTTCCTGGGGACGGTGTTGATGAAAGGGATCAACATTTACTGAGTTCGATCAATTCACTCTCCGCGAATGAGTGGATGGAATCGTATGGGACTATTTATCGCCAGTTTATAGAAAAAAACGTCAGCTGTATCATGGTGGGACACATTTATCAGCCTGCATGGGAGCGAAAACTTTCACCAACGATCAGAGAAACCGAATTTATGCCTGCTTCTTGCTCGAAACTTCTAGTTAACGGGTTACTAAGAGATACACTGGGCTTCAATGGTTTGGCTATCACTGATGCAACACCAATGGTCGGTTACACGACGATCATGCCTCATAGAGAGCGACTCGTTGCTTCAATCAATGCAGGAATCGATATGTTGCTTTTTAATAAAAATATTGATGAAGATTATGAAGTGATCGCATCTGCTGTAAAAGAGGGAAGCATTCGTATGGAACGTTTGGATGAAGCAGTCGCACGAATTTTAGCAGTCAAGATGTACCATGGTTTATTTACTGAAGTAAGGGAAGAGACAGTCAATAGTACTCCTAAAAGTGTCATCGATCGTACTGAATATCAGTGGGTAACGAAAAAAATTGCTGATGAGTCGATTACATTGGTCAAAGACAGAGAAAAACACTTACCACTCACCCCACAACGATACCCTCGAATCCGTCTCGTTATTTTGGGTGATTCTGACGACGGTGGATTTAAAGAGGGAGGACGAGTGGGTCCGCTTTTTAAAGCTGGATTAGAAGCTGCTGGATTTGAAGTCAACCTTTTCGATAATCAACAATTGGATTTCCAAGAGGTTTTCGAGGCAGGGGTTGAGGATCTTAGAAATAAATTTGATTTGGCATTGTATGTTGCTAATGTTGAGACCGCCAGCAATCAGACAACAGTTCGTTTGGATTGGAATCATTTGATGGCCGCAAATGCTCCCTGGTATGAAAAGGATCTCCCTACCATTTTTGTTTCTACTGCCAATCCCTATCACTTATTTGACATCCCTTATGTTTCAACTTTTATCAATGCGTATACAGGAAATCCAGAAACAGTGGAGGCTATAATCCAGAAATTGCTAGGGAAAGAACCGTTTAAAGGTAAGAGCCCGATCGATCCATTTTGTGGGGACTTTTTAGCTAGAGCAAAATAACTTTTATAAGAAGGAGGAGAAAAAATGAGACAAAATCGATTACTGAATGATGGCTGGCAATTTCACTTAGATGAGATAGAAGAGCCAATGAAAACAGTCAGAAAAGCCGCAGCTATCGGTGGCTTGGCAGCTCCGCTTGAAAATGAAGCGGGGGATACTGTTTTGATAGGTGCTGGTGGAGAACATTTTCTACGGCTGATTGCTCAAGGTGATCGTGAAAAAGGCTTGAGAATGTTGGCGAACACTGCTTTGGAAAGTGAACTTGACGAAGATTGGGTATCTGTTGATCTCCCTCATGATTGGAAAAATGAACTTCCGTATGTTAATGATCCCGATTTACTGATGAGTGGATCAAAGCCAGACGGCATTGCCTATTACCGTAAGACTTTTGCGTTAACTCCAGATGAAGTGAACGAAAAGCAAGTGACTCTCCACTTTATGGGCGTCATGCGTATGGCATCTGTCTGGTTTAATGGTGTATTTCTAGGTGATCATTACAGTGGATACTCTGATTTTTCTTTTGATGTCTCTGAACTGATACGCATCGGCTCAGAGGGAGTGAATGTGGTGTTGATCAAAGTGGATACGACGAAAGGCGCGGAAGGCTGGTGGTATGAGGGAGCAGGTATATATAAGGATGTATATTTAGAAATAAAACCAAAGCTTCAGATTGTGGCAGAAGCATCGTTTATCGAAACAACTGAAATAAACCAGCAGGAAGCGCTCCTTAAAATCACCATTGGTCTTGCTAACCATCATTTTGAGAAAAAACAAAAGATAACGATCAAAAGTCTGGTGGCTGATCAACAAAATATCCATGAGTGTAACGTAGATCCTTTGGAGACAACAGAATGGAGTTATTGTCAAAAAATCTGCGCGCCTCAGCTATGGTCTCTCGAGAATCCACATCTATACCAAGCTACTTTTCAACTATTTGATGGCGAGAACCAAATCGATGACTATCAGCTTTTTTTTGGTATTAGGACAGTCGCATATACTACGAAAGGTTTTCTGCTTAATGGGGAACGTAAAGAATTAAGAGGGGTCTGTGAGCATCAAGATTTTGGTGGTCTAGGTGTCGCATTACCAAAAGATATTTTACGGTATAAGCTGTTGAAAATGAAAGAAATGGGGGTAAACGCCTATCGCAGTGCACATCACTTTGCTTCTAAAGACCTCCTTGAATTATGTGATGAGTTAGGTATCATCGTTATGAACGAGAACCGCATCTTGGAATCTAGTGAGTGGCGGACAAATGAGCTGGCAAAAATGGTGAAGCAAACACGTAATCATCCTTCTCTTTGTTTTTGGTCCCTTTGTAATGAAGAGGTGATTGGTCATACGCCGCTTGCTTACCGAATGGCACAAAAATTAGCAGCTGTGATCCGAACCCATACTTCGCAAAGTCTTATTGTTTCAGCGGAATTACTTAATCCTGCTGGTCAGGTGGATGCTTCTTATATGCGTATTTTTGATGTGAACGGGGTCAATTATCCTGAGGCTGCTGTAAATGGGACAGGTTTAGTTGCTGTAAAGGAAAAGTATCCGCTATTTTCATATCTTAGTACGGAAAGTGCTTCTTACTTTTCGACAAGAGGGGTCTATCAAGATAACAGCGAAAAATGTCATACTTCAAACTTTGGTTCTCTTTATTCTATGGTCTTACCTGGGAAACGAAAGCCTGAAGAGCCAGGAACCGGTGGTACGGCTAAACCGACAGAAGTACTGCGTTACTTAGAAGAACATGCCTATATGGGAGGTGTCTTCTTGTGGACATTTATGGATTACTACGGTGAGCCAGCACCGTTTCGCTGGCCTGGGATCAGTTCTCAATTTGGAATTACAGATACGGTCGGATTTGAAAAGGATTCTTTTTATTATTATCAATCAAGGTGGACTGAAACACCAATGGTTCATGTGTTTCCTCACTGGAACAAAGAAGGGTTAACAATTGACCAAGGGGTTACGGAGGTGAGGATTTTTTCTAATTGTCATACTGTTGAGTTGTTTCTGAACGGGAAGAGTTTTGGAAAGAAAAAAATGATAAAGATGGCCTATCTTGGCGTATTCCTTATGAACCAGGTTGTTTAAAAGCCATTGGTGTCAAAGAGGAACAAACAATTGAAGCAACTCGAAAAACAAGCGGTCCGACTGATTCTGTCACAGTTAAAGAACGATTCTGTGGAGCGGACTACTCTCTATTTGAGATCCAAGGAATCGATTCAGAAGGGATCGAGGTGCCAACTGCAGACGAACTTGTAGCGGTTTTGGTAAAAAATGGAACAATCCTCGGACTTGCTAATGGCGATCCCGCAGATCTAGACGGGTATAATTGCCAAGAGAAAAAACTTTTTTCAGGAAAATTAATGGCAATCATAAAAAAAGAACCAGGAAAAGTACCGCTTATCCAAGCAGCACTAAAAAAAGTTGAGTAAAAGAGAAGCAATTGAAGGTAATAGTAGTTAGCCTTGGTGCTCACAGATTTTTACGGAAAAAGAAAAAAGCCGACCCACAACCTCGACAGTTTATAAAGTCATTGGTTGGTGGTTCGGCTTTTTCATCAAGCTGTTGCAAACTGGCTGTTATATAGTTGGGCGTAAAGGGAATCTTGTGCCAGTAGTTCTGTGTGGGAGCCTTTTTCGACGACGGAGCCGTCTTTCATCACTAAGATCAAGTCAGCGTTTTTGATGGTAGAAAGACGATGGGCGATGATAAAGCTGGTCCGTCCTTGGGTCAAACGATCCATCGCCGTTTGGATCATTTGTTCCGTCCGCGTGTCGACACTGGAGGTGGCTTCATCAAGGATCAGGATCGTTGGGTCTGCTAAAATCGCCCGAGCGATCGTCAATAATTGTTGTTGTCCTTGTGACAGTTCGCTTTCGGAACCAATGACGGTATCGTAACCGTTGGGCAGGGTCCGCACAAAGTGGTCGCATTGGGCGGCTTTCGCGGCAGCCAAGATGTCTTCCCGAGTGGCATCGGGATTGCCATAAGCGATATTTTCAGCAATGGTTCCTTGGAACAGCCATGTATCCTGCAGCACCATACCGAATTTTTTCCGTACTGCCGGTGCCGAAAAGGACATCATGTCTTGATCGTCCAGCAAAATCTTTCCACCGTTTAAAGGATAAAAGCGCATCAAAAGATTGATCATGGTGGTTTTTCCAGCACCTGTTGGTCCAACGATCGCGACCGTTTGTTTTGGTTTGACGGAAAATTCGACGTTTTCCATCAAGAGTTTTTCCTTGCTGTAGCCAAAGGAGACGTGTTGGAAATCGATTTTTCCTTTGATGGTTTGTGGAACTGGCAGTTGTTGGGTCGCAGTTTCTTCTTCAGGATAATCAAGGATCTCAAAAATTCGTTCGAGAGATGCTAAGGCACTTTGCAAGGTATTCATAATATAAGAAGCTTGCGTGATCGGTTCAGACACTTGGTTGATGTATTGCAGATAGGCTTGTACGAGACCAATGGATAATTGGCCTTGCAACACCATCAGACCACCAACGACGGCGCTTAAGATAAAGCCGATTTGATTGATAAAGCGCACGAAAGGATTGATCGCTGCACTGACGAACTGTGCTTTTCGAAAGGCTTTAAATTGGGCTTCGCTCAATTCCGCCATTTCCGCTTCAACGGCAACTTGCTGGTTGTAGGATTTGATCAGCGGATTTGCGGTATAAAACTCTTCCGCACGACTGCTGACAGCGCCTAATGTTTCTTGGTTTTTGGTAAAGTAGCTCAAGTTTTTTCGTGCGAGAACGGTGGTCACAAAAGCACTCAAAAGCAAAATCAGGACCACACCGATCGTCAGTAATGGGCTGAGATAAAGCATAGCGATCAAGCCGAAGGTAATGCTGATAGTTGCCGTGATCAACTGCATCAAACCGACTTGCAAGACTTCGGATACTTTATCTAAATCGAGAATCACTCGGCTTAAAATATCGCCAGTATGATGTTTGTCGTAAAAACTGATAGGCAAGCGATTGAATTTGTCACTGATTTGTTTGCGTAAAGTCAAGGTCAGGGTTTCACTGACACTGGCCATCGTATACTCTTGCAGCAAGGAAAAGAGACTAATCAAAAGCCACGTTCCCGCTAAAAGGACGACCGGGCCTAAAATACTTTGCCAAAAATCACTGATCTGCCAGCCTTCTTGTTGAAACAAGGCAATCAGATTATCCAGTCCACGCCCCAAGATCAAAGGGGCGATGGACATCAGTAAGGAAAAGAACAAGGCGGAAGCGATAATCAGTAGAAAGCGGGCTTTTTGTTCCATCAGCAAACGCAGCAAGCGTCGGCTTGTATGTTTCATGTTTTTTGGTGTATCTATTGTTTGTTTACTCATCCTTCATTCCTCCCATTCCTTGAGATGAGGCAAACTCTTGATAAGTTTGGCAATTGCGTAATAATTCTTCGTGGGTTCCTTTACCGACCATTTTGCCGTTATCCAAGACAATGATTTGATCGGCATTTTTGACGGTCGATACCCGCTGAGCCACGATAATGACGGCGGCATCTTTCGTGTATTCTTTCAATGCACGCCGCAAGTTGGCGTCTGTTTGATAATCCAAAGCAGAAAAGCTGTCGTCAAAGAAGTAGATTTCTGCTGGCTTTGTCAGCGCTCGGGCAATACTCAATCGTTGCTTTTGACCGCCAGAGAAATTGCTGCCTTTTTGAGCAACTGGACTTTCATAACCTTCAGGCAAGCCTTCAATAAATGACTTGGCTTGAGCAACTTCAGCGGCTTTTGCCATCGCCTCATGGGTTGCTGGACGATTGCCGAAACGCAAGGTTTCTTGAATCGTGCCGCTAAGCAAGAGCGCTTTTTGCGGGACATAACTAATTTGGTCCCGTAATTCGGCTTGTGAGATCTCTTTGATGTTGCGGCCAAAAAGCGTGATCGAACCAGCAGACACATCTTTGAAACGCAACAGCGCTTTGGCGATGGTGCTTTTGCCAGAGCCAGTTCCGCCAACGATCGCTGTCGTTTTGCCTCGGTGGATCTCGAAGCTGATATCTTCTAAGACAGGTTCTTCGGCGCCTTCATACGTAAACTGCACGTGATTGAAAGCGGCGATCGTTTCTGACACGGCGGTCTTGTTTAAGGTTTGGTCACCGTCGATCAAATCAATTGGTTCTTCCAAAACTTCTGTGATCCGTTGCAAGGAAGTCAAGCCTTTAGGCACCATCACGATCACCATCGCTGCCATAGTCAAAAACCAGAGACTCAGGATCGTGTATTCGATGATGGCAGTAATACTACCAATAGCAAGGTGGCCCTGCAGACTTTGATAGCCGCCGTAGACAAGGATAGTCGAAATCGAGAGGCCCATTACTAAATTGACGGTCGGATTCAAGACAGCAAAGAGGCGATTGACTTGGATCATGGTTTTCGCATATTCCGTCAGTGTTTGATCTGTCCGTTCTTTTTCGTAAGCAGCTTTGTCGAATGCTCGAATCACCCGAGCGCCAGTAAAGGTTTCTCGTAAGATCCGCATCATTTTATCGACTAGATTTTGCGTGATTTGTGATAATGGGATCGCTTTGCGAATCACTCCATAAGCGATCATTGAAAAACATAGGATCGCTACGATTGGGACCCAAATCATCCGTAAAGAGACGGTGCCGGTTAGAAAAATTGAAGCAGCGACGATCATTGGGGCTGGCAAAATCATTTGCAGCGCCATCATCAAAATTTGTTGGATGTTGTTGATGTCGCTGGTGGTACGTGCCAGCAAAGTGGGCGTACCATAGCCATCAACAGCGGATACAGAGAGTTCTTGTGTTTTTTTGAAAAGGCGCATCCGCAAAAAATGCCCGAATTTTCCTGAAAGGTGGGCAGATAAATAACTACCGCCTACAGAGACGATCACGGTGCCGATGGCAATGGCAAACATCCACCAGCCATTGTGCCAAATGGCTGTCGTGTCGACTTTCAAGATCCCTTCATCAATGATTTTAGCCAAAAAATACGGCAACAGGAGTGTGCCGAAGGATTGGACCAGCATCAAAAGAAATAAACTGAAAAAGAAGCGTCGTTCTTCTTTATAAAATAACTGTAATTGTTTCATGATTTCCCTCCAAAAATGTCGTTCTATGGTAGAATAAACTGTAACGTTACGTTATAGTCAAGCAAGGAGTGAAATTTTTTTGAAAAAACAATTGACCATCAGTGAGATGTCCGCTTATGCTGGCGTGAGTCGGCGCACATTGATTTATTACGATCAGATCGATTTGTTCAAACCGCAATCGATTGGTGAAAACGGCTATCGCTACTACGGCTTTGAACAATGCCTTGAGTTAGACGTGATTTTGCTCTTGCGTTCTTTAGACATGCCCTTGCAAGACATTCGTCAATTTTTAAAAAATCGCAACCCGGAATACACGCAAAAGGAACTTGTGGAACGGCGAGGAGAAGTCCGTACGAAAATCGCTGCGCTACAAGAATTGGAACGAACCTTCGATCGCTACATCCAGCGCTATGAAAAAGTACAGAAAGCCGATTTTGAGACCTTTACGATAGCGCACCACGAAGCAGAGGCGTTTATCGTTTCTGAAGAGATCGCTGGCGATGATCCAGAATCTGCTTATCAAGTGTACGCCCGTTTTTATCCGCTAGTGGATTATAAAGATGCCTTCAGTGGCTACCCCATCGGCTTTTTAAGTGCTGGAACGACATTAGAGGATCAGACCTTTCACGCATCGCCTTATCGGGCACTGATCTTGATTCCCCAAGATCGGCTGCATCTCTATCCGGAAAAGCTGATCATCACGCGTCCTACTGGCACGTATGTGTCTGGGTTTGTCAGTGAGGGAGAGGAACAAATTGCTGCTTTTACCCATCGCATCCAAGCCTTTCTAAAAGAGAATCATTTAAAGATCGATGGCGATGTTTGGGAATTGTTATGGCAAGATGAAGTCTTTACCGCCCAAAAAGAATTGCAGATATTTGAAGTGATGGTCCCAGTGAAGCCCGAGTAATGGACGAGGCACGCGTATCTGTAGGAACCGAAAATCAAGATACGCAATCGCAATGGTTGTTGCGGGCTTTTCAATGGAAGCAAAATAGAAGCAAAGGAGATGGACGAAGCCAGATCGTATCCCTACAAAGAGCCCTGTGAAGCGTTGAAATTCCCATTTTCCTTTTTTCTCGTTATACTTGAAAGAACAGATGAGAAAAAAGGGGAAATTTTAATGAAAAAAGAAACAGGATTACGCTCGCTTTATGCGTTGATTGGTGTCGCCATTTTAGGATTCGGGGCGGCATTGCTGCGGGTCGGCGGAGTAGGGCTAGACCCATACACAGCTGCCAATATCGGTGTCGGCGAGCTGCTAGGGTTATCTCTTGGGGTCTATCAATTGATGATCAATATCGCTGTCCTAGTATTGATTTTTATCTTTGGCCGTCGCCATATCGGCATCGGGACGGTCATCAATATGGTGCTGACAGGATTCTTCATCGACTTTTATACCAACGTCTTTGATTGGTTATCCGTCGGTCCAAATAACTGGTGGCAGCAAGGCTTGTTCTTGTTGATCGGGATCATCTTCTTTACCTTCGGTGCGTCGTTTTATATGTCAGCGAATTTGGGCAGCGCCCCCTATGACGCGATCGCCCCAACCATCGTCGATCAGACGAAAGCCAACTATCGAGTGGTGCGGGTGATTCAAGACGTTGCCTTTGCCTTGATTGGGCTCTTCACAGGCGGGCCTATTGGGATCGGAACCTTCATCAGTGCCTTTTTAGTGGGCCCACTGATCAAATTCTGGGACAACCGTGTCTCTCAGCCATTCATCGAAAGCAGTGTCAAAAAAGCGATTTTTAAATAAAAAAGGTCTGCAGCAAAGAGAAGTCGAAGCGATTAGTCGCCCACTTCACTCAGCTGCAGTTTTTTTGCCATTTGATCAAGGAATTCTTGCATAATTGCTTCTCAGTCGCTAGAATAAAAAGCCGAGGAGGGGTAAGTATGCAATTACCAACACCATTTATTGAAAAATACCAACGGTTGCTAGGAGAAGAAGCACCAGCTTTTTTTACCGCTTTAACCGATAATCAGCCAGTCAAAGGCTTTCGCTTGAATGTTGCTAAGCCGCACGCACAAGCGATGCTGGCAAAATATGGACCAGCCGCTGTACCCGCCCCCTATGCAGAAGCTGCTTATATTGGCGAAGTCAAAGGCCGTTCGCTGCTCCATCAAGCTGGCTATGTCTACAGCCAAGAACCTAGTGCGATGATCGTAGCAACGATCGCAGCCGCTCAACCAGGGGAGCGGATCTTAGATTTATGTGCGGCGCCAGGGGGCAAAACAACGCAGCTGGCAAGCCAATTACAAGGAAAAGGGCTGCTTGTAGCAAATGAGATTTTCCCGAAGCGTGCCAAAATCCTATCAGAAAATGTGGAGCGTTGGGGCTTTCCGAATGTAGTCGTCACCAATCAGGCACCGCAAGAATTGAGCCGCCATTTTCCTCAGTTTTTTGACAAGATCGTGGTGGACGCCCCATGTTCTGGTGAAGGAATGTTTCGTAAAGATCCCGTCGCCTTAGAAGAATGGCAAGCAGAAACACCTGATCAGTGTGCGATCCGGCAAAAAGACATTTTGGCACAAGCCGTTGCGATGCTAAAACCGGGGGGCCAGCTGATCTATTCCACCTGCACCTTTGCCCCAGAAGAAAACGAAGCGATGATGGCTTGGTTAATGGAGGAGTATCCCTTCACGATCGAAGCGATCGACTTGGACAATGTATCTCATGGGCGCAGGGAGTGGGGAGCTGCACCTGGGATTGAGAAAACCATCCGCTTATGGCCGCATTTAAACCAAGGAGAAGGTCATTTCGCTGCGAAATTGACCTCCCAAGCAGAAGCAGCGCCAGTGAAAAAGAAGAAAAAAGGCAAAGGAGCGATAGCCAAGAGCCCATTAGATGCAGCGACTCAAAAGTTGTGGCAAGCCTTTCGCAAGGAGTTTCCTTTTTTACAGGCACTGAATGCGACGCCACAGCTGCTAGGAGAAAACCTCTGGCTCGTTCCTGAAGAAATGCCTTCTTTAAAAGGGATCAAGTTTATGCGCCCAGGTTTGCACGTCGGCGTCGTTAAGAAGAATCGGATCGAGCCAAGTTATGCGTTGGCATTGGCGATCCATGCAGAAGAAGGGGCACCGACAGTGCCGATCACTTTGCCGCAATGGCAGCAGTATGTGGCAGGTGAAACCTTGAGCGTGCCAGGAAATGCTGGATGGGTGATTTTGACAGTCGATGAGATCCCAGTCGGTTTTGGAAAACAAGTCCAAGGAACCGTAAAAAACTTCTTTCCTAAAGGGTTAAGATTCAAAGCGATTTAAACGAAATAGTGTTTTTATTTCAGTCCTCGTGCTATGATGGAAGTAGCAAAATAAGGGAGCTGATCGATATGAAAACATCTTCAAAAGTAACGATTGGATTAAGCATTGCAGCGATCGCTGGGATCACTACTGCCGTCGTTGTATCAGACAAAGTATTCAATAAAGTACGCTTCGCTTGCAACCGACACAAAGTAAAGAAATTTGTCGATGACAAATTCAACGGCAATGAAAAATTGCTAGATGTCGTAGACGGCTTGTCTGACAATGAATTGGATTCGTTGTTAGGTGTGATGAAAAAAGTCAATGAGGGCCGCAACAAAATCTCTGTTTACGGAGACAATATCAAAGATTCGACAGAACATGTCAAAGACAAGTTGACGAGCTTTGTTGATTCCGTCTTTTAAGCCAATCATTCCATTTGAAACTCGCAGGGACATCGGTCTTTGCGAGTTTTTCTCGTCTTTCTAAGCGTTTTTCGTTATACTAACAAGGAAATGCACGAAATGGTGCGAGGTAGAGGAGTGAAAGTGAAGTCGTGGAAAAAACAAGTACCTTGACTGCCGAGGAAAAAGCCTTCTTTATGGAAGAAGCAATCAAAGAAGCCCGAAAAGCAGAAGGGATGGCAGAAGTACCGATCGGTGCTGTCGCCGTCTTGGATGGCAAGATCATTGGTCGTGGGCACAATCTACGAGAAACGCAGCAGCAAGCCGCAGCGCATGCGGAGATGTTTGCGATCGAAGAAGCCTGTCGCACTGTCGGAAGTTGGCGCTTAGAACAAGCGCAGCTGTTTGTGACCTTGGAACCATGCCCGATGTGTAGTGGGGCGATGTTATTGGCACGGGTGGAAGAAGTGTATTTTGGTGCCTACGATCCCAAAGGCGGCACTGCTGGTACATTGATGAATTTATTGGAAGATGAGCGCTTCAACCATTGGTCCTATGTGGAAGGCGGCATTTTAGAAGAAGCATGCGGCCAGCTGCTAACAGATTTTTTCCGAGCATTACGAGAAAAGAAAAAACAAAAAAAGGCTGGCAATCTCTAACGAAATACGTTATACTAAGTTTTGCCGAAAGGCTAGGACAATGGAGGTCTTGTGAAGCGTGTCAGATCCGGAAGGAAGCAGCACTAAGCAGGATTCTCCATGTGTCTGATTGAAAAACTGCCTGCTATTGAAGAAAGCAGTAGTACTAATTGAATCGATGATCATTCAAACCTGAGACAGACTGTCTTAGGTTTTTTTATTGTCTGAAAGTCTTTAGTTGAGTCTTCTCTTTGATAAATTTTCATGATCAATTTTTAGCCAATCTAGTAAAAAGTGAATCACGATTGTTTGATTGTAGGTGAAGAATTGCTGATTAGCTAGTTACTTTTTTACGACTTTCTTGTGTATTTTCGAAGGTAGTCAGAGGTTGATCGTTTTAAAGTATCAAATTTATTTTCGTCATATTTCGCAATGTGCACCAGAAATGCAATCGTTTGATTTTGTTCGAAAAAAGTTTCATAGTGGTTAAGCTTGAAAAAAACATCCGTTGCCATGAAAGCCGTTCGTTTATTGGCATTATGAAAGGGATGTTTTTTGATTAAGTTGATTAGAAGGATTGCAGCTTTTTCCTCCATTGAGGGATATAATTCTTTTGAAAAAACGATTTGTTGCGGTTGTTTTACAGCCATGGCTAATCCAGATGGATCACGCAAGCCGATCTCTTCATTTGGTGTTTGACTTTTGATAAGCACGACATTCATTTTTATGATTTGTTTTTCTGATAAGTAGATTGTCAATGATTTGCGAGCTCCTTATACATCTCTTCATATTGAGAAAAAGATTGATCGATTAAACGATTGATTTCGAGTTCCTGCTCAGAAGGTAATGACTTTTTCGTGATTGCAGCAGCTAATTTGTCTTCATCAACAAATACGTAATCATTTTCTTGAATTCCTATTTTTTCTAATAATTCTTTCGATAATGTTAAAACAACTGAATTTCCGCTCTTTCTAATTTTTCGTTCTTGAATACTCACTTTACATCTCCTCCTTATATCGTATATACAGTATATACGATAAACGAGAATTACTCAATAATTGTATGATCGTATGTTAGTGCTATATATTTTGGATCGTATTTGCTTGGAAAAAAATCATTCCAACAATTGAGCAAAACATGGCGGTACTTTTTGACAAATGACTGTCTATTTATTCCATTCTTTTCCAAGCATTCCAATGGTTTCCCAGAGATTTTATGCTATGCTTATTTTGTAGAGACTTCCGTCGTCTTTCTACTGGCAACCCTTGATGCCAATAGAAATGGATAGTGATTTCAGGCGACGTATTTGAAAAGAGGCGCACAATGGAAAAAATTACGATTATCCATACCAACGATCTGCATTCCCACCTAGAACATTGGCCGAAGATGCGGCGTTATTTGGATCAAAGAAAACGAGAAGCGGATACGACCGAAGAGACAGTGATCGCGGTCGACTTAGGCGACTTTGTCGATCGCTGGCATCCTTTGACAGAAGCAACTGACGGCAAGGCGAATGTCGATTTGATGAATCAAGGACATTACGATGCGGTGACGATTGGGAACAATGAAGGGGTCGGCAATCCCAAAGAGGTCTTGCAGCATTTATATGACCAAGCAGCATTTCCTGTCATTTTAGGCAATTTATTTGATAAGCAGGATTTACGTCCGCCGAAGTGGGCACAAGAATACAAAATCATGGAAAGCAATCAAGGCGCCAAAATCGGCCTGATCGCTTTTACAGCACCGTTTCCGCTGACATATGCCCCAAACGGCTGGGACATTCGCGAACCCTTGGAGATTTTGCCTTCATTGGTGCAGCATTTGCGCCCCGAAGTCGATCTGCTGGTCTTGATGAGCCATCTAGGTATCAATGCTGACCGTCAGATTGCGAGGGACTTTCCAGAACTAGATGTTATATTAGGTTCCCACACGCACCATTTGTTTGAAAAGGGCGAAGTCATCAATGGCGTTCAGATTGGGGCAGCTGGCAAGTTTGGTTTTAACATTGGCGAAGTCGAAGTGGTCTTAGATGATCACCACCGCCCAATCAAGCATCGCGCACGTGTGATTCCGACTGATTCACTGGTGGCTTTTCCGCAAGATGAGGAAGAGATCGCCGAATATCTATCGATCGGCCATCGCTTGCTGCGGGCAAATCAGGTGGCAGAAATTCCAGCAGCATTTACGAGGGATTGGCAAAGTCAACATTCCTTGGTTCGGGAGGCGCTTTTGGCATTATGTGCCAAAGGACAGACGGATGCCGCCATCTTAAATACGGGGCTATTTTTAGATGATTTGCCGCAAGGACGGGTCGATCAAGATCAACTGCACACGATTTTGCCCCATCCAATGCATTTGATCCGGGTGACGCTGCAAGGCGCGGATGTCATTCGATTGGTCTTAGAGATGGAAAAAAATCGCAACTTTTTGCGCAATTTCCCAATTATGGGAATGGGTTTTCGAGGGAAGATTTTTGGCGAACTGGTTTATGAAGGCATCCGCTTTGATGAAAAAAACCACCAAGTATTGTGGAAACAAGAGCCCGTCGATCCTGCTCAAAGCTACACGTTGACCCTTGTGGATCACTACTTGTTTATTCCGTTTTTCCCGACGATCGAGATTGCTGGAACCGTTGAGTTTCTTTTTCCAGACTTTATTCGCACAGTGGTCGGTGATTACCTGAGTCAGAAATACCCCATCCAGTAGTTCGTCACTCCTCCAGCTAGATTTTGCGAGAAAACCGCGACTATCATTGGGGAATAAAACAAGGTATAATAAACAACAGGTGGTGAAAAAATGACCGAAAAACAAACGATCACAGATGAAATGACATCTGTACTAGAAGAAATTATTGAAGAACCAGCGAAACAACCGCAAAAAGGCGAGTTGGTGACTTTGTTAAATGATGAAGAATTAATGATTGGCAATCGACAATACAAATTGGTCATGGATTATCGTGAAGGCTTCAATCCAGAAAAGCTTGGCGAGCGTTACAGTGAAGTGTTGGCACGTTATGATTATATCGTAGGCGATTGGGGTTATGAGCAGCTACGTTTGAAAGGCTTTTTTGAAAAAGATAACCGCAAAACATTACCCGATCAGCGTATCGACATGCTGGAAGACTATTTGTATGAGTATTGCAACTTCGGTTGTGCCTATTTCGTGATCCAACGAGTTGGCGGCAAGAAAGAAAAAAGTACCTCCCGCCGACGCAAGAAAAAGCCAACCCAAAACAATCAAAATCAAAACACACAACAAAACGCCCATATAGAAGAAAAGCGTGACACAGTACCGCAGAAAAAAAGCAAACCAACGATCAAAAATCGTAAACCAAAAGAAAAAAACGTCAAAAAAACCGAAACAACTACGGTGAAAAAAGGCAAAAAAGAGTTTACGATTCGACAAAGGGAAGAATAAGATGAAATATAAAGGCTATTTGATTGATCTAGACGGCACGATTTATTTAGGAAAAGAGCCGATCCCTGCTGGGAAACGCTTCGTAGAATCCTTACAAGAAAAAGGACTGCCCTATTTATTTGTGACCAATAATACGACCCGCAGTCCTGAAGTCGTGGCGCAGCGATTAGCGGATGAATTTTCGATCCATGTGGCACCAGAAACGATCTATACCGCAAGCTTGGCGACGATCGATTTTATGAAAGACCATGGCAAAGGGCGCAAAGTATTTGTGATCGGCGAAGCGGGGTTGATCGATTTGATTTTAGCTGCTGGGTTTGAGTGGGAGGAAACCAACCCAGATTATGTCGTGGTTGGCTTAGACAACCACGTGACCTATGAAAAATTTGTTTTAGCAACGTTAGCGATCCAAAAAGGAGCAACCTTTATCGGGACCAATCCAGACAAAAATATCCCGACGGAAAGAGGTTTATTACCTGGTGCAGGTTCACTGATCGCAATGGTGGAGACTGCCACCCAAACGCAACCGATCTTTATTGGCAAACCAGAAGCCATCATTATGGAAAAAGCGGTGGCACACATCGGCTTATCAAAAGAAGAGGTCTTGATGGTGGGGGACAATTACGAAACCGATATTCGCTCGGGGATCCAAAACGGGATCGATTCTTTGCTCGTTTTATCTGGCTTTACCCCGAAAGCGGCAGTTCCGACATTACCAGTAGCACCAACCTATGTGGTTGATTCTTTAGATGAGTGGGATTTTGAACAATGAAAAAACAAGTGTGGCTTGAACGCTTAGGATTTGTCTGCTTGTTTTTGTTTTTGGTCAGTCTAGCGATCACCCTAACGATCAATTTTCGACCGTTATATTGGTTTGATGTCGATCACTTGAATCTGTTGGATTATACCTCGCTAACAAGAGAAGAGTTGTTGAAGAACTATGGCTTATTGTTAGATTTTCTAAACAATCCCTTTGCAAGTACGCTCGCCTTGCCAGATTTTCCAATGTCTGAAGCTGGCGCTGGGCATTTTTACGATGTGAAGCAGTTGTTTCTATTAAATTATGCCGTGATGATCGTCACCGTGCTGCCCAGTATCTGGTTCGTCAATCGGTTACGGCAAAAACAACAGCAATGGCGCTTGATTCGTCCTTTTCAATGGGGGATGATATTGCCGCTGATTTTCGGGTTTTTGATGGCAGTCGGCTTTGATCGCTTTTTCGTTACGTTCCATGAGATTTTCTTCAGTAACGACGATTGGCTGTTTAATCCAGCCACCGATCCGATCATCAACGTATTGCCAGAAACGTTTTTCATGCATTGCTTTATTCTCTTTTTTGTCTTGATTGAAGTCTTCTTTTTTGCTTTCTATTGGTGGGGCAAACGAGGCTTGAAAAAAACAGCATAATGAAAAAAAGATCAACGATCCACTTCCTTTGAAGGAGGCGGATCGTCGGTCTTTTTTTATTGCGTAATGTAATGAGATTTGCTTGGGTGTTGATGGGCTAAGCGACTTGCGGCAGAAGCGGCGATGGCACCTACGATATCATCTAAAAAGGTGTGAACGCGGGGACCGTCGTGCTTGTTCAGTTCTTTCAAAATGCCCGGTTTGACTTTATCAATGTATCCATAGTTAGTAAAACCGATCGAGCCGTACACGTTAACGATGGATAGAGCGAGGATCTCATCGATCCCATAAAGCCCTTCGTCTTCTTTGACGATTTCTTGCAGTGGATGCAGCAGTTGATTTTCTTCTGCCAAAATATCCAATTGGACCCCCGTTAAAATCGTGTTGTGGACTTCCCGCTTGCTTAAGACAGCGTTGACGCTTTCGATACACATCTCCAAGGTGATGCCTTCAATGTAGTCTTTTTGCAAGAACATCACCAGTTCACCGATGTCTTGCAGCGAGACACCGCGGTCGGCCAACAATTCTCTTGCTTTGTCTTCAAGTGTTTTGCTTTCTAATACCATATAGTTCCCCTCCATGTAAAAATAGTTTATTCAAAAGTCAACATGCGACTGATGGATTGCGATCATAAGTAGTGCCCTATTCCAGTTGCAGCCCATGCCATTTGGGTTTTAGTCCCTTCTGACATCCATTGAAGCACAGGTGTTTGCTAGTTCTGCTTTGGCTGCCACTGCCCAAGGATGGGGGACCACCAAGTCACCAGCAAAAAGCCAGTCCATATAATACCCAGCGGCGGCTTCCAAGGAATCATCGAGGCGGTCTAATAAGCCGGTTAAAAAAGGTGCTTGATCTTTGCGATCCCATTTGATTTTGTCGGCTAAAAAAACGATCAGATCGAGACGACTATATTGGGCCTTTAAGGTGGTATGACAGCTGATGGCGGACAGAATGTCTGGATCAGACACCTGAAAAACCGTTTTTGCCAACAAAGTGGATTGCTGCTGATGCAGCAAAAAAGGTGCTTGCCGCTCCGCGTCTAAGATCGGTTCGCCTATTGCTATCTGCAAGGCGATTCGCTGGTCATGAGGGATGACGACGCTGACATCGTGCAGTAGTCCTGCCAAGTAAGCTTTCTCCGCATTGACTTGAAACCGTTCTGCCAATCGTTTGGCTTCTTGGGCAACGGTTAGATTGTGGACTGCCGTTTCGGCATGATCGAAGGCTTCCAGATACTGAACCATTTGCTCAGTGAGGGTCTTCCCCTGTAAAGGGAGAGTATAGGTGGCAAGTTGACGTTGACCAACTTGTTTCATCTCAGCTACTCCTTAAAAAGACTTGTACTATGAGCAGGTTGTGTCCGCGTTTTGGGATCAATGTAGTGGAGCGCATTGTTCACCGCGGTTGGGGCTTCCCCGAAACCAGTAGCGATCAAGTCGACTTTTCCATCGTATAAAACGACATCCCCACAGCCGTAGATCCCAGGAACAGACGTGCTCATATCTGAAGAGACGAAGACTCCTTGGCGGCTGCTTTTCATGCCCCAATCCTTGATGTTCAATGTGGAAGAAAAACCGTAATTGACGATCAAAGCATCCAACGAAAGGCTGACCGTTTCATCACCCTTGACTTGCTGCAACGAGACACCAGTCAAACGTTGCTCTCCTTGGAGCTCTTGGATCACATAAGGAGTCAAAATGTTGACGGCAGAAGCTTGTAATTTGCTGACGCTGTGTTCATGGGCACGAAATTCAGGACGGCGATGGATCAAGTAGACTTCACTAGCGATCGGCTCCAGCATCAATGCCCAATCGATGGCAGAATCGCCGCCACCGGCGATCGCTACTTTGCGTCCAGCATACTTCATCAAATCGGTGACAAAATAGTCTAAGCCGTATCCTTCAAACCGCTCGCTTTCTGGCAAAGTCAGTTTGCGCGGCTGGAAGGAGCCGTTTCCTAAAGCCAAAATCACGGCTTTCGAGTAATGGATTCCTTTGTCGGTGGTGACTTCGATATAGTCTTCTTGTTTTTCGACCGACAAGACGGTTTCTTCTAAACAATATTGGTGATTGAAGGTCGTCAACTGTTTTTCCAGGTTTTGGACAAGATCGCCCGCTTTGATTTTCGGATAACCTGGGATATCGTAGATGTATTTTTCTGGGTATAAAGTAGCAAGCTGACCGCCTAATTGCGGCAAGCTGTCGATGATCTTGGTTTTGGCGTTACGCATACCGGCATAGAAAGCAGAAAACATCCCGCTAGGTCCCGCGCCGATAATCGTTATATCAAAAATATCCATGTTATTCCTCTTTTCTAACCACGTTGGGGTGAAGCGTGTTCGTAGTGTACGAATAGCTTCATTATAGCAAAAATTATCCAAACTAGCATTTTTTCAATTTTCTGCTATCATGGATTTATGAGAGAGAAGGAGGAGTTAATGTGTCTGAATTTCCACAGTTAGCATTAGAAAAACAAACTGGCCATAAAGCAGTCATCAAAACCAATCGTGGGGATGTAGTTGTACAATTGTTCCCAGAATTGGCACCAAAAACAGTGAAGAACTTCGTTGAATTAGCGAAAAAAGGGTATTACGATGGGATCATCTTCCACCGTGTCATTCCTGATTTTATGATTCAAGGTGGCGATCCAACTGGTACAGGGATGGGCGGCGAAAGCATCTATGGCGGCAGCTTTGAAGATGAATTTTCAAAAGAATTGTTCAATCTTCGTGGCGCTTTATCCATGGCAAACGCTGGTCCGAATACTAACGGCAGCCAGTTTTTCATCGTAAACAATCAAAATGTTCCTAGCAACATGTTAGGTCAATTAGAAGGTGCTGGTTATCCAGCTGAAATCATCGAAGCGTATCAAGCAGGTGGTACTCCTTGGTTAGATTTCCGTCACACAGTCTTCGGTCATGTGATCGAAGGAATGTCAGTCGTTGATGAAATCGCTGGCGTGCAACGAGGACCACAAGATCGTCCAGTGCATGATGTAGTGATCGAAACGATCGAAATCAGCGAATAAAACAAAAGAACCCAAAAGCAGTTTCAACGGTCATCCTCAAGGAGATCGTTGAAATGGCAGCTTTAGGGTTCTTTTTTTCATAAGAAAGAGTTAACCGATCGGTTGGTCTTTAAACGCGGCGGCGATTTGATTGAGTGCTTTTTCTAATAGCTCTTTAGGACAGGCAAAGTTTAGCCGCATATGGTGACTGCCGCGAGGACCAAAGATACTTCCTTGATTCAATACGACATTGGCTTCTTTGATCAGTTTGCGCTGCAGCTGATTGTCCGTTAGGCCATAGGCAGAAAAATCCAGCCAGATCAAGTAAGTACCTTCGGGTTTTTGAAAGGTCACTGCTGGGAGTTGTTGAGTCAAAAAGTCGCAGACAAAGGTGCGATTTGCTTCTAAATAGGACAAAAGTTCTTCTAACCATGCTTCAGATTCACGATACGCTGCTTCAGTAGCGACCAAACCAAACGTATTGATTTCCCCTTGAACGTTGCGTTCTTGTGTTTTTGCAAATTGGCTGCGCAAGGTTTTGTCTTTGATGAATACCATCGAATTTTTGATCCCAGCTAAATTAAAGGTCTTGGTTGCTGAGGTCAAGATGATCGAAAAATCGGCAAAGTTTGGCTCGACTGTTTGGAAAGAGACAAATTGATTTGGTGCAAAAACGATGTCTTGATGGATCTCATCACTGACAACGATCACCTGGTGCTTTTGACAAATACGGCCGATCGTCAGCAGTTCTTCTTTTGACCACACGCGACCGCCAGGATTATGAGGATTACATAGAAGAAACAATTTTACCTTCTTTTCGATGATGGTTTGTTCCATCGCCTCAAAATCGATGACAAAGTGGCCATCTTTTTCTAGTAACGGTTCTTGAATTAAGGTCCGCTGATTGTTTTTGACAACATGGGCAAAGGGATGGTAGACCGGATCGTGGATCAATACGGCATCTCCTTCTTGCGTATAACTTTGGATCGCCAGTGCAATACTAGGGACCACACCGCTATTAAAAAGGATCGCTTCTTTATTGATGGTATAACCATGACGTCTTTGCTGCCAATCGATGATGGATTCAAGCAGCGAATCAGGGATGGTGGAGTACCCATAGATCCCTTGGGCAACTGCTTTTTCTAAAGCTTTTTTCACAGGTTCTGGTGCCAGAAAATCCATGTCGGCTACCCAAAGCGGCAACAAGTTTTCTTCCTTATAGGTTTTTGCAATGGTATCCCATTTGACGCTATTGGTATTTAAGCGCGGATGAACTTTGTCAAAATTGATCATGCGTTTCCCTCCTATATTGTGCAACGTTGTTTCTGATGCTTCAAATCTACCACTAGTTCAAGTATAATGAAAGTGGAAAAGAGAGGAAAGACTATGAATTATCAAATCGGGAACATTATAGAAGGAACAGTCACTGGGATTCAACCCTATGGTGCATTTGTTTCGTTAGATAAGGAAACACAGGGATTGATCCATGTTTCAGAGATCCAATCTGGGTTTACCAAAAATATCCATGAAGTCTTACAGATCGGGCAAAAGATCCGTGTACAAATCATTGATATTGACGAATACAGCCAAAAGATCAGTTTGTCCCGCCGTACATTGGAAACGAGTTTTGTTCAGCCACCCTTTAAGCGTAAACGCTACTTTACAAATAAGAATAAGCGGATCGGTTTTCGTACGATTGGAGAAGCTTTACCAGTGTGGGTGAAAGAGGCCAAAGAAATGTTAGAAAAAGAAAACAGCAGCAGATAATCGTGCATATTTTCTGAAAATGTGCTAAAATTAGTTTACAAACAGATGAATAACTGAGGTGGGTATTTTGGGATCCAAAAAAGTAGCGGGTACAGTTATGATGCACTTAGCAAATGGTTCGAAACGATTTTTGATGCAAATACACGAAGGCACTGCGGAATTAGCGTCAACGGATTTTTCTGAAGATAAAACCGGCTTGGCTACGATCTTACAATTGTTTAAAGACCGTATCCACCTTGATGTGACAGCGATCGAACTCGTTGAGCTCACAAATGGCAATATTGATACGCAAAACATTCCTTTATTTGTTTTTGAAACACAAGAAGCAGGACAAACGCAACAGCTGCCAGAAGGGTATGCGTGGGAAGAGCCCAATATCTTTCGTAAGATCATTGAAGACTACGAGATTGAAGGCGTTCCGTTCTTTTAGCACCTGAATATTAGCGAAAAGACTGAAGACCGTTACGACGGTCTTTTTTTATTGAAAACTTTTTGTAAATAAAATGAAATATTTCCTTGACCTGAGTCAAGAAGAATGGTAAATTAGTCAACGTTGGCAATTGAGCCAGCGGGTCAAAACAACAGTTGAAAAAACTTCAAAAAAAGACTTGACCAAAAATGAAACAGATGATATTATAACGAAGTCGCAATAATAAAACAGTTAATCAATGTTGATACATCAACAAAATTAATTAAAAAAAGTTGTTGACAAATAACAAATCATTTGTTATTCTAATTAAGCCGCTGAGACAGCCGCTACGAAGTTGAAAAACAACGAGCGAAAAAAACTTTTAAAAAAGAGTTGACAATTAAATGTCGCTCTGATATGATATAAAAGTTGCTAACGCAGCACGGTAGACCTTTGAAAACTGAACAAAGCAAGCAAACGAACCAATGTGTAGGACGTTTCAATTTATTGAAACAAATACATGCAAGCAATAGCTAGCAAAGTTAATTTTTATGAGCTTAATGACCGTATGGTCATTCAAACAAATCATTATGAGAGTTTGATCCTGGCTCAGGACGAACGCTGGCGGCGTGCCTAATACATGCAAGTCGAACGCTTTTTCTTTCACCGGAGCTTGCTCCACCGAAAGAAAAAGAGTGGCGAACGGGTGAGTAACACGTGGGTAACCTGCCCATCAGAAGGGGATAACACTTGGAAACAGGTGCTAATACCGTATAACACTATTTTCCGCATGGAAGAAAGTTGAAAGGCGCTTTTGCGTCACTGATGGATGGACCCGCGGTGCATTAGCTAGTTGGTGAGGTAACGGCTCACCAAGGCAACGATGCATAGCCGACCTGAGAGGGTGATCGGCCACACTGGGACTGAGACACGGCCCAGACTCCTACGGGAGGCAGCAGTAGGGAATCTTCGGCAATGGACGAAAGTCTGACCGAGCAACGCCGCGTGAGTGAAGAAGGTTTTCGGATCGTAAAACTCTGTTGTTAGAGAAGAACAAGGATGAGAGTAAAATGTTCATCCCTTGACGGTATCTAACCAGAAAGCCACGGCTAACTACGTGCCAGCAGCCGCGGTAATACGTAGGTGGCAAGCGTTGTCCGGATTTATTGGGCGTAAAGCGAGCGCAGGCGGTTTCTTAAGTCTGATGTGAAAGCCCCCGGCTCAACCGGGGAGGGTCATTGGAAACTGGGAGACTTGAGTGCAGAAGAGGAGAGTGGAATTCCATGTGTAGCGGTGAAATGCGTAGATATATGGAGGAACACCAGTGGCGAAGGCGGCTCTCTGGTCTGTAACTGACGCTGAGGCTCGAAAGCGTGGGGAGCGAACAGGATTAGATACCCTGGTAGTCCACGCCGTAAACGATGAGTGCTAAGT
>NZ_JBIOTA010000001.1:697500-1985000 GCF_051715045.1 Enterococcus sp. AZ063
TGTTACGCATTCGTTTGTTTCAGCTGCGGAGAGGCTTCCAATAAAAGATTGGTATCCAAATAGCCGCTTTCGTTTTTCAAAATCAAGGTTCCTGAAGTTGGGTGAACATCTAGAATCAGATGACCAGTCAAGAACATTTGATCATAGGTTGATGTAAAGAAAGTAAACTGATTGCTTGAGACTAACTCATTGTATGCGTCTAACGGTTCGTCGATCGGTGTGATCAAAAAACGTTCGCCGATCATACAGCATCCAGCTGCTGAAGAAAATTGGTTCGATCCGTCATTACTCGTCAGAATATATAAGTCGTGTCCTTCTGGAAAGCGAGCAGCGGCAGTAGGGGTAATATGTAAGTCCATTTTGCATGATCTCCTTTTTGAAACGAGTGAGCAGCAAACTGTTTCGTTTCGATAATTGTTGATAAACTAAGTGTATCACTCCTCTTAGGGATGTGACAGCAACTTGCTTTTCAACAAACCAAGCTTAAAGTTTTAGCAAGAAAAAGGCGATAATACCGATTATCAGCAAGAAAAGCCCTAAGTACAAGAGCACAGTGACCGCAGCCTGGAAAAAAGAGCGCATTTCTTTCACCTCGAATCATTCTTCTCTTTATTTTACTGCATAATCACGGAGACAAGTAAGGAACTTCACAAATCTTAAAGGAAGTTTTAGGTCTCTTAAGAGTAGACCTTGTCCTTTTTTGTAACGCTTCCATTTTTTGTGGTAAAATAAAGAAAAGGAGGCGATTTGGATGTTACGTAATTGTCAAAATGTACTTGTTGCCTTGGATGGGTCGGATCAGTCAGAAAAAGCGTTCCAAGAAGCACTCGCGATTTGTCGTATGAACAAAGCCAAATTGTATGTCCTCTCTGTTATCAACAATGCTGAGTTATCCACAAGTGCCTATGCTTTTGCAAAAATTTTTGACCAAGAAAAATTGCGTGTGGAAACGGACATGTTGAAAAAAATCTATGATGCCAATCAGCATGGGGTAGAAGAGGTTGAGGTAATCGTTGAAGTCGGCGATCCAAAACGCTTTATCATTCATGCAGCAACAGAATTGTACCCGATTGATTTGATCATTATCGGTGCAACTGGTAAAGGCACATTGACCCGAGCTGTCGTAGGCTCAACCACCGATTATGTCGTCAATCATTCGAAATGTACGGTGTTGGTCGTGAAGTAAGAAGTTGAATCAAACGGAAACAGTATGTTATTTTTTAAGTCAGCATAACGCGTATCCTTTTAAAAAATTCACTGTAGTTGAAAAACTCGCTCTCTTAGCTTTAGGAGAGCGGGTTTTTTGTGGTAAAAAAGATGTATCTAAAATTGAGCTGTGAGCAACGAATGAAAACCCCGTTTTAGTCGTTTTATCAAAAAATCTTAATTTAATTTGAATAAGGTTGACCGTTAGAAGAGATAGTTTGTTACACTTTTAATAAGCAAAGGATGTAGGAAAAGTATTTGAGAGAGGGGCTGATAATTTACTGAGTTCTACGATTCAGCTGGTTGCAAATGTCTATTGTTGAAAAGGAGAATGAAATGAAACGTGTTGCAGAAAACTATTTGGTTGTTTTTTCGATTCTTTTGCTGATTATATGGCTAGGCTTGATCCAAGTGAAAGAATATTCGCAAGAAGCAGCTCTGTCGATCATTTACTTTATTAATCTATATACGCTCTTGTTTAAAATTAAAGATGCAGCGAGGATAGTGAAAGCAGTTGTATCGGTCCTACTATTGGGTTTTACGATCTTATTTCTTTTGTATATCGCAGGAAATTAGGGGCATACGAATGATTAAGTTCAGAAATTATCGCTATACTTTGGGAATTAGATGCACAAAAAAAAGACAACGTCCGACAAACGTTGTCCTACCAAAGCCACTTGACGGGCTTGAACCGTCGACCTCATCCTTACCATGGATGCGCTCTACCAACTGAGCTAAAGCGGCGTGTTATTTAACACAAGATATAGAATACCGTAAAGGCGCTGCTTTGTCAATGAGATTTTCGGATATTTCTTGAGAAAAACACTTTGCGGGAAGGGAAGTTTCTAAAAGGGGATTTTCTTGAAAAAAAGGAACAAAAAATTGATTTTTGCTCTTGCTAAATTATCTGACTATTTGGTATAGTACAGATAGATTCTTCCGGCATAGCTCAGTTGGTAGTAGCGCATGACTGTTAATCATGATGTCGTAGGTTCGAGTCCTACTGCCGGAGTATCAAAAACGACCTTCGTTTCGGAAGGTCGTTTTTTTGGTTGTGGATAGCCTGGGGATAATGGGTTCTCCAGTTTTTTCTCCAGAACACTCACTCCGCTAAGGAAATCTTCTGTACTAGTTCCTCGTATAAATCCGTCGTTTCGGCGGCTTTTTTATTTGTGTAAAAAACGGTAGGCCCATCTTTGGTGGTGACTTTTAAAATAGGTGTCGAGTTTATGTCCACGAACATTCTGGCAGGATCACCAGCAACGGTAAATTTACCGATTTGGTAACTGGCGGTTCCTACACCCATGGTACGAACACGAGGCGATGGCAAAGCTTCGATCAATTCCACCTCTTGAATATCTGCCAAAGAGACCGTTGTTTTCCCAGTCATTGGTGCATCGAAGGTGACTTCTTGTCCTTGCACTTCACCGGTGATCGCATCAGGAGCGAAATCTAAGCGATACATCGGAATGATGGTACCGACCATTAATACAAGTAAGAAGACAGCGGTGATACCTGAGACGATTTGTCCGCTACGTTTGCCTAGATTGATGCCGATATTCATCCCAACACGGTCAGGAACGAACAGTCGCGTATCATTAGGATTGATGTAAAAACCATATCGCCAGTAAGCATCTTCACCATAATAGCGCGGTTGTCCTGCTGGTTCTAAGAGCTGATCTTGCTTTTTACGCAGATCTAGCAACAAGAAGAAGGTAAAGACGATCAAGAAAACAACCAAAACAACAAAGAGCAGTAAGAGGATAGTACTGAATGCTCCAGTAGCGGACATGGACGCCAGTGGGACAGTCAACAAGAGTAGTGTAATGGTACAAGTGACAGCGATCAATAAGGACCAATAGCGTTTTGTTAAATCATTGATGTGCTGGTCGATAGCTGAATCACCGCTGATCCCGCGAACGGGTAAGCGACTGATGATCACCCAGAGATAGAGGAACAGCGCAAAAATTGCTAAGGAGACACCGCCCATCAAGTATCCTGTAGAAAGATCAGGCAACTGCCATGCTTGGTACAAACTGATCATCAACAAAATCCCCGCAGGAACGAGGCTATACCACGGCAGCATCCGTTTATTTTTGGCTTGAACGAGTTTGGTATCGATCCGAATCGGATCGATAGGTAGTTCCCATCCATTGGCAAGGATCAATTGCCGCATTTTCCCGATGTAATGCACTTGCACCAGGTAAGCTGTCCCCAGCAAAGCGGCCATATAAAGCCAGAACAGGGTAAGGATGATGGAGTCAGATAAATTGAACAAAAAAAGGAGACTTGCTACACTAAATGTACAAACGATTTGTAAGATACGCTTGCGAAATTCTGTGATCAAGCTGTGGACGCTAGGATCATCCAGATGCTCAGGCGCAAGGGTATTTTCGAGTAAAACATTTTTGTGGGGTTTACTGATCAAGCGTAAACCAAAGGCGGTCGTCCCGCAGAGGACAAGAGCAATAATGAAAAAAAGATAGGTCATTTGCATTCATTCCTTTCAGGAAATTGGTCCAGCAGTTGTTGAACATCCGTTAAAAGCGCTTGCTTGCTTTTGCCGTGTAAGAGAGCGGTTGCTAGCTGCAGCTGCAAGTTTTGGCGATACTCCGCTTCTTGTCCAGAAGTAAACGGTGGTGGTGCGGCAACGGCGGTTCCTTTACGGCGATCCGTGACTAACAAGCCTTCTTCTTTGAGGGAATTGTAGGCTTTTGAGATCGTCATGGTATTGATGCCGATCTCTTCGGCTAATTGACGGATGGATGGTAGCAATTCGCCAGCGGATAAATCGCCTTTTGCGATACCGACAATGATCTGTTCCCGCAACTGATGGTAGATCGGTTGGTTGCTTTGGGTTTGAATATCAAATATCATCGAAAACAGCTCCTTTGTATTATATATATTAATACAAACGATACAAAATAGCAACTAGTAATCAAATGAACAAGAATCGTTAGGAAAAAGTAAATAGCTTGTTACAGTTCTGTTTCATGGATCAGGTATCCTTTGACAGATACAACTTAGAGGAGGAACTTTTTATGAGCCAATCGCAAAGAACGGCTTACTTTGATAATGCAAAATTTTTACTGATGATCTTGGTCGTCTTCAGTCACTTACTACAGCCTTTTATCGGCGATCAGAAGTTTTATCATGACCTATATTATTTTATCTTCACTTTCCACATGCCAGCTTTTGTTTTTCTGGCTGGGTACTTTGCCAAACCGTTGACGAAGGGACACAAGCTTCGTGAGCTGATGAAAAAGTTCTTGCTGCCTTATGTCTTTTTTCAGGTGTTTTACACCGTCTATTACTGGTTGATCGGTCTACGGGAGTCGTTAAAAATCCAACTGTTGAATCCGCAATGGGCACTTTGGTTTTTGCTTAGCATGTTCTTTTGGCAGCTCTCCTTGTTGATCTTTCAAAAAATGTCCAAAAAGCAGGCGATCCTGCTGAGTATTGGCTTGAGCATCTTTGCTGGCTACGTGCCGTTTTTAAATCAAGTGTTGACCTTGCAGCGGACCTTTGTCTTTTTGCCGTTTTTCATCATCGGGTTTTATTTTCCCAAAAATGAGATGCGCTTTTTATTGAAACCAAAGATTCGGACTATCAGTTTGCTTTTCTTACCGATCATCTACACCTTTATCGCGTTTTTTCATGGGATGAACAAGTACATGGTTTTTGGTTCCAAGCCTTATGACGATTACTTGAGCTATCCGTTGTTCGGCGGTCCCTTGCGTGCGGTCTTTTTCGTGATCGGGCTGATGGGGATCATCGGCTTTCTGAGCCTCGTGCCTAGAGAGCACCTCTTTTTTACGAAGTGGGGCAAAAACACCCTGCTGGTCTATCTTTTACAGGGGATCTTCATCAAGGGCTTGCGGGCATTAGCGATTACCGACTTGAACCTGTCGGTATTAGGCTTTGTGACGTTGGTGTTAGCCAGTGTTTTACTGACGATCTTGCTAGCTAGCCGCCCGATCCGCTTCCTTTATGCACGATTTGAACGAGGACTATCCTTTGTTTTACTTGGCTTTTTGCTTTTAATGCTAACTCTTTAAATCCTTGATACGAGCAACCGCTCTTAGAAAGATGATCCTTTCATTTTTCTAGGAGCGGTTGTTATTTGAGAGGCAGAGGCGTAAAATGGAAGGAACGGAAAGTGAAAGGATGAAGAAATATGTCAGAAATTTCAAAAAAGACCACCGCTGCCTTTGCGCAAGCGTATCAAGACAATAATAAACAAACGGCACTACAACGGAGTGTTGTGAAAAATGGGATCACCGCTTCTGCGGAAAACGTGTCAGCAAAAGTCAACAATGTGCCAGTTTTTTCAGTTGATGTGACAACCGGGAAAGTCTCAAACCAAAAACAATCAGGCCGCTGCTGGATGTTTGCCGCATTGAATACATTCCGTCATAAGATGTTGAATGATTTCAATTTAAAAGAATTTGAATTGTCGCAAAACCATACCTTCTTTTGGGACAAATACGAAAAAGCCAACTATTTCTATGAAAATATTTTAGCAACTGCTAACGAACCTTTAACAAGTCGCAAAGTTGCTTTCTTATTGCAAACACCACAACAAGATGGTGGGCAATGGGACATGATCGTTTCGATTTTCCAAAAATATGGTGTCGTACCAAAAACGGTCATGCCAGAAAGCAGCAACTCTTCCAATTCTCGTGACCTAAACAATTACTTGAACAAAAAACTGCGTAAAGATGCGGTTGCTTTGCGTCAGCTAGTGGCTGAAGGCAAAACAGCTGAAGACATCCAAACAGCCAAAGAAGCGATGTTGGAAGACATTTATCGTTTCTTAGCGACTTCTTTAGGCACACCGCCAGAAACCTTTGATTTTGAATACCGTGATGAAGACAAAAACTATCACATTGATCGCAACTTAACACCGCAAAGCTTTTATGAAAAATATGTCGGGGTGGACCTTGACGATTATGTCAGCATCATCAACGCACCAACTGCCGACAAGCCTTACAATCAATCGTATACCGTAGAAATGCTAGGCAACGTGGTTGGCGGCAAAGAAGTCAAATACTTGAACGTCGATATGCCGACCTTCAAAAAATTAGCGATCGCTCAATTGGAACAAGGGGAGTCCGTGTGGTTCGGTTGTGATGTCGGTCAATCTTCTACCAGAGATACTGGGATCATGGCATTAGATGCGTATGATATCAACGACCTATTTGACATCGACTTTACGATGACCAAAGCAGAACGCTTAGATTTTGGCGAAAGCTTAATGACCCACGCGATGGTCTTGACTGGCGTTGACTTGATCGACGGCGAATCAACCAAATGGAAAGTCGAAAACAGCTGGGGTGAAAAAGTCGGAACGAATGGCTTCTTCGTTATGAGCGATGCGTGGATGGATGAATACACCTATCAAATCGTGGTTCGCAAAGAGTTCCTGACAGCAGAACAATTGGCTGCCTTTGAAGCAGAACCAACAGTCTTAGCACCTTGGGACCCAATGGGTGCTTTAGCGTAAGACAGCAATTTCTAATGATTGCCTGAATATTCTCTGAAATTTTTCAAAAAGTCGAAATGAAAAAATAACGAACCAGTTGCCGCAATCCAACCGTTAGGAAAGTAGAAATCCTAACAGTGTGGGGTTGCGGCAACGGTTCTTTTTTTATTTTCTGACAAAAAAGCGGTACCATCCCAGAAAAGTGGGAACTTATTTATTGTAAGATGAAGCAAACTTCTTTAAAATGGAATAGTCACTAATGATGCCACACGTCTCATTAGAGTGAACTGTTGAAGAATGGTCACTGGGAACCTTTACTTCCTCTGACAGACTTTGTCATGTTTATTGAACAAAAGGAGGATTCAAATGACAAATCTGTTAACTATTATTGTTGTTCTACTTTTTGCTGCCCTTATTTATGGGTTCTACTTATTGCAAAAACGTCACGTGAAGTTTTCTACGCGGGTCTTTGCGGCGTTGTTCGTCGGGATCGTTTTTGGTGGCGTGCTGCAGCTGATTTTTGGGACAGGCTCTGACGTTGTCACGCAAGCTCTTGACTGGATCACGATGGTCGGTAGCGGCTATGTAGCTCTCTTGCAAATGCTGATCATGCCCTTGATCTTCGTTTCGATCGTTGGTGCTTTCACCAAGATGAAAGAAAGCGAAAAAATCAAGAAGATCAGTTTTACGGTTCTTGCGACTTTGCTAGGGACAACGGCGATCGCTGCCTTGATCGGGATCGTGATGGTCATGGTCTTTGGTCTTGACGGTGCCAGCTTTACCGAAGGGGCAACGGAAACAGCGCGGATCGCAGAATTAGCGGAACGTTCGACACAAGTCCAAGACCTATCGATCCCACAACAAATCGTTTCCTTCATCCCAAGCAATGTCTTCGCCGACTTTGCCGGTACTCGTTCGACAAGTACGATCGGGGTCGTGATTTTCTCAGCCTTTGTTGGGATCGCCTTTCTTGGTGTCAAACGCAAATCACCGAAAGAAGCGGAAACTTTTGCGAATTTGATGGACAGCTTATATAAAATCGTGATGCGTATCGTCACGTTAGTTTTGCGCCTGACACCTTATGGCGTTTTGGCATTGATGACAAACGTATTAGCTTCAAGTGATTTTGAAGCCATCTTGAACTTAGGCAAATTTATCATCGCCTCTTATGCGGCTTTGATTTTGGTCTTACTTGTTCATTCATTATTGCTGATCGCTGTTCGGGTCAATCCAGTAACGTATTTCAAAAAGGCTTTTCCAGTCTTGAGCTTTGCCTTTACTTCTCGTTCAAGTGCGGGAGCCTTGCCATTGAACATCGAAACCCAAACCAAAGCGTTAGGTGTTGATGAAGCCACGGCTAACTTTGCAGGCAGCTTTGGGTTATCGATTGGTCAAAACGGCTGTGCGGGTGTGTATCCAGCGATGTTGGCAACGATCGTTGCACCAACGGTTGGGATCAATGTCTTTGATTGGCAGTTTATCCTACTGCTAGTTGCAGTAGTTACGATCAGCTCATTCGGCGTTGCTGGTGTCGGCGGGGGCGCAACCTTTGCTTCATTGATCGTCTTAGGCTCAATGAACTTGCCGATCGCCATCGTAGGCTTAGTTATTTCTGTTGAACCATTGATCGATATGGCACGGACACTCGTTAATGTCAGCGACAGTATGGTTGCGGGAATGGTGACCAGCAGTCGTATCAACGAACTGGATCGTTCGATCTTAGATGATTCTGCCGCCGTGATCGAAGCCGAATAGAAACATTTTGTAACAAGCGAAAGCAAAGAAAGACTGCGTGTGGTCTTTCTTTTTTTGTCCGTTAAAGCTCAGCTCATAGAAAAATCTAGGTTTCAGTGCCCTTAATAGCGAAGTTTCTGCTATACTTTTAACTAGAACATCGCGGGAGGGATAAGCAATGACACAATTGATTCAACTAGAACGAGCAGCAAACGTCAGAGAACTTGGCGGCTATCAAACGAAAAACGGTACGACGATCAAACGAAAAAAATTGATCCGCAGTGCGGCGATCAATGAATTGACTGCTTCAGATCAAGCAGTACTGGCAAACTATGGGGTCAATCAGGTCATTGATTTTCGCTCCATCGCTGAAGCCAATGCACAGCCTGATCGACCGATCGCCACAGCAAAGCAGCTTTTTTTACCTATTTTCAAAGAAGACGAAACGATGGTTTCCTTGTCGCCAGAAAGCTTGAAGCAGCGCTTGGAAGATGGGGAAGATGCCGAAGAGCAGATGAAAAAAGTCTACCGTCACTTTGTTGAAAGCGACTATGCCCGCCAACAATATCGGCAGTTCTTTGATCATGTGATTGCCAATGCGGAAGGCGAAGGTGCAACCTTGTTCCACTGTACCGCTGGCAAAGATCGCACAGGCTTTGGCGCCTTTTTATTGCTGCATGTGTTGGCTGTGGCACCAGCGACGATCAAAGAAGATTATTTAGCGACCAATCGCTATTTAGCCCCAATGCTAAAAGAAAAATTTGCCCCAATGACCCAGCATTTACCGCAAGAGTTGTTAACGGCGATCACAGTTTTGATGAGTGCCAAAGAGAGTTTTCTTGATGAAAGCTTGGCTGCGATCGATCAGCATTTCGGTTCGGTCGATCAGTATCTCCTGCAGGGACTAGGGGTGACGAAAGAGGAACAAGCGTATTTGACTGCCCAACTGACTGAGTAAAGAAAGGGAGATCCGTATGGAGGAAGCATTGTTCGCAGCAATCGGGATGACCGGCTCGCTGACGCCCATCAGTGGTGGGGATGTCAATCAAACGTATCGTTTCACTACAGCAGAAAATCGCTATTTTTTAAAAACTCATCCTCATGTTTCATCGGTGTTCTTTCAAGCAGAGATCAACGGCTTAGCTGAATTAGCCCCTTTCGTGCGGGTGCCAAAAATCGAACGTCTTGGTCAGACTGAAGAGAGGGCATTTTTATTGATGGAATGGATCGATGGTGGGGAAGGACAGCAGCGACGCTTAGGTCAAAGCTTGGCTCGGCTTCATCAGCAGACGCAGGAGTCTTTTGGGTTTTACGAAGACAATTACATCGGTTTTTTGCCGCAAGTCAATCCGAAAACCACCGATTGGCTTGATTTTTATACAGTCTGCCGTTTGGATGTGCAAGTCGAACTAGCGAAGCTGGGTAACCGCTGGCATGCCAAACGGGAAGCCGCTTATCTGCGTTTGAAAGAATTTTTGCATGAGAATTGGCGTGATCGCAGCGTCACACCTGCTTTATTACACGGTGATTTTTGGCGGGTGAATGTGCTGTTCGATCAGCAAGGAGAACCAGTGTTTCTTGATCCAGCAGTCGCTTATGGGGATCGAGAAATGGATATTGCGATGTCCCAGCTCTTCGGTGGTTTTCGTCAGGAATTTTTGGAAGGCTATCAAGAAGTCTATCCATTAGATGAGGATTGGCAAGAGCGACTGCCAGTGTATCAATTGTATTATTTATTGGTCCATTTGAATCAATTTGGCGAAAGCTATGGACCAAGTGTCGATGAAATATTGAGTCGTTTTTAGGAGGCAATTAGAACTATGGCAGCAAAGTATCAAACCACACATGAAGTGGCGTATTATGAATGTGATGTCAACCAAACGATGACGTTTCCAGCCATGCTAGGCATCGCCATCAAGACATCAGAGGAACAAAGTGCGGCGTTAAACCGCGGACCAGAAGTCATCGCTAGTTATGGCTTGACCTGGATCATCACCAGCTATCACATAACGGTGACTCGTTTGCCGCGCGTAGGGGAGCAGATCCAAGTGGCGACCCAGGCGAGAGAATACAATAAATTTTTCTGCTACCGTTACTTCTGGTTATTGGCAGAAGACGGAACGGAACTGGTCAAAATCGAGGCGGTTTTTGCGTTGATGGACCCTGAGACGCGCAAAGTCAGCAGTGTACCAGATGAGATCGTGGCGCCTTTTGGCAGTGAAAAAATCAAGCGAATCAAACGCTACCCGAAGATCACCCCTATCACGCAAGGACAGTTTTTGCCGTATCGGGTGCGTTTCTACGATATTGATAGCAATCAGCATGTCAACAATGCCATGTATTTCAATTGGCTGATGGACGTCTTAGGCTATGAGTTTTTAACAAAACATGAAGTGACACAAGTGACGATCCGCTTTGATCGGGAAGTGGCTTACGGCCATTTGATTGAAAGCCATTTTCAAATCAATGAGAAGACAGTCGATGAAGCCGGCGAGGCTGTGCCGCTGCAAACGATCCACGAGATCAAGATCGGTGAGGATACTTACTGTGAAGCCATCTTTACTTGGCGAGAAAAATAAAACAACCCTTTTGCCTCCGTTAGCGGAATGGCAAAAGGGTTTTTGTTTGGTTAATTCTCCATGAAATCAGGCAGCTCCTCCATGGTCAACCCACGGTTTTTCGCTATCAGCAATTTGATGCGGGCTTTTTGGCTATTGATGCTATTGCAGAAAATCACCCCAAGAGCTTGCAATTCGATCCCGCCGCCTAAGTAATCATAGACCGGCTCGGCAACTCCGTTGAAGCAGCGAGAAACTAAGACGACTGGAATGTTTCTAGCGATCAGTTTTTTCAAAGGCTCTATGGTCTGCGGCGGCAGATTGCCAGCGCCTAAAGCTTCGATCACTAGTCCATCGATCAGCGAGTCGGCTAAAGCATCGAACAATTCCCCAGTCATTCCCGCATAGGCTTTGACGATCGGAAACAGACCATCGACACGATCAACATCCAAATGGCGGTTATTTAACAGCTCTTGCATGAACAAGATACGGTGCTTTGTGACTAAGCCGATCGGCCCTAATGTCGGGGTGCGGAACGTCGCAATATTGGTGGTGTGGGTCTTCGTAACATAACGTGCGGAATGGATCTCATCGTTCATCACGACTAAGACGCCTTTTCCTAAGGCATCAGGTGATTTCGCCACCCGAATCGCACTTTCAAAGTTATAAAGCCCATCACTGCCGATTTCATTACTCGAGCGCATGGCGCCAGTCACCACGATCGGTAACTGACCGCCGATTGTGGTATCTAAAAAGAAGGCTGTTTCTTCCAGCGTATCGGTTCCGTGAGTGATCACGACCCCATCGACACCGCTTAAATGCGCCAGCTGGATACGTTCTTTCAGCTGCAGCATTTCTTTTGGGGTCATATGAGGACTGGGAATATTAAAAATGTCTTCGACGATCAATTCAACATCGTCGTCAATGTGGATCGGTGCATCCATCAGCGGATTGCTGACATCAGGGCTGACGCCGCCTGTCAGGGTGTCTTCTTTCATGGCGATGGTGCCGCCAGTGTGCAACACGAGAATTCGTTTCATTTTTTCATCACCTGCAATGATTTATTTACTCTTAACTCAAAACTATTGTATACTATTAAAATAAGAAAACAAGGAGCGATGGGAAAAAATGATTCGAATTGGTTGTACCACATTTAGTGAACATGGCAGTCTCGTGCAAAGAAAAAACTCGAAATTATTTGAGTATGCCCGTTATTTTCCGTTAGTTGAGCTGGATACCACCTATCATTTTTTGCCAAAAGAAAAAGACGTGCGCAACTGGTTGACCCAGATTCCCGAAAATTTCCGCTTTGTGCTGAAAGTCCATCAAAGTGTGACTACCCAAGGAGATTTGCCAGATCAGTTGACCATGACCGAAGCGCTGCAGCTTTATAAAGAAGCGATCGCACCAATGGTAGAAGCAGGCAAACTCTTTTGCTTATTGGCACAGTTTCCCAACAGCTTTAAATGTACGAAAGAAAATGTTGCCTATTTAGACCAAGTGCGAGAATGGTTTGCGGGCTACCCAGTGGCGATCGAGCTGAGAGACAGCAGCTGGTATCAGCCGAAACTGTATCCTGGAATGATCGATTATATGAAGCGAAAACAGTTTTCCTTAGTAGTTGTTGATCAGCCGAAAAAGCTATCGACTACCATTCCCCTTGATCCAACCGTGACCAATCCCGCGTTTGTCTTGTGCCGTTTTCATGGACGCAACGACAGCGGCTGGACAGCGACGGGACCAGATGCCAAAAATCTGCGGACCTTGTATCGCTATGACCAAGCCGAACTAACGGAGTTAAAACAAGCGGTCCAAGCCATCGAAGCCAATGCCAAAGAAGTCGCAGTGGTCTTCAATAATAATGCCGGTCGTGATGCCGCTGACAATGCCCGCGCATTGATCGATGCGCTGCAGATCGATTACGAAGCATTAAATCCTAATCAGTTGAAATTATTTTGAGGAGTCATATGATAAAAGCAATCTTTTTTGATATTGATGGCACGCTGATCGCCAGCAACGGCAAGGCGCTTGCCAGTACCCGTGAAGCCATCAAACAAGCCCAAGCCAATGGCGTCCTCTGCGGCATTGCCACCGGACGTGGTCCGGTTGATTTAGAGAAGGTGATCGATTACTTGTCGTTAGACATGTTTATCACCTATAACGGCCAATATGTCTATACGAAGGAAAACTTGATTTATGCCAAACCTTTTCCAAAACAAACGCTGGAAGCGATCGTAGAATACGCAGATGAAAATTACCGCCAAGTCATGTTTGGCGGAGAAACCCAAGTGGCTGGCAGCTTAACGATCCGCTTAAGCCAATCACCCGTCATGCAGCGCTACTTACGCTATGTGCCCAAAAAATTTCCCGTCGGTTTTTTAAAGAAAGTCTTGCAGCGTTTTAGTCCCAATCGCAACGCCAAACGCTATGAATCGTTGGATATTTTACGAGAGCCTATCTATCAGTGCATTATGCTGAGCCCTGAATCAGAGCGCGAAAAATTACGCTCCAAGCTGCCACAATGTGATTTTAAGCGATCCAATGCCTATTCTGTTGACATCGTGCCGAAAAACGGTTCGAAAATTAAAGGCATCAAAGAATTTTTGGCCTATGAAGGGATCGCGATGGAAGAAGCGATGGCATTTGGGGATCATTTTAATGATGTGGAAATGCTAGAAGGCGTGGGGATCGGCGTTGCGATGGGCAATGCCCAGCCCATCACCAAAGCCAGTGCCGACTTTGTGACGGATACCAACGATCATGACGGCATCAAGAAAGCCTTGATCCATTTTGGCATCATTGCCGAGGATGCCCAAGCCAGGGAATAAAAAAAATAGGCAAGTAGCCAATCTATGAAGCAACGTAGAAGACAGCGCAGAACCATAAAACAAAACCATGAGAAAAAGCAGAAAGAAGCGAGCAAAATGAGTCCATTTGAAATGACGGAAGAGTTTCATAAAACCTTTGATCCAACGCGACCGCCATATCCACAAGCTTTTTCAGCGGAAAAAGCCCAGTTTCGTGCTGGTTTTAAAATTGAAGAATTAGTTGAGTTCCTTTATGCTGCCAGCAACAATGACGAAGAGACCTTTCAAGCAGGTCTGGAGCATTTGCATCAAGCGATCGATCAAGCCCAAGCCAAGCTGGCTGCCAAACAACAGCCTGTCAGTGATTCTCTAGTAGAACAAGTCGATGCGCTTTGTGATCTGCTGTATTTTACCTATGGCTCGTTTTCACTGTTAGGGGTCGATCCAGCGCCGATCTTGGCTATCGTTCATGACGCCAACATGGGAAAACTTTTCCCAGATGGGCAGCCTCATTATGATCCTGAGACCCACAAAGTCATGAAGCCGAGCGATTGGGAAGAACGGTTTGCTCCTGAACCGCGAATCAAGGCAGAAATCAACCGCCAATTGGCACAAAAACAAGCCCAAGAATCGTCAGAATAAAAACCAAACGTGCCAGTTGCCCGTTCCGATTGCTTATCAGCAAAAGGAGTGGTGCAACTGGCACGTTTGGTTTAATCAAAGAAAGTGTAGTAAAGGGTTCTGACAGCGGCTTTTTCTTGTTCTTTGTGGATACCGAACATGATGCTGACCTCAGAGGACCCTTGGTTGATCATCTCTAAGTTGATATTTTTCCGCGCAAGGGCAGCGGTACTGTCGGCAGTGATCCCGACTCGTTGACGCATTCCTTCACCAACGACGACGACCATGGATAGATCGTGGGTCATTCGCAGTTCATCGGGATCGATCTCGTAGGCGATCTTGCGCAGCAATTCTTCTTCCAATACTGGATTCAACTGGTTGGAGCGCATAATGATCGAGATATCATCGATTCCTGAAGGCATGTGTTCATAATTTAAATCAAATTCACGGAAAATCTCTAAGACCCGTAACGTGAACCCAACTTCGCGGTTCATCAAGTATTTGCGGATATAGATCATACAAAAGCCTTCGTCACTGGCAACGCCGATCACGGGCTGATCCAAATTGTCTCTCTGGTTGGTGATCAAGGTACCAGGATGACTTGGATTATTGGTGTTTTTGATCACCACGGGAATTTTCGCATGGTATGAAGGCATCAACGCCTCATCGTGCAACACAGTAAAGCCTGCATAAGACAGCTCTCGCATTTCTCGGTAGGTCACTTCTTTGATGGACTCTGGATGATGAACATAGCCTGGATGAGCAGAAAAAATCCCATCGACATCGGTAAAGTTTTCGTACAAATCTACTTGCAGACCAGCCGCCACGATGGCACCAGAAATATCTGATCCTCCTCGAGAGAAGGTACAGATCTCGCCGTCTTCTGTGTAGCCAAAGAAGCCAGGAATCACTAAGATTTCAGGACTGTCGCGCCATTGTGCAATCTTGGCGTACGACTTGTTCAAGATACGGGCGTTTTGAGGTTCATCCGTCACCAGCAGCCCAAGTTCTTGCGGATTCATGTAGCGAGCAGCTAACCCACGGCTTTGTAAAATCCCTGCGATCAATTTGGCGTTGTTGTCTTCGCCGCTTGCCAAGACCGTATCATAAAGATGCGGATTGTCTTGGGTAGGCAGCGTTTGAAAAGCCGCCAATGATTGCCAGATGCGGTCTAAATGGACTTGTTCGATCCCAAAGGGGGCAGCGATCGCTGTATAGCGGGCATAGATTTCTTCTATTAAATCAGTGATTTCTTCTTGGGCACACAGACGGGTACAGACTGCTAGTAACAGATCGGTGACTTTCTGATCGTCGCTGGAACGCTTACCAGGCGCTGAAACAACAACAAACCGTCTTTTAGGATCACTTTCAATTATCGCAACAACTTTTTCGACTTGTTCGGCTGAGGCAAGGGAACTGCCTCCGAATTTCGCTACTTTCATTTGACATTACTCCTGTTCAAGCTTTTTACTAGAGTACAGTTTCAATAGGGAGAAATCAAGCGGTTTCTTGAAAAAAATCGGAAAAATCAGAAAAAAAGTCACTTGTTGATGTAAATTTCACGATTTGTTTTCATTATCGCTGGAAAAGCCGTGATTTATTTTATTCGATGCGAAAAAAGTCGATCTTTTTTGCCTCAATCTAATGCTTGATTTTTTTCTTTATGCTATAATCTAGCGTAGATGCTTTTTTATAAAGGGACTATCTGTCCTTTTTATACTCAACGAACTTATCAATCAATCTGCTGATCAGCAGGTTTTAGACGAAACATGTATATTTGAAAATTGGAGGAACCACAAAATGGGAACTAATATCATCTTTGGAATTGTCATTGCCATCATCATCATCGCAGCGGTCTTGTATGCAATTGGCTTTTTCATGCGGAAGAAAAACCAAGAAAAGCTGAATGACTTGGAAAAACGCAAAGAAAATCTGTTTGACTTGCCGGTGATCGAAGAAGTCGATGAAGTAAAAAGAATGCACTTGGTTGGTCAAAGTCAAAACACCTTCCGTGAGTGGAACCAACAATGGACAGATATCTCCACAAAATCTTTTGCTGAACTTGAAAGTCAAATCTTTGAAGTGGAAGAGCTGAACGAACGCATCCGCTTTTTCAAAGCAAAAGGGGCGATCGTCCAAGCCGAAGCGACCATGGACGAGATGGAATGCCAAGTGGAAGAGATTCGCGCAGGCTTGAAAGAATTACGAGAAAGTGAAGAACGAAATTCCCTGGAAGTCCAAAAAGCGCTGGACGTTTACGAAGACTTGAAGAAGAAGCTGCGGGATCAAGGCGAAGAATTCGGTCCTGCTTACAATGAGCTGCAAAAACAAATCAAAAACATTGAAATTGAGTTCACCCAATTTGTTACCTTAAATACTTCTGGCGATCCTGTGGAAGCACGGGAAGTGTTAGACCAAGCGGAAAAACACACCTATGAAGTGGAAGACCTAATGAAACGGATCCCAGCGGCGTACGAAGAATTAAATCGTACCTTCCCTGATCAGTTGAAAGAAATCCAAGAAGGTTATAAAAAATTATTAGAACAAAAATATATGTTCCCAGAAGCAAACATCCAAGAAGAAATCAACCGTGTGAAAAAACGGGTTGAAAACTCCATGAACGATCTAGCGAAAACAGAAGTCGCTTCCGTTGAAGTGGCAAGCCGTGATACTGCAAGTGATATCGATGCCTTGTATACGGTGATGGAACGTGAGATCAATGCCAAGAAATATGTCATGAAAAATCGTCAGATCATCGAAGACTACATTGACCATGCAACGAAGAACAACCGTCAGTTGTTGATCGAGTTGGATCATACGGCACAAAGCTATACTTTGAATCACAATGAATTGGGTCGCGTCCGCGGCTTCCAAACCGAAGTGGACGAATTGGCTCGCCGCAACAACGAGTACTTACCGAAATTGGAAAAACATGAGATTCCTTATTCAGAAGTGCAAAGCTTCTACAAAGATGCCTACAAGATTTTGGATGATGTGGAAAGCCAGCAAGTCGAAATCGATGATTCTCTTGCGGAATTACGTCGTGGCGAAAAAGTTGCACAAGAAAAAGTGGAAAGCTTCGAATTCCGTCTACGCAACTTGAAACGGTTTGTTGAGAAACAACGCTTACCTGGTTTGCCAGGCGAGTATTTAGAATTCTTCTTCGTGGCAACGGATCGTGTCGAAGAATTAGGCAAAGAATTGAACAAGATTCGCATCAACATGCAAGAAATCAATAAATTGGTTTCTGTCTGTGAAGAAGATCTTGATCTTTTAGATGAACAAACAAAAGACTTAGTGGATGCTGCGGCATTGACTGAGCAAATGATGCAATATGCCAACCGCTATCGTCATTCTCATCCAGATATCAAGGCAGCGATCGACAAATCACTTTACTTGTTCAGTAAAGAATATCGCTATCAAGATGCGCTAGATGAAATCGGCACAGCGTTGGAACGAGTAGAACCAGGTGCCTTCAAACGGATCGAAAACTTCTACTTCAATAACCGCGACTTAGTATAATACGAAAGCCAGCAGTGAAAAACTGACTGGCTTTTTTCATGGAAAGAATGGCTCGCTGCATGAGTACCGCTTACGAAGGAAGGAAAAGTTTCCTTTAAAAAAAGCCAAAGCCAGCGAGTCACCTTGAAACTCAGCCCAAGAGCAGTTATAATGGGAAAGAATTTTTTTAGAGAAAGGGTCCTATCATTGATCTATTTTGACAACAGTGCAACAACCGCTATTTATCCACAAGCTTTAAATACATATGTCCAAGTCAGTCAGCGAATTATCGGCAATCCCTCAAGCCTGCATGATTTAGGAAATCAAGCCAATCGTCTGCTGCAGCAATCTCGTCAGCAGATCGCCGATCTGTTAAACGTTTCTTCCAAAGAGATCGCATTTACCAGTGGGGGGACTGAAGGAGACAACTGGGTCATCAAAGGGACTGCTTTAGCGAAAAAAGCCTATGGGAATCACCTGATTATTTCCAGTATTGAACACCCTGCCGTCAGTGAAACAGCGGCTCAATTAGCCGAGTTAGGGTTTGAGGTCAGTGTTGTGCCTGTCGATGCCCAAGGCTTTGTCAACGTGTCTGAATTAGCAAACATGATTCGCAAAGAAACGATTTTGGTTTCGGTGATGGCGGTCAATAATGAGGTAGGGTCGATCCAACCGATCCATGAGATCGCAGCTGTGCTAGCGGACCATCCAACGATCCATTTCCATGTAGATGCCGTCCAAGCCATCACAAAGGTCCCGCAAGAGCAATGGTTCAATGAGCGAGTCGATTTTGCCGTGTTCTCTGCACATAAATTTCACGGACCTCGTGGCGCCGGATTTATCTATTGGAAACAAGGTCGTAAGTTGGCGCCATTGATGACTGGCGGTGGGCAAGAGCAAAACCAGCGCAGCGGTACCGAAAATGTGCCAGCAATCGTTGCTATGGCAAAAGCCCTACGTTTAGTGACAGAACAAAAGGCTGAAAAGCCGAACCATGTTCAATTACTAAAAGGCTATTTGCAAGAAGCACTGGCTGGGTACGAGAAAGTCACGCTTTTTTCTGGCACAGAAGGGTTTGCGCCGCACATACTTTGTTTTTCATTAAAAGGGATCCGAGGAGAAGTCTTAGTCCATGCCTTTGAAGAAAAGCAGATCTATCTTTCGACGACGAGCGCTTGTTCCTCCCGTAAAAAGATGGCCAGCAGTACGCTTCATGCGATGCACGTTCCAGAACAGTTAGCAACATCGGCTGTTCGTATCAGTTTAGATGAGAGCAATACAATGGCAGAAGTCGAGCAGTTTCTGATCGTCTTCCACCAGTTGTACCAAAAATTTTCGAAAATCAATTAAGCACGACAGACCACTATAAAATCAATCCAAATCAAAGGAGTTTTCTCGTGAATTATTCAGAAATCATGGTTCGTTATGGCGAACTGTCAACAAAGGGCAAAAATCGTCGTAGTTTTATTATGCAATTAGCTTCAAACGTCAAACGTACCTTAGCAGATTATCCCCATGTCAAAGTTCATGCCGAGCGAGATCGCATGCACTTGCTATTGAACGGTGAAAACAGCCAAGAGATCATTCCTAAGCTGCAAAAAGTCTTTGGGATTCAAAACTTTTCCCCCAGCATTCGGGTCGAAAAAGATATCGAAGTATTAAAGAAAGCCGTTCAAGACGTCATGGCAGAGATCTATACGGGTGTTGAGACCTTCAAAATCACAGCCAAGCGCAGTGATCATTCGTTTGTGCAAGATAGCAACCAGTTGAATTTGACCTTAGGGAATGCGGTGATCGACCGTTTTCCTGATATCAAAGTCCAAATGAAAAAACCAGACATCAATTTGCGTGTAGAAATACGGATCGATGGCGCTTATTTGTCTTATGAAACGATCCAAGGAGCCGCTGGGCTGCCAGTGGGCACCAGTGGAAAGGGAATGTTGATGCTTTCTGGCGGTATCGATTCGCCAGTTGCAGGCTACTTTGCCATGAAACGCGGCGTTGAGATCGAAGCGGTCCATTTTGCAAGCCCTCCTTATACGAGTGAACAAGCGTTGCAAAAAGCCAAAGATTTAACGAAGAAGCTTGCGCCTTATGTGGGAAGCATCCAGTTTATCGAAGTTCCGTTTACAGAAATCCAAGAAGAAATCAAAAATCGTGTGCCACAAGGCTATTGGATGACCATCACCCGTCGGATGATGCTGCGTTTGACGGATGCGATTCGGGAAGCTCGTCATGGCTTGATCATCTTAAATGGTGAATCATTAGGACAAGTGGCTTCACAAACTTTGCATAGCATGGTCGCCATCAATGAAGTAACCAATACGCCGATCGTGCGCCCAGTGGCAACGATGGACAAATTGGAAATCATTGAAGTTGCCGAAGCCATTGATACCTTTGAATTATCAGTTCAGCCGTTTGAGGATTGCTGCACAATCTTTGCACCTCCTCAACCAAAGACGCGCCCAAGACTGGATAAGGTCCACCAATATGAAGAACGTCTCGATATCGAAGGGATGATGGAACGTGCGATGGCTGGGTTGAAACTGGAAGCAATCACGGCAAATCAAGAAAAAGCAGCAACGGAATTCGCTGAATTTTTATAATAAAACCCCGATTTTAATGCTACGACCACAACTGTTTTTGAACATTTGTGGTCGTTTTTCATCGAGTGAGAGAGTTTGTGAATATTTTCTTGCTATTGAAAATGGAACATGCTACACTCAATATGTGAATCATTTAACAAGGAGGGTGGACAGGATGGAAGCATTAAGAGATAAAAAACTTCCGAAAGCGACGGCAAAACGTTTGCCAGCTTATTTACGACACTTAAAATTACTGGATGCCTCTGGTATTCAGCGAATCAAATCGAAAGAGTTTGCAGAAATCACGCAAGTTCCTTCAGCCACGATCCGCCGAGATTTTTCTCATCTAGGAGAATTGGGCAGAAGTGGCTATGGCTATGATGTTCCTTATCTGATTGAGGTATTGAGCTATATCTTAGAAACCAATGAAGAGAAAAAAATCGCCTTGATTGGTTATGGAAATTTAGGAAAAGCGTTAGCCAACAACAATTTTCGCAGAAATGAAAATCTTTCCGTGGTCGCGGTTTTTGACAATGATCCAGAAATGATTGGTCAGACCATTAGTGGGCGTTATGTCTATGGAATGGATCAATTGGCGGAAGTCGTAGCAGAAAAAGGGATCACCGTAGCGATTTCGACCGTTCCTAGTCGTTATTCACAAATGGCGATCGATGCGATCGTAGATGCTGGGATCACTGCAATTTTAAATTTTGCCCCTGATCCCGTCATCGTGCCAAAAGACGTCAATATCCAATACATTGATTTGACGACAGAATTGCAAACATTGATTTTTTTTGATACGACCTACTCGCAAAAATCGAAAGTCTGAGCAAATCCTTTTCGTTTTTTGACAATCTTTCTTATACTGGGAGAAAATGCTATAGGAGAGATGTTATGCAAGTTACACGCAAAGAAACGGTTTATGAGATGCCCGGCAACCAACCAAAAGTAGGGGATAAAGCAGCTGATTTTCGCTTGAAAAGTTTAGAGGACAAGGAATATACACTGACTGATTTTTTAGGAAAACCAACGATCATCAGCGTGGTTCCCGATATCGTGACACGCGTCTGTGCATTGCAGACCAAGCGTTTCAACCAAGAGGCAAGTCAATTGGATGACATCCATTTTGTCACGATTTCTAACAATACAAAAGAAGAACAAGCGCAATGGTGCGGCCAAGAAGGTGTCGACATGATCATGCTCCATGATCCGGCGAATACCTTCGGTGAGGCCTATCAAATCATGATCCCAGACTTCGGTCATTTTGCCCGAGCAATTTTCGTTTTAGACCGTGAAGTCGTGATCCAACACGTTGAGATCGTGCCTGAGATCTCCCACGAACCGGATTATCAAGCAGCCATTGATGCGGCGAAAGCAAACCTCTGATTGACTTTCAAAAAAGTTCATTGTAGAATGTAGCAAGATGAAACAAGAATCTATGATAGCAAGACAATGTTCAAGAGGAGTATCAGTGACCCTGGCGGTCAGAGAGAAGTCGGTCGGTGCAAGACTTCCCCAGACACTGAAAAGGTAGCTTGAAGGTCTTTGATCCGAACCACGGTTTGTTTCTTGCAGACAAAGCCGCACAGTAAGATCAAGCGCGTCGTGAACGTTACCTCACGTCAAAGTGGCAGAGCAATCTGCAATTTAGGTGGTACCGCGTATCAGCGCCCTAATGCCTCGGCATTAGGGCGCTTTTTGCTGTGAATCACTATGATTGGCTTGCGGAGCAAGACAGAATAGATGATGAACAGTACTAGGCGACCATAGGGAGCGTAGTAACCATACTAGGAATCACTGCGATCGGCTTGCGAAGCAAGACAGAATAGATGATGAACAGTACAAGAAGTCATCAAAATTGGTTCACGAAGCGAGTCAGATCGGTTGCCAAAAGCCCTAAGACACAATAGAGGATCACGGAAGTGTGCCTTGACCTCTGTAAGCAACGTTTTTTTTACGAACAACAAACGAGGCGTCAACAAACAACGGATAATCATCTCTACCACGGCACTAATCCTGAACGATTCAAACATTGTCACGCTTTACCCAGTAACAGGCACAAAAAACCCACACCAACCATTACGTCTAAAAAACGTAACTTTAGGAGGACCAACTATGACAGAAACTGAAAATCTATCCACCAAGTACAATCCCCAAGAAGTAGAAGCGGGGCGCTACCAAGATTGGTTAGAACATGACCGTTTTAAACCAAGCGGCAACAAAGAAGCAAAACCTTATTCTATCGTGATTCCGCCACCAAACGTAACAGGAAAATTGCACTTAGGTCATGCCTGGGATACCACGTTACAAGACATCATCATTCGTCAAAAACGGATGCAAGGGTATGACACCTTATGGCTACCAGGAATGGACCATGCCGGGATTGCTACCCAAGCCAAAGTAGAAGAAAAGCTGCGGGAACAAGGAATTTCTCGCTATGACCTTGGTCGGGAAAAATTCGTTGAACAAGTATGGGATTGGAAAGAAGAATATGCCGGTCACATTCGGGAACAATGGGCGAAACTAGGCTTATCCCTAGACTATAGCCGTGAACGATTCACGTTAGATGATGGATTATCCGAAGCGGTTCGTAAAGTTTTCGTGACGCTATATGAAAAAGGCTTGATCTATCGTGGCGAGTACATCATCAACTGGGATCCGCAAGCCCGCACGGCATTATCTGATATTGAAGTGATCCACAAAGACATCGAAGGTGCTTTTTACCATATGTCTTACGAATTAGCAGATGGCAGCGGTGTGGTGGAGATCGCAACGACTCGTCCAGAAACGATGCTGGGGGATACAGCAGTCGCGGTTCATCCAGAAGATGAACGTTATCAAGCATTGATTGGTAAAAAAGTGATCTTGCCTTTGGTCAATAAAGAGATCCCAATCATCGCAGATGAGTACGTGGACCAAGAATTTGGAACTGGGGTCGTAAAAATCACGCCTGCCCATGACCCGAATGACTTTGAGGTCGGTAACCGCCATGACCTACCACGGGTCAATGTCATGAATGATGACGGAACAATGAACGACTTAGCAGGTACTTATGCAGGCATGGATCGTTTTGCTGCTCGTAAGCAAATCGTGAAAGACTTAGAGGCGTTAGGTCGTCTGATCAAAATCGAAAAAATGGTCCATAGTGTAGGGCACTCAGAACGGACAGGCGTAGTAGTCGAACCTCGTTTATCGACACAATGGTTCGTAAAAATGGAACCATTAGCAAAACAAGCCATCGACAACCAAGAAACCGACGATGCGGTGGACTTTTATCCGCCACGTTTCAACCAAACATTCTTACGTTGGATGGAAAATGTCCATGACTGGGTGATCTCTCGTCAGTTATGGTGGGGCCATCAAATCCCAGCTTGGTACCACAAAGAAACGGGAGAAATGTATGTAGGACTTGAAGCGCCAGCGGATGCCGAAAATTGGCAGCAAGATCCAGACGTATTGGATACCTGGTTTAGTTCTGCTTTATGGCCGTTTTCAACAATGGGGTGGCCAGATGAAAACAATGAAGATTTCCAACGCTACTTCCCAACCAATACATTAGTGACTGGCTATGACATTATCGCATTTTGGGTAAGCCGTATGATCTTCCAAAGCTTGGAATTTACTGGCAAACGACCATTTGAAAATGTCTTGATCCACGGATTAATCCGTGATGAACAAGGTCGCAAAATGAGTAAGTCTCTTGGAAACGGGATCGATCCGATGGAAGTCATTGAACAATATGGTGCCGATGCATTGCGTTGGTTCTTATCAAATGGCTCTGCACCGGGGCAAGACGTGCGTTTCAGCTATGAAAAAATGGATGCCGCTTGGAACTTCATCAATAAAATTTGGAATGCTTCCCGTTTCGTCTTGATGAATGTCAGCGAAATGACTGCCGAAGACATTGATTTTTCTGGTGAAAAATCAGTGGCGGATCGTTGGATCTTGACGCGCTTGAATGAAACGATTGAAAAAGTCACTGATCTTTTTGAACGCTTCGAATTTGGGGAAGCGGGTCGTCAATTATACAACTTTATCTGGGATGACTTCTGTGACTGGTACATTGAAATGTCGAAAGAAACCTTATACGGTGACAATGAAGCAGCGAAACAAGTCAATAAGAGCATCTTAGTCCATGTTCTTGATCAAATTTTACGCTTGTTGCACCCAATCATGCCATTTGTTACAGAAGAAATCTGGAGCAAACTGCCGCATACAGGGGAATCATTAGTTGTTGCTGAGTATCCACAAGTGGCACCAGAATGGACCGATGAAAAAGCGGCGCAAGGGATGGAAGTGTTGAAAGAATTGATTCGTTCGGTTCGAAACATCCGTGCAGAAGTAAACACACCACTTTCGAAACCAATCACTTTGCTGATCCAAGCAAATGAGCCTGAGATCGAAGAATTCTTGATCGCCAACAAAAACTATATCGAACGTTTCTGTAATCCAGAAGAACTAGAAATCTCTAACAGCTTACAAGCCCCTGAATTGGCGATGTCAGCCATCTTATCAGGTGCGACGATCTACTTGCCGTTAGCTGGGTTGATCAACATTGAAGAAGAAATCGCGCGTTTGGAGAAAGAACTAGCGAAGTTCACCCAAGAAGTTCAACGGGTACAAGGCAAACTGGCGAATGAACGCTTCGTTGCCAATGCACCAGAGGAAGTCGTAGCACAAGAACGCAGCAAAGAAGCCGATTATCTTGAAAAACAAAAAGCAGTCCAAGAACGGATCGAGCAATTGCGCACGATTCAATAGGAAGCGTCGACTGTCTGCAAACAAGCATCTCTTGTAGATGCTTGTTTTTGCGTAAGCAATAGAAACCGTCAAACAAATTTCTCGTTTACAGGAAAGAAATTGGGAAAGCTGTGGGATTTTTGATAAAATAAGAGCGAGGTGAAGGAGATGACAAGCGAAGAAGCAACAGCGTGGATCCATTCGCGTTTGGCATTTGGGCAAAGACCCGGATTGATGCGTGTCGAAGCATTATTAAAACGAATGGGCAATCCTGAAAAAAACATAACCATGATCCATATCGCCGGCACGAATGGCAAAGGATCAACCGTCAGCTATTTGCGCAGTCTTTTAGAAGAAGCTGGGCAGCAAGTGGGGACTTTTACTTCCCCGCACATTGAAGCGTTCAATGAACGGATCGAAATCAATGGACAATTTATATCAGATGAGGATTTGGTCGCTTGGGTGGAAAAAATCCAGCCGCTGGTTGCTGAAATCGATCGTGATGAAACCCTGACGGGCATCACTCAGTTTGAGATCATTACTGCCATGGCATTAGGCTATTTTGAAGAAAAAAAGGTCGATGTTGCGATAATGGAAGTTGGCCTAGGGGGACTTTTAGATAGTACCAACGTTATTTCTCCGATGTTGACAGCGATCACGACGATCGGCATGGATCATATGGATGTCTTAGGCGATACCATTGAAAAAATCGCTGCCCATAAGGCGGGGATCATCAAGCCACAAATTCCCCTTGTGACTGGCAATATCGTCGAAAGCGCGCTTTCGGTGATCGATTTGAAAGCTGCAGAAGCACAGGCACCCGCGTATCATGCAGGGCAAGAGTACCGTGTGACCTATCGTCACCCTGATGAAGAGTGGGGCGAATTGTTTGATTTTGAAAATGAGCATGGCAAAATCAAAGGCTTGAAAACGCCGATGTTAGGCCGCCATCAACCAGAAAATGCCGGTGTTGCGATCCAATTGTACAGCCTGTATTGCGACCTGCGGCAACTGCCGTTTTCAGCCAAAGAGATTCGCAATGGCTTGCGAAAAGCTTATTGGCCCGCCCGAATGGAACGAATCAGCAGTGAACCACTGGTGATCATCGATGGCGCCCATAACGTGCATGCCATGGCTCGCTTGGTGGATACGATGAAAGAAGAGTTCAGCGACTATCGCATCCATGTGCTGTTCTCAGCCTTAGAAACCAAAAACGTCAATGAGATGCTTCAGCAATTGCTGACAATTCCGCAAGCCGAGATTTATTTAACGACCTTTGATTTTCCCAAAGCATTGCATTTAGCAGACGGCTATCAGGAACTCGATGAAAAACGAATCTCAACCGTCTCTTTATGGCAGTTTGGCTTGGCAGAATTATTAGAAAAAATGACCAATGAAGATTTGCTGCTGGTGACAGGATCCTTGTATTTTGTTTCAGAAGTTCGTGAATTGTTGTTGGCAATAGGAGGAAGAAATGGCTAAGTTACGTGGTGTGATTTTCGATATGGACGGCTTGATTTTTGACACGGAGCTGCTCTATTACCAAGCAACTCAAATCGTGGCGGATCAAATGGGGATTCCCTATACAAAAGAGTTGTATTTAGCTTATGTGGGGGTCTCGGATGAAGAAGTCTGGGCAGCTTACCATGAGCGGTTCGACGAAGCCTTTGGCCATCAAATGATCGAAGACTTTATCCAAGCGGCTTTTCAGCAAACGCTGGAAATGTTCCAACGGGGCGAGGCTGAATTGAAGCCAGGTATCCACGAGTTATTGCATTATCTTGATGAGAAAAAGATTCCCCGAGTGTTGGCGTCTAGCAACCAGCGCAAAGTGATCGATACCTTGCTGGAAGCAGCAGGCTTAACGGCGGAATTTCCTGAGATCGTCTGCTTTGATGATGTCACACGGGCAAAACCAGATCCTGAGATTTTTGAAAAAGCCCACGCATTATTGGCGGTACCAAAAGAAGAATTGGTGATCCTTGAAGATTCGGCTAACGGTATTCATGCTGCTCATGGGGCAGGGATCTCAGTCATTATGATTCCCGATTTGATCGCGCCGACGACCATCATTGAAGAAAAAGTCTTGAAAGTCTTACCATCACTAGAGGATGTCCCAGATTTTCTAGAAACCGCCTTTTCGATCTAGCTGCGATTTTTTGCGCACCTGATTCATGAAATACTCTCTCCTTTGCGTATCTTTTATTAGACCGACGCAAAGGAGTTTTTTTATGATCAATGAAACAGTGATTCCCCAAAGCTCGTTTCCCCGAGAGCGTTTAGTAGAATATGGAGTGGATGCCCTTTCGAATCAAGAATTATTGGCCATTTTGCTGCGAACTGGCTCACGTCCTCTGAATGTCCTCGAATTAGCGGCCAGTGTCTTGAATCGTTTTCAAGAATTGTATGAACTAAAGCAAGCGACGATCGATGAATTACAAGAAATTCGCGGCGTCGGACAAATCAAAGCCATCGAGATCAAAGCGATGGTTGAATTAGGTGTGCGAATCCAGCGCTCCGCTCAACCAAAGTACGGTAAGGTCAACTCTAGTATGGCAATCGCCCATCAGTTGATCCAAGAGTTGAAGGATTGTCGTCAAGAGCATTTACTAGGACTATATTTGAATACGAAAAATGAGATCATTCAGAAAAAAACGATCTTCATCGGATCGTTGAATCAGTCGATCGCTCACCCACGGGAGATTTTTCATTGGGCGGTACGCTACAGTGCCGCCCGAGTGATCGTCGTCCACAACCATCCCAGCGGCAGTCCCCAAGCCTCAGAGGCAGATCTGCTGTTTACACGCCGCTTGATCAAGTGCGGAGACTTGATGGGGATCGACATATTGGATCATTTGATCATTGGCGACAATGCCTATGTCAGTTTGCGAGAAGAGGGGCTGTGGCAACAGGAAGACTTGTGAAAATAAGCCGAGTTTGCGAACATTATTAAAAATAAAGGTGAATTGTCTAATCGTCTGTCTTGCAAAAAAATACGGGCAAGTGTAAAATATTATTGTAATTTTGTTTGCTGAATAGATGTTGAAACGCACGTTAGGCCTCTATCGCACAAAGGCAATGTTACACACAATTAAGTGCTTATGCACGAGGAGGTTTTTTTTAATGGAACAAGGTACAGTAAAATGGTTCAATGCTGAAAAAGGGTTTGGTTTTATCTCTCGCGAAGACGGTACAGACGTATTTGTACACTTTTCAGCGATCCAAGGTGAAGGATTCAAAACTTTAGAAGAAGGTCAAGCAGTAACTTTCGACGTGGAAGATTCTGATCGTGGACCTCAAGCAGTTAACGTAAACAAAGCGTAAGCTTTCAAACAAACTGCCAGTAAGAGCACTTTGAAATCAAAAACCCCAAAAGACCATCGATTCGATGGTCTTTTTTTTGCTTTTTATAACGGAAAGGAAAAAGGGTAGTTCTCAGTAACCTGAGAACTACCCTTGAATGTGAGACTATAAATCGTCCGGCGTCATGATCATCGAAAGGATCATTGGATGACGCTCGGTTTTTTCAAATAGGAATGGCTGTAACGCCGAAGACATCGCTTCTCTTAATTTGTGTTCTGTTGGGTCTGGTTGGTTCAAGACTTCCCGCAATGCACGGAAGAGGATCTGCTGTGCTTCGTTGATCATCTCGCCAGATTCCCGCATATAAACAAACCCACGAGAAAGGATATCTGGTCCAGCAAGGACTTCTTTCTTCGCCACATCGACTGTCGCGACAGCTAAGACGAGGCCTTCTTCTGAAAGAATGCGACGATCTCGTAAGACGACATTTCCGATATCACCGATACCGCTGCCGTCAACATAAACATCATTGGCATTGAAATGACCAGCCAAGCGAGCGGTATCCGCTGTTAAGGCCAACATGTCACCATTTTCCATAATGAAACAATTTTCTTTTGGTACACCGACATCTTGTGCCAACTGGGTGTGGATGTTCAGCATCCGAAATTCCCCGTGGACAGGCATAAAGAATTTTGGCTTCATTAGACGCAACATCAGTTTTTGTTCTTCTTGGCCACCGTGACCAGAAGTATGGATGTTGTTCAATTTGCCATGGATCACGTTTGCGCCAGCTTCCAACAACAAGTTGATCAGCTGATTGACACTCGTGGTATTTCCTGGAATCGGTGAGCTTGAGAAAATCACGGTATCATCTGGGTGAATTTGGATTTGACGGTGAGTCCCGTTGGCAATCCGACTCAAAGCAGCCATTGGCTCTCCTTGAGAACCCGTACAAAGGATCATGGTTTCGTTTGCAGGCAAACGGTTGATCTCATGAGATTCCACAAAGGTTCCATCTGGCACCTTGATATAGCCAAGGCGCTGTCCGTTGACGATTGCATTTTCCATACTGCGTCCAAAAACGGCGATTTTACGTCCAGTCGCAACCGCCGCATCTGCAGCTTGTTGGAGACGGAAAATGTTGGAGGCAAAGCTGGCAAAAATGATCCGACCATCGATTTTTTCAAAAATCTTTTGGATCGAGCTGCCGATCGTTTTTTCTGATTTGGTAAAGGTCGGAATTTCTGCATTGGTACTATCGGAAAGGAGGCAAAGGACGCCTTCTTCACCAATTTTTGCCATTTTGTGCAAGTTTGCTGGTTCGCCCACAGGCGTAAAGTCAAACTTGAAATCGCCAGTTGCGACGATATTGCCAGAAGGCGTTTTGACAACGACACCTAAAGCATCAGGGATACTGTGAGTCGTTCGGAAGAAGCTGATGGATGTTTTACGGAAACGAATCACCGTATCTTCATTGATTTCGTGTAATTCCGCATCCCGCAATAAGCCATGCTCATCTAATTTGTTGGTGATCAAAGCAAGTGCCAAGGGTCCCGCATAGATCGGGATATTGGCTTCCCGCAACAAGTAAGGGATTCCGCCAATATGGTCTTCGTGACCATGAGTGACGATCAAGCCTTTGACTTTCGGTAAATTTTGAACGATGTAGCTATAATCGGAAATGACATAGTCGATCCCAAGCAGTTCATCTTCGGGGAATTTGATTCCCGCGTCAATTAAGATGATCTCATCTTGGAATTGAACCCCATAACAGTTTTTTCCGATTTCGCCAAGTCCACCGACGCCGAATACGCCAGTCTCATTATTTTTCAGCGAAACTTTCATCTTAAAACTCCGCTAATTTGAAATCAGCGTTTTCTTTTTCGTAAGCTAAATGTTTTTCATCTAGTTCTTGAACGAACTCGATGTTGTATGGGGTATTTTGTTCAACCAGACGGCGTGCGATCACTGCATCGTCTGCTTCAATGTACAAAGAGTGGGTTTGTTCTCTCTTTGGGTTGCGGTCTTTTGTTTCTTGGTAATAAATTTTGTAAATCATATCTTTTCTCCTTTATCTGCTTTTCGCAGTAGTCTATTTGGTTGATGAATTCGCTGCATCACAAAATCGAGGTCCGAATAAAGTGACCTGAAAAGAAGGCTTCGAGAGCCGCTGCATGCTTTTTTCAGACAATCGTTGTGAGAAAAAAGAGAAAGCCTCGTCTTTGCTTTCCAAATGTCGTCATAAAAAATTCACCGGGTTTGTAAGTCGTTCCACTACAAGTATCCCTAGTTTATCACAGAAAAACGAATAAGTATAGAAACACGTCATTTTGAAAAGGCTTACTGAAAGAAAATGAAAGGACTATCGCTGAAGTTTGCTTTTTTTCGTTGAAAGTGCATTACAATAAGAATATTCCTATGCTATAGTAGAAGTAATGAAGTAAAAAAGGAGGGGATTTTTTGAAATTAATGTGGCACTACACGATGAGAAACAAGAAACTGCTGGTTTTTAATTTCATCTGTGTTTTTGGTTTTATTTTGATTGAATTAGGTTTGCCGACGTTATTGGCAAGAATGATCGACAAAGGGATCGCCGCTGGTGATCGCGACTACATATGGAAAATGGGTGCGGCGATGATCGCGATCACCATTGTGGGGATCACGATGAACATTTTGTTAGGCTATTTCACGTCACGTATCACCACTAACATTGTGGCAGATATTCGTGACGATCTTTTTGAAAAAGTCCAAGGCTATTCACATACCGAATATGAAAAAATCGGGGTTTCATCATTGATCACCCGTGTGACCAATGATGCGTATCAAATCATGCTGTTTATGCAAAGCATCTTACGGACAGGTTTAATGACACCCATGATGTTTGTGGTCAGCTTGTACATGGTCATGCGGACAAGTACACAACTAGGGTTGTATGTTTTGGGGGCATTGCCGATATTGCTGATGGCCGTCATCGCCATTGCCAAAATCTCGGAACCCTTATCCACTAAACAACAAGCCAATCTAGATAAAATCAATGGCATCTTGCGGGAAAATCTCTCTGGTTTACGAGTGATCCGTGCCTTCGTCAATGAAAAATTTGAAGAAAAACGCTTTGGCAAAGTCAACCAAGCCTATGCTTCTAGTTCTCGCAGCTTGTTTCGCTTGATGGCAACGGCACAACCAGGCTTTTTCTTCTTATTCAATATCGTGATGATCTTGATTATTTGGACGGGAAGTATTCAAATCGATCAAGGGCAACTGCAAGTCGGTGACTTGATTGCATTTATCGAATACATCTTCCATGCGCTGTTTTCTTTCATGCTGTTTGCGACTGTCTTTACGATGTATCCACGAGCGGCGGTTTCTGCTCGTCGAATCCAAGAAGCGTTAGATGCGACTTCTGAAATCAAAGAGCCAGAACAGCCAGTGACAGAAACTAAGACGAAAGGCTTCTTGGAATTCAAAAATGTTACCTTTGCTTATCCAGGACATGCGCAAAGTCCAGTGATCCGTAATGTTAGCTTTACCGCTTCACCAGGGGAAACCGTGGCGTTTATCGGTAGTACTGGAAGTGGAAAATCAACCTTGATCCAATTGATCCCACGTTTTTACGACGTCAGCGAAGGCCAAGTCTTGGTGGATGGTGTTGACGTTCGGGATTACAGCTTAACGACGTTGCGCAACAAGATCGGGTTTATCCCTCAAAAAGCATTGCTATTTACAGGGACGATCGCAGAAAACCTACGCTATGGGAAAGAAGATGCCACGCAAGCAGAGCTGGAACGAGCAGCCGAGATTGCGCAAGCGGCAGATTTCATTTCTCGCACACCAGATGGCTTTGATGCTCACTTGGCAGAAGGCGGAACCAACTTCTCTGGCGGACAAAAGCAACGCCTAGCGATTGCCCGTGCGGTGATCCGCCAACCAGAGATCTATATTTTTGATGATAGTTTTTCTGCATTGGATTACCAAACGGATGCAAAATTGCGGGCACGCTTGAAAAAAGAAACCACAGAATCGACCGTTTTGATCGTTGCTCAACGAGTAGGAACGATCATGAATGCCGATAAGATCGTCGTCTTGAACGAAGGCGATGTGGTTGGCATCGGCACCCACAAAGAACTGCTGCAAACTTGTCCAGTATACTACGACATTGCGGCGTCACAATTATCAGAGGAGGAGTTGGCACAATGAAAGCAATCTCTTCTTTAAAACGGTTAGGTGCTTACATCAAACCGTACAAAGTACAATTTATCCTAGTCTTGCTGTTTACTGTTGCAACCGTCGGCTTCAATGCGGCAATGCCGTATGTTTCTGGATTGCCAACGACAGAGATCAGCCGCAACATCGCTGCAGGCGAAGGCGTTAATTTTGATTACGTGATCCTTTGCTTGATCTGGATCGCAGTCGTTGGTGTCGGTTACTGTTTCTCACAATTGATGTCAGGGCTGCTGATCACCAACGTTGTCCAATCTGCGATGCGAGATCTGCGGCAAGATATTGAAGAAAAAATCAATCGTTTGCCCGTTTCTTACTTCGACCGCAACCAACAAGGGAATATCTTGTCACGGGTGACCAATGACGTGGATGCCGTCAGCGGTGCAATGCAGCAAGCCTTGATCGGGATCGTCAATGCCTTCTTAGGAATCGTTATGGCGGTTTCCATGATGTTTTACATCAATACCTACATGGCGTTGGTTTCATTGATCATGATCCCAGCCTCCTTATTGATTTCTCGCACGATCGTCAAAAAGTCGCAAAAAGACTTCCAAGGCATGCAAAATGCGTTAGGGGATCTGAACGGCTACGTACAAGAAAACATGACTGGATTCAGTGTGTTGAAAGTGTATGGACGGGAAAAGCAAACACTTGAAGGGTTTAAAAACGTTAACCACCAGTTGCGCTATTACGGCTTTCGTTCTGCCTTTGTGTCAGGCTTGATGATGCCGCTGGTGCAAATGACCGCTTACTTTACCTATATCGCAATGGCAGTCATGGGGAGCTTTTATGTGATCAGCGGCGTGATCGTTGTTGGTCAGCTGCAAGCGTTCATACAATACATTTGGCAAGTCAGTCAGCCAATGGGGAACATTACCCAGCTGTCATCCGTCTTGCAAAGTGCCTCAGCAGCAGCAAAACGGGTCTTTGAAATCCTAGATGAGGAAGAAGAACCCGTCAATCAAACGGATATCCAATTGCCAGAACAAATCAGAGGCGACGTGACCTTTGAACATGTCGGCTTTGCCTATGATCCGAAAAAACCGTTGATCAAAGACTTGAACTTTGAAGTCAAAGCTGGACAAACCGTGGCGATCGTGGGACCAACAGGTGCTGGGAAAACCACCTTGATCAATTTGTTGATGCGTTTTTATGATGTCAATGAAGGGGCCATCAAGATCGACGGCATCGACACGAAGAAAATGGAACGTCATGATGTTCGGTCACTGTTTGGGATGGTCTTACAAGATGCATGGTTGTACGAAGGCACGATCGGCGACAACATTCGCTTTGGGAAATTAGATGCCACCGATTATGAAGTCGTTGATGCAGCGAAAACCGCCAACGTCGATCACTTCATTCGCACGATGCCAGACGGCTACGAAATGATCATCAATTCTGAAGGCGACAATGTCTCCTTGGGACAAAAACAATTGTTGACCATCGCACGGGCAGTCATCTCTGATCCGAAGATTTTGATTCTCGATGAAGCCACCAGTTCGGTGGATACCCGCTTAGAAGCGCTGATTCAAAAAGCAATGGATAAAGTGATGGAAGGTCGTACCAGCTTTGTGATCGCCCATCGTTTGTCAACGATTCGTGAAGCAGATCTGATCTTAGTGATGGATCAAGGGTCGATCATTGAAAAAGGCAATCACGAGGCCTTGTTGGCAGCTGGCGGTTTTTATAGCCAACTGTATCAAAGTCAATTTTCAGAAGAAGCCGAGTAAGCCCAAAAGAGCGTCCAGTCAGACTGGCGCTCTTTTTGCATTGTCGCAAGGGTGGTGCTATAGTGAAAAAAGAAAGCGCATATCCGTTTATGGATTGGAAGGAGAAGTTGATGGACAAAGAACAATCAGGGAATGAAACCCACAAAACAGTTTCGCCAGCCTCGTTGCAAGGAACACCTTGCTTTGTGGCAAAAAATGCGACGATCGTAGGAAACGTGACTCTAGGAAAAGAGAGTACGGTCTGGTTTCAAGCAGTGATTCGAGGCGATGCCAATCGCATCGAAATCGGCGCGCGTACCAATATTCAAGATGGAACGATCATCCACGTTGATCACGATGCCCCGACGATCGTTGAAGACGATGTGACTGTTGGGCATCAGTGTATGCTTCATGGCTGTACCATCAAAAAAGGGGCGCTGATCGGCATGAGCTCGATTGTTTTGAATCATGCAGTGATCGGTGAAAATAGTTTGTTAGGTGCTGGTTCGTTAGTGACGGAAGGAACCGTCATTCCTCCTAATGTGTTGGCGTTTGGTCGTCCGGCACGAGTGATCCGCCCGTTGACAGAAGAAGAGATCGCCAAAAATCAGGCAAACATCACGCATTACGTGGAAAATGGGCATGCTTACCAACAAGGCCAATATGGCGAAGTCTGACGATGAACCAAAAGACGCAAAAAGGTGTACGAATTGCTTCGTACACCTTTTTTATGCAAGCTTATTTCAATTTGTTTGATTCCATGATCTCGTCGATCAAGCCGTAATCTTTGGCTTCTTGTGCGGTCATGAAGTTGTCGCGATCGGTGTCGCGTTCAATCACTTCGATTGGTTGACCAGTACGTTCTGACAAGATTTTGTTCAGACGTTCGCGGGTTGCCAAAATGTGGCGGGCAGCAATTTCGATCTCAGTTGCTTGACCTTGGGCGCCACCTAATGGTTGGTGGATCATGATCTCTGCATTTGGTAACGCAAAGCGTTTGCCTTTTTCACCAGCGGTCAATAAGAATGAACCCATAGAAGCAGCCATCCCCATAACGATGGTTTGAACATCGGCTTTGATAAAGTTCATGGTATCAAAGATCGCTAGACCAGCAGTAACGCTTCCGCCAGGCGAGTTGATGTACAAGTAGATGTCTTTTTCAGAATCTTGTGCGTCCAAGAATAAAAGCTGAGCAATGATCGAGTTTGCTAAGTCATCGGTTACTTGACCACTCAACATAATGATCCGGTCTTTTAATAGACGAGAATAGATGTCATACGCTCTTTCACCGCGAGATGATTGTTCAATGACTGTAGGAATTAAATTCATAGTGATAGTCCTCCTAAAAATCGTTATAGATATAGTTTAGCATAAAGTTTTCGCAATATCTAAGAGATAGTATACCGATTAGGTCAAGAAAGGTCAAATAAAAAGTTCGTTATCTTTTTTGCGAAACTTTCAAATATGATACAATATGAAAAAAGGAATGAGGAAGGATCGAAGAATGGCAGTAGCAATAGCAGGTTTGATCGGCGTCTTAGTGGGCGCATTGTTAGTAACCATCATTTTTAATTTACGCATTCGGTATGAGGAGCAAAAAGAAAAACAACGCCGTTTGTTGGAGCATAAAGTCAAAGAAATCGAAACGTTGGTTTTATTGAATCAAAAAATCAGTGAGATTCTACAAAAACGGGTCATGTTGATGGATGAGTATGTCAGCTTTGATGCCTTTGACGACTGTTATATCACCATCGATGATTTTGCCTATCTACAATCTTTTGCGGCGCAAAACAGTTTTTATCTACCGAATTTTTTCTTAGAAGAATTTTTCAAAAAAATCGGAACACGTCGGGTGATTTTATCCCCAGAGGAAACTGTTAAAATCGGTGGGTATACCTATAAAGGCGGTCGGATCATTATGGAAAATTTCCTTGATCAATTAGTCGAAATGGTCAATGAGCGCAAAACTCAAATGAAAAACATGACCAGCGAACCGTTGACCTATTTTTCAAAAACGATTTGATTCTACTGGTCAGCCGTTTTCCTTGGTTGAGGCAACCAAACCAGAGTATCGACGGTTGCGCTTTTTTAACTGATCACACACACTCTTACTGCGATCATAGTAAGAGTGTTTTTCTTTGACCGAAACAAAGCGCTGTCCCTCTTAAAAGGATCGAAACAAACAGAGGCTTTTTGGTTCTAGGAGATTCCATGGTAAAATAAAGAGTGAGAATGGAGTGAAAGAATGATGGTACAAATCGTTGCCCACCGCGGGAGTAGCGGCAACCGACCTGAAAACACGCTACCAGCATTTGCGGAAGCGGTGCGGGTCAAAGCTGATATCATTGAGTTAGATGTACATCTATCAAAAGATGGCGGCTTGATCGTCATGCATGATGAAACGGTTGATCGAACGACCAACGGCAAAGGTCGGATCTGTGACCTGACGGTTGCTGAACTAAAAGAACTCAATGCTGGCAGCTGGTTTTCTGAGGAATTTCAAGCCGCCAAAGTCCCCACGCTAAAAGAAGTGTTGGATTTACTTGCAGCGAAGAATTATCGTGGCATTTTGACGATCGAATTAAAAACCGATCATTATGAGTATGAAGGAATCGAAGCCAAAGTATCCGACTTAATGAATAGTCAAGAATGGCCCTTTACTCATTGGTATTGTTCCTTCAATATCGAGACCTTGGATCGGATGCATGCGATCGAACCGGATGCGACCCTTGATTTTATTATGGGACGCGGGGAAGACAAACCACCGTTGGCGCTCAGCCGACCGTATATCGAAGGAATTCATCCTGCCTATCGCTGGGTTCAAGAGACAGCAACGGTCTTAACTGATTTTCCGATCGCGATCCGTCCGTGGACTGTCAACGAAGAAGCGGCGATTCGCACCTGCTTGGCTCTGGGGTTGACGGGGATCATCACCGATTTTCCAGAAAAAGCTCGGGCAATTGTGCAGCAGGTCCGCGAGGAAACAAAAGGATGAAAAAAGTCTTAGTAATCGTGGGACCGACCGCAGTCGGCAAAACCGCCTTGAGTATCCAGTTAGCCAAAAAATACCATGGGGAGATCATCAGCGGGGATTCCATGCAAATTTACCGTCAGTTAGATATCGGTACCGCTAAAGTGACGAAGGAAGAAATGGCAGGAATTCCTCATCATTTGATCGATATTCGTGCAATGACGGAAGCATACTCTGCCGCTGATTTCCAGCAAATGGGGCGTGAAACCATCGAGACGATCCAGCAGCAAGGAAAGCTGCCGATCGTTGTAGGGGGAACAGGGTTATACATCCAAGCGCTTTTGTATGACTTTCGTTTAGGGGCAGAAGAAGGCGACCCAACGATTCGTCAGCGTTACGAACAAGAAGCAGCAGCCATCGGCAAAGAAGCTTTATGGCAAAAGCTGCAGGCGGTCGATCCCTTGGCAGCAGCGAAGATCCACTACAACAATGAGCGGAAAGTGATTCGTGCGTTGGAGGTTTTTGAAATGACTGGCGAAAGTATCGCTGCACCAAAAGAGACACCACAAGCTTTGTACGATTTCTTCATGATCGGGTTAACCACTGAGCGAGAAGTGTTATACCAGCGAATCAATCAGCGGGTGGACTTGATGATGGATCAAGGCTTGATCGAAGAAGCAAAAGCTGTTTTGCAGTATCCAGAAACGCAAGCCGCCAAAGGGATCGGCTACAAGGAATTTTTGCCCTATTTTCAAGGGCAGGCCACATTGGAGGAGACCATTGAGCAAATCAAGCAAAACTCACGCCGCTACGCCAAGCGGCAGCTGACGTGGTTCAATAACCGAGCACAGCCCCGATGGATTGATTTAGTGAGGCAACCTGAAGAACAACGTACCCTTGAAACAGAAATCGACCAATGGTTGGAGGAGAAAAGATGAGCCAAGAACGTGTGATTCTTGTCGGAGTAGAAACGGAGAAAAACTATCTTCATTTTGATTCGTCAATGAAAGAATTGAAAAGCTTAACAAAAACCGCCAATGGTGAAGTTGTTTTTTCACTGGTGCAAAAACGGCAGCAAGTCGATCGACAAACCGTGATCGGCAAGGGGAAAGTTGCGGAATTGCAGCAGTTGGCAGAAGCACATGAAGCAGATCTAGTGATCTTCAATCATGAACTGACACCAAGGCAAAGCCAGTTGATCGGTGATGCGCTAGAAGTGCCAGTGATTGATCGCGTCCAGCTGATCCTTGATATTTTTGCGATGCGTGCCCGTTCCAAAGAAGGAAAGCTGCAAGTAGAATTGGCGCAGCTGGATTATTTGCTTCCACGCTTGATAGGGCAAGGAAAGAACATGTCTCGGCTAGGGGGCGGAATCGGAACGAGAGGGCCAGGGGAAACCAAGCTGGAGACCGATCGTCGACACATCCGCAACCGCATTACCATCATCAAACGGGAATTGAAGGAAGTGGCAGCCCATCGAGACCGGACACGCCAAAAGCGCAAAGACAGCCAAGTCTTTCAAATGGGCTTGATTGGTTATACCAATGCTGGAAAATCAACTATTTTAAATATTTTGACCAGTGCGGATACGTATGAGCAAGACCAGTTGTTTGCGACACTCGATCCTTTGACGAAACGCTGGCGGATGCCAGAAGGATTCGAAGTCACCATTACCGATACGGTTGGTTTTATCCAAGAATTGCCGACCCAATTGATCGATGCGTTTCATTCCACACTGGAGGAAAGTCAAAACATGGACTTCTTGCTGCATGTCGTCGATGCCAGTTCCGAAGAACGGGTCCAGCAAGAGGAGACGGTCTTAAAATTAATGGAGGAACTTTCTTTGACCCAATTACCGATGTTGACGGTCTACAATAAGGCGGATCGCATCGACGCCGATCAGTTTGTCCCAACGCTCTTTCCCAACGTCTTGATCTCGGCAAAGAGTACCAAAGGCAAAGAACGCTTGACTCAGGCAATCAAAATGGAATTGATGCAGATCATGCAGCCTTATCATCTAGTGCTGCAAGCCGATGAAGGCAATGCGCTGAATCGTTTAAAACGGGAGTCGCTAGTGTTGAGCAATGCCTTCGATGAAGCAACACAGACCTATCATATCAAAGGATTTGCGCTGGAGGATACCTATCCACTACGCAGAATGGCGCAAGAACAAGAATAAACAGAAGCGGTGCAGCCGATGCACCGTTTTTTTTGTGGTGACAAAATTATGGAAGTATAAGTGGTTTGGCTTCCTTCAAGTGCAAAACCCGAACGTTTTTGGCTAAGGCACCATTTCTTCCAGAAAAAGGACTGCTTGAACATGCGATCAAATCAAGGGCTCAGTGGAAAAATCAAAAAAAATTTGCATTCATGTCACTTTTTCTAACATGAAGGGTTGACACGCAAAAAAAGAATTGGTATAGTTTCCATAAAGTTACGCAGCATCATTGAAACGGAGGGGAGCCAAGTTATGCGGGAAAAAGAATTGCGGCGCTCAATGTCAGTCTTTCCTATCGGAACAGTCATGAAATTGACCGATCTCACCGCCCGTCAAATTCGTTATTACGAAGAACAAGAATTGATCCACCCGGAACGCAGCGATGGCAATCGACGAATGTACTCGCTGAATGATATTGATACCTTGCTTGAGATCAAAGACTATCTTTCCGATGGACTGAACATGGCGGGAATCAAACGAGTTTATGAAATGAAAGTTGCCAAAGAAAAAGAAGCGAAGAACAAACCGCCGCTGACCGATGAAGATGTACGTCGAATTTTTTATGATGAACTCTTGGCTCAAGGTGGATTGAATCAACAACAGCCATACCAGCAAAAAGGTCCACGAATGTAGAGCATTAGTAGATCGTTGCTGTGATATAAAAAAAGAATTGGGAAAAAGGAAGGGATACTATGCCAAAATTTGAAAGAACTGCCGAAGACATCAAACAAATCGTAAAGGATGAGAACGTGCGCTTTTTACGCTTGATGTTTACTGATATTTTAGGAACGAACAAGAACGTTGAAGTACCTGTAAGTCAATTAGATAAAGTACTGGAAAACAAAATGATGTTTGACGGTTCTTCTATTGAAGGATTTGTCCGTATTGAAGAAAGTGACATGTATCTGTATCCTGATTTGTCCACCTGGATGATTTTCCCTTGGGAAAGTGAACATGGTAAAGTGGCTCGTTTGATCTGTGATATCTACAATCCAGATGGCACCCCATTTGCAGGCGACCCTCGCGGCAACTTAAAACGGGCATTAGCAGACATGCAATCCCTTGGTTTTACTTCTTTCAATCTTGGACCAGAACCAGAATTTTTCCTATTCAAATTAGATGAAGCAGGCGAAATCACAACGGAATTAAACGACAAAGGCGGCTACTTCGATTTTGCCCCAACCGATCTAGGGGAAAACTGCCGTCGCGATATCGTATTAGAATTAGAAAGCCTTGGCTTTGAAGTTGAAGCGTCTCACCATGAGGTGGCACCAGGGCAACACGAAATCGACTTTAAATATGCGGATGCAGTGGAAGCATGTGACAACATCCAAACCTTCAAGCTTGTCGTGAAAACCATTGCTCGTAAACACGGCTTGCATGCGACCTTTATGCCAAAACCATTGTTCGGCATCAACGGTTCAGGTATGCACTGCAACATGTCCTTGTTCAAAGGTGATGAAAATGTCTTCTTTGATGAAGAAGGACCAATGCAATTAAGCCAAACAGCGTATCACTTCTTAGGCGGTTTGATCGAACACGCCCGTGCTTACACGGCTGTCTGCAACCCAACCGTCAACTCTTACAAACGCTTAGTGCCAGGTTACGAAGCGCCTGTATACGTGGCATGGTCAGGACGCAACCGTTCACCATTGATTCGGGTACCAGAATCAAGAGGCTTGTCAACACGTTTGGAATTGCGTTCAGTTGACCCATCCGCTAACCCATACTTAGCAATGGCTGTTTTATTACAAGCAGGACTTGATGGCGTTAGACGTGAGTTGACACCACCACCAGCTGTCGACCGCAACATCTACATCATGAACGAAACAGAACGTGCAGAAGCACAAATCGAAGATCTGCCATCAACGATTCACAATGCCATCAAAGCATTGCGCAAAGACCAAGTGATGATCGATGCCTTAGGCAAACACATCTATGCCAACTTTGTCGAAGCAAAACGATTAGAATGGGCAGCCTTCCGCCAAACAGTCTCCGAGTGGGAAAGAGAACAATACTTGGAACTCTATTAAAATCGAAAAAAAAGCCGCTAGAGATAAACAATCTAGCGGTTTTTTATGATGAAACCAGCGTTTATCCTATTGACTCTGGTTTTTATTTATTTCCGATCGTCAATAGCTGCTTGATCAAAATTTGAGAAAAAAACCATTGCGAAGCTAGAGCGGTTTTGTCTATAAGAAGCGTAACTCCTGACCATTGGGAAAAATCAAAAAATACCAGTCGGGCGAGGACTGGTAAGAGGAAGAAAAATAGTTTTGGTATAAAGCTAGCATAGTCGGTCAAAGTAAAATGAACCTTAAAAAGTAGAAAGTTTCTTGTAAGAAGTTCTCATTCGTCAAAGGTTTCCAGCTCAGACAGTATTTTTGCGGGGACTTCTGATTGAGGGACTTCGTTGGGACCAGAAATGATGCGGGTCTTACTGATTTCTGCTTTGACTAAAGTATTTGGAGCCAATGGTTTTACATTTTCGCCCGTCAGGTCATAGGTCATGAGTTCTTTTTCACCATTTTTCTTTACGAATTCAAAGGTGTATTTGTAGGTGAAAGAGCCATCGATTTTTTCACCAGAATCGCTGTAGGTCTGTGTCTTTTCAGGGACTTTGTTGGGCGTGATAGCATAAGCCGTGATGCCGCGATACGTTGTTGCGTAGTACGTGTAGCCAAAATAGCCGGCTACGACAATAATCAAAACGCCAAGCGTTAATAGTAGTTTTTTCATGGGTGTCATTCCTTTCCATTACTAGCATCACTATAGCATGTGGCCACTAAAAGCACTCATCGAAAGGGATAACAATATTGTAAGTTTAGCATTTTTGAATAAAAATCCTGTAACTTTCTGTTTAACAATTGTGATAATGAAAAATATTTCTGAAACCTTCCTGCAATATTGTAATGTTATTCTCTTACTTGTGCCCGATAGCGGGACAAATAATCAAAAGAGAGGTTTTTTCATTTGAAAAAATTTGCATTTACAGTTGTTGCAGGATTTGGTTTATTCGTTGGTGGAACAGTTGTGTCAGCAGCAGAACAAACCCATGTTGTCGAACCAGGAGACACTCTATCTGGGATCGCTGCTACTTATCAAACAACGGTCGAAGACCTTTTAGCTTTAAATGATTCGATCGAAAATCCCAATATGATTTTTGATGGCGAAACATTGTTGGTTTCTAACGATGGCCAATCAGTAGAAAACAAAGAAACAAGTACGAAAGAAAGCACAGAAAAAAGTGAGTCTACAGCGACTGCTAACGTGAGTCAAACTCGTTCAAGCGTTCCTGGTGCTGGTTCTGGTGTCTTGAATCCAGTGGATGGGATCAACTATTTCAATGGTGTGAGAGAATCGTACTACTCACAAAAAGTCTTGCCAGGAGGCGGATTGAATATCCCTGGTCGCCATGTAGCATCAGACGGAACCATCCGTGATGCCGATGGGTACATCGTTGTTGCCAGTGATAATCAACCGAAAGGATCGACTGGTCAATCATCTTTAGGTGCCTATAAAGTCTATGACACAGGTGTCGGTCATAGCGGTATTGATGTTTATACGAATTGGTAAGCAAGTAGAATACGAGTAGAGACGAGCGCATTTTAGAGCTCGTCTTTTTTTGATTGGCGAGAAAAAATCGTCATCTGGTCTAGACTAATTATTGTAATCAAACACAACCTGTGGTATTATTGGACTATACCAAATAGAAACGGAGCGCTGATCATGGAAATTATTCGCGTTAAAGATGCTGCTCAAGGCGGAAAGAAAGCTTTTGAATTGATTCAAGAAGGTATGGCAAATGGCGCCAAGGTCCTAGGTTTAGCAACAGGAAGCACGCCAGAAACCCTTTATGCAGAAATGACTGCCAGTGAAGTTGATTTTTCAGAAATGACTTCAGTCAACTTAGATGAATACGTAGGACTAGGCGGCGAAGACGAACAAAGCTATCGCTACTTCATGAATGCTCATTTATTCAATAAAAAACCATTCAAAGAAACCTTCGTACCAAACGGCAAAGCGGAAGACTTAGAAGCAGAATGCCAACGCTACGATAGCGTGATTGCGGATCACCCAGTTGATATCCAAATCTTGGGTATCGGTCAAAACGGACATATCGGCTTCAACGAACCTGGTGCATCTTTTGAAGGAACGACCTCAGTCGTTGATTTGACTGAATCAACCATCAATGCCAACAAACGCTACTTTGATAAAGTCGAAGACGTCCCAACGACGGCAATTTCAATGGGGATCGGTTCGATTATGCAAAGCAAAAAAATCATTTTGATGGCATTTGGCGAAGTCAAAGCGGATGCGATCCAAAAAATGATTGAAGGACCCGTAACCAACGAATTACCGGCTTCTGTTTTACAAAAGCATGATGACGTGATCGTGATCATCGATGAGGCTGCTGCCAGCAACCTGTAAAACAAAATCAGCCCTTTTCAGAAATAAGTCAGAAGGAAAAATGAGCCATCCTCGCAGCTTCCCCCTGCGCTTGTGCAGTAGCGCCAGCGCAGCTGCGAGCAATGGTTTGTAGCTTACTTGCTTATTTTCTGAGGGGGCTTTTTTTATTTGGCTGATTCGGCGCTGTTTTTTTCTTTTTTTCATCAGAGATGCTATAGTTAAAAGAGAGAATACGAAGAAAAGAGGGATGCAAATGGTTGATATGCATTTATCCATTCCTGAAGTAGCGCTGAGATTGCTGCTGGCAATGATCATGGGAGGAGCGATTGGGTACGAGCGGCAGTACAAAAGCCGACCAGCTGGTCTTAGAACCCATATCTTGGTTTGCATGGGAGCTTGTGTCATTGCTTTGATCCAAGTGGAGATCGCCACAGGTGCCATGCGAGATGCACTAAATCATCCAGATTTAGCAGGCGTGATTCGCTCAGACGAAGCACGATTGATCGCACAAGTCGTCAGCGGGGTCGGTTTTCTAGGCGCCGGAACGATCATTGTGACGAAGCGCTCGGTGACGGGGTTGACGACGGCTGCTTCCTTATGGGCGATCGCAGGTTTAGGAATTGCCATCGGGATGGGCTTTTACACCATCGCATTAAGCAGTTTTATCGGGATCTTCTTTGCATTGACGATCGTTAAGCGGATCGTCCGCGTACCAACAGCAAAGAAATTGGAGATCCAGTACATCCATCGCACCGAGACCAAAGAGTTTTTGACGGAGTACTTCCAAGAGAAAAATATCGTGATCGAAGATGTCAATTTTGATGTCAAATTCATGGAAGACTATCGCATTTATACCAACATTTATACGATTGATCTCCCGCGAGGGCTAGGCTTTTCTGAAGTGATCGAAGAATTGTCTGTCTACAAAAATGTCACAAAGATCCGCTTAGTGGATATTGCTTAAAAGCAACAAAAAAGCGAGATTGAAACGTAACGCAAACAGGTATCGTTTGCTTCGTTCCAATCTCGCTTTTTGTTGTGTTTTAGAAACGTGGATCGATCCAGTTTTTTGCCATAGCGCGACTAGCATCCCAGGAATCCCAGCCATACCAAGCAGGCTCATTGATCGTATCGATGGATAACTTATAGGTCCAGTACATATGTCCGGCTCCTTGGTTCCAAGCTGTGATTGAAGCACGCCACAAAGTTTGATAAACTTCTTCTAATTCACTTTTTGTCAAACTACGGTTACTGCTGAATTCTTCTTGTGTTGGATTGATGCCGCCTTTGGTATCTGTACCAACAGCATAGGAGTTGAACAAGGACCACTCTCCAACAAAAACCTCGACATATTGTGCAACCGTGGCGATCTCTTTGGCTAAGCCATCAATGAAAGACACGTAGGCTTCCAAGGATTGCTCTGTGCCGGCCATTTCTGCCATCATAACGTATTGGTGCGTATCTAGCATGACATTGTGAAAATCGTTTTGGGCGAAAAACTCTTTCCAAGCATGCAATTGGAAGCCGTCATGAAAGACGATCACTTTGTCATCGCTTAAATAGTTGCGCATTCTTCGATAGGCATCTTGATAAAAAGTTTTCAAAAAGTCTAAAGAGATTGGTGCGCTACCTTTTGCTAACGCAAAATCACGAGGTGGAAAACGTTCCATGGGATTCATGCTGTGCCATACTTCACCATCTGTGATCGGTTCATTTAATACTTCAATGCCCCACAATGCCTCGTGATCTGCATATCTTTGCGCCAAACGTTCCAAGACCGTTAATTCGAACGCCACTTCTTCGGGCATTTGTGCCCATCTGACTACACCCGAGAGACCACCATTGTCAAAACCATTTTGGCTGAAGGGTGCGGTATGCAGATCGATCAAGATTTTTAGGTCATAAGCCTTCGCCCAAGCGAAGGCTTTATCCAAATAGTCGATACAGCCAATGAAGGGGGCACGATCACCAAAAATAAAATAAGGGACAGGTATTCGAACGGTATTGAAGCCAGCTGATGAAATGCGCAAGAAATCAGCTTCAGTGATGAATGTTTCACGATGAATCAACAACCGTGCTTGGTATTCAGCTTCTGGTAGATCATAGGCTAAATAATACTCGTCATCGGCAGGTGTTCCTTGAAAGAGACTAGGTGCCATCCATTTTTCTAATACAAGCCAACCGCCTAGGTTGACGCCTCTAAGTTTTTGTTCCATCTTATAGTTCCTCCTTACTAATAGGTGTGGTCGTTTTGTTGAAAGCGAGAAATAGAAAAATCAGAGCAATGATAGCCATGATTCCGGCAGCGATTCTGACTTGCATGACTGCCGTTGTCATGCCAAGTAGTTGACTGATAAAGTTTATGACATAGGGGGAAGAAAAAGCACCAAGATTACAAGCGACCATTGCCAAAGAAACAACTAAGTTATTGGCTTCTGGATCTACATCGCTAAGAATGACACTGTATACATAAGGAACGACAAGATTGGCAAGATAAACCACTAATAGACCAATGAAAAAGACGGTCATCGTAGGTGCAAAGGTTATCGTGAAAAAACCAACCATTGCGAAACTGATGACGACAACTGGCGTAAAGCGCTTTAATAATTTGGTGATTTGACCAAATGCTAATGCGACCAAGCTGCTAAAAATACCGGCGATCGCTAATGCGGTGGAAAGAAATCCTTGATTCGTCAGCGCCAATTCTTGAATCAGTAATGCAGAAGAAGTAATGACGACCATCAAACTAATGAAGAATAAAAAGAGAGTCAAAATACCTAAAGTTACGCTTAATGGCAGCTTTCTTCTTTTTGTAGCGGTGGTTGATGGCTGCGTTGTTTCAACTGGATTTTCATTGACGTTACGATAACCGAAAAGAAAAAGAAAGAGAATCGGTAAGATGACCAAGTACACTAAGAATGAAGCTTGCCACGAGATCGTTAACAGTAGGCCCGCAGCGAACGTCGCTAGGCTATTCCCTAAAGTCATCACGGCTGATTGAATACCTAATAAATTTTTTTGCTCGGCACCTGTAAAGTTGTCGCCGATCAAGGAGACGGTCATTGAGTTAAAGAGTCCCAGACCTGCGCCAAACAAAATACGGGCAAATAAAATCAAGCCAAAGTTCATTGTAAATGCCGGTAAGATGCCACCGACTAAAGCGATCATCAAGCCTAAACAGACCGTTCGCTTTTTGCCAAGTACTTTGATAAACCATGAACTTAGCAGAATGAAAATCAAGATTGCCATTGAGGGCAGTGTCAAAATAGATTGGACTTGTGCGGTGGTTCGGTCAGAAAAATCGTTCATAATAAAAGGTACGGCTGCTGCTACTGCACCAGCAGCTTGTACGACCAATGAAAGACTCAAAATTCCGATTTTTAACGGCAACCGACTTTTGATTGACATTGAATTTTCTGAAATCATACATATTCCCCTTAATGTAGTGCAAAGCAAGTGTGCTGAGAATATCCCTCATCTTGCTATTTTGCAACTAACTGTTTTTATTCCTGCAAACGATTTCTTGGTATTAATCATAAAGAATGCAGACAGGACTTGAAATATCAAAAAAAAGGGGAAATTTACCATTTTTCATTTATTATGCGAAAAAAAAGCTTTTTTTCGCATCCTCAGAGGAAGAAGTAGGGGTCGCTTTTCTCGAATCATTATTTGTCGATTACTTATTTTGCTGCTTCTAACTGGAGCTTACGGTATTTATTTGGCGACATGTTTGCCCATTTTTTGAATTGTCTCGTAAAGTGGGCGGCATTTTGATAGCCAATGATCTCTGCGATTTCGGCGATGGTCAATTTGGGTTGATGGAGATAGAATTTTGCCTGGTTGAAACGTAATTGATCTAAGTACTGTTTTGGACTACTAGCATAAACTTTTTTGAAAACCGTCAGCATCGTACTATTACTAATGTTCAATGAATTGGCTGTATAACTCATGGAAAGCAAGGCTTTGTTTTCTTCCGTTGGGCTTTGTGTGTACGTACGAAAATTTTGTTGGATCGATTCTGCGATCGCTTTTGCTAAAACAAGGGAAGTGTTATCTGTATGCGCTAACTGGTTTTTTTCATCTTCGACATAGTCTAGTAAGGCACGCATCAGTTCTAACAGTAAGATCTCAATGGCGATTTTTTCTTTCATTCCAAAGTATCCGCTTGCCAAAAACGCAATGTATTGCTGAAGGATCGCAACGATCGCTTGGTAGGCGGGATTCGTCTTTTTTAGTAGTAAAGGACAATACATCAACAACTGTTGCTGAATCTCAGGATCATCAAGATCGAAATGCATACAAAAATACTCTAAACCTTCTGTTACGAGACAAGTATTTTCATGAGCGGTACCAGGCGGTATCAGGATCACGTCATTTGCCACAAAATCAAACTGCCTGCCTTCAAATATTGTGCGTTGCTCTCCATCAATGATCATCATGATCTCAAAAGCAAAGTGGGTCTCTTGCGGTGCACACCATCCTTGGGAAACGCGTTGCTTGTGTCCACCAAAGGTTTTTAAATTGATATCGATATCGGGTAATTTGACCAGCTGTTCTAGCCATTTAGGTGTTGGGTTCATTCAGAACGACCTCCTTAAAAATGAAAAATGGTAAGTATTGGCTTTTTTTTGATATTCATTCTACCCTAAAAGTTTCGTAAGATAAATGTAGCAACCAAATAAAACGGTTTCAATTTATCGCATTCGCCTGCAAACGATGATAAAAAAACTGTCGTTTGGTTGCAAAACGAATAAAAAGTTAAGAATAGGAAGGAAGCTTATGACAATCATCAAAAATCCAGTTATTCCTGGAATGGCGCCTGATCCCTCTATCATTTGTGTGGATGAGCGTTATTATATCGCAACTTCAACCTTCCATTGGAAACCTGCGATTCAACTTTTCGAATCAAAGGATCTTGCGAATTGGCAACTTGTTGGCTATGCCTTGAACAATGAAGAAGTGAATTTACGTGGAACCAATACACCAGCTGGTATTTGGGCACCGCATTTATCTTATGATCCACAAACAAAACGATTTTGGCTGGCGTATTCACATATGGTCAACATGGCAGGACGTGAATTTAATGCTGATTCCTATGCCGTTTGGGCGACTGACATCCGAGGACCATGGTCAGAACCGATTTATTTTACCTCAATTGGCTTTGATCCAGCGCTGTTTCATGACGAGGATGGGCGGCATTATTTAACGATTTTGGAATGGGAAACAAGAGAAGGTTATCAAGCGCCGGGGCATATTGTTCTTGCGGAGATCGACTTGCCTTCAGGTAAATTACTGTCCCCTTGGCATCGCGTAACGCAAGGATTCACCACCAGAGGGTGTGCGGAAGCACCCCAAATCTACAAGCATCAAGGGGCGTACTTTTTATTGCTGGCATCTGGAGGCACGGGCTATGCTCATGGTGTGGAAGTCGGTCGCGCAGAAACTATTTTTGGCCCTTATGAAGCACATCCTTCAGGCGAACCGATCCTTACTTCTTCTCCAAGGCATCTGTTTTCTTTGGGCGACCCTGATGCTGGGCATTTTGAAATGGTCAATCCTCATTCAGTGATGCAAAAAGCAGGACATGGTTCGCTCGTCCATACCCATACTGATGAATGGTTCATGGCTCATTTAATGGCAAGACCCTTAGAGGGGCAGCTGTTGAATCCTCTTGGAAGAGAAGCTTCTATTCAAAGGATGCACTGGACCGAGGACAATTGGTTGGAAATGGAAGATGGAAGCAATTTGGCAAAAATGACTTTTAAAGGATTAGCTGGTGTTCCAATTGACAATGAACCAAACACTGATTTATTTGATTCATTTCAAGAGCCGCAGTATCTGTTAGAATTTATGACACCGTATCGCCAACAACATCAGTCATGGGTCAGTACGCAAAAGCGGCAGGGGTTCTTACGGATCTATGGGGGCAATTCCTTGTTTTCACAGATGAATCCTGCCATCATGGCAACACGAGCAACCTCTTTCACCTATGAGGTGGAGACCTTGTTGGAGTTTCAACCGAACCATTATTCACAAACAGCAGGACTTGGGCTTTATTATGATTCAAACAATTGGTTATATGCTCATGTTACCTATTCAGAAGAAAAGCGATGTCCTTATTTGACTCTCTTACAAGCAAAATTAGGACAAAGGATCGAATATGTAAATACGCGCGTCGTCGTTCCCGAAGGAAATATTCAGCTGAAAATTGGATACGACCACGGGATCGCAAATGTCTACTATCGATTAGAGGAACAAGAGACTTGGCAAGTTGTGCTCCAAGATCTGTCAGTGGCTTACTTATCTGATGAAGGAGTCAATGGAATGCCTGGAGAAATAGGTGGCTTCACAGGATTGTTTAATTTTATTGGTGCCGTGGATGCACATCAACATCAATCCTATGCTGATTTTGCTTATTATAAAGTGACGAATCATTCGCCTGCATCTTAATCAGGCTCCTTATGGAGTGAGCACCCGTATCATTCTTTCACTAAACAAATAAAAACCTTCAAGAGAAACACAAACGTGTAGCTCTCGAAGGTTTTTTGTATGAAGGAACTGTCATCGCAGTGGATTGCCTGATTACTTGAAAAAATAGCCAGTTAGCAAGATCGATACAATAACGATCACTATTGAAGTCAGCAAATTGACCCCTTCATTCGTTACAAAGGAAAGACCGCCGACTTGCTTGGTGGCAACGTCGTGGTGGACTTTTTTTTCGGTGTATTGGTGACAGACAGGGCATTGATAGCGCACCTGAATCGTTGCGCCCAGTAAGCTATCCAAGAGACTACCGCAAAAGCCTAAAGCAGTCAAGGTCAACCAGAGATCAAAGGAGAATGGCTTGCTGTTCAACCATAAGGCTGCTGCGAATAAACCAGTGATGGCGAGACTCCCTGCTAGGGAAGCGGCAGTTCCCAACCAACTGACACCACCGGAAAGTCCTGGTGGTAATTTTTTTCCCGTTAGTAAGTGACGCGGTGGACTTGGACTCAGCACGCCGATTTCTGAGCCCCAAGTGTCAGCCGTACAGCTAGCGATTCCCGCCACAAATCCCCAAAGGAATAGCGGTTCTTTCGTCCAAAAGGCAAGCAGTAGAGCAAAGATGCTTGGTGCGATGTTCGCAAAGACTTGTTTTGCATCACGGCGAGCACCTTTGGCAGGTACAGCTGACTCTGGCTGACTGCGCATTTTCTTTAAAAGACCAATGATGCCAGAGCTGGCAAAGAAAAAGCCAATCAAAAAGATGCTGTACCACGGACCAAAGCCAATGACCAGTGTGCCGCAAAGAATCGCAGCCAGTGCGCCAGAAACAGTCAGCCACTGAAAGACGAATGCTGCCGCTGCAACGAATGTACTGGCAAACAATCCCAGCATGAATTGATAAAAGAAAACCATTTGAACACTCCTTTGCGTATAGTGTAGCATAGGTCTCATTTATTTTACCGCAGTTAACAAAAAAATAGTCAGCCTGATAGCTTTTTACTCGTCAAATGAGAGCGTTTCATTTAAGCTAAGGGAGAGAGGTGATCCAATGAAAATCATTATCGTAGGCGGGTCCTTTGGGGGTGTCAGCTGCGCCCGTGAAGCACGCCGATTATACCCTGACGCAGAGATTTTATTGATAGAAAAAAAAGCCCATCTTGGGTTTGTTCCAAGCGGTTTGTTATTGCTGATCGAAGGCAGGATCGCATCGCTGGAAGAAGCATTCTTTTGTACGAAGGAGCAGCTGGAGGCAGAAACGATTGACGTTGCCTTAGAAGAAACGCTTCTGGAGATTTTTCCTTCGGATCATCGGATTCGAACGGATCAGCGAGAACTTAGTTATGATCGACTCGTCTTGGCAGCAGGCTCCAGTCAAGATTCCACTGTTTTGCCACAACCAGAAGAAGCACTACTGACCTACAAGGAATATGAGGCAGCCAAGCATTTCTTGCAGCAATTGCCCCAAGCAGAGTCGATTACCATCGTAGGTGCTGGTCAAGCGGGGATGGAAGCGGCGAATACCTTGACTGCGATCGGAAAAAAAGTCAGTGTGATCGAATCAATGTCATATCCTTTATTCAAGTACTTTGATCACGATTTTTTGCAGCCCTTTTTAACGGAGATCGAAAAAATCCCCAACTTGCAGCTGCATTGGTCCAAGCCAACTTTGGCAGTCGTTAAAACGGAAACAGGCTTTCGGATCGAAACCGCCGATCAAGGCTATGAAAGCGATCTGGTATTGACGACAGTCAACGTTCATCCTCGCTTGCCAGAGGCATTTGCGGTCTTTGAATTACACAGTGATCAAACCATCTGGACAGATGCCTACTTGGAAACTTCTGCCACGGATATTTTTGCGGTCGGCGATTTGATCCAAATTCCGAATGCTATTACGAAAGACACGGTCTATATGCCCTTAGTCAACAATGCTGTTCGCTCAGGGATCGCAGCAGCTCGCAATCTGGCAAGCAAAACCATCCCGTTTCGTGGCGGATTGCGGACAGTCGGTACGCAACTGTTTGGGTGGTACTTAGCAAGCACCGGCTTGACCGAGTCGGATCGGTTTTTCTTCGAATCTCCGATCGTCTGTCATACGTTTACTGCCGCCAGTTCCTTGTTTGATCCAACACAGGTTCATGGAAAAGTGATGATCGAACAAGCCAGCGGCCGAATCGTTGGTGCGCAGCTTTTATCAAAAGCCAATATTTTGGAAAAAATCAATTTACTAGCGTTTGCGATCGAGCAGCAGGCAACGATGGAGGAGTTGACCCAAAAAGACTTTTTCTTCCATCCACGGTTCACTAATGTAATCGACGAAACTTTTCTATGGTCGGGAAGTGATGCCGATGAGACTTGATCAGTTATTAGAAAAAAAAGAAGCAAAGCAATTGCAGCTGATCAAAAAGCTTTTACTGGTGGGCGGAAAAATGGAGCTGCACGAGCTGGCGAGCTATCTTGGCATCAGTAAGCCTTCCTTGGAAAAATATGTGGAGGAGTTGCAAGATGAGCTGGCTCACTACCAAGAGCAGTGTCAGTTGTATTATCGAAAAGGTGTCCTGGTCTTTGAAATGAGTCCCACTTTTTCCCTCAATCAAATCGAATGGGCGTTTTATCGTTCAGCATTGAAATTTCAAATCCTCGAGCATCTTTTGCAGCATCAAGAGGTGACCACTGTCCAGCTGGCACAAAAATTAGCGGTCAGCGAGTCATCCTTGTTTCGCAAAATCAAAGAGCTAAATGGCTTGCTAGCAGAATTCGAGTTAGAGATCTGGCAAGGAAAGCTGATTGGGGAAGAAACGCAAATTCGTTATTTCTATTTTGAACTCTTTTGGTATGTCCATTCTTTCGACAGTCAGCCGCTGCCGATCGATGAAAAATACGTCGGTCTGATCACACGAGGTCTGAACATGACCTTCACGAAAGAAGCACAACAGCGCTTGTCCCTATGGCTGAGGATCATGAAGGCGCGACTGAAAATTGCTACTCAATCCTTTCAAGTCTTACGGGAGAAAATGGTACCCTACACGAAAGATCCTTTGTTTCAGCAATTACGGGAGTTGGTATTTCGTGGGTTTGGCCATTACGCATTAGAAGTCAGAGAAGAGGAGGCGATGCTGCACTTTGTCTTTTTACTGTCGTTCTCGGTGTTATCCGAACACGATCTGCAAGTGTATATGCTGCAGCGTTCTCGGTTTACGCCAACTGCCTTGACGGATACCTTGATTTTGGAACATATTTTGCATCTCTACCGCCCATCGTTTGTTCCCCGTGAAATCGAAGCCACTTGTTATGGTCACCTGCTGCAGATCCACAGCCGCGTGTATTTTTTCAAAGGGGATGTGGAGGTTTTTGATCGAGAAAATATTTGGCAGTTAGAAGCGCAGCTATCCAGTCGTAACATCCAGCAAATCAGTCACGAACTATTGGATAAGGCTTTAGCAGAGCTTGATATCAAGCCATCTGATAAAAATAGTTTGTTGATGATGACGATGGTCAAATACTTGAGTGTGATCACGATCATCGATTATCAAATCAATCGGGAGTTTCGCGTCGGGATCGCTTTGAAAATGGATGAACTGTTTAAAGAAGCCCTCTACTACATGTGGCTGCTGTATCTCAAAAATTTGAATGGCGTAGTCGTAGAACGCTATCGCCCAGAACAAGAATATGACTTGATCTTGGCAAATTATGCTATCGAGACGAAAACACCGACTTATCGAATCAGTGAACTAGGTACCGCTTATGATCGGGAAACGATCAAAAAAATGATCCGCGAACGCTTTCAATAGTGGATTTCGTCAATTTCTTAGAAATTTGAAAAAAAATTGACGAACCACATAGCGAAAGTTCAGCTAAAATAAAAGCAAGTCAGAAAGCGCTAACAAGAAAAGCGTATAAAAAACTAAAGGGAGCGAATCAAATGGCAGAAAAAAATTATGTAATGGCGATCGACCAAGGAACCACTAGTTCAAGAGCAATTATTTTTGATCGTAATGGGAAAAAAATCGGTAGTTCACAAAAAGAGTTTCCGCAATACTTTCCAAAATCGGGTTGGGTAGAACACAACGCCAACGAAATTTGGAACTCTGTCCAATCAGTCATCGCAGGGGCATTTATTGAATCAGGTATCCGACCAGAAGCAATCGCCGGCATCGGGATCACCAACCAGCGTGAAACGACAGTGGTTTGGGACAAAACGACAGGCCAGCCGATCGCAAATGCAATCGTTTGGCAATCCCGCCAATCTTCACCGATCGCTGACCAATTAAAAGCAGATGGCCATACAGAGATGATCCATGAAAAAACTGGGTTAGTCATTGATGCGTATTTCTCAGCGACCAAGGTGCGCTGGCTTTTAGACAATATCGAAGGGGCACAAGAAAAGGCGGATAATGGTGAGCTACTCTTCGGAACGATCGATTCATGGCTTGTGTGGAAACTGACAGATGGACAAGTCCATGTCACCGACTACTCCAATGCTAGTCGGACGATGCTTTACAACATTCATAAATTAGAGTGGGATCAAGAAATTTTGGATCTTTTGAACATTCCAAGCTCGATGTTACCAGAAGTCAAAAGCAACTCAGAAGTCTATGGTCACACCCGCAGCTACCATTTTTACGGCAGTGAAGTACCAATCGCTGGAATGGCTGGGGACCAACAAGCCGCCCTCTTTGGGCAAATGGCCTTTGAAAAAGGCATGATCAAAAATACTTACGGCACTGGGGCATTTATCGTCATGAATACGGGTGAAGAACCACAATTGTCTGACAATGACCTACTGACGACCATCGGGTATGGCATCAACGGCAAAGTCTATTATGCCTTAGAAGGAAGTATCTTCGTTGCTGGATCAGCGATCCAATGGCTGCGGGACGGTCTACGAATGATCGAGTCTTCTCCGCAATCAGAAGAAATAGCTGCCAAAGCAAAAGGCGATAATGAAGTGTATGTGGTGCCTGCCTTTACTGGATTGGGTGCACCTTATTGGGATTCAGATGCAAGAGGAGCCGTCTTTGGCTTGACTCGTGGGACGACGAAGGAAGATTTTGTTCGGGCAACATTGCAAGCTGTTGCGTATCAATCAAAAGATGTCATCGACACGATGAAAAAAGATTCTGGCATCGATATCCCATTGCTGAAAGTCGATGGCGGTGCAGCCAAAAACGATCTATTGATGCAGTTCCAAGCGGACATTTTAGACATTGACGTGCAACGAGCTGCGAATCTGGAAACAACCGCATTAGGTGCAGCTTACTTGGCAGGGCTAGCGGTTGGCTTCTGGAAAGACTTGGATGAATTGAAATCAATGGCAGAAGAAGGGCAAATGTTTACACCAGAAATGCCAGCAGAAGAAAGAGACAATTTGTACGAAGGCTGGAAACAAGCGGTGGCAGCTACTCAGACCTTCAAATTCAAAGCGAAGAAAGAAGGCGAGTAAGCCATGACCTTTTCACATAAAGATCGGAAGCAAACCATTCAAGAAGCGGCAAAGACCACCTATGATGTATTGATCATCGGTGGTGGGATCACTGGCGCGGGGGTTGCTGTTCAAACCGCAGCCGCTGGGATGAAGACGGTGCTTTTGGAAATGCAGGATTTTGCCGAAGGAACGTCTTCGCGGTCCACCAAACTCGTTCATGGCGGTATTCGTTATTTGAAAACCTTTGACGTGGAAGTGGTCGCTGACACCGTGCGGGAACGGGCGATCGTGCAGCAAATTGCTCCGCATATCCCGAAACCAGATCCAATGCTTTTGCCAATCTATGATGAACCAGGGGCAACCTTCTCCTTGTTTTCTGTCAAAGTGGCGATGGATCTTTATGATCGCTTAGCGAATGTGACAGGCAGTAAATACGAAAATTATCTGCTGACGAAAGAAGAGGTCTTAGAACGCGAACCTCAGCTGCAGGCGGAAAACTTAGTCGGTGGCGGTGTCTATCTTGATTTTCGCAACAACGATGCCCGCTTGGTGATCGAAAACATCAAACGAGCACAAGCCGATGGGGCAGCAATGATCAGTAAAGCCAAAGTCGTCGGCATCTTACATGATGAGCAAGGCATCATCAATGGGGTAGAAGTGGAGGATCAACTGACAAACGAGCGCTTTGAGGTTCACGCCAAAGTCGTGATCAACACGACAGGCCCTTGGTCAGACATCGTTCGTCAATTAGACAAGAATGATGAGCTGCCGCCACAAATGCGTCCGACGAAAGGTGTCCATTTAGTGGTCGATCGGGAAAAACTAAAAGTGCCGCAACCAACCTACTTCGATACTGGGAAAAATGATGGTCGGATGGTTTTCGTGGTACCAAGAGAAAATAAGACCTATTTTGGCACAACCGATACGGATTATACAGGCGATTTCGCCCATCCAACGGTCACGCAAGAAGATGTTGATTATCTACTGACCATCGTGAATGAACGCTTCCCTCACGCTCAGATCACCCTTGATGATATCGAAGCGAGCTGGGCAGGATTGCGTCCGTTGATTGTGAATAATGGCGGGTCTGATTACAATGGCGGTGGTAAAGGCAAACTATCGGATGAAAGCTTTGAGCAGATCGTTGAAAGCGTCAAAGAGTATCTTGAAGATGAGCGGCAGCGACCAGTCGTAGAAAAAGCCGTAAAACAAGCACAAGAACGAGTAGAAGCCAGCAAAGTGGATCCATCGCAAGTTTCTCGCGGCAGCAGTTTGGAACGCTCAAAAGACGGACTATTGACGTTGGCAGGGGGAAAAATCACCGATTATCGCTTGATGGCGGAAGGAGCAGTCAAACGGATCAATGAATTGCTCCAAGAAAGCGGTGCATCCTTCGAGTTGGTGGATTCAACCACGTACCCAGTTTCTGGTGGTGAGCTTGATGCAGCCAATGTAGAGGAAGACTTAGCGAAGCTGGCTGACCAAGCGCAAGCCGCTGGATTCGATGAAGCCGCTGCAACGTATTTGGCTCATCTTTATGGGTCGAATCTTCCCCAAGTGTTGAACTACAAGACGAAGTTTGAGGGCTTAGATGAAAAAGAAAGTACGGCCTTGAACTATTCCTTGCATGAAGAAATGGTTCTGACGCCTGTCGATTATCTATTGCGTCGGACCAACCATATCCTATTTATGCGAGACACCTTAGATGAAGTCAAAGCCGGTGTCGTTGCAGCTATGACCGACTTCTTTGGCTGGAGCGAGGAAGAAAAAGCAGCCCATGTAGCAGAATTGAACCAAGTGATCGCAGAATCAGATTTAACAGCCTTAAAAGGAGGAAAAAAAGATGAATGAAACAACCCAGATCTTTAGTGAATTTCTAGGAACGGCTATTTTGGTTTTGTTAGGGGATGGTGTGTGTGCGGCTGTCAATCTGAAAAAGAGTAAAGCAGAAGCCTCTGGCTGGATCGTGATCGCAATGGGCTGGGCGACAGCGGTAACGATTGCCGTTTACGTTTCAGGGTACATGGGACCTGCTCACTTGAATCCAGCCGTTACATTAGGCATGGCGATGACGGGGAATTTTTCTTGGAGCTTGGCTGTACCGTTTATGCTGGCACAAATTGCTGGTGCGATCGTAGGGGCGATCCTCGTTTGGCTCAACTACTTGCCATTATGGGATGAAACAAAAGACCAAGGCGCGATTTTAGGTACCTTTGCAACAGGGCCTGCAGTTCGTAATTTAGTATCGAATACCATCACTGAAGTGATTGGTACCTTTGTCTTAGTCTTTGGCTTATTGGCTTTTGGTGCCAATACCTTTACGGATGGATTAAATCCCATCGTCGTTGGGATCTTGATCTTAGCGATCGGGCTGTCGCTTGGTGGACCAACAGGCTATGCCATCAATCCGGCACGGGACTTAGGACCACGGATCGCTCACCAAATCTTGCCAATCAAAAACAAAGGGACTTCCGATTGGGGCTATGCGTTAGTACCAATCATCGGTCCAATGATCGGGGCAGCGATCGCTGCTGGTTTGTTTATGATGTTGCCATTATAAACGATGTTATTTTAAGGATGATGCCTATTGGTATCATCCTTTTTTAATCTTTAGCGATTGTCATTGAATTTGCTAAAAAAACATGGTTAAATGAAAAAGCTGAAACAGAAAGAAGGAAGGAGCTTTTACTTGAAAAAAATTCTGCGCTTTTTCATGTGGGTGGCGATTGTCCTGATCGGACTCTTAGCTGCCGTTTTTCTGGCTTTTCAACTCTCCCCACGACCGGGGGCTTTTTTGATCGGTCATCTGTTTAACCAAGAAGTGACCATCAAGGATGAGGCAGCTTATCAAAAAAGTTTGCCGAATGTGACGGTCAAACAGGACTTGACGTATCAATCGGATTATCAACGTAGTACCTTTGATCTATATTATCCCAAAGAGGCACAAGAAGGCCCTGTTCCAGTCATTTTTTGGGTCCATGGGGGCGGCTATGTCGGCGGAGACAAAGAAGGGGTCAAAGAGTTTGCGACCTATGTCGTCGATGAAACCAAAGCCGCTGTGATTTCGATTAATTATGAATGGGCGCCAAGTTTGCATTATCCGGGACAGGTCAAACAATTAGCCCAAGCGGTAGACTCGATCAAAGCAGATGCCCAAGCATACCCCATGCTTGATTTCGATCAACTCTTCTTTGGTGGAGATTCTGCAGGTGCCCAAATTGCCGGGCAATATGTGGCGCTGCAAACCAATCCAGCGTATGCGAAGGAAATGTCCTTTGATCAAGATATTCCTGCATCGGCCCTGAAAGGGTTTATTTCCTATTGCGGACCGCTTGATTTGAAGCAGATCGCTGGGACTTCTTCAGATGATCGCTTTATGAAATTCTTTGTCAAAACGGTGGCTTGGTCGTTATTAGGAAAAAAAGAATGGCAAGATAGTCCCCAACTGCAGGAAATCTCACTGGTGGATAAATTGACGGCTGATTTTCCACCAACGTATATCACGGATGGCAATGCCTATTCCTTTGAAGACCAAGGCATTGCCTTTGCCAACCAGCTGCAAGCTCTTGATATTCCCGTGACGAGTCGCTTTTACAAAGGGGATTCGGAAACGGTGACCCACGAATACCAATTTGATTATAGCTTGCCCCAAGCACAGGCCTGTTTGACAGAAACGTTGACCTTTATCAAAGACCAGTTGGCTCACTAAAAAACACCTTGTTTCTCACCCTCAATTGGCGAGAAACAAGGTGTTTATTTGTCAGCAGATCAATCAAGTCCGATGAAGTAGTCATCGTCTTTCATCGCTTCCACGGAACCAAGCAGATACCCGTTCCCAACTTGTGAGAAGAAGTCGTGGTTGCTGGTACCAGTTGAAATACCGTTCATGACGATTGGATTGACATCGTTGGCGGTATCTGGGAAAAGCGGGTCTTGACCTAGATTCATCAAAGCCTTATTGGCATTGTAACGCAAGAAGGTTTTGACTTCTTCGGTCCAGCCGATCTCATCGTATAATTCTTCGGTATAACGCTCTTCATTTTCATACAACTCATACAACAAATCGTACATCCAGTCTTTCAGCTTTTGCTGTTCGTCTTCTGGTAATTCGTTGAAACCTAATTGGAATTTGTAGCCGATATACGTGCCGTGAACGGATTCGTCACGAATGATCAATTTGATGATCTCCGCTACGTTCGCTAGTTTGTTATTGCCTAAGTAGTAAAGGGGTGTATAGAAACCTGAATAGAATAAGAAGGTCTCTAGAAATACACTGGCGATTTTTTTCTCTAGCGGTGTGCCATTTTTGTAGATCTCATTGATTCGTTCGGCTTTCTTTTGCAAATATGGATTGGTGTTGGTCCATTCAAAAATATCAGCGATCTCCGCTTTTGTATTCAGGGTGCTGAAAATCGATGAATAGCTTTTTGCATGGACAGATTCCATAAATTGGATGTTGTTCAAGACCGCTTCTTCATGTGGGGTGCGGACATCTTTACGCAGTTGATCCATACCGCTTTCTGATTGAACGGTATCTAATAAAGTCAAGCCGCCAAAGACGTAGCCCACCGTTGTTTTTTCTAATGGAGATAGCGTCCGCCAGTCATCAAGGTCATTTGATAAAGGGATCCGCGTATCTAACCAGAATTGTTCTGTTAATTTTTCCCAAGTGGATTTATCGATGATATCTTCGATCTCATTCCAGTTGATTGCTTCATAGTAAGTCTTACCCATAGTCGGTTCCTCCAATAATCGTATCAAGACAACAGCCGACCCGCTGTCAAGAAAGAGCAGGGGCAGGCGGTTGGTTCGTTTTCAGGCAAAAGTTGGATTAGATGACGCAGCTTTCACATTGGTTGCTGCCGATCTCTTCTGCATCATCTGTAAAGGTCCGTACATAGTAGATCGATTTGATGCCTTTGTGGAAAGCGTAGTGACGCAAAATGTTCAAATCACGGGTGGTTTGTTTTGTCGTTTCTTTCCATTCGTAAAGACCTTCTGGAATATCTGAACGCATAAACAAGGTCATACTCATACCTTGATCGACGTGTTTTTGAGCAGTTGCGTAAACATCGATCACTTTGCGCATATCCATATCGTAGGCTGATTTGTAGTAGCCGATCGTCTCATTGCTCAAGTAAGGTGCTGGATAGTAGATCTTGCCGATTTTCTTTTCTTGGCGTTCTTCGATCATCCGTGTGATTGGGTGGATGCTGGCACTCGTATCATTGATATAAGAGATCGAACCATTTGGTGCAACGGCTAGGCGGTTTTGGTGATACAAGCCGGTTTCTTTGACGGTTTGTGCCAAGGCTGCCCAATCTTCACCAGTTGGTAAAAAGACGCCTTCGAACAATGCTTTGACTTTTTCCGATTTTGGTTGGTAGTCACCTTGGATATAATCGGTGAAGTAGCTGCCGTCTGCATACGCTGATTTTTCAAAGTTATGGAAAACTTCGCCTTTTTCTTTGGCGATGGCATTGCTTTCAACCAATGTCCAATAGTTCAACAACATGAAATAAAGATCAGTAAATTCAAGGGATTCTGGTGAACCATATTCCATTTGATTTTTTGCAAAATAGGTATGCAAGCCCATTGCGCCTAAACCGATCGTGTGGTTCAAGGCATTCCCATTTTGGATCGATGGTACTACGTCAATGTCAGACGCATCAGTAACAAAGGTCAAGGCACGAGTCATTGCTCGAACAGATTTCCCAAAGTCAGGGCTGTCCATCAAGTTCACGATATTGGTGGAACCTAAGTTACAGCTGATATCTGTTCCTAAAACTTCGTATTCTTGTTTGCCGTTGATCTCAGATGGTGCTTGGACTTGAAGGATCTCGGAACAAAGATTACTCATGATGATCTTGCCATCAATTGGGTTGCTGCGGTTTGCTGTATCGATATTGATGATATAAGGATAACCAGATTCTTGCTGCAATTTAGAAATTTCGTTTTCTAAATCACGGGCTCTGATTTTGGTTTTGCGAATCCGTGGGTTCATGACTAAGTTGTCGTATTCCTTGGTGATATCGACATAAGAGAAGGGTACGCCATATTCTTTTTCGACACTGTAGGGACTAAAGAGATACATCTCTTCATTTTTGCGCGTCAATTCGTAGAATTTGTCCGGTACGATCACGCCTAATGATAAGGTTTTGACACGGATTTTTTCATCCGCATTTTCTTTTTTCGCTGATAAAAAGCTGATGATGTCTGGGTGGAAGACGTTCAAGTAGACCACGCCAGCCCCTTGCCGTTGACCCAATTGGTTTGAGTAGCTGAAGCTATCTTCAAACAATTTCATTACAGGCATCACACCACTTGCTGCCCCTTCGTAGCCTTTGATAGGCGCGCCGGCTTCCCGCAAGTTTGATAACGTGATCCCGACACCGCCACCGATTCGTGAAAGTTGCAGCGCGGAGTTGATCCCACGACCGATCGCGTTCATGTCATCAGTGATTTGGATCAAGAAACAAGAAACCAACTCACCGCGACGTTTGCGTCCTGCATTCAAGAAAGAAGGGGTTGCTGGTTGGTAACGTTGGTAGATCATTTCATCTGCCAAGCTCATTGCTAACTCTTCATTGCCATCCGCAAAGTAAAGGGCGTTGAAAGCGACCCGATCTTCGTAACGTTCTAGATACGCGGTACCATCATTCGTTTTTAATGCGTATTGGGAATAAAACTTGTAAGCAGCCATAAATGATTTGAAAGTAAAGTGTTGCTCATCTAAGAATTGATACAATTGCTCAATAAAGGCAGGGCGATACTTTTTGATAAATTCCTCTTCTAAATAATCATTTTCAATCAAATAATTGATTTTGTCCATTGCAGTCGCAAAGGTTAAGGTATTTGGTTCAACGTTTTCTTTAAAGAATGCCGCTAAGGCTTCTTTGTCTTTATTTAATGGAATTTGACCATCTACTGGACGGTTGATCTCATTATTCAATTTGAAATAACTGACATCTTTGATTTCTTTCAAGCTCATAAATGGCTAACCTCTTTTCTTGTTTTGTTCGTATAAAAAAGGACTTGCGGTCTGGACGACTGACAAATCCCTCAAAAGCATCACATTGAGAAAAATCTTAGCTCGCTAATTGACGTAGTTGATCTGGACGGAAACCGATGATCGTTTGCGCATCAGAGGTAATGACTGGCACACTTTGGAATCCTTGTTCTTTCAAAAATTCTAATGCTTCAGGCTCATTATCAATATTGATTTCTTCAAAGGCAATCTGATTTTCACTTAAAAAGCGTTTCGCCATTTTACATTGCATGCAGTTATTTTTCGAAAATAGTTTGATATTCATAATTGTTTCCTCCGAGTTGTAATAGTTATAAACCTAGTATAAATAAGTCTCGGAGAAAGTCAACGAAAAAACACTATATCTTGTGCTTGTGAATTCGACATACACAATTTATAGTGTTTCCGTGTTTTTTATGCAAGGGAAAAAAGCGGAAAATACTTAGAATTACAAGGTTTTTGCGTAATTAATACAGGGGATATGCAATCAAAATGAGTAAAAAAAATCCTTATTGTGAAGGAAGATTCAAAGTGAGATCCAAAACAGATTGACTTCTTATGGAAATGGCTCTATTATAATGATAATCATTCTCAATTAAAGTAGGTTAATTATAACAACACTTCACAAAAGGAGTAAGAAGCAATGAAAATGGCGCAAACTCGGGCTTCTGGAACATACAAAATCGACTCGTTGGCAACCACCAAAGAAATCACGGCTCATTTAAATGATCTTGGTATTCGCACGGGCGTTGAAATCGTTGTGGTACAAAAAGATCGCAAAGGCGGCATCATTTTACACCAAGGGACGCGGATCGCTTTAGATGAACGGGTCATGGAACAAATCGATGTCACAGAAACCCAGCAGCAAACCATCATTACCTCTTTGGATCAGCTACAAGTCGGTGAAAGCGGGAAGGTCAATCAGATCGCCGCCAAAGGTGCGGTGCGCCGTCGATTGATGGATATGGGGCTTACGAAAAACGTCCATTTGGAAGTGGTGAAGCTGGCTCCTTTAGGTGATCCGATGGAGATTCGGCTCCGCGGCTATGAATTGTCTTTGAGAAAGCAAGAAGCAGCGTTGGTTTTTGTCGAAAAAGGAGTCGAAGCGTAATGATCTATCACTTTGCATTAGCAGGAAATCCCAATAGCGGGAAAACGAGTACCTTCAATCAATTGACCGGTGCCAAACAAACAGTGGGGAATTGGCCAGGCGTTACCGTGGAACGAAAAGCGGGGCGACTGCGAAAAGACCGACAAGTATTGATCCAAGATCTACCAGGGATCTATTCCTTGTCGCCGTACACACCAGAAGAACTGATTTCTCGCAATTATTTGATGGAAGCATCATTGGATGCGGTGATCAATATTATCGATGGAACCAACCTGGAGCGCAACCTGTATCTAACATTGCAATTATTAGAAATGAATGTCCCGACTGTGGCAGCCATCAACATGATCGACCTATTAAAGAAAAAAGGCTTGCAGATCAATTTCGAAAAGCTGGCTTACGGTCTAGGGGTTCCCGTAGTAGGGATCAGTGCTTTGAAGCAACGCGGCTTAACCAAAATGATCGAGGCAGCGAAGCATGTAGCCAATACACAACCGCTTCCTCCCCGCTACGATGCTCGTCTAGAAGCTGGCTTGACCGAGATCATGGCGATTTTGCCAGAGACGATCCCTCAGCAGCAAAAACGCTGGTTTGCCATAAAACTCTTTGAAAAAGATGAAGCGATTCAGACGATGTGTAAACTGACTGATTCCCAGCAGGCAGTCCTTCAGGAGACGATTTCGATTTTAGAGCTGATCTTTAAAGACAGCAGTGACGCCATTCTCGTCAATGAGCGCTATGGCTTCATTGAAGAATTGTTGGCGCTGGCAGTCATCAAGGAAACAGATCAGCACTTAGCCTTCAGCGACAAAATCGACCGTGTGTTGACCCATCGCGTATTGGCACTACCGATTTTTGCCTTCATTATGTGGGGAATCTACTATTTATCGATTCAGACGATTGGTACGATTGGTACTGATTGGGTCAATGATGTATTATTTGGCACCTGGATTCCCGAAACAGCAGCGCACTGGCTAGAACAGCTGCAAGTCGCCCAGTGGCTGCAAGAACTGATTTTAGACGGCATCGTGGCAGGTGTCGGTGCGGTCTTAGGCTTTTTGCCACAGATCTTCGTGCTGTTTTTTTGTTTGGCTATCTTGGAGGACTGCGGATACATGGCACGGGTGGCATTTGTCATGGACCGCCTGTTTCGCAAGTTTGGTCTATCTGGCAAGTCGTTTATCCCCATGTTGATCGCTACCGGTTGCGGGGTGCCCGGCGTGATGGCAAGCCGAACGATTGAAAATGAAAAGGATCGTCGGTTGACGGTGATGGTCACGACCTTCATGCCTTGTTCTGCCAAATTGCCGATCATCGCATTGATTTCAGGAGCCTTTTTCCCTCAGTATAGTTGGGTCGCCCCATCGGCCTATTTTGTCGGCATGGGTGCTGTGATTTTTTCAGGGATCGTCTTGAAAAAAACGCCTTTATTTGCAGGTGATCTGGCACCATTCATTATGGAACTGCCAGCGTATCACTTGCCGCAGCTCACAACGATTTTGAAAAGTGCCTGTGATCGAGCCATTGCTTTTGTGAAAAAAGCCGGGACGATAATTTTTGTGGCTTGTATCTTTGTCTGGTTTACCTCCAGCTACAGCTTTGCCTTGCAGCGGGTCACAGAAGACCAAAGCATTTTGGCCTTTTTCGGACGACTTTTGGCGCCGCTTTTCGCTCCCCTAGGCTGGGGAACCTGGCGAGGCGCCGTGGCGACGATCACTGGCCTGGTCGCCAAAGAAAATGTGATCGGCACCTTTGGGATCCTTTACGGACAAACCGGGGAGTTGTCAGAAAGCGGGACGGAGATTTGGCAAGTGTTGCGCGGCGATTACACTGCTGTGGCGGCATACTCTTTTCTCGTCTTTAATTTACTATGTGCCCCTTGTTTTGCTGCTATCGGTGCGATCCACCGTGAAATGGGGGACAGCAAGTGGACGTGGTTAGCCATTGGCTATCAATGCGGCTTGGCATACTGCGCCAGCTTGTTGGTCTACCAATTCGGGCACGTCGTCTTTGAAGGCGGACACCTCACGCTGGGTGTTTTCGCGGCAATCCTCATTGCTGGGCTATTGGTATTTGCTCTGTTGAAGAAACCATTCCGCGGGAGTGTACCCTTGATCCAAGTCGTAGGAGGCGAAAAATGATTGCTACAATAATTCTAAGCGGCCTGATTTTTGGCTATGGCACCCGTGTAGTGTACCGCATGGTGAAAAAGGATCATTGTTCTGATTGTCATAGCAGTTGTCCCGTGAAGCATGAGGAAGCAAAGTAGAAAATAGCTTCAGGAAGCAAAAATTTCTGAGGTCAGAGCTACTATAGAAAAGAATAAAAGAAGCGAATCAAACAACTCAGAAGCGAATAAAACAGTTCGATCACGATCGGGCTGTTTTTTTATTCTTTACAAAATGACCTATTAAAGGAATCTCAAATATAGTATAATTATTTAATGAAAAGATATTATTTAGTGGGGATCGCAGGAAAGGGAGCAGGGAACCTCGTTAGAACGTAAACGAAGATAGGTTTTTGATAAAGCAGAGTGAAAGGGTGAGGGCATGAGACAACAACGAAGACGGGAGCGTCAGAAACGCCAGCGGATCATTGTGGGGGTAAGTACAGCGTTGCTGGCAATCATACTTGGAGTGATTTATCTAGTGATTCAAGTGACAAGCATCCCCGAACAGCGTCATACAGCAGAAACGACAAAGGCAACAAAGCCAATGCAAGAAACGAGTAGTTCTACCGAAACAAAGCCAGCAGTAAAAACCATCACAGTGACAGCTAGTGGCGATATGCTTTATCATACACCTGTTTATTTAAGCGCTTACGATGGGAAGCGTTATGATTTTGACAATGATTTTGAGCAAGTCAAACCGCTGATTGCATCGGCGGACCTTGCTTTAGGTGATTTTGAAGGAACCATCAATCCTAATAAACCGCTTGGCGGTTTTCCCTTATTCAACGCCCCTATCGATGCCGTTGCCAGTATCAAAGACGCGGGCTTTGATGTGATTGATCTTGCCCATAACCATATTTTAGATACAGGGATCGAAGGAATCAAAACAACGGCGGCTGCTTTTCACGACCAAGGCTTGGCAACGATTGGTGCCACGGTCGACAATAGCGGAATCCTGGTCAAAGAAGTCAACGGGATCAAAGTTGCTCTCTTGGCCTATGCCTATGGCTTCAATGGCCTTGAAGAAAGCTTAACTCAAGCAGAGTATGACACCTATTTGAAAGACTTGTCGTTAGATAAAGTGGAAGCAGAGATCAAAGAAGCGGAAAGCTTGGCGGATATCACCATCGTGATGCCTCAGTCTGGTGTCGAGTATTCTTTAGAACCAACGGAAGAACAACAAACTGTTTATCGGAAGATGATCGATTTTGGTGCTGATATTATCTTCGGCGGCCATCCGCATGTAGCAGAACCAACCGAAATCATCGAAAAGGACGGTGAAAAGAAATTTATCATTTATTCAATGGGAAACTTATTGTCGAATCAACGTTATGAAACCGTCAATAACAACTATTGGACCGAACGAGGCGTTATCCCAGAAGTTGAAATCTCCAAAGAAGGGCAGCGGACCTATTTAAGCAAGATTGCCATGCATCCGACTTGGGTCTCCAAAGAACCGATCCCTGATCGTACCTATTATGATCCAGAATACGGCGTCTTGCAGGCCTTTGATTTTCAAGTCTACCTTGCCGAAAATTATCTGCCAGATGGGCAATATGCCAAAAATGTCCCTGAAGAAAAGCGCCAGCGGATCGAAACCGCCTACCATGAAATGCTGGAGCTGTTGGATTTGAAGTGGGAGTAGTGAGGGCAAGAAAGCAATCTGGCTAACAGGTTGCTTTTTTATTGGCTATCGAAGAGTATGAACCATGAAATGAAAGTCGATCTATTTTTTAAAACATGACACCAGATCACCATTTATGAACAAAAAATGACACCTCAAGCTGATAAAAATAAGTAATAATGTCAACATAAAGTATTCAGAAATCATTTCCAACTCATTTCTGAATAAATAAGAAAGGAAAGTAGGGTGTATCATGAGAATTATCATATTGACGAAAAATATATCATATGAGATTGATTTGCAGCGGGAGCTGCAGATTTTGAGCCATGAAGTGTTCGTGGGCAGAAGTACCGAAGAGGAGGAATGGTTGATAGAAAGTGCCAAGTTATTTGACTGTTTATTTGTCAGTGAAACAATTGCTGATCCAGAATTTTTATTGCTCAATCAGACATTGGCTCCTTATTATCAACAGCGGATCGTTCGAATCTTGCCAGGGAATGACGAACAAGAAATGATACTGGAAAAAGCGGAAAATGCGACCTATCTTAATCGGTCATTTGTCGAGTTGAGAGAATTTTTGGCGGCTTTGCCACCAAATACTCGCAAGTTAGAAAAGGCATCAGTAACGAAGGAATCGTTCCCTAAATTTCTTAGTCTGCAAGAACAGATCTTTTTCAATAATCTAGCAGAAGAGCAATTTATCAACCGAGAGGACCTTTGCTGGAAAATTTGGGGCAACGGCGGCACGAATTCCCGAAAATCGCAGCTATCGATTTTGGCGAAACGAATCAATGAGAAATTAGATGAATACGACTATACTGAAAAACGCGTCCGTACCGCTTGGGGCAAAGGATATATCTTGCAATAAAAAAGCTAAAAATGGGTTTAACTTTTTATGCCTGATAAATAGGCCTTCAGGTAAATTTGCCTATCTTGTAGAAACGACTCTGTGTTCAAAGCGAGTCGTTTTTTATATAAGTATATTAGCAATAAATGAAGAAGGTTATGGAAAAATATGATAATGCTTTTTTTTAGTGATAAAATAGAGATAATCAGTAATGGAAAGAAATACTGGGTAAATGAAAAAAGCATTTGTAGAAAATTGATGGAATACCTTTTGGAGGAGGAAATATCGTGAAGCAGGTTGAATGTGTGCTATTTGATTTAGATGGAACTTTATTGGATTCAAAAGAATGTAGTGTGAAGGCGACAAAAGCAGCTTTTAAAGAGATGGGACTCAAAGTACCCAGTGAAGTAGTCATTGAACATTATATGGGGATACCGATCGAAGAATCATTTTTTAAAATGTCTGAACAGCCATTAGATCAAGAAACCGCAACGGAATTGATTCGGATTTTCCGAGCCTATTACCAAACCTATGAAGAAAGTACCTTGAAAGTATTTCCAGAAATTCCCCATGTCTTAGAAATCTTAAACAAACGAAAGGTACCTTGTTTCGTCGTTTCAAGTAAGAAGACAGCGGTTGTCAAACGAAACCTAGCTGCTCAGGACCTTGTCGCGTTCTTTGAAGAAATCATCGGCTCTGATGCGGTGACCCACTACAAACCTCATCCCGAAGGAATCAATAAAGTCGTGGCACACTATCAATTTGACCCGACAAAGACGATCATGATAGGAGATGCTATTTTTGATATCCAAATGGGAAAAGCCGCGGGTGTCAAAACGATCGCCGTTACGTGGGGCAGCCACGATCCGAAAAAGCTTTCTGAAGAAAACCCAGATGCTTTGGTAGACGCGCCACGTGAGATTTTAGATTTTCTATATGCATGATTCTTTTTTGTGCTCACAGTGTAAGAGGACGTTTTAGCCTCGCTTATATCTTGGCATGATCCAAAAAGAAAGGACAGATCGTGCTTTTACAACATGCAATTTGAGAACTTTGACCAATGATCGAAACCAGCGATCATTGGTTTTTTGTGCTGTCGTGGGAATGAAGGCGCCACAGCATTGGTTAAAAGCATTCATTTCCATTCGTTCTTTTGGTTGATCGTGTAATCATCGGAAAATCACTGCAAATAGATTCCTTTTGATCTTTCTTCTTGTTGATACAGCAATGCTGGTACGCTGGATTTTTCTCTCTTATTCCTCTGCTAGAGCAAAAAGGAATTATAAGCTTGGAGAAACAAAAAACTATAATGAGAGTAACTGATTTTCTTAGATCATGCATTGGAGGTGAGCGCAGAAAGGGATGCCACCCAAGGATTTCATGTGATTTGAAATACTAGAAGATAAAGCCTTTGTTTTATGTGAAGGGATGTAAGGGCAACTAACGAGGATGGAAATCATTACGATCAAATGAGGGATCAATGCTATCATTGAAGAAAAGCCATGGATGGAAAGGAGTGATTCTGTGTTATCAGAAAAAATAAATGACCCGAAGGATTATCTGTCTTATTCAAAGGAAGTATTGTTAAGCGCTGGGGTACTGACAGCCTATCCGAAACTTTTTACTTATTATAAGGAACTTTGTGTTGACTTCGAAGACATTTACTATGATCGAACAAAGAACTTATTTGATACCTTTCGAGCGCTTCTGGCTGTGGACGCACAGATCCAAATTCTACTGGAACTTGTGACCAATACCAAAACTGACTTATGTCAAGAGCTGGGGATGAAGGAAGAGGAAATTATCAGTATGATCAAGCATGACAAACGGTACTATTATCGCGAGCTTACGGGTCATGCAACTAACCAACTACCTAAATGGGGGTTGATTTATTTAAGTGAAGAGTAAGCTACGCAAAGGATAAGTCACCTTAAAAGTGATCAAATGAAAGCCATTTGACGATCATCAAGGATAAAGGGCATCGAGAAAAAACGAGAGCGTGTTTATGTATGAGTCAGTAAAATAGTCTAGCGAGGTTATCTTGTGATTTGTTATACTAATAGCAAGCGGCTGATGGTGACATCTTGGATTCAGCAAATATGTTCATGTGAGCGTTTTATTGATTGGGTTAGGAAAGAAGGAATGAAATGACGAAGAAAATTGTCTTTTTAGATGTAGATGGAACATTGTGCGATGATGCGGGAAACGTACCAGAAAGTGCTCGCCAAGCGATCACAGCGGCACATAAGAAGGGGCATGAGTTTTTCTTGTGTACAGGTCGTTCAAAAGCCGAAATCACAGAAGATGTACTGGCACTGCCTTTAAGTGGAATGATTGGTGCCGGCGGCGGTTATTGCGAGGTGCACGATGAGGTGATTTTGCACAAAGTTTTTGAAAAGGAAGCCTTATTAAGACTGATCGATTTCTTAAAAGCAAACCAAATCGAGTATTACTTGGAATCGAATCAAGGATTATTTGCAAGTACCAATTTACGAAATCGGTTGATTGAGATCGTCTTAGCAGGTGAGCCTGTTGAAAGTGAAGCAGGAAAACAACGCGTTCAAACTATTCAGTGGTTCCTTGATTTACTGATTGAGGACGAAGCGAAAATCGATTACGATGACGTGAACAAAGTTTCCTTTATCAATCATTCCATTCCTTATGAACAGGTTCATGACCAATACCACGAACAATTCCAAATGATTCGCAGTACAGTTCCTGTTTTTGGCAAAGACAGTGGCGAGATCGGCATCAAGAATATCCACAAGAAAACAGCCATCGATTTTCTCTTGAACCATCTAGGGATCGATAACAAAGATACCTTGGCGTTTGGTGACGGCCATAATGATGTCGAAATGTTTGAAGCCGTTGCGACAGGAATTGCGATGGGCAATGCCTGTGAACAGCTATTGGCAGTAGCTGACGAGCTGACGGCTCGTCCAGAAGACGGCGGGATTGCGCAAGCACTCCAAAAGCACGGTCTGGTGTAACCACTAAGAAGCAGATGTCTGCACAATTCTTTTGTTTCCTAGAGGAATTGATCAGGAGTTGAGCGACGTTGTTAAAGTGACCTGTAAAACCAACGATTGACAAGGAGGCTGGGTAAATGAAGGAAACGACCTTTTTTTGTTATCTTGAACAAGCTTTGAAAAACCTGAAGGCGACAGAAGCCCTGCGTTTTAATATCGAAGGCGAAGTCAAGCGGCTGATGAAGGTGTACAGTGAAGCAGAAATTTGTGAGAAAGTAAAAGAGGATCCCTTTAAAAAGTAAGGACATTTTCTTATGAAACACAGCGAATAGAACAAACACCCAACCTCGTGAAAGGCACAAAAGCGATCAATGCTTCCTTTCAGGGAGGAATACTCAGGCAACTAGTTGTTGTATCAAAAAAGACTGATTTCAATTGAATCAGTCTTTTTCGTTTTTCTCAAGCAGTCAGATAAGCCACTAAAATAGCAAACAGGTCGAACAAGACATGTGTGCCCCAACTAGTCAGGATCGAGTTGCTCTTGATGGCAGCTTGGTTAAATAGCAAGCGCGCCACCCCTTGAATGAAAAGAATATGAACCAAGGTATGGAAAACATTGCCGTTGTCATAAGTGCTGTAATGAACCAAGCCAAAGATGATCGCGGAAAGGATGCTGGCAACTGGCAAGGTACATTTACTAGAAAAAATCGCTAAAAAGAAGATGGAAAAGAGTTCTTCTCCAAGTAACATGATTGGAATAACTAGCAGAGTCAACCACTGAAAGCCTTCGTTCACAGGGTTTCCGTGAAGATCCCACTTTAGTCCGTATTGCAAAACGAGAGAAACGAGAAAGCTGATCAGGATGTTTAAAAGAAAATACTTGCTGATCGTCTTCACTGGCGCGATGGGTTTTCCAAAGAGCTGCTTGACTGCTTCTTTACCGTAAACTAGCCGTAATGCCCAATAGCTGGCAATCGACAATGAGAAGATGCTGACGATGGCAGGGGCATACAAAAGACCGACCAAACCGATACCTGCGAGGACCGTTCCTAGTAAAGCGTTGTTCCATGAGATTTGTTTTCCTATAAGTTTGTTCATTTACTTTTCTCTCCTTATTAAGCTATAGAGCATGTACTATTTAGCTGTTTTCTCTGATTCTTCTGCTGTGTGTTTTTTGTGCCGTAATATAAGCGATAAGTACAACAATGAACGTTTTGGGTGATTTTCATATCATCGCTTCATTTGCGCCAATTCTTTGTACGGTACAAAAGATAGAGTAATCGATAACGAGTTTCTGAAACAAGATGGTCGTATATTTCGGACTTTTTTATGGTTGAGCAACTAAGTGATGGAGGATGCACAAGTACTAAGTTACTTCATTAAGAAAGGAAAACTGACTTCCAGATTCGATGGAATAATCGTCAACAAAGAAACGACATCGCTATGTTCTCTTGAAATCGACTAAAAATTCCAGAATATTTCGAAAAATACCATTGCTTATTTATGGCAAAACCATTAGTATTATTAGAAAAACTGATGGTGAATCGATGATAAAGCGTGACTTTAGCAGTGAGAAAGCCGAATCAGTGGCATGAAATAGGAGTGATAAGTGTGGAAGAGTTATGGAATGTATTAAAACCAGCCGAACAAGTCGAACTGAAATTAAGAAAATTGTATACGCAGCATCATTTTTCACCTTATCACTCGAACAATTTTGAAGAGTATCGCAACTATCAGCAAAGTGATCAGTTCTTGCGTGGTTCTTCCATCATCACGTTTACAGGCACGGATGGCAGGACGATGGCGCTAAAACCCGATGTCACCTTGTCGATTGCCAAAAATACACCTTCTGGAGAAGCGCGCAGAGTGTATTATGTGGAAGATGTCTATCGACAGGATCGTCAAGCAGGGGAATACCAAAAGATCGATCAAATCGGTTTGGAGCTCATTGACCAAATCACATGGGAAGATCAACTGGAGGTTGTAAAACTGGCTTGGGAAAGTTTGGCTCAGGTGGGAAAAGGGACCTTGGATCTGTCTCATATGGGGATTTTGGATGGCATCTGCCAACGCTTCCCCGAAGCGGATCGACAAAAGGTACTGCACTGCCTGCGGGACAAGAGTTCCCATGGCATGGATGCACTGACTGAAAAGGCTGGCTTGTCAGCAACAGAAGCTGAAAAATTGGCGAAACTGGTACGTTTGTCAGGTGATTTTGAAACCAAGTATCAAAAAGCCAAGGAGCTGATGGCTGATTATCCCCAAGCACAAGCTGGTTTAACAGAACTAAAACAACTGTATCAAGCATTGCAAAAAGAACAACTGTCAGCCTCCATTCGGATAAGGCTGGATTTTTCAATTTTAAATGATGCCGATTATTACAGTGGCTTGCTGTTTCAAGGATTCATCGAAGAAGCAAGAGAGACGATTTTATATGGCGGCCGTTATGATCGCTTGATGAGTCGCCAAGGCAAAGAGCAAGGGGCGATCGGTTTTGGTATGAAGCTCAATCATGTAGGGCAAAAGTTGCCGACTGACAACGAAAGTTCAGGCTATTTGAACATTGCGCTACCTAAAGGCCGCATGGGGGATGCCGTATACGATTTATTCACGAAAGCTGGAGTCGCTGCGCAAGGCGTCTTCAAAGACAATCGCCAACTAATTTTTTGTGATGAAGAAAACAAGCTGCGCTTTTTCTTAGTCAAGCCGAGCGATGTGGCGATCTATGTGGAGCACGGAGTGGCGGATATCGGTGTCGTAGGCAAAGATATTTTAATGGAAAGCAAGGCAGAAGTCATCGAATTTCTTGATTTGCATATGGGGGTCTGCCGTTTGGCAGTAGCTGCGCGTACGGATTTCGAGGAAGATTTCTCCCGACCGCTGCGGGTCTCCACAAAATATCCGCAGATCACCCGCCAGTTTTATCAAGGATTAGGTCGCTCGGTGGAATTGATCCAACTGCATGGATCCATTGAATTGGCTCCTTTGTTAGGTCTCTCCGATGTGATCGTTGACATCGTCGAAACGGGGACGACACTAAAAGAAAATGATCTAGAAGTGATCCAAGACATCGCGCCGTCTTCAGCGCGTTTAGTGATCAACCACGCCACGTGGCGTTTCAAGCAAGAACGCATTCAAACAGTGATTGAGAAGGTGAGGGAGCAATTATGAGAATTTTTTCGACCCAAAAAGATACGATCGAAACGATTGTGGCAAGGAAACAGTCGGAAACGAAGGATGTTTCAACCGTTGTCGCCCAAATCATTGCCCGTGTTCAGCAGCAAGGAGATCAGGCGTTGTTTCAATTAATTGAAGAAATCGATCAAGTGACCTTGTCTTCCTTAACCGTCAGTCTTGAGGAGGTTGAAACGGCTGTCCAAGCCGTCTCCCCTGAGCTGCTTGAGGTGATGGAACAGGCGAAGGAAAACATTTTGGCATTTCATCAAAAGCAAGTCCAGCAAGGCTTTGTCTTGACGAAGGAAAATGGCGTTGTGATGGGACAGCGGGTCTTGCCACTAGCAAAAGTCGGGGTCTACGTTCCTGGCGGCACAGCAGCTTATCCTAGTACGGTTTTGATGGATGTCCTGCCCGCAAAAATCGCCGGGGTCAAAAAAATCGTTATGATCACACCGACGGACAGCCAAGGAAAAGTTCCAGCTGCTATCTTAGCGGCAGCTTCCGTTGCTGGAGTGGATGAAATCTACAAAGTCGGTGGTGCCCATGGCGTAGCGGCATTGGCTTATGGGACAGAAACGATTCCCAAAGTCGACAAAATCGTGGGACCAGGAAATATTTATGTCGCCACAGCGAAAAAAATGGTGTACGGCGAAGTTGATATCGATATGATCGCAGGGCCCAGCGATGTGCTGATCATCACCGATGCCAGCGCAAATCCTCGCTGGCTGGCAGCGGATCTTTTGGCACAAGCCGAGCATGATATCTTAGCGCAAGCCATCTTAGTCACAACAGAAGCAGCCTTGATTGAACAAGTCCAAGTAGAGCTTGACTTGCAGCTGAAGGAACTGCCCCGAAAAGACATTGCTGCTGCAGCGCTTGAATCTAGCGGAAAGCTGATCCTAGTCAAAGATTTGACCGAAGCTCTTACCATTGCCAATCAAATCGCCCCAGAACACCTTGAATTAGCAGTGGCAGATCCTTTTGCTTTGTTGGGACAAGTAGAAAATGCGGGCAGTGTCTTTTTAGGACATCATACACCAGAAGTGCTGGGAGATTATTTTGCTGGGCCAAATCATACCCTACCGACGGAAGGGACCGCCCGTTTTTACTCACCGTTATCAGTGGATGATTTTATTAAGAAAAGCAGCTACTTGTATTACCCAGAAGCAGCCATGAAGGCGGCTGGTCCAGCCGTAGCATTGTTCGCAGAAACCGAAGACTTGATCGGCCATGCCCGTTCGATCAATGTACGAAGAGAGGGAGAAAAATGACCTTTTTACATCAAAAGTATCACAAGCTGACTCCTTATACACCAGGGGAACAAGTAGACGAGCAAGCCGTTATTAAACTGAACACCAATGAAAGTCCTTATCCGCCAGCGCCAAGTGTTCAAGCAGCGGTTGCCGATGCCGCCCACAAGCTGAATCGTTACTCGGATACTGCTGCTGAAGTGGTGACAACCCCTCTGGCTGCTTATCTTGGCGTTACACCAGCCCAGCTGTTTCTCGGTAATGGCAGTGACGAAGTTTTGTCCTATCTCTTTCAAGGCTTCACGGAAAACGGCATCGCCTTTCCCGATGTGACCTATGGGTTTTATCAAGTGTATAGTGCCTTGTACCAAGTCGCTGCCACCGTTGTTCCGCTGCAAGAAGATTTCTCGATTGCGTTAACGGACTACGATTCGCTCAAAGGGACCGTTATTTTTGCCAATCCCAATGCGCCGACTGGGGTTTATCAAGAACAAAGTGAAATTTGTGCCTTTCTAAAACGGCATCCCGATCGCTTAGTGATTGTCGATGAGGCCTATCTCGATTTTGGCGGCTCTTCAATGGTTTCTTTGATCGATCAATACCCAAATCTCTTGGTTGTGGGGACGTTTTCGAAATCTCGGCAGCTGGCAGGGGCACGCCTAGGCTTTGCGGTTGCTAATGAAGGACTGATCCAAGACTTGAATCGGTTGAAATTTAGCTTGAATCCTTACAATGTCAATAGTTTGACCCAAGCCGCTGGTGCAGCCGTTTTGCAAGAACAAGCGTATGTCGATGAGAAGATCCAAGCAACGATCCACGTGCGTGAGTGGAGCAAGCAAGCCCTAGCGAAACTCGGCTTTGAGCAGACCGACAGCCAAGGAAATTTTTTGTTTGCAAGGCACCCTGCGATTGCTGGTGAAGAGTTGTATCAGGCACTGAAAGAGCAGAAAATCTTCGTCCGCTGGTTTAATCAGCCCCGCATCAAAGAGTATTTACGGATCACGGTAGGAACGAGGGCCCAGATGGAACGATTGATGACGGTGTTAACAACGATCATAGAAGAGGTGAAGGAATGAGAAAAGCAGAAGTTACCCGCAATACGACTGAAACCAAGATCCACCTGCAGTTGACGATCGATGGTACTGGTCAGCAATCAATCAAGACTGGTGTGGGGTTTTTAGACCACATGCTGGAATTATTTGTCCGCCACGGTCGCTTTGATTTGACGTTGGTCTGTGATGGTGATACAGAAGTAGATGCCCATCACACAACAGAAGACGTAGCCATCGCCATTGGCCGAGCGTTTTCAGAAAGTCTTGGGGAGCGACGAGGCATCAAACGCTATGGCAGTATGCTGCTGCCGATGGACGAAGCCTTAGTCATGACAGCGATCGATATTAGCGGTCGTGGCATGGCAGTCGTAGAGTTGGCGATACCGAGCGAAAAAATCGGGCAGCAGTTTGATACGGAATTGGTTGAAGAATTTTTCATTGCTTTTGCCCGTGAATTAGGTGCTACGATCCATCTCCATCAAATCGCTGGCAAAAACAGCCACCACATTGTGGAAGCTTGTTTTAAAGGCTTTGGGCGGGCTTTAGGTGAAGCAGTAGCGATCAATCAAGCAGCCCCAGATGAGATCCCTTCAACCAAAGGGACGATCCAGTGATTCATGAGGGGAAAATGATTACGTATCTTCCACACAGAGGGATGAGATAAGGAAAGGGGCGTATTATGTTAGCAATCATCGACTATGGGGGCGGCAATTTGTTCAGCTTGTCTCGTTCGCTGGATTATTTGGGGGTTGACTGCCAAATCACGCGTTCACTAGCAGAATTAAAAGCTGCCGACCGCATTCTTTTACCCGGCGTAGGCGCTTTTGGCGATGCCCGCCAAAAGTTGGCAGAGTTGTCGCTGATCGAACCGATCCAAGAATTGGCAGCAGCTGGCAAACCCTTTTTAGGCATTTGTTTAGGGATGCAGCTGTTGTTTGATAGCAGTGAGGAGTTTGGCACACATGCGGGGCTGGGTTTGATTCCAGGACGGATCGTTTCCATGCAAAGCGCCTTTGAAGAAGCCAAACAGAATCTGAAAGTGCCGCAGATTGGTTGGAATCGGCTGACTGTCAGAAAGGAAAGTCCTCTCGTCAGCGGGCTAGGGGAACAAGACTTTGTCTACTATGTCCACAGTTATTTTGCTACTGATTGCCAAGAGTATGTCATAGCAGACAGTGACTATGGTCTAGCAATTCCCGGTATCGTGCAAAAAGACAATGTCTTCGGCACTCAGTTTCACCCAGAAAAAAGTGGGGCTGTCGGGTTGAAGATTTTAAAAGCATTTACGGAGGTGCCGCTATGAAAATTTTTCCAGCAATTGATCTGTTAGATCAAAAAGTGGTCCGTTTGTACCAAGGAGACTATGAGCAAAAAGAAGTGTTTGGGGATGATCCAGTGGCATTTGCTCGTTCATTTGAAGAAGAAGGTGCCAACTATCTGCACCTCGTCGACTTAGATGGTGCCAAAGCTGGCAAACTCCATTACTTTGATGTCGCAAAAAAAATCGTCCAGCAAACCAATCTGTTTGTCGAAGTTGGCGGCGGGATTCGTGAGGAAGAAACGATCCAGCATTGTTTGGCAGCAGGCGTTCACCGGGTGATCCTCGGCACGATTGCCCAGAAAGACCCAGCATTCACAAAAGCGATGCTCAAGAAATACGGCAATAAGATCGCGATTGGGGTCGATGCCAAGGAAGAAAAAGTGGCCGTGGAAGGCTGGCTCGAGAAAACGGCAACAGACGCGTTTACTTTTTGCCAACAATTGGTGGAATGGGGCGCGCAAACGATCATCTTTACCGAAATCTCGCGTGACGGTACAGGAGAAGGCATCAATCTGCCGCTATACGAAAAACTCAATCAATTGGATTGCGACATCGTGGCTTCTGGCGGCGTGGCTTCATTGGCAGATATTAAAGGATTAAAACAGTTGGGCATCTCTGGCGTGATCGTCGGGAAATCCTTATATAACGGCAGTCTCCAATTGGCGGATGTCTTAGCAGCAGGGGAGGCAGAAGCATGATCGCCAAACGAATCATTCCTTGCCTTGATGTGCGAGATGGGCGAGTCGTGAAAGGGGTCAATTTTGCTGGCTTAAAAGATGTCAATGATCCAGTGACTTTGGCGCGCTTTTACAATGAACAAGGCGCCGATGAGCTGGTTTTTTATGACATTACTGCTTCTGCAGAAGAACGCGGCTTATTCACGGACATTTTGCAGCGCGTGGCGTCAGAAGTGTTTATCCCCTTGACGGTGGGCGGTGGCATCAATCAAGTAGCAGATTTTGAACGAGTCTTAAACTGTGGCGCCGACAAAGTCAGCGTCAATTCGGGGGCGCTTCGCAGACCAGAGTTGATTGCAGAAGGCGCGAAACGCTATGGCAGCCAGTGCGTTGTTTTATCCGTTGATGTTCGCCGTGTCGGTGAGAACTGGCATGTGTTTGCCAAAGGCGGACGGGAAGATACAGGCTTAGAAGCATTGGCATGGATTCGCCAAGCTGAGCAGTTAGGTGCTGGTGAACTAGTCATCAACAGCATGGATACCGATGGCGTGAAACAGGGGTTTGATTTAGACTTGCTGAAAGCTGTCAGCGAAATCACCAAATTACCGATCGTCGCATCGGGTGGTGCTGGCAAAAGTGCCGATTTTATCGAGCTGTTTCAATTGCCAAATATTGAAGCAGGGTTGGCGGCCTCAATTTTTCACTATGGCGAGGTAAAAATCCCGGCGCTGAAAAAACAATTACAGGCCGTCGATATTCCCGTACGAATCGTATAGCGTTGGCGTTTTGATAGGCAATAGAAGGAGTGGATAACATGGTGCAAGTACGATTTGATGAACAAGGATTGGTTCCAGTGATCGTGCAGGATGTGGAAACGAATGAAGTCTTGACCTTGGCTTATATGAACCAAGAAAGTTTGACCTTGACCTTGAAAGACCGATTGATGACCTTTTATTCCCGCAGTCGCCAAGAATTGTGGCGCAAAGGAGAAACCAGCGGCAATTACCAGCATTTAGTATCATTGACCGCAGATTGTGATCAAGATGCTTTAGTCGCCAAAGTAAAAAAAGACGGACCTGCTTGCCATACAGGCACAGAAAGCTGCTTTACAGAGGTGCTTTATGGTACAGAATCCTCTCCGACCATCGATGCGTTGTATGAGCTGATAAAAGGTCGTAAAGATACGCCGCAAGAAGGCAGCTATACCAGCTACTTGTTTGAAAAAGGCAGTGAGAAAATCTTAAAAAAAATCGGCGAGGAAGCAACCGAGGTCGTAATTGGGGCGATGAAGGAAGACCGTCAAGAAACCGTTTATGAGATTGCTGATTTGGCGTATCATACATTGGTTTTAATGGCAGAAATGGGGATTGATTTAGCGGCTATTCGCCAAGAGCTTGCCAAGCGTCATGTTGTGGATAAGAAAGTCAAACAAGAACGGATGCAATAACGGTCAGGATTTTTCAGTAGAAAGAAAGTAGCTGACGATAAAAAAGAAGCCCTTCAGCCATTGCTTGAAGGGCTTCGTAACCGTGGCGATAAAGTTGATCTGCTGGTTCTTTGAATGAGCACACAAAATGGCTATTTGTTTTCCAACTCTTCGATCAATTCTTTCATTTCCTTGATTTCTTTTTCCTGTGCGTCAATGATTTTTTCTGCAAGTTCTTTTACTCTTGGATCAGACAAATCGGCATTTTTACTGGTTAAAATCGCAATCGAATGATGGGGAATCATGGCTTTCATCCAGGCCGTATCTCCCACGGCGGTTTGGCTTCTGACCATAAACAGTGAACCAAAAAAGAGTACAACACTGACAACTAAAATTCCGATATTCATTTTCTTGTTGTCATACATCTTCCACATAAATAACAGCATGATGATCGCCATCATCGCGCCCATCATAAGTGCCATAAACAGTCGGGTTTGGCTGAAAAAGATATGATCGAGGGCGTAGACATTGAAATACATCATACAAAACATAATCACCGTCGATACCCCAATCATCACCAAAAATTTCCCGTATTTCTTCATTTCTTTCCTCTCCTTTTTGTATACAAAATAAAAACAATAAAGCAATCCAAAACATCATCGTAACAGATGCTTTTTTTTGTTTATTGTTTTGTTAGAATAAATTTACTCCCTAAATCAAGTATAGCGGAGGAAGTAGAATGAGAGAAGCGATATACATTTGAACGAAAACAATGGGTTCTTAGAGTAAAAAAGCGAAAACGGGATTACTCGTCTAGGTTTATTTGTTATAATCAACCTAAGAAATGGATGGTGTATAGAATGAATCACAATGATCGCTTGACGCGTTTACGCTATGCTTTGGATATCAAGGATACCGACATGGTGAAAATTTTTGAACTTGGCGGCGCTTCTTTCACAAAAGAAGAAGTAAAACAATTGTTGAAGAAAAAAGACCCTGAGACCTATGAGATTGAATGTACCAATGAAGCCTTTGAGCGTTTCTTAAATGGTTTGATTCGCTCGCAACGAGGAACAAAGCCAGATGCTGCAGAACCTGTCTTGGAGTTGAACAATGGCAATGTAAATAATTTGATGCTGAAGAAAATAAAAATCGCCCTTTCCCTAACAACAGATGAAATGCTGGACATTTTCCAGCAAGCGGGAGTCAAAGTTTCAAAAGGTGAATTAGGCGCCATTTTACGAAAAGAAGGCCATCGCAATTACAAGCCATGTTTAGACAAATATGCCCGCAACTTTTTAAAAGGATTGACGATCGAGTATCGGGATAACTAGTAAAAAATCAATAATAGGCTGAACTTACAATGGGCCGCCCAAAGAGATGCATGTTATGTGTCTCTTTTTTTGTGTAAATTCAAAAAACAATGTAAATCAGTGATTATAACGCTAACTGAGGCCAAACTTGGAGCATGAAGGAGCAGGTGAAGTGAGCGATCTGTTTGCTTGAATAACCTGTTTGTTAAAACCTGACAAGTTTGGTCATTTCTGATACAAATGTTGACGTGTTCAGAATGATGAACCATGTAATACTATCAAAATGAACAGGAGTATCCTGTGTCTAAAAGTTGTAATTAACAAGTCGTCACCATCATCAGAAGGGGAAGTTTGTCGATAGGTGAAAGATAGGAAAGCGTATCGTATTTAAACGAATATAAAAGGAGAATGTTATGAAAAGGAAATTTTGGGGCTATTTGTCATTGGCGATCTTGTTAAGTCAGCCTGTGTTGGCACCTTTGGCACAAGTTATGGCTGATGAACAGGAAACCATTCCATCAAACAAAGAAATAACGACATTAGGAACATTAGAAAAAGTGGAGGAGACTACTGAAACAGTCGATTCTTCTCGTATAAAAGAAGAAATCAACGGTGACACCACAAGTAACTCAGAATCGCAAGAAGTGGTTAATGATGATGAGAAAAGTGGCTCGACGGAGAGTACAGAAAAAAACCTCCCTGATTCAAGTGAAGACACAGCTAGCTCGGCAACTGAATCATCAGCGGAAATGAAAGAGGTATCTAATCGCAGCGTTTCATTAGACGCTTGGATGCCAGATAAGAATTTGCAAAATGAGGTAGCGAAAGGGTTAAACAAAACAGTTGATACAATCACTCAAGAAGATATGGTGAATCTAAAACAGTTAGATTTTTCTTCTTTAGCCAAAGACACAGTAGTCGATTTTACTGGTTTAGAATACGCTAGCAACTTGCAGGCGTTATATACGACATCTATTATTGCTACGAATGTTCCCAAAATCACTATGGCGGAAAATGCAACATTGTTTACCCGTCCTAATGTACTAGCACAGATTTTTCCAAAAGGATCTTTTTCAAATATCCACATAGGAAATTATGATGCCTATTTGACAGCCCAAGAATTAATTGGGGTTGGTCAATATCTTAGTGGATGGGTAACAGATTATCTGACGGTCTATGCAAGTAGCATGACGGATTTTTCTAAGTTAGAGCTATCTCCAGAACACCATCAAAATTCCCAACTATCTATTATGACTCAGGAGAAAATACTATTAGAGCCAATGCTAGTAAAAGATGGCCAATCTGATGTTCTTTATAAAGACCGTATGATGGTTGATACCCAAGGAAATGCGTTGCTCTCTTCTTTGTCCAACAAAAAGTATTCTTATTCGATTCGGGGGATAGATAAAAATGGCTATAGCTTTCCCTTATATGAAAATGATGGGTTTGAACTGACTGAAGAAGGAATTCAATTTAAAAATATTCCCGCCAATGTTGACTATTTGTCAATCACTTCTCTTGTTCCTAATCGTTTATCCACCGAGAGAGCTGCTAGTACAGGTACCATTCAATATTTAGTGAATTATCAAGTACCTGTGAAGTATGTGAATACTGCAGAAGATGTTACGGTCAAGTATCTTGACGAAAACGGACAGACGCTTGCACCAAATGTCACTTTATCAGGGTATGTAGGCGACCCCTTTACTACGGAAGAAAAGGATATCTCAGGTTATACACTGAAAGAGATCCAAGGGGATAGGATAGGGATCTTCAGTGATGTCGCGCAAGAAGTCGTTTATGTCTATGAACGTAGTGATGCAGCGCCAGTGACGGTCAAGTATGAAGATACAGAAGGCAATGAATTGGCAACACCAACCGTATTGAATGGCAAAGTAGGTTTGCCATATGAAAGTGAAGCCAAAGCGATCCCAGGCTGGTACGTTTCTCAAACACCAACTAACGCTAACGGGACTTACAGCGAAACGGCACAAGAAGTCGTCTATGTCTATGAACGTAGCGATGCAGCGCCAGTTACCGTGAAGTATGAAGATACAGAAGGCAATGAATTGGCAACACCAACCGTATTGAATGGTAAAGTAGGGTTACCCTATACAAGTGAAGCCAAAACGATCCCAGGCTGGTTTGTAGCTCAAACGCCAAGCAATGCTAATGGGACTTATAGTGAAACAGCTCAAGAAGTCGTTTATGTCTATGAACGTAGTGATGCAGCGCCAGTTACCGTGAAGTATGAAGATACAGAAGGCAATCAACTATCTACATCGACAATATTGAACGGCAAAGTAGGTTTGCCCTATACAAGTGAAGCCAAAACAATCAATGGCTGGTACGTTTCTCAAACACCAACTAACGCCAACGGGACTTACAGCGAAACGGCACAAGAAGTAATTTATGTCTATGAACGTAGTAATGCGGCACCAGTTACGGTCAAGTATGAAGATACAGAAGGCAATGAATTAGCAGCACCAACCGTAATGAATGGCAAAATAGGTCTGCCATATGAAAGTGAAGCCAAAGCAATCCCAGGCTGGTACGTTTCTCAAACACCAACTAACGCTAATGGGACTTACAGCGAAAAGGCACAAGAAGTCGTCTATGTCTATGAGCGAAGTGATGCAGCGCCAGTTACGGTCAAGTATGAAGATAAAGAAGGGAATCAACTATCTGCACCGACAGTATTGAGTGGAAAAATAGGTTTACCATATACAAGTAAAGCTAAAGCCATCCCAGACTGGTATGTTTCCCAAATGCCAACTAACGCTAACGGGACTTATAGTGAAAATGCGCAAGAAGTTACCTATGTCTATGAACGTAGTGATGCAGCACTGGTTATCGTAAGATATGAAGACATGGAAGGAAATCAATTAGCTGAACCAACGATCCTTAGTGGAAAAGTTGGCTTGTCTTATGAAAGCAACGCCAAAGAAATATCTGGCTGGCGGGTTTCAAAGACGCCTAAAAATGCAAAAGGTACCTTCAGTGCTGCCGTCCAAGAAGTTATTTATGTTTACAGTGCTGATAAAGAGAATGAGCCGGGAGAAGATTCAGGAAAAGATACACCAGAATCAGAAAACAAGACGCCGGAAGAAGAGAACGGGAATAGCTCAGGAAATAACAGCAAGCAAACAAACAAACAAACCAAATCAAAAAATAAGTTGCCTGCAACAGGAGAACAACTTACAGGTCAACGAATCATGGGCTTTTTGGGAGTCATCACTGTTCTGTTTTCTTTCGTAGTAATTTTGAGACGAAAAAGAAAAACTGAAAATTAAAAGCTTTTCAATAGAGAGGAAAGAGTATCCAGAATTGATTATTTTCTGGATACTCTTTGTTTAACCCTATTTAATTATGAGCGAGAATATGAGATTTTTATCAGTTATCTTTCGAATGTTACGTTCTTGAATTCATCATTCAATCCATCCCGATAGGCAATAGTCAAGACTAATTTTCCTGTTGTTTTGTCATAGTCTATCACGTTTAGTTCTAGAGAGAAGTTCTTAACATTGGCATCAATATAAGAAACAATTTCTTTTTCTTCCTCACCGATTTTTATCGAAAGTGTACTTTCTCCTAATAAATTCGCCTCCTCCAGAGCTGTTTTGGCTGAGCGTATTTCAGGCTGATAGAAGACAGTGTTTGTTTGAGTTAAATAGGTTCTATTTATTCGCAACGGAACGGTGATCTTTCCAAAGTCATTTGAGACAACGATCCCAGCTTTATTACTAGGGGAGAAAAAGACAGCGAGACCTATTAAAATTAGAACGAGAATACTAGCAACACTTGACCATACTATTTTTTTTGATATTTTCATTGATTTCAGTTCATTCAGCGAAGCATGAACACCTGTCCCCCCATTCTTTTTAAATAATGTAAGAAGTTAGCTTGATTATGGCGAAGATACTTTAAAAATAACTGTACTAATTTTCAACTTTATATAAGCGTAATTGATAGAAAGTAAAAGCTTTTGGAATTGTTGAAATGCTCAAAGGCTACCTAACTATTCGATTGTAAATACTCCTAAAAACCGACTCTCTTATTATCGTAGCAAAATATACGTTTTTTTACTTTTATTATTATAAAATAATTTTTTGATAAATTGCGGTTTGGACTGTTTTGTCGTCTTAAACCAGCTGTTAGAAAGAGCAATGCTCTCCAGATGCAGTAACTCGTAGTTCTAAGTAGTTGTAGCCATGCTTTTGCTTATCCTAAATGATTCAGAAGGTGATAGTTTCAGAGACAACTTCTTATAAAATGAAATAAGTAATCAATGAGTTCACACTGAATGAAAATAGATCGTGAAAGGAGTATAATTACCTTAAAAATAAAGTTAAGAGGTATTATTATGTATAAATTTCTTTTAACTAAATTAGACCAAGATGTTTATGAATTGTTTGCGCATTTTTTTGAGCAGGCGGTGGAGCGTGAAAAACTAAATGACCTTGCTGAAAAGACTAACTTATCAAAACGAAGAATCGTCTTAGTTTTTGAGCGAGCACTCGATTTGCAAAAGGCGTATCCTTATTTTGAGATTGCGTTGCATGAAGGTAGAGAGATGACGCTTTATTTTGCGCCGAATTTTCTTTTGTCTAAGCTTTATTCGGTCATGCTAGCAGAAAGCATGCCATTTCAAATTTTAGACAGACTCTTCAGTGATAAATATGTGTCGCTGGAAGAAACCGCCCAACAACATTATGTCAGCAATCGCACGGTTCAAAGAAAACTAAAGGAAGTAGAAACGATTCTTGAAAATTATCACATTCGATTGAACCTAAAAAGAAAACCGCTTTTTGTGGGCGAAGAATACCGCATTCGGCATTTTTTCCACATCATGTATTGGCAGATCTATGATGCAACGAACGCGCGTTATAGTGGATTGACGAAACAAAGTGTCAGTACATTGAAGAAAAAGTTGACAAGTTATCCCAGTTTTTATCGCGGGATTGATCAGGAGAAATTTGTGCAATTGCTGGCATTGAGTATTTATCGTTTTAAAAGAGGCTTTCCTGTAAAAGAGATTCCTCAAGAGATGAGGGAGATGAGGCATCTGACGATTTCCTTTGAAGAATTTAAAGAAGAGCTGATCAAGCCATTGCTAAGAAACAATTTGATTCTAAATGGGCTTCCAGAAACAGAATTTCTCTTCTTGTATTATATGTTTTCTGTCATGACGACGTACTTACCTGAAGAGATTCCTAGTCAGCTAACAATTGGGGCTTATTTTTCTCCTCAAGCCATCGCTGCAGCAAGGCTATTTGCGGAAAACGCTCAGAAAGTTTTTCTCGTTTCTGAAAGCAATATTGATTATTTGTTGGTCAATGCCTTGAATATTCATTCGGTTTCGCTTCTTTTTGCATCGAAAAATAAGATCGATGCCTTTGGAAAAAGCACCACGGACAAAGATTATCGCCGTGTCTTTCCTAAGATTTTTCCGCTTGTTCAGGAGATGTACCAATCGTTAGCGCAACAATCACCAATTTTTGCAACCATGTATGAAGCGAACAATCGCTTGCTTTTTCAATATAGTATGCTTCTTTCTCTGGTAGCGAAAATTGATCGTTCTACGGTTCGTATTTTTCACGAATCAAAATTCGGAAAAATCCAAGAAATCAGACAAAAGGAACGATTGAAACGCTGGTTCGGTTACACACTTTCATTTGTTTCCGAAAATCCCGATTTTGTCGTGACAGATTACCCCGTCAATCGGCAAGCTTTTATTGACCAAAACCCCAACGTCCAATTTTTTAAATGGAATAGTTTTCCAACGGGGGATCGCTGGCTTGAACTGATTGAAGCAGTTGAAAAGTTCCAGAATGAGTTTAGTCAAAAACATACGTAAAACTGTGAATTTCACAGTATGAAAAAAAGGGGGATTCTCAAAACCAGAGAATCCTCCCTTTTTATAGTGGGAAGCGAAAAGTTTTGCACAGCGTTTCTCAGATTTCCTATGTAGTTTGTCAATCGCTCAATCGGCTCTTGGGCTTGTTTACTTTTATGAAACTAAAATTGATACGATCCAACCCGAAGGTATCTAACAGGACTTTATTTGCTTCTAACAAACAAATGATTGGCGTCTCCTTTCCTAAAAAACATGTAATAATGCAGGCATAAAGATCTCGGTCAACAGAAACGTTTTACGAAAAAGCGAAGGGAAAAAAAAGTGTTCGAATCCTCTATTTAACGTAATGCTAGTGATTTCAGCCTAAAGGTCGATTTCCTTTCAATATTTCCATAGAGTACGCATCGACGTATTCGTTACAACGATAAACATATAAACAGGATTTTACATAAGATTCACCAATCAATAGAACAGGAGGGCTAAAGATGGAGTCAGCATTTAAGATCCATTCAATGGAAGAATATTTAAACTTCTACATGGAAGAAACGGAGCGGCTTTTTTTCAAGGAAGAGTTTCCAGAACTCAAAGAAAAGATTCTTGCCAATTGCTTCGAAATCAAACGAGCGATCCAAGAAATCAATCACGAGAACTTTTTTGAACAGTATGCGAGAATCAATACATTAGAAGCAGAGATTTTGATTATTTTGGAATGCAGTGAATTGCGGGGGAGTGACAATGTGGTCCCTTTTGCTGAAGCAGAAATTTTGCAAGTGGCGAAACAAGATAGCAAAACCTATTTTAAAGAAAGATGTGGACTGACATTGATCGCGCCTACGCCCCATTCATTGCATTTTTCCGTGGAGTAGTTTAAGTATCAACAAAGATCATTCGTGAGAAAAAAGTGTTGTAGGAAGTTTGAAGGGAGACTCCATTAAGGTTTGTGCAGGAGTAATTGTTTTACCAAAAGAAAAGGCTGCAGTCTTTTTATGCAACTTTGGAGGCACTGTGGAAAAAAGCTGTACCTTTGATATAAATTCATTTAACAAATAAGTGGAGGTCACAAATGAATGCAATAGAAAAAAGGATCCAGTTTATTGTCGAAGCTGACAAGCTTAAATCCATCCTTAGACAATCGACACTAATCTATGATAGAAACCAACGAGAAAATGATGCAGAGCACACCTGGCATTTGACATTATGTGCACTATTGCTTGCAGAACATGTCGCAACCGAAGGGCAAGTGGATTTGTTGCGAGTACTCAAAATGTTAATTATTCATGACATGGTAGAAATCGAAGCAGGTGATACCTATTGTTATGATGAAGCTGGGTACCTGGATAAAGTACAGCGAGAACGGGAAGCAGCTACAAGTTTATTTTCTACATTACCGAGTGAACAATATGATGAATTTATGGCTTTGTGAGAAGAGTTTGAGGAAATGGCAACCGTAGAAGCAAAATATGCATCGGCTATCGATAGGTTACAGCCTGTCTTGCAGATATACTACTTTGACGGGAATACCTGGATAGAAAATAACATTGATGTTGAACGCGAATTAAAACGAAACGAGGTCATCAAAGAAATTATGCCAGAAGTTTGGGACTATGTTAGAAAACTTATAGATGATGCCGTAAATAAAGGCTGGCTGAAGCAATAAAGAAAAAATCAATAAGCTGTTAAATATGAGCCAAAGTAGAAGAGCATCATAAAATGAACACTAAATGTACTAGAAGAGAAGGAATGGGTATGAGTATCGGGGAAGCAGGGTATATTTTTACAAAGTATTTTATCGTAACAGTGTCTATTCTTACATCAATATATGGGGGCTATTGGGTATACTATGCCTTTGTCCAAACGAAAGATGAACAAGAAAAAGCGCTTGTTTGCTACACGGCAGCAAAAGCATTCGGTGTCACTGCCCTATTGTTTTTCCTCTATTATCTTTTACAGCTGATCGTAAAAGCCGCAAATGTAAAGCAGCTGACAAGGCTTTGGCAGATTCTTCATTTTGGAAGTCGTGATGAGTTTTCTGTAGGAATGGCTCTTTCCATCATGATGGTAGTCCTAGGAGTTTTTCTTTTGGTTGAAAAACGAAACATTCATTTGCGGTAATCATTGAATTTCCTGTGTTTTGGCAAAACATAGGCATAGAAGTTTTTTTTATAAAAGTAGTGAAAAAAATGGCTCAAACGCAAAAGGAGTAAAGAAGAAAATGATAAAACGTTACGATATTAATGAGGAATGGGCGCTTTCGGGCGTGATCGAAGCAGGAAATTTTGTTTTTGTTGGCTATTGCGTGGGAAATATTGGCGAGCCGATCGAAAAGCAGATTGTAGGAGCACTGAAGCAATTAGAAGAGCGATTAAAATTGGTGGATTTGGCACTAGCAGATGTGGTAAAGATGGATGTACTTTTCAAAAATATTTTTGATATTCCGATTATGGAAAAGATTTTAAAAGAAACCTTCCATGGGAAATTTCCTGTTAGAAAATCGATTCAGACAGAATTTGCTCATTCTGGCGAGGTGGGGATTCTTTTTCAAATTGATGCGATAGCTTTTAAGGGATAGTGCGATAAAGAGAGCATTTTAGAAAAACGGAACGTTTCTTTATGGTTACCTATCGGCAAAAGTAATGGTAAGCCAGTGTTTTCTTGAATAACGGTGTTGCTTACGCTTCATTGATTAAAAAGCAGACAAAGCAAAAGGGGGCTGAGGAATCAGTCCTCTTTTTTTAATCTAACACATCTTTTTTAGAATCACAGAACTCCCATCAGTGTGGTAAGTTATTGAGAAGAAAGAGTTAAAAATAGAGTGTAGTCTGACAATAACGTGTTATTTATTGTATTTTGTATACACTTTTAGCGATCGCCCCCTTCATATTCCTTTATTTTCTTTTTATAAAATAGGACTTTTTTTGTATTTTTCAAGCCGTTTATTGTCGTGTCCTGATCCGAGAACCATGTAATAATGCAGGCATAAGGAATGAGAACAACGAACGTATTACATAGAAGTAAGAAGTAGTTGTCAACGGGCAGCTTTTTTGCATTGGGGAGAGTATCGCTGCGCTTATTCACTTAAATTGAAAGAGGGAACAGTAATGAAAAAATCAGCGAAGCAAGAACTATTGTCGCGTCTTCTTGTTAGTTCGTCAGTGTTTATTTTGGGAAGCCCAATTGTCACACAAGCAGTTGTTAGCATCCCTGCTGCGGCCGAAACAATCAGCACTTCAGAGATAGAGGAAGCAACACTGAGTACGAGTGAGAATCTTTCTGAACAGCAAGTTTCCGAACCAGCAGTAACGGAGGAAACGACCACTTCTGAAACGGGTGGCAAAGAAAAAGCAGTTGAACAAGAAACAGTCGAGACAACTCAAGTAGAAGAAACGGAACCTGATCAGCGAACAGAACAGTCTGCAGAAAATGCCAGTACAGAAGAAGACACAGAAAATAGTATGGCGGTTGATGAGAGTCAGGAAGTAAAGTCTGCGCTAGCAGAGAATATATTGTGGACGGGCATGTGGGGGACTGCGCCAGCAACCTTAGATATTGAAGGGGTTTTGACTGTAGGAGCAGGTACATTGACAACTGCGGTGGATCAAGTGATTCCATTAACGGAAGAACTTAAAAATATGGTCATAAAAAAAGTTGTTCTCACAGCGCCAGTCATTTTGCCAGCCGATGTGGCAGGTTTGTTTGAGAGTTACTCCCACTACGGCACCGTGCCCTCTCAATTGAATGAGATTGTGGGACTGACTTATCTTGATACGAGTCAAGCAACCACGATGAATAGTATGTTTTATGGTTATAGCGGATCTACATTAGATTTATCGAATTTTGATAGCACCGGTGTCATAAATTCTTTAGGTGCCGGGATGAACCAGTTTTTAGCAAATGTACGCTATCTAAGAGAATTAAAATTAGGACCAAAATTCAGTTTTGTTGGGTGGAATAATTGGCCAGGCAATTCCTATCCGGTGAACTTGGTTGACCCGAGTGGGATGTACGGATTCCATTCAAGTTATTATACCGGTTACTGGCAAAATGTAGGGATAGGTACCGTAGATGCGCCATATGGTGAACACATATTGAAGTCAGAGGAACTAGTGTTGACCTATGATGGCGCGACGATGGCTGATACCTATGTATGGCAGCCTTGGTTTATTGAAGCCGCACCAGTTACGGTCAATTACTTAGATGAAGATGGTAATGAATTATTGCCGCCTAATGTACTGACTGGCGGAAATATTGGCGATACAGTTGAAGTTGTTCCTGAAGATATTCCTCACTATATATTGAAGGAAGTCCACGGTGATGAGAAGGTTGTCTTTAGTAATGTTCCGCAAACGGTCACGTATATCTATAGTCCTAAAATAGAAAGCAATGAGGAAAGAAAAATTGTCGCACGAATCATTCACTATTTGCATGAAGACGGTACGGAAGTTGCTCCAGATCACGTAGATACAGTTGAATTTACTCGAGAAGTGACAACGAATCTAGCCACTGGCGAAGAAACATTCGGTGAATGGCAAGCAAGAGATGATGATACAACCTTTGACTTAGTCAAGAGTCCAGAGATAGCCAACTACTTTACAGATAGGGAATTTATCGATGAAGTCATGGACGTAAAGGCCGATTCAGAAGATATTGAAGAATTTGTCATGTACTCGCCAAAGATGGTGGAATCTACGGAAACCAAAGAAGTCAAGAGAATGATTCATTATGTGTATGAAGACGGCAAAGAAGCAGCCCCAGACAATGTAGACACAGTCACCTTTACACGAACAGTGACAACGAATGAAGCAACAGGTGACAAAACTTTTGGTCAATGGCAAACTAAAGATGATGATACGACGTTTGATGAAGTGTTAAGTCCAGCAATTGACAAATACAATGCAGACCAAAAAACGGTTGAGAAAGTCATTGAGTTGACTGCAGAATCAGAAGATCTTGAACTAACTGTCACTTATTCGCCAAACATGATCGAATCTACGGAAACCAAAGAAGTGAACCAAACGATCCATTATGTTTATGAGGACGGTAAAGAAGCCGCACCAGACAAAGTCGACACGGTCACCTTTACACGCACAGTGACAACGAATGAAGCAACAGGTGACAAAACTTTTGGAGAATGGCAAGCCAAAGATGATGATACGACATTTGACGAAGTGAAAAGCCCTGAAATCAAGAACTATCACGCAGACAAAACAAGCATAGATGAAGTCAAAGGTTTGACAGCCGACACCAAAGACCGCGAATTGACCGTTACTTACTCGCCAAATATGACTGAGTCAACAGAAACTAAAGAGGTCAAGCAAACGATCCATTATGTGTATGAAGATGGCAAAGAAGCCGCCCCAGACAAAGTAGACACGGTCACGTTCACACGCACAGTGACAACGAATGAAGCAACAGGAAAAAATACCTATGGTCAATGGCAAGCCAAAGATGATGACACGACGTTTGATGAAGTGTCAAGTCCTGAAATCAAGAACTATCACGCAGACAAAACAAGCATTGATAAAGTCACAGGTTTGACAGCAGAGGACAAAAATCGTGAATTGACCGTCACTTACTTACCAAACATGATCGAATCTAGAGAAACTAAAGAGGTCAAGCAAACGATCCATTATGTTTATGAAGACGGCAAAGAAGCCGCCCCAGACAAACTAGACACGGTCACCTTTACACGGACAGTGACAACGAATGAAGCAACAGGGGAAAATACCTATGGAGAATGGCAAGCCAAAGATGATGATACGACGTTTGATGAAGTACAAAGTCCTGAAATTGACAAATACAATGCAGACCAAAAAACGGTTGATAAAGTCATTGAGTTGACTGCAGAATCAGAAGATCGCGAAGTGACTGTCACTTATTCGCCAAACATGATCGAATCTACGGAAATCAAAGAGGTCAAGCAAACGATCCATTATGTGTACGAAGACGGCAAAGAAGCCGCCCCAGACAAAGTAGACATGGTCACTTTTACACGCACAGTAACAACGAATGAAGCAACAGGTGACAAAACTTTTGGAGAATGGCAAGCCAAAGATGATGATACAACGTTTGACGAAGTGCAAAGTCCTGAAATCAAGAACTATCACGCAGACAAAACAAGCATTGATAAAGTCACAGCTTTAACGGCAGAGGACAAAAATCGTGAAGTGACTGTCACTTATTCGCCAAACATGATCGAATCTACGGAAACCAAAGAAGTCAAACAAACGATCCGTTATGTTTATGAGGACGGTAAACAAGCCGCACCAGACAAAGTCGACACGGTCACCTTTACACGCACAGTAACAACCAATGAAGCAACAGGGAAAAATACCTATGGAGAATGGCAAGCCAAAGATGATGATACAACGTTTGACGAAGTGCAAAGTCCTGAAATCAAGAACTATCACGCAGACAAAACAAGCATTGGGGAAGTCACAGGTTTGACAGCAGAGGATAAGAATCGTGAATCGACTGTTACCTACTCACCAAATATGACTAAGTCAACAGAAACCAAAGAAATCAAGCAAACGATTCATTATATGTATGAAGACGGCAAAAAAGCCGCACCAGACAAAGTCGACACGGTCACCTTCACACGCACAGTGACAACGAATGAAGCAACAGGTGACAAAACTTTTGGAGAATGGCAAGCCAAAGATGATGACACGACGTTTGATGAAGTGAAAAGTCCTGAGATCGAAAACTACGCACCAGATAAAGCAAGTGTGGAGGAGGTTTTAGGGGTAAATGAAGCTGATAAAGATTCTGAAATCACTGTCACCTATGCAGTCAAAACGGAAACAAAAATGGAAACAAAGACAGTCAAACAAGTCGTCCATTATAATTATGAAAATGGTGAATCAGCAGTAGAAGATCATACTGATGAAGTAATCTTCACGCGGACAATTACCACAAATCTTGCGACTAATCAAACAACTTACAGTGAGTGGCAAGCCAAAGATGATGATACAACGTTTGATGAAGTGCAAAGTCCTGAAATCAAGAACTATCATGCAGACAAAACAAGCATTGAGGAAGTCACAGGTTTGACAGCCGACGCCAAAGACCACGAAGTAACTGTCACTTATTCGCCAAATATGACTGAGTCTACAGAAACCAAAGAAGTGAAACAAACGATCCATTATGTTTATGAGGACGGCAAAGAAGCCGCACCACACAAAGTAGACACGATCACTTTTACACGCACAGTGACAACGAATGAAGCAACAGGTGATAAAACTTTTGGTCAATGGCAAGCCAAAGATGATGACAGGACGTTTGATGAAGTGAAGAGTCCAACAATTGACAAATATACTGCAGATCAAAAAACAGTTGAGAAAGTCACAGGTTTGACTGCAGAGGACAAAAATCGTGAAGTGACTGTTACTTATTCGCCAAATATGACTGAGTCTACAGAAACCAAAGAAGTGAACCAAACGATCCATTATGTTTACGAGGACGGCAAAGAAGCCGCGCCAGATAAAGTAGACACGGTCACTTTCACACGCACAGTCATTACCAATGAAGCAACAGGGAAAAATACCTATGGAGAATGGCAAGCGAAAAACAATGATACGACCTTTGATGCGGTGAAAAGCAAGAATATTGATGGCTACACGGCAGATGTTACGACGGTCAAAGAACAAACAGGATTGACTGTGGAAGATGAAGATAGGGAACTGACTGTGACGTATATAAAAAATCCAACCGATCCAACCAATCCGACAGATCCATCAAAAGAGCCAGGTAACACACCAAATAATCAGACAAAACCAGAAGCTACGACACCGTCTACTGATAAGAAACCAACGGCTAAAGTACCAGAAACAACAAAAACAGCAACTAGTGGAAAAATTCTTCCGAAAACAGGTGAACAAGCAACACCGTACGGTTTGTATGGAGGAGTGGCATTGGTTGTCGCATCACTATTAGGTCTCTTTATGAAACGCTCAAAAAGAAAGAGTGAGTAAATCATAATAAGAAGGATCAAAGAAACGGTTGAAGAAGCTTTGATCGAGTGTTGCTTATACTGAATTAGAGGTAGGAAACTGCAAACAATTTTCGAATGTGACGATTGTTTACAGTTTTTCTGCTTTACTTCTGTGAATAAAAAGTGAGTGATCTATGAACAGGTACTGATCACAGAAAAAAACTCGGTTCCCATCTTAAAGGGACCGAGTTTGTTTTTTATAAAAATTGTTTTCTATACTGATAAACCAAACTCAGCCCGCTCACTATAAAAGCCAGAGCATACTTGTAAAGGAAAAACTGATTCCACATGTAATCTTTTGGAAAGAGAATGTCTAAAAAGACGATCGTTAGCAGCATCGCAATGGTGGAGATGTAATAAATTTTTTGCGAATGTTCATCTTCTTTGCCAATTTTTTTAGTGTAAACATAAACCAAAGCAATGCCAAAAATCAGTAAAAGCATGCCGATACCTAGCAATAGGTTCCAGTTGGCATTAGAATATTCTGCCCATGTTTTCAGACGGTAAAATAATGCGCTGGGAATATCTGAAAGTGATTTAATGACCATATTTCCTCTCTCCTTCTGTATAAGTAAATAAATCTGTGATGTCCACTTGAAAAACGTTCGCTAGACGATAGGCTAATAAAAGCGTTGGCGTATAGTTGCCTTTTTCCATGACAAAAATCGTTTGTTTTGAAACACCTACTTTGTCCGCAAGTTCTTGCTGAGTATGCCTAGCTAACACCCGATATTCATATACTTTATTAGCAATAGAGTCGCCAAAATCTTCCTTCAAACGATCACCTCCCAAAATCATTGTAAACCATAGTTATATAAAAGTAAAGTTTAATTATACTTAAGCTAACTATATCTATACTGAAACTGAATGAATTGCCATAAAATAGCCGCCAGAAGTGAACTGACGGCTGTTTTTTTAGATATCATCAATGTCCGCTGGTAAACTTGATGCCCAAAATCCCGACTATTAATAAAGCAACGAACACCCAAGTCAGAAGGGATAGCTGGTCTTTGAAGAACACGACGCCGATAATGATCGAACCAACTGCGCCGATCCCTGTCCAAACGGGGTAAGCAATACTTAATGGTAAGTTTTTTACCGCTAAAGCCAGGAAGCCAAAGCTGAAAATCATTCCGAGTAGTGTAGAGACACTATACCAAAAGTGGGTAAATCCATTACTTAGCTTCATAGTCGAGGCCCATACCACTTCAAAAAAGCCGCCTAAAAATAAATACATCCATGTCATATACTTTTTCCTCCTCAAAAAAAACAAGCATCCAGTAAACTCTTCAAGGACCTAATGAGTTTACCAAACACTTCTATCACCCGGTGGTGGTTTGGATATTGAATTAATGTAACAATAATAAAATCTTAGCTGAAAAGGGTGGGATTGTCAAACTCTCCCTTTTCAGCTAAGATTTTCATTTACTAACCATTGCTTGCATGCATTTCACAAAAGTTAGAATCAACAAAAGGAGCTGGATTCCCCAGCTCCTTTTATAATTGCTTTATACAGCTCAAAAAGTGGTGATAGTCACTTTTTTGCAGGATTGCTTGTTGAATATCTTCACGATCCATCAACTCTAATAAAAGACTATAGATTTCTTCGGTATCTTCATATTCGTCTTTTTGAATCGCAAAGAGAAAGACGAATTTAACCAAATCACCATTTCCCCAATCAACGCCATCAGGAATGATCGCCACTGAAACGGCTGAGCGTTTTGCCATCAATGTCATGGGGTGGGGGATAGCAAGCCACTCGTTAATATTGGTCTGATTAATTGCTTCTCGTTTTTTCACACTGTCATAAAAATCTTGGGGCACAAAATCTTTTTGATACAATTGCTGCGCCATTTTTTTTAGTAAGGTTTCTTTATCTACATGATTTTCATGAAGAAAAAATGCTTTATGAAACAATGAATAGATGCCGTCTTTTGTTTCGCTGAGCGTTTCAATAAACGGTTCGATTTTGTCAATTTCTTTATCTAGCTTGGCCATGTTGATATAAATAGAAGGAACCGAGAACTGTTCTAATGGAACGGTTGTGATCACAAAATCAATCGAAGAAAGATCATATTGTTGTAGCTCGACGTAGGAAAAGCGATCAACGACTTCGATCGTTTCTTGATAGTGCTTGATAATTTTTGCTTCAATAATACGACTCATGGCTCGACCCGTTCCGCAAACAAGGATGACGCGATGTTTATGATGATTTCTGATAGAACTCCTTTCCATAGCACCTGCGATGTGCAAAGCAATATAGCCGATCTCATCAGGAGAAAAATAAAAACCGTGTTTCAGGCTTACCGTTTCTAAATGAGTCAAACATAAATCATAAGCCTGTGGAAAAGATTTTCTGATCGTTGCCAGCAATGGATTGCTACGGCGTGCATCCATTAGATTCATGTTGATAAAGCCCTCAATATGAGATGTCAAATCTTCTATTAGCATCTTGTCTGTCTCTAACGCATAGTTTGACGTCTGTTTGATCGCAGTTAATAATTCTTCCACAATGGCTTTCGCAGTTTTCGTGGAAGACTCGCTTGCATCGCCTGTTTCAACTAAACGTGGTGCATTCATCGCAAGATAGTAAATGAAGTATTGTTTTTCTCCAGCAGTCAATTGTATATCAAATGCATGATCGATTTCTTCTAAGAAGTGACTAACAACTTTCTGGGCGTCTTCTTTGAGCGCGGGCACGTGCAAGGGAAATTCGTTGATCTGATGGCCAGCTATAAAGCGACTGATTGCTAAAGCAAAATGAGAAAGAATGTTTTTATGATAGTAGTCAGAGTCTAACAAGTCTAAGGGCGCCAGATGATTTAATGACAATTCTTGCAAGCGGGTCAGATCAATCGTATCAAACAACTCAAGTTCCATTTCCGTAAAGCCCACCAAATACTCTTGGAGATCTTTTTCAATCAACAGATCACTGATTGCTTGGCGTTTGGCGAATTCGTTACCCAAGACTTCAAAGCCAATATTTGGACGATTTACTATTTTTAATTGATAGGTCGCTAAATTGTCTCGAGCCGTTTTTAAGTATGAGTAAAAGGTGTTTTTACTAATAAATAATCGATCGAGAAAATCATCTAGGGATAAAGGGTTTTCATTCTTAAATAAAAGGAAAAGTAGATAGGTTTGTCGTTCTTCACTCGTATTTAGAAAGGACTCGGTAGTCGACATACTTTCAGTCCACCAGTCATGAAATCGTTCTTTTGAACCAATAGACAACAAATAGCCCTGCCCTCGAATCAACTTGATGGAGGCACCCACATTTGTTAACAAATCGTTCAAATTTGCAATGTCTGTCCGAACCGTTCGCTCAGAAATCGAGAAGCTTTTTGTTAACTCCTTCATTGGTAGCGGCGCCGTTTGTCTAGTTAATACTTCCATTAGATCATCTAATCGTTGATAAGCAAGTTTTGACACTTGTTTCACCTCCGTGCTCTTTCTCATCATACAATAGAAAGGATAAGAATGAAATGCTTCACCAGTACCGAAAATTTCCAGAAGAGTTGGCAATCATTTTGGAAAACGCTTTACTAATGATTGCCACTTGAATTGGAAATTTGTTGTGTTTACATCGTGAATTAGAAACCGTAAATTAAACGTGTACAGAAAATAAACCACACGAATTACGATAATGGTTTCATAATAAGGGAAAGGAGCAGATGAGATGGATTTTCAGAAAAAAAATATTCTCTTGAATGTGGCTGTTACATCAAAAGAAGAACTGTTTCACGTAATTGCGCATCATGCCTATGAATCAGGGATCGTTACCAATGCAGCAGATACATGTGCGGCATTCATTGAACGGGAAGCACAATATTCAACCGGCTTACAAGAAGGCTTTGCTATTCCACATGCAAAAGCTGAACCGGTTTTGGAACCGACCGTTTTGTTTATTCGTTTAGAGCAAGCCATCGAATGGGAAACCTTCGATGATTCGGCAGTCAAAAATGTGTTTGCTTTGATGGTTCCTAAAAAAGATGAAGGAACGGTGCATCTGCAAATGTTGAGTCGCCTAGCAACCGCATTGCTTGAAGAGACATTCATCCAGCAGATTCAACAATCAGAAGACAAAGCTTATTTAGCAGAATTGATCAAAAAGGAAATGATGGGAGAGAAAATTGTATGAAAATAGTAGGAATTTCCGCCTGTCCAGCTGGATTGGCACATACACCGATGGCGGCAAAAGCTTTAGAAAAAGCTGGTGCGAAACTTGGCTATGAGGTCAAGATCGAACAGCAAGGCTCATTAGGGCAAGTCAATGAGATCACTGCAGCCGAAGCAAAAGAAGCAGATTTCTTGCTTTTAGCGACTGACCAAAAAGTTGTTGGGATGGAACGGTTTGAAGGAAAACCACAAATTCGAGTAAATATCAATACGTGTATCAAAGCACCGGAAGCGGTGCTGAAGAAATGTGTAGCTGCTGTTGAACAAAGAAACGCAAACTAAAGGAAAGAGGCAAGGATGATGAAAAGAGTTCTAGCAGATTTAAAAGGCCACTTGATGAGTGGAATTAGTTTTGTACTGCCATTGATTATTGGTGCTTCACTGGTTGTTGCCATTCCGAAAATGATTGCTCTTGGTATGGGGATCACAAGCTTAGATCCTTATGCTGACACGGAAGGCTTTAAACATGCGCTTTATTTGATTGAACAAGTAGGGTGGACAGGAATCGGCTTGATCAATACTGTCTTGGCTGGTTTTATCGCGTATTCTGTTGGAGATAAGGCTGCGCTAGGTGCTGGCTTTATCGGTGGTGCAGTCGCTTCTAGCACCAATGCTGGGTTTTTAGGGGCAGTTATTGCTGGGTTCTTAGCAGGATACTTAGTGAAGTGGGCGAAAGAACATATCAAATTACCGGAGTTGTTTGCTGGGGTGATGCCGCTGGTAATTTTACCCTTGATTGCTACATTGTCTGTAGCAATCGTCATGGGCGCCTTACTCTCTGAGCCATTGGCGTGGATCAATACTAGTTTGGTTGAATGGATCCGAACCATGATTGAAAATGACGTTAACAAAATTTTACTGGCAGTCATCATGGGGGCAATGATTGGCTCTGACTTAGGAGGACCTGTAAACAAAGCTGCTTGGATGGCAGGAAATGTGTTACTAGCGGAAGGGGTCTATTTACCAGCCATCATCGTGAACGTTGCGATTTGTGCGGTACCATTTGGATATGCCTTAGCAACTTTGTTCCACAAAAATCGATTCAACAAAGAGCTACTGGATGCTGGGCGTAATAACTTTATTATGGGGTTCATCGGAATCACAGAAGGAGCAATTCCTTTTACATTAGTCAATCCATTACGACTTGTGCCGATCAACATGTTGGGAGGTGCAATCGCTTCTGGTTTGGGGATCGCATTAGGAATGTATGACAAAATGCCGCCAGTTGGGGGAATCTACGGCTTCTTCACTGTTGGAAACGGTTGGGCGTATTTGATTGGACTATTTGCAGGAGCAGCCTTCATCGGTTTTGTCGCGCCTTTATTCGTGAATTTCAATAAGCAAGAAGAACAAACAGAAGATATTGCCCTCGATGATATTGAAGTGAGCTTTGAAAATTAAGCAACAAGGCTGATTAGCTAAATAGTAGCAAAAGAAAAGGCACGAGCAGGTGATTTTTCAAGAACGCTTTAAGGTATCTGACAAGGACAAGACTTGGGGAAGAAAACAAGAGTATTTGAAGAGAAACGATTTTCAAAATTCGAAGCATTTATGTAAGGATCAAATTATGCGTACCAGATGGTAAAAAAATTGAGAAAAATTAATAGGCACGAACGACACCCATCGTTACGTGCCTTTTTTAATCACGGGAGAGGAATGATTGAATGAAAAAAACAGTACATGTCGTACCCCACAGTCATTGGGATCGCGAATGGTATTTTACGACGAGTCGCTCGAAAATCTATTTGATGCACGATCTAAAAAACGTCATTGAACAACTAGAAAAGGATGATCCTTATGAAAGTTTCATTTTAGATGGACAGGCTTCTCTGTTAGATGATTACTTGAAATGGCGCCCACAGGACAAAGAAAGGATTCAACAACTTGTTCAACAAGGGAAATTGATCATTGGCCCATGGTACACACAAACCGATCAATTAGTGATCTCGGGAGAAAGCATTGTTCGAAATATGTTATATGGCATGAAAATTTGTGAAGCATTCGGAACCTACATGAATGTCGGCTATGTGCCAGATTCTTTCGGACAAGCAGCTAGTATGCCACAAATCTATCGTGAGTTTGGTATCACTGACACGATGTTTTGGCGCGGTGTCAGTGATGACGATGTTAAACACACAGAGTACAAATGGCGTGGAGAAGATGGTTCTGTGGTCAATGTTTACCAGATCCCAAGTGGGTACTACATTGGCGGTGCCATTCCTGAACGAGAAGCAGAATTAGCAGAGTTTTTACATCAAGAACCGTTTAAAACAACTTGGGGACGCAGTGCAACGGATCAAGTGTATTTTCCAAATGGTTTCGACCAAGCACCAGTTAGAGAAAATCTTCCAGAATTAGTTGATCGAATGAATCAATTGTATCAGGATGAGTATGAGTTACAATTTTCAACGATTGAAAAATACATTGCTGCGGTCAAAGCACGCCATCCTGAGTTGGAAGAAATCGCTGGTGAACTGATCAACGGCAAATTGATGCGAATCCACAAAACGATTTTTTCTTCACGTCCTGATTTGAAGGCGATGAACACTCAGATCCAACATTACTTAGTCAATGTCATGGAGCCTATCTTAACCATGGCTATGCAATTAGGATTTGAGTACCCCGTGGAAACAGTCATAGAGATTTGGAAGTTAATGTTTGAAAATGCGGCGCATGATTCGATTGGTTCTTGTGTTTCTGATACGACCAACGAAGATATCTATATGCGCTATAAGCAAGCGCGAGATATTTCTATGAATCTTGTCGAATTGACGTTACGACAGATTTCTACTGCAATCAACAACCCACAAGCAAAAGAAATTACTTTTACGCTTTTCAATACCTATGACACAAAACGTAATGGGGTGATCGAAGCAGAGATTTATTTGCCGCAAAAAGATTTTGCGATCCTTGACCAGTCAGGTCAGGCGTTACCTTATACGATTTTAGAGCTTACCGACCAAACGGAGTATGTGTTGAATCAGGGGAACATATTAGATCCAGTCAAGGAGATCTATTTGCCGGAGAAAGTCTATAAAGCAAAGATTGCCATAGAAACGACTGACGTGCCGAGTATGGGGTATACCCAGCTGACAATTGATTTAAAAGGTGATACAAGCGCACCATTGCAGGAGATTACAACCAATACGATCGAAAATGAGTACTATCAGATCACTGTCAATAGCAATGGCTCGTTAGATATTCTAGATAAAACCAATCAGGTGCTTTATCAAAATCAAGGGATCATTGAAGAAAATGGCGACGATGGTGATTCATTCAATTATTCACCACCTGTGAAAGATTTTGTGATTTCATCAATTGATGCGCAACCAACGATCTCGATTCAGCAATCAGCAATCTACCAAAAGATTGATGTGGCATTCACGCTGAGGGTTCCGAAGGATTTAGCTGAACGTGCAGAAAAGAAGGTCTCGGCTTCACTACCGATCCAATTGACGATCGTGTTGAAAAAACAATCGCAACAAATTGATTTCAACTTAACGGTTGAAAACCAACAAGTGGATAGTCATCGGGTATGTGTGCTATTTGATACCGGAATTGCCTCGAAATTTTCGCTGGCTGACCAACAGTTTGGTACGTTGCAGCGCCCTGTTGTGTTTGAAAAAGAAATGGCTCTTTGGGAAGCTAATAAAGAGCAATGGAATGAGCAGCCGATCGCCATAGAAACGTGTCAATCGTTTGTCGGTTTATTCGATGCATCCCATGGCGTAGCAGTCATGCCCAAGGGTGTACGTGAATATGAGATCGTGGGCAAAGCGTTTAATACGATTCGCCTAACGATTTTCCGAACCTATGGCTTCATGGGGAAAGAGAATCTACTGTATCGACCAGGGCGTGCTTCAGGAGAATCAGTGATTGCGACACCAGCTGCACAGTGCCACAAAACGATGCACTTTGATTTCTCTGTTGCTTACTTTGCTCAAGGATTTGATCAAGCAAATGTTGCACAACGTGCCAAACAAGCAGTAACACCGATCACGCTTTATCAAACCGCAGAATTCCTGAATTCCCGCTTGATTTTTACTTTAGGACCGGTTGAACCAACCTTACCGGCAAACTTTAGTCTTTTTGAGATCAATGGCAATCTGACCCTGAGTGTATTGAAAAAAGCCGAAGATCGTCCAGGTTATATTTTTCGCCTATACAATGGGCTTTTAGATGAATGTGGACACGCGACGATCACATTCAATCATCCAGTGAATGTAGTAGAAACAGTCGATTTAAAAGAAGCTACAAAAGAAGCACTTGTTGTGGAAAAGAATGTAGTCACTCTTGAAAAAATAGGCCACGCAAAATTTGTGACATTGTATGTAGAATAATTGCTAGTGATCGAGAGTAAGGATAGTCAAACGCAGAGTTGAAGAAAATTCATAGTGAAAAGGTCAACCTCCCGTATACATTTTAACCAGATGTGTACGGGAGGTATGTTTTATTTTCGACTATTTTTAGCAGTCTTTTTTATTGAGAGTCTATCAATTCATAGCAATGACAAGTAAAGAATTTTCTCAGCCACAGCTTTTCCTAAAATTTCCCCTCCAGTTTGAGAAAAATGCAGATGATCCCCCGAATCAAATACAGAAGCTAATCTTGTTATATCAGAAGGATCTCTTACCATATCATTGATATCGATCGTATTTTCTTGCGTCATTAACCATTGATTAAACGCAGTTCGGATAGCTTCTTTTTCCTCGGTCCAACTCGGCTTTCCTTGGTTGTAAGAATAGTTAAAAGGGGGAAGCGTGAGAGGAACAAACGGAATTTCGGCTTTTTTTGCCAGACTTATTAGAACTTTGTAGTGTTTGATCAACTCCTCTTTGGTAGGTAATTCTGAAAGTGGAGAGCCCGTTCCTGGATGAAATAAGTCATTTAACCCAATCAATGAAACGATCATATCTGGCTTTTGATCCACGACATCTTCTTGGAACCTGTTTATCCCAGCAACCCCAAAGCTGTCTTTCCAACGAGAAATCCCTGAACCTGCACATGTCAGACGGTTACCTGATATGCCAGCATTAAAGCTTGTTGCAACCAGACCACATTTATTTAGATTGTCGATGACATTATCACTAAAATATCCTTGATTCGTTAAAGAGTCGCCGAAAAAAGCAATGACTTTTGCATCAACTTTCGTTTCTAGAGCAACTGAAGTAATACCAAAAATAAAGTTATTGGTTTCTCTTATATTCGAACGGACTAATTGATCAGACAGTAAGTTTGCCGAGGAAGATACTCGATTGATCTCGTTAGAAAATAATGCTTCTATCAGAATATCGGCTCCTTTGGTTACTGAAAAATCAATGTCATCTGTCCATAAAGTGGCCCCAGCTGGGACAATGAATTGTGGTCGATTATCTAAGGTAATAACACTAGATTGTTGGGTTCTCGGATCACTACTGATTTTTATCGACTCTACGTTTAAATCAAAAGAATCATAGCGGTTACAAAGTTCGAGTGCTAATCGTTTTCCAGAAAGCGGCTGCTTGATTCTCAAACGTAATTTACGTCCATTAGGAGAAAAGTTTAGTACTTGGTAATTAGAAAATACTTGATGCCAAATTATTTTTTTCATCATATATCACCTTACAGTTCATCTGCAGCTTTCATTTTATCATTGAAACCAAAAAGCCAAGTCAAAAGAAAGGATAGCAAAAATGTTCCTATATGAGAGAGTAGATAAGCATAGAAGTTTTTATCGATCCCTGCAACCGGGTTGATAAAAGAGGCAAATCCTATAACCCCACCTGCGAATCCATAGTTGACCAAGTGAAGGAAACCTGCTAGAGCACCACCAAAAATATTTGAAAGGGTCACGAGATAGAAGACTTTTTTGTATTTTAGTAGAATACCATAGATTGCAGGTTCGCCAACACCGCATATTTGTGAAAGAGTGGCAGCAAAGGCAACTTGTTTTAGTTGAGCTTTTTTTGTTTTCAATGCGATTGAGCACGTTGCACCCGCAATACCCATCATCAATACAGACGAGAAGGCATTCATCATACTAAATCCGTTAACAGTTAAATCGTTGACGATGATCGGAATCAATGGCCAATGCATGCCGAAGACCACTAAGACTGGAAAAAGTGCGCAATAGACTGCTCCGCCAATAATTGTGTTAAAGTCAAAAATGGTACTAATTCCGAATGCTAGCCCATCACTAATAATCGTTATGATTGGTCCGATGATAAGAAGAACGGCTAAACTTAGTACCAGAACTTCAACGATTGGTGACACAATGGAAGAAATCACGAGAGGAACAATTTTCTTTAAAAACTTTTCAACATACGTTGCTAACCAAGCAGCGACCAGAATAGGGAAAACCGAAGCTGTATAATTCATAATGGGAAATTTTACGCCAAAAATAGCGACCTTCGCAGCTGTACTTGAAGCAATAGTGACTATATTTGGGTGAATGAGTATCGCACCCACGACTGCCAGAACAATAGGATTCACCTTTAATTTTTGAGCCGTAGTAAAACCTAAGATGACAGGCAAAAAATAAAAAATGCCATCTGCAATCGTGCTAATCAATAGATAAGCTTGCGAACTATCTTGCAATAAACCAAACGTCACCAACGAAGCTTGTAATCCTTTGATTATTCCAGCTCCTGCAAGAAGACCGATGACGGGCATAATTGAACCTGTAATTATGCCAATAAACTGATTGAAGCCATTTCGAAATAGCTGAAGAAAATCACTATTGGAATCATTTTCCACCACTCCCTCTATAGAATCAAAGACTTGATCATTGTTTAACTGGTGCATTACTTCCTCGTAAATAGCATTTACTTTGTTTCCAACAACCACCTGATATTGTCCTTGAGCTTCTACGACGCCCATTACACCATCCAACTCTTTTATCTTATTTGTATCGGCTTTCTCTTTGTCCACTAGATAGAAACGAACACGTGTAATGCAGTGGATCACATTTTTGATATTATTTTTTCCACCAACGTACTCAATCATGTACTCCGCTAACTGTTTGTCACTCATAATAAAACCTCCTCATTTCTTTTAACCGGTTACGCTCATTTTAAATTTGTTTAAACAAATAATCAAGCATTTGTTTAAACAGATTTAAGTTTTTTGTATAGGTAGAAGGATATCATGCTATAATTAACTGAAAGAGTGAGGTGGAACTATGGTGAATAAGTTTCGGGATATATATGACACTTTGAAAAATGAAATTAATGAGGGACTCTATAACGATACAATGGTTTTACCGACCGAAATGGCGTTAATTGAGCGATTTGGTACTAGTAGAAATACAGTTCGCAGAGCGATTCAACTGCTTAATGAAGATGGATTGGTTTATAGTGTGAAAGGAAGAGGGGTAGTTATTCTTGAAAGAATCGAGATTGACAAGAAGTCTTTCAAGGTAGGAAATTTTCAAGGATTGAAGGCACTATCCGCAGACACTGAAGTCGAAAAAAAAACAATTGTGCAAGAATTTCGCGAGTTGACTGTTGATGATTCATTAGCAAAAAAAATTTCATTTCCGGTTGGTGAAAGAGTATACCTTGTGAAACGATTACGAATCATTGATGGGAAAGCGATGATGTCAGATACGAGTTATTTCAAAAAAAGTATTGTTAAGGGACTTAATGAGAAAATCATAGCCGGATCAATCTACGACCATATCAGACAAAACTTAGATTTTAAAATCGCTGCATCAAAATCCATTATGAAAGTTGAGTCTGCAAAAGATTCTGACTTTAAAGAATTAGCTTTGGGAAAAAATAATTGTGTGGGGATACTGGAAAATGCGGTCTATAATGATATGGGAAAATTATTCGAATATACGACAATCAGGTATATACCTAACGAATACGCACTCATTTCATTTGATCAGACGTAAATATTGATTTAGCAAAATAACTTGAAGGAATTTAGCAAGCGGGAAAAAGATAGTGAAAACAATAAGGTGATCGCTAGTATACTGTCTGTATATTTCCGTTTTCTATTGTGGTTGCACAAAGCGACTACTTACCATTTTTCCAAGTTGAAAATGAAATTAAACTTTCTAAAGAAATGACCGAACCAAAAGCAAAAGACAGGAGAATATCATGAAAATTAGAGCCGCAGCATTGTCTGATCATAAAGAACTAGCTCATTTGTCGAAAGTACTAGGCTATCCGATTGAAGAAGAAGTATTGATCGAAGGTCTAAAGAGAATCTTTACTGAGGAGGATCATCTCTTGCTTGTTGCCGAAATAAAGGGTAAAGCAGTTGGGATGATTGAAGCACAGCCGTATTCAACAATTTATTCTGCTGGGCAATTTTTTAATGTCTTAGGTTTGGTAGTGGATGATCAAGTGCAAAAGCAAGGCGTTGGCGGGAAACTACTGTCGGCAATTGAAGAAGAAGCCCGACAGCGAGGAATGCAAGGCATTCGATTAAATTCGAATGTTAAACGCCAAGCTGCTCACAGGTTTTATGAAAACCATGGCTATCATAGCAGTCATGAACAGAAACGGTTTATCAAGGAACTATAAAAATACGAAGACGCTGGAGGAGTGACAAACGACACTCCAGCGTCTTTTTTTGTATTCACTTTAATTGGTTCAAAAGACTAATATTTATGGAATCAATGCCAACAACAGCCGTTTAATCTCCTCATAAACCTCTCCGGTTTCCGGCGTCACACGCTGACGATTCTGAATGATAAAAAGATCACGATAGCGGTACTCTGGATCAAGTTCCTGCCAGGGCAAGTCTTCTGGTAATGAAAGTTTCGAAATGATCGATTTGCCGATGTTTTGTTTTAATAGGGACAAAATCACTTCACTGTTATTGGCTTTGATGATTTGCGGATGCAGATGCTGGGCGTACAGATAGGTTTCGTTAATGTAATACATCCCCGAGTCGTTTTCTCGCAAGACCCAAAAATCAGAAGCGAGGTTGCCTGCTAACACCAATTCATCGCGATAAACGAATTCTTTTTGGATCAATGGTGAAACGATTGATTTTTCGATCAGGCCGACATGGGCTTTGTTTGATTCGACGGCATCGATCACTTCTTGCGAATTCATGATTTTGATTTCAAAGGCAAACGTTGGAAATTCTGCAATCAGCTGTGCCATGATGCTGGGCAGTAAGTAAACGGCGGTGGTATTTGAACAAGCGAGCACACACGCTGTTTTAAAATTTTTGGTGTCTTTGGCTTGCGAAAAAATAGTGGACAATGAGCGGAGGGACTCGACCACACGAGGATACAAAAACTCCGCTTGGCTAGTGGGTAAAATCAATTGTTTTCCTTTACGTTCAAAAAGTTTGAAGCCAAGTTCCGCCTCTAATCGTTGGATTTGCAAGGAGATCGTTGGCTGAGTTTTATAGAGCTGTTTGGCGGCAAGACTAAAGTTTCTCGTTTCATAAACAACAATGAAGGTTTTGAGCAATTCAATCATTTTGCGGACTCCTTTATTATTAATAAAATTTATAATTAGTATTTAAAAGTACAATTTTACAAATAGTTATCAGGTGATTATAGTATAAGTGTAGAGAAAAAAGAAAGCAAATTTAATTGAAATTTTCATACATTCAGAAAGGATGAGTTGATGAAAACATCGATCCAGCATTTTTTACATTCATTGCCAATCCCGATTTGCGGCTTGATTTTAGGCACTGTGTCTTTGGGGAATTTATTGTATTCAGAAGGAATGGAGACGGTTGGAAATGGGTTTTGCACCCTTGGTATTTTCATCATGGGGCTCTTCCTTCTGAAAGTATGCTTTACATTTAAGCACACGATGTCAGAGTTGAAAAACCCAATCGTTGCTTCGGTGGCGCCGACCTTTACGATGGCGCTGATGGTGATTTCCACTGTTTTTGAACGGGTCATTCCCAATGCAGTGGTGAATGATCTGCTCTGGTGGGGGGCTATCGGCTTACATTTTGCTTTAATGATCTATTTTGTTGTCGTGCATATTTTGCCTGTCGACCTTTCGCTGGAATACATTTATCCAAGCTGGTTTATTACCTTCGTCGGGATTGGCGTAATTCCCAATACTTCTGCTGTCTTTTTTAAAGAGCTAGGGGAAGTGATCGTCTGGATCGCATTGGTATTGTATTTTGCGCTTTTGCCGATTATTTTAAAGCGAATCGTCCATCAAAAGCTGACGGAACGGGCGGCAGTTCCATTGATCACGATTTTAACAGCACCAGGTTCTCTTTGCTTAGCAGGTTACCTTTCCGTATTTGAACAAGGCTCTGCTTGGTTTGTCGCCTTTATGCTGTTATTGTCACAAACGATTTATTTCTGTGTCGTCGCTTATATGAAAAACATGCTGGCAGTCGGGTTTTACCCCAGCTATGCGGCATTTACGTTTCCTCTTGTGATTTCAGCGACGGCTATGTTCAAATCAGCGCTGTTTTTTGCGAATCACCCATTGATATTTGGGTTTCTACAAGCCTTAACGATTATTGAAACAAGCTTTGCCGTGATTGTTGTCAGCTATGTGTTAGGAAAATATGCTGTTCATTTGTATCAGCAAACCAAAGCGCTGATTGCCGGTCATAGTTACTAAGGAAGCACAAGAGATCATCCATTTTTTGAGAAAATGCGTACTATACGCAAAACAATAGCACAAGTATTTGAAAAGAAAAGGAAGGGATCGCACATGAAAAGTACAAGCAGAAAAGTTGTCGTTGTCGGAACAGGTTTCGTTGGAACGAGCATTGCGTATTCCATGATCAATCAAGGACTGATCAATGAATTGGTCTTGATCGATGTCAATCGGGACAAAGCAGAAGGAGAAGCCCTCGATTTGTTAGACGGTATGTCATGGGGGCAAGAAAACATCAAAGTTTGGGCTGGAGAGTACTCGGAATGTAAAGATGCTGACATCGTGGTTATTACCGCAGGGGTCAACCAAAAGCCAGGACAAACACGGCTTGAATTGATCGATGTGAACGCCGAAATTATGGCAAGCGTCACAAAACAAGTGATGGCTTCAGGCTTTGATGGCGTGCTTGTCATCGCTTCAAACCCAGTCGATGTTTTAACTTATCAAGCATGGCGCGTGTCCGGGTTGCCAGCCAATCGTGTCGTTGGTACGGGAACGACCCTCGATACTACGAGACTTCGAAAAGAAGTGGCGGCAAAATTAGCCATCGATCCACGGAATATTCATGGATATATCATTGGGGAACACGGTGATTCGGAAGTCGCTGTCTGGTCCCATACAACGATCGGGGGGAAACCGATCGTAGAATTGATCAAGCAAAAGGATCGTTTGACCGTTGCCGATCTAGCGGTTCTTTCTGAACGAGTAAAAAATGCTGCCTATGAAATCATCGATCGAAAACAAGCAACTTTTTACGGGATAGGGATGAGTGTCGCAAGAATCGTTCGAGCGATCTTAAATGATGAGCAAGCGATTCTACCGGTGTCTTCTTACCTTGATGGGGAATATGGCATCAACGATTTATTCACAGGTGTTCCTGCAGTCGTGGACCAAAACGGCGTCCGCGAAATTATTGAATTGACGCTTACTCCTGAGGAAAAACGGCAGTTTGATACTTCGTGTCATCAGTTACGAGCAGTAATTTCCACAATTGGACAAAGCAAAGTCAGCTGATCTCTAGAACACCATTAATGAAATCCTCGTGTTCGTTTTTGCCAAAGCATGGTTCGACTATTTACGGTCGACCATGCTTTTTTTACATCTAGCAAAGAATGTTAAAAGGAAATGGCGTATTTTACGCGAAACACACAGTATTCAACTCTCTTTTTTTTCACTCCTTTAAAAAAAAACATCCTCAGTGAATGACAGAAAAAGAATGATCGATCAACCTTACAAACTTTCCGAGTTGTAAAAAGTGACAAAGTGTCACTTTGTGTGGTATTCTTCAAGAAGTGACACTTTGTCAACATTTGGAAAACAGGAGGAAAGAGCAATGTTTCTGGCTATAAAAGAAATGCGTTATTCAAAATTAAGATATGGGCTGATCGTAGGAATCATGTTTTTGATCGCCTATGTTGTTTTTATATTGTCTGGCTTAGCTACCGGACTTAACTGGGATTTTAAAAAGGCCATCGTCGACTGGGATTCATCCGCAATCGTTTTATTAGAAGATGCGAATGACACATTTGCGGCTTCGCAATTGACGAGAGGGGATCTAGACCGTGTAGAAGGGACCCAAAAAGCCCCGATTGGTTTATACAGCAGTGTCATCACGGTCAACGATGAACAAGTCAATGTGACTGTTTTTGGTACACAAGACGATGCGTTCTTGTTACCAGAAGCCTTAGAGGGCAAGCTGTTTTCAAAAGAAAATGAGATTACGATTTCAGAAAACTTAGCAGAAGAAGGTATCAAGGTCGGGGATCAAGTGAAAATCGGGCGTTCAGATGAAACCTTCAAAGTCGTTGGGATCACCCCAGAAACGTCTTATACGGTGTCACCAGTGATTTATACTTCCCTCGATACTTGGACGAAAATGAAGTTTGCTAATCAACCATTTCCATCTGATAAGGAGCAGCCCATCAATATCATTGTGACCAAATCAAGTGATCCGAAAGTCGATAACCAAGGAGGAACCCAGCTCAAAGTCTTGGCAACGGAAGACTTTATTGAAAAGCTTCCCGGATTTTCTGCCCAAAACTTGACCTTAAATGCCATGATCTACTTCTTATTTGTTGTTGCAACGGCAATCGTGGGGATTTTCATGTATGTGATCACCCTACAAAAAACGGCGATTTTTGGTGTGATGAAAGCCCAAGGGATTCGGACCAGCTTTATTGCTAAATCAATTATTGCGCAAGCATTTATGGTCGGTGTGATCGGGGTAGCCCTAGCCTTTGCGGCGGCATACGGCACCAGTTTGTTTTTACCAGATGCCATGCCATTTTTCTTTGAATTCAAGCAATGGCTGCTTTATAGCGGCATCTTGATTCTCGTGGCAGTTCTAGGCGGCTTATTCTCCATTCGGACGGTCACAAAAGTCGATCCAATCACGGCAATAGGAGGGTAACAAAGATGAAAGACATTTTAGTAATGAAGGATATTATAAAAAAATTTGGCAAGCAGCATACCGAAGTAACGGCATTAAAAGGACTGAATTTTCATGTTCAAGAAGGGGAGTTTGTCAGTATCATCGGTCCTTCTGGTTCAGGAAAAAGTACCTTTTTGACCATCGCTGGCGGCTTACAAAATCCAACAACCGGAGAGATCATCATCAACCAGGTGAACTTTTCCCAATTAAATGAAAAGCAACGAGGGAAGTTGCGTTTTAAAGAGATTGGGTTTATCTTGCAAAGCTCGAATTTGATCCCTTTTCTAACGGTAAAGGAACAATTTTATTTGGTCGACAAAGTTACAGGAAAAGCCAAGGAAAAGGAACGGATTGATGAATTGCTTGCTTCATTAGATATTCTCGATCTTCAAGACAAGTTTCCCCGCGATTTATCTGGTGGGGAACGTCAACGAGTGGCGATCGGCCGGGCGTTGTTTAATGACCCAAGCTTGATTTTGGCGGATGAACCAACTGCCAGCTTAGACACCGATCATGCGTATGAAGTGGTGAAGTTATTGGTGAAAGAAGCGCATGAGAAAAAGAAAGCGACAGTCATGGTCACTCACGACGAGCGAATGATCCAATGGAGTGATCGCATTTTCCGAATGGAAGATGGCAATCTGATCGAACAAAACGCCCCGTCAAGAGAAACTGCACAAGTCTGAGTGGAAAAGTAGAGGGATTTGTTTATAATAGAGGGAGTAGATTGCGAATGATGGAGGAGAATCCCTTGCCAAGTACAACATTTTTTCATTTAAAACAAGAGAAAAAAGAAAAAATCGATGCCGTGCTTTTAGAAGAATTCTTCAGCAAGCACATCAGTCAAGTCAAGGTCTCTGCCATCGTCGAAAAGTCGCACATTTCTAGAGGGGCGTTTTACAAGTACTTTCAAAACTTAGAAGATGCCTATGACTATGCGATCGCCGACTATTCAAACCAAATCCATTCTGCGATTTTTACGTTTATCAATCGCAACAAAAATGATTTTTTCAAAGGGATCGAAGAATACTTGGCTTGGTGCAGTCAATGGTCACCTGAAGATGATCATTGGAAAATGATCCACTTATGTACCCAAAGCAATGCCTGGACGAAGCGCGATGCGATCCCTGACGATTCGCCCATGATTCGCCAATGGTTGGAGCTGTTGGAAGAAAATCGCTTCACGATCCATGATACGCAAGAAGCCGTCAGTTTCCTTTACTTTATTATGGCGGTCGTGATGGATAGTCTGACAGATTTTATTTCGAATGAATGGACCGCAAAAGAGCTGATCAAAGATTTTCGCTATAAGGTGCAATGGATCAAGTATGGAATCAAAGAGGACAACAATGAGGACAATGAAGAAGAATGAATGCTTCGGCAAGAGGATGGAGCAAATGCCTCGCACGGCGGAGAAGTTCATTTACAAAGAAAGAGGTGCCCGACAACTGAAATAGTTGTCGGGCACCTCTTTTTTGAGGGAATGATTATTTTTTATTTACACGTTTCGCAATGATCGGCAAGATCAAGCCAATCAAAAGAAAGGCGATTGGCGTAATGATATTTAAGGCCAATTGGAAGAACCAAGCTTGCGGATCTGCCGCATAATCAAGTTTAGGAACCATCCCTAAAATGCAGGCAAAGGCCGTGAACAAGAAGCACCATAAGCCGATCCCAAAGCCAACCTTGGTGTTTTTCACGAATTTATAATCGGAAGTAAAGCGATTGGCGTGTTTGTTGACTAGCATAAAGGCTAAGAAGACCCATAAGTAACGCAATGGCATGACAACTGAATTCAAGTTTAGCAACCAACGATACAGTTCGGTCATATTGCCGATTCCTAGTGCTGGAATGATGATCAAAATGCTGACTAGGATACCAGTCATAATATACCCATTTACTGGTGTTCCTTTTTTGTTTAGTTTTGCTAAGCCATTTGGTACAAATTCTGAATCAGCATCAGACAATAATATTTTCAATGGGGCATCAATTGAAAATGCCAACGCAGAAATTTGCGCTAACGCATTGGCGATGGAATAAAGAATGACAAAGAAATTGCCGATACCGTAGAAGTTTCCTAGTCGTTGAAAGGCTTCATAAGCGCCGTTGACCATCAAATCTTCTGGAATATGATTGGCATCAAAAAGCATCCCCATAGCAATCGAGCCGAGCAAGGCACATAACGCCACCATACCGGCTAAAAAGATCATGCCTTTTGGAAATTCTTTGGCAGGATTTTTTGTGTTATTTACGTAAGGCGAGATTTTTTCACAGCCACCTACCGCAAATACCAGCATCGAGATCGTGGTTAAATAGGTAAAATCAAATTTAGGGATATAGGTTGAAACAGATGACATGTTTGGTGTAGCAATTTCAGCACCAGTCATTGCTGGAGCTGTGACTGCTAAAAGAATAAAAAGAATCGACATCACGAACATGGCTGTTCCGGCGATGTTCCCAATCATTTTTAAGGTCGTCAATCCTTTAGAGGCAATCCATAAAAAGAATAGAAAAATAGCTAAACAAATCAACGAGACTTCCATGGAGCCCATCGTTGATACAAATGTACCATTTCCTTTAAATAACCAACTCAATGATACTAAGATTCCTTGGGGTTTTTGTGCCAAATAAGGCACGTGAACGACCCAATAAGTCCAAGCAGCAAAAAAAGCCAACCGCTTTGTTGAGGTTTCTTTGATCCATGAGGAAACCCCACCACTTGACTCTTTGAAGGTCGATCCTAACTGACCAACACTTAATGCATAGGGTACAAAATAAAGAGCCATAATTAATAGCCACGAAACAACAACAGTCAATCCTTGTTGAGCGTAGTTGTTTACAACATTTCCCAGTCCCCAAACAGAGACGAACGCCATCAGTGCAATATTATACCAGCGTAATTGTTTCTCATTCATCGCTTTCTCCTTCTTAAAATGATTTTTCTGACTGATTAAAATAGAGCGTTTTTTGAAATTTAGTGAGAAAAAAATTTCTTTCCATAAGCGCTTGATCACGATCAAGTTTCTTATGCATTTTTTCACAAATGTCAAAGGTCAAATTGAATAAAAAATTTCACTTGCTTCTTTTTTATCCAGTCGTTGATTTTCCATAGCTAGGATAAACCTCTGAATTCTTTTGGTCAAGAAAAATTAAATTGTTATTTAAAAAAAATAATAAATTTCTGATGATAGCAAAAGCAAACATCATCATTCATTAATAATCTGAAAGAAATCCAACTACATTCGGTCAAGGGCATGGATGAAAGAGGGATCATTTCATTTAAATGAATGGACGTATAAAGATGGAAGAAACCCTTTCGAAAGGCTTTTCACTGGTGCTTTTTGGATAGATTTTTAAGCAAAGGAAACAGGAGAGTAGTCGTAGTTTTTTTGTTTTTTTTTAAAAATTTTACGCGAACATTCTTTCAAAGAAACACGAAAACAAAGTTAGCCGAATGCTTCGTTCCATCGAAATTACTCGTTTTTTTCGCCAATTTATAGGAGGTGGGTGTTATTCGCTCAAATACTGGCCATAAAAGCAGATAAAAGACGAAGTTTCCGCTGGCATGGAAGAAATCGAACAGTAGTCCTTGAAGGTAATAGGCAAGAAACGAAGGAAACTGATAAAGCCAAACTTCCATCAACGAAACGATCAAGCCATAAAGAAGTCCGCAAAGAAAGGCAAAGAAAGCTTGCAATAAGCGGTTTTTCTTGATGATCGGTATTTTTCCAAACTGATGAAAAAGAATGATGGTGATAGTAAGTGCAGCAAATTGACTGATCGTCCAGGGACCCATGCCTAGATAGATATTTGTTCCGAGCAAACTTAATAAGGCAATCATCAACGCATCAGATAAACGGTAAGAAAAAGCCACTAAAAATAAAAGGGCACTCATAGGCTGAATGTTAGGGATAAAGACAAAAACTAACCGTCCAACGATACAAGCCGCAGTGATCAGTGCTAAATGAGAAATTCTTTGGATGGAAAATATCTTGGTTTGGGGAGGAAGCATGAGAATCGTCGTCTTTCTAATTGATAATCATTCTCATTATACATGGAAAATAATGAAATTCAAGATTGAAATACACATTATATAGTATGATAATAAAAAACAAGCACAATATGTTGTGTTTTAGAAGGCGAGGGAAAGAAATGGAATACAAAAAACAAACGATTGAGAAATTGAACGAGGATATCAAGTTGTTCCAAGAAGTTTCGGCGATCACACCAGAAATGACCCAAACATTTGAGGGAATCGCTCGTTTGATTATGCTGGATCGTTATTCATACAAAGATCAAACCCATCAAACATTGCGTAAGGATGATTTGGTGATTTTGACAACGAAAGCTGATCCTAAATATCCTGCGCGAGGAATCGGTGTTGTGAAAGCAATCGATGGGGAACTAGTCTCTATCGAAGTGGAAGAGGCCTATCGCTCAGCGTTAGAAGATATTGATGAACAAGCGAGTGGACTTGTTAAAAGAAGAAAAAGTGACATTGAAAAACCGTTAGAACTCTTTTTTGAGCAAGTGGCGCATCGTGTAGCCAAAGGGATTTCTGCCAACGAGGCCCATGACCAGGAGCGCTTCTTTGAGGCGTTTTACCAACAAATCGTAGCGCAAAACCTAATTCCTGCAGGCAGAGTACTTTATGGAGCAGGAACAAATTCTCACGTTACCTACTTCAATTGCTTTGTGATGCCTTTCATTCATGATTCCCGAAAAGGGATTGCTGTTCATCGACAAGAAGTTATGGAGATCATGAGTCGAGGTGGCGGGGTTGGAACCAATGGGTCGACCTTGCGACCAAAATCAAGTGTGGTCCACGGTGTCAGTGGTCGGTCTTCTGGGGCAGTTTCTTGGTTGAATGATTTGGCAAACTTGACGAACCTTGTCGAACAAGGAGGTAGCCGCCGTGGAGCGCAGATGATTATGATGGCAGATTGGCATCCAGATATTTTTGCATTTATTCTTTCTAAAATTCAAAATCCTGCTGTATTGCTTCACCTAAAAAAAACAATCACAAATGCGACGATCAAACAACTGATCAATGAAAAACTGCAATTTGACCCTCTGACAAAAATGGAAGAAAGAATGTTCGCTTATCTAGCACAACTGCCTGAATCGTCAGATAAGGAACATAATGAAATGATCCAAAAGGCAAAAGAAAAATTGCGCATAGGTGGCAGCTATACGGTGAAAGAAAGTGATTTCTTAACTGGCGCGAATATCTCAGTCTGCTTGACAGAAGAATTCATGGAAGCAGTGAAGACAGATGGGTGGTATGAGCTACGCTTTCCAGATATCGACAATTATTCAGAAGCAGAGATGGCGCAATATGATGCAAAATGGGCTGAAGTCGGGGATGTGCGAGAATGGGCAGCTGCTGGCCATAAAGTCAAAACCTATCAAAGGATCAAAGCTCGTGAGTTATGGGAGTTGATTACTTTTTGTGCAACATATTCTGCTGAGCCTGGTATTTTCTTTATCGATAATGCCAACAAGATGACGAATGCTACAGCATACGGACAAAAAGTCGTGGCAACCAATCCGTGCGGTGAACAGCCCCTAACCCCTTATGCGGTCTGTAACTTGGCAGCCATCAATCTCGCAAACATGGCGGATCGCCAAAAGGGCACCGTTGATTTTGCCAAACTAAAAGAAACCGTGAAAACAGCGGTTCGTTTCCAAGACAATGTTATTGACGTAACGCCTTACTTTTTTGACAAAAATGAGCAGCAGGCGAAAGGGGAAAGACGTGTTGGATTAGGGATCATGGGCTTGGCAGATTTATTGATCTACTGCGGGAAAAAATACGGATCGGCAGAAGGAAATCAATTCGTTGATCAAATTTTCGAGGCAATGGCAGTCACTGCCTATGAGGCATCCATTGAATTGGCGAAAGAAAAAGGCAGTTTTCCCTTCCTGATTGGAAAAAATGACCAAGAGACGCAAGCGTTGCGGAAGAAATTTATCGATACAGGATACATGAAAAAAATGCCAGCGCACATCCGCGAAGGCGTGCTGCGATTCGGTATTCGCAACTCTCATCTTTTGACTGTTGCGCCAACAGGATCGACAGGCACGATGACGGGAGTTTCAACTGGTTTAGAACCTTACTACTCCTTTTCTTATTTTAGAAGCGGTCGACTAGGTAAGTTTATTGAAATCAATGCGGAAATCGTTGACGAATACCTGATGGATCATCCTGAACGAACCAAAGCGGAGTTGCCGGCATGGTTCATTTCCGCTATGGAGTTGACGCCCGAAGAGCATGTCGGTGTGCAATGTACCATACAACGCTGGGTGGATAGCTCCATTTCAAAAACGGTCAATGCACCAAAAGGATATACAGTAAGCCAAGTAGCCAAGGTTTATCGAGATCTTTATGAAGGAGGAGCCAAAGGAGGGACCGTCTATGTAGACGGCAGCCGAGATTCACAAGTACTTACCTTAGAAGCGGTTGAAAATGAGCTGACCGCACAAGTTGAACCGCTGTCTGTCGTTCAAGTAGATGAACCCGTCGCCTCTGGTGAAATCTGTCCCATCTGCCACGAGGGAACCATTGAGGAAATCGGCGGCTGCAGTACCTGCACAAACTGTAAAATCCAATTAAAATGCGGGCTCTAAGAAAAAACGAGATTGATAAAATAACTCTTATCCGCATACTGGATAGAAAAACGATTAGTATTTTGACTATTGGAGAGGAAGAAATAGATGAAAAAAGTATTTGTCGTATTCATGTTAGTGAGCACACTACTTGTCGCTACAGGATGCCAACAGGCAAGTGTAACGCCAGAAAGCACGCAGCAAAGTTCCTTGAAGCAAGACCAAGGAACAGCAACGATCGTCATCCAAAATCAAGAAGCTGTGACCTCAAAAGAAGTAACATTCCGAGAAAATGAGTCGCTGCTGGAAGTAATGAAAGAAAACTTTGCGATCAAAGAAAAAGATGGCTTTATCACCTCTATCGACGGCATCAGTCAAGATCAAAAAGCCAATCTATTTTGGGTCTATACCGTCAATGACGAAATGACCGATAAAGGGGCACAAGCGTTGTTTTTAAAGAACAATGACACTATCACATTTGATTTGAAAGCATTCTGATTTGTTTGATTCTAAGGATCTTTACTGGTACAAAAGAATTTGCCCATAAAGAGCTTTATCTATAAAGATAGACCCTTGCGTTGATTTTGGAGGCAGTTTTGCATTCAAGTTCTACTCAAGAGTCTATTCTTGTTTTTCTATCAGGGGTTGGGGTGGTCACTTAGTTTATTTTAAAATTGGAATAATAGAAGTAAAGATACCATTACATACATAAGTTTTAACGATGATGCTTCTTTCGTATTTTGGCTTGCGTTCCTATTTTTGTAGAAAATAATTTTTTATAGAAGAGTGGAAATGGACAAAAATTTGATTTATCCGTTAGCTTAAGTGGCTAACGCTTCTATTCTCTAATATATGATTTTACTTCCTATTTTTCTTGCGATTGTTTCCCAATCTGCTTGTTGTTCATAAAAACAATGTTATCATTGTATCATCAGATGTAGGTGGCAAACAGTGGTCTAAAACACGAGTGTTGATTACAAATAAGGTTTTTTCGTTCTCTTTATTTATTGATCAGAAAAGGTAGGAGGAGAATAATGGTTGAGGTACTTTTGATGTGTGGCGTTAGTGGTGCAGGCAAAACCACTTACTCAAAACAAAAAGAGCAAGAAGGCTATGTAAGACTAGCAATAGATGAATTGATTTGGAAAGACTATGGCGTTTATGGTGTTGATTACCCTTCGGAGAAATATGCAAAAGTTTCTTCATTATCTTCAGTTAAATTAAAAGAGCTTACAGTAAAGGCTGTTCAAGAAGGAAAAAACGTAGTTGTCGATTCTAGTTTTTGGGCTAAAAGTCACCGAGACGCTTATAGAGAACTACTGGCAGCATATGATGTGACGATTAAAGTAATCTATCTAAAAGCTGATTATGATACTTTACGAAAACGATTAGCGATCAGAAATAAAGTCCAGACTGCAAATTCCGCTTTTCCTATTACAGAAGAAATCCTTCAACGGTTTTTTTCAGGATTCGAAGAACCGGTAAATGAAGATGAGGTAGTGATCGAGCAAAAGAATATATGAAGTAGTATCAAAACGTTTTTTACTCTTTTTCAATACAGTTAGTCTTATTACTGTGCAGGACACGAAGGACAGTCATGCTAGAAGCAAAATAGTGATTGGCAATTTCTTTTCTTGTTGTATTCTTCGATTAATAAACGGATCAAAAAGCAAGCCGCTGAAGACCAAATGACTATTACAGCTACTAAAGACCAAGAATCAATACAAGAAACCGCCCATTTGGTAAATAGGACGGCAAACAGTAAGCACCTTGAGCAATCGAAACCACAAATTACGGCTCAAAAAACGATTACTACAAGACTTGTAAGAAAAATTAAATATAGTCTTCCTCTTTATTTACGTACGCTAGAACGTACGCTATAATATACTTAAGATATTTAAAGAAAAGGAGGAGAAAACATGGAAGTAATTACACCAACAAATGCGAGAAAAAATCTTTATGGAATCATTAAGCATGTTGTGGCTGACAGTCAACCTGTAGAAATTGCGAGTACAAAAGAGGAAGAAAGCGTCATTATGATTAGTAAGAGCGATTGGAACTCCTTACAAGAAACGCTCTACTTACAAAATGTGGGCGTACTTGATCGGATCAAACACTTTGAGAATGAAGAAAGTGAAGACTTAGGTGAAATTGATTGGGATACAATGTAAAGATCAAAAAGAATGCTCGCAAAGATTTGCCTAAATTGAAGGGTGTCAATCTAACTAGTAAGTTTGATGAACTGATCAAAGTCATTAAGGAAAATCCTTTTCAAACACCGCCACCTTACGAAAAATTAACAGGATTACCTTACTATTCAAGACGTCTCAATATAAAACACAGGTTGGTATACAGCGTGGAAGAAGAGAGTAAAACGATCACAATTCTCTCTGTTTGGTCACATTATGAACGTGGACTATAATATGATAAACTATTTCGACTCTTTGTCAATAATGACTGATGAGTCGTACAAAATCAAATCTGGGTCAGAATGAACCACATTCTGGCTCAGATTTTTGGCTCTTCGACATTTAGTGTTGGTAGAGAGAGAGATACAACTGAAAATTTAGTCATAACCAGTTAGGCAGAGTGCTTAACTGGTTTTTGTTTTACTTGGAAGATCAAGCCTTGAATGAGATAAATTCTTGCTCGAAAGTTGTGGAAATTTCGATAGCCGTAGGCTACTCGTTTTATCACTTTTATCTTGTTGTTTGTTCCTTCTAATGACCCATTACTATACCTGGTTTTTAAAGCATATTGAATCCCTAATTTGTATTTATTTAAAAACGTCAGCTTCTTACAAAACCATTGTGGGAGGCGTTGATCTAAGCTGTTGATGGTATCGAAAAAGCTTTGGCTGTCCTTGTGTTTAAAATGATAGAGGAGGAGCTGACAGGTCTCGTAAGCCCTTGTTAATTGCTCGTCATAACTCAAAAGTTCATCGACGATCGCTTTTTGTGTCATTGGTCTACGAAAGAATCGATCCTATTGATAATTGGAACTATCTAGATCATAGGCATGCTTAAGGAGTAATTTCCAGAATCGCTTCAAACGTCGATACCTTATCGGTTCCGTTTTTTTAAAGCTGTTCATTGTTTTAATTCGCAACTGATTTAACGCACAAGTGATTTGTTGGACAATGTCAAAGCGATCGGTCACGATTTTGGCGTTTGGGAAGACCGCCTTTACAAGTTCAAAATAAGGGGCATTCATATCCATCACGACGTATTTTACGTTCGCTCGTGCTTTTCGAGTGAATTTAAGGAAATAGAATTTTAAGAAAGCCAGGCGACGATTCTCCAATACACCGATTAATTGCTGGGTCTGCCCATTCATAAAGACAAAACTCATTTTTCCACTGCAGGATTTCATCGATTTGAACTCGTCAAAACAAAGGACCGAAGGTAATGTATCAAAACGAGGATGATACGTTTTTAAACAGGTGTGTAGGACACGCAGAACGGTTACGTCAGAGACAAAATAGCGATCGGCAATTTCTTTTCTTGTTGTATTCTTCGCCAGTTCCAAGGCAATTTGAACCTTTAATTCCTTTGAAAGATAGCAGTTTTCATCCACCAAATTGGTCTGAGCGTTGAATGTCGACTGACATTCTTTACAGTAAAAGCGCGTACGTACCAAGCGTAATTCTGTTTTGATGTCCCGATAAGGCAAAAGTTGGACTTTTGTTTTATGTGAGCCATTCTTGATGATTTGTCCTTCATTTTTGATACCACATTTACGGCAATGGCTTGGTATATAGCTAAGTTTGGCATGGATAAGATTGGTGCGAAACCCCTCTTCTTCTATAGTCTCTAACCATTCTTCTTCGAAGAATAAATTTTCATCTGTTAAACCTAACAAGTTTCTAGTACAATGATCCATGGAGATATCCTTTCTTGATGTGGTTTTGTTTTAGTCGACTAAATTCTACCAGTTAGGTTATCTCTTTTTCTATCTTTTTTTACAAAAAAAGTGTCAGTAGAAAATCCGTAGATTTTCCACCAACACTAACTATTGTAGAACCAAAAAACTGAAATAATATGAGTACAATACTGTTTCAACTTTTTTTGCAGCTTTTTATTCATTGACTGATCAAAAGGATCTTGTTTACGTACTCTCAAATGATTGAATGGGCATTTGATTATATAAGATACAACGGTACTTTCTTCTAGACAATATCATCTTATGCAAATAATACTTAATGATTAGTAGAAAAGCATAATATTTTAGAGTATTTAGGAAATAATTACTTTAATGCACGTTCTATAGCAACTCCAAGCTTTTTAAGTTATGATAATCAGAGAAAGCGGACAAGGAGAACGACAATGAAAGAACAATTACTCGCGTACTTGCAAAATCAAACAGCTTTTTTCTCTATCGAAAATGTAAGCGATGTCTTTACTGCGAAAGATATTGCCGAGAAGTTTTCCGTCAAGAGAAATACCATCAGTCACTACTTGAATCAGTTAACGGAAGAAGGTCGCCTTGTGAAAATTGCGACCCGACCCGTTTATTTTTTTCATAAGCAGGCATTTGAAATCCAAAATTATCCTTTAACAAAAAACGTGTATGATAGTCTGGCTGCTGTGGCGGAAGAAAAGCCTTTCTTTGATCAAAAAGAAGATTTCTTTTCCAGTGTGATCGGTAGCAAAGGTAGTCTGGCAGAAGTCATTGAACAGATCAAGATGGCAGCCTTCTATCCAAATGGCGGGCTTCCCTTCTTATTGACGGGAGAAAGTGGAACTGGGAAGAGTTTTCTCGTAAAAATGTTCCATCATTATTGTGTGGCAAATGAATTACTAGAAAGTGATGCTCCGCTGATTACGATCAATTGCGCACAGTATGCCAATAACCATGAGCTATTGACGAGCAATTTATTTGGACATGTAAAAGGAGCCTTCACTGGCGCAGAAGAAGATCGTGCTGGTGCTTTTGAAGCAGCAGACGGTGGAGTCCTCTTTCTTGACGAAGTTCATCGACTGAATGCTGAAGGACAGGAAAAATTATTCACTTTTCTGGATCAGGGAGTTATCTATCGAATGGGGGATACGGGCCGGCCAATCTCAGTTGATTGTCGGTTGGTGTTTGCGACCACCGAAGATTTGAAACAAACATTTCTAACAACCTTTATTCGGCGAATTCCGATCCAAGCGACACTGCCCGCTTTAGAAGAACGGACGGTTTCCGAAAGGAAGCAGTTGATTTTGCAAGCATTTATTGAAGAACAAAAACGTATCGGTTTGCCGTTAGAGCTCTCACCTCAAGTAATCGAAATTTTAACGACCAGTCATTTTTCTGGGAATGTCGGTGAATTAAAAAGTACAATCAAAATTATTACGGCCAAAAGCTATACAGCCAGTTTAAAACGAGAAGTAAAAAAAATAGCAGTCACTGTGTATCATTTGCCAGAACACTTACTGCAACTGACAGAAGAACCTAATGAAATGGGGACAATCCAACCGGTTCTTATTGATAGCCAAACTCAAATCCAGCAGCTAACTGCGGAAAGTGAACCCGAACAACAAAAGATCATTCAAACGTATGAACAGATCTTACTTAATTATGTCCAAGCAGGGCAGGACTTTGCGGCGGCAGCCGAGCCTATTTCAAAAGTGATCGAAAGGCTTTTCGAAAATTTATTGTTTGATCATAAACAGGAACAAAAGCAGCGGACAATGATTTTTGTGACAGAGCATGTTCAGCGAATGATGGAGCAGATCGAGCATTCTTTTCAAATCAGTTTTAATGGTAGCATGGTTTATACAATCAGTTATTATTTATGGTTGCGGAGAAATGTGGAGTGGCTGCCGGATGATCAAGACAAACTTTTATTGACAGAAAATCTATTGAAAAGTGTGAAAAAGCATTATTCTACAAGTGACCGTTACACAGAGAATTTGTTAGGCCTAGTGCAAAAAGCATTGGATATCGAGTTAACAAGTATGGACCGAATCATTTTTACACTTTATATCAATGATATGGGGTATTTCAAAGATTCATCGCTCCCCCGCAGCATCATAGTAGCCCATGGTTACGCAACCGCCAGTAGTATCGCGAATGTTGCGAACCGCTTATTGAATGAATCGGTTTTTCAGTCTTTCGATATGCCATTAGAGGTCACGCCCAAACAGATTGCGGAAAGGGTTACCACCTATATTCAGAAAAACGATGTTTCTAATGGGCTCGTTGTCTTGTTCGACATGGGATCTTTGAAAGAAGTCTATCAATATATTCCAGAATTGGCGGTTCCAATTGTTATGATGAACAATGTAACGACAAGTGTAGCCCTCGCTGTGGGGGAGTGTATCCAACAGAATATTTCGTTGAGAGAAATTCCAGAGCGAGTAAATACCTTTCACCAAAACGAATGGGAAATCATTCTTCCAAAAGTGAAAAAAGAGAAAGTTGTCATTACAACTTGTTCAACCGGAATTGGAACTGCTGTTCAAATCTCTACCTTATTAGAAAAGAGTATTCCTGATCATTTACAGATTCGGATCCTTCCTTATGAATTCAACCAGCTGGAAAACAGTGAACATATAAGACAGACATTGGCAGCGTATGACATTGTTGGTGTTGTGGGAACCACTAAACCTCGCCAAGAGCTGGCTCCTTTTATTTCTTTAGAAGAACTAATTTCGGGTGCTGGGACAGAGGTGCTATTAAGTTGGCTAAAAGAAGAATTGGATGAAGAGATGATTGCCTATGTGAACAATCAATTAGTAAGAAACTTTTCATTGGATCGAGTGATTCAATCGGTAACGATTCTAGATACAGAAAAAGTGATTTCTCAAATGGAATTTTTCGTGGGAAATCTGGAGCGCATGTGGCAGCAACGGATCGCCAATGATCGCAAACTCGCGTTGTTTGTCCATACGAGTTGCTTAATTGAGCGTCTTATTCGAAATGAAGCCATTGATACTTATCATGCCAGCGACACATTACTCCAGTGTCATGAAAAACAGCTGAATGAGATCAAAAAAGCGTTTAGTGTCATTGAGAAGGTTTACAGTGTCGCGATACCGAAATCTGAAGTTTGCTACATCTATGATGTTTTGTTTGGAAACACTGATTCTTCAATGGTTGAAGCGGATTTTTAATCGATAAGAAAAGCGTGCCACTTTTTTTGGCACGCTTTTTGCGTTTAGTAAGATGTAACTTGGAGCAAAGTGAGGTGAAAGCAGTGGAACGACTCGTTATTTTAGCATCCCACGGACGATTTGCATCAGGAATCTTGCATTCGTTAGAACTTATCTGCGGTAAAAAACAATCAGTCCTTGCGATTGACTGTTATGTGGACGAAGCATTTGATCTAACGACAACGGTAGATACCCTGATGGAAACATATAAAGAACATGAAGTGATCGTTATCACAGATATTTTTGGCGGCAGCGTGAACAATGAATTTTTGCGTTATATCCAACAACCCAATTTTTATTTAATCGCAGGTTTGAATTTGCCATTGTTGATTGAATTGACGACACAACTTCAAGGGGGAGGTGCAATTTTAGAAACGATCCATCAAGCGCTGGCAAATTCGAAAGATATGATCCAGTTTTGCAATGATAGTGTAGCAAAAGAAATCGAAGAAGAAGAATTTTAGGAGGGACGACATGATTATTTTGACACGAGTCGATCATCGGCTATTGCACGGCCAAGTCGCATTTTCTTGGACCCAAAATTTAGGCGCAGATTGTATTTTGATTGCCAATGATGATGTACTGACAAATGATATTCGTAAGACAACGATCAAATTAGCAAAACCGCAAGGCGTAAAACTGGTGATCAAATCAATTGAGGATTCAATTCATGCCCTGCAAAGCGGTGTGACGGATAAATACAAATTATTCATCGTAGTTGATTCCATCAAAGATGCGTATAAGTTAGCAGAAAACTGTCCAGAGATCGACAAGATCAATCTCGGTGGGATCAAAGCCAAAGAAGGCTCTAAAAATATTGGCAAAGCAGTCAATGTTTTACCAGCAGAAGAAGAACTCTTGACAAAAATGGTTGCAAAAGGAATCGCTGTCGATATCCGTCAAGTACCTTCGGATAAAAAAGTCGCTGTCGAAGATGTTTTATAAAGAAAGGAGAAAAAGAGATGCTGCAAGCAATATTACTTGGAATTGTTGCATTTATTGCGCAGTCTGAATACGCATTAGGAACGTCATTACTGTCGCGTCCGATTGTCACTGGATTGTTTACAGGAATCGTATTGGGGGACATAAACACTGGAATTATTATGGGTGCAACACTAGAGTTAGCGTTTATCGGCTCATTTTCTGTCGGTGCTTCTATTCCGCCAGATGTCGTAACCGGAGGGATTCTGGGTACAGCTTTCGCAATTACGGCAGGAGCGGGAACCGAGACGGCTTTACTGTTGGGACTTCCAATCGCCACATTGACCCTTATCTTGAAAAATGTTTACTTGGGGCTGCTTATCCCAATGATGAACCAAAAAGCCGATTTATACGCGGCAGATGGAAACTACAAAGGTGTAGAACGAATGCACTTATTAGCAGGTTTTGGCCTATCTCTGATGTTAGCCCTTGTAGTGACGATCTCCTTTATGGTAGGCAGCAATACGATTAGTAAATTATTGGCTATGATTCCAGCATTTGTACAGAACGGCCTATCTGTCGCAACTGGTTTGATTCCAGCCCTTGGGTTTGCCATGTTGGCTAGGTTACTGATTAACAAACAAGTTGCACCGTACTTCTTTTTAGGTTTTGCATTAGCAGCTTATTTAGAGATTCCTGTTACAGGGATTGCAATCTTCGGAGCAATAACGGCTGTTGTAGTCGTGAATTTAAGAAACATTCGTGGACAAGGGCAATCTATTCAAATGACTTCAGGGGAGGTACTAGATGATGATGAAGACTTCTAATGAGAAATCCGAAATTACCAAAAAAGAGTTGAATCGTGTCTTCTGGCGTTCATTTCAAATGGAGTTCTCATGGAACTATGAGCGACAGATGAACCTAGCTTATGTCTATGCGATGATTCCGATTTTAAAGAAACTCTACAAAACAAAAGAATCGATGGCCGATGCGTTGAAACGGCACCTGGAATTTTTCAACACGACCCCGCATATCGTCACGCTTATTTTAGGAATCAATGCGGCGATGGAAGAAGAAAATGTCAATGATCCAAATTTTGATTCTTCAGCGATTGATAACATCAAGACCTCTTTGATGGGCCCTTTAGCGGGAATCGGAGATTCCTTCTTTTGGGGAACATTGCGGCTAATTGCTACTGGGGTAGGAACTTCATTGGCATTACAAGGAAATATCCTAGGTCCGATTCTGTTTCTAGTGATTTTTAATGTTCCTCATCTACTATTTCGTTATTTTGCGACTGGTTGGGGATATAAACTTGGGACAGGATTTTTAAAGAAAATTCAGGAAAACGGTTTGATGGAAAGTTTAACCTATGGCGCTGCAATCATTGGTTTGATGGTCGTAGGAGGAATGACCGCTACGATGATCGATATCAACATTCCGTTGCAGATTGGTTCAGGAGAAAATGCAGTTACGGTTCAAAGCATCTTTGATGATATCGTTCCGAAAATATTGTCATTGGGAGCCTTTGGGGCTGTCTTTTATCTTTTGAAAAAAGAAGTCAAGCCGCTAATTATTCTGCTGGGATTAGCAGTCGTAGGTATTTTGGGATCCTTGATTGGACTCTTTTAAGGAGGAATTGTTGTGGCAACGATGATGGACTATATACAAGAAGAGCAAGCAACACTAGTTGAGATCTTGCAGGGGTTTGTTCCTAAAAAAGAAGAAAAAAGAGCTGCAATCGAGAATTTACTGATTTTGGCAACGGGCTCTTCTGCCAATGCCTGTTTAGCAGCAAAGTACGCAATGGAGAAATTAGCGCAGATCACTGTCACGATTGAAGAGCCATACCACTTTAATCATTACGGCCATCTTTCTAAAGAAGTCGAGACAGTTTTGGCGGTTTCGCAAAGCGGAAAAAGTGCTTCTACGATAGATGCAGTGGCGCAGTTGTCCAAGCAAGATATTTATACGATCGGTTTAAGCAGTGATCCCGAAAGTCCCCTTGCTCAAAAAGTTAACGAAAGCATTGATCTAGGAACTGGGATCGAGACCGTTGGATTCGTGACCAAAGGATATGTAGCAACAGTATTGCAACTCTATTTAATGGGGGTATCTATTGGCTACAGCAAAGGTATATTATCCGACGACCAAGTGTCGATGATCAAAAATCAGTTAGAGGAGATGATTGAAGCCATTCCTCAGGTCATTGCTAAGACAATTGATTTTTTTGAGAAAAACGCAAGTATTTTTAAACTAGCGAACCGTTTTGTAGCAGTCGGTTATGGACCAAACTGGGGAACCGCTAAAGAATTTGAAACGAAGTTTACGGAAACCCTACGAGTCCCTTCTCAAGGATTTGAATTGGAAGCATATATGCACGGGCCATATCTTGAAGCAAACCATGAACATGTGCTTTTCTTTATTGAAGCTCCTAGCCTAAATCAATCAAGGTCCCAACTATTGCATGATTATATCGCTTCTTATGTGGGAAAAGCTTATACGATTACCACAGCAACGGCAAAAAATTCCGATACACTTGGGCTGGATGTTGCATGTGAAGAAACGTTTTCTTCTTTGCTCTTAGTTATTCCGTTCCAAATTTTCTCCTATCTTGGGGCTGCTGCTAAAGGGATCGATTTGAGTAAACGTATTTTTGATGACTTTGATCAAGTGCTAAAAAGTAAAATTTAGAGGTGGAAAAGATGTTGAAATTTAATGAACAACAACAAATTGATGATATTCAAGGAATGTTAGCGTTACGTCCAGAAGTTGAAAAATTAGTCGACGCCATTGACGAAAATGGCTTTGATGCGATCTATTATCTAGGAATTGGCGGTACCTATGCTTCTGCGATGCAAGCTGTCACTTACATTAATGGAAAAAGTGACTTACCGGTTTACGTCCAACATGCGGCAGAATACTATACAACCGGCAACCGTCGATTGACCAAAGACTCATTAGTCATCTTGTCCTCTGTTACCGGAACCACACAAGAAGTGGTAAAAACTGTCGCAGAAATCAAAAAAGTAGGAGCGACATTACTAGGATTTATTGATACAAAAAGCAGTATCTTAGCAGAACAATGTGACCATGTCATCACGTATCCTGCACCAGGAACAGAACAAATCAAATTTTTCATGGTGGCAGATCGGTTAATGAAAAATCACGGAGATTTTCCTGATTACGACGCCTACTATCAAGAATTGGATCAATATTTAGCGAAAGGGTTAGTGGAGGCTGAGAAACAGGCGGATGAATTTGGGCGAGCATTTGCGGAGAAACATCGTCATGATGCGATGCATTATTTCATCGGTGCAGGAAATCAATGGGGCGCAGTCTATTCTTACGCCATGTGCTACTGGGAAGAACAAAGCTGGTTGCGTTCAAAATCGATCCATGCTGCTGAGTTTCTTCACGGAACTTTAGAAATCATTGACGAAACCACACCTGTCACAGTGTTTTTGGGAGAAGACGAGCAGCGCCCATTATCAGAAAGAGTTGCTAAATTATTGCCAAGAATTTGTGGAAACTATACATTGATCGATACCAAGGACTATCCTATTTCAGGAATCAGTGAAAAATATCGCGGCCGAGTGTTATCCCACTTATTGATGCATTGTGTGACGCAGCGCATTGATGCCTATGTCGAACAAATGAATTGTCACCCAATGGAAATTCGGCGCTACTATCGCCAATTCGAGTACTGATAGAAAACCAAGAGGAATAGGATCGATAGAAAGATAACCCAAAAGAACACTGAAATATAATGTTTCTATGGAGTGGATAGGGAAGCATCTGAATAAGAAAAAGTGATCTATTCTTAAACACCATAAATGAAGAACACCTGAATTCTTAATTTAACAATGTATAGAGCGTTTCGTTAACCAAATGTTGATGGAACGCTTTTTTGGTATTTATTGGAGGAGCAAAAAGAAACGAAAAGAAAAAGGGAAAGGATTTGAAAGGATTTAAACAGTTACTAAAATTTAATACCTTCTGGATGATAATAAACTAACGAAGTGCAATTAAGTTAGTTTGAAGTTAACGGGAAAAAGAGGGAGGCTGAATCAAAAGGTTTCTAATATTTGTAAAAAATGGGAGCAATCTATCGTCGAAAGACGTTTGAGAAGTGGGAATTCTTCCTAAGAATTTAGACCGAATTACTTTGATTCTTGAAAAGAACATAGCTGAACTACCTAGAAGCGAAGTGTTTTTTGGGGATAGAGATGAGTGTTAAAGATAGTCATGTAGTCTTCCGAACGATCAACAGTGAAGAAGAAAACCCTTATGCATCTTTTCAAGGTGATAATTATAAACAAAAAAATTGGAACAGCATAAATGTTTTCGAAATGCTTTCGCACCAACATTTACCTGTTCCGTGGGTTTGGCACCCAATGGGCCGTGAGGGGCTCGAACCCGCGACCCGCTGATTAAGAGTCAGCTGCTCTACCAACTGAGCTAACGGCCCGTACCAAAAGTACTTCATTATCTTAGCACTCCGTTGTTTAAAAATCAATCATTCTTTTGAAAAAAATGTGCACTTTTTTCAGTTGAAAATCAGGGGTTATCTTAAAAAAACACCATTCGTTCCCCAATTTCAAATGATAGGAAATTCTTAAAAGATTGATCAGATTGCTTTAAAAACTCAGAAAACCGTGATAAAATGTATCTAGTTATCATAACTAGATGATTAGTTTGTGATAATCTAACCTTCTGTTCGTCAAAATGGAGGATGACATGGAAAAATTACAAGCAGACATGAAAAATTGGGGCAATTCATTGCTGAAGTTCCACCTGCCGAGATGGGAAGAATTGCCAACGCTGGAACTGTATATGGATCAGGTGATCACATTGATCGATCAATATTTATCGCCGGTGATCCAAACGGAAAAGCATCCGCTATTGACCTCTTCCATGGTCAATAATTATGTCAAAAAAGGGATGATTCCAGCACCAGAGAAGAAACGTTACAATCAAAAGCATCTCGCATTTTTGATTGCGATCACGATGCTCAAGCAAGTGCTGACGATTCCTGAAATAAAGACGGGGATCCTTTTTCAAGGGAAAGTTGTCGGCATCAGAAATGCCTACAATGTATTTTGTGAAGAACAAGAAAAAGCGATCCACCTTGTCGGCAAAGAAGCGATGGGAGAACCCGAACAAATGACGTCGGAACCGATCCCAATTGAATTAGTAGCCATGAAAGGTGCGACGCGTTCCTTTGCCAATAAACTATTGGCAGAAAAAACGATTGAATTAGAAGTCATTTATTTAGAAACACATAAAGGAGAAGCCCATGAATAAAGAGAAAATTGCCCTATTAGTTGATTCAGGTACCGATGTTCCCGCACAGATCATGGAGCAATACGGCATGTATATGCTGCCATTGCAAATAATCTACAAGGATCGGACCTATACCGATAAAGTTGATATTACTGCGGAAGAAATTTACGAGCGCTTGCCGCAAGAGATCCCGAGTACTTCATTACCTGACGGTGCTGCGATCGGGGAAATCTTTGATCGGATCAAAGCCGATGGGTATGAGAAAGTCTTCGCCGTAACCATCTCCAGCGGATTGAGCGGAACGTTTAACGTCGTTCGCCTGTTAGGTGAACAACGGACCGACCTTGAAGTTTTTGTTCTTGATACGAAAAATATCGGGATCGGTGCAGGGCTGCAAGCGATTCGTGCAGCAGAACTGTTAGAAAAAGGCGTGACTTGGGAAGAACTGCGGGCACAATTAACGAATGAAGTGCCGAAAAACAAAGTCTTTTTCAACGTAGCTACCTTAGAGTATTTACAAAAAGGCGGCCGGATTGGTCTGGTTGCATCCATCTTAGGCAATGCTTTGAAATTGAATCCAATTATCTCTTGTAATGAAGAAGGGATCTACTATACGGTCGCAAAATCTCGTGGACGGAAGAAAAGCTTGGACAAAACCGTCGACTTGATCAAGCAATTTATCGGTGATCATCGCCATGTGCGTTTAGCCGTTGCCCAAGGTGATGCACTACAAGAAGCCAAAGAGATGAAAGCACGATTAGAAGCCGAATTTCCTAAGGTCAAAGAAATCTTATTTGGACAAATCTCTCCCGCATTAGTCGTCCACACGGGTCCTGGGTTGTTAGGGATCGGTATCCAGCTTTTAGAAGAGTAAAAAAGAAAGGCCCCGTGCCTTTCTTTTTTTGTGCTTTCCTTAAGAATGAGGCGGCGGTTTTTGGGAAAGATGAAAAGCCAGTTTAAATAATGTATAATAAGTAAGAAACCAAAAAAAATTGAGGTGACATTTTTGAAAAAGATCCTAGTCGTGGACGATGAGAAACCAATTTCTGATATCGTCAAATTTAATTTAACCAAAGAAGGATATGAAGTATATACCGCCTATGATGGAGAAGAGGCATTAGAAAAAGTAGCCGAGGTCGATCCTGATCTGATTTTGCTTGATCTGATGTTACCAAAAATGGATGGGTTGGAAGTTGCACGGGAAGTGCGCAAAACCCATGACATGCCGATCATCATGGTCACAGCCAAAGATTCTGAAATCGATAAAGTACTAGGCCTTGAGCTTGGTGCGGACGATTATGTAACCAAACCATTTTCAAACCGGGAATTGGTGGCCCGCGTCAAAGCCAATCTGCGTCGTGGCTCGGCAGCTGCGAAGGAAGCAGACGATAACGCCAACAGCGAATTAACGATTGGTGATTTAACCATTCATCCTGATGCGTACATGGTCACTAAAAATGGTGCAGCCATCGAATTGACGCACCGAGAGTTTGAATTGATGCACTACTTGGCAAAACATCTTGGTCAAGTGATGACCCGGGAGCATTTATTGCAAACGGTTTGGGGTTATGACTACTTTGGTGATGTTCGGACCGTTGACGTGACGGTGCGTCGTTTACGTGAAAAAATCGAAGACAGCCCGAGCCATCCAAATTATTTGGTTACTCGTCGCGGAGTGGGCTATTACTTGCGGAACCCAGAACAGGAATAAGCTATGAAAAATAAAGTTCGCTTTTTTCAATCGGTGAACTTCAAAATCGCCCTGACTTTTATCTTGATCTTATTGATTGCGATCCAGATTATCGGGGCGTATTTTATTCGCGAATTGGAAAGAACAACGGTCGATGCCTTCAAACGCGACATGGAGGCACGTGCCAGCACGTTAGTGGTAACGTTAGGCTCTGAATTGAGTCGAATGGATAATGATGACGGTTTAGATTGGGATTCCATGAATGCTTCCTTGAATCGAATCTTAACGAGTACCAACTCATCGGAAATTTTGGAGATGCGGGTGGTGGATGAGCAAGGGATCATTCGTGCAACCACCAATATCAATGATCGTGGCTCGGTGGGAGAAAAAAATGATTACCGTGATTACGATACGAACCGCAGTGAAGTCCTCTATGATGAATCCAGCGGTCAGCGGGTGTTCAATATCGTGCAGTCGATCCAATCACCGACAGGGGATACCGTTTTAGGAACCCTTTATTTACGGAGCAATCTTGAGTCAAAATACAATGAAGTCAGTACGACTGCGGTCATTTTTGTGACAGCCTCGCTGATTGCGGCAGTGATTTCGATCATTGTGGCACTATTGGTCTCTCGTTCCATCACCCAACCGATCGGAGAGATGCGCGAACAAGCGATTCGCATCGCCAAAGGAGATTATAGCCGCAAGGTCGCGATTCATGGGAAAGATGAATTGGGGCAACTGGCGGAAACCTTCAATCAACTAGGGGAACGAATCGAAGAGACTCAAGAAGCGATGGAATCTGAGCGAAACCGCTTGGACAGCGTCTTGTCTCACATGACAGACGGCGTTGTTGCCACCGACCGACGAGGCAAAGTCATTACCATCAATGAGATGGCGATGTCCTTGTTGAATGTCACCAACGAAGAAGCGATCGGGCAGTCGATTTTGACGTTATTGGAAATCGATGAAGAATATACGTTACGAAAGCTTTTGGAAAATCCTGAAGACATGCTGTTGGAGCGTCCTAGCAATGATTTGACGGGAACAAATATGATTTTGCGCATCGATTTCTCCATGATTCGTCGAGAGTCTGGCTTTATTTCTGGGTTAGTTGCGGTGATGCACGATGTTACGGAGCAAGAAAAAAATGAACAGGAACGGCGAGAGTTCGTTTCTAACGTTTCTCATGAGTTACGGACACCATTAACGAGTATGCGCAGCTACATCGAAGCGTTGAGTGAGGGTGCTTGGAAAGACCCAGAAATTGCACCGAACTTTTTGAAAGTGACGTTGGATGAAACGGATCGAATGATTCGGATGATCAATGACTTGTTGAGTCTGTCGCGGATGGATAGCGGCAATTCGCAACTGCAGTTGGAATACATCAACTTCAATGAAATGGTCAATTTCGTGTTGGATCGTTTTGACATGATGGTGACGAATGAAAGCAAAAAATACTTGATTCGTCGGGAGTTCACTAAACGAGAATTATGGGTGGAAGTCGATACCGATAAAATGATCCAAGTGATCGATAACATCATGAATAATGCCATCAAATATTCGCCAGATGGCGGGATCATTACGGTGAAATTGATGGAGACCCATAACAACATCGTACTTAGCATCAATGACCAAGGACTAGGGATTCCGAAAAAAGATCTCACGAAGATCTTTGATCGTTTTTACCGAGTCGACAAAGCTCGTGCCCGTCAGCAAGGAGGTACTGGCTTAGGATTGGCGATCTCACGAGAAGTCATCAAAGCTCATGGCGGTGCGATTTGGGCGGAAAGTCGAGAAAATCGCGGGTCAACATTTTACATCATGTTGCCGTATGAACCGTATGAGGAGGATTGGTGGGTATGAGAATCTCAGAAAAAATCATTCGTGTAGGCTTGATCGTAATGATCGCCTTGAGTTTTTATTTCTCCTATATGATTTGGCTGAATCCGACTGGGTTCAACAATGCCAGCACGGAAACAGATACCGGCGTCAATCCTTCGGTTCAAACCTACAAACAAAAAAGCGATTTGTTTTTGCCCCTGTATTTGACTTGGAATGACGAGGACGCGATCAAAGAAACCAACTCTGAAGCGGTGATTCGTGAGATCCAAGAGGCGATCAATGAGGCAACGATCAGTGATTTGACGCTGCGAACCTATGGCGAGGAACAAGCTTTTTCAAAAGCCCAAGAAGTCAATCAAGGGGTGTCCTTAAACTACTATACAACGTTTTACTTGAAAGATTATGAGAAAACCTTTGAAAAAGAGCTGTCCTTAGAGGACGAAAGTGAAACAGAGGATTTTCCGTTTTCCCGCATCCAGTTTGACCTTGAAGAAAACACGATCCAATTTGTTGATTTTACCCATCAACGAGTGGTGCGAGGCAAAATCGACTGGGACAAAAGCCAAGTAAAACACTTACTAGCAGACAACCCTCGGGAATGGACGACAATGGTGGCAGATGAAGAACGATCCAGCAAGCAATATTATACGCAGGATTCGATCAAGCTGAAAAAATACAGCTACTATTCTTCGACCCAATCTCAGAGCTTGTTTCGAGAAGCCTTTTTCAGCAATCCTAAAAACGTCAAGATCAATGATGAAAGTGTCGATACCTACTATTATGAAGGTGGGCAAAACATGACGGTCTTGCAAGATCAGCAGCAAGTCAAGTTTGAAACTACCACAGACAGTTCCGATGAAACGGATCTGGCGATGTTGAGTGCGGATTATATTATTCGTTTAGGCAACAATTTTGGGACGATCCGCTATTTTGATCAACAAGACAAGCACTTGGATTATCGGGTTTTCGTTGAAGGCTATCCAGTCTTTAGTACTGGTGGTCAAGGGGTGATCAGTGTGGCTTTTTCAGAAAGTGGTCAGACCGGCAGTCGGGAAATGACGATTTCTGCCAGTTTGAACGCGATTCAAGTGCCGATTCCTTCTGAAACCGAGATTGAATTGCCCTCTAGTTTGTCGGTCAAAAATGAGCTGATTGCGGCAGGGGCTGATCCTGATTTATTGCAACAGATCATCGTTGGCTATCAATGGGGGGAGATCAAAGATGCACCACTCGTTGATTTGACGCCTGCTTGGTATGTCAATTATGACTCGTCTTGGATCAGTTATGATGCATTAATGACAAAATTAGCAGAAACGGAGGAGAATTAATTGGATTTTAAACGAATCGAATGGATTTTTTTCCTCGCTTTTCTTGGTCTGAACGTCTTTTTATTCAATGTTTACAGTGAGGCTCGCAGCGAGCATCAGATGGTTTCACAATCAAACCAAACGATTCCTATCGAACAACGCCTCGAGTCTGAGGACATTCGGTATTCTGGCGAATTATCAGATGAGGTCTTGAGTGGCTATTATTTGAGCGGTGAACAGACGGATTTTGATGTGGAGCTACGAAATCCGCAACTCAATACGCAGTTCAAAAGAGGGTCGACGGTCAAAGGGCAGCAGTTGATCCATGTCTCAACCAATGGCTTTTACATCAGTGATGATTCCCAAACGGAAGAAACCGTCAATGGTTTTTTGCAACGAAAAGACCAAGTCCTGTTTGGGGATGAATATGACTATTTGGAAAACCTCTCTGTCTTGAACGCCAATCATCCGACCGTGGTGGCGGTTCAATCCTATGAAGGCATTCCTTTCAATGACAGCTCAAGTCGAATCGATATCACCTTAGAACAAACGGATGATCTATTGCAGATTGCCCGTTACACGCAAACACATATCTCCAATATTACGCCTCTAAGGGAAAAGATGACGGTCTATTCAGAAAAAGAAGCAGTAAATACGCTTTATCTAAACAACAAGCTGCCGAGTCACTCGAAAATTCTCTGGACGGAATTAGCCTATACGATGATTTTGAAGGTTAGGGAAAAAAATGTGTACATTCCTGCATGGTTTATTGCGTTCCAATTAGATGGCGATGACACCATCCAAATCGAAACGGTCAATGCCTTTAGCAATCGGATCATCACGAATAATGCCGTTCAAAAGGTAGAAAATCCATAAAAAAGCGGGTATAATGGAACTCGTTGAAACAACCAGAGAGGAAGTCACGTAAACCATGATGAAGGAAAATGCCTTTCAAGTAAGTATTCTAGCCAGCGGAAGCTCAGGAAATTCGCTCTATATCGAAAGCAATAAAAAGCGGATCTTAGTGGATGCCGGTTTGAGCGGCAAGAAGATCACTTCATTATTGGATGAAGTAGGGCGTAAACCAGAAGACTTGGACGCCATTCTTGTGACCCACGAACATCGAGATCATATCCACGGTGTCGGAGTACTGGCGAGAAAATACAAACTTGATGTCTATGCGAATACAAAAACATGGCAAGCGATGGATCCAATGATCGGTAACGTCGCTGTCGAACAAAAACATATCTTTGAAATGGGAAAAGTGCTGACCTTGGGTGACTTGGACATCGAAAGCTTTGGCGTCTCTCACGATGCTGCAGCGCCGCAATTTTATCGTTTCCATAAAGACGGCAAATCATTCGTGATGTTGACGGATACCGGTTATTGCAGCGATCATGTACGAGGCATTATCAAAGGCGCCGATGCGTACCTTGTGGAAAGCAATCATGACCTAGAAATGCTGCGAATGGGCCCTTACCCATGGAGCCTCAAACAGCGAATTCTTGGAGATCGTGGTCACTTATCGAATGAAGATGGCGCTCTGGTCATGACGGATATCTTGACCGACAATACCAAACGGGTCTATCTTGGTCATTTAAGTAAAGAAAACAACTTGAAAGAGTTGGCGCACTTAACGATGGTCAACACCATGAAAGAACATGATCTAGGTGTTGGAGAAACATTTGAAGTCTATGATACCGATCCTGACAAAGCGACGGAATTATTTGCAATCTAATCGATCAAACAAAGGATAAAATTGTCGGGTGGAGGCAGCAGGTATGTTTGATGAAGAAAAAATCAAGCGTCTGAACGAGCTTGAAATGGCTGTTTATAAGTACATTGTCCAGCATTTTGAAGAGATCGATCAGTTGACGATCCGCGAATTGTCAGCTGCATGCCATGTCTCGACCTCGACGATTTTACGATGTATCACGAAATTAGGCTATCGCGGGTATTCAGAGTTAAAGTATGCGATCTGTCAAAAAAAGGAACAAGATGCACGAGCGTTTGATCTTTTCTATGATGCAACGATCCAAGTCAATACATTCTTAAAAAAAGTCAATAATGAAGATAACCGTAAGTTTATCCAGCCGGCGGTAGAGCTGATTCTTTCCGCACGCCATGTGGCGTTTTCAGGTATCGGCACAAGTGGCATTCTGGGCACCTATGGCAGCCGCTATTTTGCTAACTTAGGCATCAATGCTTATAGCATCGTTGATCCCTTTTTGCCAGTACCGCCCCGCGGAATGGAAAATACGTTAGCGATCATTTTATCGGTGTCGGGTGAAACCATTCAAATGATCAAGCAAACGGAGGACTTCAAACGCTATGGAGCAAAAGTACTCAGCATCACCAATGATGAAAAATCGACGATCGCCCAAATGGCAGACTACAATATATCGTATTATATGCCCGTCGTAAGTGGCGGAAAAGAAGTCGATTTGAACCTGACAACGCAAGTCCCGGTGATTACACTGATCGAACTTTTAGCCCATCAAGTCTACAAGCAAATCTAAGCGATCGTAAAAAAACAGCTTCGGCTGTTTTTTTTGTTGGAACATGTTTCATAACTTAGAAAAGCTATAGGCAAGGGGAATATTATCCATTAAGATTTATTTGTAAGCGAATTCACTGGCCGGTGGATGGAATTTTATTTTAGGAGTGATGTGAGATGAACGAATGGATCAATGAGAAATTATTACCCCCAATATTAAAATTTGTTAATACGAAAGCAATCACTGCATTAAGAAACGGTATGCTTTATACGATGCCCTTTTCAATCGTAGGATCGATTTTCCTGCTATTAGCAAACTTTCCCGTCCAGTCGATTGCGGATTGGGTAACGAATAGTGGCTTAGGTGAATACTTCAACCAAGCCTATGGCGCCTCTTTTGCAATTATGGCCTTTTTCGCCGTAATGGGTATCGCCTATTCGTATGTAAAAGCAGAAGGTTACGAAGGACTCCCAGCAGGAATGATTGGTTTAGTTATTTTCTTATTAACTATGGAGTCAAGTGTAACGGATGCTGAAGCAAATGTGACCATCGCAAATGTCATTGATAAGACGTGGACCGGTGGACAAGGAATGATCAGTGCCATCTTAGTGGGACTTTTTGTGGGTTGGGGCTATACATGGTTCTTGAAACGCGACATCCGAATCAAACTGCCAGAGCAAGTACCCACCAATGTCGCAAACTCATTTACAGCATTGATTCCAGCCGCTGTTTTGACGACCATCGCATTAGGCATTTATATTTTCTTTGATAAAGTTTTTCAAACAACCGTGGTCGAATGGATCTACACCGTGATTCAAAGTCCAATGCAAGGGGTGACGGATTCCCTTGGTGGTGCAATGATGCTAGGCTTCTTAGTGCCATTCTTGTGGTTCTTTGGGGTTCACGGTTCGACGATCGTGGGCGGGATCATGGGACCAATTTTACAAGCCAATTCACTAGCCAATACGGCTATTCTTGAATCTGGTAAAGCATTGACATTAGAAAATGGCGGACACATCGTGACCCAGCAGTTTTTGGATCAATTTATGACGGTAACTGGCGCAGGAATGACGATTGGGATCGTGCTATACATGGTGGCTTTTGCCCGTTCGGCGCAGTTCAAACAATTAGGACGTCTTTCCTTGATCCCGGCATTCTTTAATATCAATGAACCAATTATTTTTGCGACACCGATCGTCATGAACCCAATCATGTTATTACCATTTATTTTGACACCGATGGTTTCAGGCGTGATCACGTATTTTGCACTTTATACCGGTATCGTACCGCTATTTACTGCTGTGCAAGTTCCCTGGACGACTCCGCCGATCATTTCAGGTTTTCTAGTAGGTGGCATTCGGACTGCTATCTTACAATTTGTTGTTTTAGCAATCGGCTTCTTTATTTACTATCCTTTCATTCGTAAGGTCGATAGTTTGAACTATAAACAAGAAACAGAGATCGTTTAATACCAAGGAAGCAGGTTGAATAGAAATGAATAAACTAAGAAGCGATTTTTTATGGGGTGGCGCAGTCGCTGCTCACCAATTGGAAGGCGGCTATCGTGCGGGTGGAAAAGGCGTGAGTGTCGCTGATGTCATGACTGTCGGAGGCAACGGAATTCCTCGCCGAATCACGGAAGGGATCCAACCGGGCGAAAGCTATCCCAATCATGAAGCGATCGATTTTTATCATCGGTATCCTGAAGACATCAAGCTTTTTGCCGAATTAGGGTTGAAGTGCTTCCGAACATCGATTGCCTGGACCCGTATTTTTCCAAAGGGGGATGAGCGCGAGCTGAATGAGGAAGGCCTGGCCTTTTATGATCAATTATTCGATGAGTGTTTACGCTATGGCATTGAGCCAGTCATTACCCTGTCTCACTTTGAAATGCCTTATCATTTAGTGACCGAATACGGAGGTTGGCGTAACCGTAAGTTGATCGATTTGTTTGTCCGCTTTGCAGAAGTTTGTTTTACGCGCTATCAAAAGAAAGTGAAGTATTGGATGACCTTCAATGAAATCAATAATCAAGCAAACTATAAAGAAGATTTTGCGCCATTTACCAATTCTGGTCTGTTCTTTACGGAAGGAGAAGACCGAGAAAAAGTCATGTACCAAGCAGCTCATTACGAGCTCGTTGCCAGTGCAAAAGCGGTGGCGCTAGGACATGCAATCAATCCTGCGTTTCAAATCGGATCGATGATCGCGATGTGCCCAATCTATCCGTATTCTTGCGATCCCAAAGACATGATGGCAGCTACGGTGGCCATGCAACGGCGCTATTGGTTTTCAGATGTTCATGCCCGTGGGCACTATCCGAGTTATATGCGCAGCTATTTTGAAAGAAAACAATTTGACTTAGATATCACCCCTGAAGATGAAGCAGCTTTGGCAAAAGGTTGTGTTGACTACATTGGTTTTAGCTACTATATGTCTTTTGCGATCAAAGGCAAGGAGAATGATCCAACCTATGACTATGATGAGAGCCAAGATCTGGTGGACAATCCTTATGTCGATGCTTCTGAATGGGGCTGGCAGATTGATCCCGTAGGCTTGCGCTATGCCCTGAACTGGTTTAACGAACGCTACGAATTGCCGCTTTTCATTGTAGAAAATGGCTTTGGTGCGGTGGATACGGTGGAAGAGGATGGACAGATCCACGATGACTACCGTATTGACTACCTAAAAGCCCATATCGAAATGATGAAAGAAGCAGTAGCTTATGATGGCGTTGACTTATTAGGTTATACACCGTGGGGCATCATTGACTTGGTTTCTGCGGGGACAGGGGAAATGAAGAAACGCTATGGTGTGATCTATGTGGACAAAGACAATGAAGGAAATGGAACCCTTGCTCGTCAGAAGAAAGATTCATTTGCATGGTATCAGCAAGTGATTGCGTCCAATGGCACGAAGGTCTAAAGAAAAAAACGTTACGCAAAATTTCTGCGTAGCGTTTTTTCTTTAGGGCATTTGGATATAGCCGTAATGAAGCAATAACTGAATAATAATAACTAAAGTGTTCATTCCCACATGGGTGATCATGGAAGTCCAAATACTGCCGGTCAAAGCATAAAGCCCAGAAAAGAACAGTCCTAAGAAAATATAGACTAAGAGATGATTGTCATTGTGGGCAAAGGCAAAGGCTACGGCGCTGACAACTACACCAACCCAAACATTGCTGTATTTCCCAATGATGCCAACTAAGGCTCTGCGGAAGACAAATTCCTCCATAATTGGCCCACCGACCATTGCTGCGAGAGCAAAGAGTGGGTTTTGCACCACGATGGCAATGATGTTTTCGGTATTTTGCGAAGCGCTGACTTCTCCGAAAAAGGATTCGATAAAGATGGCTAGATTTTGCAACAAAATCGCTGCGACAATGCCGGTTAGCCCGTAAATAAGAATCGCTGAGACTTTGGTTTTTTTGTGTTCAAACGATAGCGGTTCTGTTTGTCTGAAATACAAGAAAAACATGATCGCTGCACCAGCTAAGTAACCGATCGTTGTTGCTGCTACTTGATGTCCGCTAGGGACGAAGGCGATCGGTAGAAAAAAGACGATGCCGTAAGTAAGAATCGTGGACAAAGAATATTTTGATAAAGACATAGTTGTTTCCTCACACTCCTTTGCTTCATTATAGACTAGGTTGCTTCTAGAAACAAAAAATCCTACTATATTTATCAATCAATTAGAAATGCAAAAAAAATTTAGCAAAAGGCTTGCAAAAATTTGGGAAAATGAGTAATATTGAAACTGTAAGTTAGCACTCGATACAAGAGAGTGCTAATGCTAAATTCTATAACATTCATTGGAGGGATTTATCGTGTTAAGACCATTAGGTGATCGTGTGATTATCGAAGTCGCAAAAGAAGAAGAAAAAACTGTAGGCGGAATCGTGCTTGCATCAGCAGCAAAAGAAAAACCACAAACGGGTACCGTTATTGCAGTCGGCGAAGGACGCACGCTCGAAAACGGTGAAAAAGCTCCTGTTGCTGTCAACGTTGGCGAACAAGTAATGTTCGAAAAATACGCTGGCACAGAAGTGAAATATGAAGGAACAGAATATTTGATCGTTGCTGCAAAAGATATCATTGCAGTAGTAGAATAAGAAAAATAAAAAATACTTGAGGTGATGAAATCATGGCAAAAGAAATCAAATTTGCAGAAGACGCACGCGCAGCAATGCTTCGTGGGGTAGATAAATTAGCAGATACAGTAAAAGTAACCTTAGGCCCTAAAGGTCGTAACGTGGTTTTAGAAAAATCTTACGGTTCACCATTGATCACAAATGACGGTGTAACGATCGCTAAAGAAATCGAATTAGAAGATCATTTTGAAAACATGGGCGCAAAACTTGTTTCTGAAGTCGCTTCAAAAACAAACGATATCGCTGGTGACGGAACAACGACTGCTACGTTATTGACACAAGCAATCGTTCGTGAAGGATTGAAAAATGTCACCGCTGGTGCGAACCCATTAGGTATTCGTCGTGGGATCGAAATGGCAACAAAAGTGGCTGTAGAAGAGCTACACAACATTTCATCAATCGTTGATTCAAAAGAAGCAATCGCACAAGTTGGTGCTGTTTCTTCTGGTAGTGAAAAAGTTGGTCAATACATCGCTGATGCAATGGAAAAAGTCGGCAATGACGGTGTTATCACTATTGAAGAATCAAAAGGGATCGAAACAGAATTAGATGTTGTGGAAGGAATGCAATTTGATCGTGGTTACTTATCACAATACATGGTAACTGACAACGATAAAATGGAAGCAGCGTTAGAAAATCCATACATCTTGATCACTGACAAAAAAATCTCTAACATCCAAGATATCTTGCCATTGTTAGAACAAATCTTACAACAATCAAAACCATTATTGATCATCGCTGATGACGTTGATGGCGAAGCATTACCAACACTTGTATTGAACAAAATCCGTGGAACATTCAATGTTGTTGCAGTGAAAGCACCAGGATTTGGTGACCGTCGTAAAGCAATGCTAGAAGACATTGCGATCTTAACTGGTGGTACAGTGATCACTGAAGACTTAGGTCTTGAGCTGAAAGATGCAACCATCGATAACTTAGGTCAAGCAAGCAAAGTGGTTGTGGATAAAGACAACACAACAATCGTTGAAGGTGCTGGTGAAAAAGAAGCAATTGACGCACGCGTTCAATTGATCAAAAACCAAATCGCTGATACAACTTCTGACTTTGACCGTGAAAAACTACAAGAACGCTTAGCAAAACTTGCTGGTGGGGTTGCTGTGATCAAAGTTGGGGCACCAACTGAAACTGAATTGAAAGAATTGAAATTACGTATTGAAGATGCATTGAATGCAACACGTGCCGCTGTTGAAGAAGGCATGGTCTCAGGTGGGGGAACTGCCTTAGTGAATGTCATCAACAAAGTTGCAGAAATCGAAACAGATGGCGATGCAGCAACAGGTGTCAAAATCGTTTTACGTGCCTTAGAAGAACCAGTTCGTCAAATTGCTGAAAATGCAGGCTACGAAGGTTCAGTCATCATCGACAAATTGAAAAACGCTGACTTAGGCGTTGGTTTCAATGCAGCAACTGGCGAATGGGTAAACATGCTAGAAGCTGGGATCGTTGACCCAACAAAAGTGACGCGTTCTGCATTACAAAACGCAGCTTCTGTTGCCGCATTATTGTTAACAACTGAAGCAGTCGTTGCCGACAAACCAGAACCAGCAGCGCCAGCAGCTCCTGCAATGGACCCATCAATGGGTATGGGCGGCATGATGTAAGCAAGCCTTGAGAACTCCTCTTTTGAGGGGTTCTTTTTTTGTGCGATCTAAAAATACTTCAACACAGAAAAAGACAAAAAACCTTTCTTCTTAGTATTCTAAGCACCAAAGAATTGGTTCATTGCTTGAATAAAAGGAGAAAGGATTGGTAGATATAAGCTATCTATTTGTCTTGTAAAGGCAGCGAGTTTTGTAAGGAACGTCAATTACAACCGTTCCCAAAATCCCTGTGCAAAACCAGTAATAAATTCGTAGAGAGCCGGCAGTATCACCGAAATACATAAAACGACAAAGACCATTTTCTGAACAGCGGTTAATTGTTTGAGGAAATGTTTTTTTGTGAACAATAAATACGCGATACAGATAACGGCAAGCAGCTGCAATAGATCAAATAAAATGGACAAGAAAATCACCTTTTCTGATTAGATTGAATGGACGATAGAATGATGGATTCTCTCAACATAGAGCAAAGAGTTGAATGATATGGTTCTGAGAAAATGTGAAGATCAACGTTTATAAAGAAACGGTATTTCGACGCCAAAGAATGCGAAGATCCCGCTTAAAAGAAAGTAAGTCAATAAGCCTAGATAAAAAAGGACTTTCCAATTCAATTTCTTTTTCATTCGATCCACTCCTTTTGTGTATCATAGCATAAAAAAACGATAATATAAATAAATAATCTAAAGATGCAAATTTGCATTTTTCAGCAAGTGTAAGCTCTCTCAAGCTACATTTTCGCTATCTTGAAAAACCTGAGCTAAAATAGAAAGAGGAACAAAATCATGGCTCACTTTGATTTTTAAATGAACAACGAGTCGAAAGAAGGAGACATTTCTTTGAAAAAACCATGGATAAAACGCAAAAAGAAGCAAAACGAAAATGAATTATTAACGGAACAGTCCGTTCAAGTCGAGCAAAGTCAAACGAGAGAAGAGCTGCAAGAAGAAGCGGAGTTTACTTCTTTTTTTGCGGATGTCATGAAGCGAATGCCGAAAAAATCGGCTTCCCTGGTGATGAAAGGCTATGACGGATCAAAAGCCCAGGCGGAAAAAGTGTTAGCGAAAAGCAAGGATCAATTTGATCAGGTGTTTGAGGAGTTTTTGGTTGGCGTAGATGATGAAACGCGGAAAAAAGCCCACCGCACGATCCATGCGGCTTCTTTGACGGCGGCGATCATCGGCTGTTCACCGATTCCCTTTTCAGATGCAGTGTTACTTGTGCCAGTTCAGATGACAATGATGGCCCGTTTGTATCGTATTTTTGGGCGAACATGGCGTGAAGGGTTAGCGAAAAGTATTTCGAAAGAGCTAGTCGTTGTGAGTTTTGGTCGCAGTGCCGTTGGCAATATCTTGAAATTTGTCCCAGCAGTCGGCACCGTTGCTGGAGCTGCAATCAATGCCAGTGTGGCTAGTGGTATCACCGAAGCATTAGGCTGGGTGACTGTCAAGATGCTGAATGATGGGGAAGATGTGTTTGAGCAAGTGATGTCCTTTAAAGGCCAATTTCACACGCTGTTCAATGCGTTGAAAGTTGGCAAGAAATCCAAGTGAGACAAACAGAAGAAGAACGAAGCAGGTCCAGAGGACTTGCTTTTGTTGCTTCTTTTTCTTCACAGCAAATAAATAGTTATTTTAAAGGAGTGAGTAAAATGAAACAACGAGTGACACGGGAAGAAGTCAAAGAACGGTTGGTCACCGATGCGTATTTTCAAAAAGGTCGTTCTGCTTTGAAGACCCGCCAAACGATTTTGACGATTCTTGCTTGGCTGATGGTCTTGGTTCCCTTTGTCTGGCTGGCCATCCCGCTGACTTTACCGAATCTGGCGGATCGGATTGCCTTTCGGACATATCTGGAAGAAGCAGTGACTTTTGATTTTTTGGCGTTGTTCTTAGGAATTTCTTTTTTGGTCTTGGTTCTGACGTTTACTTTGTTGACCTTGAGGAACAACCGCCGCTTCAAACGATTGCTGCAAAAGCAGTCGATGCATGATGAAGCTGCCTTGGAAAAGCGCAAAGAGTTGCTAGAAGCATTTTATGAAGAACGCTTCGGGACGAAAGAAGAACGCCATGGGGCAAAATACTATGCGGTTGCACCGGAGCAAAACATCGGAGAAACGGAGATCCAAGAACTTTTCCGTAGAAATGGGGTGGGCTGATGGTTGTCAATTTTGATACTGGGTTCCCATGGTTGGATACATTTTTAACAGTCGTTTTAATGATTCTCTTTACGTATCCGATTTTAGGCGGCTTTGCTTGGTTCATCGGGGTGATCTGCAATCGTTTTTTGTTCCGTTATCGTCAATTAGAGTGGATACCGATCCCCGAAGAGATCGAGCCGATGATCACGATTATGGTACCAGCTCACAATGAAGAAATCGTTATTGAAGACACGATTCATTATTTAATGAACAATCTGAACTACAGCAATTATGAGGTGTTGGTGACTGATGATGGCTCAACGGATCAAACCCCTGTGATATTAGACCGATTGATGGAACAGTACCCAAATCTAAGAGTGTTGCGCATCGAAAAAAACCAAGGAAAGGCCCATGCCTTTAATATTGGGGTAGGGTTTGCCAAAGGGGAATTGATCTTGAGCAACGACGCAGATACGGTTCCTGAACCTGATGCGTTATGGAAATATGTCAATTATTTCATCCGCCAAGACTCCATCAATATCTCTGCCATTACGGCGAATATGGACGTTCAAAACCGCACAACGATCGTAGGAAAATCACAAACTGTTGAGTTTTCAAGTATCGTAGGAATTATCAAACGGACACAGCAAGCCGTTTTCGGCGTCATCTATGCCTATAGCGGTGCCAATACGATGTATCGCCGCGCGGCATTGATGGACGTGGGTCTGTTTCGACAAAATCGAGCCACAGAAGACATCAGTATTGCCTGGGACCACCAATTCCGAGGTTGGCTGTCTTTATTTGCTTCACGAGTGATGTTTTTCATGGAGGTGCCAGAAACACTCAAGATGCTCTACCGACAACGGAAACGCTGGGCGAAGGGCGGTACAGAAGTATGGCTGACCAACTTTAAAAAGGTCTTTTTGCATCCTTTTGAAAACATTGGTCGAACCGCTATGTTTGTCGATCAAACATTAAGTATCATCTGGTCATTCTTTTTCTGGCTTTCATCTGCCTTGTTTGTCTTCTATCTGATCTATTATGGTGCAACTGGGAATTACGAACGGATCTATCATATGTTTACGATGGCCTTTCTCTTCGTTTGTTTCGAGATGATTGCGGGGGTCATGCAGCTATTTACCAGCCTCTTGGCGGATGATAACCGCAGCAAGCTGAAGTATTTCCGCTTTGCCCCTTTTTACATGCTGTTTTACTGGATGATTAATGCCATAACGATCGTCACTACCTTTATTCCAGCCGTCAAGACCATACTTGGCTACGGCAGCGGCGTTTGGGTCAGCCCTGAGCGAACGGCGAAAAAAACCGAAGAATCTTAACGAATTCACCTTCCCTGGACAATAAAAACAAGTCTGAGTTTTCTTCAGACTTGTTTTTTTGCCATTATGGTTCAGAAAGATAGTAAATCTCACGATTTTGGTAAGGATAACGAGTTTGCGAAAATTCGAAGGGTCGTCCGTCGGAGAGACGAGCAACTTGTTCTAATTCTAAGATCGGATCATTGGGATCGACTTCTAAATATTTGATATCATAGGAATCCGCTTTGTCGGCACGGATTTTACGTATGGCGGGACCTATTTTGAGATGTAAGGAATCAGTGATATATCGATAGATCGAGTGTTCAAGGATCGCCATATCAATATCGGGAATGGTTTTGATGGGCATGATCGTGTACTCCAATTCAAATGGTTCGTTATCAACATAGCGCAGTCGTACGATATCATAAACCGGTTCGTTTTCTCGCAAAGACAAGTAATCCATTTCGTTGGCTTCTGGAAAACGTACATTGAAACTAATGATTTTACTTTGCACTTTATGCCGTCCGCCATATCGGTTGACTAAACCGATATACTCATTGATCTGTCCTTGGTAGGTCGCTGAATTGACATAGGTGCCATGACCTCTTTTGGTAGAAATCAGGCCTTCTTGCTTCAATTGATTTAGCGCTTTTTGGATCGTCATTCGCGAGGTTTGAAATCGTTTGGCTAACGCCGTTTGTTCCGGTAGTTTTGATAAAGCAGGAAAAACTCCTTCATAAATATCCGTCCGCAACTGATCAACGATCTCTTTGTATTTTGTCATAGTCATCACTCCTTATGTAAAGAAATTCATGGACTTGAGTTTTGTTTGAAGGGGATAAAAACAAGGTCTATCACTAAAGAATCCGCTGAAATTCACATGTATAGAAAAAGCTTTACATATGTTTTTGAAAAATTTACATGCCAGTTTCACCTAATTATAATAGGTTTTGTAAGCGAATACAAATAATGGAGGAATCAATATGAAAAAATTTTACTGGGGAAACAGTGTCAGCAGTATGCAGACAGAAGGTGGTTGGAATGAAGGCGGTAAAAGCTTATCCGTTTATGATATACGGGAAGCTTCGGAACAGGCTAGCGATTGGCATGTAGCAAATGATAACTATCATGCGTATACAGAAGATTTTGATTATATGCAAGATTTGGGGATGAACATGTATCGTTTCCAAATTTCTTGGTCAAGGGTCGTTCACGATGGAGATGGTGCCTTTAATGAAGAAGGGATCGCCTATTACGATCGTTTTATTGATGATCTGTTAGCTCGAGGGATCGAACCTATGATTTGTTTGTACCATTTTGATATGCCCCTGCATCTAGCGAAAACCTATAACGGTTTCATCAGTAAAGAAGTGAAGGACGCATTCATTCGCTTTGGAAAAGAAATGGTGGATCGTTTTGCGGATAAAGTCCATTATTGGTTAACCTTTAACGAACAAAATCTTTTCCACCAAGACCATGGTTTTAAGATCAGCGGCTATTTAGAAGGGGAAGAAACAACAGAAGAATTGTATCAAATTTTCCACAATGTCATGGTTTGCCATGCAGAGATCTGTAACTATCTTCATGAAACAACAAATGCGAAGATTGGCGGCATGCTGGCGTATTCTGAAGTGTATCCAGCGACTTGTCGTCCACAAGACATCAAAGCAGCAAGAGAGTTTGATGAATTTGCGAATTTTACTTTATTAGATTGCTATGCGCACGGCAAGTATTCGGCAGCACAAGACCGATACGTGAAAAATCATCAACTCAATATGAATATTTTACCTGGGGAATTAGAAGCGATCGCAGCGCAGAAAAATGATTACATTGCCTTTAGCTATTATGCTTCTTCTACCTTGAACGCTGAAAAAATCCCTGAAGGAACGCCGCCAAATCGGTACATGACTTTTGGAAAACAAGACAATCCGTATATTGAAACGACGGAATGGAATTGGCAAATTGATCCGCTCGGCTTCCGTGATGTCTTAAATAAAGTCTATCAGCGGTACCGGTTGCCAGTGTTTCCGATTGAAAACGGAATTGGTGTCAGAGAGCATTGGAATGGCAACGAACCGATTCAAGATGATTACCGGATTGCCTACCATCAAGAGCATATTCGAGCGATGTTTGCAGCGATGGTGGAAGATGGAGTGGTCTGTCTTGGGTATCTTGGCTGGGGACTGATCGACATTTTGAGCTCTCAAGGTGATATGGAGAAACGATACGGACTTGTGTATGTCAATCGTGGCAATCATGAGTTGCGAGATATGAAACGTGTGCCAAAAAAATCGTATGAATGGTTCAAAGAAGTGATCAAAACGAATGGTAGTACGATCTATACAAACCCATATGCAGAATAGGAGGAACAAAAATGGCAGCAGAAAAGCGCACGTTTTTAGATAAATTTACAGAGTTTTCGGTCCGTCTCGGCAATCAGGTTCATCTCAAAAGTCTTCGTGATGCGTTTGCGACCTTAATGCCTGCCTTTATTATCGCAGGGATCGCTGTGTTGTTTAATAATGTCTTCTTTCCATGGTTTTTAGAAGGGGCTGCCTTGGCGCGAATGCAAGTGTTTGGCAATTCCATCACCAATGGAACATTGAATATCGCCGGTCTGCTGATCGCCCCGATGATCGCTTATTTTCTTTGCCGCAACAAAAACAATCCGAGCGCCATCAATGCAACCTTTGTGGCAACGACTTGCTTAGTGGTCATGTTGGCGATGGCTCATGCCGTGATGCCAGAAGGCGCTCAAGCAGAAGTGACCATCAGTGGTGTGATGCTATTTGACGATGTCGGGACCAAAGGGATGTTTTCTGGAATCATTTGTGGGTTAGTTGCCACGGAATTATTTATTCGATTGTCAGAAAACAAGCACTTAAAAATCAATTTAGGGGATCAAGTTCCTCCTGCCGTCAGCAAATCCTTCAGCACGTTGATCCCTGCTATTTTGGTGATTTCCTTCTTTGCCGTAGTTGCGACCGTGCTAGCAGCCTTTGATACCGACCTGATTCAAATCATTTCAACAGTGATCCAAGAACCACTGCGTTTATTGAACACATCGATTTTTGGGTTCTTGATCATCTATTCAACGGGCAATTTTCTGTTTACTTTAGGCATTCACCAAACCGTCATCAATGGCACCTTGTTAGATCCATTGCTGTTAGTCAATATGAATGAAAACATGCAAGCCGTGCAAGAAGGCGCTACGCCACCCAATATCTTAAATTCAGCATTCGTGACGGTTTTCGCACAACTAGGCGGGACTGGATTTACGATCAGCTTGATCATTGCAGTGCTCTTATTCGTCCGCAATTACCAACCTTTTCGGGATGTCGTCAATCTATCCCTAGCTCCGGGTATTTTTAATATCAACGAGCCAATCATCTTTGGTTTACCGATCGTCTTCAATTTACCCATGATCATTCCCTTCGTTGCAAGTCCAATTGTTGCAACGTTGATTGGCTACTTTGCTACCGCAGTAGGATTCATTGAACCGCTTTCTGTGATGGTTCCTTGGACGACACCACCAATTCTTAGTGCATTGTTGGCATCAAAAGGGGATTTCAAAGTTGTTTTGGTTCAAGTGATCATCATCGTCGTCTGTGTAGCAATCTATTTTCCATTTCTAAAAATCGCTCAACGGGTTGCAATCAAATCTGCTGAATTGGAGCGTGCAGAATAAACAAAACAGGATGAATCCTATACTAGAGTGACCTACAAAAGTTAGAACAAAATTCTAACGTTTTGGGGGTCACTATTTTTTGAGGTGATTTTTTACTAAGTTTCTATTTTGAATTTTAATTAAATGGTATACTATCCCAAAAGGAGCGACTATGAAACTTTCAGAAATGCAAAAAGCGATTTATCAAAACAAAATCGATCACCAATTCAATGTCACAAATATTGAAAAAGAGTTTTTGGCTTTATATGGTGAAGTAGGGGAAGCCTTTGACGCGTATCGGAAGCAACAAGAGGTAGGAGAAGAATTGGCGGATGTGGCGATTTATCTTCTTGGGTTAGCAGAAATCCTTTCCATCGATCTTGAAGCTGAGATTCATAAAAAAATGGCCGTCAACCAAAAGCGTCGTTATACGAGTTATGGCAATGGCTATGCCAAACGAATCGATAGTTGATACACGCACAAAAACTAGTGGATTCCTCGAGTATAGGCCCTTACCGAAATAGAAATGGAAGCAGGAGATAGGATGGAAAAGAACGTAAGCATGCGTGAATTGACCACGGCAGATTTAGCAGAAGTCGTGGACCACTATATTGCCGTATTTTCAGCAGAACCATGGAATGACCAATTGACAGTGCCGCAAATCACCGACTATGTATCATCAATGATGGCAATGAATACTTTTAATGGTTATCGACTAACAGACCGAACATCGAATGAATTGATTGGTCTTTCATTAGGCTTTATCAAGCCCTGGTATCAAGGAAAAGAGTATGTGATCGATACCTTTTTAATTACTGGCACGCACCAAGGAAAAGGCCTGGGTTCCACTTTTTTAGAAAGGATCAAAGAGGATCTGCTCAAGAAAGAGATTCCAACGATTTTGTTAGATACCGAAGAAAGTATGCCAGCAGCGGATTTTTACAAAAAGAATGGCTTTAAACCGCTACCAGATAATGTAAGCTATTATTTATCTCTAGAATAATAATAACTTGTCAATAAATAAAAAAGTCTGCGAAAAAATCGCAGGCTTTTTAGTTATGCACAGTTTCAACAGGTTTATCCACAATATGTTGTAGGAACATGTTTTCGCCTACTAAATATTGGGTGTGTGGTTTTTAGAAAAGGATTTCAAAGAGACTCTTATGGACCAATGAGCGTAAAAGTGAAAAAAGTACTGAAACGCTTATAGAATATAGCAAAATTTATCTAGATGAGAGGCTCTGTTGGTACCGATCAGCTAATTTCTATCATCTTCGCGATAGGTCTTGCGATACTGTAGCGGCGTTAAACCAAATTTACGCTGAAATCTTTTGCTAAAGTAGCTCAAGTGATTGAAGCCAACGTGGTAGCAGATGGTTGAGATCGGCTCATCCGTTTCGATCAATAGGTTTTTGGCTTGAGACAATCGATAATCAATCAGATAGTTGATTGGGGTCAATGTCGTGTATTGCCGAAAAAGGGCGGTACAAGTACGTGTATTGATGGCAGCAGCTTTAGCGATCGCAGGAACCGTTAATGGTTCTTGATAATGCTCATGGACAAATGCCAGCATTAAGTAGATAGTTTCTTTCTTTGGTGAAGCAGGTCTTGCAGCCATTAGCTGTGAAAGGGCAGCTAAAAACAATTCATAGAGAGTAAATCGTTGTTCAATAAGCAGAGGCAGACGCACGGTTTGAACAAATGCTTGATGTTGGGCGGTTAAGGTTAAGCGCCGATAGCTGCGGGTGCGATCGTGGACTAATTGTTCAATCGCTTCTTTAAAAGCAGGGTCAGCAATAAAGCCTGAAGAAAAATCAAAGCAGCAATATCGGACGTTTTCTGAAGCTAAAACAGCACCATGGAGTACACGGCTATTAATAATGATCGCCTCATTCTTGCTTAGCAAAATTTGCTCGTCGTCTATCGTATACACGAAGCTACCTTCTTCGACCCATACAATTTGCAGCTCGTCGTGCCAATGCAGAGGCAATTGGTCGCCACGCTTTTGTTGCAAGCAACGTTGATAAATTGCGAAGGAGCGATTTGTAGTTGTATGTTTGGTCGTTTCTTCGTTTTCTTCTGTGCGTTCAAAGTACATACCGCACCACCTTTTTACAGAATAGTGTTAAAAACAATCAGGATATTGACAAAAGTTCACTATCTGATTCGGTATAATACTAACAAAGTAAAGTGAAAGACAAAAGGTGTTTTTATGAAAAAAACAGTTGGGATTGTTTATGCTTGTTCAGCAGCAGCTTTGTGGGCAGTTTCTGGCATCGCTGGACAAATTTTATTTACGAAATATAGTATTTCAGCAAATTGGCTCGTTTCAACACGATTGGTTCTTTCAGGGTGTTTGTTGCTAAGCATTGGGTTAAAGGATCGCGCTCGATTGATTTCCCCATTTCGGGAGAAAAAGGACTTCATTCAGCTGCTCTTGTTTTCTTTCTTAGGCATGTTTCTCGTTCAATTTACCTACTTTAAAACGATTGAGCAAAGCAATGCTTCGTTTGCAACGATTATTCAATATACAGGACCTTTCTTTGTTTTACTCTATGCCGCGATAGCCAAAAGGCAGCTCCCCTCTTTAAAGACATGTTTCTGGTTATTGGTAACCTTACTTGGTGTGACGGCTGTGACCTCAAAAGGACAGATTGAGCAATTAGCGACTTCCCAATCTGCACTAGGCTGGGGGTTAGCATCAGCGATATCACTAGCTTTTTATTCTATACAGCCGCGTAAACTCTTGCAAAAATATGGGAGTTTACCAATTGTCGGCTGGGGGATGTTGATTGGTGGAGGCTTGGGGAATGTGGTTCATCCAATGTGGCAGATCGATAGTCAACTGAACGTTCAAGTAATTCTTTATTTGCTGGTGGTCATTTTATTTGGAACAGCACTAGCGTACTTGATTTTTTTAACAAGTTTACGCTATTTATCCTCAACACTTGCAACAGTTTTAACAGCAGTTGAGCCACTGCTGGCTGCTTTCTTATCGATCATTGTTTTTCATGATCACTTCACAGTGGTGGAGCTAGTAGGATTTATGGCAGTTATAGGGAGCATCATGTGTTTACAAAAAAAATTGTGAAAAAGACGAGATTCGCCAAAATCGGTGAAGTCTCGTCTTTTTTATAAATCACCAGAAAAAGAAAACGCAGGAGTCTACGCTTTCTTTTTCTGTTCTTCTTTTTTCTTGTCTGTGGTCGGTACGGAATCTAGGGCTTTTTTGAAAATCTCTTCTTTTTTCGTTTTATAGTTATGTTGTCGTTCAGCATACACTTTTTCTTTCGTTTTTGTTTTCATACTCGGTCACCTCTTCCTTTTTTTTAAGTATAGCATGATTTCACAAACTTATGCAAATTCTTGGTTTTCTCCTTGGTGTTATAATCTTTCTTGTAAAATACATTGTGAAAATATTTCTTTTGGCAGAGATGAGGGACTTCTCTATCAAGAAATTCGCATCCGGTTGGAAGCGATGTAACAGGATTTCATCTAAGCGTCGATCACACAGGTGAAAGCAGCGTTCTTTTTGAAACAATTTTTTCACAGAATCCCTCGTGTAAAAAAGGAATGATAAATGGGTGGTTTTAGTATCGATTTTTGAAAAAGGGGATCAGGAAAGAAATGTTATTCAAATAACAGTCTTGTTTTTCAAAAAGTGGGTTTGTTTGCAAAAAAAATCCTGTTTTTATTCGCGAATTAAAATAACGTTGAATGAAATAGTGTTTTTCTGTAGTTTATAGAAATCTTTGTAAATAGAGTGCCATTGAGCAACACCAAAGAGAAAGTGATCAAAAAGAATAACGCAGGAAAATAAATGACACGTTTTATTAAACGTAAATTAAAAAAATACAAAACGAAAACAATATCAAAAAATATTAATTTTTGTTAAAATGGGGTACAGGGGGTGTTTTATTGGAATCTCGGAAAATCAAACGTAAGCGTTTAGTGAAACAAAAACGGTCCCTTTTCGTACAAAAAGGATTGGGTATCACAGCAGCGTTAGCATCGACTTCAGGTGTCTTTACGTCTCTTGCTCATGCGACCGAAACGACGAACGCTTCGTCATCAACCAACACAACTGCTACTCTTGCCAGATCGTCAGCTGAAACGGCGATCAATCGACAATTTAAAACAACAGCTTCACTGAATGTTCGTTCAAATGCTTCAACGAGTGCCTCTATCGTAAGTGGTGTAGGAGCAAATACAACAATCACTGCGGTGGCTCAAAAGAACGGTACCTCAGTGAATGGCAATACAACATGGTATAAGCTATCAACAGGCGGATGGATCTCAGGGGCTTATGTGAAAAGCACCTCAGGCTCTTCTTCTGCCAATACAGGCTCGTCCAATTCGTCGTCTTCTTCATCGGAAAAAACGATTTCGAAATCAGTGAAAACGACTACTGCATTGAACGTCCGTTCAAATGCAACGACCAGTTCTAGTGTCGTACGCGGTTTGAGCAGTAATGCGACAGTACAAGTCGTTGCACAAAAGAGTGGAACATCGGTGAATGGCACGACCACTTGGTACAAATTGTCCACAGGCGGTTGGATCACGGCAGCCTATGTCAAAGATGTTTCCAGTAGCTCGACAGGCAATAGTTCTTCTGGCGGCAACACAAGTGTTTCTGCAGAGACGGCTATCAGCAAGAACGTGAAAACAACAGCGGCATTGAATGTTCGTTCGAGTGCCTCAACAAGCGGCAGTGTCGTTGGCAGCCTAAGCAGCAGCACGACGGTGAAGGTCGTTGCCCAGAAAAATGGCACATCCGTTGGCGGCACCAATGTATGGTACAAAGTATCGACTGGTGGCTGGATCACAGCGGCATATGTGCGTGACGTCACGTCTAGTTCTGGAAATACAAGTAATAACAATAATTCAAACACAGGTTCAAGCAACACTGGTTCATCAAACGGCTCAAGCAATGCGAGTGAGCAAGCCATCAATAAGACGTTCCAAACAACCACTGGGATGAATGTGCGCTCAAATGCATCGACTTCTGCAAGTGTGGTCAGCAGTTTGGGCAGTAATGCGACCTTCAAAGCAGTGGCTCAAAAACAAGGCGCGTCAGTCAATGGCAATACCACTTGGTATAAGTTATCAACTGGTGGCTGGGTATCTGCAGCATATGTCAAAGAAGTCAGTGCGACGACTCCTGGCAACAATAACAACGCAGGCAATACCAATGTTCCAATGAGCGTGAACGGAGCAGCGATCGTTGCAGAAGCTAGAAAACATATCGGCACTCCTTATCAATGGGGAGGCAAAGGACCAGATGTCTTCGACTGTTCTGGGTTTACACGCTACGTCTTCTTAAAAGTGACGGGCAAAAACATCGGTGATTGGACAGTCCCACAAGAAAGCGCAGGGACGATCATTCCTGTCTCGCAAGCACAAGCTGGCGACTTGCTGTTCTGGGGTCAAAAAGGGAATACCTACCACGTAGCGATCGCTACCAGTAATACAAGCTATATCCATGCGCCAAGCACGGGTTATACAGTCACCGAAGCACAATCAGGCTTTTCGACTGCTAGCTTCGCTCTACGCGTGAAATAAATATTTTATTGAAAAGGCAAAGGGTTTGTCCTTTGTTAGAAACGCCCCTAAGAAAGCTGCCATCAGTTTTCTTAGGGGCGCTTTTTGGGTTGGGCGCAGATCTTTTTAAAAGGTGGGGCTTTGCCCTGTTTTTTTGACAAAAAGGCCGATTTGTCAAAATCACTTGTTTTTACTAGTACAAATTTTTGTCAAAAAAAATAGTTACTGATACCATAAAAACGTACCAATATTAGGAGGGATCTACATGAGATATACGAACGGAAATTACGAAGCTTTTGCAAGAAGCAGAAAACCGAAAGATGTCGAAAAGAAAGAAGCCTATATTGTTGGTGGGGGATTAGCAGGACTTGCTGCGGCAGTCTTCTTGATCCGTGACGGCCATATGGCGGGTGAGAAAATCCACGTCCTTGAAGAACTTTCTTTATCAGGCGGTTCATTGGACGGAAAATTCATTCCCCATGATGGATTTGTGACCCGCGGCGGTCGAGAAATGGAAAATCATTTTGAATGTCTGTGGGATCTATTTCGCTCGATTCCATCTTTGGAGGTGGAAGATGCTTCGGTGTTAGATGAGTTTTACTGGTTGGACCACGATGATCCAAATTCGTCTAACTGTCGGATCATTCACAATCGCGGCCAACGAGCAGCAGATGATGGAGAATTTACCTTGTCTGCGACAGCACAAAAAGAATTAACCCAATTATTTATGACTTCAGAAGATCAATTGATCGGGAAAAAAATCGAAGATGTTTTTGGCGATGAATTCTTTGAATCCAATTTTTGGCTATACTGGTGTACGATGTTCGCCTTTGAAAAATGGCATTCGGCGATTGAAATGCGCCGCTATGTGTTGCGTTTTGTGCACCATATCGATGGCTTGCCTGATTTTACTGCGTTAAAATTTACCCGTTACAACCAATATGAGTCATTGGTCAAACCACTACTTGCTTATTTGGAAGAACAAGGAGTTGACTTCCAATATGAATGCACCGTCAGCAATATTGATGTTCGGATCGTGGGCGAGGAAAAAGTTGCTCAAAAACTTGTGCTAGAAAAAGCGGGGGCAATCGAAGAAATTCCTTTATCAGAAGATGACTTGGTCTTTGTTACCAACGGATCGATCACTGAAAGTTCCACGCAAGGGGACCATTATACTCCAGCGCCTATCTCAAAAGCACCTGGTGGCAGTTGGCGTTTATGGAAAAACTTGGCGGCGCAATCGCCTGAGTTTGGTCATCCAGAAGTCTTTTATGAAAACTTACCTGAAGAAAGCTGGTTTGTTTCGGCAACCGTGACTTGGCAGAATTTTGATGTGGAACCTTATTTAGAAAAATTGACCCATCGCAAGTTACGAACAGGCAGAATCGTCACTGGCGGGATCATCACCATCAAAGATTCCAATTGGATGATGAGCTTTGCGACCCATCGCCAACCGCACTTTAAAGAACAAAAAGACCAACAAACGATCACATGGGTGTATGGCTTGTTGTCAAATACACCAGGAAACTACATCAAAAAACCAATTGAACAATGTTCTGGACAAGAAATCGTGCAAGAACTGCTTTACCATTTAGGCGTGCCAGAAGCAGAAATCCAACGCATTTCAAAAGAATCAAGTGTGGCAGTTCCAGTCTACATGCCGTTTATCACTTCTTACTTCATGCTGCGTGAACCAGGGGATCGGCCATTGGTTATTCCAAATGGCTCCAAAAACTTAGCTTTTATCGGTAATTTCGCAGAGACTGAACGAGACACTGTTTTTACAACAGAATATTCCGTTCGGACTGCAATGGAGGCTGTTTATCAGCTATTAGCTGTGGAACGTGGGGTACCAGAAGTGTTTGCTTCCGCTTATGATCTACGTACTTTGGCCAAAGCTGTCTATTATCTGACCGATAAGAAAAAAATTACGGAAATGGAGCTGCCATTTATCGAACGGAAACTATTGGAAGGCTTCGTTAAGAAAACCGAACATACCTACATTGGCGATCTGTTGAAAGAAAACCATTTGATTTAAATCAAACGCAACGACAACGAGGCGATAGAAACTGCTCGTTGTCGTTGCGTCTTTTATTTATGTGTCCAACGCTGTTTGAAGGAATCCTTATTCCTCAGATAAAATCCGAACTTGGATCTCTGTCAAATAAGCTTGCTCGTTGCTAAGGGTCGTTTCGTGAATCGATCGTTCATAGAAGTAGTCATCGATTTGCCATTGGTGCGCTGCAATCAGCTGCTTGAGTTTTTGATAGAACTGCTTCAATCCTTCGTCATCCCCCTGATAAATGGTGGTTAAATAGCAACCTGCCGGTTTCACAAAGGAAGCTCGTTGTGGTTCTTCTTGCCGCACATAAACGTAGTCGATGTCCTGCGTATTGTCTTTGTTCGTCCGAATCATAAAACCGTACTCGTTATTCGAGAAAAGATAAGGCTGTGCCATCAAAAGATCGTAGGCTTGGGTGATCATCTCTGGGATGGAGCTGCCGTTTAATCTAGGACTGAGGGAGAAATATTCCTCTGGCTGTTCCTTCAAGGTGAAGGGGGAAGTTTTTTCTGCAGCCAGGCGCAAATCCGCCGCTTTTCGTTCGATGATTTTTTTGATGTTGGTCAACTGCTGAATTTTTTCATCGATGGTTTGCCGCTTGGCTTCCAATAAGTTTCTCATGGTCTCGGCATCCCCCTGCAGCGCTGTTTGGATCTCTTTTAAGGGCATCGATAATTCTTTCAATGACAGGATCAATCCGAGATCCAAAAGTTGATCAAGGGAATAATACCGATACCCGTTCTCGTCTTTACTGTTTGGTTGAAATAGCCCAATCTCGTCATAATAGTGGAGTGTCCGAGGATTGATCCGCGCTAAGCGTGCCATTTCCGATACTTTTAATTTGGTTTTCATGGGGCTCCTCCTTGACTTTACAGTTACTGTAAACTTTATATTAAAGATAGTCAACTACTGGGAGGAAGATAGAATGAATAAACAAGTAACATATCGACCATTTAAACGAGAAGATCTGCCTGCGCTTGTGCAAGTAATTATTGATAGCTGGAACTACGACAAGCAATTTGACAAGAAGACCGCCAAACACTTTGCTCATGTCTTTTTGTGTTATGAACTTGCTCGTGCGACCTATTCGCGGGTGGCTCTTTTAAATGGTGAAGCTGTCGGCATCTTGTTAGCAGACAGTAAAAGCGGGAAGAAGCTTCATCCAGCGCGCTATTGTGGGAAAACGATTTGGCATGCTGGCTGCTTACTGCTTACGAAAGAAGGGAGAAACACGCTGCTGCATTATGCCAAGGAGGTGGCTGAGTTAAATCAAGCGATGTTGAAAGATTTACAAACTCCTTTTCAGACCGAAGTGGGTTTGTTTGCCGTTAGTCCCAAAACACAAGGATTGGGTGTAGGCAAGCAGCTCTTCACTTCCTTTTTAGCGATGGTCCAGCAGGAAAAAACGGCTCCGTTTTTCCTTTATACCGATACCACCTGTAATTTCGGTTTTTATGAGCATATGGGCTTGAAGCGGGCAGCTGCTGTGAAACGATGGATCAAAAAACCGATTAAGAAGGAAATCGAGTTTTATATCTATACTTCCTAAGAGTGCAGCGATGCACTCTTTTTTCATTGGCTAGTATGGTAAACTGGAAGCAAAGAAGGTCAAGGAAGTTGTTTTCGTTTTATGGAAACGGCGCTTATTTTGGTCGAAAGCGATGGCTCAATCCGCTTTCGTAAAAAGGATGGGGAATGGGAAAGGATGGTTTATTTGGAAAAAAAGCAGATAGGGTTTATTTTAAGTGATATTGATGGGACGATCTTGGATCATAAGCATCAAATCGATCTGGATTTGATTGAAGAAATCAAACGATTGAAGCAGCAAGCGATTCCTTTTGTTTTGGCTTCCGCTCGCTCCCCGAAAGGAATGCTACCGATAGCTCAAGAATTAGGGATAGAAGACTGGCCCTTGGCTTGTTACAACGGTGCCCTGATTGGAGGGTACGATCAAAAGGGCACACTGGTACCGATTTTCAGTCATGAGGTCAAAAAAGCAGAAGCAAAAACTTTGGTTGCGCGCATCAAAGCTGATTTTCCTGGTGTTTCCATCAATGTCTACTCTGGTGATCAGTGGTATTGCGAAAGAGTGGACCAATGGGCACGAGCAGAAGCGGCGATCACCAAAGAGACTCCTGTAGAAACTTCATTAGAACAACTGTTGGCACAAGAAGCTTTTGAGGTTCATAAGTTTCTTTTGATCGGCACAACGGCAGAAATCCAAGCGCTTCATGCTGCCTGCCAGAACGCTGGATTTTTAGAAAGCGCCTTTTACTTATCCAAAGAGAATTATTTGGAAGTCACTCATCAAGCTGTGGGAAAAGATAAGGCGCTAAATGAATTGGCGGCCTATTTTCAAGTGCCGCTGTCGCAAACCTTAGCGATTGGCGATAATTTTAACGACCTGCCAATGATTGCTTCAGCTGGTATTGGTGTTGCGATGGAGAATGCGCCCGAATTGGTCAAAGCAAAAGCTGATTTTGTGACGACTAGCAATACAGACCATGGGGTTGCTGATGCGTTGCGGCGATTTGTCACAGAATAGATAAAAAAACTAGGTTTTTTGAACAAATTGATTGACTTTCATTTCTACTCTCCTTAAACTTTTAGCTATACCTAAAAAGGTAAGTGTTTGTTGGAAAGAAGGAGAAAAATGAATAAGAAGATCGAGAAGACATTGACCAAATTTGCCGAGCCGTTGGGGCTCTCCGTTGATACTTCCACTGGGGTGATTTATGGAACGTATCATAGTTATAAACTTTTTTTAGTTCAAGAGAATAACAATAGTTATTCTCTAGTGGCTCATTTTTCACTTAGCAAAGATGGCGAACTTCCCAACCAAGAAGAAGTCAAAGAAGTTTTAAGTGAGTCAAAAGAGATCATCGACTGTGTGATCCAAGGATATCAAGTTGCCTATACTTTACGCGGAGCGATGACTGCAGGGAAAACCGTGGACAAGTTACGTACTGCGTTGGACCAGTTGACGAATTTTTTGAAGACGAAAGGCTTCCAAAATGCTTGTACCTTCTGCGGCGCGGTCACTGAGCCGGTTTCGCTGTATGCTATTGGCGGCGCTCCCGTCATTGCCTGTGAAGCTTGCTTTAAGAAACAACAAGAAGCAGTCCTTGCGCAAGAACGGGAAAAAGGGCAGAAAAAAGAAAATTGGTTAGCTGGAACCGTGGGTGCGTTTCTTGGCTCACTGATTGGTGCCGGCGCAATTATTTTATTAGGACAACTGGGGTATGTTGCTGCATTGTCTGGGATCGCGATGGCGATCTGTGCCATCAAAGGGTATGAATTATTAGGTGGAAAACTCAGCACAAAAGGTATTATTAGTAGTATTATCGTCATGATCATCATGGTCTATGTCGGGAATCGTATCGACTGGTCGATCAGTGTAGCAAATTATTACACGGACGTTGATGTCTTCTATGCCTTCCGTATTTTACCTGATTTGATTCGTGAAGGATATTTGGAAGCGAGTCAATATTACGGGAACTTAGGTCTGGTCTATCTCTTTACGGCGATTGGGGCTGTGCCAACTATTATCGCTACGGTACGAGAGGGGAAAGTGACGCGTCAAAGCTATAAAATGGAGTAATCCACGTTTCTATCCAAAGATAAAAAAACACAAAGCGAGATCTTTTTCGCTTTGTGTTTTTTGTTTTTGTGTCATAAATAATAACATGCAGTGTTAACATAAAAAATAAATAATAATAAAATGAGAAAAATAGCTTGCTTTTATAATTAATATTTATTAAAATCTTATTTATATTCAGAGTTTTGTAATAATTCTGAAAATTTTGGATTTTCATAAGGGGTAGGTAAGATGAAGAAAAAATGGGGATATGGTGTCGTCGCTGTTTGTGGAATCGTATTAGCAGGTTGCTCAACAGGAGGGACATCAAGTACAGGTGAAAGTTCAAGTGGTAGTGGGACAGCAGCTGCCGAACAAATTTTTAATGTTGTGGTTCAACAAGAAATGCCGAGTGCCGATCTATCCTTAGCCACCGATACGATCAGTTTCAGTGCTTTAAATAATGTGTATGAAGGGTTGTACCGCTTAGATGCTGATAGTAAGCCCGAACCAGCAGGTGCCGCCGAATTAGCGGAAGTCAGTGAAGATGGTCTGACCTATAAATTGAAACTACGAGAAGATGCCAAATGGTCAAATGGAGAACCAGTAACGGCAGCGGATTATGTGTTTGGTTGGCAACGCACCGTAAGTGCGGAAACAGGTTCTGAGTATGCGTACTTATTTGCGCCCGTAACCAATGCCGAAGCGATAACAGCAGGTGAAAAAGATGCCTCAGAATTAGGGATCAAAGCAGTCAGTGACTATGAATTAGAAATCACGCTGACGACACCTACGCCATACTTCCAATACTTATTGGCATTTCCATCCTTCTTCCCACAAAGCCAAGCAGTCGTAGAAGACAACGGCGATCAATATGCTTCAACAAGCGACAATGCCGTTTACAATGGACCCTTTGTGTTGGCTGGCTTTGATGGGCCAGGAACCGATACAGAATGGTCATATGAAAAGAACGACCAATATTGGGACAAAGAGACGGTGAAACTTGATACCATCAATGTTAGTGTCGTAAAAGAATCATCGACCTCCTTGAATCTATTCCAAGATGGGCAAGCAGACGACGTCATCTTAACAGGAGAATTGGCGCAGCAGATGGCCAATGATGAAGCGTTTGTTTCAGAACCATTAGCCCGTACTTCCTATATCGAGTTGAATCAGCGAGAAGAAGATTCGCCATTCCGCAATGAGGATCTGCGTAAAGCAATCTCTTATGCCATCGATCGTGATGCATTAGTGACATCGATTTTAGGGGACGGTTCATTGGCTTCCACAGGATTGATACCAAAAGGAATGACCTTTAACCCAACTGATAATACTGATTTTGTCGATGAAGCGGAAAGTGTCATTGAATACGATCAAGAAAAGGCCAAAGAACATTGGGAAAAAGCCAAAGAGGCGTTGGGAATCGATTCCTTGAGCTTTGAAATTTTGGCTTCTGATACAGATTCAACCAAAAAAGCCATTGAGTATATTCAAAGTGCGATTCAAGACACGCTGGATGGGGTGAAAGTTAGCCTAAGTCCTGTTCCTTTCTCCGTTCGTTTAGATCGTTCAAACTCAGGTGACTTTGATGTCGTCATGGGTGGTTGGGGAGCTGACTATGCGGATGCTAGTAGCTTTACTGATTTGTTTGTTACCGACAATTCCTACAACCGCGGTCGTTGGACAAGTGAGGAGTACGATGCAGCAGTGAAATCGTCTGCCACGACAAACGCTGGCAATCCAGATGCTCGCTGGCAAGATTTGTTAGATGCAGAGAAAATCATTATGGATCAACAAGGGGTCATCCCTGTGTACCAAAATGTTGAAGCTCATTTACGCGCACCAAAAGTAAAAGGGGTCGTATCACACGGTGCTGGTGCGCAATATGACTACAAGTGGGCAGTTATTGAAGAATAAGCGCCTAAAGAAGAAACTGGTTTTGCGTAAGCAAGCCAGTTTTTTTCTTGGGCTTTGTTCTTACTTACACAATGTTAGTAATGAGAGCGGATGCAATTGTTTATAAAAAAACAAAAAAAGTTGGCAAGGGATCAACGATCGACTTGCCAACCTCGTTTTTTGTTCATCTATTTCACAGAAATCCAGTGAAAGATTATTCGCTAACTGTTACGTCACCTGTTACAGAAGCGCCATCTTCGTCAAGTGTTGCTGAATCTTGGAATTCTTTTGAAGTGAATGTTACGTTACCTTCAACTTTTGCACCGTTCAATACAAAGCCGTTAGCATTCACTTCAACGTCACCTTTGATTACACCGTGAACGATGTTGAAGTTTTCTGAGTTAACGATCAATTTAGGAACAGTTACTGTGTATTCAGCTGTTACGTTGCGGTCTTCATCTTGTGAGTACAATGCAAATTTACGGTAGATATCAGCAGAGTCGTCACCTTTGTCGTGGAATTCGCCATCAACGGTTACATCGTTATCAAATGTCATGTCGCCAGTTACAGCAACGATCCAGTTACCATCTGCGCTCAATGCTTTTTCGATCACTGAAGTTTGGTCACTGATAGAAGCAGTTGAAACAACGTCATCTGATGATTCAGTTGATGCAGCAGTTGAAGCTGCTGTTGATGATGATGAGCTTGCAGCTGTATCGTTATCTGAACTACATGCAGCTAAAAGAGTGCCTCCCATAAGCAATGATGCAGCGATTAAAGTGATTTTAGTTTTTTTCATGTTTCCTTCTCCTTTGTATTCCCATAGTTTTCTTAAAAACAAAATGATTATACCATACCGAGGTGAAGTTTGTGAAACAAAAAACATAAATGAGGAGAATTTTAATAAATAGCAGCTTAGGATTAAAAAAATTTCAAAGAAACTAGGAATAAATGAGTGACGCTTACGAATGAATGAGACATCTTATTCACAAAGAACCCTCCATTATGGAAGAAATGCCCTTCTTCTATAATGGAGGGTCATTACTACATGCGCTTTCGATCCGTCAACTGCTTGAACTTCGATACGATCAAATCCATGATGAACTGATACATAAAAGCATGGGTTTGAAAATGGGTTTGGTGAGGGAAGATGATTGCTTCTTGGACAAAGGGCAGTTCCGAGATCTGTGGATTAGCGGTGATCACGATGACTTTGGCTTTGGTTCGATCGAAGAAATCTTTCCGTGGTGTTCCATTTCGAATTTGCTGTTTCGTTAGGTAGTCACCGGAGTTGGTAAAAATGATAAACAGCGATTCTTCATCAGCGGTCTTGATGATTTCTTCCTGTACAAGATCGTCTTGGAAGGTCCGAATGAACTTGCCGTTGTATGCTAGTTTGATCTGGAAATCAATAGCAGCCGATTCTGAGAATAAAATTCCAAAAGCAAAGACATTTTTATGCGTCACAATGGCTTTTGCGACCCGTTCGATGGCTGGCAGATCAAGATGATGACGCAGATAATCGATGTCTTGTACAACTGCGTCAAAATAGGAGTCTACGCCCTCTTGCTCTAAGGCAGACAAAATATTCGAACGATAATTCAGGGGATTGTTGAAGCGGTTTTCGATAAAGGCAGCGTTGTCTTTTAGATCGCCATAATCATCAAAGCCCAAGGTGCGAGCGAATTTTGAAACGGTTGACTTTGACACATGGCAAAGAGCAGCGAATTCACCAATGCTTAGAGTTTGGATCTGATCATAATGGTTGATCATGGTCAAACCGATATAGTAGTTGGTGGAATCAGTGGGTGCATTATTTAAAAGATTCAATAAACGAATGATTAAGAGGCCCATTTTCTTTCCTTTCTTGTAAGCAGTTTCCAAATTGCGAACTTTCGCAGGTGAGAGAAAAAAATCTGCTATAGTAACGCCATAAAGCGCTTTATAAATCAAACACGGGAGTGAGTCATTTGGCAAAAGATTATTCAAAACTTGCTAGTGAAATTATAGCACAGGTCGGTGGGGAACAAAATATCGTTAGCCTGTATCATTGCATCACTAGATTGCGTTTTAAGTTGAAAGATGTCGAGTTGGCACGAAAAAATAAGGATAAGATTCAGCAGCTTGATGGGGTATTGTCTGTCATTGAAGGAAATGGCCAGTTTCAAGTCGTGATCGGTAATCATGTAGCGGATGTTTTTCAAACGATCATGAGTAAGTATTCGATCCAAAATGCTTTGGAAAGTGATGGGGATGCCGAAGAATCAACAGAAAAACAAGGCAATGTATTTATCCGATTCTTCAATGTATTGTCTGCGATCTTTAATCCAATCATTGTTGCTCTTGCAGGGGCAGGGATGTTGAAAGCTTTGCTAGTTGTTTTTACAACCTATCATTTGATGGATGCGGAAGGAAGCACCTATAAAATATTAGCTGCTGCTGGCAATAGTGTCTTTTATTTCTTGCCTTTATTTTTAGCGATCAGTGCAGCGCGGATTTTCAAAGTCAATATGTTTATTGCTTTAGCAATCGTTGGCGCGTTGCTGGAGCCGAATTTTACAGCAATGGTGACGGAAAACGGTGTGACGGTCGATTTCTTTGGCATCCCAGCTGTGTTGATGGGGTATTCGGGTACCGTGATTCCAGCGATCGTTTCGATCTATATCTACTCGCACTTGGAACGACTACTCAAACGGATCATTCCTAAGAGTATCGAGATTTTTGCTCTATCACTAGTAGCTCTTTTGATCATGGTGCCTTTGACCGTTTTGATCATTGGACCGGTCGGTGTAATGCTTGGGGACGGTTTAGGCAATGCCATGAACTTTATCAGCGACAAGAGCGGGCTGTTGGCTGGCTTGTTGATCGGTGGCGGTTGGACATTCTTAGTAATGATCGGGATCCATTGGGGAGTTGTACCGATTATGGTCAATAACCTAGCGGTATATGGCTATGATACGCTGCGCCCGATGATCGCAGCAGCAACATTTGCGAGTGCTGGGGTTGCTTTAGGTGTGTTTTTACGCTCTCGCAGAAAAGAAACCAAAGGCCTGGCGCTATCTTCTTTGCTTCCAGCATTGCTTGGAGGAATTACAGAGCCAATCGTCTATGGACTTTCGGTAAAATTTAAAAAGCCGTTGATTGCTCAAACCATCGTTGGTGCCCTTGCTGGTGCGTTTATGGGAATGATGCAAACCAAGGCCATCGTCTATGTTTTCCCAGCATTGACGACATTGCCAGCTTTCTTTGGGGACACCTTTGTGTACTATTTGATCGGCATTGCCTTTGCGTTCTTCGGTACTGCTATTTTGACCTATGTATTAGGATTTGAAGAAACGGTAGAACCTGTTTTAGAAGAAGGTGCAGGGCTGCAAGTGATGACACCAGTTGCTGGTGAAGCGATCACACTTGATGATGTCAAAGATGAAGTATTTTCTTCTCGAGCAATGGGGGATGGATTAGCCGTTTATCCATCAGCCGGCGATATTTATGCGCCACTTACTGGTACGGTTGTGACAGTTTTTCCAACTGGACATGCTTTTGGAATCCAATCAGCTGCTGGGACGGAAGTGTTGGTTCATATCGGCTTAGACACGGTTGATTTAGCAAAAGGCGTGTTTGAGATTTCGGTGAAACAAGGGGATCAAGTCGTGAAGGGGCAAAAAATTGGCACCTTTGACTTAGCAAAAATTATTGAAAAAGGATATGATCCGACAACCATGTTGGTCTTTACCAGTGTGATCAAAGAAGATGCATTGACAGTTGTGGATCAAGCGAAAAAAGACGTTACCGCTTTGGTAGCAAATGATTTATTAAAAGGAGCGATTTCATGAGTGTATTTCCAAAAAATTTCCTATGGGGCGGCGCGATCGCCGCAAATCAAGCCGAAGGAGCTTATTTGGAAGGAGGAAAAGGATTAAGTGTAGCAGATATTTTACCAGTTGGTGAAAAACGTATTGAGCAAGTTTCACTGCAGCTTGAAGAGGATAACTTTTATCCGAGCCATGAAGCCATCGACTTTTATCATCGGTACCCAGAAGACATTGAACTGTTTGCGGAAATGGGCTTGAAGTGTTTGCGTACCTCAATTGCTTGGAGTCGCATTTTTCCGAATGGGGATGAGACGGAACCCAATGAAGCAGGTTTACAATTTTATGATGATTTATTTGATGCCTTGAATGAAAAAGGGATCCAACCAGTTGTTACATTAGCTCATTTTGAGACGCCACTGCATTTGGTGACGAAATATGGTGGTTGGCAAAATCGTGCACTGATCGATTTTTTTGATCGGTATACAAAAGTGGTTTTTGCACGCTACAAAGGGAAAGTGAAATATTGGATGACTTTCAATGAAATCAACCATACCCATACGATCCCGTTACTCGCAGCAGGTATCGATGTGTTTTCTTTCGAGACTGAAGAAGAAAAATTACAGGCACTTTATCAAGCAAGTCATAATATGTTTGTTGCAAGTGCCAAAGCAGTTCTGAATGGGAAGGCAGTAGATGAAAACAATCAGATTGGCTGTATGCTGTCACTGAGCCCGATTTACCCTGCGACGTGCAACCCGCAAGATGTTTTTGAATCGTATCAACTGCGCCGTCGTTCCTTGTTCTATAGTGATGTGCAATTGCGAGGAGCATATCCGGAATACTTCGACCGCATCGTGAAGGATAATCATCTGTTGCTGGACATTACAGAAGAAGATCTAGCGATCATTAAAGCGGGGACCTGCGATTATTTAGGCTTTAGTTTTTACCGCAGCTCATTGCATGAAGCAGGCATGAAAATTTTAGGCAATACTGGCGGATTACTAGGGAAAAAGAATCCTTACCTAAAAGAAACTGCTTGGGGATGGCCGATCGATCCGCTGGCATTACGCTATGTTTGCAGCGAATTGACTGATCGTTATCAAAAACCATTATTTATCGTTGAAAATGGAATTGGTTTAAAGGATGTTGTCAATGAAGATGGATCGATCGTCGATGAAGAACGGATGGCCTATTTGAAAGACCATGTAGAAGCAATGGCGGAATCGATCAAAGATGGCGCAACGATTCTAGGCTATACATGGTGGGGACCGATCGATATCGTTTCTGCGGGGACAGGAGAGATGGAAAAACGATACGGCTTTATCTATGTCGATAAGCAAAATGATGGTAGCGGAGATCTTTCCCGCAAGAAAAAAGCTAGTTTTGCGTATTATCAGCAAGTGATCGCCACGAATGGGGAAGCGTTGGCGTACGAATCATTTTTGAAAGGCGGCAAGTAAAATGAAAAGTTATTTTCCAAAAGATTTCCTCTGGGGAGGAGCAACAGCTGCCAACCAAGTTGAAGGAGGTTCTGGAATCGATGGAAAAGGCTTGTCGGTTTCTGATGTCTATCTATTCGATTCCTCAATGCCGAAAGAACGATGGACTGACCAATGGCATATGATGACTCATCAGCAAGTTGCAGAAGCACAGGATCCAAACAGCACGAAATACTATCCGAAAAGACAGGGAATCGATTTTTATCATCACTTTAAAGAAGATATTCGTTTATTTGCTGAGATGGGCTTCAAAGCCTATCGGATGTCAATTGCCTGGACACGGATCTTTCCAAAGGGGGATGAGGTAGAGCCAAACGAAGCTGGATTGGCATTTTACGACGCAGTCTTTGATGAGTGTTTGAAGTATGGGATCGAACCAGTGGTATCACTATCCCATTATGAGATGCCTTTGTATTTAGTGACTGAGTATGGAGGATGGCCAAACCGGCAAGTGATCGACTTTTACGTCCGTTTTGCCAAGACGGTGATTGAGCGATACCAAAAGAAAGTCAAATACTGGGTGACTTTTAATGAAATCAACTGTGTTAAACACCATCCATATGTTAGTGTCGGGATCATTGAAGAAGGTCATCCTAATATTGAACAAGACAAGTACCAAGGGGCGCACCATCAATTTGTCGCCAGCGCAATCGTGACTGACTATTGCCATCGATTGATTCCCGATGCCAAGGTCGGCTGCATGATCAGCTATCAATTATTAACGCCGTACAGCTGTGATCCAGACGATGTCCAAAAAACAGTTGAAAGTCAACGAACCTCACTCTTTTTCAGTGATGTGCAGGCAAGAGGTTATTATCCAGCATATGCCAACCGCATGTTTGAAGAAAAAGGAGTTGAATTGGTGATCGAACCAGGAGACTTAGAAGTCATCCGAGAAAACCCGGTTGATTTTGTTTCCTTTAGTTACTATATGTCCAGCGCAGTCAGCGCACATCCAGAACGCTTGGAAAGTGCTGTTGGGAATCTGATCACTGGTGGGATTAAAAATCCCTATTTGCCAAGCAGTAAATGGGGCTGGCAGATCGATCCCAAAGGGTTGCGAACAGCATTGAATCAACTCTATGACCGCTACCAAAAACCTTTGTTTATTGCCGAAAACGGTTTGGGAGCAGAAGATGTCGTAAACGAAGATGGCACCATCGATGATTTTTATCGAATCGACTATCTGCGTCAGCATATTGAACAAATCAATGAAGCGTTGCATGATGGCGTCGAGGTCTTTGGCTATACGGCATGGGGCTGTATCGATATCATTAGTGCCTCAACCTCACAAATGTCGAAACGTTATGGCTTTATCTATGTTGACCAAGACGATGAAGGCAATGGCACAAAGAAACGCATCAAGAAAGCGTCATTTGATTGGTACAAAAAAGTAATTGCTTCAAACGGCGCAACTCTTTGATTTTTGATTCTTCCAGATAAAGCAATTGCTAGGCTTAATCATAAGGTTTCTTAACAATTTAGCTTTTTTATCAAGAAAAAAAGCCAACTTTATTTGCTATTTTATTTTAACCATGCTATGATGAATAGGTAAAGTTCTGATATGTTAATACTTGTTTATCTTTTCTATTGATACACACTTCAATTACACATCATTTTCTATTACAAACAAATAAACACAGTCGATGTGTAATATGGAGGTATACGTTTATGAATAACGGTACAGTAAAATGGTTTAATGCAGATAAAGGTTTTGGATTTATTACAGGTGAAGACGGCAATGATGTATTTGCTCACTTCTCAGCTATCCAAGGCGACGGCTTCAAAACTTTAGAAGAAGGTCAAGCAGTGACTTTCGACGTTGAAGAAGGCCAACGTGGCTTACAAGCAACAAACATCGTTAAAGGTTAATTGACGTTAACAAGCGAGAATCCATTGGGTTCTCGCTTTTTTTTTGTTTTATTTTATGTAAATATTGAAATTTATAAGGTTTCCAGGATCTGTTACAAGAGAATAGTTGCAGGCTTTGAGGGCCTGACATGGTAAATAGTACATCTTTGTTTTCGATAGTCAACTAACCCTAAGCGTTGCGTTTTACTTATCCATGATTTCTCATTCGATGATAAGCGTATAAAAAGAGGAAAACAGAAAGAGAGGCTATATACCGTATTCAATAAATAAATGCTTTTCACAATAAATGAAAAAGTGATTGAACAGGTTTAGTAGCATCGCTACCAATAAAATCAATGATCGCTAGTGATTCAAATGGCATGTCTCATTTGAATAGAATAAAGAAACAGGTACAGTGGAAAATGCCACGATTCAATGTATGGTCCCCCGTACTTATACAAGAGTAATCGATGTGAAAGGTCGATAATTCTTATTCGTTTCATCGATATTGTCTTGAATGAATTGTAAAAGTAGAATATATTGGTACAAATTAGCTACTTTTTTTATTGGAGATGGGAACAAAGATGATTACATTTCGAGGGGGATTTATATGAAGCCAAAAGAAATACTTTGCCAATGGGTTGATGCGTTTAATCAGGCAGATGTTGAAATTATTTCAGAATTATATGATGACAATGCAATAAACCATCAGGTTGCTAATGAGCCAGTTGTTGGGAAACAAGCGATCAAGCAGATGTTTGAGCAAGAATTTTCTAACGCAAAAATGGTTTGTATCGTTGAGAATATTTTCGAAGATGGACAATGGGCAATTTTAGAGTGGCGTGACCCCTTAGGTTTGAGAGGTTGCGGTTTTTTTCAAATAGTAAATGATAAAATTTTATTTCAAAGAGGCTACTGGGATAAATTATCTTTCTTAAAACAGCACGACTTGCCTATTGAATAAAAGGAATTCCCTTATAGGAATGGTTAGCAGATATGCATGACAGGAAGGTTGATCGCTTCACGTAGAATTCTTAAAGGAGCAACACTGTTTGAAAACAATACCTTTTGTTTAAGTAATGATTAAGAATAAGCTAGTTTACTTCCGTCGGCGCCTAGTTGCGTGGTATAGTTATTGATAAGCGACAAATATTTTTGTACCACACGTTACTTGTTTTGAAGAAATTTATTCAAACCTGGCGTAACTTCAGAGTTACAAGGATACAATAGAGGTTAGGGATTGTATCGTTTAAATGAGAAATAAATAATAGTAGTAATAGTATGCTGCACTTTCAAAGAATAAATATTGACTCGTCAGATAGCCTTCTCGTTTACCCAAACGAGAGGGCTATCGTTCATTAGAAAAGAGAAAGTGTCTTTTTCCTAAAAGAAAGGAAGAAGACACTTTTTGGCTTTATTCTGCTGTGAGGGGGATCGTCAGTTTGCGATCATCGGTTTGATCGTCGAGCATTGAATCGACATATTGCTTCAAAAAGTAAGAATAGGTCGCTAACCACTGATACTCCTCGGAGTCTTTGATAGCAGTTTTTTCTTCGGCTGAGTAAGTATCATTGCCAGTAAAAAGGGCGGTGTTCAACTTCGTGACAAACGCGCAAAGTTTTGTCATCTGGGCATCTGACAGTTCAGACACTGCGGACAATTGGTCACGGACCAGTTGGTCGGTGTCTTTTTCAAAAATACTTTTCTGGTAGTTTTGATAGTTCAGCAACTGTTCATCTGTTTGCTTCGTTTCAGCCGCCCAAGCATCGAGATCAATCTGGCGTGCTTCGTAGTTGATTTCCTTGTCAGAAAGAGAAAGGACACCGTAGCCTAATTCTGCCGTTGAATAAGACCCAGTGACTGCTTCATAAAGCGAATCATTCCCTTCGTTAATGTCTTGAATGTGGATATGACCAGAGAAAACGGCTGGCACGTTGAAGCGTTCCAACAAAGCGACAGTCTCAGAGGCGTTGTCAAGAACATAACCGTCTTGTAAGTGTTCATTATGACTGAACAAGTTATGGTGCAAAAAGACCAGTGGTACTTGCTCCGCTTCTTTCGTCAGGGTTAATTGCTCCTCCAACCAAGTTAGAGTAGCCGGTTTCAACTCACCATTCGTAGTAGGATCATCCCAATTAACCTCAGAATCGTAGATACATGAATCGAGCAAAAAGAGACGATACTTGTCGTTTAACTGAATGCTGTAGCTAAGGGAAGACTTGTCGATACTGTTGGCTTTTTCGTAACCTTCAGCAAAAATCGTTTGAAAATCCTCAGGACTGATTTGATCTGCGTAGTATTCCTTTTCACCTTTAAATGCTCGCGCCCAACCATTGTAAATCTCGTGGTTGCCAGGTAATGCTAAAACCATAATGTCAGCTTCTTGCAATGGTTCAAGCAATCTTGCCAACTCTTGAGCACTTGCTTTCTCGCCATTGAGCGTCATATCACCGGTCAAAATAATTCCCGTGGGTTTCTCTTTTAAGGCTTGAGCGGTGAAGGCCTCGATCGATTGTTCTTGATACGTCATCTCTTTGCCAGCAGCTCCCTTTGTGAAGGTCTGAAAGGCTGCGCCGTTATCATGGAGCGTGGAGGAAAGAAAATGAATATCACTTAAGAGCCAAAACTCACTGTTGCTCGCCTGTTGCAATGGAGTATCGGCTTCATGCACCTTACGAAATTGAAAGAATAACAGGAAACAGGTGACAAAAAGTGTAAGTAGTGCCAATGGCCAAAACCATTTTTTGTGTGTACGAATCGCGATTCCCTCCTCGCTTGTTTTATTTATTATAGAAAGGAATAGGGATCTTGTCACATAAATGGTCTTTTTTTGAATGATTTCTTGTTTTCATAGTTTTTCTTATTAAAAAAAGTGTGATCAAGCTTTAAACCCTGACGAATTAGCTTTACTTTCAATAAAGATAACATTAATTGATTTTATTTTTGATGATGAAAATGAAAAGAAAACGCGGTAATTTATTCAGAAACGTTGATTTAACGGTCTTTAATTGTTTTGTTATTTATCGTTGAGATAAAGGAAGTGTTAGATTGAAACATTTTTGTAACATTTCCTTTATCTGTGTGTCATATCATTATGGTAGAATTCATTTGTCGTTAAATCGAACATTAAACTTTCTTAGACAAAATTAAGTTTTTATAAAGGCAGTTCATCTGTCAAATCAACCAGCTAGTCGGAGGAAAAACGAGTGAAGAATAGTTTGTTATCAGCATTAATGGTGTGTTCACTAACATTAACAGCAGTTGCAGCACCTGCATTAGCATTTGCAGATTCCATTGATGATCAAATCGAGCAGCAAGACCAAAAAATCAATTCTCTTAAAGGTCAGCAAGCTGACGCCCAATCACAAATCGATTCTCTAGAAGCAGAAATTGAAACAGTGAGTGCAAAAGTTGCTTCATTAGAAGCGAAACAAGTTGAGTTAGGTCAGGAAGCTGAGAAATTGCAAGACAAAATCGCAACATTGAAATTGCGTATTGCCAAACGTGAAGAAGCAATCCAAAAGCAAGCCCGTGATGTACAAGTTAACGGTCAAAGCACCAATTTCATTGATGCTGTTTTAGAAGCAGATTCTTTAACGGATGTTATCGGTCGCGTACAAGCGATGACAACGATCGTCAATGCAAACAATGATTTAGTTGAACAACAAAAACAAGACAAACAAGATGTTGAAGACAAAGTCAAAGAAAACGAAAGCAAGATCCAAGAAGTTGCTGCGAACCAAGCAGAACTTAGCCAACAAAGAGATGCCATCGCAGCAAAACAAGCTGATTTAAATGTCTTGAAAGCAAACTTAGCAGCAGAACAAGCAACTGCTGAAAAAGACAAAGATGCATTGAATAAGAAAAAACAAGAAGCAGAAGCTGAAAAAGCACGTATCTTGAAAGAACAACAAGAAGCTGCTGCTGCTCAAAAAGCAGAAGAAGAAAGACAAGCTGCTGCTTTGAAAGAAGCACAACAAGAAGCTGCTGCTCAATCAACTGAAAGCACGACAGAGAATACAACAGCTTCTACTGAAACAGCAACAAGTAGTTCTTCAAGCAACACAAGCTCAAGCAATACCAGCAGTTCTAACAGCTCAAGTTCATCGAACGCAGGCTCTTCAAACACTGGTTCAAGCAATTCAAGCTCAAGTAACTCAGACTCAAACTCTTCATCAAACAATAATTCTACCGGAAGTATTTCTACTGGCGGCGGAAAAGATCATTCAAGCTCAGGTAACATGTATGCTTGGGGTCAATGTACTTGGTACGTGAAAAACCGCGCTCCTTGGGTAGGTACTTACTGGGGTAATGGTGCACAATGGGGTGCGTCAGCTGCAGCTGATGGATACACTGTCAATGGTACACCAGCAGCCGGTGCCGTTGTAGTCTTTGCCGCTGGTCAATCAGTTGGTGGCGAATGGACTGCTGATCCAACTTATGGACACGTAGCCTATGTTGAATCATACAACCCATCAAACAATACCATCACAATCTCTCAAGGCGGAATGGGCTTTGACAGTCCTGGTGGACCAAACACTGCAACAATGAGCGCATCTGGATATACTTACATCCATCGCTAATCAATTCAAAAGCAAAGCATCAACGCAATCGCGTTGATGCTTTTTTATTTGATCGATAGCTTTCTAAATCAATCAGATAAGAGAACTACTCAGAGAGGCAAGACAGGGTTCTCTCAAATCTCATCAAGATTCTATAGAAAGTAGGAGGTTTCTCGTTTTACTATTCAAGGAGTGAGAAACGGCGAAAAGGTTCCTTTTGAAGTTACCACCAGTTCTTCCATTGCACGAGAAATCGCCGTGTAGAGAATTCGCCGGTCTTGATCGGTATGATAATTTTCTTCTGAGACATCATATAAGAGGACCTGCTTAAATTCCAATCCTTTGGCAAAATAAATCGGTAAAACCGTTCCATGAAATGACACGGCCTGTTTATCGAAGAACTGTTTGAGCGCCTCACTGGATCGACTATCTTTGGTGATGATCGTTACTGGTTGCTTAAGTTCCTTTATTATGTCTACTAACGCAACGTCAGGCAGATTGGCATAAAACCGTGGCAACTTTCCTTCTGGTCGAACGGCAGAGATGTTTAAATTGGTTTCTTTTGGTAGCATTTGGGCAAATAACCGCGTGATTGCACCGCTAGAACGATAACTCGTAGTCAGCTGATACGTTTCGAGGAATTTCGCCTGTTGTTGAAATAACGTTTGGATTTCTGATACGGTGATGGCACTTGTAAAGATCGCCTGTTGCTGATCCCCCACGAGGGTAAAAGCGGTCATAGGAAAAAGACATAATAGAAACTGAATTTGTGCTGGCGTATAATCTTGGACTTCATCGATAAACAGATAGCGTAACGCAGGGACAGGTTGTTTTTCGGCGAGCAAATGACGAATCAGCAATAGACAAACGGTATAATCCAAACTATCTGTTGTTTGCGTCAAAGTGATCTGTCCGTGAGTAAAATAGTCGGCACTGTCTGCTAACAATCGTTTCGTATCAAACCAAGTAAGGTCGTTGATTTGTTTGGAAACTTTTGCGTATTTTTTCTTCAGGAGGCGAATGGCTGCTTTCTGAATCGTTTTTTCTGAATCATCCTTTAAAACTGTCCCTAATAGGGAGCGCTGTTCGTCTTCAGTCAAAGAACGAACTTGGTCGTGAACATTTGCTGCTAAGGCATTTTTTTGCAGTCGATCCTCCCAAGCGTAAGCCAATTTCTTTTTGACTGCTTGGATGCGATCGCGCAAGGATGCCTGTTTCGGTGTCTCTTGGAAGAAAGTGTCGATCGTTTCTTCAGAAAAAAGGACGACGTTTTTTCTTTTGATTGGTTTAAACTGAAGCACAAGTTCTTCTGGCAGCTGTTTGCTCAAGGATTGAAGAAAGCGGCTGAAGTCCGCACTGCGCAAAAGGTCGATTGCTTCACTGGGTGTTTGCTGGATGCGGTCAAAATACGCCTCTTCCGATTCTAAGTCAACACTAGGAAATGCTTGGCAAAACTGGCGCATGGTCAACGTCAATGGATTTTTTTCACCGAGGGAAGGCAGCACTTGCGAAATATAATCAATAAACCGAGAGTTCGGGGAGAGGATCAAGACATTCTCTGCGGTCATCTCTTCACGAAAATGGTACAGCAAAAAGGCGACTCGCTGCATGACAGCAGACGTTTTTCCGCTTCCAGCAACACCGTTGACCAGTAGGTTTTTATGCGCTAAGTCACGGATGATGACGTTTTGTTCGTGTTGGATCGAAGCGGTGATATCTTGCATTTTTTGACTATTATTGGCTTCAAGGGCTGCCAGTAACACTTCATCTTGAATCGCGACTGAGGTATCAAAGGCTTGCTTCATGTGATCTTTTTCGATAATAAATTGTCGGCGATGTTCAAGAGCAGCAGAAATCGTCTGATTGTTCACTTGATAAGAGACCGGGCCCAAGCGTTTGGCATAGAACAATTCGGCAATAGGGGAGCGCCAATCATAGATCAACCCTTCCTTATTTTCATTAACAAAACCATTGATCCCAATGTAAAAATCTTCTATCGTTTCCTCATCTTCAAATTGTAGGGAGATTTTACCAAAGTAGGGACTATCCAGTAGACGGTCGATGGCAGCTAATTCACGTTCAGCAGATTGAAGAGCGGCGTTCATTTGGTCGATCTCACGATTCTTACTTTCGATGGCAGCAAAAGTATCTAAACGGTCAGCAAAATTATCAAAGTTTAAGCGAATCTCTTCGCCGATGCTTTGCATCTCAAGGCGATCTTTTTTTCTGCCTTCAGTCAATAAACTGTTCAGCACTGTCTTTCGCGTCAGCAATTGCTGGTACGTGTCTGCGAGATGCTTCTTTTCAGCCTTTAGGTCGTTCATTTAGACTCACATCCATTCTCCAAAGTATCTCAATTATACGGGCATCCACCAAAAATACTAGTCTATTTTTTTGACTCTGGATGCGGTATAATAATAGTGGGAAGAGGCAGCTGATTGTTCCAATGTCATGGGAGCAAGCAGAATGCGTCTATTTTTTTGTTTTAAAAATGGGAAAAAGGGTCATTGCTTGTGTTTTTGAAGGGGCTGTTTATACTGAATATAGAGAAAAATACAAAGCGAAAAATCGTTGAGGGAGTGTCAGCATGTCCAAATTATTGTCACCAGTGAAGCTAGCGAATTTAGCATTGGCCAACCGCGTCGTTATGTCGCCGATGTGTATGTATGAAGTAAAAAAAGAAGACGGTGTTGCGGAGCCTTTTCATTTTGTTCACTACGGGGCACGAGCATTAAGCAAAGTCGGCTTGATCATTATTGAAGCGACTGCCGTTGAACCAGACGGACGAATCACAAACAATGATCTAGGGTTATGGAATGAAGAGCAGCAAACAGAGCTGACGAAATTGGTGGAACTGCTGCATGGGTTCGATGCGCAAGTAGGCATCCAACTAAGCCATGCAGGACGAAAAGCAGTTGATGCCAGCAATCCTTTGGCACCAAGTGCCGTTGCCTTTAACGAACGCTACCCGTTACCGTCAGAAATGACCCTGTCGGAAATCAAACGGGTGCAAGATAGTTTTGTTCAGGCTGCCCAACGAGCAGCCAAAGCGGGTGTCACGATGATCGAACTTCATGGGGCTCATGGCTACTTGATGGATCAATTTCTTTCGCCTCTCGTCAATCAACGCACCGACCAGTATGGTGGTTCCTTAGAGAATCGCTATCGCTTTGTAAAAGAAACGGTACAAGCAGTTCGGGCAGTCTTTTCTGGGTCCTTGTGGATGCGCTTGTCACTGACAGACTATGAAGAACCAGGACGCCAAAATTCGTTGGAAGATTGGCAGCAAGTGGCCCAATGGCTTCAAGCAGATGGCATTGATTGTCTTGACTGTTCCACAGGCGGTGTGGTGGATAAAAAGCCTAACATTCCGATCTATGATGGCTATCAAGTGCCCTTTGCTGCAGCTATCAAGCAAGTGGTCGATATTCCCGTAGCAGCAGTCGGTTTATTGGATAATCCTGATCTTTGCGAATATCTTTTGCAAACCAATCAAGTGGATTTGGTTTTACAAGGCCGCGCATTGATCAGAAATGTCAACTGGTTGGCAGATGCAGCGGCGAAACTTCACGATAAGTCTTTTCAAGCGTACAATGATTCCTATCAACGCGGGGTGAAGCGTTGAATCATCTGATAAAATTCTCCTAGAAGAAAATTCTTCTTAGGAGATTTTTTTATTCTACTAGTATGCTTTACAAACTAGTGACAAACACGTATACTAGGTACAATACTAGTTTGTATAACAAACTAGATAAAGGGAACCAAAGGAGGGAAATCGTGAAAGAGACGCAATTGCTAAAAGGGGTTTTGGAAGGGTGTGTTTTGCAAGTGATTGCTCAAAAAGAGATTTATGGTTATGAACTGGTACAGGAACTGAAGCAAAGAGGCTTTGAAACGATCGTTGGCGGCACGATCTATCCTTTGCTGCAGAAGTTGGAAAAACAAGAACTTATTACCTCTGAGATGAAAAAATCACCTGAAGGACCTGATCGCAAGTATTTCTTGATCACCCCGAAAGGCATAGACTATTTGGCACAATTTAGAGAACAATGGACGAACCTAATGAAGAAAGTCGAAGGATTATTTAAGGAGTGAGGAAACATGGCAAATAAACAAGAGACGACCTATTGGCGAGAGCAAACCAATCTGATCGAGCAACAATTCAATGAGAAAAATCGCCAATTTTTTGATGATTTTCGAAGCTACCTCTTACTTTCCAGCCTTTTTTACGATGAGCATAAAGTCACAGAGCAGGTATACGCGATTGCAATGGATTTATTAGAAGCACAAACTCATGGGGAAGAGGCGCAACACTATTTTGGCAATGATCCGAAAGGGGTAGCAGATGAACTATTGGCAAACACGCCAAAGAGTAATCTCGAAGAGCGTCTCAAATTGGCGTATCTAGCGGTTGGCATCAGTTGGGGCATCAAGTTTATAGCTGATTTTACAAATCAAGGACCACTGGTTCTTAACCTGCTGGATTATCTTTTAACAGGATTGGTAACTGTGGTAGCGGTCATCGGGATTTTTGCGATCATCAGCAAAACCATCTATCAAAAGAAGGGCACAAGCAAGGTGATTCGTTTCGGCTCCCTTTGGCTCGTTGTGAGTGGCTGGATTGGTCTTTCACTGTTGATCAATCTGCTGACCCCAAACTGGTGGCTCCTGACGATCGCATTTCCTCTTGATGTAGTATTGGTTGGCAGTTTGCTGGTAGCGGCGATCGTTTTTGTTGTATCACGCAAAGAAAAAGCTTTTTATCCGATCGTTTTTCTACTGGGGGTATTTGTGTTGCTTGGTTGCCTGCAAAAAGCCATGGCATTTTATCACATTGGGGATCCATCGTGGATGACCGGCGGACTTTTGACACTGCTCGTTGTAGGGTTTCTTATTTTTCTCTGGTGGACCCGTCGAGTGATGAAAAAGCAATAAGCAAAGCCAGAAACAAGTGTGTTGCTTGTTTCTGGCTTTTTTACATGGACAAAAGCATTATCCTGAGGAATCTTTCTGCTTCATGCTACACTTAAAAAAGAAACGGAGGGAAATCAAGATGTTGACAACAGATCGGTTCTTTCACGGCCACGACAAGCAGACCGCTTTTTTTGAAGGCTGGTACCATAAGCACCAAATCGGTGAAGAAGTCTATGCTTTTATTCCAGGTCTTTCGATTCAAGAAGACGGTACCAAAGAAGTGTTCATTCAAGTGATCAATCATGAGGGCGCGCATTACTTCCCCTTTCCAGAAACTGATTTTCAGGTTTCAGAAGAGGAGCGAAAAGTAACGATTGGTGACAATATCTTTAGTGAAGCAGGCATTCAAGTTTCTTTAAAAAATAACGATCTCCAAGTACAAGGAGCAGTAAAATATAACGACCACAAACCGATTCAGCGGACACGTTATGCGCCGAGTATCATGGGGCCTTTTTCGTATCTGTCATTTATGGAGTGCTACCACGGTGTCTTGAGCATGAGTCATACCTTAGAAGGTACGCTGTACTGGAACGAAGAACCAATCGATTTTACGAACGGGATCGGTTATTTGGAAAAAGACTGGGGTACCTCCTTTCCAGCAGCTTATATCTGGGTTCAGTGCAACAGTTTTGATGCACCAGATGTACGGTTCTTTTTCTCCGCAGCCGACATTCCCTTTGCTGGTTTTGCTTTTTTGGGAACGATTTGTGTTCTGCAAGTCGGCAGCCAAGAATATCGTTTTGCTACTTATCATGGTGCAAAGATTCATGATGTCAAACGTACGGAAGACCGTTTAGTGATCCAGCTCAAACAAAAACAGTGGCTGCTGACGATCGAAGTGTTGACGAAAGAAGGCCATTCGTTGTTAGCACCTTCTATTGGGCAAATGAATCGGATCATTCGCGAAAGCGCCAGTACGGAAATTGCCTTGACCCTTTTAGAAAATGGGCAGGAGATCTTGCGGCAGACAGGGACGTCAGCTGGTTTTGAAGAAGTAGCGAATCTGCGAGGATTTCACTATTAAAAAAAGGCGGGAAAAAAGCAGAAAAATTCGTTTCTTTTGATATACTAGTAGATAGTTACTGCGAAAACACGTATCTTTGGAGGGAAACGGATGGAAAAAATAACGAATGAGACACTATTTGAACTGAAAACGATTGCGCAGCCTGCAGTGGGGCAAAATCAGGTTTTTTACTTGGAAACGGCAGTCAACCAAGAGACTAATACGTATGATTCAGCGATTTATAGTATTGACGCAAAGACCAACGAACGGCGTGAGTGGGGCACCGAAGCGACGACCCACAACAACCTAAAGGTCTCGCCAGATGAGCAAAGGCTCAGTTTTGTGACGACCGATCCAAAGAAAGGTGAAAGTACGTTATGGACGATGCCAGTGTCCGGAGGCAAGCCCCAAGCACTTGTCACTGAGAAGGGTCTGGGGGACTATTTTTGGAAGCAAGACGCAACGGCGGTCTATTATAAGCTGGCACAAGAAGAGCCGGTCTCAGAGAATCAAGACGACACAGAAAAGACGGACAAGCAAAAGGAATTTCCAGAAGTAAAAGCTACTACGAAAGTCAATTATTTGGCGGATGGCGTAGGCTTTTTAAAAGAAAAAAAACATTCGATCGTCAAAAAAACGATCGCGACACAAGAAACGGAACTGATTTTTGAGCATGATTCTCCCTTTGTTTTTTCTGGCATCGCGGATGATCAGAAGACGTTGTTCCTCACCTTTGACAAAGAGGAAGAAGATGAATGGGACTATGGCTCGAAGGTTTGTCTCCTTGATAGCCAGACGAAAAAGACAGAAAGTTTAGAAAACATCCTGCCAGAAGGAACCTACACTTTTGCTGCTGCGCGCAATGATCAGCTGTTACTATTAGGCAATGATCTCTCTTACGGATTTGTGACCTTGGATGATTTGTTTTTGATCGACTTAAAAACGAAAGCAGTCAAAAATCTTTCCAAGGAGTTAGATGTTGCCTTTGGCAATGCGATCATCAGTGATTTTCAACAAAAAAATCGTGGCGTAGCGATCACCTGGTTGACGGATGACACATTCCTTGTACCCGTAACAGAACATGGCAAGCTACAATTGTACCGTGCCACGACCCAAGGAGAATGGACCAAACTACTTGATGAAAAAATGGATATCCTCGATGCGGCGATCTATTCAGAAGCCAAACTTGCTGTTGCTTATGCGACGCCAACGATCCCTAGTCGCTTAGCGTTGATTGACTTAACAAATGGCGAAGTAACCGATCTCTATGATCCTAACCAAGCAGTTATGTCACAATTAACGATCAGTAAACCCGAAGCGTTTTGGTACGAAGGAGCAGATGGCTGGCAAATTCAAGGCTGGTATTTGCCTCCGACCGAAACAAAGGAGAATCATCCAGCGATTTTGTACATTCATGGCGGTCCGCAGGTCTGCTATGGGGAAACATTTTTCCATGAGATGCAAGTCCATGCCGCTAATGGCTATGGGGTCATCTTGTTGAACCCTCGTGGCGGGCAAGGATACGGTCAAACATTTGTCAAATCGATTTTAGGTGATTATGGCAATAAAGATTATCAAGACTTGCTGTTGGGGGTGGATGCCGTGGTGGCAAACCATCCAGAAATCGATACGAACACCATCCATGTGGCTGGCGGCAGTTATGGTGGCTTTATGACCAACTGGATCGTTGGCCATACCGATCGTTTTTGTGCGGCCGTTACGCAACGCTCAATCTCAAATTGGATCAGCTTTTATGGGACGAGTGACATTGGACCTGCCTTTGTCAAATTCCAATTGTTGCGGGAACTTGATCAGACCGAAGGACTTTGGAAGATGTCGCCTTTGGCCTATGCCAGCCAAGTCAAGACACCCACGCTAGTCCTCCATGGGGAAAATGATTTGCGATGTCCGCAAGAACAAGGACAGCAGTTTTACATGGCATTGCAACGTCAAGGCGTCGATACGAAGCTGATGCTGTTTCCTCAATCCTCTCATGGTTTGTCGCGCAATGGCTTGCCGAACTTGCGGATAGAACGCTTGCAGGCGATCAGTGAATGGCTTGCATCACATGAGAACCAATCAGTAAATTAACCGAATGAAATCACCTGACAAAGAATCACGACTTGGGCTGCTTGAAAAGCCCAACCAGTGATTTCTTAAAAAATCAGGTGATTTTTTTGCGGGATCAAAAGCTATAGGTTTCTGTTATCTTGCCGCCAATGACAGCGACGGTTGAAAACAAATTCATATGACGTTTTCTTCACGTGTTAAATAACAAAAAGAAGAAATAGTTTTGCTTGCTTCCTGTGTTTTAGTGTGATATGATACAAAACGTAATCGTTACACTTTAAGTGTTCTTTTGGTGTGACGCAAGAGAAAGGAGCTGGTTATTATGAGAAACAATATTATTTTGGCATGTGTGGAGACAGGGGAAAGACTTTATTTGACCAATAAGAACCAGCGCAATACGCCGGAACGTTTAGAATTAAAAAAATATTCACCAAAGTTGCGGCGCAGAGCGATTTTTCGTGAAATCAAGAAATAGGAAGGAAAATAACTGAATGGCAAAAAAATCAAAAATTGCAAAATACAACAAACAAGTACAACTCATCGAACAATACCGAGCAGTACGTCAAGAACTAAAAGCACAAGGAGATACCCAAGCATTGGCCAAACTACCGAAGGATTCGAATCCGACTCGTTTGAAGAAACGGGATATGATCGATGGTCGTCCGCGCGGCTACATGAATAAATTCGGCATGTCACGGATCAATTTCCGTAAGCATGCACATCTCGGAGAAATTCCCGGCGTTACAAAAGCAAGCTGGTAACAGAAAGGAGTCAATATGGAAAAAACGGACTTGTCTAGTGCGTATCGACGTTTAAAGAGCCCGAACATCAAAACAAGGAAACGCGCATTAAAGATCATTCATGAATTTAAGCGAAATAAACGAAAAAATGCATTGCAGCTGCGTGCATAATGAGAAAGTGAAAGAAAGTTGGAAATGACATGGCAGTACCTGCAAGAAAAACATCAAAAGCAAAAAAGAATAAGCGCCGGACCCACTATGGCGTCAAAGCACCAGCGATTTCGTTTGATGGGACAACAGGAACCTTCAAGCGCAGCCACCATGTATCTTTAGCAGAATATAAAGCGCAGCACCCAATCGAAAAGAATTAACGCCGTCTTATGACGCCGTCCAGAAAGCAGGGGGAAAATGGAGATCATCTATCCGTCACTGATTGAAGAAGCCTATCGTCACAGTAAAAAATTTCATCCAGAGATCACCAAAGAGGCAATCTATCGCCATTTTTACGAAGCAGGCTTGATCAAAGAAAACGGCGATCCGACGGAAAAAGCCTTGTCAGAAGGGGCGTTAAAGATTATACTGAGGACTGGGATCTTACCTTTGAAGAATTTTTGATGCTCTACCCTGTGTTTCGTTCCTTTGACTCAAAGCATTTCAAGAAGATCGAGCATTTTTGGGAAATGGATTTGGCTTTGCAAGAACAAATTCTTGCCCAATGGGAGCAAGAAACCTTCACAGAGGAAGAGATCATCGACCTAACTGCTTTTTTCGAAGAGCGATTACCTTCTAAAAGGAACAGTGAATGAACCGTGAAAGGCGTACATGTGATGAAAAAGACGATCCAGCCATTTTTAAAACTTCTAAAGCCCTATGATTATCTGCTGTTTGTTCTGTTAGTTGTCGGCTCTTTTTTACCGCTTTTTCTATTTGAAGCACAAGCTCAAAGTGATACCGGCGATCGGTATGCAATCGTGCGGATCAATGGAGATGAGGTTGACCGTTTTAACTTAGAAGAAATCGATGCGATGGAAAAAACCTACTATCCAGCAGAAGGTCAGTACAATATCGTCGAGATCAAAGATGGCGCGATCCGAGTTCGTGAAGACAATAGTCCCGACCAGATTGCTGTCAAAACCAGCTGGATCTATCGCAATGGGCAGACGAGCATTTGCCTGCCTCATAAGCTGGTGATCGAGATCAAGCAAGCCGGTGCCTCTGACTATTTAATTTATTAACAGAAAAAGGAAGCCAGCTGAACAATTCCTGTTCAGCTGGCTTTTTTATGAGGATGAGCAGAAGAAGCTGTCAAAACCGCCAATCGACCAACGTGTAAGTCAGCCAGAAACAGCGTTTTTGATACAAGAAAAGCGCAGAATTCCAACTGTCAGAAGAAAGAGGAACTATGGGTGAAAGCTACAATCTCTGTCCAATCGTTCACAAAAATTTCTGCCCAATCATCTAAAATAGTTGGGGAACTGCGGCTCTATTTGGTATACTTAGGCAAGTCAGTTCCTTTGAAGCTTCTTTTTCTAAGGACTATGAACGAGCGATGATACAAATATGACCAATTTTCGGAAGTGATAACTTTACTAGATGGGGGCTTAACGAAGATGGGAAATGAAACAATTTGGGAAAACACAGACAATTTTTATCTGTTATGTCAACCAATCATGCAGGTAGAATCGCTAAGTCAGCAAGAGGTGAACGGCTATGAGGTCTTGCTGCGCAGCGAGAAAAACAACCGCTTTCCGCAACAAGAATTCAGCGCAATGATTCAATCTGAAAGTGGCAACCAGCAGTTGATGGAGTGGTATGCCCAGGAGCTGCGACGGTTGTGCCAAGAAAAGCCGAAAACCCGCTTTAGTGTCAATATTCATCCACAACAGCTGCTGTGGCAGTCAACGTGGACCTTTTTTGAGGGGATGACTGCTCACAAAGAGCAGTTGCAGATCGAATTAACAGAGCATCCTGTAATAGGTCAGCATGATTCTTTTGATTTGTCTACTGCCCTTGCAAAAATCAAAGCCTATGGCTATGTGATCGCTGTCGATGACATCGGCTGTGGCCAAAATACCCTGTCATTGGTCTTTGCCAATCTTGAAAATGTGGATTGTTTGAAATTTTCACTACTGCCGTTTATTCAGCTCGATGAGGAGATCGGGTTTAGTTTCTTGACCTGTTGGTTGAAGGTCGCCAAAAAGTATCAGCTTGAGTTGATCGTTGAAGGCATCGAGACCCGCGATAAGATGGCGCAGCTGCTTGAGATGGGGGTTCATTTACAACAAGGATATTTATGGTCTAAAGGAGAGCGATTGTGATGGAATGTTAGAACGAGGCGTGCTCTTGGCGTTTGGTTTGCCGCTGATGATTGCCAGTTTACTGGTGACCGCAGATGTTTTTGTACGAAGTGTGCAAAAAATATCGGTTTCTCGTCCATTTAAGTATTTTATTATTGGTATTCTGACGTTTACGCATTTGTATTTTATTCTTTCTTTCTCAATGAATTCAGTTGGGTTTATCTGTTATCAATACACAACTGCTTTTATTGCGAGTCATTTTTTCTATGGTGATCGTGGCAAGATCTTGATTTTGATAACGCCGTGTATGGTCGTTTTCTATTTACTGTTTGTCGGTTTTTCTGACATTGGCAAAGCCTTTTATTTACCGCTATTAGGTGTCGGTGTCTTTGTCCTTGATTTTCTCTTATCAAAAATCAAGTCACTGCGTCCGCAACAGCAATTTTATATGATGTATTTTTTGACCTGCCTGCTCTCACCGCGTTTTTCGATGCTAGTCCATCATACGACGACCTATGACTGGGAAGCGATGTTGGCAGTATTTGTTGGTTCTTTCGTGCTGCTAGGAAGTTTTATGTGGTTGCATCGGTTGATTGAGGGGCAAGAATACCAAGTACTGGCAGAGTTGGCGAATAGTAAGATCGATGCGTTGACCGGCTGCTTCAACTATGGGACCTATAACCACGATCTGCTTCAAGCCGTTTCACAGAAAAAGACTGTGACGATCGCCATGATCGATCTCGATCACTTCAAAAAGGTCAACGACCGTTATGGTCATATCGCCGGAAATGAGCTATTGAGAACTTTCGCCTCACGGACGTCCACTTTTTTAGAGGCGCATTTTGCCGAGACCTTTTCCTTTTATCGTTATGGCGGAGAAGAGTTCTGTGTCGTGATCGAAGGGGATGTCAAAGAACAGACCGTAGCTGCGATGACGACACTGTGTCAAACCATTTCTAGTAGTATGTTTCCTGTCGCTAATTTTGAAAAAGGGACGATGTCTTTGTCTTGCGGCGTTGAAGCGAGCACAGTTTGTCATGGGGATATCTTGGCAGCCGTTGAAAGAGCCGATCAAGCACTCTATCTCGCAAAACAAAGTGGTCGAAACCGGGTGTGCACCTTGCCTGAGACGTAAAAAAATAATGGAAAAATAATTTACACAAATTCACAAAGAATTAAATCTTTATGCACAAAAAGTTAGTAATAATAAAGAAATAATGTTATTTATTTACAAAATATACATTTTGATTATTTTATTTATCTTGAGAATCTTCGCATATTAACAAAAAGATTGAAACTATGTATAATTTCTGGTAAATTATTCTAAATCAAGAGTGATAAAAACTGTCAATAATTAATAGTGATTCTTACTTGATGCTTTGTCCGCTTTTCCAATGAAATGTTTCTGGAATTGTCCCGTCGAATCAGCAAGTAAGGGTTCTTTTTTTTAGAAAGGAAGCACAGGAAATGGCAAATACGCTGGTTGTCAATACACTCGCAAATTTAGGCGCAATTATCATCAATATTTATTTGTTATTCAAAATCAGTGACGGATTCGTTGGCCAAGGGACGTTCAAAGCGAAACAGATCGCAGCGGCGATTGCTTGTGAAACCGTCGTGGGGATGCTGATGATGAATTTCTCTTACGTCGTATACGAAACGAGATTTGACCTGCGCTTCTTGCTTTACGCTTTTTCCATGAAGTATCTGGGGTGGAAGGTGACCGTACCGACGATGGTCAATCTAGCGTTAGGACGTTTCTTGTTTGAAGTATCAAAATCTTCTTGGTTGAACTTATACCTTACGTTTTTTTTGATAGTGACACTGACATTTCTGCATGCCTGGGCCAAACGGCGATTTACTGACAAACAAGAGTTGTTCCTATCAATTAGCTACTTGATCGCTATCTCCTTTCTTTTTGGTTTTTATTTGACGGGGGATATTCAAAAAACGACCCTAATTTATATAGTTTATGGCATTCTCGCCTATACTTTGGCGTTTTTCCTTTACTCGATAGTCAATGATATGCAGCGCATTTTGGCATTGGTCAAAATCGATGATCTTACGCAGTTGAACAACTTCCGTAAATTTCAAGAGGACCGCCAACGCCTAGACACGACCGAGGTGGACTTATCGATCGCTTTGATCGATATCGATCATTTCAAAAATTACAATGACCGTTACGGACACCGTGCTGGGGATGTGATTTTGCAAGAAATCGCTCGTATTTTTTCGACCTACTGTACGGCGAGCAATCCGGTCTATCGCATCGGTGGGGAAGAGTTTGCGATCTTGATCCAAGGAGACGCACAGGCTGCTGCTTATCTCCTCGAAAAAATCCAAAAGCGCATCCGTTACCAAGAAATCATCTTGGATGCAGGCGATTCGGTCAGCATCACGTTGTCGATTGGGATCGCACAACGGCAAAAGGGCGAGCTGCTGATGCAAACGCAAGAACGTGCCGATCAAGCATTGTATCGAGCCAAGCGCAGCGGTCGCGACCAACTCTGTCTTTACTGACGGGGTTGGCTTCTTTTCTTTTTTTATTTTCAAAAATACTACCTTAAATGAGGAGCACATATGGAAAATAGTTTAATCATGATTCCTTCGCTAGAACCTGACCACAAACTGCTGGCTCTGGTGGAGAAAATTCGTTTGCATAACCAGCACCTGCCGATTTTAGTCGTGGATGATGGCAGTGGGGCTGCTTATCAGTCTGTCTTTTCGGCGTTGGCACAGCAGTTTGGCTGTCAGGTTTTGACCCATCCAAAGAATCTTGGAAAAGGCGCAGCCATCAAAACCGCCCTCACTGAAGTGCTGACAAACCAGCCAGCTGTTGAATTTATGGTGACCATTGATTCGGACGGGCAGCATGAGTATACCGATATGATGGCTTGCTTAGCTAAGGCACAAGCCCATCCCGACAGTATTATTTTAGGGACCCGATCCTTTGGCAAAGAAGTGCCCTTGCGGAGTAAGTTCGGCAACATTTTGACCCGAAATATCCTACGTTTAGCGACTGGTCTTGCCATCGAGGATTCGCAGACGGGCTTAAGGGTTTTCCCTCGGAAATTCATGACAGATTTGTTGGCGATCTCAGGTGAGCGTTTTGAATACGAAACGCGGATGCTGATCGAAGCCCAGAAACGGGGGTGGCCGATTCTCTCGCAACCGATCGCCACCATCTATATTGAAGAAAATGCCTCTTCCCATTTTCGGGTCTTGGCAGATTCCGTCGCTATCTATAGCGTCTTTTTGAAGTATTTGTTTTCATCTGTAGTCTCCTTTTTTGTCGATGTGATCGCCTATGCGTTATTGATCCATTTCTTGTCTGTCATCGATCTGTCCTCCATCGTGATCGCTTCGTTGGGTGCCCGCTTGATTTCGGCGATCGTCAATTACTACATCAATCGCGAGCTTGTTTTTGGTCAACGGACAAAGAACAGTATGCTGCAGTATTTTTTATTAGTGATCGTACAGATTTTGCTGTCCTCTTTCCTCGTCTACCTGATCTATTTGATCCTGCCGATCGGGGATTCTGTGTTGTTAAAAATAGGCGTCGATTGCCTGCTCTTTTTCTTTAGTTACCATGTGCAAAAAAATGTCATCTTTAAGGAGTGATTGAGGTGGAACAAAAACGTTTGCCTTGGGCGAAAAAAGTCGTTTACTTTCTGGCGTTTGTCTTTTCGCTGATCTATTTATCATGGCGGGGGCTGTATACATTGCCATGGCACGAGTCTTGGTTTGCCCTGCTGTTTGGTTTGCTACTTTGGGGCAGTGAGATCATATCGAACTTTACGGGCTTGCTGTTGATTTGGAACAAAAACAAAGCAAAGCCTTTTGAAAAACCGATCGTGCCAGAAGCCGACTATCCAGCGATCGATGTGTTGATTGCGACCCATAATGAAGAAGTGCCGCTTTTATTAAAAACGGTCAATGCGGCAGTTCATATGAAATACCCCGATCCCAAAAAAGTTCACATCTACTTGTCAGATGACACCAACCGTCCAGAGGTCAAAGCACTGGCAGATAAATTTGGCATCGGCTATATCGGATTGACAGGCAATCAGCATGCCAAGTCAGGCAATCTCAATCATGCATTGTCAAAAACCAATTCGCCGCTAGTGGCGACCTTTGATGCAGATATGATCCCTTACTCAGATTTTTTGCTGGAAACAGTGCCTTATTTTGTGGCAAATCAGCAGGAACGCCGCAAAGATCAGACCATCAAACCGTTGGGCTTTGTCCAAACACCGCAAAGCTTTTACAATGCGGATCTTTTTCAGTACAATCTTTTTTCAGAAGCGGCGATCCCTAACGAGCAGGACTTCTTTTCCAGAGAAGTCAATGTTTTGAACAACGCCCATGATACAGCTATTTATACAGGATCCAATACGGTGATCGCACGAGAAGCGATCGAAGCCGCCGGCGGATTTCCGACGGACACCATCACGGAAGATTTTGAATTAGGCGCCTTGATCAATTGCCAAGGTTATCGCAGTTTATCAACAATGCAGCCCATGGCCAGCGGTCTGTCTCCCATTGATATCCCAAGTGCCTTAAAGCAGCGGATTCGCTGGGGAAGAGGAGTGGTCCAAAGTGTCCACAATCTCCATCTTTTTAAGAACAAGACGTTGTCTTTGGCGCAAAAAATGGTTTTCTTAAACAGTTATTTGTATTGGTGGTCGTTTTTACGTCGGTTGCTGTTTATTTTCGCGCCGATTTTGTACACCGTCTTTAATGTAAGGGTCGTAGAGACCAACTTTTGGGTCTTGCTGCTGTTTTGGCTGCCAAGCTATACGTTCTTGCATTTGGCGATGCAGGATTTGAGCAGTGATATTCGAACGCAGCGCTGGGGCGAGATCCAGGAAACGATTTTTGCACCTTACCTAGTGATTCCTGTCTTTTTACAAGCCATTGGCATCAAAGAGACCCGTTTCAAAGTGACCAATAAAGCAGCAACTCAGTCTAAAAAAGACTTGTTGTTTGTGGTGCCGCATTTGTTGCTGTTGATTTTGACGATTATCGGCTTAGTGAAGTTTAATTACGGCAAATTCGGCTCAGAGATTTTCTATGGCAGCGTGTTGACTTTCTGGTTGCTGACCCATTTCTTTAACTTAACCTTTGCGGTCTTATTTTATCTCGGTCGCCCGATTTACCGAACGACGGAACGGTTCAGAGCCCATTATCCTGTTGAAGTTTCCGACCAAGACGCCAGCTATTCTTTGATGACAGAAAATATCTCAGAAAACGGCTTGTCCTTTGTTTCTGACGTTCCTCTTTATTTTCCGCCAGATGCGCAGCTGACGTTTAAAATCACCCGTAATGGCTACCAAGCAGAGATGACGGGAAACGTCGTCCGCGTTTTTTCAGGCAAGGATCGCTGGGTCTATGGGGTTGCTTTACACCAATTATCAGAAAAAGACTACTTAGCTTATTTGCAGATCATTTATGATGGCTTCAATCAAAGCCTGCCAGTTCTGCGTGACCCGTGGATGACCTTCTTTGACAGTCTTTTTGAAAATCTCGGTAAGCATCTGCTGCAAGCCAAAGAAAAGCCATTGCTGCCTCAGCGAGTGCCTGTCCTGTCGATTGATCAAGAATGGGTCTTTGAAGAAGGAGCCTATACGGTCACAACATTTGGTTTTGACCAGCTCACGTTGGTAAAAACAGAAGAAGTCGAGATGCCTGCCCGTCTAACCTTGCCGATCAGTAATCTTGTGCTTCACGCTGAAAAAGCAACGCTTCAACCAACAGAAAATCAAGTGATTTATCAAGTAAGCAATCTTTCCGAGCTGCGTTTTACAGCAGCCTTTCAAGAATGGGTAGACAGCTTGCTGAGAAAGGAGGAAGATGATGATCGAGATCCTGCTGCGATTTAGTCTTTTTGGTTTATCATTAGCTGGCTATGCCTATCTTTTTGTACGAGTTTGCCATTTTCCCAAACACATCAGCTGGATCGCTGCTTGCTGTTTGCCGATCCTCGTTCTTTCCTTTGTCGCATATGGTCCAAAAGGATGGTTGATCTGGGGGGCATGGGTTTTATTTGGTCTTGGTTTACTATTATGCGTTTGGCGTTTTTGGCAGGAGCGCTATCAGGTACGTTGGGGCTTGCAAGAGCCCATCCTGCTGTGGTTTTACGGCTATTTTGCTTTGTTCGTTTTAACCTTGCTTCACAGTCATTTGACCCACTATGACAACTTCTCCCATTGGGCGACGATCGTTAAATTCCTTTATACGCAGGGACAATTGCCAACGGCAGCCGATGCCATCATCAGTTTTACTTCCTATCCTTTAGGCAGCTCGCTGTTTGTTACTTATACAGCGATCATTGTTGGCTATCATGAGAATGTCTTGCTGATTGGTCAATTGATTTTGATTTTCTGTAGTCTGTATAGTTTCTTTGCGATTATTCGTGATCCGAAAAGAAAGCTGGCTTTTGCCCTGATCTTCACCAGTATGGCGGTTTTCAATTATTTTAATATTGCGATTCGAATGAATAATTTGTTAGTGGACTTTATCCTGCCAGTGTTGACTTTAGCTGGCATCGCTGGCTTATTCGCTTTAAAAGGCAACGTACTACCGTCGATCGGTTTCTTTCTTTTGATTGGTGCCTCTCTTGATCTGGTCAAAAATAGTGCCGTCTTTTTTCTGCTGATTTTAGGCGGCTATTTACTAATCTGCTTGTGGCAGGCATCAGTTAACTGGCGACAACGGCTAGGCTTGATGATTGTAGGGTTAGCTGCCATTGGGCTATCTGTCCTGCCGGCGATTCTTTGGAACCTGCATGTCAAAGCGAATTTTCCTAAATCGAAGCATGAAGTCAGCGTGACCGCTTATAAACAGATTTTTGGCGAAAAGGATTCTCAGATACTGCAGCAGATTACGGATGTTTTTGTCAAAACCATCACGGATGTTGCGACGATCTCCACGCAAGGGATTCTCTTGATCCAGGTCATTCTGTTGGGCAGTTGGCTATTTGTCCGATTTATCATGAAAAAACGCAATCCATTTTTCAAAGAACTGCTGTTGATCGATGGTATCATTGGGGGGTATTATTTAGGAATCTATGCCATGTTCTTGTTCTCGATGCCCACTGATGAAGCATTGTCTTTGGCAGGGTTCGATCGCTATGCCTCAAGTATCGTGATTTTAGCACTTGGCTTAATGACCTTTTTCATGGTCCGAGGCATTGATCATTTGTATCATGAACAAGCGATCGATCGACGAAACTACCGTAGTTTTGCCAGCTTGACTACGAAAAAAATCTATCAATACAGTACCTTGATTCTGCTATTTTTTGCGACATTGCTGATCCTTTCAGAGAATAATGGCATGCGTTATACCAATCGTGAATATGCTGCTTCGATTCCAGCACAAGTTTCAGCCGTTACTGGCGATCACTTTGACCTAAACGAGAAAAAATATTTGGTGGTCAGTACTAACAAAGAAGCAGTAGATAGCTACTTAGTTGGCTATGTCGGAAAATATTACTTGTTTTCACCTAATGTCGATGGCCGAGAGAATTTCCTCTTATCCGATGCTGAATTTCGCACGCTATTAAAGCAATACGATGAAGTCGTCGTCTTAGAAGAGCACTATACCTTTAATGCCATGACGAAGAAGCTAACAGGCAAGACCTTTGCCCCAGGCGTTTATTCGGTGGCGGAGGTGTTGGGGCGTTAAGGGAAGGAATTGCTCAAGCGTGTCTCGTTATTAGAGAATCAAAAGTTAAAATACCAATGAAACAGACGACAGTTCGTTTGTTCATTGGTATTTTTTTTCTGTTCCCACTGAGTAATATCCTCTATACTATGAAAATACCAAGGGACATGTAAATAATCTGGATTAAACGAAAAAGTACACATGAAAAAAACGGCGCAATATATTCAGTGCCTATGATTTACTGTAATGAATGCAGTAAAAGTAAGTGTTTTCATTTTTTTAAGAAAAAGCTACCATTAGAAACGTAGACGAGGTGATAGTTTCATGATCAGTGAACGGGAAAAAGCAATTATTCGATATCTCTTAGAGAATGGACCAACAACGGTTGCTAAAATTGGGTTGCATATGTCGCTTTCGCAAAAGACAGTTTCGCAATCGCTAAAGAGAATTGATGAATTTTTGCAGGAAACAGCAATAAGGCTTGTTCGCAAACCTAGAGTAGGTGTATTTCTTGATGGTGATTCAGCTGAAATTCTAAAGTATCTTGATGGGCACGAGGAATCAAACTTACCGACGAGCAAAAAAGATCGTATTCAGTTTCTTTGCTTTGAAATACTGAAACAAAAAATGTATTTTACGCGTCAACAACTGCAAGATGCACTCTACATCAGTAAATCAACTTTAGAAAATGACATGGGGCAGGTAAGCGAGATCTTTCGTCATTTTAACGTTACGATTGAAGTTTTACCGGGGAAGGGTTCCTTTTTGAATTTGTCAGAACAAGAAAAACGTCGTTTAGCATTTGATTTGATCTACTATTTCTGGGGTGGAAATTGGAAAATAACACAAGAGCAGCAACGCTATTTGCATTCGATTCAAGGAATTCCTCAGTTTGTTAATGATTTTATTGACCTGACAAAGATTTCTTTAGTTGATACGCTCTTACAAGAGTATTTGAAAAAAGAACAAATTACGCTTAATGATGCTGCCTATCACTCACTATTGCTTCATCTAATCATCATGATTGATCGGGTCAAAGAGAAGAATTATCTGACTTTTGAAGAAAGAAGACATCCTTTGATGGAGAACAGAGCTTTTTATCGTTTTATTGCTTCAATAGAAGAAACGTTTTCTCTGTCGTTGCCAGTTTCGGAAGTTCATTATATTTCGCTTCATATCTATGGGGATTCGTTGATGAAGAAGAATGACTCCGATGATTTGCTTGATGAAACGATACGCAAATTGATTCATGAAACGATCTCCCTACGCAATGAAAGTCTTTTGTTAGGATTGGTATCACATATCAAAGAAGCTATTTATCGCATTCAAAAAGGATTAGTCATTCATAACCCTTTTCTAAATGATGTGAAGAAGAATTTCCCTTTGTCTTTTGAGGAAGCGCTTCGATTAGCTCATGCCTTAAATTGGCATTTTTCGATTTCGATCCCTGAAGATGAGGTTGCCTTTCTGGCCGTACACATCCAAGTGATGAAAGAACAACGAGAAGAAAAACAACCTAAGAAAGTGAGTGTCTTATTAGTTTGTAGCAGTGGGAAAGGCACTTCACAGCTATTAGCTGCTCGTATTCGGAGAAATTATGAGCAAATCGATATTTCCAGGATTCTTTCAATTCAAGAGTTGATTCAGACCAATATTTATGAGGACTTGATTTTATCGACAGTGGATTTAAAAATCGATTCGATTCCAACAATCCATGTTTCACCTGTACTGAATAAAGATGAGCAGCGAAAAATAGAAGCCTTTTTAAGAAAAGTCGAAGAAAAACAAAATGGTTCTTTCAGTCAGTTTGCGAAATTGATTCATGAGGACTTGATTTTTTTAGATCATCATTTTGAAGATTATCAAGAGGTGATTACATTTATTGGGGAGCAATTGATTACTCGTGGGTATGTAAACGAGGAAATGATTGACTCTTCGCTAAAAAGGGAACAGCTTTCCTTTACTTCTTTTGGACGATTCGCAACACCTCATGGTACACCAGAATACGTGAAAAAATCAGCGATTGTATTTTTACGTCTTAATAATGAGATCCACTGGGGAGAAACAAAGGTGAAATATGTCTTTTTCATCTGTATCAAAGATGAAACTGTACAAGAACTTGAGGAAATCTATGACACGATGCTTAATGTGATGGAATCAGATGAACGAACCTTCCTCCTTAAAGGGACGAAAGAGGAATTAAAAAAGTATTTACAAGGGGGAACATAAAATGAATATAGAAACACTACTACCTTTTGAACATATTGTTCTTGGTCTAGAGGCAACCACTAAAGAAGAAGTGGTCCGTCAATTAGCAAAAATATTGGTAACTGAAGGAATTGTTCAATCCGAAAATGAGTATGTTCAATCAGTTATGGAAAGAGAAGATCACTCGACCACAGGAATAGGCAATAATATAGCAATCCCCCATGGAAAAAGTGGTGCAGTTTCTGAACCCGCAATCGTTTTTGCTCGGTTAAAGGCACCATTAGAATGGCAATCCTTAGATGATGAACCAGTAACGGTTGTGATTATGCTTGCTATTCCTGAAGAACATCAAGGAGACACCCATTTACGGATCTTATCAGAAATTGCCATGAAATTGATGGATGAAGACATCACAGAAGCGCTGAAAAGCGAAACAGATAAAGAGATTATCGCGAAACTATTAAGCGAATAAAACGGAGAAAAGGAGAAAGAAGAATGAAGAGAAAAATTATTGCAGTAACGGCGTGTGCCACAGGAGTTGCCCATACCTTTATGGCGGCACAGGCGCTAAAAAAAGCAGCAGCGAAACGTGGGGATTTAATCAAGGTTGAGACACAAGGAGCAACAGGTATCGAAAATGAATTGAACGAGCGGGATTGTCAAATTGGGGAAGTCGTGATTTTTGCCGTCGATACGAAAGTGAGAAATGAAGAGCGTTTCAATGGCAAGGAGATCCTTAAAGTCCCGGTAGCAGCCCCTATAAAAAATGCAGAAAAAGTAATTGAAGATGCATTAAAGCTGATTGATCAATAAAGAGGAGGAAAATCAGATGAAAAAGTTGGCAAGTGAAATGAAAAATCATGTTTTAACAGGAATATCTTATATGATTCCTCTGGTGATTGCCGGAGCAGTTATCATGGCGATTTCTCGAGTAGGCGGATCAATATTTGGGATCGTCGATATTTGGGACGCCTCTCATGGAGAAAGTGCGAATACGATCATCCGATTACTCCATAGTTTAGATGGATTCGGTGGCATCGCTTTAGGATTGATGTTTCCCGTAATATCGGCATTTATTGCTTATTCGATTTCCGATAAGCTAGGGATTGCCCCTGGTCTTGTTGGAGGTATGTTAGTAAAAGACATTAACGCAGGCTTCTTAGGCGCAATTGTTTCAGGGCTGATCGCTGGGTACATTTGCTTGTGGATCAAAAACCATATAAAGCTGCCAAAATCGATGGCATCGGTAGTTCCAGTGTTCTTAGTTCCTGTTTTAGGTACTTTAGTCACTGTCCTACTTGTGAATTATGTGATCGGTACACCATTTGCAGCTATCAATGTGGGCTTAGAGTCATGGTTGAACGGATTGAGTGGCGGAAATGCGATCGTGATGGCGGCAGTTGTAGGGGCAATGGTTGGATTTGACCTTGGGGGACCAGTAAATAAGGCAGCTGTGACAACCGCGATGGCTTTATTGACAAGTAACGTTTATGCACCAAACACTGCAGCGCAAGTGGCAATCATTATTCCACCAATTGGTTTAGGCTTAGCGACTGTTTTTGCAAAGAGTAAATACAATAACGAATTAAAAGAAGCAGGAAAATCGTCGATCATTATGGGTCTAGTAGGCATTTCAGAAGGAGCGATCCCATTTGCGGTGGAAAATCCACTAAAAGTGATCCCAGTGAATATGATTGGTTCAGCGATTGGTTCTGCAATGGCTGTAGGTCTTGGAGCTGTCAATACAGCCCCAATCTCTGGTTTTTATGGCTGGTTCACTGTAGAAAAATGGCCACTGTATGTTTTATCGATTGCTACTGGCTCATTATTCATTGCGATTTGTACAAGCTTGCTACGTTCAAAAGATGCGGGGAAAGAAACAGATACCACGATGGAAGAATTTGACGAAGCTGCTTGGGAAGAGCAGTGGGAAGCATAGCTATGACAAATGTACACATAGTAAACCACACCCATTGGGATCGTGAATGGTATTTTACTTCAATGGACTGTGTCGTTTTGAGTGATCAATTATTTAGTGATGTACTAAAAGAACTAAAGAGGCAACCGACTGCTTCTTTCGTGCTAGATGGACAACTGTCTATTCTAGACGATTATTTAGAACTCTATCCTGAGCGCTTGACTGAGGTCAGAGAGTTGATCGCCAATGGTCAATTGTTCATCGGTCCTTGGTACACCCAAACAGATGCCTTTTTTGCTTCTGGTGAGTCCATCATTCGAAATGCCATGATTGGTATATTTGATAGCAAAAAATATGGCAGCTATATGCCGATCGGCTATTTGCCAGATACATTTGGTTTTAATGCTCAAATGCCAACCATATTGAACGAAGTTGGACTTGATAACATTATCTTTTGGCGAGGCATCGATTTAGGGGAACAGGTCAAATCCCCTTACTTTAAATGGACGAGTTTAAGTGGGCAAGATTCACTGTATGCGGTGAATTTTCCTCAAGGATATGGTGCACAGCAGCAATTGGAGCCAACGAGCAGTTATGTAGATGGCAGACTCGATAAAGGTGTCGATTTTATTAAGAGCTACGCGAATGAACCTGAAATCTTGATTCCAACTGGAAATGATCAGTTAGGCATTGTTTCTGCCATAGAAGAAAAACTAACGAAAATCAATCAGCTTGGAAAATACAAGTATCAATTGAGCACCTATCCAGCATTTATGGAGATCGTCCGTCAAAAAGAACTGGAAGTTTATCAAGGAGAGTTTCGTGCACCGGTTTTTGCGCGGGTTCACAAAACGATTGGTTCTGTACGAATGGATCTGAAACGTGAGATTTTTCGATTAGAAAATAAATTAATTTTAGAAATTGAACCAATGTTAGTTATTGCGAAAGATTTAGGGATCGAATTAAGTAATCGCTTGCTAATGAAAGCTTGGAAAAAGTTATTTGAATGTCAAGCCCATGATAGTTTGGCAGGCTGTGTATCAGATAGTGTTGCACAAGATATCAGTCATCGGGTAAAAGAAATCAGTGAGATTTGTGAGAGCATTGAAAATTTGATTTTAAAAAGAATCAGTGAAGGACTCGCTTTACAAGCCAATCAATTTCTGATTCTTCATCCAACACCAGTGCCATTTCAAGGGGATAAATTCGTTAAGATCGTATCCAGAACCAACAATATCAAGGTTATTGGAGCTGATTCATCTGTACTTGAAGCAGTGTATATCCCAAGCAGGAAAAATATTATGGAAGAAACTCCGGCTGGCAACCGTTTTATTGAAGAAGAGGGGTATTATCTGTTAACCGTTCAAGTGACCTGTGCCTTTTCAGGCCTTGGTTATCAAGTCCTTACATTTGAAGAGCAAGAGACAACTCCCGATTCGTCTTTAGATCAAAACACATGGATTAGAAATGGAAAATACATGCTTTCCTTTGAAGACGGCCATCTGATTTATTCAGATGGAAAACAACAGATCGTGGATTTCTTGTCGATCATCGATGATAGTAATGCCGGTGATACGTATGACTATTCGCCTATTTTGAATGATCAACCGATCACGCTTTCTTTTGCCAGTTGCAAAGGAAAGCAAGAAACATTGGTTTTGGAAGGAAGTTTACAGCTACCGTATACGATCGAAGAACGGATGAAAGGGATCGCCACCAAAACATTCGCCTATACATTGACCCTCCAACTGACAAAAAACGGTGAGGTAAACGCAAAGCTACGTTTTAAAAATACGCTTTTAAATCATCGGATTCGAGTGAAGGCTCGATTAAACAAGCCGATAAAAAGAGCGGTTGCAGCCATTCAATTTGGTTATCTTGAAAAAAGAAATCAAACACTGGAAAATTGGCAAGAAAAATATGCAGAAAAACCCGTCAATATTGAACCATTTGAAAAACAAGTGGTTGTTAATGATCAAGAGAACGCCCTCGTTTTTTATAGCGAGCAGAGCAAAGAGTATGAATATCTCGACGACTCCTTATATGTAACGGTACTAGCTACAACCGACTCCCTTGGAAAACCGGATTTGTTGTATCGACCAGGTCGCGCTTCTGGCGATACAACCAAAAAGGGACATATTATGATGGAAACGCCTCTCGCTCAAATGGAAAACCATGAGATGGTCTTCGATTTTTCCCTGCGAGTTGCATCAACAGCTATTTCTGAAGAGTTGTTGGCTACTTGGAAAACTGTTAAAGAACAGCCATCGATTTCTTATCAATTGCAAGATTTGAATTACTTTATTTATCGCATAGATAATAAAATTCAAAAGCGCATTGATCCATTATCTCTGACCGACATGTCTCTTTCTTTGTTGTCCTGCAGCTTAGAACCAGGTGTGGGTGTCAGCGCGCTTCATAATGCGTATTACTCTGAGGGAATCGTTATCCGCTTCGTCAATTCAACGAACAAAGAACGATCTCTTGAGCCAAAAAAATTATTTAATGGGTACGCATATCAACGAGTCAATGCATTAGAAGAACCGCTTGAAGCGGATCATATCATCCATGCTTATGGGGTAGCAACCTATTTATTAACTAAAAACTAGGAATAAAGAACACAAAATTTGTCGAGAAGGAATTGCTTCTGTAACGTTTTCCTCTACAAGATTTTGTGTTCTCGCTTTTTTACAATATTTAGAAGGAGTTTTTATGTCCGTACAACTTTTATTGCTTGCCTCACTGCCTGCACTAGGATGGGGCTTAATGCCAATCGTCGCTAAATTGATGGGAGGGAAATCAGAGGAACAACTGCTAGGAACAACAATCGCAGCCTTGATTTTCGGTAGTGTATTTGGTTTTTTGAATCAAGTGAGTTATGCCATGGTGCCATTTTTCATCAGTTTATTATCTGGGGTTTTTTGGGCTTGTGGACAATACTTCCAATTTCTCGCTTTGGAAAAAGCGGAGGTTTCTAAAGTAATGCCCGTCTCCGTCGGTACCCAATTGTTATTTGTTACATTAGCATCTGGCTTCTTTCTCAAAGAATGGAAAGATTTAACGACTGTAATTTTCTCAATCATGGCACTAGGAGTCATCCTAACAGGTGTTTTCCTTGTAACTAAGACAACTCATCAGAAAACAAGCTTATCACAGCAAGTACTTCTTTATCTATGTTGTTCTTCAGCTTTTTTGATGCTATATGTGACAGTCACTGGTCTGTTTCAGATAAGTGGAGCACAGATTTTCTTGCCTCAGGCAGTAGGGATGTTTCTCGGGGGAAGCGTGATTTCCTTGAAAAGTAAGAAACAACTGCGTTTCCGCAAAATAATCCGCAATTTAGGTACTGGTAGCACTTGGGTTCTCGCGAATGCTTCGTTATTCGCTGTGTCGTCTTCATTGGGTGTAGGCGTAACCTATTCATTTTCTCAAATGAGCTTACTTGTTGCCACCTATGGAAGTATTATTTTCTTAAAGGAACGAAAAGTTGGCAGAGAAAAGCAATTTGTTGCTCTTGGTAGCTTGCTCTATATTGTTGGTGTATTAGGGATGAGTTGGTTGAAATAAATTTATCAGTTGAGCAATTTTAGTTAGCGACCAATAAAATAGCAGATAATAGTTTAACAAATAAATAATTTCAAAGAGTGGGTAGCCACTCTTTTTTTGTTTTGTTTAGAACATGAATATTTACCTTATGCCACATTTTTTTATTTAAACAAGTAGCGACATAGGATCACTTTTTCTTCTTCGGTGTATGCCCATAATAAATTTTGTATTTTTTATAGAAAAAAGTGATATTGGTGAAACCTGCTTCAGCCGCACATTGGGTGATTGGTTTGGTGGAGGAAGCAATTAAGTTGTGGGCGAGATTCAATTTCTTTTCGATAATCAATTCGGTCAAATTTTTACTAGTTTCTCGTTTGATCAATGCACTTAGATAGGAAGGAGAATAGTTAAAAAGGGTGGCGAGTTTTGGCAAAGTAACTGTTTGGAAGTTCTCTTCGATATAGGTCAAGATCGCTAAAATGTGCTGTTTTTTTGCCGCTTCTTGCTTGTTGGTCTGATAGTCGAACTCACGCACGAGAAAAGTGAAAAGAATGGCTATTAGATTGCTGATGATTCGTTTACTGCCAATGGCTTTTTCATAAGTTTCTTTCAGCATTTCTTGAATCACAGCATGGATCCGATCATCTTTATTGTTCTTAAAGACAATATATTGGTCATGCGCGTGTTTGTCTGACAATGCAGTCAGAACGAAATCAAGCACGACCCCTTCATTAAACTGTTCCCGACTGATCAATTGAGCGAAATAATCCCGCTTGATCAAAAGATTGATCAAGACATCTTCTTCACCAGTCATTTCAATCGAATGTGGAATTCCAGTATCAATCAGACAAATTTGTCCTTTTGTCAGCGTAACTTTCTGATCATCGATCAATTGGATGCATGTTCCTGAGTAGATATAATTTAATTCGATAAAACTGTGGTTATGATAAGGAACTGGACTGAAGCGGCTTTGCTTTACCAGAGTAAAGTTTTCTTGTTCTTCTATCAGATTATCGAATAAGTAAACTTGTCGGCCATTGATCGTCACTTTTTCCAGCTGTTTATAATAGTCAGAAAGGTGGTTTGGATGGTCTCTGTGATAGCATTCTCGCTCAGATAACTGAAAAAGCTTTTTTTCCATTTCTTCGGTTGTCATTATGATCCCCTCCTTTCGTAAATCTAAAAATATGATAATTATCTGCAAAGAAGATGACATTGTTTCAATCTGCAGAATTGCTTATGATACATTTGAAAGCGTATTTATTATGATTTTAAATGAATTTGGATGAGAAAGAAAGAGGAATTTGTATGAAAAAGATAACGAATTTATTGAACGAAAAATATGATAATCATATTTTTCCGTTTTTATGGATGCATGGAGAAGAGAAGGAGACGATTCAAACTTACATCAATAAAATTTCCGAAGCCGGCATCCGATCTGTCTGCATCGAATCACGCCCTCATGAAGAATTTTTGAAAGTGCAATGGTGGGACGAGTTGGCGATCATCATTGAAGAGTGTGAAAAAAGACAAATGACACTTTGGATTTTGGATGACAAGCACTTTCCAACAGGCTACGCCGCAGGAGAAATTGAGAAGAATCATCGACATTTGCAGAAAGAATTTTTGAATTTTCGTCAATTTGATTTTGTAGGTCCCAAAAAGAATGCTGGAATTATGTTGGATTGGTGTTTCAATGCAGAGCGACCGAATATTTTGAATTCCGAAGGGGAAACGGTTAAGGAGAGTGGCAAATCGTTTTTTTCTGCTGAAATCATCAGCGCCGTTGCGGTCAAAAAAACTGGATTTAAGCAGATCAGCGAGGAGGAGTGGATCGACCTTACAGACTCAATTATTGATGAGACATTGTATTGGTCTATTCCTGAAGGAGAGTGGAGTATCTTTGTCTTTTACACGACACAAGAAGGCGGGGAAGCTTCGACACAAGGGTACTTGAATCCTTTGGTACCAGAAGCAACAGATGTTTTGCTGGAAACGGTTTATCAAAGTCATTATCAACACTTTGGAGAGAAATTTGGCACAACGATCCAAGGATTTTTCTCAGATGAACCGCGGTTTGGGAATATCAAGGGTCCTGATGCAGTCCTTGGAAAAGTAGATATGCCATTGCCGTGGCGGTATGATTTGTTGATTTTGTTAGCAAACCAGCTAGCCATATCTGAAACTGAGCTGCGAGGGCTTTTGCCGGCTCTCTATCGTGGTGAATCAAAACAGGCGGCTAAGATTCGTTACAATTATATGTCGTTGGTTTCTGAGCTATATAGTCAACACTTTTCTCAGCGGATCGGACGTTGGTGTCGTGAACATAAAGTCGACTATATCGGACATGTGATTGAGGATAACAATGCCCATGCACGTTTAGGCTATGGGGCAGGTCACTTCTTTCAATCGATGAAAGGTCAATCGATGGCAGGAATCGATGTCGTTTTGCATCAATTGATGCCGCAACAAAATGATGGATACTTTGAAGCCATGACATCTACTGGCTGGGATGGTGAATTTTTCCATTACGCATTAGGGAAAATGGGGGCGTCTTTAGGAAACTTAGACCCTGTGAAACAAGGTCGAACGATGTGCGAAGTATTCGGCGCATATGGTTGGTCAGAAGGAACCAAACTGATGAAATGGCTAACCGATCACATGCTGGTGCGAGGGGTCAATCATTTTGTCCCTCATGCCTTTTCAATGAATGACTTTCCTGATGCCGATTGTCCGCCGCATTTTTATGCGCAAGGCCATAATCCACAATTTGAGGGCTTCAAACAGCTGATGACGTATATGAATCGTTTGAGTTATCTATTTAGTGACGGGAAACATCAAGCGGACATTGCTGTGCTGTACCATGCTGAAGCGGAGTGGGCAGGCACTTATATGCCGATTCAAAAAGTTGCTCGTGAACTGATGGAACATCAATACGAATTTGAAATCGTTTCGGTTGAGATGATGCTTGATGCGCAATATACGAATCGAACGTTTGTCATCAATGAGCACGCCTTTCAAACACTAGTCATTCCATATATTGAGCGAATGCCTGATTCATTGATCAAAAAGCTGACAGCTCTCGCAGAATCTGGTATTCAAATTATTTTTATTGAGGAGATGGTGAAAGAATCCCTTGAACAAACTCTGCTTACCCATGAGCTTCGGCTTCTCGATCGTCTGACAGAAGTAACGCCGCTCACAGCACTTACTGATAATGCTGGCTTGAAGGTACGGGATCGTTTAGAAACGTCAAAAGCTCTGCCGTATTTGCGGTACTATCATTATCAGCAGCAAACAGATGAGGTATTCATGCTTTTCAATGAAAATGACAGTGAATCGCTGCAGTTTCAGGCTGTTTTTCCTGCTGAGAAGCCTTTAGTTCAATATGATCCAGTAGAAAATAAACTGAAACCTGTGTCATATAAAAATGGCAGCTATGAGATTCATTTAGCACCAGCAGAGAGTCTGATTCTTTTTGAAGCTACCTCGGAACAACCATTGCGTATTGAAAGAAGCAAACCAATGAAAGAAGTTCATCTAAACGATCAGCCATGGCAAGTCACTTTCGAAGGAATCGGGAAAGAGCAAGTAGCAGTTGCCTGTCAAAAACAATATTCGTCACTGCCTTTACTGGGGGTCGGTGATGACTTCAGTCGGTTTAGCGGGAAAATCACTTATACCGTGGACTTTCCTAAAGCAGTAGGAGAAGTTTTATTAAGTATTGAAGATGCTTCAGAAGTTGTGACTGTTTCAGTCAACGGTCATTGTGTAGGCACAAGAATCAGTACACCGTATACATTTGAGTTGACGGACCTGCTTCAAGAAACGAATAATTCCATCCAGATTGAAGTGATCAATAGTTTAGGTCGCAGTATGAGGGATTATCTTTCGCAATTTGTCCTGCTCGAGCCTTTGGGGATCACTGGAGAAATCAAACTTTTTATTGAGGAGGAGCAAAAATGAACAACCAGCAGTTGGCAACAGATATTTTGAAGGAAATTGGTGGAAAAGCCAATGTCGAATCGGTAACCCATTGCGTCACACGTCTGCGCTTTGTATTGCATGATACCGGTATTCCAAATAAGGAGACGATTGCTAGTCTTGACGGAGTGATCTCAGTCGTTGAACAGGGCGGACAGTACCAGATCGTCTTAGGAAATCGCGTGAACGATGTCTATGATACGGTCCTGCAACAAGTTGGCGAACTAAAAGAGGACAATACTCGTGAAAAAACAAAAAAATCTCTTTTTGATCAATTTACCACCACGATTTCAGGGATTTTCACGCCAGCTTTAGGCGCCATGGCTGCGTCAGGAACGATCAAAGGGATCTTGACGATTTTATCAGTAACAGGTATTTTGTCAGAAACTTCGGGAACCTATATCGTTTTGTACGCATTGTCTAATGCTTTCTTTTACTTCATGCCAATCTTATTAGGTGCTTCGGCGGCAAATTATTTTAAATTAAACAGCTATGTCGGAATGTTGATCGGGGCATCGTTGATCTATCCTACTTTGCTCCCGTATGCGACAGAAGGTAGTTTGACTTTTTTGTCGATTCCCGTGAATATGATGGACTATACTTCTTCCGTTTTTCCGGCAATCATTGCTGTCTGGGTGGCAGCCCAAATCAATGGTTTCGTTCAGAAATGGCCGTTGAAGGATTTGCGATTCATGGTACAGCCTCTTATCGTGTTGCTAGTTTCTGTCCCCCTTGCCTTGCTGGTCGTTGGTCCAATTATATCCAACTTATCCAGTCTACTGGCAACGCTTGTAAATAATGTTTATCAATTCAGTCCGGTTTTGGGTGGGCTGGTGATTGGGGGACCATGGATCTTGATGGTCATGTTCGGATTGCATTGGGCATTCATTCCGATTTTTCTTAACAACATGGCGATGCAAGGATTCGATCCTGTGATGGGTCTGCTCCTAGCGAACCAAATGGCAATGGCTGGAGCTGTCGTGGCGGTTGGTCTACGAACGAAAAATGATAAAACGAAAGCACTCGCATACTCAACAGGTCTGACAACCTTGATTGGTGTCAGCGAACCAGCATTGTACGGGGTATTACTTCCTTATAAGCGTCCGCTGATCGCTGCTGTTATCGGTGGAAGTTTAGGTGGTGTTATTGCAGGATTTATGCAGACAGTGCAGTATTCTTTTGGTGGTTCGGGATTATTGGGTATTCCTTTGATCATCAATCCAGCAGGAATCGATGGTGGATTTTATGGTGGGATCGCTTCGCAGGTAGTAGGGCTTGTTACGGCATTTCTAATCACCTATTTTTGGGGGATTATAGAACCTGAAAAAAGTAAAACAGTCAAATCAAAAGAATCAGTGAATACAAAAATCAATTTTCAAGAAGTCGTTCAAGGAGAAGTCGTTCCCTTAACTGAGGTTCCTGACAAAGTTTTTTCAGAAGGCTTGATGGGGCAAGGTAAAGCTGTCAAACCGGAATCAAATACCTTTTATGCCCCTTTTGATGGCGTGGTCACTGCTTTATTTCCGACAAAGCATGCGATCGGCTTGACCAGTGATCAAGGCGTTGAGCTTTTGATCCATATCGGTGTTGACACCGTAGAGCTAGAAGGCAGGCACTTTACGACCCTTGTTGAAGCAAATCAAGCAATCAAAAAGGGCCAGCCCCTGATAAAAGCCGATCTCGCAGCTAACCAAGCAGAGGGATATGCGACCATTACGCCAGTTGTGGTAACAAATGCGTCAGCATTCGAAAAGATCATGAATGAAAAAGAGTCTCTTATTGTTGCTAACTAAAATGTTAGATTCAATGCAAAAAAACATGAAATCAGTGAATGATTTCATGTTTTTTTTACCGCCCATTCTCCGTCTGTCGATAATCACTAGGTGAAATGCCGACTTTTTTCTTGAATAAACGGCTGAAATAGGCGGTGTTTTCGATGCCGATCGCCAATGAGATCTCTTTGATGGAAAGCCGAGAATAGCGCAAAAGGTCTTTCGAATAAGAGATGCGTTTGCTGATCTGGTACTCGATGGGGGGCAAGCCCATATATTTGGAAAACTCCTTGACGATTTGATACTTATTGATATGATACCTTTCCTCCAAAGATTCCAAGGTGATCCCTTGACGGAAATCTTCTTCTAGCTGGTCACGAATCTGCAAAATATAAGGCGGGATCTCACTATCCGAAAAATCGAGATGATATTTTTGCAGGAGCAGTTCATTGAGCAGCTGATGGATCAAAACAGAGCTTTGGAAGGCAGTTTTCGCATTTGGTTCTGGCTGTAGCATCAATAATTCTTGTAAGACCAAATGGATCGGATTTTGGCGGCTGCTGGCAGGATTGGTGTGAAAAACTGGACTGCCATTTTTGAGGAATTCCTCATAAAACGCTGCGACGTTGGCGCCATATAGATGGATCCAGTCCATTTCCCAGGGCTCTTGACTAACGGTGCGGTAGTACTGATAGTCTAGACAGTCGATAAAAAACACATCACCTGCTTTCAATTGATAGCTTTTTCCTTTGTAGCGCAATTCACCGCAGCCGGACAATGTATATTTGATCAAATAAGAAGGCAGGTTCTCTCGTTCTGTAAAGTAAGGTTTGCTGGCTTTGAAATAGCCGATTTCTTGAATGTAATAGAAAAGTTCACGCTGCTTTTGGGTTGAAGTATTGATGTAACGCAGTGAATCGGTTGACCATGAGTGGTTGGCTTTTTCCCAGTAATCCATCGGATCCTCCTTTTTACCAAGATTGTGCAAGTCTTTATCAAAATTGTGTGATGAAACTCGTTGATTGTCAAGCTAAAATTGAGGCAACAAGAATGAATCAGTGAATTGTAATCGATTTATTTTTAAACAAGATAATGAAAGGTGGAGACCAGTGAACACATTTATCGCAATCGATATCGGTGCATCAAGCGGTCGTCTGATGCTGAGCCGTTGGGAAAATGAGCAGATCACTTTAGAAGAGATCCATCGCTTTAAAAACGGCTTTCGTCCTCATGAAGGCTTTGACCGTTGGGCGATCGATTATTTGATCCAAGAGATTTTAGTAGGACTGCAAAAAGTGAAACAAGCAGGTATCAATGACTGCTTCGTCGGAATCGACACCTGGGCAGTGGATTACTGTTTGATCGATCAAGCAGGCGAACGTTTAGGCGACCCAGTCGCTTATCGAGATAGTCGCACCAATGATGCGATCGCAACTTTTGGTCAGCGCTATTCTTTGCAAAAACTGTATGAGAAAACAGGCATTCAGTTGCAGCCCTTCAACACGATTTTTCAGTTAGCCACAGAAGAAGCGCAACTGCTGCAAAAAGCCGACAAGCTGCTGCTGATTCCAGACTACTTGGGCTACGTTTTTACTGGCAAGATGGTCACGGAAAAAACCAATGCTTCGACGATGCAGCTTCTAAATGCCAACACCCAAACATGGGATACAGAATTGTTAGCTGAGATTGGCGTAACAGAAGGACTATTCCCACCATTGGTTGATGCTGGAACGGTTTTAGGCACACTGCAAACACAGAAGTTTCCAGCCTATGATTTGCCACAAGCGACCTTTGTCACTGTCGCTAGTCATGATACGGCATCAGCGATCATCGGTACACCTGGAGAGGGGGCAGATTGGGGCTACATCAGCAGCGGGACTTGGTCATTGCTGGGGATCGAAACCAAAGTACCCAATGTTTCCCTTGCCGCCTTTGATGAAAATTATACGAACGAATGGGGTGCCCACAACACGATTCGCTTTTTAAAAAACATCATGGGCATGTGGCTGATCCAAGAAGTGGCTCGGCAGCAAAACTATCAGTATTCCTATGCAGAATTGGCGGAATTGGCGCAAGCCACGCCTGCTTTTCAACAGTTTGTCGATGTCAATGATCCTCGTTTTTTGAATCCAGAAAACATGATTACTGAACTGCAAGCGTATTGTCGAGAAACCCAGCAGAAAGTTCCAGAAACCGCAGGGGAACTGGCTCGCTGTGTGTATGATAACTTAGCGCTTTGTTATGCCAGTGAATTACAAAAGCTGGAACAGCTGACAGGTACGACGAGCAAGCTGCAAAAATTGCATATCGTGGGGGGCGGTTCCAACAATCGCTTTTTAAATCAACTGACGGCTGATGTTGCGCAGCTGACGATCGAAGCTGGCCCAAGTGAAGCAACGGCGATCGGTAATCTTTTAATGCAGATGATGAGTGCTGGCATCTTCACGTCGCTGGCTGAAGCACGCCGTGCGGTCAAACACTCATTTCCTTGCAGTGTTCATGAACCACAGCCTTTTGATCACAAGATTTTAAGCAACTATCAACGTTTTATAGAAGGAGTAGGAAAAAAATGACAACGATTCAACAGCGTTATGAAGAAGCTAAGACAGCATATGCCAAATTAGGCGTCGACACGGATGCGGTTTTGAAAAAATTAACCGATGTGAAAATCTCGATGCATGTTTGGCAAGGGGACGATGTCCAAGGATTTTTGAGTGATGAAGCATTATCTGGTGGGATCTCTGTAACGGGGAATTATCCTGGTGCTGCCCATACCCCAGAGGAGTTGCGCCAAGATTTAGAAAAAGCCTACTCTTTGATTCCTGGAAAACACAAATTGAACCTTCACGCCATCTATTTAGACACCGAGGAAGCAGTGGATCTAAATGAATTGGAGCCGAAGCATTTTGAAAAATGGGTTGCTTGGGCGAAGGAACAAGGCTTAGGTTTAGACTTCAATCCAACCTTTTTCTCACATCCCATGTTCAAAGATGGCTTTACCCTTGCTTCACCAGATGAAGAAGTTCGTCAGTTCTGGATCGAACACAGCAAACGTTCTCGTCAAATCGCTGCTTATATGGGGAAAGAAACTGGGCAAGTCTGTGTCAATAATTTCTGGGTGCCAGATGGCTACAAAGACAACCCGATCGATCGTTTTACACCACGGGAACGCTTGATGACAGCATTAGATGAGATTTTTGCTGAAGAATTGCCAGCGGAATACACGGTAGATGCCGTGGAAAGCAAGTTGTTTGGTCTTGGTGCCGAAGCCTACACCGTCGGCTCTCATGAATTTTATATGGGCTATGGCTTGACGCGCGATAAATTGATTTGTTTGGATGCTGGACATTTCCATCCAACCGAAGTGATCTCCAATAAATTGTCTTCATTGGCACTATTTAGCAAAGGCATTTTGCTGCATGTCAGCCGTCCTGTACGCTGGGATAGTGATCATGTCGTGATCATGGACGATGAATTGCAAGAGATTGGCCGCGAATTAGTTCGCAATGACTTATTGCCAAAAACCAACATTGGGTTAGATTTCTTTGATGCGACGATCAATCGGGTCGCTGCGTGGGTGATCGGGACGCGCAATACTCAAAAAGCGTTGCTAAAAGCGATGCTAGAACCGATCGAAGAACTAAAAGCAATCGAATTATCAGGTGATTTCACCACTCGTTTAGCCATGACGGAAGAATTAAAAGACTATCCGTATGCAGATGTTTGGAATTACTTCTGTGAAAGCCAAGGGGTACCAGCAGGTCTGGATTGGCTATCAGAAGTGAAAGCCTATGAAGAAACCGTCTTAAAAGCCAGAAAGTAGGAGAACGATGAAAAAGATTGATATTTTACAAGCGAATTTTGTACAAGAAATGATGGAAACGACAGCAAATCTTTACCGTTTAGGGTGGGATGAGCGCAACGGCGGCAATATTACTTACTTATTAACAGAAGAAGAGATCTTGCCTTTCATCGATCCGCAAAGCGTCTTGCGGGAAATTCCCATGATTTTTGATGCCACGGCATTAGCTGGCAAGTACTTTATCGTGACAGGTTCAGGAAAATACTTTAAAAATGTAGCGGCACATCCAGCGGAAAATCTTGGTGTGATCCGAGTCAAAGAAGATGGGCAAACATTGGAATTGCTTTGGGGCTTGGAAAATGGTGCGGTGCCAACGAGTGAACTGCCAAGTCATTTCATGAGTCATATTGCTCGCTTGTCGGTCGATCCAGAAAACCGAATCATCATGCATAACCACGCATCGCATCTTTTAGCCATGAGTTTTACCCATGAGTTGGATGAACGCAGTTTCACGCGGACCTTGTGGCAGATGTGTACGGAGTGTTTGGTGGTCTTCCCAGAGGGTGTTTCCATCATTCCTTGGATGGTTCCAGGAACGAATGAAATCGGCGAAGCAACGGCTGCTAAAATGAAAGAAACCCGTTTGGTTCTTTGGCCACAACATGGCATCTACGGTGCTGGCAAAGATATGGACGAAGTCTTTGGCTTGATTGAAACGGCAGAGAAAGCTGCGGAAGTGTACACCTATGTCAAAGCGCAAGGCCCAATCTTACAAACCATTACAGATGAAAATCTGAAAAAATTGGCTGACGCTTTCAAAGTCACTCCCCGAGCAGGCTATCTTGAGGTATAATCAATGGTAGAAGAATAGAAAAGGCTTTCAGTCTTTTCTGTTTAAAAGATATTGTGAATAAACAAACAAATGGAGGTAGGAAGAATGGCAAATAGAATGATTTTGAATGAAACATCGTATTTTGGAAAAGGAGCGATTGAGAACGTACCGACCGAATTCAAGACACGAGGGTTTAAAAAAGCGGCAGTGATCACCGACAAAGATTTGGTGAAATTTGAAGTTGCGACCAAAGTGACGAAATTATTGGATGAAGCAGGTGTCGATTATGCGTTATATGATGGGATCGTGCCGAACCCAACGATCCAAAATGTCAAAGACGGCTTAGCCTTTGTCAAAGAAGCCCAAGCCGATTGTATCATTGCGATTGGCGGTGGTTCACCGATCGATGCGGCAAAAGCGATCGCGATCATTGCTACGAATCCTGAATTTTCCGATGTGATTAGTTTGGAAGGCGTGGCAGACACGAAACATCCATGCTTGCCGATTTTAGCGGTACCGACAACTTCTGGGACTGCAGCCGAAGTAACGATCAACTATGTGATTACAGATGAAGAAAATCATCGGAAATTTGTTTGTGTGGATCCTCACGATATTCCTCTGGTAGCCTTTGTGGACAGCGATATGATGATGGGGATGCCTAAGAGCTTGGCAGCCGCAACGGGAATGGATGCCATGACCCACGCCATCGAAGGCTTCATCACCAAAGGCGCTTGGGAAATGACTGATATGCTGCACATCAAAGCAATCGAGATCATCGGCCGCTCATTGAGAGATTCCGTGAATGGCGATCAAGCAGGACGAGAAGCGATGGCGTTAGGACAATACATTGCCGGTATGGGCTTTTCAAACGTCGGCTTGGGCTTAGTCCACGGCATGGCCCATCCATTATCCGCTTGGTACAACATTCCTCACGGAGTAGCGTGCGCGTCCTTGTTGCCAACCATCATGAAATACAATAAAGACTTTACGGGTGAAAAATACCGTGAGATCGCGATCGTTTTAGGCATTGAAGGGGCAGAAACGATGTCACTTGAAGACGTCCGAGATGCTGCTTGCCAAGCAATCGATCAGTTAAGCAAAGATGTGGGCATTCCAGCGACCATTTCTGAATTAGGCGTCAAAGAAGAAGATATCCCAGCCATCGCCAAAGATGCCTTGAACGATGTCTGCACACCAGGCAACCCGCGGGATACGACTTTAGAAGAGATTATTGAGCTTTATCGTTCGTTGATGTAAAAAGCTCAAATCATTCCTTTCAATGAGAGTGGTTATTTCGCTTGCTGCACAAGCCGTTTAAACCTAGATTGTTTTTTAACGGGGGTTGAAGGGTTTCGATAAACGGCGTTTTCCTTCTCGTTTTATTGGAACTAGCAGCTTTTCTTTTCTTATTCCAACAGTTGAATAAGGAACATTGATGATAACACAGATTTTGTTACAGCCATTTTGAAAAATGGCTGTTTTTTTTGTCCTTAACGTTGTATTGTAATTCTTATTATCGATCGTCTTTGTCCCTTGAAGGGGACAAAGAATGATATAACGCTTACATTTCCTGGTGCTATGATAAGTGTGTAGAAAGGAGAACGGTTACATGACTGTTATGGAACAACGAAAGAGAAAAATCATCCATATTCTTTCCAATACGAGAGAATTTGTCACAGCCGATGAACTATCCGCAGCGCTTCGACTTTCTACAAAGTCGATTTATCGCATCGTAAAAGCGATCAATGAGGATGCCACGATTGACTATGTGATTCTCTCAGAAAAAGGGAAAGGCTACCGCTTAAGTTTCCATCATCAAGAAAAGCCCCAGAGTCAGAAAGCGGAGATGCCGAATGCACTGACACCAGTGGAACGCCGTAACAAGGTGATGGAGGAGCTATTGCTTATTTCACCCAAAAGAAAGAATATTTTTTCCCTGTATCAGCCTTTTTATGTGAGTGAAACGGTCATCAACAGTGATGAAAAATTAATTTCTGAAGCTTTGCAGCGTTTTGAGCTGACGGTTTCCCGCAAAAATAAAATGATTGGGGTGAACGGTGCAGAAAAAAATATCCGTCGTGCATTGCAGGAGTATATCCAACAAACCCGCAATATCCGCTTGGATGATCTGCATGTGACGAATGAGGCGTTCAACCGTTATGATGCGGAGTTTGTTTTGCGACAGCTGAATTTGATTGAAAATCACCTAGGCTTAGTAATTCCTCACCCATACAACATCAATCTTTTTTCTCACCTGTATATCTTATTGCGGAGGTTTCGCAAAGTAGGGAATTCGTTTAACGAGGATATTTTAGATGAGAAAGAGAAACAGCAAATGCAAGAAAACCCAGAGTTAGCCACCATCGCCAAAGAGATCATTGGCAATAGCGAACAGTACTTGCATACGAAATTACCAGAAAACGAAAGCTATTATATGTATCAGTACCTCGTCTCCTCACGGATGCAAAAGGCCACGGATGAATTAGAGGATCTGTCAGAACAAGTAAAACTGATTTCCAATGCATTTATAGAAAAAATGAGCACCCAGCTGCAGCGCTCATTTGAAGACGAGGAGTTATTCGGTAAATTGGCTCGCCATATCAAACCAATGATCAATCGATTGCGACATGGGATTGAAGTCAAAAACAATCTTTTGGAGCAAATCAAATTAGAATACACAGATTTGTTTTTTGCTACCGAAGAGACTGCAAGAGAAATCTGCCAAGTGTACGATTTGCCAGCGCTCACAGAAGATGAAATCGGCTTTGTCACCCTTTACTTTGCTCAAGCGATCGAAGAACATCCTCAACAACTCAAGGTTATGATCGTCTGTACTACGGGAATCGGAACCTCCGAATTATTAAAAGTAAAAGTGCATAAGAAATTTCGTGAGTTGGCAATCACCGCTGTCCTACCTTCTCGTGATGTGGAAGCGGCTTTAAAGCAACACCCGGATACGGAGATGATCATCTCAACCGTTCAATTAACGATCGATAGTCCGATTCCGGTCGTGATCGTGAGCGCCATGCTGACGATGGAAGACCAAAAACGCCTTGAAGTGATGATTGGGAGGGTGAGAAATGACTAAATTCCCTTTGTCCCTTACTTTAGTTTCAACAAAAGCAGGAGAGACGAAAGTCGATGTTTTAAGGAAGATTGCAGCTGTTAGCCAAACAATCGGGCTGACGGAGAGCAAAACCCTGCTATTTGAAGCACTGCAAGCCCGAGAAGCGAGCGGCAATACGATGATTGCTGAAGATTTTGCGCTACCACACATTGAAAGTGATGTGGTGAAAAAAAGCGGAATCGTCCTAGTCAGAGGTGAAAAAGTCCTTTGGCAGGGAACGCTGCAAGCAAAAACGATTTTTGCGATCCTGATGAAGACTGACGAAACAACCGCGGTGAAACAAGCAGTCATCCGCTTAATGAAATGTTTCGCCTATGAAGAAAATCTGCAATTCATTGCAGAAAAATCAAAAGAAGAAATCGAAGCCTTCCTTCTCAACCAACGCGGCTGATAGGAATGAATGATCAATTCAGTAAGGCAAGAGGTACTCAACTAGAGGAGGAAAACGAATGGATATTTCAACAGTGATTGATCCAAAAATAATCAAAACCAACATGGAGGCAGCTTCTAAAGAAGAAGCCCTGCAGCAATTGAGTCAGCTTTTATATACCAATGAGTACTTGACGGATCAGGCAGCATTTTTAAAAGATGTCTATGAGCGGGAAGCAGTTGGTCAAACAGGGATTGGTAATTACATTGCCATTCCTCATGGAAAAAGTGCTCATGTGAAGGAGATCGGCGTAGCAATCGGGGTTTTAAAAGAAGAGATCCCTTGGGAAACGTTGGATGGCAAGGGAGTGAAAGGAATTATCTTATTCGCCGTCGGTGATGACACGGAAGGGGCGCAAAAGCATTTGAAACTGCTCTCTTTGTTCGCTCGGAAATTAGGAAATGACGAGGTGACGGCTGCCTTGTTGAAAGCAAAAGAGCCGCAGCAAGTGATTGAAGCATTTCAAGGATAACAGAAAATTTAAGGAGGAATTATTTATGAAAATCGTCGGAGTATGTGCATGTACAGTAGGGATCGCTCACACTTATATTGCTCAAGAAAAGTTAGAAAATGCGGCTAAAAAGGCAGGTTACGAGATCCATGTGGAAACACAAGGAACGATCGGTCGTGAAAATGAATTGTCACCTGAAGCGATTGCGGCTGCAGATGTCGTGATTTTAGCAGTTGACGTCAAAGTAGTAGGACGTGAACGATTTGAAGGGAAACGGATCATTCAAGTGCCGACCGAAGTTGCCATCAAGTCCCCAAGCAAATTGTTGGAAAAAGCCAAAGAGGTCGTCCAACAGCAGGCGGTCTAAGAAAACCGAAGGAGGAAGGAAACTATGGAAAAAATCAAAGCATTGAATTTAAAAGGACACTTGTTGACAGCCATCTCCTATTTGATTCCGATTGTCTGCGGTGCTGGATTCTTGATTGCCATTGGCATGGCTTTCGGCGGCACCAGCCAGGGACAACTAGTGCCAGGTGAATTTACGATTTGGGATGCTTTAGCTACGATGGGAGGCGCAGGACTCGGGTTGCTTCCAGTGGTCATTGCGACAGGAATTTCTTATGCGATTGCCGAAAAACCGGGGATCGCGCCAGGGTTTATTATTGGTTTGACAGCCAATGCCATTGGTGCAGGTTTTATTGGGGGAATTTTGGGCGGCTACTTAGCTGGATATCTAGTAATTGCTATTTTACGATTTATTAAAGTACCAAATTGGGCGAAAGGCTTGATGCCGACATTGATCATTCCCTTTTTGACCTCATTGATCGGTGGTCTGATCATGGTCTATATTATCGGTACACCGATCACTGCCTTTACGAACTTACTGACGAACGCACTAAATAGCTTAGGCTCCTCTTCATTATTGGTTTTTGGTGCCGTCATCGGCTTGTTGAGCGGCGTTGATTATGGTGGACCAATCAATAAAACGGTCTTTGCTTTTGTTCTGACGATGCAAGCAGAAGGGATCAATGGACCGATCACTGCACTTCAATTAGTCAATACTGCAACACCGATCGGCTTTGGTTTAGCATTCTTTATTGCAAAACTGTTCGGCAAAAACATCTATACGCCTGTAGAAGTGGAAACGTTAAAGTCTGCCGTACCAATGGGTGTGATCAATATCGTTGAAGGGGTGATCCCAATCGTTATGAACGATATCGTCCGAGGGCTGATCGCAACAGCTATTGGCGGCGCTGCTGGCGGGGCTGTTTCAATGGTCTTAGGGGCAGATGCAACGGTACCGTTTGGTGGTGTGCTGATGCTGCCGACCATGACTCGTCCGTGGGCTGGGGCAGTAGCTTTGCTGGTAAATATAGTAGTGACTGGGATCACCTTGGCTTTGATTAAGAAAAATGTCACTGAAGAACAAGTAGCCGCACAAGCAGAAGTGGAAGAAGAAGAAATCGATTTAGATGATATTCAAATTTTCTAAAAAAGCGATTCAATTGAAAGAAGAGTCGTTCCTCTCAGTACAAGACTGATTGAGGAGAAAGGATAAGTCTATGAACAAAGTTGAATTTTCACCGTCATTGATGACGATGGATCTAGATAAATTTAAAGAACAAATCACTTTTTTGAATGACCAAGTTGACTCCTATCATATTGATATTATGGATGGTCATTACGTACCCAATATTTCCCTATCCCCATGGTTTATTCAAGAGGTCCGCAAAATCAGTACGTTGCCTCTGTCCGCTCATTTGATGGTCACTGAACCTGCTTTTTGGGTGCAGCAGCTGATCGATATCAACTGTGAATGGATCTGTATGCACGCTGAGGTTTTGGATGGATTAGCATTTCGTCTGATCGATCAAATCCATGATGCTGGATTAAAAGCCGGGATCGTTTTAAATCCTGAAACGCCAGTATCGGTCATTTTGCCTTATATCAATCTTTTGGATAAAGTCACGATCATGACAGTTGATCCAGGGTTTGCTGGCCAACGCTTTATTGAAGGGGCGTTAGATAAAATTGTTGAACTGCGGGAATTACGGGAAGAATACGACTATCACTATGTCATTGAAATGGACGGTTCCTCCAATCGGAAATCCTTCAAACGGATCGATGAAGCCAATCCAGACATCTATATTGTCGGACGCAGTGGATTGTTTGGTTTAGATGACGACATTGCCAAAGCATGGTCGATCATGGTCGCAGATTATCAAGAAATGACTGGAAAAGTTTTGAGCAGCTAAGCAAAGCCGAAAGCAAAAGAATCGGACGACCAAAGTTAGGACTGTTAAAAAGAGGAGCATTCGTTGCCTATTAGCCAGTAAACTTTGGACGTCCGGTTCTTTTCTATTGTGAAAAGGCAGTGAATAGAAACATGCTGGCTGAAGAACGTGAAGGAGGCAATTTAATTGAAAAAACTATTTGATAAAATCGATCAATTAGGAGTGAACACCCTTCGTACATTAAGTATCGAAGCCGTACAAAAAGCCAATTCAGGACATCCAGGATTACCGATGGGGGCAGCACCCATGGCCTATGCCTTGTGGACGAAACACTTGAAAGTCAATCCAACGACTTCTCGCAACTGGGTGGATCGTGACCGCTTTGTTTTGTCTGCTGGACACGGTTCGGCGTTATTGTACAGCTTGTTGCACGTGTCTGGTTACGATGTGACCATTGAGGATCTAAAAAACTTCCGTCAATGGGATAGCCGCACGCCAGGACATCCAGAAGTCGATCACACAGACGGCGTGGAAGCAACCACTGGACCTTTAGGACAAGGGATTGCCATGGCAGTCGGTATGGCAATGGCTGAAGCCCACTTGGCTGCAACCTACAATCGCGACAAGTATCAAGTCATTGATCACTATACCTACGCTTTATGTGGCGATGGGGACTTGATGGAAGGTGTTTCGCAAGAAGCTGCATCCATGGCTGGTCACATGAAATTAGACAAACTGATCGTCTTGTACGATTCAAATGACATCTCCCTAGATGGCCCAACTTCAAAAGCCTTTACAGAAAATGTCGGTGCGCGTTTTGAAGCGTATGGCTGGCAACACATTCTCGTTGAAGACGGCAATGATTTACAAGCGATCTCGAAAGCGATCGACGAAGCAAAAGCTGAAAGCGACAAACCAACCTTGATCGAAATCAAGACTGTGATCGGATACGGTGCGCCAAATCAAGGCACCTCTGCCGTTCATGGTGCGCCGATCGGTGCCGAAGGCATTTCTGCAGCCAAAGCGATTTACGGTTGGGAATACCCAGAATTTACCGTACCTGAAGAAGTTGCCGCGCGCTTCAAAGAAACCATGATCGATGAAGGGCAAAAAGCTGAAGCAGCTTGGAACGAAACCTTCCGTGCCTATGAAGCAGCCTACCCAGAACTTGCGGCGCAATTCAAACAAGCCTTTGCGGGTGAATTGCCAGCAGATTGGGATGCAGCATTACCAAGCTACGAAGTTGGCAGCTCACAAGCTAGCCGGGTATCTAGCAAAGAGATGATCCAAGCCTTATCCAAAGCCGTCCCTAGTCTCTGGGGTGGATCGGCTGACCTTTCTGGATCCAACAACACGATGGTGGCAGCAGAAAAAGACTTTGAACCTGGCCAATACGAAGGCCGCAACATTTGGTTTGGTGTCCGAGAATTTGCGATGGCAGCAGCGATGAACGGCATTCAATTGCATGGCGGGACGCGAATCTATGGCGGGACCTTCTTCGTCTTCGTTGATTACTTGCGTCCAGCGGTGCGCTTGTCTGCGATCCAGCATGCACCTGTGATCTATGTCTTGACGCATGACTCCGTGGCGGTTGGGGAAGATGGACCGACGCATGAGCCAATCGAGCAATTAGCTAGCGTCCGTTGCATGCCAAATGTCCAAGTGATTCGTCCAGCAGACGGCAATGAAACCCGTGCTGCCTGGAAATTGGCTATGACAACAACGGATAAACCAACGGTCTTAGTCTTAAGCCGACAAAATCTACCAGTGATCGAAGGCACGCAAACCGGTGCGGATGAAAATGTCGCAAAAGGTGGCTACGTGATTTCAAAACAAGCTGGTGAAACACCAGCGGGGATTTTGATCGCCACAGGTTCTGAAGTGAATCTTGCGGTCCAAGCACAAGCTAAATTGGCAGAAGAAGGCATCGATGTATCGGTGGTCTCCTTACCAAGCTTTGATTTGTTTGAAGCACAAAGCTCAGAATACAAAGAAAGCGTCTTGCCAAAAGCAGTGAAGAAACGGGTAGCGATCGAAGCGGCTTCCCCATTTGGTTGGGAACGTTACACCGGTTGCCATGGAAAAGTGATCGCGATCGATCATTTCGGTGCATCCGCACCTGGTGACAAAGTCTTAGCGGAATTCGGCTTCAGTGTTGAGAATATCGTGAATACCTTCAACTCACTATAATCAAAAAACAGGCGATCTTTAGAGGGAACACTCCTTTGAAGATCGCCTGTTTTTATTTATTAAGGAAACGCGGATAAGTTTACGCTCATTGTTTCTCTATTATTAAAAGGAGCCATGAAATCATTTCTCGATAGCACTCATCAGCGACAGTGTTTGGCGTCCGATCAAAGTCATGCTGATCTAAATCGAGCCAAAGTGTTTTGGCATGGGGGACTTGTGCAGCGAAAGCTTCGGATGCGCTGAAGGGAACATCTGGATCTTTTTTGCAATGAGCGACAAAGCAAGGAGGAAAGTCTTGGTAAGCGGCAGCTGGAATCGCCAAGGCTGCTAGCTGTTCCCGATTCCCTAAATAACGCTGCCAGTTGCCATATTGACGGGCGGAAAGGTACAAAGGAAATCGTTTTTCTAACGTGCCGTGGGTGATGGGTTGGCTTTCGATCATGGCTTCAGCGGCGAGTGGTGGGACTTTCGGAAATTGTGTGTAAAAGCGTGCCGGCTGCAAAAATTCTTTAAAAAACAACTCTTGGTAACCGTAAAATCGGATCAAGCCCTTTTGCTCCGAGTGCTTTGTGCGTGCGGTCAGTAAGGTCGCTAAAAAACCGCCGGCGGAGCGACCGAACAAAACGTACTCATTTGTACCAACGCCGCTAAAGTGCCAGCCTTCGGCCAAAAACCACGCCACTGCCTTTTTTGCATGAAGGTAGATATCGTGTAGCGCTACTTCGGGAGCCAGTGGATAATCGAACAGGTAAAGGCTAACACCGGCAGCCAGCAATTGGTGGACATAATCCTGCGGAAGGTCTTCTCGCTGACCATAGAGGAAGCCACCACCATGAAAATACAAAAGGCTGATCCGAGGCTGCGCTGCTTTTAGGATCGTCACTTCTAACGGCAAAGTGCCGTAGGTGTCAAATTGGATTTTTTCTGTTTGCGCAAAGGCATTTTTAGGATAAACCATTGTTTTCTTCCTTTCTCTTCTTCGATAGTATAAGGAAGAGTATAGGAGAAGGAAGCGGTTTAAAAAACAGCGTTATGACTAAAAATAGAAACGGTTTTGTCGAAAGTGAACAATGATGTCCTTCAGTAACACGCTTACAATAACCGTATAAATCAAAGGAGGCAGAACAATGGAGTTGAAAAAAGAAGTAGCGGCAATGATCGATGCACTATCTCAGATTGGGAGTGATCCAACTGGAGGAATGACTAGACTGCTTTATACCGATTCATGGAAAGAAGCGCAATCATTTGTAGAAAAACAATTAAAAGAAACTGGCTTAACGACGTCCTATGATGCAGTCGGCAATCTCTTCGGCAGAATGGAAGGCAGCCAGTATCCAGAAGAAACGATTCTTTCAGGGTCACATATCGATACCGTCGTCAACGGTGGCACATTAGACGGTCAATACGGGGTCGTTGCTGCTGCTTTAGCGATCAAGTATTTAAAAGAGACCTATGGACAACCTTTACGCTCCTTGGAAGTCATCTCAATGGCAGAAGAAGAAGGCAGTCGTTTTCCAACCGTTTTTTGGGGAAGCAAAAACTTTGTCGGAGAAGCCAAAAAAGCCGATGTTGAAGCGATCGCAGATTTTGAAGGCAACAGCTTCGTGGCAGAGATGCAACGCCAAGGCTTTGATTTTCGCGACCCACAAGAACCGGTTCGATCAGACATCAAAGCCTTCGTGGAAATCCATATCGAACAAGGCAGTGTTTTAGAAAAAGAAAACTTGCAGATCGGTGTCGTCAATAGTATCGCTGGTCAAAAGCGCTACACCTTTGTTTTAAAAGGACAAGCCAATCATGCAGGAACCACACCGATGGGCTATCGCCAAGATGCTGTGTATGGTTTTGCCAAAATGTGTGCCGCAGTGATCGACCGTGGCTTAGAGCTTGGGGATCCATTAGTAGTGACATTCGGTAAAGTTGAGCCAAAACCGAATACGGTCAACGTGGTTCCTGGTGAAGTGTTGTTTACGATGGATTGTCGCCATACCGATGGGCAGCTATTGGATGCCTTTACTGCTGAAGCAGAACAGATCATTCAAGCGATCGCCAAAGAGCATGACCTGACAGTGGAGATGGATCTATGGATGGATGAACGCCCTGTGCCGATGGACGAGACGATCGTTGCCATGGTGGAACAAGCAGTGAAGCAAACCGGCAAACGCTACAAAGTCATGCATAGTGGGGCGGGGCATGATTCCCAAATCATTGCACCACATTTTCCAACGGCGATGCTGTTTGTACCAAGTATTGATGGGATTAGCCACAACCCAGCCGAAGCAACGACTATCGAAGATTTAGTAGCTGGGGTTGAAGTTTTAGCAGCTTCCCTTTACGAGCTAGCATACAAAGAATAGAAAGCAGGGACACACATGGGATATAAAAATAATAATACGGGCTATTTAGATGGATTGCTGCAATCACGAGCAGTCATTAGAAAAAATAATTTTGCGATCTTGCCGCATGATGGGCTAGTGAATAATGTCATTCCAGGCTTCGAAAACTGTGAATGTTCGATACTCGGCACACCAAAATTAGGGGCGTCTTTTGTCGATTACATCATTTCATTCAAAAAAGATGGCGCCAACCAATTGGGCTTCGGCGGTCCAGAGATCGAGAGTTTCTTGTATGTCATCTCGGGCAAACTGGAAGTAAGTGATGGCAAAGAAACCCATACATTGACGGACGGAGGCTATATCTATCTGCCTGCTGGAGAAAAACTGTATATGAAAAATCTCCAAGAAGAAGCAACAGAAGTATTCTTGTATAAGAAGCGTTACCAACCGCTAGAAAATCACCAAGCCTACAAAGTAGTGGGGAATCTTTCAGAGTTGACACCGATCCAATACGAAGGGATGGAAGACGTCCTGCTTTGGGATTTCTTACCGAAAGAGTTGGGCTTTGACATGAATATCCATATCCTTTCCTTTGAACCAGGGGCAAGTCATGGCTACATTGAGACCCACTACCAAGAACATGGGGCGTACTTACTGTCAGGTAAAGGGATGTATAACTTAGATAATGAGTGGTTCCCAGTGGAAAAAGGCGACTACATTTTCATGAGTGCCTATGTACAGCAAGCGGCCTATGGTGTTGGCCGTGACGAACCATTGACCTATATTTATTCCAAAGATTGCAACCGCGATCCGGAAATTTAAAGGAGTTTAGAAGATGGAAGAAACGGTTATTGTACAGTCACAAGAGTTACAGCAATTGATCCAAAACAAATTAGCGGCTGCTGGTTTGTCTGAAGAGCACGCAGCCATCGTTGCAGAGCATTTGGTCTTTGCCGATGCCAGCGGGATCCACTCTCACGGGGCTGTGCGGGTAGACTATTACGCAGAGCGGATCGCTAAAGGTGGGATGAATCGCACCCCGCAGATCACGTTTGAAGAGACTGGACCTAGCAGCGGGATCGTTCACGGTCAAAATGGCGCAGGGCAGGTCGTCGTGTTAGAAGCGACAAAGCATGCCATTGAGATGGCCAAACGTTCTGGGATCGCGGCGGTTGGTGTGCGGAAAACGAGCCATAGTGGGGCACTATCCTATTATGTCAAAAAAGCCGCAGAAGCTGACTTGATTGCATTATCTATGTGCCAATCGGATTCAATGGTGGTTCCTTTTGGCGGCAAAGAAAATTATTTTGGTACCAATCCGATTGCCTTTGCGGCACCGCGAAAGCATGGTGCGCCGGTGGTTTTTGATATGGCAACGACAGTCCAAGCGTGGGGCAAAATTTTAGATGCTCGTTCCAAAGATAAAGAGATTCCAGCAACATGGGCCGTTGATGCCCATGGCAAGCCAACGACGAATCCGCATCATGTTCATGGGTTATTGCCAATCTCAGGACCAAAAGGTTTTGGGTTGATGATGATGGTGGATATCTTGTCTGGAATGCTCCTTGGGCTGCCTTTTGGCAAGCATGTTTCCTCTATGTACAACGATCTGACGAAAGGTCGCGACTTAGGGCAATTTATTTTGCTGATCGATCCGCAACGCTTCACTGACTTAGACACATTTAAAGAGTCAGTCGAAACGATGATCGAAGAGCTACACGCCATACCGGCTGCTGAACAGTTCCAGCAAGTCTATTATCCAGGCGAGATCAATCAACTAACCTATGAAAAATATATGGCAGAAGGCATTCCTATCGAAAAGAACATTTATCGCTATCTCATTAGCGACACGGTTCATTTTGACCAGTATTCTGGGTCAGATGCCTTTGCACAGACAGGAACAGGAAAGTGAGGAGACCCATGTTACACACTATTATTCAAAAAAACAATTACCAAGATTCCATTGTTTTAATGCTTTTGACCAATCGTTTACTGACGATCGAAGGGATCAACAACGCTTCGGTCATGATGGGTACACCTGCCAATAAGGATATCTTCAAGACGGGTGGTCTTTATACCGAGGAGATGAACAATGCGACATCCAACGATATGGTGCTCGTTTTAGACATTGAAGAGGAAGAAATCATCGAAACAGTCCTGTCAGAAATCGATGCCTTCTTAACGGACCAAAGCAATAGCGCAGGAGAAGAAACCCAAAGCGTCAAAACTTGGGAAAAAGCCTTAGATCTTGGAAAAGATGCGAAGGTCGCTGTCTTATCGATTCCTGGTACTATGGCAGCACCAGAAATTGAAACCGCATTAGCAGCAGGCAAACATGTTTTTTGTTTCAGTGATAATGTTTCATTGGAAGAGGAAGTTCGACTAAAGAAAATGGCTCATGAACAAGGACTTCTTTTAATGGGACCAGATTGTGGCACAGGGATTCTCAATGGGATACCAGTAGCCTTCACGAATGCCGTTCGTAAAGGGAAAATCGGTGTTGTCGGCGCTTCGGGTACGGGCATCCAAGAAGTCACCACCATCATTCATAAATTGGGTGCGGGTGTGACACAAGCCATCGGAACCGGTGGACGAGATCTCAAAGAAGAAGTCGGTGGGATCACCATGAAAGACAGCATTCTTGCCTTGGAACATGATCCTGATACGGAGGTGATCGTGGTGATCTCCAAACCACCTGCACCACGTGTCCGCGATGAAGTATTGGCATTATTAAGAAGAGGAACAAAACCTGCAGTCACGATTTTTCTGGGGGAAGAGCCAACGGATCACGAAGAAAATCTTTACCGAGCTTACACGCTGGAAGAAGCGGCTCAATTAGCCGTGCAGCTGCTACGTCAAGAACAGATTGGATTAGAGCCAGTAAAAGAGGAAACGGCAGCTGCCGCTTTTGGACCTGAACAGCAAAAAATCAAAGCTTACTATTCTGGCGGAACATTGGCGTACGAAGCAGCGATGCTAGTCAAAGCAGGATTAAATCTAGAACAAGAAGATGCCCATCAGGAAGGGTACATTTTAAAAGCAGCTGGCCATGAGATCATCGATTTAGGTGATGACATCTATACGCAAGGCAAGCCCCATCCGATGATCGACCCAACAAAGCGGATCGAACTGTTGAAACAAGCGGGAGAAGATCCTGAAACGGCAGTGATTTTGTTAGATATCGTTTTAGGGTATGGCTCTCATCAAGATATGGCGAGTGAATTGGCACCGACCATCAAATCGTTGAAGGAAGCAGCGCAAGCAGCTGGCCGGGAGTTAGCGGTGATCGCTACGATCGTCGGAACTGATTTAGACCCCCAAGACAGTAACGAGCAAGCAGAGATTTTAACCGCAGCTGGCGTGATTTTGTGTCAAAGCAATGCCCAAGCAGTCAAACAAGCTTTAGCAATGCTCGGTCACCCGTTTTCCCCAATTAGTCGTAAGCTGTTGCCAAAAGCAGTGACAACTGCCGATGCGTTGCCAGAGCCATCTGAAAAGAGCCGTGAATTGTTGGCGAATGACGCGTTCATCAATGTAGGATTGCGTAGCTTTGCGGAAGCGATCCAGGCGCATCACGGTCAAGTCGTTCAATATGACTGGCAGCCAATTGCTGGTGGAAACGTAACGTTACAAAAAGCCTTACGTTTCTTAGCACAAGTGTCACTATCAGAGTAGGAGGAAGTTATCGTGTACGAAACTATTGAAGAAGCAAACCAAGCCGTTATTGCCAAGATCGTTGCCGGTTCGCCTTTTTTGCTGGATGTCGTTCCAGCAGTCAGTGTCATTCCAGAATTAGGTGAAGGAAAAGTCCTGTTGCATGCAGGACCACCGATCCGCTACGACCAGATGATTGATCCGATTCAAGGTGCTTGTGTTGGCGCGGGGCTTTTTGAAGGCTGGGGCGAAACGGAAGAAGAGGTACGTCATTTATTAGCATCTGGGGAAGTTCAACTGATTCCTTGTCACCACGTGCAAGCGGTTGGTCCAATGGGGGGCATCACCTCTGCCAATATGCCAGTGCTCGTGGTGGAAAACAAAACCGATGGCAACCGAGCGTATTGTACGATGAACGAAGGGATCGGGGCAGTTTTACGTTTTGGCGCCTATTCTCAAGAAGTCATTGATCGCTTGCATTGGATGAAAAATACGTTAGCGCCAGTTTTAAGTGCTGCACTACAAACAAAACCCGATGGCTTGAACATCAATGTCTTAGTCGCGAAAGCAATCGCCATGGGGGATGAGTTCCATCAACGGAATATCGCTGCTTCGTTGGCGTTCTTAAAAGAAGTAGCACCAGCGATCGTTACCCTGGAAGGATTTGAAAAAGAAAAACCAGAAGTCATTCAGTTTCTTGCAGACACGGATCAGTTTTTCTTGAATATCATGATGGCTTCTTCAAAAGCGGTGCTTGATGGCGCCCGAACGATTGAAGAAGGAACGGTTGTGACCGCAATGTGTCGCAACGGGCATGAATTCGGTATCCGTATTTCTGGCATGGGAGACGAGTGGTTTACTGGTCCTGTCAATACACCAAAAGGGCTCTATTTCTCAGGATTCAATGAAGAAGATGCCTCTCCAGATATGGGCGACAGTGCCATTACGGAAACCTTTGGTGTTGGGGGAATGGCAATGATTGCTGCTCCAGCTGTGACACGCTTCGTTGGTTCTGGTGGATTTCACGATGCGTTGAAAACCAGCAATGAGATGTTAGAGATCTCCATTGATACCAATCCGAATTTTCCCGTTCCTACATGGGACTTCAAAGGGATCTGTTTAGGGATCGATGCTCGTAAAGTCGTGGAAACAGGGATCTTACCGGTGATCAATACAGGGATCGCCAACAAACAAGCTGGACGAGGACAAATTGGTGCCGGGACAGTGACACCACCAATGGATTGCTTTGAAAAAGCTGTCTTGGCTTATGCAAAAAAATTAGGATTTGAAGAATAAATCAGGAACTGAAAACGTGAAAAAGGAGCAACCTAGTGATGATACAGGCAAAATGGATCGACCAAGCTTTATTTGAACCCGCATTTATCAATGGCAACTGGCTCGTTCACAGTGTGTTTCAGCATAGTTTCAATCTACAAGATCCTCGTCAGGATCAGCTGATCTGTGTCTCCAAACAAGCGGCTCGCGTGCCCAAAGGGATGATTTTAGCTGCCGACGATTATGCAACGTTGGCGACAGGCTTAGTTGCTGGTACCACTCTTTTGGTTCAGCAACGGGTGATCCATTTTCCGCATCATCGTCTGTCTTTTCAAAAGGCAGCCAAATTTACAACCACATTTCCAGCTGGCACAGTCCCATTTGATCGAGAACTGTTTTGGTCAACCCTTCAAAACGTCACGGAAAAGACGGGGATTCAAGAAGCTGTTTCAGAAACCATCCGCAGCAATCATCCGTTTTATGACGCAATCGATCAGCTATGCACGCCTTCATTTAAGGAACAACGGCAAGCAGTCGCTTATTTAGTCGGACGGGGTGTCGGATTGACCCCCACAGGCGATGATATGCTAGTTGGTCATTTACTGGCTCGTCGAGTGATGGGGCAAGAAGATACCCGCTTGGTGGCTTATCTACAAAGAAGGCTGTTGACAGTCAATGATTTAACGACTGACGTCAGTAAACACTATCTTCTTCATGCACTGACAGGCGCATTCAATCAATCGGCATTATCCTTGACCAAGTGTACCGATTCAGTGGCTTTTTCCCAAGTAATTAAAGAGATACTAGCGATCGGTCATACCTCGGGGGCCGACTTTTTGGCAGGGTTTGCTCGCAGTATCGATCAATTTCAAAACAATAGAAATGAGGAATTCATATGGCAAAACGAGTGGTCATCGCTCTAGGGGGCAATGCAATTTTAAAACCGAATCAACCAGCGACCGTAGAAACACAGCTTGCAAATATCCAGTTAAGTGCGGAACAAATCGCTAAAATCGAGAAGCTTGACCATCAAATCGTCGTGACGCACGGCAATGGTCCGCAAGTCGGCAATATTTTACGACAAAATGAAGAAGCCAAAGAAGTCGTGCCGCCTTTTCCACTGGATGTCTGCAATGCAGAGTCACAAGGCTTTATCGGTTATTTAATGGAGCAAAGTATCAAAAATAAAATCGAGCAAGAAGAACTGACCAGCAATGTCGTGACCTTATTGACCCAAGTGGAAGTGGCAGCGGATGATCCCGCGTTTGAAAAGCCAACGAAGCCGATCGGCTTGTTCTACTCAGAAGAAGAAGCAAAAAAGATGGCTGAGGAAAAACATTGGGTGATGGAAGAAGATGCTGGACGTGGGTACCGTCGCGTCGTGCCATCTCCACAACCTGTGACGATCCACGGCGTGGAATCAATGGTTCATTTATTGAATCAAAATACCATCGTGATCGCTGGTGGTGGCGGTGGGATTCCAATCGTAAAACAAGCGGAAGGCTTGAAAGGGATCGAAGCAGTCATCGATAAAGATCGAACTGGGAAAAAACTGGCAGAACAAGTGGATGCCGATGTATTTATGATGCTGACCGACGTCAACAACGTTTATATCAATTATGGAACACCGAAACAAGAAAAATTAACGGGCTTATCCGTAAGTGAAGCGCAAGCATATTTTGATGCTGGGCATTTTGCAGAAGGTAGTATGGGGCCGAAAATGGAAGCGGCGATTGCGTTTGCCAAACAAGGAAAGACAGCAATCATCTGCTCATTGGAAGAAGCGGACTTAGCATTGTTAGGTGAAGCAGGCACAAGGATCGCTGGGTAACACCAGCGATCCAACTGCTTGATTCGCCTATTAGTCGCCTTCTTCCGACAGCTCAAGGGCTAAACGCAGATCCAGGCTGATGCTAGGATCATGCACGTTTTTTCCTAGTAGCTTTTGGCACTGTTCGATGCGGTATTTGATCGTGTTGCGATGAACGAACAAGGCTTTGGCGGTGCGGGTGATCTCACATTGATAATCCAAGTAAGCCCGTAAGGTTTTGCGCAATTCGATGGTGGCATCTTCTTGCGGAAACGCCAATTCTTTAAGAATCGTACGGCAGAAATAATGGATATCTTCAGGGCTCATTTTTTCAAATAGACTCCGCATTCCCCGTTGATGGTAGAAAGAGACGATGGAAGAATCATGCTGGCCTCTTCGCTCTTCATACGCAGTCTTTGCTTCGATGTAGGAGCTGGCTAAATCATTGATACTTTCACAGACACTCCCTACCCCAAAGGCCATTCGAAATGGCAACCGATTGGTCAAAGCATTGGCGGTCTCGATCAAATGGTCTTCTAAGGCATCACACTTGTGCTGCACGAAAATCGCAAAGTGATTGCTGCCCTTTAAGCGAAAGAGACAAACATCTTTGATGCGATAAGGCAGTTGTTCACTAAACCACTGATAGACCAGGTCACTTTCTTCTTTTAGGTATTTGTCTTTGCCTTTGGTTTCTTTAGTTGGTTCACAGGCACCATAGATGACACGATAATGGCGGGCTTTGACCAACCCGTAAGTCTTTCCGAGATCTAACCAATCTTTTTGTTCTTGCTTGGTGGATTGCTGGTATTCGATCATCCGTGTTAAAAAGTCACTTTTTAAATCTTCAAAAGATTCTTGCACTTTTTGGTTCTTGTAAAGCATAAACGACAAGACCAAGGCTGCTTGTTCCAGTGCAAAATCCGAGACAGGATAAGGAATCGCCTCAGGATTCAAAATGACTAAATAATGGGGGAAATAAGTGGAGGTTTCAATAGCATAATAAGAAATTTGTGACGTTTTTTCATGAAGATCTTTGATAGGGATCGCCCCGCTTTTTTCACCAGTAAAAACCCCTTTCGTTTGTCCTAATTGGTGGATGTAGTACTCCGCGGGTTTTGACATGCGGGTGAAATGCTTGGAGTGGGCAATCACTTGTTTAAAAGGATTCAACAAAATGATCGGTGTATTGACCATTTGGCCAAAATCAGCGATAAAGCGAGCGATGCTGACATCCTTCATCAAGGAAGCAGAGAACCGTTTTTGAATGTCTAACGCATAACTCAGCTGCTCGGTTTTGGTGTTCCATAGCAAATTCAAAAGCTGGTGCATCAAACGACCTAGCGGCATCGTGGCAGGTACTTCTACGATGGGGAAACCCAAGCTATCGGCGTAGGCGATGACTTCAGGATCGATGACATCCAAAAAACGACCGATCTTGATGCCTAATCCAGCGGCATTTTTGGCTACGAGAGAATCGATCAGCTCTAGAAGCGCTCCTTGATTATCTTTATAAACCATCGCCGTGCTTAAGATAAAGGTATGCTCAGGAATATAGTGGGCGATATCGGGGGTCTCGGTGATTTCGATACTGTCGACGGGAATTTCCGCAGTCAGGGGATCTGTCAATAAACGCAAATTGGAAAAGCGTGGTATAGCAAGCAATTCAGCAACTAACTTCATAGAGAAACTCCTTTTGGAATTGAACAAAACAAACAAAAACATGTCCTTTTTTAGCTTTATTGTACAACAAACTTGGAAACGTTGACAAGGCGTTGGACAGTGAAATCAAAAAGAGAAATGAGGGAAAAAGATGTATAAAGAGTTAACGATCGCACAACGTACGATCATGACACCTGGGCCTGTAGAAGCCCATCCAGCTGTTCTACAAGCAATGACCAATCGTATTTTGGGGCAGTTTGATCCGAATTTCTTGGCGATCATGGATGAGGTCAAAGAAATGATCAAACAACCGTTTGGAACCAAAAACAAAGAGGCATTTGCCATTGATGGGACTTCCCGAGCTGGTTTAGAAGCGGCGCTGATCGCTTTGATCGAACCAGGGGACAAAGTCTTGATCCCAGCCTATGGGCGCTTTGCTTTCTTACTGGGAGAAATCTGTGAACGTGCCCAAGCGCAAGTCAAATATGTAGAAAAAGAATGGACGGCTCCTTTTGCACCCGCAGAGGTCATCAAAGAAATCGACGCATTTCAACCCAAGATCGTGGCGATGGTCCACGGGGAAACTGCCAATGGGCAAATGCAGCCGTTAGCAGAAATCGGGCAGTATTGTCGCGCAAAAGATATTTTCTTTGTCGTTGACATGGTGGCGACTTATGGTGGCGTGGCCCTGTCAGTCGATGATTGGTGTGTCGATTTAGCGATTGCCGGCACTCAGAAGTGTTTAAGTGTGCCGTCTGGTCTTTCATTAGTGACCTACAACGAGCGAGTCGAAGCCGTCCTTAATGCCCGTTACCAAAAAGAATTAGGCTTGAGCAAAACGGATCGAAACAAGCGGCACATTATGAGTAATTACTTGGATATGAGTCAATTGCAACGCTACTGGAACAAAGAGCGAATCAACCATCACACAGAAGCGACGAGTATGATCTATGCGCTTCATGAAGGATTACGGATGTTGCTAAACGAAGGCCTCGATGCAGCCTATCAACGTCATTTGACGAATGAAGGGGCGTTGGTCGTTGGACTGGAGGCAATGGGGCTTTCGATTTATGGCGAAAAAGCAACCAAAATGCCGACAGTTACCCCCATCTTTATTCCAGAAGGTGTTGATGGCGAAGCTGTCCGAGAAGAGATGCTTCACTCCTTTGGTGTAGAGATCGCTAGTTCATTTGGTGATCTAAAAGGAAAAATCTGGCGGATTGGAAATATGGGCTACAGCAGCCGCAAAGAAAATATTTTACATGTCCTAGCCGCGTTAGAAGGGGCACTATTGTACCAGCAAGCACCAATTTCTGCCGGCAAAGCGCTCATCGCTGCGTTAAATTACTACCAAAAAACGACTTAAATTTTTAGCACAAATGCACAACGACTGAAAGCGCTTTGTGAAAAATGACAAATGCAATCTTTGGCAAAAAAACGTACACTAATACTATCTTAAAGCGCTTTCGTTGGCGTGCTTCACAAACTTTACTTGTGTAACTGATGGAGGGAAAAAAATGGAAATCAATAAAGAACGTGGTGGGCTTGCCTACTGGAAACAAATTATTATCTTAATGTGTTCAGGCTGGGTCACTATCTGGATTTATCGCGCTGCGTTATCGCCAGTCTATCCGCAAATCAATGAGTCACTTGGCGGCAATATTTCTGATACAGCGTTAGGATCGATTGCCAGCTTTTACTTTTTTGGCTATGTAATCATGCAGATTCCTGCCGGCTTTTTGGTGGATAAGATTGGGAAGAAAACAGTTCTGCTTCCAGGATTCGTGGTATTTGCACTGGCAGCTTTACTGATTTCACAAGCCTCTTCAATCTCCATGATCTATACCGGTAGCTTTTTAGCAGGGATCGGCTGTGGGTCATTTTACGGCTCAGCGTATTCTTTGACCTCACAGAACATTCCGAAAGAAAAGAAGAGCTTCTCAACAGCGATCGTCAATAGTGGTTCTGCCGTTGGTTCAGGGTTTGGGATGATCTTATCAAGCTTTATCGTTATTCAGATGAACATGCCTTGGCAAACAATGATGTATTTATCCGCTTTCTTGATCGTTTGTATGACGATCGCTTTTGCATTGGTGATCCGCAGTAACAAAGAAGACATGGCTTTCTTGGAGAGCCAAGCAGCAGCTGAAGAAGAAACAACGGATCAGCCGAAAGAAAAAGTTTCCCTTTCGACCTTGTTCTCACTGCGGATGCTCTTTACGTATGTGTTATATTTTGCGACGTGTTATGCCTACTATATGACGGTTACTTGGCTACCAAACTTCTTAGGAACAGAACGAGGCTTCCAAGGAGTCGCGATCGGCTTCTCTTCTTCATTGGTAGCATTTGCTTCGATTCCTGGGGCATTGTTCTTTAGCCGCTTGGCAGACAAATACATGCACAAAAAAGTAACTTTTATCGTTATTTTAGAAGTATTGGCGGCGTTGATGTTACTAGTAACGGTGCAAGCGACAAATTCGACATTCTTAATGATCGCGTTGATCTTGTACGGGTTCCTTGGGAAATTAGCGGTTGAACCAATCATCATTTCTTGGCTAGGGGAAAATGCACCCAAAGTTGGGGTCGGTACGACATTAGGGGTCTTCAACTTTTTCGGCATGATGTCTTCCGTTATCGCACCAACATTGACCGGATCGATCTCGGATGCAACAGGGTCAAAAGTAATGGGCTTTTATATCGCAATTATTTTGTTGATCGGTGGTACATTCTTATTCTTGACTGTAAACTCTAAGAAAACAGCAAAGTAGAAAAGTGAGGCACAAAAGATGAAAAAACGATCCTTAAAAATCAGTTTGACCAACCAAATCATGATTGCAACGGTATTGGGGATTTTTTGGGGCGTTTCCTTTCCCGGTTTAGGTGATCAAATGCAGCTAGTCGGGGACTTTTTCTTGCGACTGATTCAAATGTCTGTGGTCGTACTGGTCATGGGCTCGGTGATTGAAGCGGTGGGGGGACTTGATCCAAAAGAATTAGGTGGGATCGGCGGGAAAGTCTTCCTCTGGTTTACTGGATCGACCCTCGTCGCCGCTATTTTCGGTCTCTTGTTCGCCTTGATCCTCAAGCCTGGCGCAGGCCTTGATCAGTCGCTGCTGCAAAGTACAGAAACTGCATTAAGTACCAGCAGCATGGAAGAAGTCATCTTAAACTTTGTTCCACTGAACATTATTCAAGCCATGGTGGAGCAGAATATGATCCAAGTGATTATTTTTTCGCTCTTCTTTGGCCTTGCCTTGAGCTTGATCAAGCATGAAAAAAAGAATCAGCTGTTTCTAGATATGATCAGTAGTTTTAATCATATTTTGTTAAAAATGGTCAGCATGATCATGAAGTTGGCGCCGATCGGGATTTTCGGCCTTGTTGCTTCCTTAGTAGAAGATACCGGTATTCGTGTTTTGGGAATGTTAGCCAGTTTTTTATTGACGTTAGCAGCAGCATCTTTGCTCTTTTTGTTTCTTTGGTTTCTCTTGACGTCACTCTATTGCAAAGTTTCCTTGTTTCGTTTGATAAAGAACATGTGGCGCCTCTCGGTGATTTCCTTTACGACTACCTCTTCTGCTGTTTCATTACCGTTTCAAATCGAAGATGGCAAAGAACGATTTGGAATCAGTGATCGAATCAATAAGCTCGTGATGCCTCTGGGCATGACCTTAAATAGCAATGGGCTCTCCTTATTTTTAGCCCTGGCAATCGTAACCGTTGCTCAGGCGTACCAGATCCAATTGAGCTGGGGGGATCTTTTGCAAGTGGTCTTGTTGTCCTCGTTGGCATGCTTGGGAACGATCGTCGTTCCAGGTGGCGGATTAGTCACACTGGCCACGGTTTTACCTATGTTAGGACTGCCTAATGAAAGCATCGCCTTACTGGCTGGGATCGATTGGTTTTCTGGGATGTTTCGGACCCTCTTGAATGTTGACCCTGACGTCACAGTGGCGTTGATCGTTGCTCATGATGAAGGAGAACTGGATCATGCAGTCTTCAATGGTGAAAAAGCCTCGGTCAAATTAGCAGAAAAAATCACCGATGGCGTATAAGACCAATCATTCATGTGATGAAACTTTACTCTTTTTTGAAAACGTGCTACGATTGATTCGTTGATAGACTAAGGAAGCTTCCTGAAATACCGTAAACGGTAAACAGTAGCGGCTGATTTTCCGCTTGTCATTCAACAGACAACTACGACAAAAAGAGGAGGAAAAAACATGACAGCATCGATGAAATTGTGGATTGACCTTTTGAATAGCTAACTTAAATCTATTTCAAAAGTCTAGGCAATCGTGATTTCAAGGGATGAGTGTCCTCTTTTTTCCAATTTCTTATTAAAATCAGGGTATAGCGGTAGGCTATGCCCTTTTTTTGTGCTTGCGTTTTCCTAGACGGGAAGGACAGACTGATGGAACAATTAAGTGTAAAAATAAACAATCTAATCAAAAATTATGGGGCCAAAGAAGTACTGAACATTGAAGAACTGAGTGCCTATCAAACGGATCGTATCGGGATCGTGGGCGCAAATGGGCAAGGCAAGTCTACCTTGCTAAAATTGATTGCGGGAGTGATCGATCCTGATTCAGGAACGATCCAAAGAGAAAATTCGTTTCACTATTTCCCGCAAATCGCTGAGGTGACTGAAAAGACGGAGGCCCTTGACTGGGCGCTGTTTGGTCGTTTTTCGATCCCAACAAATGAATTGGCGACACTAAGCGGCGGGGAGGAGACCAAATACCGGTTGGCACAAACGTTATCTTCCTATCGGTTAGGACTTTTGCTCGATGAGCCAACGACCCATTTAGACCAGCAAGGAATTCAATTCTTGATTGAGGAATTGCAGTATTATTATGGCACCCTGATCGTGGTCAGTCATGATCGGTACCTATTGAATCAGCTGGCAACGAAAATCTGGGAAGTCGATCAAGGCAAAGTCACCGAGTATTCTGGCAATTATGACAGTTACCGACAGCAAAAAGAGCAAGCGACACAGCGTGTTGCCTGGGAGGCGACGCAGTATCGGCAACAAAAACAGCAGTTGACCCAAGCAATCCAAAAGAAAAAAGAACAAGCGATCAAGAGCAGTCGTATTTCTGAAAAAAAGCGGCAGCAGAACATCCGACCAGACCGTTTGTCGTCATCAAAACAAAAAGACACGGTGCAAAAGTCATTGCAAAAAACAGTCAAAGCCATGGAAAGCCGCTTGGATCAGTTGGAAGAAGTGAAGGGCGTCGCCCGGCAGCAGGTGATTCGTTTTCCAGTAGTCCCTGCAGTGGAACTGCATAATAAACGACCGATTCGTGGGGAGCAAGTAACCATTCAAAGAGGGGCGAAATGTTTGTTAGACAGCAGCAGTTTCCAGTTTGCTGCCGGGAAGAAAATCGCTATCGTGGGTCCGAATGGTTCGGGAAAGTCGACTTTACTAAAAGAAATCATCGCAGGTGGAGAGGGAATCTATGTATCACCGAAAATCCTCTTTGCGGTCTACGAGCAAATGGGCTATCGAAAAAACAGCACCACCCCGCTTTTGACGGAATTGATGGCTCAAACAGACTATCAGGAACCACTGGTCCGCAGTATTTTACACAATCTGGGATTTAGCCAGATTGACGTGAGGAAGCCAGTCAATGTGCTGAGCGGCGGAGAAGCGACACGGGTCGAGCTCGCACGCATCTTTACTCAACCTGCCAATGTCTTGATACTTGATGAACCGACGAACTTTATTGATCTACCGACAATCACGGTCTTGGAACAATTGATTCGCAGCTATCGAGGCATGGTTTTGTTCACATCGCACGATCAAGCGTTTATCGATGCCGTCGCGGATGACGTGTATCAAATCGATCATGGGAAATTAACATTGGTTTCTAGTAACTAGCAGCATTGTCGCTTTTATACCTGTATAGAGAAAAACAGCGCGGGAAAGGAAATGACCGCCCAACGTTCGATCAACAATCGGCCGTTGAGCGGTCACTACAAAACCCGTGCTGTTTTTTTCGCAATCATCGGTATCGCCTAGCTGTTGCTACATCGCTTAATAAATCTTTTTCGTAAAGTATTTTAAGATCAGGGGAGAGATCAAGGTACTCAACAAGACAACGATCACCAAAGGGGAATACAATGCGGACGAAATCAATTGGTTTTGTTGACCAATCTGCAAAATGATCAACGCCATTTCACCTCGGGAAATCATTCCAGCTCCCACCATCCAAGCACTGTTGTTCGAGAATTTCGCGATTTTCGCCCCGACATAGCCGCCGACCAGTTTGGTCAAGATCGCGACCACGGTAAAGGCAAGAATAAAGAATAATTGCTCATTTAAGCGGGAAAAATCAACTTCTAAGCCAACGCTGACAAAGAACACCGGAATGAAGACGGCGTAACCTAATGCTTCGACACTGTGTTCCACTTCCTCACGAACCTTCGTTTGACTGACAGCGATCCCTGCGAAGAAGGCACCAATGACAGAGCTTAACCCAACGAGGTCAGCAAGATACGCCATTCCTAAGCAGATGATCAGTGACATGATGATCACCGCGGAATTTGCAAATAGCTTTTCTGCAAGCGCCAATAAGAACGGAGCGATCCATTTCACTAATAGAAAAATCAACACAAAATAAATCAATTCTACCAATAAGGTGACCGGCAGTGGTGTTGCTTGGCTGCTTTCGCCGCCTAAAAAGGAAAGGCTAAGACTCAAAACCAACACGACCAAAATATCATCCACGACGGAAGCACCAAGAATCGTCGACCCTTCTTTCGTATTCACCACATTCAACTCTTTCAATACTTCGACAGAAATACTGACTGAGGTGGCAGCTAATACGATCCCGAAAAAGAACGCTTCTGTGGGACTGCTTTGAAAACCGACCCCCGTGGCATACCCGAAGAGCATTGGGAACACGATCCCCAAAAGGGCAACGAGCATCCCAGGACGAAAATAGCGTTTCAATAAAGAAATATCACTTTCCAGTCCCGCTAAAAACATCAGCAAAATAACACCAATCTCTGAAAAATCATGAACCAGAATATCTGGATGGACCCAATTGAGTCCTGCGCCTCCTAATAAAACCCCTGCTAACAACTGCCCGATAACAGCAGGAACGCCCATCCGTCTCGCCAGATGCGAGAAGAGGGTCGTCGTGATTAGGATCAAACACAAAATCCCGACAAAATGCATAAAACCTCATCCTTCTTTCCTATAACATACTCCCTTTTAGTATAGCATTCTCTCTTGAATTGAGCCTGTATCAAGCCTTTTTTATTAAAAGAGTTTCATTAAACCGCACGTTTTTTGAGATAAGGAGGAAGCGAAGGCAATCAGAGTTTTTCTGTGCACTCGTCGAAATAAAAAAACATTATTTTCACTTTACTTGTATCAAATTATTGTTTGAGCCAACGGGCGAGCTGCTGAAACACCATTTGGACTTGCGGCTCCTCGACGTTTTTCAAAAAGTCGTGGGGCAAATCATAGACAGGGACAAATTTGCTTTTAGGCACTTTCTTCAAGCCTTTGCTGTAACGAAAAGGAACTTCCTCATCGGTACTGCTGGCACTGCTGAAAATTGGAGGAAATTGAGCAAGCAGCTCAGGATCAATGGCATAGTCAGAAAGAGCTTCAGCTGTTAGACCATAGATCGTGGTGAGTTCTTGCTGTTGAACCCAATAAACATAAGGCAAATAGCGCTGAAACTGCGGATCATCCCAAACGATCTCGGTTTGATCCAAAGAAGGGACTTGCTCTTTGCTTAAGAGCGGCTGCTGCAAGACTCGTTTGTTTTCAATAAAAGAAAGATCGGTATACCCATAAAAGTTGACCAGTTTTTCAGGCAATCTCTGTTGTTCCTTCAGTAATTGCTGGGTCAGCGCCAGCATCAAATAACCGCCAGCTGAGCGTCCGCAGAAACAAAACGGGTTATCTTTAAGCACAGTTGCTTGCAATTCTTGAAAATTTTGCCAGTTCAGCGCCAAAATCTCCGCTAACGAGGAATTGGGCGCCAGTAAATAATCGACTGTGAGGACGCTGTATTGCTGCTCTTGAAATAGTGCGATCAGTGATGCGGGAATGTCTTGACGGGTTCCATAAACAAAACCGCCGCCGTGAAAGTAAATCAGGTATTTCTCCGAAGCAGGATAAAGGGACACCGAAGCACCGGTGGTCAATTGCCATTCTTTTTTCATTTTGCTTGACTCCTTTTCTGAAGCTCTAATAAATAGGTGCCGATCTCGTAATTGACTAATTGGATCGGACTTGTCAGATCGATCTCTAGTAGCTGTTCGATTTTGCTTAGTCGGTAGCGAATCGTTTTGGCATGAAGAAACAAGGTTTCAGCCGTATTTTTGTAATTGCGATTCGTGATAAAAAAGGTATACAGCGTTTTGAACAGCTCTTCATTTTCTTCCGAAAGTTGATACAGCTTCGGGGGAATGCTTTGCTGCAGCTTTTCTAGTTGGTTCTCCTTGATAAAGGAACTAAAGATACCTAAGTCGCTATAGGCAATGATCGGCGCCAAATAAAACTGCCGATTGAAGCGGATCGCATCCAAACACTCTGGCAGGATCTCTTTGATCTGTTCCTTGCGCAAGACTTCGCTGACCACCAAGCAGCCATGTTCATCGGCTAATAGGGCATTATCAAAATGTGTCTGCAGCATCTGTTTCGTCACCTGATGGGCGATCGATTGGAAATTATAGAGGATCACCAAATAATTGTGGTGTTCGAAAAAGACGTGGGGTGTTTTCAACGCCCGCAGCTTGTGCAAGACGACGGACTTACGCTCCTTATCTTTAAAGCTGTTGGAAGCAAAGGCAATGCCTTGGTAGAAATCGTAGCGATCCAGTTGCGCTTCTTCTAACAAAAGATCCAGCTCAGCCAAATTACTAGGAGTGTTTTGTAAGATCGCATCGGCCAGATTGTTCATGCGATTGTAGCGTTCTTTCTTCAACAAATACTCCATTTGGAGGCGTTCATAAATGACGTCGATCACATTTTCAATGATCATGACTTTTGCCTCAGGGATCTGCGAATCTTTCTGATAAACGATCAAGGTACACAGATCATTGTAAGGATTGATGATCTCTACTTTTATGGCAGTCACATATTGATTGTTCTCATGAGAAAATAATTCCAAATATTCGTAGTGGTTCTTGGTAAACTCGATGGTTTTCATGGGTTCTTGTTTGGTCACCACGAAATTCTTAAAGGATTGACCGACGGACACATGCACATCTAAATGAGGAATGCGCAACGAACAAGGCTTTTCGATCAATTGATAGAACTCCTGCATGATCTGATCGAAAGAAGAGTGGTTGCGCTCAACTTTCATGAAGCGCTGGCGAACTTCGTAATAGGTGCGCAGCAGCTGGGTTTGGTGATTTAGCAATGGTTCGTAAACCGCTAGCATGATGGCTTCATAGCTGACTTCTTGCTGCACTTTGATCAAAGGGATCTGATAAGCAAAGCTAAGCTCGATCACCCAATCTGGGATCATAGGGATCAAGCGATCCACTTTGATCACTAAACCGCTGACACCGATTTGCTGCATTTTTTCAAAAAAAACACGCAGTTCCTCAGGGGATTGGTCTTTGAAGGCATAAAAAGAAGTCAAAATCAATTGATGGGCTTTGCTCCATTTCTCGATGTCCATCGCTTCCAGCACCATGACGGAACCGACGGAATTTGTTAAACCAATGGAGCCAGTCAGGACTTTACTTTTTTCAAAAAGCGGCAGTTCAACCAATTCTTTTAATTTCATAAAATGCTCCTTTTTTCTCTTTTGGATAAAAAGTATAGCATTTTTTTAGAACTTTATCCAATGAAAACGCAAACAAGGCTCGTTAGAATGAGAGTATAAGAAAAGGAGGAGAACAAATGCTGCATACAGTAATCTTAAAGAATAACTACCAAGATTCCATTAACTTAATGCTGCTGACGAATACGATCAATGATCTAGGCGATGTCGAAATGAGTCAAATCATGATGGGGACGGATGCAAACAAAGACATATTAAATAACACTGGCTTGCTTTCTGAAGAGGCTGAAGGTGCTTCACCCAACGATATGATGATCGTAGTCGATAGCCAAAACGAACAGATCATGGATCAAGTAATGCCAGCGATCGATTCATTTTTAGCTGATCTTTCAGCAAAAGATCAAGGCAAAGAAACGCCAGCGGCGGCTTCATGGCAAGAAGCCTTGAGCGCAATGCCGGATGCCAATGTTGCATTATTTAGTATTCCTGGGGAATATGGCGCAGCCGAGATGGAAAAAGCCTTGAAAAATGACTTGCATGTTTTCTCGTTTACGGACAATGTCGCTATCGAAGATGAAGTGCGTTTGAAAAAGCTGGCTCATGAAAAAGGCTTATTGATGATGGGGCCAGACTGTGGGACCGGTATTATTTCCAGCATTCCGATTGCCTTCACGAATGTCGTGGCACCAGGAAACATCGGCGTCGTTGGTGCCTCTGGTACGGGGATTCAAGAAGTGACGACGATCATTGACCGATTAGGCGGTGGTGTCGTTCATGCCATTGGGACCGGCGGACGTGACTTAAGCGACAAAGTTGGGGCGATCACTGTCAAAGATGCCATCGTTGCTTTAGAAAATCATGAACCGACAGATGTGATTTGCGTGATTTCGAAACCACCTGCAAAAGAAGTGCGGGATGAAGTCGTTCAATTGCTGCAAAGTATCAGCAAACCTGTGGTAGCGATTTTCTTAGGAGAAAAACCAGAAGCCCATGAAGGAAAAGTCTATTTGGCACATACTCTGGAAGAAACAGCGCGCATCGCTGTTGATCTTGCCAATGAAGAACCCGTCAAAGCGAACTATTTTGAACGCGTGGCAACCCCAGATGTGCCCAAACTCGCTGAAGACAAAGTGGTCAAAGGTCTTTATTCTGGCGGTACATTAGCTGCCGAAGCAGGAATGCTGATCTCCGAAGCCTTGAATCTAGAAGGCCTTGTAAAACAAGAAGGCTATATCTTGCATTCCCACGGCTATGATGTGATCGACCTTGGTGATGATATCTATACCCAAGGCAAACCGCACCCAATGATCGATCCTGAAGTGCGCATCAAAAAAATCGAAGACTATGCGCAAGATGAGCAAACCGGGGTCATTTTATTTGATGTGGTGTTAGGTTACGGCGCACATGCAGATATGGTAGGAGCTTTGTTACCAGCCATCGAAGCTGCACAGCAAACAGCCCAAGCAGCCGATCGCGCGTTGTACTTTGTTGCTACCGTCTGCGGAACTGAAAAAGATCCGCAAAACTATCAAGAAGCAGTCAACCGTTTGAAAGCAGCTGGCGTCTATGTGGCACCAAGCAATGCTCAAGCAGTGCAATTAGCCCTCGCCTTAAAAGGGGCGACTCTTTCTGAAGCAGACAAAGCGGTCAATGACTATACTGGTAGCAAAGTTGAGGTGCCGACAGTTAGCGAGAAAGTGATGGAGCTGTTGACCACCAAACCACGGATCATCAATGTTGGCTTGCAAAGCTTCAATGAATCGATCCTGCAATATGGCGGGAAAACAGAACAATTTAACTGGCGTCCTCGTGCCAACGGCAACAAGAAAATGATCCGTATTTTAGACGCGTTAGAAGAATTTGACGAAAAAATCACAGCTGAAAACCAAGCAGTGACGGATAAAATCAAAAATGCCCAACCATTCTTGATTGATGTCGTTCCAGCTAAATCAGTGATCGCTGAATTAAACGAAAGCCAGAAAACCTTGCTGCATGCAGGACCGCCGATCCAATGGTCGGAAATGACGGGACCGATGCAAGGGTCTTGTATCGGCGCTGCCTTGTTTGAACGCTGGGCGAAGGATGAAGACGAAGCTCGCCGCTTACTCGAAAGTGGGGAAGTCCGCTTTATGCCATGTCACCATGTCCAGGCAGTTGGACCAATGGGGGGAATCACTTCTGGGAATATGCCTGTCTTTGTGGTTGAAAACCGCCTTGTCGGCAACAAAGCCTACTGTATTTTGAACGAAGGGATCGGTAAAGTCTTACGATTTGGTGCCTATTCACAAGAAGTCATCGATCGTTTGGATTGGATCAAAGACGTCTTAGGACCAACCATTGCCAAGGCATTACAATTAACAGAAGAAGGCATCAACTTGAATGTATTGATTGCCCGGTCGATCACAATGGGGGATGAATTCCATCAACGAAATATTGCAGCATCATTGAACTTTTTGAAAGAAATCGCGCCGTTGATCATCCAAACAGAGATCGATGAAAAGCAAAAATATGAAGTGATCAAGTTCTTAGCAGATACCGATCAGTTCTTCTTGAATATCATGATGGCAACTGGCAAAGCCATCGTTGACGGTGCCCGTGTCGATGCCAAAGGAACGATCGTGACCACCATGACGAGAAACGGTGTTAACTTTGGGGTTCGTGTCGCCCAAACAGAAGACCAATGGCATACTGCACCAGTCAATACGCCGAAAGGTTTGTACTTTACTGGGTTTACCGAAGCAGATGGCAATCCCGATATTGGGGACAGTGCCATTACTGAAACCGTCGGTGTCGGAGCAATGGCAATGGTAGCCGCACCAGGGGTAACACGCTTTGTCGGCGCTGGTGGTTTTGAAGATGCGCTAGAAACTTCCAATGAAATGGCAAAAATCTGTTTCGGTCATAATCCGACCTTCTCGATCCCAACATGGGATTTCCAAGGGACTTGTTTGGGGATCGACATCCGCAAAGTCGTTGAAACAGGCATCACCCCAATCATTAATACTGGGATCGCCCATAAAGAAGCAGGTGTCGGTCAAGTCGGCGCAGGCACGGTGCGTGCACCGTTAGGCTGTTTTGAAAATGCCTTGACGGCTTATGCGAAGGATCTGGGGATCGATGTTGACTGAGAAAATCAAAATCAGTGATTATCTAGACCCACTGCAACGATTCGGTCGTACCGGTCGGGTGCATAGCGTGTTTGATCGTTCATTCAATGTGATGATCGGGCAGCAGCTGGTCAATATCAACAACTATCGCAACTATTTGACTGGCTTCGGGGTCTTTTTACCCAATGCATTGTTTGAACAAGTCTTGCCTTTGATCGAAGTCGGCAATCGCGTGCAAGTCCGAGAGCATGGTCTGACCTTTTACAGCACAAAAGGAACATTTTCTCTTTCATTAGAGGAGAAAGAATTGGTTTCGCTGCAGGTGAAGGAGTTATCCTTCACCTCTGCGGAATTGCAGCTTTTGAAAGAAATACTGCTTCAGCAAGAACTAGAAACCAAGATTGGGTTGCCAGAAGATGAGAAAACCCAAGCAGTGTTTGCGGCATTGCGGCAGCCTGTCTCAGATTGGGAACCAATCATTGACCACCTGATTGGCCGCGGCAAAGGATTGACACCTAGCGGCGATGATCTTCTCGTTGCCTATCAAGCGATGCTCTATGCCTTGCAGCAGCCAGAAGCCGAAACGTTAGCGCAAGCATTGGCAAAACCGCTGTCTACGACGGATGTCAGCCTTGCATATATTCAAAGTGCCAGTCAAGGGTATGTCAATTCGGTAATGCTGCAATTATTCCAAGACGTAAAAAGTAAAAACCCGCAGGTGCTGGAAAACGATGTGCAGCAGCTGATGTCCATCGGTCATTCGTCAGGCAAAGATCTTAGCTTTGGGTTGTTGTTAGCGTTGGAGTCATTGTCACTTGAGGAGAAAGAATAGAAAAGGGGAGAAATCATGGAAATCAGTAACCAGAAAGATGCGGTCAAAGTAAGCAATTCTTACTGGAAAAAAGTCGTTGCTATTTTCTTTGTCGGCTGGATTTTAATGTACGCCACACGGACGATCTTCAATCCAATCATGGGTGTGATCGGTGAAGAATTCAATTTAAGTAACACACAACTAGGACTTGCCAATAGTATTTTCTTTTTGACTTATGCCGTTGCGCAAATTCCTTTTGGGATCATCGGCGACAAAATCGGTCGCAAATTAGTGATCGCTCTAGGCTTTGTTTTATTGGCGGTGACTACGTACTTCAGTGGGCTAGCCACAAGCTTTGTTTTGTTTTTAGTGATTCGTGCCATTGCAGGGATTGGTCAAGGTGCCTATTACGGTCCGCAATACGCATTGTCTACCGAAGCGATTCCCGACAACAAACGAACCGTCGGAAATGCCATTATCAACAGTGGGATGGCGTTTGGAACGTCTGGCGGGTACTTGCTTTCTAGTAAATTAGTCTTGGATAACGGGGGCCATTGGAGCCAACCCTTCTTCCTAATGGCAATTCCGACCTTGATCGTTGGTGTCTTGTTCTATTTTGTTTTGAAAGAAAAAGTGATTCGTCCAGAAGATGAAGGACAAGAAATAAAAGAAGAAGGGCCAAAAGAAAAGATTTCCTTGAAGCAGATTTTTTCAAACCGCAATCTCGTGGCAGCCTTTGTTCTTTGCTTTACCAGCATTTATGCAAACTTTGTAATCATTACTTGGTTGCCGCAATTCTTGATTGCCGAGCGTGGCTTTGAAGGGGCGAGTGTCGGCTTTATTGCTTCCTTAGTCCCATGGGCATCGATTCCAGGTGCGTTGATTTTTGCTCGATTGAATGATAAAACAGGCGCAACGAAAAAATTAGTCTATTTATTGGTCCCATTGGCGACCCTTTCCGTATTTGCCATTGCCTTTGTAACGGATCGTACCTTACTGATCACTGTTTTGATTTTGTATGGATTGACTGGCAAGCTGGCGCTTGATCCAATCGTCGTGACCTTTGTGACGAAAAACGCACCAAAAGGCGCCTTAGGAACGACCTTGAGTGCCTATAACTTTATCGGGATGTCGGGGTCGATCTTAGCACCTTATGTTACTGGCTTTTTAGCCGATTCTTTAGGATCGATGCAGGTCGGGTTTTACCTGTCTTGTCTATTACTGCTGATCGGATTAGGTGTTTTTGCCGTATTAGCAAAGGAAAATCAGAAGGAGAGCATAAAATGAGTTTGAATGTGATCGCGTTAGGCGGTAATGCTATTTTAGATAAAGACCCCAGTGATGAAGGACAAAAAGCAGTTGTTGCGCAAGCAGCACGTTATATTGCCGATTTTGTCGAAAAAGGGGAAAAAGTCATTGTTTGTCACGGCAATGGACCACAAGTCGGCAACTTGCTGTTGCAGCAAAAAGCCGGGGAAAGTGAAAAAAATCCCCAATTGAAATTAGACAGCTGCGTAGCGATGACCCAAGGAAGTATCGGTTATTGGCTGCAAAATGCCTTGATCAATGAGTTTGCCACACGTCAAGCACATCCATCGGTGATCTCATTAGTCACCCAAGTTCGTGTCGATCCAGCAGATCCATCGTTTGAGAGACCTTCCAAACCAGTCGGACCTTTTTATAGTGAAGAGGAATCCAATGCTGCGATGGCAGCCAATGGCGGGGTGTATCAAGAAGACGCTGGGCGTGGTTACCGCAAAGTGGTTCCATCGCCGAAACCGCAAGAAATTGTTGAAAAAGAAGCCATCAAAACATTGGTCGATGCAGGTGTGATCACGATTTGTGCCGGTGGTGGTGGCGTACCTGTCGTTCGCAACGATAATGGGTTTACTGGCGTGGAAGCCGTCAACGACAAAGACTTTACCGCCAGTGTCTTAGCAAAAGATGTGCAGGCCGATCGCCTGATCATTTTGACCGGTGTCGACAATATCTACATCAATTACAATCAGCCGAATCAGCAAGCCTTAGGGGAAATCAGTGTGGCACAAGCCAAGGGCTACATCGAGGAAGGCCATTTTGCAGCGGGAAGTATGTTGCCAAAAATAGAAGCTGCGATTGATTTTGTTGAAGAAGATGCAGCCAGAACCGCGATTATTACCTCAATCGAAAAGTTAGCTGAACTAGATCAGCATACAGGAACCATACTTCGAAAATAAAGAGGGGATCAAAGTGAAAGCAAAAAAACTACCGATGGTGACGCAGATCGTTATTGCCGTTCTTCTAGGGATTCTTTGCGGTTTGTTCTTTGGGCAAGCCGCTTCATTCCTAAAAATCTTGGGCGATCTTTTCTTGCGTCTGATGCAAATGGCGATCCCGTTATTGATCGTTGGACAAATCATTCAAGCAGTTGGGGGGATTGCCCCGAAAGAACTCACTCGTTTGGGTGGAAAAACGATCGCTGTCTTTGGGATTTCCTCCTTATTCGCTGCTGCATGGGGCGTGCTGATGGCGCTCTTCTTTGCTCCAGGCAAAGGGATCGACTTTTCACAAGCTGCCGGCGAACCTCTGCAAGCACAAGAAATTTCTATATCAGAGACAGTGATCAACTTTATTCCCACGAATATTTTCGATGCGTTGAGTAAAGGGTCAATTATTCAAATCATCGTTTTTGGGTTGTTCTTTGGTGTTGCCCTCAATCGCTTTATGCAAAAGAAACCTGAGTCATCTCTTTATGGGCTGATCGTGGATCTGAATGAGGTCGTCATTGCCATCATTCGTTACGTGATGATCGTGGCACCAATCGGTATTTTTGCATTGATCGCTTCAACGATCAGCTCCCTGGGCTTGCAGATCATTTTGCCATTAGGCAGCTATTTGCTCGTCTACGGTCTAGCCACCGTCACGTTCCTTGGGCTGTGGCTAGTCTTATTGACCGTGTATTGTCGGATCAATCCGTTACGATTGATCAAAAATATGAAGAATATGTCGGTCATGGCATTGGCGACAACCTCCTCTGCCATCACGCTGCCGATCGCTATGGAAGAATCCCAGAACAAATTAGGACTCAGTAGCCGCATCACCAATTTGGTATTGCCATTGGGCATGTCTTTGAACAGCAATGGGTCAGCGATGCATATGGCGATTACCGTCATGACAATCGCCCAAATGTATCAAATCAACTTTGACGGGATCCAAATGGTGACGGTAGCTGTAACTGCGACTTTCGTTTCTTTAGCCAATGCAGTTGTTCCCGGAGCGGGGTTAGTTTCCTTGGCAATCATCGTTCCCCAGCTTGGTTTACCAATCGAAAGCATTGCGCTATTTGCTGGTGTCGAATGGTTTGTTGGCATGCTGCGGACAATTTTGAACGTGAACTCAGACGTCTATTCAGCGCTGCTGATCGCTAAGTCAGCCGATGAACTGGATTATCGCGTGTTTAATCAATAAGAGAAGCCGTTGCCAAGCGTGCTTCTCTTTTTCTAAGGAGGAGAAAAGATGGAAGAAATGAGCAGACGTTCTCTGCTGGAATTAGAAGCATTGATGAAAAAGAAACTATTGGCTGCTGGTTTGCCAGAAGCCGCTGCCAGTGAAACAGCGGCGCATTTGACCTTTGCGGATGCTTGCGGGATCCATTCTCATGGTGCCGTGCGGATGGACTACTATGCCGAGCGTTTAGTAAAAGGTGGCATCACGCTGGAACCAAACATGTCTTTTGAAAAAACAGGCGCCGCTACCGGAATTTTCCACGGAGATAACGGCATGGGGCATTATGTGTGCAATGAAGCGATGGCGATCGCCATTCATCTGGCAAAAGAAGCCGGGATCGCTGCAGTAGGAATCGAGCAGACCAGCCATAGCGGGACGATGGCGTATTACGTCAAACAGGCTGCTGAAGCCGACTTAGTAGCGATCGCCATGTGTCAATCGGATCCGATGGCGGTGCCTTTTGGTGGGACCGAAAACTATTTTGGCACCAATCCAATCGCGTTTGCTGCACCACGAGCCAATCATCCACCGGTGGTTTTTGATATGGCGACGACGGTTCAAGCGTGGGGCAAAATTTTGGATGCTCGCTCGAAGAAGCAGCAGATCCCCGATACTTGGGCAGTAGACGAGCATGGCTTGCCTACCACCGATCCCTATGCTGTCCAAGGATTATTGCCAATCGCTGGTGCTAAAGGATATGGCTTGATGATGATGGTGGATATTTTAGCTGGCTCGATGCTAGGCTTGGCTTTTGGTAAACAGGTCACCTCCATGTATGCGGACTTGACGGAAAAACGCCGCTTAGGACAATTCCTTCTTGTGATCGATCCATCTCGTTTTACCAACACCGAAACCTTCAAGCAAAGCATCGATCAGATGGTGACTGAGCTGCATGCAATCCCGCCAGTAGAAGGGCAATCACAAGTCTACTATCCTGGAGAGATCAGCCAAATACACTTTGAAAAAGCCCAGCAAGAAGGGGTCATAATCCCCAAAGCGATCATCGATTATCTCGAAAGCGAAACCCTCCATTTTGATCGCTATGGTAGTCAAGATTCCTTTGCTAAATAAAAATCCGCAAAAGGCAGTTGGTTCAGAGGGGGATTGAACCAATTGTTTTTTTGCTGTGTGGAGCAAAGAGAAGTTTTCAGTCAGAAAATCGCACATTATTGGAAAGATTAGACGAATTCTTTGAGTTGGTTCATTTTGTTCAAAGCATTTCTTAAGCCATTCGACCTTTGATTGCTTGTTTTTTGTAATGTGGTAGAATAGGTCGCATAAGGTAAGATCACTCAAGAAATGAGAGAAAAGCGAGGATGCAACGTGGCAATGAATAAAGTGGTTCTTACTGGGAAAATCGCAGAGATGCCTAGTAAAGAAGCGTTTGATGCGGCGGACGATCAGGGCGTACGTTTTGATCTTGTCATTGTGTCTCAATGGCAAAACAGTGAAGAAGTGCACCATGAATGGTTTGCTTGCGTCATTCATGGAAAACAGGCAGAGACCTTTTTACGGTATACTCAAAAAGGGGCAAGTATCAAAATCAATGGACACTTGCAAGGCTGTCCTTATGAAACACCAGAAGGTCAGAGACTTTGTGCGGCAGAAGTGGTGGTGGATAGCTTCCAAATCATAGAGTTGGCAGAAGAACCAGCGGCGCCTTTTCCTAAAACGCGGCCATCGACACTTGATGAAACGACGCAAACAAAGTCGATCCGTAATGAAAAAGATCCCCTAAAAACACAGATGCTGGAGTTTTTAAAAGACAATCGATTATTTTAATGACGAAACATGCGGAAAGCAACGGCTTCTCGCATGTTTTTTTACGTAGAGAAAGCATTGGCAAAATTCAACTATATCTGACTAGCGGTGTTCTTTATTGCTTATCAAAGAGGGGGTTAAATAGAATGGTGATTGTAATAAATGATCGCGAAAGTGAAAATAGTGTTTCACAAAAAGTGCGGATTGGTTTAGAATAGTTGAAACATATCTTGAGGAAAAGAGCGGCGCTTGCCTTGTTCAACTGCTAGATACCGCTTTTTTCTTAAAAAATCGTTAATCAGGGAGGGAAGTCGATGGGCAAACCAATTATAGGGATCGCTGCGAATGAAGTGCAAGATGCTGGCGATGTGCTGCATCATTTGCCGATCGCCTACACACCATTAGGGTATGTGCGAGCGATCCAGCAAGCGGGCGGACTGCCATTGCTCGTGCCAATCAGTGAGCCAGCTGCAGCCAAGGACTATGTTTCACAGATCGATAAACTGGTATTAGCTGGTGGACAAGATATTTCACCCAAGTTTTATGGGCAGGAGGCCCATCAGGCAACTGGAAGCGGCTTGTTGGCACGGGATGAGTTTGAACTAGCGCTGATCGATGAAGCGCTGCTGCAAAAGAAACCAATTTTTGCGGTTTGTCGGGGAATGCAGCTGGTCAACGTGGCATTCGGTGGCACGCTGCAGCAAGACATCAGTACCTTCAGTGAGATCATTCATATGCAGGCGCCGATTCCGAAAGAAGTGCCGACCCATGCCATCGTGACGGCTGAAAAAAGCATGTTGGCTCGTGTTTACGGTCAAAAAACAAAGGTTAATTCCTTTCATCATCAAGCGGTGGATCGATTGGCTCGTCCATTGCAAAAGACAGCTTGGAGTCCTGATGGCATCATTGAAGGCATTGAACACGTGGGTCAGCGCTTGTTGGCGGTTCAATGGCATCCTGATTTTGCCTATGATGCGCTTATACAAGAACAAGCGGTTTTCAAGTATGTCGTTGACGTATTGTAAGAAAGAGGGTCACGCAAGGAGGAGAAAAATGAAAAAGAAAATGATGGGTATCACTGCTTTCACAGTATTGGTTTTAAGTGCCTGCAGTACCACGAGCCCCACGACGGATTCTGGACAGCAAGAGGAGCAAGGAGCCGTTGCGCAAGAAATTCAAGTGTCAACCGCTGGCGCCTTATCAACCCTTGATAGCGGACAATACACGGATGTCAATAGTTCCGATATGATCGGACAAGTGGCAGAAGGGTTATACCGTCTGGATCAAGAGGGGGATCCTGAGCTTGCGATGGCCGCTGAAGAGCCTACGGTATCAGAAGACGGACTGGTTTATACCTTCACCATTCGTGATGCAAAATGGAGCAATGGCGATCCTGTTACTGCGGATGATTTTGTCTACGCCTTTCAATATGTTGCTAATCCAGAGAATGGTTCTAGTAGCAGTAATCAAATGGATGTGTTGAAAAATGGCAGTCAAGTGCGTCAAGGGGACGCTGAGGTGAGTGAGTTAGGTGCAAAAGCATTGGACCAGCAGACGTTAGAGCTGACATTGGCAAGTCCAATCTCGTATCTGGATCAAATTTTGGTCGGGACACCTTTTGTGCCAAAAAATCAAGCGTTTGCTGAAGAAAAAGGTGCCGATTATGGGTTATCAGCGGAAAATTTTGTTGGCAACGGCCCATTCTTGATCGAAGGGTGGAACGGAACCAATGAATCATGGACGTTAACGAAAAATCCTGATTATTGGGATGCTGAGAATGTCCAATTGACCAAGATCGACGTGCAAGTAGTGAAGGAAACGGCAACTGGTGTCAGCCTTTTTGAAACAGGAGAACTGGACTACACCACCTTAACGGATACGTACGCGCAGCAATACCAAAACTCAGCTCAAGCCAACTATGTGCCAAAGGCGCTGGTGGGGTATTTAAGTGCCAACCAAAAACGAGAAGTCACAGGCAATGTCAAGGTACGTCAGGCGATTTTACAAGCCATCGACAAAGAGGCATTTGCTGAAAATATCTTAGGCGATGGATCCACTGCATTGAACGGCTTTGTGCCAAGCAACTTTGCCAAAGATCCTGAAACAGACCAAGATTTTCGTGAAGAAAATGGCGATTTACTGCCGTATGATCTAACAGCCGCACAAGCGCTTTGGGCACAAGCCAAAGAAGAGTTGGGACAAGACGAGATCACTTTGGAACTGTTGTCAGCAGATACAGCAGCAGCCAAGAAAACCATCGAATTTGTCCAAGGACAGTTAGAAACCAATTTGCCTGGATTAACCATCGATGCCAAGTCGATTCCTTTACAAAACCGCTTGGACTTGCAATCCCAAGGTGAATTTGATCTCGTCTTCGGGACTTGGACACCAGATTACGCGGACCCGATCAACTTCTTAGAATTTTATGATTCGACAGGTGGCTTGAATACCTCTGGGTATGCTAGTGAAAGGTACGACCAAGGGTTACAAGAAGCACGGACGACTTTAGCAAACGACCCAGCTGCCCGTTGGGACTTATTGAAAGAACTCGAGAAACAATTGATCGTTGAAGATACAGCCGTCTTGCCGTTATATCAAGGAGCGGTAGCGTATTTGAAAACAGATCGTTTGCAAGGGGTGCAAGTGTTTCCTTTTGGACGAACAGTATCCTATCGCCTAGCATCTGTCACAGAATAAACAGGCAGTAAGAAAACAGAGGAACTTTTTTCAACCAAGTGTGCTGACCAAACAACGCTTGTTGAAGAGAGGGGCATCTGTTTTTTTATTTTGCCAGATTCCTTGCAACGCTTAGGATAAACCGAGAATTCGTTTTCAAAAAATAGTTGTTAAAAAGCGAAAAATTGAGAAACGCCTTTTTAGAAAAGTCAATCTTTTTGAAAAAAATTAATAAAAGTTGTTGCATTCTCAGAAACTTATCTGTAAAGTGTTAGGTGTAGTCAGCATAATAAAAAAGAGAAGGAGGGATTACGATGCAAAAAGTATTTGATAAAAAAACAACCAAATTGAATAAAGTGAATCCCTCATTCGGTAACCATTAGTGTACAGATAATGTCTATAATAACGACGTTTATGCTCTGTCCTTTTTCCGAAGGGACAGAGCTTTTTTGTGTACTTTTTTAGAATGTGAGGGATAAAACATGAAGTATGTATTAAAACAATTAACAACGTATTTTAAAGAACATAAGGTGCGCTATACCTTTGTATTCGTCTTTATGGTGATCGCTAGTGCGATGTATGTTGCACCGATCTATATTCTGCGCTTGTTCATCGATGCGTTGATTCAAGATAATTTTGATTACTCCGTACTGATCCAATATGTGAGTCTCTTCGCGGGAGCTATCTTGTTAGGATATTTGGCGGAATTTGTTTGGACGTTTAATTTATTTATTGGTTCCTACGATTTGCAAAAACAATTACGGGAACAATTGATGAGCCACTTTCTCAAAATGGGGGCGCCGTTTTACCATCGTTTCCGAACAGGTGATTTAATGACCCGTTCCAGTGACGATGTCCAAGTGATGGGGATGACCGTTGGGTATGGTCTGATGGTTTTCTTAAATACTAGTTTGTATCTAAGCTTTATCGTAGCGATGATGGCTGGGACGGTTTCTTGGTTATTGACCTTGATTGCCTTGATTCCAATGCCGCTTTTAGCCTATTACATTTTCAAATGGGGCTCGCAAGTCGATAAGGCGTTTACGGAAGCGCAGAATTCTGTTTCTGAGATGAACAGTGAAGTGCTGGAGATCATTGATGGCATTCGGGTCGTCCGAGCTTATGGACTAGAAGGAGCCACCACGGAACAGTTTCAAAAGAAAACACTGGAAACACGAGCGAAAAACAATATCGTTTCTGAGATCGATTCCCGTTTTGGGCCGCTGATTACCATCATCTTAGCAATCAGTTTTGTGATGAGCTTTGGTGTCGGGGCGTTTCTTGTTGCCAACCAAACGATCACCATCGGTGCGATGGTCTCTTTCCAAGTGTACTTGACAATGGTCGTTTGGCCGATGATCTCAGCAGGAGATCTTGTGAATGTGATGCAGCAAGGTGCCGCATCCTGGCGTCGAATCAATGAAGTGCTGCAGACGGGGGATGAATTAGAAACGCCAGGTGAAGCCGACCTGCAAGCCATCAATACGATCCGTTTTGAAGCATATCATTTCCAATACCCGCAAGCAGCTCGTTATGTGTTAGAAGGACTGGATTTGACGATCACTCGTGGAGAAGTCTTAGGGATCGTTGGGAAGACCGGCAGCGGAAAAACGACGCTGCTAAGACAATTCGGTCACCGCTATCCATACTCTGATCAAGTCCCCTTGATCAACGAGCAGCCGTTGACGGCCTATCAAACAACAGCAGTGCGCAACCACTTTGCAGAAGTACCGCAAGAACATACCTTGTTTTCACGAACGATTCGCGAGAACTTGTTATTCGGACAACCAGACGCTTCCGAAGAAGTATTGTGGGAAGCACTGGAAGCTGCTTGCTTTAGCGAAGACATCAAGCGGATGCCAGAAGGGCTCGAAACGGTCGTCGGTGAGAAAGGCGTTTCCCTTTCTGGTGGACAAAAACAACGCTTGTCCTTAGCACGGGCGTTTTTACGAAACAGTGAAGTTCTCTTACTGGATGATGCCCTTTCGGCAGTTGATGCCAAAACGGAACAAGCCATCATCACGAATTTGAAAACGATGAAGCAGGCACCGACCTCCATTATCGTGACCCATCGATTGTCCGCCATCACCGAAGCGGATCAAATCATCGTCTTAGAAGACGGACGGATCACACAGCGTGGTACCCATCAGGAGTTGATCGAAACCCCAGGCTGGTACCAAGAACAGTATTACCATCAACAGTTAAAGGAGGACGATACAAGTGTTCTCAACGATTAAGCGCTTGCTCACGTATTTGAGCTATTATAAAAAACAATTTACCGTGGGCGCGATCTTGCTGTTGCTGGCAGCAGCGCTCGAACTGACTTCACCACTGATTGCCAAACAGCTGATCGACCGAGTGATGACACCGGCGGTTGACAGCAGAAACCTAAATACGATGCTTTTGATCCAATTACTCGCTGGGTATTTGCTGGTCAATTTGATTGGTTCCCTCTTTCGTTATATCAGCTTGCTGCAATTGCGAAAAATGTCCAACAGTATCGTCAAAAAAATGCGGGATCAGCTTTTTGACCATATGCACAAATTACCGGTTTCTTACTTTGACCAGATCCCAGCAGGTAAAGTCGTTGCACGAATCACGAATGACACCGAAGTCTTGCGGTCTAATTTCTACGTGATCGTGATCAGTAATTTGTTAAGCAACATCATCCAAATCATTGGTGCGTTTATTGCATTGTTTCTTTTGAACCGTACCTTAGGAGCAGCGATGCTGATTTTGATCCCGATTTTAGGAATCTGGCAGCATTTTTATACCAAATATGCCTCTCGTTACAATTTAGCAATGCGGGAATACATCTCACAAATCAGTGGGCAGTTGAATGAATTTGTCCAAGGAATGGCGATCATCCAAGCCTTCCAACGAGAAAATCAGTTGCAGAAAGAATTTAATGAAACAGTAGAGAAATGGTTCAAAACTGGACGTAAATACCTCTTGCTCGATTCAAGTATCGCTTGGGGATTAGGCAATTTGTTGCGAAATTCAACGATCTTGATTTTGATCACCACCTTGGCCGCCTTTTTCCTTGATGGCCGCTTGGCGATCTCAGCAGGCTTGCTGTATGCCTTTATTGATTACATCAACCGCCTGTATGATCCCATCGAAGGGCTTGTCCAAACCATCACCAATGTGCAGCAATCATTAGCTGCTGGACAGCGGGTCTTTGAGTTTGCTGATCAGCCGGTTGAAAAACAACAAAGTGAGCAGCTGACTGTCACGAATGGCGATGTTTCATTCCAACAAGTGACCTTTGGCTACGACCCTGAGCAAGCGATCTTGCACGATATCAACTTTGACGTTGCCGCAGGAGAGACCATTGCTTTAGTTGGTCATACTGGTTCTGGAAAATCGAGTATTTTGAACCTGTTGTTCCGTTTTTATGATCCGCAGCACGGAAAAATCGTTGTGGATGGACAAGTGATCGCTGATTATGATCGTCATAGTTTAAGAGATTCAATGGCGATCGTCATGCAAGATCCCTATCTATTTACTGGAACGATCGCCAGCAACATCGGGATGAACGATCCAACGATCACCGAAGCGATGATTATCGATGCCTTGAAGCAAGTCGGCGCTGACTACCTTTTGAGCCGCTACGAAAAAGGCATCCATCATCCAGTCGTTGAAAAAGGCAATGAGTTTTCTAGTGGAGAACGCCAGCTGATCAGTTTCGCCCGTGCGCTGGTCTTTGATCCGAAAATCTTGATTCTGGATGAAGCGACGAGCCATGTGGACACTGAAACAGAGTCCATCATTCAAAAGGCGATGACCGTCTTGCAAAAAGGGCGGACGACCTTCATGATCGCTCACCGTTTGTCAACGATCAAACAAGCCGATCAAATCTTGGTCCTAGACCAAGGGAAGATCGTGGAACGGGGAACCCATGCAAGTCTTGTCCAAGGGCAGGGAATCTATCAGCAAATGTATCAAATGCAGGCAGAGCAGCTGTAATCAGCGGTGATTGCCGACAACGTTAACCGTAAAAGAAAATCCTTGAGCCTCCTGCATGGGAAGTGGCTCAAGGATTTTTTATATAATGCGAAGGTGCAGCCAATCATCTATGGGGAGTAGGAAGAGGAGGCCTTCGCTTATATATCAGTAGGAAAAGCGGCAAGGTGTTGTCGTAATTTTGTTAAGAAACGCTCGCCGATCACTGATAACGGGCGAGCGTTCTTTTTAATGAGGATGATCTCACCCTCGGACGCGTCGATCAAAGGAAGAAAAGCCAAGCCTTGGCGTTCTGGTTGGGCAACGATCCCCGAGCCGGTTCCATAAAGATCCGTCTGCTGTAATAGCTGGACCATCGTGCCTCGATCGCTGACATGCACCACTTGAGGGCTTGGAGCAAAGTCGATCAAATCTTCGGAAAAAAACGAATAGCGTTCATCTTCTTGCAAAAAGCGTACTTGTGGATAAGGGGCGAGATCTCTTAAGGAAAGCTGCCTTTTTTCTGTCAAGGGATGAGCTGCTCGCAAAAAGACATGGGGGCGAAACCGTCCCAACGCCTCGAAGGACAATTGGGCGCCTTGCAGCAGTCGTTCCAATCCTGCTTGGTTTTGCTCATTCAAATAAAGGATCCCAAATTCACTTCGATATTGTTGCACGTCCGTGATCACCTTTAAGGTCGTGGTTTCTAATAAGCGAAACTGGCGGTAGTCGGGAAATTCCTGCAGCAGCTCACTGAAAATTCCAGCCGTGAAATCATAGTGCTGGCTTGCGATAGCGAAGGTTTGACTCGCTGCTTGCTTGCTGGAAAAACGCGTTTGCAGCTGCGCCACTTGACTCAAGATCGGCTGGGCATGGTCTAGAAATTCCGAGCCTTCGGCAGTCAAGCGGGCGCCTTGATTCGTACGCTCGAAAAGCTGGACCTCCAATTCTGTTTCCAACTCTTTCACGGCTTGGGAAAGACTTGGCTGCGAAAGATACAGCCGTTTGGCTGCTTCACGAAAACTTCCATGGTCAGCGATCGCTTGCACGATGCGCATTTGTTGAATATTCAATTTTTGACCTCCTTTACAAAGATTCAGACGGGGAATGGTCCGCTAATCAATAGTAGTCATGTCTTTTCCTTCTATAGTAATAGAAGCTTCTTTAAAAAATACGACGATAGTTGCTGCTTATTGCTACTTGTGAAGCGGTTATTGCAATTCTTCAGGAATAAACCAATAGCCCGTTTGATTCTCTTCTGCCAGCAGTTCTTTAAAGGCTTCAGAACGATATGCTGCCACCACTGCCTGTGCCCAATCACTGTCTTGGTTGGCTTCTTTGACCGTTGCCACCAGTTCATACTCTTGCAAAATGTCTTCACTTAATAAGCTTTCCTCTGCAGCAATTCCAGCACTATAAACGATGCTGCCGGGAATCACCGCGTAGTCTAAGTCTGCTAAGCTGCGGGGGATTTGCGCAGAATCCATCTCGACGATATCCAGGTTATAAGGATTGTCAGTAATGGTTCTTAACGTCGCGTCAATGGGCGCCACTTCGGGGTCAAGTTCGATCCAGCCAGCTTTTTGCAGCAGCAACAGGGCCCGGGCGCTATTTGACGGATCATTGGGAATCCCGATGGTATCGTTTGCTTCAATCGCTGCTAAATTGTCCTTTCTGCCAGGATACAAGCCAGCTGGAACGGTAGGGATCGGTGTGATACCCACCAAATCGGCACCCGTGTTTTCATTAAAGTTCTCTAAATAGGCGGTATGCTGATCGACGTTTAAGTCGATTTCGCCATCGTTCAGTGCAATGTCTGCTTCCAATACCCCAGTAAAGCCAATATCAGTCACGGTATAGCCTGCTTCTTCTAAAATCGGTTTGATTCCCTGAAGAAACAGTTCGCTGTAAGGTCCTGGTGTCGTACCAACTCTGATTTCTGTCTGCTGCTCTTCGGCATTTCCGGTCACTTCTTCTTGGTTGCCGCAGCCAGAAAATAAGACCAAGGACAACAGACCAATGCCCATACCTAATCGAATCCATCGTTTCATACCTCTTCCTCCTTTTTTATAAAAAAAACCTTCCCAAAGACAATTCTTTGGGAAGGACGATCATTTCGCGGTACCACCTTCATTTGTTTTTTGTTGAAACAAAAAACCTCAGTCAGTTCATCAAATAAACTGCATTGCGCTATCGGGCTTTCTCCGTCGGGGATTGTTCGTCCACGAATGCTCAAAGGTCATCTTCGGATCGTCTTCCTTACTCGTTTCCACCAGTTCCGAGCTCTCTTGAAAGAAAGGGGGGATCGTACTCTTCTTCTCACTGCATGTGTATGAAATTAGTAGTATCTTAGAACAAGATGAGAAAGTTGTCAATTGCTTTCGTGATAGGTGATTCCAATCACTACGCAGGTAGTAGGGGAACAAATGGGGAAGGGTAAGAATAGATCAATAAGGCAGGAAAAGCAGATGAATGGTCGAAATCGCTTGGTTGGGTTAGAATCGAAGCACAAAACAAAAAAAGAGGCGAGGAAATGAAATTACTTTTGATTGGACATACCGGCACACTTGGGCAGCTTTTAGTTGAAGGCTTTCAGCAGCTACCAGAGGTGGAGCTGATCACGGCTAGCCGTAGCAGCGGCGATCATCAAGTCGAAATTGCGGATGCAGACAGTGTCAGCCAGCTATTTGCAGCTACTGGGAAAGTGGATGCCATTGTTTCCGCTGCGGGAAGCACAGTGTTTAAACCCTTTGAGGAATTGACGCCAGCAGATATTCAACAGTCGGTGGCTTCGAAGTTGCAAGGACAAGTCAACCTTGCGTTGATTGGCCAGCATTTTCTCAATGAAGGCGGCAGTATCACACTGACTTCTGGAATTATCAAAGACGAATTTATCCCAATGGGCACGCCTTCAGCACTGGTCAACGGCGGTTTAGAAGCCTTCGTGGCATCGGCAGCTTTTGAGATCGGTCATGGGGTACGAATCAATGCAGTCAGTCCCAATGCACTTGTGGGCTCTTGGGAAACCTTCGCCGATTCTTTCAAAGGCTTTATTCCCGTTGGTGACGCACCCGTTTTTGCAGCGTATCAAAAAGCAGTCTTTGGGATCATGACTGGCAAAACCTTCACTGTGTATTAAGAAAAAGCAGAAGTAGGAAAAACCGCCAAATCAAAGCTGACTTGGCGGTTTTTGTTCTGCTGAAAAAGAAGTAGCAAGCAGTTAAGAAGAGAGCAATTGGGTTTTCAGCTTGGGCATTTCTGCTTTGAGTTGTTGGCGAGCAAAAGCCAAGTCATTGATCCAAGAAGCAATCGCTTCTTTTTCTAAGAACAGAGGCATTCGATCATGGACTGGTTCAACAGAATCGTTCGCGGCAGTCGTTAGAATGATTGATTCGGTTTCGATTTGATCCTCTTTTTGAAGGATGCGATAAAAACCAGCAGCATAAATCACGTGATCTTGCGAAAAGAGAAACTTTTCCTTTTCATGATTCCATTCATAGAAACCAGACATCGGAAAGACACAGCGATGCTCTTGGAAAGGTTTGCGAAAAGTCGGTTTTTCTTCAACGGTCTCAGAACGGGCATTGATCATCAAATGCCCTTTTTTAAAGCCGGTAAAGCCCCATCTTGTCACACCAGCTACAACTTGTTGTTGTTGATTTGCACCGATGGTTACGACATGATTGGAAGGGAAAACATCATTGACAGCGACAGTCTGTTGGCGCTTGCGGGCTTTCGCCGCGGCTTCTTGATAATATTCTGACAATTCGCCAGTTGTTGGGTCAAATAAGTATCGGCCGCACATGGACGGGTCACTCCTTTTTTTGGATTGGCTGGTGCCTTTGTTTCAGTATAAAGACTCAAGGCGTCAAAACCAACTAACTTGCTTCACTTCTCGATTCAACAAGAAAAGGAGCTTAAACATATGTAAAAAGTCAGGAGTATCGCTTGATTTGCTGGAAATCAGATAACAAAAAAAGGCAGTCACCTACTGAGGTTGACAGCCTTTTTTATTCTAGTTGGTTAGCCAATTTTTTTAACTCTCCCGCCGATTTTATTTGCGAAACGTTCAGCATCTTCTCTGCAAGTATAGGTCAATGCAATTGTTTTGTCCCGTGTTCTTTTTCCTTCGGCGGTTAGATAACCATGAAAGATTTTAATCGCATACAATAGATAAACACCTCCTTATCCTTGGTAATAATAACAAATTTACCGCTTACATTCAAGGGATATAGTAAAAGTTTATTTTTTGTTAGTTATTTTATTAAGAATTTATTCAAAGGTTTAAGAAACGATTGAAGGAGAAAGGGAGGAGAGTGGAATAGACCAATTCGTGTTTGAAGGAAAGACGAAGGAACGGAAACGTATAAAATTTTTGCTACTTGCTTTCCAGCATAGAAGGACAAAGAATGAAAGCTATTTTGTTTTGACATTTCAACAAATAGACCAATCGAGGAATAACTAAGATATGTGTCAAAAGTAGAGAATAGAAGCTATTTTCGTTTTTTGCGTGTTATTGATACATTTTCCCCTCAAAAAATGATTTGTAGAAAGAAACGATGACTCAAGCGCTATATAAGCACGAAGCTTGTTGTTTATTGTGTTGGTAAGTTGCTGGTTTTTGGGGAATAAAAAAGCAAAAGTTGTTCTTGAAATGTCCGTCTGACAAAGGCAGCTTTTGTGAGAAGCTCAACGGGGGCTTAACCGATCGTGTGAAAAATTTTAAGGAAGCGATTGACAAGTTTTTTTTGAAGTGCTATGATACCGATGTAATTAGATAACGGTTACAGAAGTGCTGTGACCAAGAGGCGTGTTACTGTAAGAAGGCAAACCTCATATTCCACCAAGGGTGGAGTATGAGGTTTTTTAGTGTTTTTAAGGTGGAGGAAATCATGAAAATAAAGAAGTTTTTAAATAATAATGTTGTCTTACTAAAGAAAGGCAGCAATGAAATTATCGGATTTTCTACAGGCATCAGCTTCAATAAGAAGGTAGGAGATGATGTAGAAGAACAAGATTTTGAAAAGATTTTTGTATTGGATACCCATGCAATGCTGGAACATTTTAGCTATCAATTAGGAAAATGCGATCCGAAATACGTAGCGATCGTTGCTAAAATCGTGGCTTATGCCAAACAGAATTATCGCTTAGCAGTCAGCGACTATATTTATTTGACTTTGCTGGATCATATTGATTTCACTGTTCATCGGATCAAGCAGCAAATGACTTTTCATAGTCCTTTGCAATGGGATATTCGGCGATTTTATCCCGATGAATATGCTATTGGGGTGTATGCTGTCCAGCTTATGGAGCAAGAACTAGCGATCGATGTACCAACAGAAGAAGCGATCTCCATCGCATTGCATTTTGTAAATGTCCAATCACAAAAGAAGGATATGGCGGTTACCAATCAAATCGCGAAGTTTATAGAAGATGTACTGACGATCGTAAAGTATGAGTACAAACAAAATTTTGATGAGAATAGTTTCCATTATTCTCGCTTTGTCACGCATCTGCACTATTTCGCACAAAATGTGATCAATCATACACTTCCCAGCTATGAAGCGTCGACGCTCTATGCACAAATTGAAAAGATGTATCCGCAAGCATTTCACTGTGTGGAAAAAATCAAGGTTTATATCAAAAATACGTATGATATCAATATCTCAGAAAATGAAGAAATCTATCTATCACTCCATATCCAGAAATTGACGGAACAAGGAGAAAGGGAGAAAAACAATGGACTATAAACAACTAGCCAATGAAATTTATGAAAATGTCGGCGGTGGTAAAAATATCCAGCACGTGACCCACTGTGCAACAAGACTGCGTTTCACGCTGGCCGACGACAAAAAAGCTGACAGTGAAGCAATTAAACAATTAAAAGGAGTAACTGGACTCGTTCAGGGAAATGGTCAATACCAAGTGATTATTGGGCCGGATGTATCGAGTGTATACGCGCAACTTCCGACGACAGAAGCGACGGCTGATCAAAGCAACAACGATCAATCGATCATCTCACGACTCCTTGACTTTATCGCAGGTTGTTTTACACCGATGATTGCAATCATTGCAGCTGGAGGAATGCTGCAAGTGGTCCTTTCACTGTTGGAGTTATCAGGCATTTTAGCAGCAACTGATGATACGTATCTCGTATTGTATCAAGTATCGCAAGCAGCCTTCTTTTTCATTCCCGTTTATTTAGGAAATTCTGTGGCCAAACGATTAAAAATTGATCCTTTCTTAGGAAGCTACGTCGGAGCGATTTTTGTGATGCCTGGATTGACGGCCCTTCTTAGCCAAGAAGGAGGAATCTCATTATTTGGGTTACTCGTACCGAATGTGAGCTACAATGCCTCCGTTTTACCAGTCTTATTAAGTGTCTGGGTTATGTCTTATGTTTATCGGTTCGCCGATCGGATTTTACCGAACAGTGTCAAATTTATTCTACGTCCTTTGATCGCCATCATCGTGATCACACCGCTGGCTCTATTACTAATCGGACCATTAGGTGTGACGATCGGTAACTATGTGTCACAGTTTTTGAACTACTTAACAAACAATTTTGGTCCGTTAGCGGTCTTGTTTATGGGTGCCTTTGCTCAATTGCTAGTAATGACGGGCATGCACACGACGCTGACCCCTATTTTATTAACTTCTCTGGCGACCTACGGGTATGATGATTTGATCGTCCCTGGTATGCTGCTTGGATTGGCTGCCGAAGCAGCGATTTGTTTAGCGGCTGGAATCAAAGCTAAGGATACGGAATTTAAACAAGTGAGTTTTTCATCAGCAATTACTGCCCTGATGGGTGTGTCTGAACCTGCTTTGTACGGAGTAACACTACGTCTGAAAAAACCGATTGTCGGAATGATCCTTGGGGGTGCTGCTGGGGGACTTTATTTCGGTTTGATGAAAATCAATACGCCAGTAGTCATTGCTTCATTTGTGGCGCTTCCATCATACAGCAGTGTGTTTCATGCGCTGATCGGCTCGTTGATTACTTTTGCGATTGCCTTTGCCTACACCTGGCTCATGGTCAAAGATGCAGATTTTCCTAACAATAATCAGCCACAAGCAGTAAAATCTGGAGCGCAAGATGCGACACCCGAAGCAACTGATGTTTCTTCTGAAACGAAGAAAGAACAACCAGCGATTGAAAAAATTGTATTATCACCTTTAAAAGGGACTGCTGTTCCATTGACAGAAACCAATGATCAGGCGTTTGCTTCATTGGCATTAGGTAAAGGAATTGCTGTTAAGCCACACGATCAACAGGTGATAGCACCATTTACGGGACAGGTTTCTGCCGTTTTTCCAGGAAATCATGCGATTGGACTTACCAGTACCGAGGGGATTGAACTACTGATCCATATCGGTATCGATACGGTGAATATGCAAGGAAGTGCCTTTGAACGACTAGTCAATGAAGGTGATCAAATCACAGTGGGAGAAACGTTATTGCACTTTGATTCAGAAAAAATCGCTCAGGCTGGGTATGAAGATACCGTTATGATCACTGTTACTAATACGGCAGACTTCTTAGATGTTGTGGCACTTGCCCAACATCAAGAAATTCAAGCTGGCGATCAGTTATTAGCCATTTTTTAACCATTAGAAAGAAGAAAGGATGACAGCAATGAGTTTCCCAAAACATTTTTTATGGGGCGGCGCTTCGGCGGCAAACCAATATGAAGGCGGTTATAATGAGGGCGGAAAAGGGCTCGCTTGTGCTGACTTGATCAGTGGTGGCAGCCATACGACTTCTCGGAAAATCACAGCGAAAATTGAAGAAGAGTTGTTGTATCCGAGCCACGAAGCAACTGATTTTTATCATCATTATCAAGAAGATATTGCATTGTTTGCAGAAGCTGGATTTAAAGCTTTCCGCATGTCTATCAACTGGACACGGATTTTTCCCAAGGGCAACGACGCTGAACCGAATGAAGAAGGACTGGCCTTTTATGACCGTGTGTTTGACGAGTGTCGGAAGTACGGGATCGAACCAATTGTAACCATTGCTCATTTTGATGTTCCCGCATATTTGAGCCAAGAATACAATGGTTGGGCGAGTCGTGAAGTGATCGACTTTTATGCGAGATATGCGGCGGTGTTGTTTGAACGCTATCACGAAAAAGTAAACTATTGGATCACTTTTAATGAAATCAACACGGCCACTTTAAGTATCGGAAACTTTTTATCACTGGGACTGCAAGTTGGTGAATCTGAATTTATCAATCAGCCGGATAATCTACGGCAACGATACCAAGCCCTGCATCATCAATTTGTTGCCAGTGCAAAGGTTGTCGCTTACGGACATGAACACTATCCAGATCTGAAAATCGGCTGTATGATTTCTTATATGCCACGCTATCCTTATACCAGCCATCCAAATGATGTATTACTAGCCAAACAAGAAGAAAATATGCACTCGAAGTTTTGTGGCGATGTGCAGGTCACAGGGAAATATCCTTATTATGCAAAGAAATATTTTGCTGATCATGGCTTTACAATCGAGTTTGCACCAGAAGATCAAGCGATCCTAGCTAAGGGAACAGTGGATTACTACACGTTTAGTTACTATCTAACGCTTTGTGTCTCTGCAGATGAGAAAGTTACCAAAAATGGACACAGCATGATTGGCGGCTCTGGCGTAAATAATCCTTATCTAGAACAGACGGAATGGAATGCGATGATTGATCCAGTAGGATTGAGAATTGCGTTGAATGATATTTATGATCGCTACCAACTGCCATTGATGATCGTGGAAAATGGGATCGGGGTTTCAGAAACTGTTGCTGAAGATGGACAGATTCATGATGATTATCGCATCGATTATTTAGAAAAGCATATTGCTGAAATGGAGAAAGCCATCGATGATGGTGTCGAGTTGATTGGTTACACGATTTGGAGTGCCGTTGATATTGTCAGTGCTTCTACAGGAGAAATGAAAAAAAGGTATGGCATCATTTTTGTGGATAAATATGACGACGGGACAGGGACTTTAGATAGAAAGAAAAAAGACAGTTTCTATTGGTATCAAAAAGTGATTGAACGAAACGGCTTATGATTAAATACTCCAGTACTTGCGGTGAACAAGTGCTGGAGTTTTTTTGCGCATCAATTTCAGCGCGTACAAAATAAAAACCACGCGTAGCTCACGCGTGGTCCCTATCGGTGGTTCATGTCAATTACGCCGATAAACAAATCGCCCATCAAATACGGTCGCTTCAACAGTCGTTTGAAGCAATTCTTCGTCAGTCAAAGGCAAGATGTTTTGGGACAAAATACAAAGATCGGCTAAACAGCCAACTTCTAATCGCCCGATATCTTGCCGACTCAAGGCTTTAGCGGCGCCTGCGGTGTGGGCATAGAGGGCATCGGCGATGGAGATTTTTTCTTGTGGCATCAATCCGCCTGCTGGCTGGCCGTTTTTCTCTTGCCGAGCAACCGCATAATACAGCGAATCTAAAGGGGTCACGTCGATCACGACTGGCGTATCAGTCCCAAAAGCCAAGGTTGCGCCTTGCTCTAGAAAGGACTGAAAAGGAAACATTTGACTGGCACGCTGAGGTCCTACTTCTTCATCGAGGGTCTCATAACCGACCAATAAATGGCTAGGCTGTACGGAGAGTACCAGTTGTTCTTGGCGAACTAGTGGCAGATCAGCGGCATCCATCACTTCCAAGTGTTCCAAGGTATTGGCTTTGCCTTTAGAAAGCGGGTGAGCAGCAGCACTTTCTTGATAAAAGAGGAGTGCTTGTCGAATCGCTTCATCACCGATGGTATGGATGCGCATCGGCCAGTCTTGCTGGTTGGCTTGTAAAATAAAGCGGCGCATCCGTTGGACATCGATCAAGGGCATCCCGACATCACCAGCAAAATACGGTGTTTCATATTCTTCTTTTAAAAAAGCCGTGTGCGTACTCGTCACGCCATCAAAAAATTGTTTGACGCCGCCCATTTGTACTTTTTCGGAGCGATACGTACGGTAAGTTTCTTTCAGTTGCGTGATGTCTTCTCGCATGGCTGGATAAAAGACAGCGCGCAAGGTCGCTTCTGCTTCTGTTTGTCGATAAAGAGTGGGGTAGACCAAATCGTCCCAGCTTTCTCCTGTCAAGGCAACATCTCCAATCGTCGTAATGCCGTATTGATTGAGCTGCTTCATATAGGTCAGAAAGGCAGCAGGGCTTTGTGCCTGAAATGACTGTAAGACCTTTGCTAAATAATGAATGGCGATCGCTTCTAAAAAGCAGCCGCTTAATTGTCCGCTGTTTTCGTCAAGCAGTGCCTCCCCGCTGATCCCTGCTGGTAAGTTCTCAGGTGTGATCCCTAAAGCAGCGATCCCTTGGCTATTCAACCAAATACTGTGGGCATCACCTGAAATCAGCATGACAGGCGTATCGGCACAATAGTTGTCGATCGTATCTTTCGTCGGGTAGACTTGCTGACCAAAATCACTGCTGAACCAGCCGATGCCGATTTTCCATCCATGGGTGATGGGCAAGGCGGGCACTTGCTGGGCAACGGCTTCTTCTGTCACTCCCGTAAGATGGGTCAGTGCCCCTTGATGGAGTAATGCAGAAAGATAAAAATGAACATGAGCATCAATAAAGCCTGGGATGATCATTTGTTCTTTGAGATCAATGACCTGGGTGTCTTCAGCAAGTGTTGGCAGCGCTGAAAGAGGACCTACAGCCGTGATTTTCTGGTCTTCTATCAGGAGAAAGCCCGCAAAAGTCGTTTTTGTTTTGGTATCAAAGATGTGTTCAGATTTTAGTAATAGTGACATTTATAATCCCAACTTCCATTCAAGGAAAAGGTCGTTGTAAAGCTCAACCGCTTCTTTTCCTAAGTATTCATAATGTTCCATTTGTTCCATCGCACTTGGCTCAGGGTAGAAAGCCTTGTCAGCAGTCAGTTCTGCTGGCAGCATGGCTTTGGCCGTTTCACTCGGCGTGGCATAGCCGACGTATTCGGCATTTTGTGCGGCATTTTCTGGCCGCAGCATAAAATTGATGAAGGCGTAGGCTCCCTCAAGATTGCCAACGGTTTTCGGGATCGCAAAATTGTCTGTCCAAATCGCACCGCCGTCATTGGGAACGATATAGGTGACGGCAGGATTTTCCGCCATCACATAAGCGGCATCGCCCGAATATCCGATTCCTAAAGGGGCATCGTTGTTGATCATCAAGATTTTGATCTCGTCGGTCAAAACTGCTTTGACATTGGGACGGATACTTTCCAGCTTCTTCAAGGCTTTGGTGACCTTGGTCGGGTCTTTTTCATTTTGGGAAAGACCGAGCGTCTGTAACGCGATTCCTAAGGTTTCGCGAGCACCATCCACCATCAATACATCATTTTTAAATGCAGGGTCCCATAAATCACTCCAGCCATGGATCGAAGAAACATCGACTTCTTCAGTATTTGCCATGATTCCGATCGTGCCCCAAAAATAGGGGATCGAGTAGGTATTGTCAGGATCAAAGGCTTGATCCATCAAAAAAGGCGACAGATCTTCCGTTCCCGTCAATTTCTGATGGTCTAAAGGCACTAACAGTCCTTCTTCGATCATTTTCGGAATGATCGATTCGCTAGGGAAAACCAAATCATAGCGCGAGCCGCCTTGCTTGATTTTCGTTTCCATCGCTTCGTTGGAGTCAAATGTATTATAAATCACTGAGTAACCAGTCTCAGTTTCGAATGTTTTGATCAATTCGGGGTCAATATATTCGCCCCAATTGTAAATAATCACTGTATTTTTGTCGGACGACGTTGCTGCCCCCGATTCTTTCGTTAACACCGAAGCACCTAAAAATAGCAACGCGGTGATGCCGATCACACCGCCAAAAAATACCCACAACCTTTTCAATTCATCAATTCCTTCTTTCTCTACAATTTCGTATTTCTTGAGTAGCGTAATTGATCTTTAAAGAAAAGGCAATAAAAAAATGAAGAAAAAATAAACCCGTTTCTTTCAAGGTTTAGAAGGAGGAACGGCCAGGTGGCTGGGGCAGTTTCCAAACATATCATTTGTCAAATTCCCTCCTTTTGCCTAAGCTAGGGAAGTGAGAAATCAAGGGATGGAAAAACAGGAACCTCTCTTTGATGAAGAATGAATGTAAGGAGTGAAGCATCAATGGAAACACGTGCTGTCGTTATTGAAGCCTATGGTGGAAAAGACCAATTAAAAGAAGCAACGGTCCAATTACCAGAATTAAAAGCAAATCAATTATTAGTCAAAGTTGCCGCAACGTCCATCAACCCGATCGATTGGAAATTAAGAGAAGGCTATTTAAAACAAATGTTTCCGTGGGACTTCCCAATTATTTTAGGCTGGGATGTCGCAGGGGATATCGTAGAAATAGGTGCTGACGTGACAGAATTCAAAGTTGGTGATGCGATCTATGCCCGCCCTGAAACGACTCGTTTTGGGACGTATGCTGATTACGCCATCGTGGATGCTGAGTTAGCAGCGATCAAACCAGAAAACCAAAACTACGCAGAAGCAGCTGCAGTGCCATTAGCTGGTTTGACTGCTTACCAAGCGTTGTTTGAACACGGTCGTTTAAAAGAAGGGGAAAAAGTCTTGATCCATGCCGGAGCAGGCGGAGTTGGTACCTATGCGATCCAACTAGCAAAAGCAGCTGGCGCTTACGTCATCACGACGGCTAGTCCTCGTAACCATGAGTTATTGCAAAAACTTGGTGCCGATGAGATCATCGATTACCATACGACAGATTTTGAAGAAGTCTTGCAAGACATCGATTTGGTCTTTGATACGATGGGGGGCGACACCCAGAAGAAAAGTTTCACTGTCTTAAAACCTAAGGGCCGTCTGATCTCGATTTTGAGTATTGAAGACGAAGACTTGGCAAAAGAAAAAGACATCTTCGCCAAAGCAATTTGGTTACGAACCAACGGCAAACAATTGGCAGAATTGACAGAGCTGATCGAAGCAGAAAAAGTCAACAGTATCATCGGTGCAACCTTCCCATTGACAGCACAAGGAATTTACGATGCCCACGCATTGAGTGAAACACACCATGCAGTCGGCAAGATCGTTATTGAAAACCAAGACAATTTCATCAGCCAAGACGCAGAATAAAGGAGGCTGAACCGATGCGCTTATGGCATGAAGCGCTGATACCTGCTTTGCCTCGGCAGCAGCTGTTAGGCCAGCATCGTGAAGCAGCAGCCTTACGGGGGCTAGGCTGGGGCAAGAAGCACGCAACGGTCGATTACGTTTTTACCCATCCGCCCTATAAATTGTTTCAATACCATCAGTTAGTGCTGGATGAAATGACCTATCGAGGCTATCGGCCAGCACCTGAATGGTACGATCCAGCGTATCGTGGCAAAAATCTGCCGCTGGAACCCTCCGTTCAAGCTGTTCCTTTGACTACCCCGATCTATCCAGAACATGATGAAGCATACTTGGAAGAATGCTTAGTGAATCTCCATAGTAAAGGAATCTATCTTTAAAGACCAAACACTTTCCTGAATTTTTGTTCGGGAAAGTGTTTTTTTGCTTTAAAATCGTCAACTTACAAAAAGTAAGCATATTGTTCGCAACTTTTTTTGTTCCTTGTTATAGTGAGAACAGAGAATCAGTAATGAGAAATGAGGAAAAGAAAATGACCATCAATCACAGAAATCTTGAATTTGGGTTAGATACTTTTGGCGATCTAGCCTTTGATGATACAACGAAAGAACGGATCAGTTACAGCGAATCGTTGCGCAATATCGTAGCGGAAGGAAAATTAGCCGATGAAGTCGGCATCGATGTCATTGCCTTAGGGGAGCACCATCGGGAAGAATATTCGATCTCAAGTCCTGATACGGTACTAGCGGCGTTAGCGATGGTTACCAAAACCATCAAATTAGGTACCGGTGTAACTGTCTTGAGTTCGGATGATCCCGTGCGGGTCTACGAACGGTTTGCGACCGTTGACGCGTTGTCGAACGGTCGTGCACAAATCATGCTGGGACGAGGATCTTTTACTGAATCATTCCCTCTATTCGGCTATGACTTGCAAGATTATGAAGAACTATTTGAAGAAAAAACAGCGATGTTCAGTGAATTGAGAAAAGGCAAACCATTAACTTGGGAAGGCAAGTTCACGCAATCCTTAAAAAATGCCGACGTTTTTCCAAAAATCGAGGGACACCAATTAGATACCTATGTAGGTGTCGGTGGAACCCCTGAATCGATCATTCGTGCCGTCCGTTATGGGTTTCCCGTTATGTTAGCGATCATCGGTGGCGAACCTGCTCGTTTTGCGCCCTATGTTGATCTGTATAAAAAGGCAGCGCAGCAACTGGGACAACCGATTTTGCCAATCGGCATGCACTCCCATGGTGTGATCGCCGACACCGACGAAGAAGCCTATGAAATCGGCTGGAACTACATTAAAAAGAGCATGGACAAAATCGGTCTTGATCGCGGCTGGCCAGCCATGAGCAAAGAGCGCTTTGACTTTGAAGTCGAACATGGGTCTTACTATGTAGGCAGTCCAGAAACCGTGGCGCAAAAAATCGCTCGTATGATGCCGCAAGTCGGTGTAGAACGCTTTGATCTGGTTTACGGTACTGGCGGCCAGCTGCAAAAAGACCGTTTCAAAACGATTGAATTGTATGGAACCAAAGTGATTCCACGAGTGAAAGAATTGTTGGCAGCAGGTGATGGCAATGCCTAAAACCATCGGTATTTTAGGCGCAGGCAAGTTAGGCTTAGCGCTCGCAAATCTTGGTGCCCAGGCGGGCTATCGGGTCTTGATCGCTAGTACGAAGCCAGCAGAAAAAATCGCCTTGTCCGTTTCTGTGTTGGCTCCGGGAGCGATCGCAAAAAATGCCGTTGAGGTGATGGCAGAAGCCCAAACAATCATTTTGGCAATCCCATTGAGTAAGTACCAACAGCTGCCAGCAGAAGCTTTGGCTGGCAAGCTAGTGATCGATGCCATGAATTATTGGTGGGAAGTCGATGGCAAAGAAACAGAATACTCATCCATCGAGCAGACTTCTTCGGAACGTGTGCAACGCTATTTTTCCCAAAGTAAAGTAGTCAAAGGATTCAATCATATGGGGTACCACGACATCCAAGAGGAATCCTTGCTGACGAGAACGGCTACTCAAGGAACTGTCAAAAAAGCCATCGCCATTGCTGGTGATGACCAAACCGCCCTCGATCAGACAGCAGAAATCATTGCTGCCTTCGGCTTTGATCCCTTTCCTATCGGTGCTTTAGCTAATGGCATCATGTTAGAACCCGGTAGTCCTTTCTTTGGTGCCAATCAAACCAAAGAGGGATTGACGGCATTGATGAAGGAGTTTTGGAGCAGTGAGAAAGGGCGAGCGTTTCTGGCGCGTCCTTCCGCTGTGAGTAACAAGCAACAGGCTCCCCAGTAAAAGTGCCGCCTCAATGTACGACTGGATACGATAAAAACAACCCTCTTCTCAAAAAAGAAGAGGGTTTTTCCCATCCAGTCAAATCAGCACGTGGTCGCTAAAAAATGCAATGTGATTGTTACGATTGTGATTCGTAAGCAGTGGTTGTTACGTTTACGTCTCTGCCAGACGTTCCATAGTGTACATATTAGCCTGTACCTGCTTTGTGCTCGCCTTTGACACCCACCCATGTTTGTTAAAGATCGACTAGCCAGTTGGTTTGTTGGATCTTTCCATCTAATTCTCGCAGCTGTTTGGCGGTCGCATTCAATTGCTCCGTTAGCGTTTTTGTATCGATCGTGCGCACCAGTCGAATTTCGTTGCGACCCATTCGGGGAGCTGCTTTGGTTTCATCCAGTGCTTGCGTAAGCAGTGCATGCTTACGGCGCAGCTGTTCTCGCTGTTCTAGTGCTTCCATCAGTAATAACGCACTATCTGCTAAAGAGGCAGTCGCATTTTTCCGATTGATGGCAACGACTAATTCTGAATACTGTTGATTGATCTCATCGTATTCCTTGAACAATTCTGTAATACTGCGATCCAAGGTATCGCCTTCTTGGACTAACACACTACTAGAGATTTCGTTGCGCAATTGAAACAGACGATTGTTCAAATCCCGTCTTAAAAGTAACGCTTCTGCTAATTTCATTTTGGTACACTCCTTTTTACAAATGAGAACGGCTTATCTAGTTCTTATCCTAGAGAAGAACGTGATGAAAGGCAAGCAAGACGCAAAACAAGCTCTGATAGAAAAATCATAAAAAACTGAATATTCGCAATTCTTGTTGACTTCCAAAAACACCAATAGTATACTTTAAAACAATCATGAAATTGACAAAAAAACGTCATTTGCCTGTTTTTTAGATAAAAAGAAAGACGATGAAGAGAAGAGTAGCTTTGGAATCTGTTAGAAGAGAACCCGGATGGTGAGAAAGGGCAGCAGAAAAAAAGTGAAGATGAGCTCTGAGTGATCTGATTTGTTCACGCAAATCAGACGGAAAGCAGCCGTTACCGTGCCAAGTATCTTAGCGTACTGTTGAGGTGCCATTTGTGAGAATGGTGCGAAAAAGGGTGGTAACACGAAAATCTCGTCCCTTTGTTTGTCAAAGTTGATAAGCAAAGGGATGAGGTTTTTTCTTTTTATCGTTGAATGCGTTTTTTGCTGTCATGAAAAACACTTGCGTTGGTTGCGCAATCACATAGGAGGAAGAATGAAAATGATCTGGAAGAAGCGTTTATTGGTGGCAGCAGGAGTGATTGGGTTGACCCTTTCTGGCTGCACGTCAACAGGAAATACCGAGGGATCAGAGGCTGAAACTAACGGAGCGCCGAATCAAGCGATTGCGGTGAGTCTACCAGCTGAGCTGACGACTCTCGATACGACCCAAACGACGGATAAAGCAACGTTTACCATCGTACAACATTTATTCGAAGGGCTTTATCGTTTCGATGAAAACAGTGAACCAGTTCCAGGCTTGGCAGAAGGAGTCGAAATCAGTGAAGATGGCAAAACCTATACCTTTACTTTGCGAGACGATGCGAAGTGGAGCAATGGCGAAGCGATCACTTCGGCTGACTTTGCATATGCGTGGAAAAAGTTAGTTGATCCAGCAACTATGGGACCAAACGCCTATTTGTTGGATAATGTAGTCAATAGTAAAGACATTCGTGAAGGCAATGCAGACGTAGAAACGATTGGTCTGGAAACCCCAGATGACGCGACCTTTATCGTGCAGTTGGAGCAGCCGCAGCCTTCGTTTTTATCCTTGATTTCCATCGGCTGGTTGGCACCGCAAAATCAAGCCTTTGTTGAAGAAAAAGGCGAGACCTATGCCCGGACAAGTGAAGATTTGTTGTATTCTGGTCCCTTTACTTTAACCGATTGGCAACAGACAGGAGACGAGTGGACGCTAGTGAAAAACGGCCAATACTACGATGCTGATGTCGTTCAATTGGAGGAGATCAAAGGCTCCACCATCAAAGAAGAAAATACGGGGATCCAATTGTTTGAAAGCGGCGACCTTGATTTGCAAAAAATCAGCGGGATCTACGTCCAACAATACGGGGACAATGAAGAACTAGTTACGCAAAACGATGTGGCGAACTTTTTCTTAGACTTCAATAAAACCGCCAACGATGCCTTAGCAAATGTTCATGTGCGTAAAGCGATCGCGTTGGCGATCGACAAAGAAAGTCTCGTGGATAATGTGTTGAACGATGGAGCGAAAGTTTTAAATGGATTGATCCCTACCGGCTTAGCTGCGAATCCAAATACTGGCGAAGATTTTCGAGCATATAGCGGTGATTACAACCTGTATGATTTAGAGGCTGCCAAGGAAGAGTGGGAAAAAGCCCAAGCGGAAATTGGCGAAAGTACGACGCTGCGTTTGTTAGTGACAGATGATGACAATGGCCAAAAAATCGGGGAGTACTTGCAAAGCCAACTGCAAGAAAACTTGCCAGGCTTGTCGATCTCCATCAACAAACAGCCACGTGCCAGCTTGAATCAATCAAGAGCAAATAGTGATTATGAGCTTTCCGTTTCTGGCTGGATCGCTGGAAGCAGTGACATGGATATGTTCTTTATCTTATACAAAAACGGCGCTTCCTTTAACTACGGCGGCTATGTCAATGAAGAATATACGGCGTTGACGGAAGATGCGCGCACCGTTCATGCCAATGACCCCGATCAATATTTTGAAGATTACAAAGCGGCAGAAGAAATTTTGTTGGAACAAGATGCTGCGCAAGTCCCTCTTTACCAAAGTGCTTCAAATTATCTGATCAAATCAAATGTTAAAGACATCCAATTCCCAGCTTATGGTGCGCATTTCTTTTTCCGCACCGCCTATGTTAGTGAATAAGGGGAAAAATAGTTGAATGAAACGCGCATGTTTATTCGATGAACATGCGCGTTTTGCAACAAAAAAAGCAGTTCAGAAAGCTGAACTGCTAAATGCGGAAGATGGGAGTTGAACCCACACGAGATAAACTCACACGCGCCTGAAGCGTGCGCGTCTGCCATTCCGCCACTTCCGCATAAGATAAAGATAATCCTTTCTAGGAAGAAATGCAAGTCCAATCTCACAAAAAGGAGCCCGCCAGCGGGGACTGGCGGGATAGGAGTAAAAATGAAAAAGTGTTAGGGTTGTTTGTTGGTATACATTTATAATAGCGTGTAAATGTGAAAAAAAATTGACGAATCAAACAGAATTCTGAGAAGAAATCGCCAAGAAAAAGTGAAACCATCTAAAACAGTCAGAAGACAAAAAGGAGCCCGCCAGCGGGGACTGGCGGGAAGGAGTAAAAATGAAAAAGTGTTAGGGTTGTTTGTTGGTATGCATTTATAATAGCGGGAAAATGTGAAAAAAAATTGACGAATCAAACAGAATTCTGAGAAGAAATCGCCAAGAAAAAGTGAAACCATCTAAAACGGTCAGAAGACAAAAAGGAGCCCGCCAGTGGGGACTGGCGGGAAGGAGTAAAAATGAAAAAGTGTTAGGGTTGTTTGTTGGTATACAGGTATCATACCGAGAAAATATGAAGAATTTTCGCGTGAAATTTAGAAATTGCGTGAATCTTTTGACAAATTATGGCTTCTGTTTGAATTTTTTCTTAAAAGAGAATTGACAAAAGGCACAAGCTTTGATAATTTTAATGAAACAAAATGCAAACGCGATGAAAAAGAAAGTAGAATCACGGGCGTTGTCTAGCAGAGAGTTCCAGCAGGTGAGAAGGAACGACAACAAATGATTTGAAAATGACTTTGGAGCGGATTTTCTGACTAATTAGGAAAATACGGTTGCCCCGTTAACAAGCGACAGTCTCCGAGTGTTCTCGGGTACTGAATGAGGTGAGGCCTGTGAAGGTTTTACAGATTAAGGTGGTACCGCAGGTGATGCCCTTAGCTTTGGCTAAGGGCTTTTTTTGTGTCTGTAGGGTCAGCTGTTTCATGCGAAGGTTTTGTTGAAAAGGAGAAAGGTTGTTGGGAGGAGAGAAAATGCACAAATTAGTGGTTCAAACCGATTTTGGTTTGCAAGATGGAGCGGTCAATGCGATGTACGGGGTAGCCTACCAAGTGGCACCAGAGCTGGTCATTGCGGATTTGACTCATGAGATCGAGCCATACAACATTCATGACGCCAGCTATCGCCTGCTGCAAAGCGTCACCTATTGGCCAGCAGGAACAGTCTTTGTTTCAGTGGTCGATCCTGGCGTAGGGTCTGATCGACGAAGTGTGGTTGCCAAGCTGGCGACCGGGCAGTTGGTTTTGACACCAGATAACGGCACCCTGACCTATTTAGCGACTTATATCGGAATCGCTGAACTTCGGGTGATCAATGAGGCAACTGAGCGCTTGGCAGGATCAGCCGAAAGCCATACGTTTCATGGTCGGGATGTTTATATGTATAATGCCGCTCGGCTCGCCAGCGGTGCCATCAGCTTTGAAGAGCTAGGAACACCTGAACCTAAAGAAGCGATCCAAGTTTTTGCCATTGAAAAGCCAAGCCAAACAGCTGAAACGATCACAGGGACGATCGATATTCTCGATATCCGCTTTGGTTCGTTGTGGACGAATATTCCCCACACGTTCTTTAAGCAATGGCAGGTCCAATACAATGAGTCGCTGCTCGTCAGTATCTACTACCAAGATACCCTGCGTTATCAAGAAGAAGTGCGTTTCGGACGCTCCTTTGCGCAAGTGGCAGAACAAGAACCCGTCTTATATGTCAATTCCTTGCTGAATATCGGTTTAGGACTCAACTTGGCTTCATTTGCTGAAACCTATAAAATCGGCACTGGCACAAATTGGAAAATTACCCTCAAAAAAAGGAGAAATGAAAAATGAATCAATCAAAATTTACAGTAAAACACATTGTTGCAATCGGTATCGGTGCTGCGGTCTTTTTCGTCTTAAAACGTTTCGTCACGATTCCGACGGTTTTCCCAAATACAGATATCGCCACAGCCTATCCTTTCTTGGCGCTATTAGGCGTTGTCTACGGTCCGATCGTGGCTGGTTTAGCAGGCTTTATCGGTCATGCTCTAGGAGATTTAACGACTTATGGTCCATGGTGGTCTTGGATCGCCGCCTCTGGGATCTTAGGGGTGTTCTTCGGACTTTTGACTCGTTGGATTCCAATCCAGCAAGGAACCTTTGGCGCTAAAGAAATTCGGACCTTCTTGATCGGTGAAACGATCGCAAATTTGGTCGTCTGGGTGATCATTGCCCCGATCGGGGATATTTTGATCTATGGCGAACCAGCGAACAAAGTCTTTACGCAAGGAGTCATTGCGGGATTGACCAATGCAGTCGTAACTGGGATAATCGGAGTGATCCTGCTAAAAGCCTATGCCCAAACCAAAACCAAAAAAGGCAGCTTGAGCAAGGAATCCTAACCAAAGAAATGTGTGAAGGCTAAAAAATGAAACAAAAAATCATTCAATTTACGAATTTTTCTTTCCAATATGATGCACAAGCGGAACCGACCTTGAAAAACATCGATCTAACGATCTATGAAGGAGAAAAAGTCCTGATCGTCGGTGCCAGCGGTTCTGGCAAAAGTACATTAGGAAAATGTTTGAACGGTTTGATCCCGCAAAACGACAAAGGCAGTAGTACTGGAGAATTGACGATCGGTACCAATACCTTTGGGCAAGCTTCCATCTACGAGCTGTCTTTGACCGTCGGCACGGTGCTGCAAGACACCGATAGCCAATTTGTAGGCTTGACCGTAGCAGAAGATATCGTGTTTTCATTGGAAAACGATCAGCGCAGTCAAGCAGTGATGCAAGAGGCGCTGCATTTTTGGGCAGAAAAGACCGACTTAATGGATCATTTGGCGAAAAAACCGCAGGAATTATCGGGTGGCCAAAAGCAGCGTGTTTCAATGGCAGGTGTTTTGATCGATGAAACACCGATTCTACTGTTTGATGAGCCGCTAGCCAACTTGGATCCGCAAACAGGTGTGGAAGCCATCAAAATGATCGACCAGCTGTATCAAGAGAAGCGTTTTACCACCATTATCATTGAACACCGCTTAGAAGAAGTGCTAGCCGCCGCTGTCGATCGCATCATCGTGATGGAAGAAGGCCGCATCCTTGCCGACAGTACACCGAATGAACTATTAAAAACGGACATGCTGCAGCAAGTCGGCATTCGTGAACCGCTGTATTTAGCCGCCTTAAAAAAAGCGGGGGTTCCCGTGACCGACGCTGCTGATTTGGTCGCGGTAGAAGCGTTTGCATCACCTGAGATTGCCGAAAAACTGACTCAGTTTCAAGAAAAATTTCCGAAACCGGCGCTTCCTAGCTACCAGCCGCCGTTGTTGGAAGCAAAAAATCTATCGTTTTCCTACCAAGTGGGCAAACCCATTTTGCAGGCACTGGATTTTACCATCCATCAAGGAGAAATGATTAGTTTGGTCGGGCATAATGGCGCAGGAAAATCGACCTTGTCCCATTTGATTACCGGCTTTTTGACTCCGACTTCTGGCAAATTACTTTGGCAAGGAACGGACATGGGCAATGATTCCATCAAAGAACGAGCGCAAAAAATCGGGTATGTGTTGCAAAACAGCAATCAAATGCTGTCAAAAAACTTCCTGTTTGACGAAGTTGCCTTAGGCTTGCGCAACCGAAACGTTCCAGAGTCTGAAATTACAGAAAAAGTTCATCAGACCATAAAAATCTGTGGTCTTTATCCGTTTCGCTCATGGCCATTGTCGGCACTAAGTCATGGGCAAAAACGCCGAGCCGCCATTGCAGCGATCCTCGTCTTAGATCCTGAACTCATTTTATTGGATGAGCCGACAGCGGGACAAGACTATCGCCATTACACCGAAATGATGCAATTTTTACAGGAGTTGAACCAGCGGGGATTAACGATCGTTATGATCACCCACGATATGCATTTGATGTTGGAGTATACACAGCGGACGATCGTTTTGACAAAAGGAACGATTTTGCTGGACGCACCGCCAGAAGTTGTTTTAGCAGACAAACAAGTGGTGAGTGCCGCGAACCTCAAAGAAACCAGCTTGTACACACTGGCGACCCTTAACCAGCTGACAGATCCCGCCGCTTTTACTGCCGCCTTCATTGCCAGCGAGAAGGAGGGACACGATGGAGAGTAATCTAATCGGCTATCTTGACTGCAAAACATGGATTCACCAATTAAGCGGTGCCGCAAAACTGATTTGTTTTTTGCTGCTATCCATCATCGGGATGATCTCTTATGATACGCGCTTTCTCATTGGACTGGCATTGTTTTCGGTCTTTCTATTTGCCAGTGCTGGAATTCGCTACCGAGATATCGCTTTTGTATTGAAATTTATCATCTTCTTTTCGCTTTTGAATTTGGTGGCGGTCTATCTTTTCGCACCAGAATATGGGGTGGAGATCTACGGTACGCGCCACGTGATTTTCGAAGGGATCGGTCGGTATACATTGACCCAAGAGCAAGTGTTTTATGAGCTGAATCTGTTGATCAAATATTTTGTCACGATTCCTCCAGGGTTGATTTTCTTGTTTACCACCAATCCTAGTGAGTTGGCGTCCAGTATCAACCGCATCGGGATTTCCTACAAGATCGCCTATGCAGTCGCACTGGCTTTGCGTTACATTCCCGATATTCAAGATGATTTTCGGACGATTGCCAAAGCGCAACAAGCACGGGGCGTGGAGCTTTCTAAAAAAGCACCTTTGCGCAAGCGAGTGGCAGGCAATGTCGCGATCGCGATTCCTTTGATTTTTTCCAGCTTGGAACGGATCGACCATATTTCTGCTGCCATGGAGCTAAGAAGGTTTGGCAAGCATAAGCAGCGTACCTGGCTGAAAGCTAAGCCGATCCAAGGCAAAGATCTCTTGGCGATTGCTGTCGTTTGCTTGATCGTGGCGCTCGGATTGTCCTTGATGGTCCTTAATGGCGGACGTTTCTACAATCCGTTTCGTTAACAAATCACCCTTTGAAAACTTAAAAAAAACGGACGCATTGTCAATAATGAAAGTGGGACGGATGAGTCAACTCTGATTTATCCGTCCCAGAAATGATCGAGCAAAAAAACGCAGGATAGTCAGTCAATTGACTTTAGCGAGTGCTACAATTGCTAAAGTCAGTTGCTACTAGGTCTGCGTTTTTTTGCCGATAAAAAAAGGAGCCCGCCAGCGGGGACTGGCGGGATAGGAGTAAAAATGAAAAAGTGTTAGGGTTGTTTGTTGGTATGTATTGATAATAGCGGGAAAATGTGAAAAAAATAGGAAGAGAAAGCAATAGAAGTGTGTCAATCTGTTGATGATTTTCGTAAAACATTCCAGCGGAAGCCTTTTAGATCTTTGATTGACGGAAATGCGAAATAAGGCTACACTGATGGCATCAAAGCAGTACAAGGAGGGGACAGGATGGATGCCATTACGATCAACGGACTAAGCAAACAATACAACAAGAAGTACGCCATCGAGAACGTATCATTGCAAGTGGCAGAAGGAGAGATTTTTGGCTTTATCGGACCAAATGGTGCGGGAAAATCAACGACCATCAAAGTATTGTTGAATTTTATCAAACCAGATGCAGGACAGGCGGCGATTTTTGGACTAGATTGCCAACAAGCAGCCAAAGAGATCAAAACGTTTACTGGGTATGTTTCCAGTGATGTACGGTTTTATTCAAAAATGACGACAGCAGAACTACTGGCATTTACGGCGGATTTTCATCAAGTCAAGCAGCCAAAAAAAGAGATTCAGGAGTTGATGGAGCTTTTTCAAATTGATCCAAACAAATCGATCGCAGAACTTTCTTTAGGGAACAAGAAAAAAGTCGGGCTTGCGAGCGCCTTGATTGCACAACCGAGAATGTTGATTTTAGATGAGCCGACCAATGGCTTAGATCCCTTGATCCAAAAACGGCTGTTTGAAGAGCTTCTCAGAAGAAACAAACAGGGGATGACGATTTTTCTATCCAGTCATGATCTGCATGAAATTCAGACCTATGCCCATCGTACCGCCTTTATTCGTGAAGGACAGATCATCACCGTGAAAGAATTGAGTGAGGAAGAAAATTTCGGCAAAGTTGTAACGCTCACGAATGAGGACAGCCTCTCATTAGCCGGCTTGAAAAATGTACAGGTTCTTGCTCAGGAATCACACAGCCTGCGTTTTTTCTATCAAGGGGACATGAATCAGCTGGCACATTTTTTAACCAATCCTGCCATTAAAGAGTTCACGATCGAACACCCAACCCTTGAACAGCAATTTATGCTCCTGTATGAAGGAGGTTCTCAAAAATGACTTTAATGAAAATCGATCTTAAAAATACCTTCAAAGGCTGGCTAGTCTGGGCGATCCTTTTTGCAGCAATCATTTTTTCATTTACGGCTATCTATCCTCAAATGATTACGCCAGAAATGAAAACGTCGTTAGACCAGATGTTGGGCTCTTTCAGCCCAGAATTACTAGGCATCTTTAACATCCAACTGACAGGACCCTCAAGTTTGGTTTCTCCAACAGGTTTTTTCGGGTACTACTTTCAATACTTATTTATTGCTGCGTGTATTTATGGGATGCTTTTAGGCTTGAACAGTCTGATCACTGAAGAATCAGAAGGAACGATCGAGTATTTATATGCTCAGCCTATTAGCCGCAGAGAAATCGTTGGGTGGAAGTTCTTCGCTCGATTGTTGTTGCTGACTGGCTTTTGGCTGATTGCTTATGGCAGTAGTCTGGCCTCTTTTGCTCTGTTCAAACTGCCTGAAGACGACCTGTCCGCTTTTATAGAAGAAATCAGCAAAATCTTCGTTGCCGAGTATGGTGTCTTAGTCTTCTTCCTCTGTCTAGGTTTCTTTTTATCCACGATCTTGCGTTCCAGCAAACAAACCGCCAGCGTCGGCTTAGGCTGCGTGTTCGGTCTGTATTTGCTCGGCATCGTGGGGGAACTCTACGATAAATTGGAATGGCTGGCAGGACTTTCACCCGTCCGTATAGCATTACCCGTCCAACTCATGGATAACGGCGCCACATCAGTCCTATGGGTACTGCTGCTCGGTATCATCTGTTTCTTTGGCACCTTTTCCCGTTATGAGCGCAAAGACTTGCAGGTCTGAGTATATCAATCAAAAGACAAAAAAAGAGCCTGTCAGCGGGGACTGACAGGCAAAGGAGTAAAAATGAAAAAGTGTTAGGGTTGTTTGTTGGTATGCTTATATAATAGTCTCGAAATGTGAAAAAAGTATGACGAAGCAGGCACGTTTTTGCGAAAAAATCATTGCGAAAGTTAAGAAAGCGTAAAGCGTCCCTTCACCAAAAGGCTTGAAGGGGCAACAAGAACCTAAAATCACTCCGAAGCAGCAGGCGGTTCATGCTGTTTCGGAGTGATTTTTTAGTTGAAGCTACTTGCTCAAGTCAAGGCTATCGACATTAAAGGTGTCGCCATGTGCTAAGTCACCATAACGATAGCCACGGTTAAACCAGTCCACGCGTTGCTGCGATGTGCCGTGCGTAAAACTATCTGGAACAACATAGCCTTGGTATTCTTTTTGCAGTGTATCATCCCCGATGGCATTGGCAGCTGTGATTGCTTCTTGAATGTCGCCAGCTTCTAAGATCGGTTGTCCTTGATAGGTTTCGCCTTGCAAGTATTTCGCAAAAGTACCAGCTAAGTAGTCAGCTTGCAGTTCCAAGCGAACGCTGTACTGATTGTATTCCTTCTCTGAAACTTGCTGGCGGATTTTGTCCAATTGTTGGGTAATCCCCAGCTCATTTTGCACATGATGACCGACTTCATGGGCGATGACATAGGCCATTGCGAAGTCGCCGCTTGCGCCATATTTATCGGAAAGCTCATTGGCAAAGCTCAGATCAAGGTACACATTCTCATCTGCTGGGCAATAAAACGGACCAACCTGTGACGTGGCATAGCCGCATGCCGACTGCACGCTTCCCGTAAATAATACGAGTGTCGGGTCTTGATAGGTTTCTTGCCGCTCTTGAAAAACGTCTTGCCAATAATCTTCTAAATAGCCGAACACGACTGCGGAAAATTCTTTTTCCTCCGTGTACTCACTAGTGCCCACATTTTCTGTCTGGTAATTGGCTGCTTGACCGCTGCCACCCAAGACATCCGGCAGCGAATTTAAATCACCACCGCTAAACAGGAAAAATAAAACAGCGATGATCACCGTACCGATCCCGCCACCAGCAGCCAACATCCCGCCTGAGCCAGATGATCGCCCCGTTCGATCATCGACATTTCTGCTTTGTCTACCCCCACGCCATTTCATGTTATCTCCTCCTATATAAATCCTAGCTTAATTATAAGAGAAAGGCGGCAGATTGTGAAAAAAAGCGCCTTGAAATTGTTATAAAATGCCTTCAGGAGCCTTGAAAATCAAAGTGTACACTCCTTTTAATCATTCTTTAATCTAACAATTAGCCTTCTAATTTGTTACAGTAGCAATAAAATAGAGGTAGAGGGTGAGCGTATGAAAATGAATTATTCGGGGACATCGGAACGAAGGATTTTGATTTTTAAACGGTTGATTGCTGGCGAGCACCTCAGCTATCAGCAGTTAGCAGAGGATTATTTCGTTTCCCGCAGCAGTATTGCAAAAGATATTTCTTATTTAAAAGAACTGTTTCAAAAAGAAAGCTTACGTCTGAGATTTGATAATTCAGGTACATTTTTTGAAGGAAGTGAATCCCAGATTCATCGGGTGCTGAAACGCTTTTGCTTAATGATGCTGGATCAACCAGCGGCGTTTTCCTTGTTGGTGGAACCTGCGAAATACCAGGAAGTAAATCAGGCGTTTCGTCGAGCGTTAGTGGAAAAACAAGTGGAAATGCCCGACAGCTATATCCAAAGTATCGTCCTTTCCATCGTGCTGCTGATCGAACGGGCGAGTCATGCGGAAAACTTAGTGATTGAAGAAAATCGCCAAGTGGGGAAACTGTTTTTGGAGTTCGACAAATATCCGTTAGTCTATGAGCTACTGAAAGAAATCGAAGAACAGCACATTTATCAATTTTCACCAAAAGAAGTGCAATATCTAACCTACCTGATTGTCGGTAGCGGCTTGAAATTTTTTATGAAAAGTGAAAAAGTTCCTTTCGTCTTTCGGGGAAAAGTGCGCAACTTGATTCAAAAAATCAGCGAAGGCTTAGGCACCGACTTGACCCAAGACAATCGATTGGAAGAAGATGTGACGATTCATCTGTATCAACTGCTGTTGCGGATCGAAGCGCAAACCACAGTCATCAACCCTTTGTTAGAGGAAATCAAACAAAACTATCCTGCCTTGTATGGCGTGGTCTGGTTCTCGCTCCATGATTTCTTGAAAGCGTATCAAGTGGGGATCTCTGATGATGAGATCGGATTTGTCACGATCCATTTTCAAGCAGCGATCGAGCGAATGCGCCGCATGAACAAAATCATTTTTGTCTGTCCCAATGGCGTCGGCACTAGCTCGTTTGTCTCTGCGAAAATTCGTCGCATTCTGCCAGAGATCGACAGTATCGAAACCGTTTCAGTAGAAAAATTAAAGCAGATGGACATCTCGGCGATCGATTTTATTATTTCAACCATCGATCTCGTCGAGATTCAAAAACCTGTGGTGCGGATCTCGCCTATGGTGACCAATCGCGACATGAAGCGGATCATGAATCACTACATCGATTTAGTCATCGATAATGAGGCGGCGGTCGATCAAAATAGTTTACTTCTTCAAGCCCAATCGATGATCCAGCCAACCGTCTTTTTCGAGCGATTTGCCAGCAAAACAGAAGCCATCAATTTTTTGATCGAACAAACCCCTTTTAGTGATGAAAAACGAAAAGCGCAGTTTCAGCAATCCGTCATTGAAAGAGAGCAGCTACAATCAACCTATTTAGATAATGGCTTTGCCATCCCTCATGGCAATCCGAATTATGTCGAAAAAACAGCCATCTCGATTTTGCTTTTGGATCAGCCAGTAGAATGGGGCAACCAAAAAGCCGACATCATTATTTTATTGATGATCCGAGAGGATGAGACGCAAAAGGTGGAACCAATGATGAAATTGATCATGCAAGGAATCGAAAACAAAGAATGGTTCCTATCAAAAATGTTGGAGGTTAAATCAGAATGAAAGTGAAGGATTCTTTGCCTGAAAAGCATATACAAACGGATGAGACAGTGACAGATTGGCGCTCAGCCGTAAAATTAGCCAGCCAGCCCTTGCTGGATGAAGCGCTAATTACGTCAGAATACATCGAAGCGATGATTCAAAGTGTGGAAGAAAATGGTCCTTACATGGTGTTGGCGGATTACTTTGCGCTGATGCATGCCCGTCCTGGAGAAGGGGTTTTGGAACAAAGTATGAGCCTTTTAGTAACGAAACAGCCCATCGATCTTGAGGGCAAACCGGTGCGGATATTTCTTGTCTTAGCCGCCGCAGATAGTCAAAGCCATCTAGAAAGCTTGAAAGAGATCATGGCGATCTTTATGGATGAAGAAAAATACAACGTGATATTAAATGGCGATCGGGAACAAATTTGTCAATTATTCCAATAGGAGGAAAAGGATATGAAAATTTTAGCAGTATGTGGATTTGGTGTAGGAAGCTCAATGGTATTGAAGATGACGATCGACAAGGTGATCAAAGAGTTAGGGTTGACGGCAACTGCCGAGAATACTGATTTATCGACGGCAAAAGCGACACCAGCAGATGTTTATTTTACGAGTAATGAATTATTGAATGAGTTAAAAGCATCCGTGAAAGCACCCGTTTATCCAATCAAAAAGTATATGGATAAAGAAGAAGTCAAACAGCAAATGGAAAAATTTTTAGCTGAAAGAGAGGGATAATCATGAATTTTGTCACGGATTATATTTTAAAAAATCCGCCAGTCCTACTGGGGATCATTGCCATGATTGGGTTATTGGTACAAAGAAAACCTTTTGCAGAAGTCGTCAAAGGAACCTTAACAGCTTCCTTCGGGATGGTGGCATTGACGGCTGGGGTAAATATGTTGGTGGGAACGATCGCACCGATCAATGCAGCGGTTCAAACCCAATTAGGCGTTGCTGTGTCAGATGGTCTCTCTGACATCACCTTTACGGCAGAATACGGCGGAACAGTTGGTTTAGCGATGTTTTTCGGACTTGTCATTCATTTATTGATTGCTCGCTTTACACCTGTGAAGACGATTTTCCTCACCGGCCACATGTTGTGGTGGTTCCCATTTGTCATCGTCGCTGGGGGCGTTGAAGGCGGGCTTACTGGAATCCCACTGTTGATCTTAGGGGCGGTTCTATCTGCTTGTTACTGGTCCTTCATGCCATGGATCATGCGTAAATATGTATGGGATGCCACAGGCGATGATTCATTCTTGATCGGTCATCCAACGGGGATCTTGTCATTGGTTTCAGGCTTTGTTGCAAAACGGGTCGGAAACAAAGAAAAATCGACGGAAGATTTGAAAGTGCCAGAAAATCTATCGTTTTTCCGTGAAATATCGATTACTGGCGCGTTAGTGATGTTTTTGATGAATGTCGTCATCGGTTTGATTGCGCCCGTATTAGTTCCTGAAGGGGGCAACTTGGTGATGTTTGCGGTTGATGCTGGCTTGAACTTCGGTGCAGGATTATTGATCATGTTGTATGGGGTACGTCTATTGATCAACCAAATCATTCCCGCCTTTCAAGGGATCGCAGAAAAAGTCGTTCCTGGAGCAAAACCAGCTTTTGATGTGCCCATCTTGTTCAACTATCGTCCAAATGCTGTAATCATCGGCTTTATCGTGGCGATGATCACCTCAACGATTTTAGTGGTCATTGCCAATACGACCAACGTCTTTGGCATTTTGATCGTTCCTTTAGTCATCACCAGCTTCTTTGAATGTGGCGGTGCTGCGGTGATCGGCGAAGGACAAGGGGGCTTGCGAGGTGCCATTATTGGTACGATCACAGCTTCTGTCGTTATGGTAGCACTCGTTGGGATCTCTGCAGCGTTGTTCTCAACGACGATTCAAAACTGGATCTTGATTTTCGGTGGGAACGATTTATCTCTATGGGGCATCCTTGGTGAATTGATCGGCAAGCTGTTTGGAGGGTTTTAAATGTTTCAATACTTTGAAAAAGCAAAAGAACTATTGTCTATTGTAGAAGAAAAAGAAGCACCAGCGATTGAGCAAGCCATTGAATTGCTGACGCAAGCCAACTTGACCAAAAAAGCCATTTACATTTTTGGCGCAAGTCACGCTGGGATCTTAGCCGAAGAGATGTATTATCGAGCAGGCGGCATGATGACGATCAACGCGATCTTTGGAAGAGAACTGATGCTTGATCGTAGCCCAATCACCTTCACAAGTAAAATGGAGCGCTTAGAAGGCTATGGTAGTGCCTTGGCGGCGACCCAACCCTTTACATCAGGTGATGTGCTGATCTTGCATTCGGTGTCTGGGCGAAACCCCGTTATCATCGATATGGCGCTTCATGCCAAAGAAAAAGGAGTCAAGATCATCGCATTAACGAACCTTACCTATTCGAAAACAGTCACCAGCCGCCATACTTCAGGCTTGCGTTTGTTTGAAACGGCGGATATCGTCATCGACAATCATGGGGAGATTGGCGATGCTGCGTGTACGATTCCAGACGTCGAACAAAAAGTCGGACCTACATCCACCGTAGTCGGCGCAACGATCTTAAATGCGATCATCGTTGAAGTTTGCCAAAAACTAAAAGAAGCCGGTGTCGACTATCCGCCGATTTTTTACTCAGCGAACCTAGAGGGCGGGGATGAATTGAACCAGTCCCTGTTTGAAAAGTACCAAGAAGCGATCCATTATCAGCTGTGACTGTATAAGTAACTTATCTTTTTATTAGAACGATCAGAACGAAAAATTTGAAAACTACTAATAGAACGAATTTTCTTGGGGGAATCAATTCGTAAATGTAGGGATCAAATCTCGTTCAGATCGTTTTTTTTGTATTAGAATTTTAGAGCTTAATGAATTTTATTGGTACGATAAGTACCAGGTGTCGACCCTTCAAATTGTTTGAATACCCGAATAAAGGAATTGGTATTTTTAAAGCCGACTTTACTAGCAATTTCATTGATTGAACTTTCTTGTTCGCTCATCAGACGTTTGGCTTTTTCGACACGTAGTTGATTGACGTATGGTTTGAAGGACATGGACAGTCGTTCTTTAATCAACCGGCTTAAATAGGCTTCACTTAGATGAAACTGCTGGGCAATATCTGTTAAACTGAGGTCGCTGCAATAGTTGCTATTAATATATTGAATGATTTCATCTATTTTGGATCCATTATTTTTTTCCATGGTTTCGATCTGAGTGATCAGCGTGTCAAAAAGGGAAAAAATCGTTTTTTTCACATCGGGATCTGAAAACCCTTTTCTTAAATAAAGAAATTGTTTCTTATTTTGATTGTAGAATTCAGGATAGGAAATCTCTTTGATCACAGCAATTCGTTTTATTGTTAAGATCAGAGCGGTTGAAAATTCCTGAAGGAAGCCTAGGGAATGGTTGCTGGAAATATTGATCTCCACGATTTGTTGCAATAATTCTCTGGCATGGACAAAATCATCTACTTTGAAATATTGGATCAATAACTGTTCCTCATCAACGGTATAATTGATTTTATGAAGAGCATTGGATGTTGGAACCGGTATTTGATGGAACTGATCTTCGCCATTGCATTCATCTGACCACTGACAGGTTTCATGAAAGACTTCGATAAAATGTTCAAGAGAATGAAAAGGTTTTGATAGCAAGTAAGTCATTCTTAAGTTCAAACTGTCTTCGATTGTTAGTTTCAATTGATCGATCTCTTTCATGATTTGTGAAAATTCCTGATCATAAAAAAGAATGGCAAGGTGTTTTTCGGAAAAACTGATGATATCATAACACTTGATATGAAGATTTTTCTTGATCAACTGTTTTCGCACATGAATGATCTCTGTTTCATTAAAAGTGGCTTCTTCCGCCATCTCGCCTGAGAAGGTCAGAAAAGCAAAACTCCCACGTTTTTCTATGCCTTCAAGATGGAAAGTGGGCAGTAAACTCTTGCTCATATTGTACGTATATTTTCCGTAAAGCAGATTCTTCAAGAATAGTTCCTTTACTTCTTCTGAGACAGGGGATTGGAGCTGGTTGATCGAACTAGACGACTCGATTATCTGGTGCAAAGCTAAGTTGATATCATCAACTGTTAAAATATCAACATTACTCTTTTTGATTTCATCTAATATTTCTAGATAAGGTTTGTACATCCGCTTACTCAAGAAAATGACGATCAAAGCACCCAGTACGATCAAAACCATTAATGGAAGGAGAAAGGACGAAATTGTAGAGAGTGGAAAACTGCTTTGAATCGCGGTTGTCAATTCATAATTGGCAAAAGGGAGCACCTCTGAATTTTTTATAAAAACGATAGTATCTGATTGGATCTCTTGCTGAATGGTATTTTGTGTAAAATCAGTAAGTATCGGTGAACTAGTCTTACTAGAAGGATATTGTTGATCGATAACTTGTAGTCCTTGATTCATTGGAGACAGTAGTTCATTTTTTTTCCAGTAGGCAAAGAAGTAGAGGGTCTGATTCCCTACTTGCTCTTTATGAAGCATGATCAGCCGTTGATCAAAGGTTTCGAAGATGGAGGAACTGAAGCTGGCATCTGCCAGCATTTCGGAAAGAAGCCCGGATTTTGTTTCTATATTCAAGAAGGAAAAGAAATCATTGTAAACAAAATAGCCGTCAGAACTTACGATGATATGATTTTCTGGATTCAAGATTCCGATAGAGTATTCAAACTGATTCATTAATAAATAGTTTTCACGAATTTCATCATACATCGCTGAAAACAGCGCATAATCAGATTCAGTACTTTGGGAAAACAGTATAATACTTTCTTTTGTTGCTAAAGATTTCATTGAATTGAGGGCAAATCGAAGTTGCTGATCAATGCGAAAAGCACTGTTTTCTAGCGTCATAATACTTTGGGTAGTTTGTTCAGTTTTCCGCTGATTAACTTCATTATTGATGACAATCACCATAATAAAAATAGTATATGCAATGATTACCGTTAAAAAGGTTAAGAATATTTTTCGATATGTTTTTGATTTCATAAGTGCTCCTTTCTTTATTTGGTAACGTTTACATTGATTATAGAGATAAATTAGCTTGAGTCAAATCATCATTATTTGTAGTTGTCTACAAAACTTGATATTAAGAGTAAAAAGTGTATATTTCAACGAATAATAATGATATTCAACAATGGCTAAACAGGCTATATTTAAAGCGCTTACTTTAAGCGATAGAAAATGAAAAAATTTAGGAGGAACGATTATGTCGATGAAAAGAAAAGCTGTATCATTACTGTCTCTACTGACACTACCAATGGTTTTAGCTGCTTGTGGGAACAGCGACGGCTCGTCAAATGGGGACGGGGCAGAGGGGAAAACCGAGATAAAGGTTACTTGGCGCAATACCGGGGAAAACGATAAAATGACCCAATATTTGGAAGAAACATTTATTCCACAATTTGAGAAAGAAAATGAGGACATTAAAATCGTACTTTCTCCGATTACCGCAAGTGAGGGAGACTATTTTTCAAAAGTTGCTCTTTCTATGCAATCGGAGAGCACAGCACCCGATGTAGTGGCAGAAGATTCCTTTATGTTGAATTCTGATGCAAATGCCGGTTACTTAACCAATCTTGATGAATATGTTGCTGACTGGGATCAATGGGATAAATATACAGAAAACTTAAAAGCTGGTGTCATTGCTGAAGATGGTAGTACGTATGCCATTCCAGGAACTTCTGATTCTCGCGGGATTTGGTACAACAAAAATGTCTTTAAGAAAGCCGGTCTGCCTGAAGACTGGCAGCCAACAACTTGGGGGGAGATTATTGAGGCAGCTGAAGCAATCAAAGCTTCCGATGAGAATGTGATCCCCTTAGGATTAGGTGTGGCTAAAGCCAATGGTGAGTCGGTTTCCATGCAGACTTTCCAGATGCTCTTATATGGTACTCAAGATACATTATTTGATAGTGAAACGCGTAAATGGCAAGTGAATACACAAGGGATTATTGACTCTCTGGCTTTTATTGATGAAGTGTATAACCAGAAACAATTAGGTCCTTCTTTATCCATCGCTATTAACAGTAATTATGGATCTGTGATGTTCCAAGATAAATTTCCTAATGATGAAGTCGGCATGCTTTTAGATGGATTTTGGAGTGCCGGTAACTGGGCCGAAAATGGGGCAACTCCTGTTGAGAATATGACAGAACGCTTTGGTTTTGCAGCCATGCCTACACAAAATGGTGGTGAACCGCCATTTACGACCATGTCAGGAGGCTGGACATGGGCCATTCCTGAAAAAGCACAAAACAAAGAAGCGTCTTGGCGAGTGGTTCAAGCACTCGGTGGAAAAGAACAGCAAGCTGCACGCGCAATCGCTGAAGGGAATTTAACCGTCCGAGACGATTCAGCAGAAATAGCTGAATATAAGGAGCAGCCTTTTATTGAACAAGCAACCTCTTTCTTACAATACGCTCATTTCCGTCCTGCAGATGACAAATATCCTAATGTTTCAGTAGAGATTCAAACAATGGTTGAAGCAGTTGCCACTGGCAGCAAGACACCAGAAGAAGCAGCTAGTGATTATGCCGCCAATGTAACAAGGATCGTTGGAGACGATGCCGTTAACTAAATCATTAATAAAGAGAAGGAATTGCAGCAAACAATCCGAATGGAGGCTAACGTTTCTTCTCTTTAAAAAAGAAAGGAGAAAAGAATGGAAAATTCGCTAAAACGAGAGCAGCAAATGTCCAATAGTAAAAAAGCGTTGATCTTTTTATTTCCCAGTTGGCTCTTGCTGCTGATATTTTTTGTTGGTCCAGTTATCTTAACTTTTATCTTTTCCTTCACGAACTTGGCTCTGACCGGTGCTGAAGCAAGTCAATTGCGGTTCATCGGCTTTGAAAATTTTGTGCGCATGTTCAATGATCCGGCTTTTCAAACTAGTGTCGTACGAACCTTGATTTTTGTCATTTTTTCTGCAGTGATCGGTCAATGTTTCTTAGGTTTTTTGATTGCATTTATGATGCGGGAGAAAAATCGAGCCTTTCGGCGAGTCGTTGGTCTGATCATCATTGCTGCATGGGTTACGCCGGAAGTCGTTGTTTCCTTTTGCTGGGTCGCTTTTTTAGGAGATAGCGGAACAGCTAATTGGTTGATGGGACTGATGGGATTTGAGCCGGTTGCTTGGCTGTTTGCGTTTCCTATGATAAGCGTTGTGGTTGCCAATATTTGGCGAGGAACCGCTTTTTCAATGATGGTGTTTCAATCCGCTTTAGATGAGATCCCTAAGGAAGTAGAGGAAGCTGCAGTTATGGATGGCGCCAGCCGCTGGCAAGTGATTCGAAAAATTACGATACCGATGGTCAAAGGTACCATTGCAACGAATTTGATGCTCGTCACTTTGCAGACATTGGGTGTCTTTACGTTGATTTATACTATGACTGGTGGTGGTCCCGGCAATCAGACTGCAACCCTGCCGGTCTTCATGTACAAACAAGCTTTTGTGAGCTATCAGCTAGGATACGGAACAGCGATTTCGCTGGTCTTGCTACTGATTGGTGCTGCCGCAAGCTTGATTTATATGAAAATGCTGAAAGTGAAAGTGTAGGTGAAAAAAATGGTAAAACGCAGTGAAAAATTGGAGACCATGATTCATTATCTGCTTTTGGCAGTATTAGCCTTATTGTTTTTGCTCCCATTGTTGTGGATGCTGATCGCCTCTATTGATCCGGGCGCTATTCAAACTTTGAAATTACCTGAAGCAGTATCATTTGAAAATTTTGCTTCGATCCTTTCTGATCAAACTATCATTCGGTCATTCGGAATCGGCTTGCTTTTGTCCGGCTGTCAATCGATTTTAGTTGTTGTCTTATGTGTTTTGGCAGCATATCCCTTGTCGAGGTATCAGCTAAGATATAAAAAAAGTTTTTTGATGGCGGTGCTGTTCATGACCTCATTACCGATGACTGCTGTCATCGTGCCGGTCTATCAACTGTTTATCTTTTTGAAGTTTCAAGATTCGTTACTGGCGGTGACGTTCTTCTTGACGGCGTCCTCACTGCCTTATGGGATTTGGATGATGAAGAACTTTATGGATTCGGTACCAATCGACTTAGAAGAGTCCGCTTGGGTCGATGGGGCTTCAACATGGCAAGGGGTGCGAAAAGTCGTAGCACCGCTGATGGTTCCAGGTATTTGTACGGTTGGTATTTTTACTTTTACTGGAAGCTGGGGCAACTTCTTTGTTCCTTATATTTTGATTCAGTCACCCGAAAAAATGCCGGCATCAGTCTCGATCTTTCAGTTTTTCGGCAACTTTGGTATGGTCAATTATGGCCGTTTAGCCGCTTTTTCGGTGCTATATACCTTACCAGTCGTCATTTTATATGCTTTGTCACAAACGTATATGTCTAAAGGATTTAGCATGGGAGGAGCGACGAAAGGATGAAAGATCCATTTCATACGACAAAAAAATTAACGAAACGAATCGCTGAACTAAAAGCGTATCGTTTTCAAAAAGTACAAGACCTTACAATGTGGTCGGCAAAAGAAGATAAGTCAAAAACGGAAAAACACCCACCAGAAGAGTGGGACTTTACACTTTCAGTTAGCGATTTCTGGCAAGGGAGAGACCGTTATATTTGGGCTCATCATGAATTGACAGTTCCAGAGGAGGAAGACTTATGGTTACTGATCGATTTTGGTCGTACAGGTGGTGGCTATAATTCAGGCTTTGAGTCCTTGCTATTGATCGATGGTGAACCTTATCAGGGTGTCGATTCGAATCATACAGAGATTTTTCTGGCGGATCATTACCGGGGGACAACCATCCGACTTGATTTAAAACTATGGTCTGGCTTGGAAGGCGGTGGGGCTGAAGTCATTCAACGGCATGAGTTTCGGCAAGCTTGTTTGGCAAAGCGACACTTAGCTGCTGATGACTGTTTCTTTCTCGCTGACATGATGGCGAAAACTATCGATGGGTTACCGGAAAATGAACCGATACGATACAAGCTGTTGAATCTTTTAGATGATGCCTTTCGTTTGATTCAGTGGCAGGTACCCGGATCTATCTCTTTTTACTACAGCGTTGAGGAAGCGGATCATTATTTAAACCAAGAACTGCAAAAAATACCTAAACTTTCGGAGATCACTGTGACAACTATCGGTCATACACATATCGATGTTGCTTGGCTGTGGCGGCTGAAGCATACAGGGGAAAAAGCTGTCCGCAGTTTTTCAACGGTTTTACGTTTGATGGAACAATACCCAGAATATATTTTCTTGCAAACCCAACCTCAGCTATACAAATATGTCAAAGAAAGCTATCCAGCTCTTTATGAGAAAATCAAAAAGAGAATCAAAGAAGGCCGTTGGGAAGTGGACGGAGCCATGTGGCTGGAAGCCGATTGCAATATACCGTCAGGCGAATCATTGGTCCGTCAGATACTCCATGGGAAAAAATTTGTGAAGGAAGAATTTGACAAAGAGATGCATTTCTTGTGGCTTCCAGATGTATTCGGTTATTCTTGGGCGTTGCCCCAAATTTTAAGAAAATCTGGCATTGAGACGTTTATGACGACCAAAATCAGCTGGAACCAATACAACCGGATGCCCCATGATACCTTTTATTGGCGGGGAATCGATGGGACAGATATTTTGACGCATTTTATCACCACGCCAGTTGATGGTAAAACGGATGAATGGGCAGAAGAATGGTTTTATACCTACAATGGAACGCTCTCTCCGGGGACCGTTCAAGGAATTTACGACGGATATCAAGACAAGCGTTTGAATCAAGAATTTCTGCTGTCTTACGGTCATGGGGACGGCGGAGGCGGTGTCACTAGAGAGATGCTGGAAAATCGACGACGCCTTGACCAGATTCCAGGATTGCCGCAAGTCAAAACAGGAATAGCGAAAGCCTTTTTTGAACGACTGCATCAGACAGTAGAACGAAATAAGTCGCTGGTCTCTCGTTGGGATGGCGAATTGTACTTGGAATATCATCGAGGAACCTATACCTCGCAAGCGTTTGTCAAAAAAATGAATCGAAAAGCTGAAATTGCTCTACGGGAACTTGAGATTCTCTATACATGTTTAGCAGCCAGCAAAGAAGACGAGTATCCTAAGGATCCGCTTTTTGAAACATGGGAGACGGTTCTTCGTAATCAATTCCACGATATTATTCCTGGTTCTTCGATCAAAGAAGTTTATCAAGACCATAGAGCAGAGTTTGCCGTCGTGACTCAGACCATTCAACAGTTATTTGAACAATTAGATGGACCTGCTAATCAAAAGTATACAGTCAACAATACAGCTAGCTGGTCAAGGAATGAACTGATTGAACTTCCACTTTTACAAGAAGGTCGCTTTATTGATTCACAAGGAAAAGAACTTCCGGCTTATTTTGATGGAGAAAAACAGTCTGTTCTTGTGACAAATGTTCCGCCAATGAGTCAGGTGATGATAGAGTTTCAACCGATAGCAGAAAATAAAGACATCAAACCGCTCGCTGAGTTCACAGAGGGAGCGCTTGAGACCGATCGTTTGCGAATTTTATGGGAAACATCGGGAAATTTGTTCAGCATTTTTGATAAGAAACTAGGTAGAGAAATGTTGGAAGGAAAAGGGAATGTTTTTCAGCTATTTGAAGACAAACCTTTAAATTACGATGCATGGGATATCGATAGTTTTTATCAAGAAAAAGCAACAGTGCTTCAAGCCGATCAAATACGATTACGCTCAAATAATGCGCTTTACGCTTCCGTAGTATTTGAGTATACGTTTGGTAATTCGCAGATACATCAGGAAATGCGGGTCTATGCTCATACACAACGAATCGATTTTTTAACAAACGTGTCATGGCATGAACGCCAACAACTGTTGAAGGTAAACTTTGATGCAGCAATTCGATCAACTGAAGCAGTATTTGATATTCAGTACGGAAATGTAAAACGAGCTACCCATGCTAATACCAGTTGGCAATTGGCTCAGTTTGAAACAGTAGGCCACCAATGGGCAGATCTTTCAGAAAAATATTGTGGGGTAAGTTTATTGAATGACTGTAAATATGGTTATGCTGTTAAGGAAAATCAATTAAGCTTGACCTTGCTTAAAGGCGCTATCTATCCTGATCCACTGGCTGACGATGGCGATCACAAATTTACTTACAGTTTTTATGCCCACGAGCACGATGCCATCGATGGGGGAACAATGGAAGAAGCATGGTCCCTCAACTCGCCATTAACGGTTATTAACGGAGAACATTCTTGGTTGCTTCCGTTGCAAATAGACTGTGAAACCTCAGTTACCATCGACGCCATCAAGCAAGCAGAAACCGGCAAAGGGTGGATTTTACGCTTACATGATCACACGGGAGGAACTAGAAAGGTTACATTGCAGTTGCCAAGCAGTTTTTGGCAAGAAACAGATTTAATGGAGATACCTTTAAATAATGAGCAGTGGAAAGATGAAGTCTCATTTACCTTGTCACCCTTCGAAATAAAAACATTTCATTTTGAGTTGAGATAAACTAAAACCAGCAGATTCTCCATTTATAGCGGAGAATCTGCTGGTTGTGTTTATTCAAATTCTTCATACTCATTTGGGTCTTGACCATCGATGCGGCCGTCTGCTTTGTTTAACTGATTGATTTGATTGATTTCATCTTCAGTCAGTTCAAAGTCGAAGATCGCAAGATTTTCTCGTTGATGGGCGAGGTTTCTTGATTTAGGTAGGGGCAAAATGCCACGTTCCACATGCCAGCGTAAGATGATTTGACCAGCTGATTTTTGGTATTTCTCAGCTAATTCAGTGATCAGTGGTTCTTTCAGGGCATCGCTGCCACGACCTAATGGGCTCCAAGCTTCTGTTACGATGCCGCGTTTTTTGTTTTCTGCGACCATTCGTTCTTGGACCCAGTAAGGATGGATCTCAATTTGATTTAGCGCAGGGGTCACACCAGTTGCTTCAATGATGGCATCCAAATGTTCTGGCTCAAAATTGGAAACGCCGATGGAACGGATCAAACCTAATTTCTGGGCGGTCACTAAGGCTTGCCAAGCTTCGACATATTTGCCGCGTTTTGGTAATGGCCAGTGGATCAAAAAGGCATCGAAGTAGTCGAGCCCCATGCGAGCAAGGGATTCTTGAATGCTGGTTAAGGCATCATCATAGCCATGGTATTTTCCTGGTAATTTTGAGGTGATATAAAATTCTGAACGTGGGATACCAGAGCGACGGATCGCTTTGCCGACAATGCCTTCATTGTCATAATTGGTTGAAGAATCGATCAAGCGATACCCGTCGGCGATCGCTGCTTGCAGCTGGCTCAATCCTTCGCCACCACGGATCTGATAGGTACCGATGCCCACTGCGGGGCGTAAATTGCCGTCGTTTAATGTCAGTAAAGGTGCTTTCATAAAATGATTCCTCCTTTTCTTCTCTACATTCTACTCTAACGCTTTTTTGACAGGAACGTAACCAACTTGCTCAAACAGACAAAGAAAAAAGAGCAACGGTTTCTGTTTCAGAAACAATTGCTCTTTTTGATCAAATTATTTTTCAGGCGGTGTGCCATACATTTTTGGTGTGACTTGATCGAGTTTTGGCGCTTTTCCTTCGACTTTTGGTTCGTCTAGCCATTGGTATTCGCCTTCACCATCAAGGGCTTTGCCTTTCGCCCAAGAGCCTTCTTTGCTTTGGTCGCCTTCTGAGAAGTTATAGAAATCATAAGCGATATCTAAGCGTTCGTTTTTGCGGTCAAAGGTAGTCGGCACTAAAATCGAGCCTTCGTTTTCTTCCAATTCTTTCACGGCAGCTGCCCAAAGATTTTGGTGGTAGCTATCACGTGCTAATAAGACCGAAAGTAAGTCTTTGACCCCACGGTCATCAATCATTTCATAGATGCGTGCTACTTGCAGACGACCTTGTGATTCCGCATTTAAGTTGGCACGGAAATCAGCAAGTAAGTTGCCACTAGCAATGATATACGCACCTGACCATGGATTGCCGACGCTATCAGCAGGACGTGGTCCTAAGCCTGCAACGATGGCATGTTGCGGATTCATTCCAGAAATGATCGCACCGATCGTTGGGTCTTTTTTCATAGCCGCTTCTTGATCTTCCACAGGTGCACCTTCCAGTAGACGTGCAACCATCGTTGCTAACATTTCAACGTGTCCAAGCTCTTCAGTAGCGATATCCATTAACATGTCTTTGTATTTTTCTTCCCCACGGCAGCTCCATCCTTGGAATAAGTATTGCATGGCAACACTCATCTCTCCATATTGTCCACCGATTAATTCTTGAAGGTATTTCGCAACTAACGGATTTGGTTTTTCTGGCTTAGCTTCAAACTGTAATTCTTTCTGATGACGAAACATACGATTCCTCCTAAAATTTTTTTATTGGGCCCATAAAAAGTTTCTCATGAATCGAAACGTTCGTCTAATAAAACGCACTTTGCCAAAATGAAAAAAGCATTGAAAAGAAAAGCCATTTATTTTGACAAAAAGCCTGAAGCGTTAGATAGTTAAATTAAGAGAGACTTAGAAAAGGAGCGAGTCACCATGTTTCAGTATTACAAAATGGAAGACCGAAAAATAAGCAAATCTTCGGAGGAGGATTACAATTGGCTAGTGGTTTCTGGCACAGATCCAGAGGAACAACGACACTTGTTAGATAAGTATCAACTGCCCGAAGATATTTTTATTGGCGCCAATGAACCGGAAGAAGTGTCGCGGTTGGAATACTTGCGCAACACTAAGTTGAATCATCCGATTCTCTATACCCTGATCGATTTGTCGGAAGTGACTGAGGATCGAATCGAAGACCGTCTTGAGCCTGTGACTTTTATCTACACCAAAGATCTGTTGATTACGTATGTCTCTCATCAATCTACACTGATTAAACGCCTGATTGAAAAGCATGAGCAAGACATTCAACGGTATGAAGATATTGTTGCCTACTCGACGCTGATGATCTACACCCATTACATCAAAGGTCTGCAGGAAATGAAGAAACAGATTGATGCACTAGATGAAGCAGCCCGTAAAACGACGGAAAACAACGAATTGTTTAATTTAGCCGATACCGAACGAGACATGGTCTATCTTGATCACACCTTGCGGGACCAAAACCATACTGTCGATCGATTGATGGATCGCAAAGAATTTTTGGATCGTTTGGATAATGAAGCACTCGTTTATGACATCAAGCTGCGGCAGAAATTTGCCATGAAAATGGTCACTATCTATCGCGACTTGTTAGAAACCATCGGTGGCTTGTTCTCCGATATGATGGACAACAATCTAAACCATCTGATGAAATACTTAGATTCTGCGGCATTAGTGGTGGCTGTGCCATCCTTGATCGCGGGGCTATGGGGGATCAACACCGGGGGACTGCCAGGAAAAGACAATGCCATCGGCACGATCATTGTCTTTGGTTTGGCTATATTAGTCGGCATTTTAACTGCCGTCTACTTGTCACGAAAAGACTTTTCAAAATAAAAAGCGCCGCTGCTCTGTTGCACCATTCATCCATAAAAGGAGAAAGGTGTGACGAAGCAGTCGGCACTTTTTTTATTTTAGTCCGCTGTCTAAATTGCTATCGAGAATCCAGCGCTGAAAGGCGAGGAAGACCAGCAGCAAAGGCAAAATGGAAATTACCGAGGCAGCGATCAAAATCGTCCAATTGATATTTTCCGCGCCCACCAAGCTGCGGATCGCCACTTGCAAGGTGTATTTTTTCGGATCATTCAAGACGATCAAGGGCCAGATATAATCATTCCACCGCCACTGGAAGGAAAAGATCCCCAGTGTCATAATGATTGGTCGGGCAATCGGCAGCATGATTTTCAAAAAGATCATCCCATCCGAAGCGCCATCGATACGGGCTGATTCAATCAGATCGTCAGGAACGGAGACGAAAAAGGTCCGAAACATAAAGATACCAGTTGCTGTATTGATGGAAGGGATGATGATCCCCAGCAAGTTATCATATAAGCCTAGCGAACGAATGACGGAAAACGTTGGGTTCATGATAACTTCCGTCGGCAGCATGGTGGTGGCGATGATACAGATGAAGAAAAAACGCAACCATTTCGCATCGTATTTTGCAAAGGCATAGCCACAGGCGGCGCTGACTAGGATCGTCAATAAAGTGGTGACCACCGCTGAAATCAACGTATTATTGAAGTAACGAAAGAAATCCAATGTTGTCCAAGCATCAATAAAGTTTTGAATGGTTGGATTTTCAGGAATGATTTTCAAGGGATAAGCAAATAGTTCAGTCCCTGGTTTAAAGGCACTTAATAAGAACCAAAGTAGTGGAAAAAGGTACAGCAGGGAAGTGATGATCAGTGCCAGCGTTAAAAAAAACATCGCTGACTTTCTTGTGACAGGTCGTTTGGTTTTGATGGTCTTAGATGTCATTCTTGCCGCCTCCAATCTTCATTTGTGCTAAGCCTAACAGTAAAAGAATCACGAAAAGTACCATGGAGGCAGCACTGGCATAGCCGACCCGCATTTTGTCAAACCCAGTCGTATAGATATATTGCACGATCAACATGTTGTCGGTTCCTGGACCACCATTGGTCAGCGATTGCACGAGGGCGAACTCTTTCATAGCGCCGATCGAAGCCAATAAGATGACCATAAAGGAAGTCGGCCGCAGCATAGGCAAGGTGATGTAGCGTAATTTATGCCCAAAGCTGGCGCCGTCGATCTCGGCAGCTTCATACAACGAACGGGGGATATTTTTCAAAGCTGCAGTAAATTGCAGCATGTTAAAGGCAGTCCCGCCCCAGATGGCAGCCAAAATAATGACAGAAAAGGCAGCATTCGAGTCGGTAAACCACGGGACAGTTGGTTGTCCCGCTTGCTCTAGAATAAAGTTGATAAAGCCAAAGTTTTCACCAAACAGCCATTTCCAGATAACCCCAGCGATGATTCCAGAGATGGTCCATGGTAAGAAAAAAATGATCTTCGCGAGAAATTTGCCTTTCGCCAGCTGACTATTCAACATCAAAGCGACGGCGAGAGAAACGACATAGATACTTGGGACCAGAATGATCACATAACGAAATGTACGAAATAGTGCTTTATAGAAGCTAGCGTCTTGAAACAATTCTTGATAATTCGCCAAGCCGATAAAATTGGCTGTCGCAAAGCCTTTATAGTCGGTTAACGAGTAATAAAGTCCTAAGAGTGCTGGAATCAAAAAGAAGATAATGAACAAAATGATGCTTGCACCAGTGAATAGCAACGGCCATTTGTTTTTTTGTAAAGTGCTCACAGAAAATTCCTCCTCCGACGATCGTATCAGCAACAAAGAACCCGCAGTCTGCAAAAAGCCAGACTATGGGTTCTTTGTGGTTGAACGTCTGTTTATTTCTTCAAAAACCCATCATTGTAATCCTTGATCGTCTTGTCGATTGCCTCATCTAATGTAATTTCATCATTTAACACTTGCACGATGGCATCACGGTAAGCCCCTGTCAATCCAGTGTAGCCTTTCATACTCATCGTCACTTGATCGGTGGTTTGCTTGCTGCTGATTGGTTGAGCAGCGGCTGCGATCTCTTGGTTGTAGATTTCATAAGCATCCTGGCCTTGTTCATAGTCGACCGTCAAATCTTCCACCGCAGGTAAGTAACCAGCATAGGTACAAAGCTGTTTGTAATTTTCTTCTTCGTATAGCCATTTGATGAATTTTTCGCCTTCTTCACTGTTTTTACTATTGTTGAAGCCAGTGATGAAGTTGCCGCCCATATTGACCGCGCGGGTCTCTTCATAAGGAGAATAGGTGGATTGCCAGTTAAAGTTGCTGATGTTGGTAGAAAAATCAACGATCTGCCAGCTGCCTGAAAAGTAAGCTGGAACACGGCCGCTTTTGAACATAGCAGAAGCATCTTCTCCAGAGGTCCAAACCGATTTTGGCATCACTTCGTCATTGTTCAAATCAACAAATTTTTGCAAAGCCGCTTTCGTAGCATCATCGGTCGTATAAGAATCACCGCTGTCATCTAAAAAGAAATCTTGTCCCCCGTATTGATAGGTGAAAGCCCGTAAACGGTGATCCGACGCGTCCATGACCATGCCGTATTTGGCATCGGTTTTTTCAACGACTTCGTTGATCGCAGTTAAAAATTCATCCCAAGTCCAAATGTCCTCTTCCGAAGTGGGGTAGGTCACGCCAGCTTCATCAAACAAATCCGTATTGATAAACAACCCAGTGGCAGTGACATCGGAAGGGAGTGCTTTGACGACATTTGCTTCATCTTTGATCGTCATCGATTCCAATGTTTTTGCCTCACTGGCGATGTCTGATAGATCCATTAGATAGTCATTCCAGTCAGGTTGAACGGTAGAAACCCGCACGACCTCTGGTGCATCATCCGCTTGAACAGCTTTGGTGATCTTTGTCAGCAAGTCCGCATAAGGCACATCGGTGACTTCGACAGTCACACCAGTTTCTTCCTTGTATTTTTCCGCCATTTTCGAATAAGCGCCGCCTTCACTGGTATCTCCGGAAACGAACATACGGATCTGCTTGCTATCGCTAGCACTGTCGCCACTGCCGCAGCCGGCGACCCCCAACATCACTGCCGCCAAAGACAAAATTGAATACCCTATTTTTTTGTTCATTTTGTTCCTCTCCTTTATTGAATGATTTTTGTTCGAAAAAACGTTTCCAATCGAAAACGATCGAAACGTCCCCCAATGAAAAATAGCTGAAGTACTGAAATGATAGCAGTCCTAGGACTGATCGAGGAGTGAAAAGTGCCAATTATCTGACAAAATAAGAGTGGTTCTCCCTCAGTTTAGCGGATAAGATGCAAAATACAAAATAAAACGATTTCAAAAAATGCACCAATACTAAAAAAAACGAATTAAAGCTCTTACAGCGATAATTAAGAAGTGCTGATAAACGTTAATATAACAAGGTTTGAAAATTATTTTTGCAAATTGAGTGCAAATCTTTTGTCTAAAACGGGGATTAAGCGTAACATAATATGTGTAATAACTACTTAAAAGAAAGAAGGAGAAAAATATGCATTGGTTATGGGTATTAATCGTAGGAGCTATTATCGGTTTGATCGCCGGAGCTATCACAAATAAAGGTGGATCAATGGGTTGGATCGCCAACATCGTTGCAGGTTTAGTAGGTTCAGCTATTGGACAAGCGATCTTAGGTTCTTGGGGTCCATCACTTGCTGGAATGGCAATCGTCCCATCAATTATTGGTGCGGTTATTGTAGTTGCTGTTGTTTCATTCTTCTTAGGACGTTCAAACGGCTAGTCCATTCAGCAATTGTTTTCATTCATTTATTTCGGGTAGGAACTACCTTGAATAGACAGGCAAATCCAGAGTTTCTGGGTTTGCCTTTTTTGTTTTTTAAAAGGATGCATAAGCAATCCTTTTGTCAGATTAGAAAATTGTCGTTACACTTGAAGTAGGTCAAAAAAAGAAAGGAAGAGGTTCAATGAAAAAGCAATATGAAACAGCGATGATCAATCGAGGCGGACGTGTCGGAGAGGTCGAAGCACCAAACGGTAGTTTTCACCTGAAAATCGACAAGCCAGGTCTTCATAGTGAAGGGACCAATCCAGAGCAATTATTTGCCGCAGGCTATGCTTCATGCTTCAACGGTGCCGTACAGCATATGCTGAAAGAGCATAACATCGAATCCGAATCCGAAGTTAAAGCAAGAGTGTCTTTGTATCAGCATGAGGACGGTAGTTACCAAATCGGCGTGATTTTAGAAGTATCGTTACCAGGCGTTGAAAAAGCCGAGGCAGAGAAAATCGCAGAAGAAGCCCACGATTTTTGTCCGTATTCTCGTGCCACTCGCGGCAACATTGATGTCGAAGTTCAAGTAGTCTAAGCAGTATTACGAATAGGCAAACAATAAGCGGTTGGGAAATCAACCGACAAGAGGGAATTCATCAAGGAGGCCAATCAATGAGACAAACAGAGAGCTTGCTGCTTTTGGGCGTGTTTGCGGTTGGCCTTTTTGTGGTGTACTGGCTAAAAAAGCACCGACATACACGCCACAACCAAGCACTGGCAGCCCAGCTGAAGCGTTACCCCAGCGTGCGGCAAGCGTGGCTGGCAGCCGGGGCGAAAAGGGAAGCAGTCCTTTTGGTTCCCGGTTTAAAAGAAGCCACTGCCGCAGTGGCAACGACGGCAACGGCGAAAGCAGAAACGAGGCTGCACAAGCATGCAGATCAATGTCAGGCAATGACCCCACAAGGGTTGGCCGTTTCAGAGGACTATTTGTTCATCTCAGCGTATTGTTCGCAGCAGGAACATCACTCACAGCTTTATATAATAGAAAGAACGAGCGGGCGGCATCTGAAAACGGTGGTTCTGCCAAAACGCCCCCATGTCGGTGGACTAGTCTTTGATCGAGCAACGCAAATGCTGTGGCTAACCATTACAGGGAAAGGAATGGGGCGCGTGGCGTGTGTTTCTTTGCAAGCACTGCTGGAAGATGATTCCTTGGCAACCAATCAGCCTATCGCTTATCAGCAAGTCATCGAATTGGCAGGCATCACTCACAGCTCCTATTTGGCAGCCGATGGCGGTGAACTTGTCTCAGGGACCTTTGCCTTGAAACAAGGAGGCGTGGTGGCGAATTATCCGTTGTCTGTCCTTTCAGACAGCGATCGCAAAGCGCCTCCTCGCATCAAGCCTCGTAAGAGAAGGGTCACCACCACGAAAGTCCAAAGTATCGCCTTTACCACTGAATACATGTTGCTGGCACGTTCTTTTGGACCAGGGTCGGCGGAGTTATGGGTCTTTTCAAAGGATGCAACGGTGCTGACCCGCAAACATGCGTTGCGGCGCATCAAGTTTCCCCATTACCTTGAACAGATCGTGGTAGAAAAAGGGCAGCTGTACTGCTTGTTTGAAAGTGGGGCATGGGCGTATCGGCAAAAAGGCGGCAGCATTGATGAAGTCGTGGTATTGGACCTTGCGACCTTGCTCCAGTAAAAGCACTGCTTAAAAGAAAAAAGACCAGCCTCTTAAGAAGCTGGTCGTAAGTGCAGTGATTATTCCACGATTGCTCGTTGGATATCTAAGACGGTACCTGTATGAGCATCTGCCAAAAATTCATAGGTGACAAGTTGCCCGTCTTCGGTGCGGGTGATGCCGCCAGTATATCCTTGGGAAGTGATCGCAAATTTGCGCAAAGGTTGTTTTTCGAAATTGATCCAAGAACCTTCGATCGGTCCTTCTTTGATAAATGCTGCTTTTATATTGTCTAAGACATCATCGGCATTCATGGCTTGCCTTTTCTTCAACCAGATCGTTGAAAAAATTCCTCCTGCAAAGCCAAGACCTAAACCGATGGTCAGTCCATTTTTAAAATAATGCAATGGATGCTCATTCTCCATCTAATGTCCCTCCTAAAGTAAGTTTTCCCGAATGTTTTGATCTCGGTGAAAGCACAGGTTCTCTTAACAATAGTTTACCATAGTTTAGAAATATTCTATAAGAAAAATAACCAACAATAGAAATTTGCGCTATAATAAAGAATATCAGTAGGAATAAGGAGGAAGAGAGCACATCCGTTGTTTCACCCAAAAATTGCTGGAAAACACAGCAACAGCAAGCGTTGCTTTTTCAAAAAAAGCAGCTTTGTTTCTTTAGGGCAGCAAACAACCGATACGTGTTTCTCGAATGATCATGGAAGAAAAAACATTTCAACGCATCAAAGAACTAACGGAGTTACAAGGAACCAGCGGGTTTGAACACGACGTGCGGGCGTATATGCGTGAGGCGATGACCCCCTTGGTGGACGAGATCCAACAAGACGGCTTAGGCGGCATCTTCGGTTTGCGTCACCACCAAGAAGCAGATGCCCCACGAGTGATGTTAGCTGCTCACATGGATGAAGTTGGTTTCTTATTGACGACGATCACCGATCGCGGCTTATTCAAAGTCACTCCTTTGGGCGGATGGAACCCTTATGTGGTTTCTGCTCAACGCTTTACATTGAAAACAGCAAAAGGCGATTATCCATGTGTTTCTTCTTCAGTACCGCCACATTTGTTGCGAGGAAGCAGCGGTCAAAAAAATGTCGAAGTCACAGATATTTTGTTTGATGCTGGGTTTGAATCAAAAGAAGAAGCAGAAAGCTTTGGGGTACGTCCTGGCGATACGATCGTCCCACAAGTGGAAACCATCAAAACAGCCAATGGGAAAAACATCATCTCGAAGGCTTGGGACAACCGTTACGGCTGTGCAGTCGTATTAGAAGCTCTTGAAGCCTTGAAAGAGGAAACGTTAGGCCATACGCTGATTGCTGGTGCCAACGTTCAAGAAGAAGTCGGCTTACGAGGTTCTCGTCCGTCTGTGACGAAATTCAAGCCAGACTTGTTCTTTGCGGTCGATTGCTCGCCAGCAGATGACACAGTCACCAAAAATGGTACCTTTGGTCATCTAGGAGCCGGGACTTTGATGCGAATCTATGATCCAGGCATGATCATGTTGCCACGGATGAAAGAATTCTTGTTGGATACAGCAGAAAGCAACAACATTCCTTACCAATACTTTGTTTCAAAAGGCGGTACCGACGCTGGTGCGGCACACATGGCAAATGAAGGGATCCCAAGTTCAGTCATCGGTGTTCCTGGACGTTACATCCATACTCACCAAACCCTATTCAGTATCGCTGATTTTGAAGCGGCACGGGAAATGGTGATTCAAGTCTTGAAAGGTTTGGATCGTTCAACTGTTGATACGATCTTGGCTGGACAATAAGCGAGAACGAACGAAAGCAAAGAGACAGCCATCCGTTGTCTCTTTTTTTCTGCAGGGCTTTGCAAGATCAGCATGTCAGTTGGTAGTCCCTGAAAGAAAGGTGTATACTGAAAGAAAAGAAAGTGGTGAGTATTTGATTATTCCAAAAGATTTAGCAGAGTTAGCAACATATGTGGAGAAAGGCAAAAATGTCTTCTTTTTCACCGCCGATTGGTGTGGCGATTGTCGATACATCAAACCGCAATTGCCTGAGATCGAAGCGGACTTTCCAGATCTTCAATTTATCGAAGTCGACCGTGATGAATACATGGATGTAGCGGTTGAATGGAACATTTTTGGTATTCCTAGCCTCGTCGTTATCGAAGACGGCAAGGAGCTGGGACGGTTAGTCAACAAGGATCGCAAAACCAAAGAAGAGATCGAAGCCTTTTTAACCAGCGTACAATCAGCATAGGAGGGGAAAAAGATGGAAGCACAAAGATATCAAAACATTTTAGTAGGGATCGACGGTTCAGATCAAGCGATGTCTGCCTTCAAAAAAGCAGTGGAAGTCGCTCGTCGAAATCAAGGGAAGGTCTATGCCGCAACGATCATTGATCAGCAAGTGCCGACCATGATGGGCTATGCACCTTTGGATAGTTCCATCTTAGAACAAGAAAAAGATACGGCGAAAAATCTGATCGACGACTGCAAAGCTTACGCAAAATCAGTGGATTTTGATCTAGTAGAAGGCATCGTCGCATACGGCTCCATCAAAGATGCCCTTGCCACTCAATTACCAGACCAATACGACATCGATTTGATCATGGTGGGGCAATCTGGGCTGAACGCCGTGGAACGCTTCATGATGGGGAGTGTCGCCAGCTTCGTTATCCGTGAAGCCCGGTGCGACGTGCTGATCGTATCGCCTGAAGAAACCAAAGCGTAAGGTCATTTTTTGAAAAAATAAGCTTGTCGTTGCCGAGTTCTTTTCCTTAAAGAAGATGGCAGCAAAAGAAGACAAGGGTTAAAAGAAAGTTCCTGAGAACCAGCGATGTTTCACTTGTTAGCAAAGCACCGTCTTTCGCTGATGAGCTGCAGCTGGTTCTTAGGTTTTTTTGCTCATTTTGAAGGAAGACATCTGTCGCTGTTGTCTTTCTTCTTAGGTAGTAGTGCCAAACAGAAGTTTTTAGAACCAGTGTTTATCGGCTCGTTGGCAAAGCAGCGTCTTAGCTAATAAGCCGCAGGTTCTGCTCCTTCGCCAATCCTCAACCTAAGCCAGCCAGCAGAAGTTGGTTCTCAGGCGTTTTTTGTCTTTGAAAATGAGTAGAATTTCAAGGAAAACAAAGAAATTCCATGACGGATGCCAAAAAATTTGTTAAGATTATGGGCGGAATGTGTAAGTACCTAAGGAGGAAAAAACGTGATTTTTGCTTATAACAAAGAATATGTCAGTGATACACTGCTTGCCATCACAGCAGATGATAAAGGATTAGAACAAACCGTCGAACGCAAAGGCAATGTTGCCCAAATCAAAAATGAAGAAGGCACGATCGTCGGCTGGAACTTTTTTGCGATCTCAGAAGTGATGACGATCGAAGGCCGTGGCCAAGTGACGTTGACGAAAGAACAAATCCAACAATTGAACACCATGATCAAAGAAGCAGGATTCAGCGAAGAACTGCCAGCAGATACAGAACCAAAAATCGTCGTTGGCTATGTGAAGTCTTGTGTGGAACATCCAGACAGCGACCATCTGTCTATCACGGAAACAGAAGTCGGGGATGGGGAAGTCTTGCAAATCGTCTGTGGTGCTGCCAATATCCGTAAAGGCTTGAAAGTCGTTGTCGCAAAACCTGGGGCAATGATGCCAGATGGCTTGATGATTTGGCCGGGGACACTTCGTGGCGTAGAAAGCTTCGGAATGATCTGCTCTGCTAAAGAACTGCATTTAGAAGGTGCACCAATGAAAAAAGGCATCCTTGAGCTGCCTCAAGATGCCGTTGTAGGTGAAGCTTTTCCAGTCGGTAAAGCCTAAAAAAATGAACTGCCGCTTCCTGTTTTTGCGGCAGTTCATTTTTTGATTGTTTCGATTGGTTTTGGTGATTAGTTGCTGCTGTCTGTTGATTGTTCGTTGATCGACGTATCAACGGAAAGTTTTACTTCTGCTGTTTTTTCTTCATCGCCACGATAGAAGGTTACAGTGATCGTGTCACCGACTTTGTGTTTGTACAACGCAGATTGCAGATCCGTTGTTGTGCTGACTTCTGTGTCATCGATCTTCGTGATAACGTCATATTGTTGCAATCCTGCTTGTTCTGCTGGTGTTGCATTGTTGACTGAGTAGATCACAACGCCAGAAGTTACGGATGAAGGAACTTTCAAGATTTGTTCTTGTTGTTGTGATGTGATGGAACCTAAATCGATCGTTTGGATACCTAGTGCAGGGCGAACCACTTTGCCGTCTGCTTCTAGTTGATTGATGATTTCAACGACATCGTTACTTGGGATCGCAAAGCCCATCCCTTCGACACTAACACCTGAAGCAGAGCCAGAGGTGCTGGCGATTTTACTTGAGTTGATCCCAATCACTTGGCCATCAACGTTGATCAGTGGACCACCTGAGTTCCCTGGGTTGATCGCAGCATCCGTTTGGATCGCATTGATGCTGATCGTACCACCAGATTCGTTTTGGCTTGTTACTTGACGATTCAAGGAAGAAACGATCCCTTGTGTCACAGAGTTTGCGTAGTCAGAGCCTAGAGGAGAACCGATCGCGATGGCTGGTTCGCCGACTTTCAAGGCACTTGAATCACCAAATGTTGCGGCAGTCGTCACATGCTCTGAAGAGATTTTCAATACAGCTAAGTCTGTGTAAGCGTCAGTTCCGACCAATTCAGCTTTGACTTTCGTACCGTCTGCTAAGACAACTTCCAAACCGTCTTGACCTTCAACGACGTGGTTGTTGGTTACGACATAGGCATCGTCGCCATCGATTTTGTAGATGACCCCACTCCCTTCAGAAGAAGCTTCTAAAGCACTGTCGTCGTCGCTTTGGCTATCGCCTTCACTTTGTCCGCCTTGCTGACCAAAGAGGCTGTTCCAATCGTTGCTTTGACTTTGTTGTAGATTAATGATGGAAACGACAGAATCTTGTACTTTTTCAACTGCCTCAGTGACATCGCTAGTCACATCAAGTTTTACATTGGATACTTGGGTTTGTCCGTTAGAATCTTGGACCCCGCTGTTCGTCGTGGTTTCTGGTGTTGAAGTCAAAGAGGAACCCATTGCCAGATACAGACCGCCGAAGGTCAATAAACCGCCGACCATACCGCCTAAAATCCCAATACCTAATCGTTTTAATAAACCAGGAGAAGTTTTCTTGCCTGGTGTGACATATTTTCTTGCCATTACTATTTCCCCCTTAATGAATAATTCGTTATAATCAGTATATTCCTTCTATCTGAGATTAGTCTACTAAGAGATTTTGAAAAAAATATGAAGAAGTTGCGTAAGAATCTGTTTCAAACGATGAAATTTTCTTCGCAAAACCCGTTCATTTTTGAATAAAAATAGCAGGGGAATCTGGGGAGAAGCAAAGGTCTGTTTATCCACAGTGTGTGGACAAGCTTGAGAGCTTTGTTCGGATGGATAAAGAAACCCTTGAAGTGTCGCGGTTTTATAGGTGGGATAGGAGAATTTCAAAGAAAGTCAAAGTGTGTAAAAGGTTGTGGATACCATTGTCCACATTTTCATAAAATAAGGGGATAACGAGGAGGAACCTATGAAAATCAAAATCGTCACGGTAGGAAAATTAAAAGAAAAGTACCTCGTTCAAGGAATCAACGAGTACGCCAAGCGATTGGGGGCATACGCAAAGCTTGAGTTTGTCGAAGTACCAGATGAAAAAGCACCAGAAACCTTGAGTGAAGCCCAAATGCTGCAGATCAAAGAAAAAGAAGGGCAGCGCATTTTAGCCAAAATCAAAGACACCGAATATGTCTTTGCCTTAGCGATCGAAGGCACTAACCCCACCAGCGAAGCCTTCGCCAAACAAATCGATCAACTCGGCATCCAAGGAAAAAGCCAACTGACCTTCGTCATCGGCGGCTCCCTAGGCTTAAGCCAAGAAGTCATGGCCCGCAGTGATGCCAAGATCTCTTTTGGCAAAATGACCTATCCGCACCAACTCATGAAACTGATCTTATTGGAGCAAATCTATCGCGCGTATCGAATCAATACGGGGGCGCCGTATCATAAGTAAAACGAATTAGTAAGGATAATCTATCAATAAAAGGAAAGAAAAAATGAAGGAAATTAATCAGTTTTCAGCTTCTACGCTCGCAACATTACAAAAAGATGAGAAGCATCTATATTATGTATATTGTTTAGTTGATCCTAGAAACAACCAGCCTTTTTATATTGGGAAAGGAAAAGGGAATCGTATTTTTGCCCATCGGCAAGCTGCTTTAAATAGGATGAAACAAGCAAATTTAGTTGGAGAAAATGAAACAGCAATTACTTTAAAAATTAAAACGATTCAAGAAATTATTGAATCAAATTTACAAGTATTAAGTTATATCCTAAGTTATGGGTTATCTGAAAATGAGGCATATGCAAGCGAAAATGTTATGATCAATTATGCACAGCTGGTACAGGGGCTTTCACTGACAAATTTGGTGAAAGGACATGGTTCTAAAGTAATGCTCGTTGAGGAAATCGAAGAGCGTTTTGGCTTCCAACCAATGTCTATCAGTGAAATAGCAACGGATGACTTGATATTAGCAGTAAAAGTAAGAGATGCTTTTTCTTTGAGTAAAGATGAATCTAAAGAATACCCTATCGATGAAGAATATCGGGATATTTCAAATCTAAAGTCGCGAACTTTAGGGAACTGGGTTATTGGGCGCAATAAAATTCAACACATCCGTTATATCATCGCTATTAACACAGGAGCAGAAAATGCTGTTGTGGCAGCTTATAAAGTATCTGAGCAGTTTTCAGAATCAAAGAAACTAGAAAACGGCCTAACGCGATATGCGTTCCGTGCACTATCAACCAGAGAAGAAACACTGAAGGAACTCAATTTAGTAAAGCGTTCATTGCCAGAAGTTAAATTTGGAAGCGGCAGTGCGATCGCTTATATAAACACAAAACAAGCGAGATAACGTCATATTGTTCTTTTAAGAACTTTTAGGTTGACGAAACGTTTATAAATAATAGAAATAGTATGAAAAAATAGAAAAAATTTTTGTGTACTGTTTCTTGTATCAATGCACTTGTATATTTTTTTAAAGTCACTTTAAACAACAATCACAACTATCCACCGATAGTATCGGTAAAAAGGAGCAACAACCATGCGAAATATCAAATTAACGATTGAATATGACGGCAAGCGCTACTTAGGGTGGCAACGACTAGGAGATTCTGAAAAAACGATCCAAGAAAAAGTTGAAGGGGTCATCAAATTACTGACGGGAGAAGAAATTGAGATCGTCGGTTCTGGCAGAACCGATGCGGGCACGCATGCTCGAGGACAAGTGGCGAATTTCAAGACGAACCACCAAATGAGTTTGCCAGAGATGCAGCTGTTCTTTAACCGCTATTTGCCGCAAGACATCGTCGTCAACAAGATTGAAGAAGTGCCTGAACGATTCCATGCACGCTATCACGCCAAAGGCAAGCAATACAGCTATTATGTTTGGAACAACGCGATCCCATCGGTCTTTGCTCGCAATACTAGTTTTCATTGCCCGCAGCCCCTTGATTTGGAAAAAATGCAGCAAGCGGCTGAGAAGTTGATCGGCACCCATGATTTTATCGGCTTTTCTGCATTGAAAAAATCAAAAAAATCAACGGTGCGCACGATCGATGAAATCACCATCACACCAGAAGGCGACCTATTGCGGTTTACCTTCAAAGGCAACGGCTTTTTGCATAAAATGGTCCGAATCTTGACAGGCACACTGATTGCCATTGGCGATGGCACACTGCCACCAGAAGTGATCGATCAAGTGTTAGCCCATAAAGTACGACAAGCAGCTGGTGAAACAGTGCCTTCTCATGGCTTATTTCTAGATGAGGTGTATTATTAAAAGAAACAGGGTAATGGCTATTTAAGGAAAGGAGATCATCTATTGATCACATTAAAATCCCCACGAGAGATCGAACAAATGAAAACTTCTGGTCGTATCTTGGCAAGTATTCACGAACAGCTACGAGAGAAAATCGTTCCCGGTATCACCACGAACCAAATCAACGCCTTTGTCCATCAACAGATAGAAGCTGCAGGGGCAACAGCCGCGCAAATCGGGTTTGAAGGCTATGAATTTGCGACGTGTATCAGTGTCAATGAAGAGATTTGTCATGGTTTCCCTTCAGAATATGTTTTAAAATCAGGCGATGTCGTCAAAGTCGATTTTTGTGTCGATTACAAAGGGGCAATCTCTGACAGCTGTTGGACGTATGCGGTAGGAGAGATTTTACCAGAACATCAAGCACTGATGGAAGTCACGAAAGAAGCCTTGATGAGGGGCATCGAGCAAGCACAGGTCGGCAACCGAGTTGGCGATATTGGTTATGCGATCCAAAGCTTCGCTGAAGAAAAAGGGTATGGTGTCGTGCGGGACTTTATTGCTCACGGCATTGGCCCAACCATTCATGAAGAACCATTCTTTCCTCATTTCGGGTTACCTGGCAAAGGAATTCGGTTGAAAGAAGGTATGACGATCACTATCGAACCGATGATCACGACCGGCACTTGGCGCATGAAGATGGACCCGAACGGCTGGACAGCACGCACGATCGACGGCAGCTATTGTGCCCAATATGAACATTCGATCGCCATCACCAAAGAAGGTCCAGTCATCATGACATTGCAAAAGGAAGAAGCGTGAACATCACTTAATGTCTTTGAAAAGTAACTGTGTGTATTTTCCGTAACATGTATACTTTCTACTCCCCCTGTGGAGGGTGTAGTGTATATGATTTATCTATCGTTGGTTGTCGCACCAATTGTTGTTGGTATAGTCATCGAACTATTTTCTCACTGGTTGGATGAGAAAGACAAAGACGATAACTAAGCAAGTTGCTATCCAACTCACATGCTAGCAGTCGCAACTAGCATAAACAAGGCGCTCCCTTTCGTCGCGGTTAGGGAGCGCCTTTGTGCTGCAGTGCTATAAACTTTCTATCGTTTCGCAAGGTTATTATATCACAGGAAAAATAAAAAACTACCCGTGATATCCATTCGAATAGATAAAGAAAACCTAATAAATTTGAAATTTAATTACCTCTACTTCTATTTTCCGAAATATGGATGGTAACCCCCACTTGAGGTATTACCGTGAAAAAAATAGTCTATAGTGGGAGTTACTGTTTTCTCTTTTTTTTAAATAGAGAAAAATTTAAATTAAGTGTACATGTAAGTGATAAATTCGGATAAAGTAAACGACCCAGTATTTTCTGATAAAGCCATGGGTGACGGTTTTGCAGATATTCCTATTGAAGAAATTATTGGCTTCCTGATTAGTGGGAAAGTTAACTATTTTTTCGAACTAGCTATGCTATCGAATATAGAACACATGAGGGAATAAGTAGGGGAGGGACAGCAATCCCTGTTGTTTACTACTTACTTGCATCCAAATATTGTTAATACCTAAAGAGCGTATCAACGTGGTTATAATCAAATCGTTTATGTCAGTCATTGTCCTGCAATTTGACATTTCGGCATACTACAAATTTTTATTAGCACAGCAGTGTAAACTTGTAAGAACGATTCTTTTTAATGGAATTTAGGTGAATCGACCAAAAAGGATAATTATGTATATACTCTGTCCCAATATATGTTATACTATGTATATACAGAAAGAGGTGTCGCGCATGGAAATGTTACCTATAAAAAAATGGGGCAATAGTAACGGTCTTAGATTGCCAAAGTACATTATGGAGTATCTTGGCATTCATACAGATGACAAAGTGAAGATAATACAAGAAGAAGTAAACGGGCATAAACGGCTAATCATCGAAGCGGCAAATGTAGAAAACGAGTTAACGATTGAAGAGTTATTTGAAAACTACACTGCTGAGAGAAATCATGTGGAAATTCAACATTTAGGTGAAGCAGTAGGGAATGAAAAATGGTGAGAAAACCTAGACAAGGGGATATTTTGTTATTGGATACAGCTCCTCGTGCTGGACATGAACAAACGGGAAAAAGGCCCTATATTATTTTAAGTCATGACATGATTGTAGATTATAGTAACGTTGCCACCGTTGCTCCGATTTCGAGTACAAGTAGAAACTATCCGTTATATGTAAGTATTAATCCAGATTATGGCATGAAGACAACAGGAAAAGTATTGTTGGATCAATTAACGACAATTGATTATGAAGCCAGAGCATGTGTTTTTTTGGAAAAAGCGCATGAGCACTTGGTTGATGAGTTATTGATGAAAGTTAGAACAGTATTTCAAAAAGTAAGTAGATAAAAACAGCATGCTCATCTTATCGATGTTGACCATGCTGTTTTCTTTTATTCTATAAACGCTTTGTCTCGTAACATTATACACCGTACAATCTTTGAGATACCAGCTACATTCCCATGATCCTGAACAATCCTTTTATAAACAAGGCAACGGGGGGCGCTTTTGTGTTTGCACTAGCAATCTTAATACTTTGTGCTTGGCGATGGTTGAATTCGGCACGCTGCTGCTGGGCATCATTGCCAAAATTTCGGCGATTGAGTCTTCGATAAATTTATCAAGGAATCTAATGAATGGAGGACTAGCCCACAGCCGCTAACATCAAACATCCTCATGATTGAGTTTGTCAGCCACAAAGGTTTCTACACTATACCTGCCCCATTTTGAGAGACTCTCTATAAATAAAGGGAAGGTTACATCTGTAAAATGACTGACCAAGAGATAACAAGCTTGACCTGAAACTTTATGAAAGACCTCAATTTCTTTGTATTGATTCACGAAGGCTTCAAAAGCTGTATAGCGATTTGAATCCATAAAAAACCGGATGTATTGCGTACTTGGGTAGTTTACTACAATACTAAATCGCTGAATGATTCCCTCATCTTGCAATTTCAAGATCCGATTGCCCACGGCTTGTCCCGTCAGGTGGACCATTTCGCCGATTTCTTTGTTCGATAATTTGCTGTTTTGTTTCAGGATAGCTAGGATTTGTTCATCGATGATGTCCATAAGGGTTCCTCCTTTCATAATGAAAGTAAATTGACTTTATCTTTTTCAAGAGACGCTTTGTTGTAGGGTCATATGTATTTATACTGGATTATAACAAATAAGAAAAGAAATGGTGATTCTATGAAAAAAGCTTTAGTAATTATTGATGTCCAAAATGACTATTTTAAAGAAGGAAGAATGGCCCTTCATTCCCCTGAACAGGCGCTTGCAAACATAAATAAACTAGAAGCATCTTTTATCGAAAAGCAACTCCCGATCATCTATATCCAACACATCAACGATCAAGAAGCAGCTGATTTTTTTGAACGAGGGACCAAAGGCGTACTGCTGCATGAACAGTTAAAAACAACGCATTCTTCTATTATTATCGAAAAGCACTTTCCTAACTCGTTCATTGAAACAAATTTAAAAGAGACGTTAGACTCTTTAGGTGTTCAACAAGTCATCATCACTGGGATGATGACGCATATGTGCATCGACTCAACCACAAGAGCTAGTAAAGAGCTCGGTTATCAGCCCATACTGATTTCTGATGCCACGGCAACGAAAACATTAACATTTGAAGCACACGAAATTCCTGCAGCAGCTGTTCAACGAGCGTTTTTATCGGCCTTGGAAACCTTCTCTACGGTGATGAAAACCGATGACTATTTAAACGGATTGTAGAAAAATTGCGTATTTACTAACAAAGGCAAAGGTTCATTTGCATTGAGTGGTTCTTGATCACTCTTTGAGATAGGCAATCCTATCTCATTCCGCTTCAATGTTTCTTTAAAAAATGAATGCCCAGTTGCGTACCCACCAATGATACTGAGCTGATCCCTCAGAGGATGAATAAGAACTAACCCATACAAAAGCCAAAAACGTTCGAGGATTTCTCTCGAACGTTTTTTGGGCATCAAATTGGGCGAATCGGCGAAACTATGGTACAGTGCAACCAAACAAGGAGCGAGAGTCGCTCCTTCATGAGGCAAAGGGGCAATGGTGATGAAGCAAACAACGATGGCGTGGCTGTCAGAAATCTATAATTTGATCTTGCATCCTGGCACGAGACAGTGGGAACGAGAACAACTGGTGCAAGCAAAAAATACACTGGAAACCCAGCTGGCGACCAAACAAAAAGCAGGCAAACACGAAAAGGAATCGTCAAATAGCCTTGAAGACCAACAGACTAGACGGGTTTTGGAAAAACTAGAAGCGTCGTTGCGTCCGTTGGCACTGAGAAACAATCTAACCCCGAATGTCGCAGAGTTTTATCAAACAATCAGCCAGTCAGCACCGAAAAAGGCAAAGAATGAAGAAACAAGCAAAGTCCAACCAGCAGAAGTTTCCGTGGAGCCGAACGAAACAGGTGGAAAAGCACAAGAAGTGGCTATTTTTGCTGGCGGCTGCTTTTGGTGTATGGTAGAGCCTTTTGAAGACCAGCCGGGCATTCTTTCCGTCTTGTCGGGGTATGCTGGGGGAACAGTCCCGAATCCGACGTATGATCAAGTACTAAGCGGAACAACAGGGCATGTCGAAGCGGTAGAGATCGTTTTTGACCCCAAAATCATCACCTATCAGGACTTGTTGCAGTTGTACTGGCAAGTGACAGACCCGACAGATGCTTTCGGACAATTTCAAGAACGCGGCAATTTTTATCGCCCAATCATTTTCTATACGACTGCTGAACAGGAAGTGCTTGCGCAAGAAGCCAAAAAGGAACTAGCCCAATCTGGTTATTATCAGCAACCCATCGTGACCGAGATCCGCAAGGCCACGCAGTTTTGGCCAGCGGAAAACTACCATCAAGCATTTTACAAGAAACAGCCAAAGCGCTACCAGCGGATCAAGCGAACGCGCAAACAACTGATGCTTTTTTATCGGCTGAAACGCTGGACAAACCGAGGAAAAAAACGATCATAAACAGAGGATCACTAAAAAAAGCGGGGCTCCGAGAAAAGGGGAAAAGAATCAAATGAAGGCTCTTTTCTCCACAAGCCACGCTTTTTTCTGCGCTTTTAGCCAATTGGATAAAAAACGTAGATTTATTTTAGAATAATGTCCAAAGAAAGCGTTAACAACAAGAATTATAATAGAGAAAGAAAAAGTGGCGAAAAAGGTCGAAAAAGCAGGTGTCTTTTGCTTGATTCCTTTCTTCGAGGAAAGAAGGTGGGAAACACCAGAGAAAAATCAATCGGCAACACCCCATAGCAACACAACATTTATTATATGAAGGTTCATATAAGTTAGGAGAAATGTGATGAAAAAAAAGGGAACGCTCGTCTCACTGTTTATGGCTCTCATTCTTTTTATCTTTTCAGAAAGAACAGTGTTTGCGGCAGAAGCGATCAATGAGATCGTCGCACCAACAGGAGTTAAAGCATTTCTAGTACTGATTCCATTAGTGTTAGTGCTGGTTTTGCTCTTTAAAAAAGTAGATATGATCATTGCTGGCTTGATTGCTGGGATCTTGGCGATGATTATTGGCGGGATCAGTTTAGCTGAAGCTAATTCGCAACTGTTGGAAGCTATTCCGACGATGTTGAGTATTACGGTGCCAATCATCAATTCCGCTGTAGCGATGGCGGTCTTCAAAGCGGGCAGTTATACGGCGGCCTTAACCTTAGCCAAAAGAGGAACCAAAGGAAAAGTGGAATATGTGGCTGGTTTTATTGTCATCTTATTGGCAGCAGCGACTTATATGTCTGGAATCGGCGGCGGGAGTGCGATGGTGATCGCACCGTTAGCATTTGCGGCAGTTGGGGTGGTACCCGAATTGATCGCAGCGATGTCGTTAGCGGCAGCGGTCTCCTTTACGACTTCTCCTGCCTCTTTGGAATCTAGTATCGTGTCTGAACTAGGCGGTTTTAGTGTCGCTTCTTATGTCGATCAAATGCGCCCATTTTGGTTGTTATTCGTTGGTTTGGCGATTTTATTGGCATTCTTCGGGACCAAGCGTCGTCATCTGGGCTTCAAAGAATCAGCCAACCAAGAGTACGAAAACAAAAGCAATGGCGAGTTATTCAAAACGACACTGCCTGCGATCTTCTTGCTTTTTGCGGTCATCTTTGGACCGTTGATCAATGACCTGATCGGCTTTGTCCTCTTTACACCGCTAGTTTATATGGTGGTCACGTTAGCGTTGATTTTTGTTTGTACCGACTTTTCCATGAATCAATCGGTGGAAGCGATGGTGGACGGATCCACGTATATTTTGACCCGCTTGTTCCAAGTGGGGATCTTTTTAGCCTTCATCAACGTGATCGCTGAAACTGGGACGTTTGCTGTAATTGCCGGTGCGGCACAAAATGCCCCCGCAGCGATCGTCGTTCCCGTGGCGATCTTGACGGGTGTCTTGATTGGGATTCCCGCAGGTGCCTATGTCGGCTCCGTTTTAACACTCGTGCTACCAGTTGCCGTTTCATTAGGCTTCCCAGTCTTAGCTCTTGGCTTTGTAACGATGGGGGTTGGCCTCGGCAGTCAAATGAGTTTTGTCAACATTACGATGCAAGCTTTATCTTCTGGTTTCCAAATTCCGATTCTGGATGTAGTCAAAGGAAACGTGAAGTGGTTGAGTTTAGCAGCCGTATTATTATTAGTCATCGGCTTAGTGTTTGGCTGATGGATAGGAGGAAAACATGGATTTATTGATCAAGCAAGCACGTCTTGAAGACGATGCAGAATTAGTAGACATTGCAATTTCAGAAGGAAAAATCACCGCAGTTGCACCCAACATTGAAGAATCAGCAGCAACAACGATTGAGGCGAAAGGCAAAGTGGTGATCCCTGGATTGATCGAAAGCCATATCCACTTAGACAAAGCCTTGATCGCCGATCGTGAACCCAATAATTCAGGTACGTTGCAAGAAGCGATCCAAGTTACGGCAAAGTTGAAACCGACCTTTACCGAAGAAGACATTTATGATCGGGCGAAACGCGCATTAGAAATGCTGATCGTACATGGCACGACTGCTGTGCGCACCCATGCCGAATTTGATCCAGCACAAGGCTTCACTGGATTTGACACCATCATGCGCTTAAAAGAAGAATACCGAGACCTGATCGACATTCAGGTCGTTGCCTTTCCCCAAGAAGGGATTTTTAAAGCACCCGGAACGGATAAAATGATGATCGAAGCGATGGAAAGAGGCGCCGATGTCGTTGGCGGCATTCCTTACAATGATGCGCCAGCCAATGAACACATCGACTTGATCTTTGAGATCGCCAAACGATTTGACAAAGACATTGACTTGCATCAAGATTTTGCCGATGAAGCAGACGATACATCGATCGTCTACCTGTGTGAAAAAACCATCGCAGAAGGCTACCAAGGCCGGGTATCAGTAGGACATTTGACTGCGCTGCACGCCATGGAACCGGATCAGCTGGCAGAAGTTATCGATTTGATGGTCAAAGCCCAAATCAATGTGATGCCGTTGCCTGCGACCGATTTACACTTAGGTGCTAGAAACGATGCTTACAACGTTCGTCGTGCCGTGACGCCGATTCGCAAATTACGTGATGCCGGTGTGAATATTTGCTTAGGCAGCAACAATATTCGTAACGCCTTTACGCCATATGGCAACGGGGATTTGATTCAAATCGCTATGTTGGCTGTGCCAGTGGCGCATTTAGGCGGCGCCGATGACTTGCCGACGGTCTTGCCAATGATTACGACCAATACCGCCAAAGCATTAAATATCAAAGACTATGGGATCGCTGTTGACAACCGCGCAGATTTGATTCTTTTAGATACCCAGAAAAAAGCCGATGTGCTGATCGATATTCCTGAACGTTTGATGGTCATCAAAAATGGCCGCATCACCGTGGAAGTCAAAAAAGAAGTGACGATCCACCGTTAGCAACAGGTCATTTTTTCTTAAGTAGTACGATTTATTCGTGCTGCTTTTTTGTCGTAGTATAGTCGAAATGAAAAATCATTTTCTAGTCATTTGTTCTTTTTTCAACTATGATAGAAAGAAAACCGCTATCACGGAGAGTTCGTTTAAGAAAATCCTGTCAAAACTGTTTGACAATGCCGTAATATCAATGGATTTGAGCAGAAACCACAGCAGGTCTGCGTTAAGGTAGAAGAAGGAGGCCAAGATGAAAATTGGGGAAGCATTAAAGAACCATCGAGTCACACAGCAAATGAGCCAAGAAGAAGTAGCGACAAAAATTTTAGTGACCCGTACATCGATCTCAAATTGGGAAACCGGCAAGACGGTACCAGACAGTTTGAATTTATTAAAACTGAGTACCCTTTATGGGTGCAGTGTCGATGAGCTATTAAAAAAGGAGCGAGCAGGAATGAAAAAGAACTTTCGTACGATGACCTATGGTGCTGGATTGAAAGATGGAACGATGCGTTTGAAAATCGAGACCGATGCCAGCAAGTTTTTCCCAAAAGGGGTTGAAGTCAAAGCATCCGTCGATTTAGAAACAGGAGAAGTGACCTTTTTTGTCGAGCAAGAGGATTTGAAAAAGCTGAAAGCAGCCACTGACGAAAAATAAATTTTTTATGCAGTATTTTGCTGAATTTTGCTTGGACAAGAAAAAAAAGTGATGGATAAAAAAACACGAGCCCAGCTGCGTCGTGTTTTTTTATGTGGGATGAAAGAGGGCTGAGACAATCGATGAAAGCTGCTTCTACTTTTTCTTTTCTGCTATTTTCAAGGTTTGTAACGTTTAAGAAAAAGCGAAAAGATGCTAACGGCTATATACAATATATGGTGAATGGAATGGATTTTTTTAGAATGGAACACAATATGTAGTATTTACTTTTTTAAGAGATTGTGTAAAATAGCAGATGTAGTGAAGAAGGAGCTGTTGTTTTTGAGAGTAACTGTATGTTGCGGGACCCGTTTAGAAAATGAGAAAAAGTTGGCAAAGACCGCTCGTGCCATCGGCAACGCCTTGGCAAAAAATCACATCGAGTTGGTGTATTGCGGCCCTTTGGCTGGCTTGATGAGGGAGATCGTGAAAGGGGTCTTTGAAAAAGAAGGCGCAGTGACGGGGATCTATCCATCAGGTTCTTTTGCAGAAGATTTGCCGCCAATCGTCACTGGATCAAGCACCTATACTGAGTTCTATACGGATACGAGGGAGGAACAAACGCAACAATTGCTGGAAATGAGCGATGCCTACCTTGTATTACCTGGTGGATTTGGTACACTAGAGGAGTTGTCATCAGTATGCTCTTTTACGACTCTTGGGCCATTGTCAGGCAAGCCGATCGGTGTGTTGATGACCCAAGGCTTAAATGATGGGCTAAAGCCGCTGCTAAAAATGTTTGAAGCTTCCAGCTTTGCTTGGGCTGAACTGTCTGATACGCTCTTTTTCCTATCTGACGTTGAGTCGTTGATCCGACGATTGGCTGCGAAGGGGTCAGGAATGGAGTGCTTGGCAGGATGAAGCATGTCTATTTAGCGGGACCGTTTTTTTCAAACGAACAAGTCGACCGACTCAAACAAGTAGAACGCATTTTAGCTGAAAACCCGCAGCCCTTGGCGGTCTATTCGCCGCGTTTGTATCTAGAAGGTTCATCTGAACCCAATACACCAGAACGGGCAAGAGAAATTTTCGAAAAAGACATGCTAAAATTGACACGAGCCGACGTCGTCGTTGCCGTTTTGGATGACCATGAAGGGATCGCCGATCCGGGAACAGCCTTTGAAATCGGCGCAGCACACGTACGAAATAAACCAGTGATCGCTTTTCAGGAAAAAGCCGCGGCGGTCAATCTGATGTTGACGGAGTCGGTGCAAGCGTATTTGACTGATCTGGCGGCACGAACAGCGTATGATTTTGAAGCGATGGCGCACCGAGCCTTTGTCGGTGACTATATTTAATAAAGGATGATGAATGTGTTATTAATCGCAGGAACGATCGGGGCAGGAAAAAGCAGTTTGACTGATTTTTTATCGAAGGAAATGGCGTCGAAGCCTTTCTATGAAAACGTGGAGGACAACGATGTTCTGCCATTGTTTTATTCCAATCCAGAACGATACGCCTTTTTATTGCAGATTTTTTTCTTAAACAAAAGCTTTTTAGGGATGCGGGAAGCTTTGTCCAATGATGACAATGTCATTGACCGCTCCATCTATGAGGATAGTTTGATGTTTCATCTAAATGCGGATCTAGGTCGAATCGCACCGATGGAAGTCGAACAATACGATAACCTGTTGAACACGATGTTGCGGGAATTGGAAGAATCAGCGCCATTGAAACATCCAGATCTAATGGTTCATATCAAGGTTTCCTTGGATACAATGATTGAACGGATCAACAAGCGTGGTCGTTCCTATGAACAAATTGCCAACGATCCGACATTGTACGACTATTACAAAGAGTTGAATCAGCGGTACGATGAATGGTATGAAAACTTTGACGTTTGTCCGAAAATGCAAATTGATGGGGATCAATTGGACTTTGTTGCCAATGAAGACAACCTCATGGTGATCCTCGAGATGATCCAAGAAAAACTGGCGGAAGTCCGTCAGACCCATGGCAAAGGCCACTATTGTACGGACAAAGCCATCGCAAAAGGTGATTTTTCTAAGAAAAACGCAGCATCTGTGACAAGCTGACCCAGCAGTTGAGGACGGCTTACGAAAAAAACAAGTGTCTTATCGACAATGGGAGGGAGCAAGGCGATGAATGTTGAACGATTTATTGAAGCGAGGAAACAGGCGGGCTTCTCGCAACAAGAACTTTCGGAAGGAATCTGTACGCAAGCCACTTTGAGTAAATTTGAAAACAACGGTCAGGCACCGTCCCTCAAAATTTTGATCAAATTGTGTAATCGGATCGGCTTGCCATTGGTCGACTTGTTTTCTTCCATGAATGTCGCAACGACCAAAATCAAAGAAGAATTGGCAAAAGCCGAATTCTACTTGATCACGAGCGAGTATGAACAGTTGGCTGCATTGTTAAGTCAAATTGAAGTGAAGCTGATCGATGAACCAGCATTAAAAGCGCAATATGATTATTTAAAAGGCTTTGAAATGATTTTTAATGAAGCTGCGATTACCGATGTCCTGTTTCAATTCGATCAGTTATTGATGAATGAAACGGCGGAGGAATTGTTTGATCTCTTAGCGTATACTGGGATCGGTTTGGTGTATGCCAGAGAAGAAGAATGGGCAAAGGCTGAGTTTTATGTGACGAAGGTCTTTGAGAAAATTTATACCTATCCGATCAAAACGATCGAAGACACGTGGCGGGTGTTGAACATCGTCTTCCATTGCGGCGTCTTTTATGCCAAAGTCGATGATTTGGAAACTAGTGATACCTTATTGAATTATGTGTTGGCGATTTGTTCCGACAATCACTTGACCTACTACTTGGCTCGCGCGGCAGCCCAACTGACCGAAAATGCCATTCGTGAACAACAGCCGAAAGAAACAATTTTGGAAATGTTACACGATGCACGAGCGTATGCCAAAATCAATAAAAATGTAAAATTACTGGCGCATTTAAAAGCGGTCGAAGAAACGATTGATTAAAAATATATTTTCGATAAAAAAGTTTTGTTGCTCAAATGCTTGATAACTAGCAGTCCTTTCGACGAAGGGACTGCTTTTTTGATTTTCGTTATATAAAAAAAATATATAATCGTGTTGACAAAAAAATATATCGGGAGTATTCTTTAATTGTGAAAAAACTAACATAATTTGAGGTATATCGTTTTTAGGAGAAGGGATTTTATGAAGGCAGCAGTGAGAGAAGCCGCTCGCACGATTCAGCGGATGGGCACGTCCATTGAGTTAAAAGTCGCTCATACAAAACCAGAAAGTGTACTGGACGAGCTGGAGACCCAGCTGAAAGGATACGACCATCGCTTTAGTGCCAATGATCCGCGATCGGAATTGAATCAGCTGAATCAGTTGGCAGGACAAAAGGGGCTTGTGCTTGATCCAGAATTGTACCAGCTGATCGAAATCGGTAAACATCATAGCTGTGCTCCCCACAGTCAGCTGAATATTGCCATCGGTCCACTGGTCCAAGCATGGCGCATCGGGTTTGAAGATGCTCGCATCGTATCAGAGACGCAGGTCAAAGAATTGCTTGCGCTAACAGACCCGCAACAGATCCAATTGGCAGCAGGCAAGGTTTTATTGAAAAAAGCTGGAATGAGGATCGACCTCGGAGCATTAGCAAAAGGCTACATCGCTGATAAGTTACGCACCCATTGCCAAGCCCGTGGAGTAGCGTATGGATTGATCAACTTAGGCGGAAATATTGTCTGTTTCGGCGCTGCGCCAAATCATTCGGACGGGCATTGGCGGATCGGGATCCGAGATCCCAAAGGCGGTCGGGCAGACACCTTGGGCATTTTGCCAATCAAGGACCAAACCGTCGTCACTTCGGGGATCTATGAGCGGGTCTTGACCACCGCTGAAGGAACGTATCATCATTTGATTGATCCTCAGAGTGGCTTTCCCATCGAATGTGGGTATTTGAGCATCACGATCGTTGCAGCGACATCGTTACTGGGGGAAATCTGGACTTCGCGCTTGTTTGGCAAGCCCATTCCAGTTGTTTTACAAGAGATTCAGCAGCAGCCAGAAATCGAAGGAATCATCGTAACCAAAGAAAATGAAGTCATTGCCTCTAAAGGCATTCAGGCAAGACTTTTAAGATAGCCCAACCAGAAAGGAAGAGACAGGATGAAATTTATCGGATTCGTAGGAACCAATGCCACTCGTTCCACCAATCGCACGTTGTTGCAATTTATGAGAAAAATGTTTGCCAATGAGGCAGAGATCGAACTAGTCGAGATCAAAGATCTTCCAATGTTCAACAAACCAGAATCAAAGGAGTTGCCCGTACAAGTAACCCAGCTTGCCGAAAAAATCGCGGCAGCAGACGGTGTGATCATCAGTACACCAGAATACGATCATGCCGTACCCGCAGCGTTGATCAATGCCCTGAACTGGTTGTCCTATGGAATTTTCCCTTTTGTTGACAAGCCAGTGATGATCACTGGTGCTTCTTATGGGACGTTAGGTTCTTCTCGTGCCCAAGCCCATCTAAGACAGATTCTGGATTCTCCAGAGTTAAAAGCACGGATCATGCCTAGCTCTGAATTTCTCTTAGGTCATTCGCTGCAAGCGTTTGACGAGCAAGGCAACTTGATCGATGAAGAGCAGACCCAAAAACTGCAAGGACTGTTCAACGATTTTCTTTTATTTGTAAAAATTACCAGCCAGTTGCAGCACGCCCATGCCGCCAATCAAAAAGAAGCTGCTGAATTTTCATGGGAAACCATCTAACCGCAAAAGATAGGAGCGTAAAGACAATGAAATTGATCGGAATCGTCGGATCAGCCGCTGAAGTCTCCACCAATCGTCAGCTGCTGAACTTTATCAAAAAGCAATACAAAAAGGAATTCACGTTAGAACTTGTAGAGATCAAAGACTTTCCTCTCTTTAATCAAGAGGAAGATCAAACCCAAAGCCCAGCCATCCAGCGTTTGAATCGGCAATTATTGATGGCAGACGGTGTGATCATTGCTACACCAGAGCACAACCATACCGTGACGGCAGGACTGAAAAGCTTGCTAGAATGGCTTTCATTCAAGATCCATCCTCTGGAAAACAAACCAGTAATGATCGTGGGTGCCTCTTACTATGATCAAGGAACTTCAAGGGCCCAGCTACATCTGCGCCAAATTTTGGACGCACCGGGAGTCAATGCTTTAGTGATGCCAGGGAATGAGTTTTTGTTGGGCAAAGCCAAAGAAGCTTTCGATGAAGCGGGTGATTTGATCGATGCCCGAACGGTTGCTTTTTTAGATGCGACGATCAACAGCTTCTTGCAATTTATCAAAGTCGTTTCTGCCTTAGCGGGTCCCAAACAATTGCCGCCCGAAGACCTCTACGCCACAGGGAAAATCGCAACCACCGTGGAAGGAGTGGACATGTATGATGATCAATGGCTGGAAAAAGCCGCTGAAGCAGTCGGTGCCGTTTCTGGCAATACCTACGTCAAACTAAATCGCGGTTTGCTGACAGTCGATCAGATCAATTACTTCTTAGATTCGATGCCGATGGAATTGACATTTGCCGATAGCAACAACCAATTCTTGTATTACAATCTGCGGGAAGAAGCCCAAAATATGCTGGCAGCACGTGTGCCAGGACAAGTCGGCAATCCATTAGCAAAATGCCATCCTGAAAAATCCTTCAAAAATGTTGAGTGGGTGATCCAACAGCTGCGCAGTGGGGCAACCGACGCGGTTCGGGTCCATGTGCCGAAACAGGTGCCAGAAAAATACATCGTCCACAATTATCAAGCGATGCACGATGAAAACGGCGAATATGCGGGGATCAACGAATACATCCTTGATTTCAAGCCAATCATCGAATGGTATTTGCAACAAACCGGTCAAAAACTTGTCGGCAATGAAGACGCCATTTCCAGTGCTTCTGTGCACCAAGAACCGACCGATGCGGTCACTAGTGCCAGTACTCATGAGGCACCTGCAGCAGATGCGGTCACCAGCGCTTCAGTGAAATAAGGGTTGTCTAAAGGGAGAGAAGGAATCGCTAGAAGCATTCGCTTGCAATCAGTTGCCAAGCGAATGCTTCTCTTTTTGCTGCTTTTTCATGAATGAACGGTTTTCTATGAGCGATTGAATTGATCAAGGACATCGTTGCGAGGATTTCGCAAAGTTTCTGAAAAAAATTTGCATATTCATCTTTTGCTTCGTATACTAGTTTAGGACGTTGCTTATAAAACGGCTGTATCATCGTACATATTTTTTGATAGGAGGAATTGCATGAAAGACAAACGAAAAGTCTTGCGTCCGTTAGGATCAGGGTTTGCGATGGCGGTTCCTTTGTTTATAGGGATCCTCGTTCAGGACCCTTTGATAAGTTCTGTGGGGGCGATGGGGGCTTTTTCCTACTTGGCTTTTCAACATCGGACCCTTTTTTATAATCTGCGCGCCATTTTGACCCACGGCGCTGCGCTGCTGCTGGCATTTATTTTAGGCGCTGGGACAGCACTGATTCCTTGGAGCGCACCTTTTATCATCGGTGCGTTATCGTTTTCTGCGTTTTTGTTGTCAAAAGTGATGCGGATCCCCAAGCCCGATTATTTCTTCGTGTTGATGCTTTATGCCACCGGCTTTAATTTTCACGCAGCGCACCTTGGAGAGATCTTGCACCACAGTTCCTATTTGCTTTATGGCATCGCAGGCTCGCTGCTTGCTGGACTGGTGATTTCGTTGGCTGAACAGCTGCCGTTGAAAGAAGAAAAAACGGCCTTTCAACAACTGAGCTTGCACGAGAAATATTCGCTAGCATTATCTCAGCAACCAGAAATGGTCATCAAGGCGCTGCACTTTTCTTTGATATTGTTTATTGCGACCTACATTGCCTATCTGTTGCGGGACAGCAACGGCTATTGGATCTTGATTTCTGCTGCTGCCGTCTTGGCAGGAGAACATATGGAAAAAATCAAAAATCGCACGATTGGTAGGGTACTGGGAGGAATCGTGGGGCTGCTGCTGGGTTTCTTATTGATGTCCTTGCATATGCCCCTTGAAGCGATCGCAGTGGTATTGATCATTCTAAACATATTGACGGAGTTTTTTATGCCAGTCAATTATACCGTTGCTAATTTTTTTACCAACCCGCAAGTCCTGCTGTTAATGACCATCGGTACTAGTTTTACGCCGCTGAAATTGATCCCATTGCGTTTTTCAGGGGCATTGATCGGCAGCGTGCTGGCAATGCTGTTGATCTTTCTAATGGATTGGGCAGTAAAGCAAATGGAGCAAGCACTGGGAAACAAACCAGAAGACACGACGGATCAAACACAATAGAATGCACCATCATCGATAAGCAAGAGCAGCAGCTCTTGCTTTTTTTTTGCCTTTGATCCTCTATCTAAACGTTATCTCCATCGGATAGGAAAAATAAGGGAAATATGAAATAATCGAGCAAAGGTTCCTATTTTGAAATAGAAGCGTTTACATTTTTGCAAACTAAAGTGGCAGAAACATCTACTTTTTTTGTTGTAAGCGAAATCATATACTCAAATCAGAGAAGGAGAGAAAGTTGTGAAAAAACGAATCGTAGATGTTTTGCATCGCCTGTTAGTGACTGATTATCCACTATCCATCGAGCAACTGGCAGAAGAGACCGCAGCCAGTGGGCGGACGATCCGCAATGATTTGAATGAGATCAACACGTTTCTTGCTGACTTACACATCGGACCGATCCAAACCCTTCGAGGAAAGGGCATCCTTTTGAAACTGACCTCGAAACAGCAAGCCATCGTTTGGCAGGCATTACACGCACAACAGTCGGAATATATGACCCGTGAAGAGCGGAGTTTTGATCTGCTGCTGCATCTGACATTTTCAAAAGAGATCCTGGTGTTGAATAAAAAAGAAGAAGCGTACCAGATATCAAAAAGCAGTATGGATGAAGACATGCGCCGTTTGCGGGCGGACATCAATAAATATGGCATTGAGATCATCAGTCTAGGAAAAAAAGGACTGCGGTTGAATGGATCGGAACGAGCGATTCGGACGATGATTTTTGACATCATCAATCAGCGGATCGGTAGGTTGCCACTTGATAAACAGACCCCAGATTTAGTCTTTACGAAATTGCTTTATCGCTATTTGCCGCAAAAAGAAATCAAACAGATCCAACTAGTGATGCAAGCAGTGTTGCCGCCGAATCAAAATGAGTTGTATAGCAGCCAAATCTTATTGTTTACCGCCATTTGGCTGATGCGTATCAGAATGAAGGAATTTATTACTCGCATGAACTGGTCTACTTCCAGCAATCAGCTCCAAGGATCAGCCTATATTCAGGCGATCGCTGAAACCTTTTCGATCCAGCCACCAGAAATCGAAATCAACTATCTTTCTTTCATCATCGAGTCACTGAACTTTAAAGATTTGTCCAATTCCATCGAATGGGCGCATGCGCAACTTTTGTCGCTGCAGCTGATCCAATTTGTCGAATGCCAAACCAAGATCCCTTTTAGTAAAAAGGAAGAAGAGCTGTTAGAGGGATTGTATAAACATATGGCCGCGCTGATCGTTCGAGCCAAGAGCGGCATTCAAGTACCCAATCCGATCAAAGAGACTGTTCGCAAAAATTATGGACAAATCTACCAAGCCGTCAAGGGCTTCGCCCCCACGATCGAAGAGATCGTCGGTCAACCACTATCAGAAGATGAACTGACATTTCTCGTGATCCATTTTTCTACAGCCCTAAGTTCATTGAACCACGAGCTCATTACGAGCTATAAGGCGGTCGTCGTCTGTAACCATGGAATGGCAACCGGCAATCTGCTGGCAGCCAGCCTCAAGGAGAAGTTTCCAGAAGTAGAAGTTGCGGCAGTCTTGAATTCACAAGAAGTCAATTTGATTACGAAATTCGATGTGGATCTGGTTTTTTCAACCTATGAGATCGATTATCGAGAAAAGCCGGTATTATTGATCCCACCGATCATCAATGAAGAAAATCACCAAGTGATCCGCCGTTTCTTAAACAACAATGAACAATTCAAGCGGATCGCCTTTGACCAAAAAAATGCCACGCTGTTCTTCAATCAGTTGCTTACAGTGATTGAAGAAAGCGGCGGGACAGTCGATGCTGCCGCCTATCGCAAATTGACACACTTGTTTGAACAAAATCAATTAGCCATTAATGCAAGGGAGATTCAGCCAATGTTAAAAGATGTTTTATCCGCTAATCATATTCAATTAAACGTTCCTGTTCAAAATTGGGAAGAAGCCATTGAACGCTCTGCGCAGCCGCTAGTAAAAGAACAGATCATCGAAAAACGCTATATCGAGGCAATGGTTGCGGCGGTGGAGGAATACGGTCCTTATATCGTCATTGGCAAACATTTGGCGTTGGCGCATGCACGACCAGAAGATGGCGCCCAGCAGTTGGGTGTGAGTGTCCTCACCTTGGCACCGCCAGTCGCATTTGGCAACCCAGAAATGGACCCCGTCAAAATCATTTTTTGCTTGGCTGCGGTGGACTCCTACTCTCATCTTGCCATCATGAAGGAATTGATCGAACTGATCAATGATGAAGAAAAAGTCACGCAGTTGCTGGCTTGCTCTACGATTGAAGCGTTTCAATCATTGCTATTTTCATAAAAAACAAGAAAAGGGGAAAAAATCATGAACAAATTATCGATCTTATTCGTATGCGGTGCAGGTCTTGGCAGCAGCTTTGCGGCTCAGATGTCAACAGAAGATGTCTTAACGAAATTAGGAGTGGAGGCGAAATTGGATCATGTCGATATCTCATCAGCGGTATCAATGAAACCAGACATCATCATTACAGCAGAGAATTTCCGAACGCAATTTGAAAAGTTTGCCTTGGACCCGACAACCGCAATCATTTATTTACGCAACATCGTTTCAAAACCAGAAATCGAAGAAAAAATCATCCCAGTATTAACGGAAAAAGGCGCACTGTAAGGAAGAGGCATGACGAAGGGAGTTTGAAAAAATGGGCATCATCAATTTTATCATTGATAATATTTTAACGCAGGCATCGATCACGATCGCTTTAATCGCGATGTTAGGGCTGCTGCTTCAGAAAAAGTCAGCAGGTCAAGTCATTTCAGGAAGTTTGAAGACGCTATTGGGCTTCCAGGTTTTAAGCGCTGGTTCTAGCATCATCGTCGGTAGTTTGACCTATTTCGGCGAGATTTTCACAGAAGGATTCGACATGCAAGGCATAATTCCTTCCATCGAAGCCATCAACGGGCAAGCGATGAATGAGTTGGGCTTGGGTCGGGACATAGCGCTGACATTTTTAGCCATCTTTGTTTTTAATATTTTATTGGCACGCTTTACAAAATGGAAATATATCTTCTTGACGGGTCAAGCCATTTTATGGATGGCGACCATGACGACGGTCTTTGGCTATTTCGCTGGTTTACGCGGCGTTGTCTTGATTCTTGTCGGTGGGTTGATTGGGGCGATCTTTGCCGTAGCGATGCCAGCGATGGCTCAGCCCATCATCCGCAAAGTCACTGGGTCAGACGACATTGCTCTCGGACATTTCTGTACGATCGGCTACCTCTTTGAAGCAGGCGTTGCCTATCTGTTTGGAGAAAGAGGCGAGAAGAAAAAATCGATCGAAGACATTAAACTGCCACGTTCTTTTGAATTTTTACAAGATACCTATCTTTCTGTCATGGTCGTGATGGTTCCACTGTATATCGTGACGGTCTTGTTTGCTGGAGAAACCTTTGCTTCTACGCTCTCTGGTGATCAAAATTACATCATGTATGCCTTCTTGCAAGCCATTCAATTCGTGGTTGGGGTCTATGTTTTGCTAGCAGGCGTTCGGTTGCTCTTAGGCGAGATCGTCCCTGCGTTTCGTGGGATCGCCATGAAATTGGTGCCTGATGCAAAACCAGCACTCGATTGCCCAGTATTCTTCCCATATAGCCCAAATGCAGTTATTTTAGGCTTTATTACTACAACGATTGGGACAGTCATCGCCATGTTCGTTTTACCAGTCTTTGGCTTGGCGATGATCTTGCCAGGGATGCTGACGAACTTCTTTGCAGGCGGTACCGCTGGGATCTTCGGCAATGCGGTCGGTGGACGTCGAGGGGCGATCATCGGAGGGATCTTTCACGGATTCTTCATTACGTTACTGCCAGCCCTACTTGTAACGATCTTCAATCAAATGGGCTTTGTTAACGCTACGGCAACTGATGTGGATACCGTTACGGCAGCCTTGCTATATGCTTGGATCATCAGTCCCTTATTGAAAAACTTTTAATCGCTAGGAGGAAGACGCATGTTCTCTTTTTTCAAAAAAGAAAAAAAGCCCACAGAAACACCAGCGGTTCCTTTGACCGCTGAAGAAAGCCAAGAGGCAGAAGCGCTTATTGCAAATCTAGAAAGTCAGTTGCAAGCAGAAACCGACATCGACGAACAAGCAAAATTGTATGAAGCGTTAGGCTTAGCGCAGGCAAAACTTTCCCGCACAAAAGAAGCGATCGACGCATTGGAAAAAAGCTTGCAGGCGAAAAAATCGATCGGGGACGGCTACAAAAAACTGATGTCCCTTTACAATGCTCAGCGTGCCGCCGCTGCACGAAACGGCGACGATGCAAAGATCGACTATTACATGGACAAAATGGAAGAAATGCGGCAAATCGCCAAACAACTTACGATCAGCGGCAATTAAACTAGACGAGGTGGAATCAAGGATGTATACAACATTAAAAGAAGTAACGAAAACAGCAGAAGCATTGAATTTTACAGTGGGGGCTTTTAATACCCATAATTTAGAAATGCTGCCAAGTATGCTGCGGGCAGCCAAAGAGATGGGGGCACCCATCATCATTCAAACAAGTATCGATACGGCGAAATACATCGGCTATGATGTCTTGGTCAATGTCGTCAAAACGATTGCCGATCACGAGCTAGTGGACGCTGTCTTGCATTTGGATCATGCCAGAGATTTCGATGAGATCAAAGCGGCGATTGATAGCGGCTATAGCTCGGTGATGTATGATGGCTCGCATTTGCCCTTCAAAGAAAACATTTTGAAAACGCGCGCAGTCGTCGAATACGCTCATGCTCATGGGGTGTCCGTCGAAGGAGAACTAGGAACGATCGGCGGCACAGAAGAAGGCATTCATGTGGAAGAAGACGATAAAGTCTTCACACGCCCAGAAGATGCGGTAGAGTTTGTCGCTGCTACTGGCGTCGATGCGCTAGCCATCGCTATCGGAACCAATCACGGTCAATTCCGCTCCAAAACCGAAGTGAATGTTGAGTTATTGAAGGAGATCCATGCAGTCGTCGACGTGCCGCTAGTCATTCATGGAGGAACTGGCGTCAAGGAAGAAGATTATCCTGAATTGATCAATAACGGCATTCGCAAGTTTAATGTAGGTACTGAATTGTTGGTCAATTGGACGAAGATTGCGAAAGAAAATTTTGGGGCAACGGAAGTCAACAAATCTTTGCGCCACAACGTGATCCCATCCAATGAAGCCATCAAAGAAATCGTCAAGCACAAGATCGGCCTTTTCATGAATACGAAAGCGCCGACTGCGATCGGCAAATAGATGGTACGCAAAAAGATGCTTGTTTTATTAGCAGGCAGCCCTGGAACTGGAAAAAGTTATTTACTGAATCTGTTGAAGACACGTTTTCCTGATCTTTTCGCTCTTACGCCAGATGAAATCAAAGAGTGCTATGCCGAATCCCTCGGCTTTGATTCATTGGCAGAAAAAGCCCAGATCGAAAAGCAGTATGTTTGGCCTTTTTACTATCAGGCATTGGGCTTGTACATGTCTTTAGGAAAACGCTTGATGGTCTCGGAATACCCTTTTAGTGAAAAACAGAAGCCATTGCTAACTTTTCTCGCCCAAAGCTATGGTTATGAGTGCTTGACCATTCGCTTGACTGCTTCTTTTGAAACCTTATGGGAAAGACGTCACTTACGTGATCGAGCGGATGACCGTCATTTAAGTTTCATCATGGAACGGTACCATTACGGGGATGTACTGGAAGATAGACAAGCTGCAACCAACCATATAACCAAAGAAGCGTTTCGGCAAATCATCACTGATCGCCGTTACGATGACTTTCAGTTAGGAGCGCTTATCGAAGTCAATGTGGAAGATTACGAGCAAGTGGATTATCGCCCGTTGATCGAGAGAATCGCTGAACAACTCAATGACTTAAATTGAAGAAAAACAGGCGCTACACCTGAAAAGGGCAGCGCCTGTTTTTTTAGTCTAAGCCCAAAAATTTCGAAGTTCCTTGGTTTTGGACTTGGAGGATTTCGGCTAATACTTTGGCATCAAATTGTCCCTCTTTATTGGCGGAATAGACATTGACCTTGAGCTGGTAATCGGGCAAAGCATAGTTTTCAAGACTTGCTTCAAGCTGCGCGACCGCTTGTTTCGAGAGTGGTTCACCGACGAGTTTTAATTCAAGGGATTGTTTCTGCTCATTAAGTGTTTGCTCCAGCAAATAATGTTCCCCCAGTTTGGCTTCTACAAAACGCTTGGCATGGTATTCCACGATGGTCGTTTGGATCGTCGTATAAGCGAAGAAACTCCCAATGACCGTGATCGGTAAGGCAACCACGGCAAACTTCCACCATTTTTGGTGACGGAAATCCCCATACTGCAACAGCCAGATGGTAATGAACAAGGAAAAACAAATCAAAAAGGAATTGGTGAAGAAGAGTTGAGCAGACTCCCATGAAATCGAATAGTCTTTGATCGACAGCCCATAACCCGTCACACAAAGCGGCAAAATCAGGGACGTCCCGATGGAGACGCCGATAATAACATCGTTGTCGCGGCCCCTGACTTTGGCAAAAGCCAGTGCTGAACCACCGATCAATGCGACGCAAATATCCCAAATCGTCGCAGACGTTTGGGTGATGATCTCAGGTGTTGTGTCTTTGACTGGCGTGAGTAAGAAAAAGGCAAATGAGATGATAAGTACGATGATGACTTGGATGCTAAAGACCAGCAGTCCTTTTTTAACCAAGCGTAAATGGGAAAGACCTAAACCAAAGCCGATCCCGTTGATCCCATTTAAAAGTGGCGAAATTAACATCGCCCCGATAATCGTTGTCGTAGAGTTGTAGTTCAAACCAATCGAAGCAATCAGCGTTGCACAAACTAAAAGTGCATAGACGAGCATCGTTTGGTCCATATCTTTTTGAATTTTTCCAATCAATTGTTCTTTGGAAACTAAATCAGGCGTTAAGTTCACCTTCATCATCCTTTCTGAGAAAAATCGTTCTGCTCTTTTCATTGTCCCTTAAATCGGCCGATTTTACAAAAATCTGCGTCTATCACGTGATGATAGCAACGAGAATTCAATGATTGGGTTGTCAATCTTTTGCAAAACCGCCGATTTCCTCTAGAATAAGAAGCATATCAGATAAATGGAAAAGGTGGGGAATGGATGAAAGATTATTTTGCGCAATACAAACGCCTGTTATCGATCGCTGAAGCAGGTTTGTACTATGGCAAAGATGTGTACGATAAGGAACGTTACCAAGAGATCAAAGAGTTGGCATTGCATTTGATGAGTACCGTCGTGGATCAAGACGCAGCTGCGTTGACCCTTTTAACAGAAAAAAATGAGGGCTATCCTACGCCCAAGGTCGATGTACGAGCATTGATCCAAAAAGGCGAAAAAATCTTGCTGATGGAAGACAGCCTAACGAAAGAATGGTCACTGCCAGGAGGCTATGCAGAAATTGGCTTGACGCCACGGGAAAACATCAAAAAAGAAGTGCTGGAAGAAACTGGCTTACTCGTTGAGGTCAAGGAGCTGCGAGCAATTTTTGATACGAATCTAAGACCAGACATTCCGCAAGTGTTTCAATACTATAAGCTGGTCTTTGCCTGTGATGTTTTGGCAGGGGACTTCATCAAAAACAGTGAAACCTCCAACAGCGATTACTTTTCGTTGAAGGAGCTGCCGAAGCTTTCCATCAAGCGCACCACCAAGGAACAACTGGAGCAATTGGTGAATGAGAAGTCGTTACACGTTGATTAAAAACAGCTAAGGGTAAGATGTTGGAAAAAGCGTTTTATTGGTTTTTTTAACTGGATAATATTTACTTGCAGATAAAGTTGGTTTATGATTGATTTCGTCGTTTTCATTATAAAAAATCAAGCAATGGCGACACCTTTGCTTGATTGCTGGAGGAGTAAAAATGAAGAATCAAATCAATTCCTTTTTTGGGCTGGATGCCTTACAAACAACGGTCAAACGAGAAATCTTAGCTGGTTTTACCACCTTTATCTCGATGGTCTATATTTTATTCGTCAATCCGACGGTCCTTGGGGCATCTGGGATGGACGAAGGTGCCGTCTTTACGGCAACGGCGTTAGCCAGCGCATTGGGCTGTATTTTGATGGGAGTTTTAGCAAAATACCCGATCGCTACGGCACCCGCATTAGGGATAAATGCTTTCTTTTCTTATTCAGTCTGTATTGGAATGGGGGTTCCATGGCAAACAGCATTAGCGGGTGTGTTTGTGGCATCACTGATTTTCATCGTGATCACGATCTTCAAATTACGGGAGCTGATCATTGATGCGATTCCTGCTGATTTAAAATATGCCATCTCTGGTGGGATCGGTCTGTTCATCGCCTTTTTGGGATTGAGCGAAGGCGGGATTATCGTTTCCGATGATTCGACCCTTGTGGCACTAGGCTCATTGAGTGTCGGTACGACGTGGCTGACGATTTTTGGTTTAGTGATCACTGCCGTCTTGATGGTTCGCAGAGTTCCTGGTGGAATTTTTATCGGGATGGCCGCAACAACTGTTTTAGGTCTTTTGACTGGCTTGATCCAAGCACCATCCAGTATCGTTTCTGCTGCACCGAGTATTTCGTCCACATTCTTAGTGGCGCTAAACCATGTAGGAGACATCAACTCCCTGCAAATGTGGGTCGTAGTACTGACTTTCTTACTCGTCACTTTCTTTGATACGGCAGGCACCTTGGTGGGACTTGCCAATCAAGCGGGCTTTATGAAAGACAACAAAATGCCGCGGGTCGGCAAAGCACTTGCTTCTGACTCCACCGCCATGCTCGCTGGTTCTTTATTAGGGACCTCACCAGTAGGCGCATATGTCGAATCCTCCGCTGGGATCGCCGTGGGCGGTCGCTCTGGCTTGACTGCCGTGACGACTGGAGTTTTCTTCTTGTTCGGCTTGTTCTTTTCACCATTGCTATCCGTTGTTACTTCCCAAGTGACGGCACCAGCTCTGATCGTCGTAGGTGTGCTGATGGCACAATCGCTGCGAGAAATCAAATGGCACGAAATGGAAATCGCAATCCCAGCCTTCTTGATTCTACTAGGCATGCCGTTGACCTATAGCATCTCCGATGGGATCGCCTTGGGCTTCATCTTTTACCCAATCACCATGTTAGCAGCCAAACGCGGCAAAGAAGTCTCACCAATCATGTACGGCTTGTTCTTTGTCTTTCTTGGGTTTATGTGGATTTTGAATGTGTGAGAGAGACGTTTATCAATTATAAAAGAAAGAACAGTTAAGCTTGTGGCTTAGCTGTTTTTTTTGTATTGAGAATAAGAGTTGATAAATACAAACTGAAAAAGTAAAAACAGTGTTTATTAAAGCGATGGATGCTGAATAGTAGTTTTTTTCATTTTTTACAAATACGAGGAGTGGTTAAGGCAATCTATTTTTACCTAACATTCATATGATTTTATTCTGATTTAAAAAAACGAATCATTGATTCTAACTTATAATTTTCTTCAATCAAATGATAGCACATGCAAAAGGAAAAGGTTTAGCGTAGCTGATTTTGTATAGGTTTTCTTACTTCAATTGTTCTTTGTTTAGATTAGATAAATAACGCCTTCTTTTCAGCAGTAATTGTTTTGATATTTTTTGACTAGAGTCTTTGATCAATAGCAAAAAAATATTCATTTACAAGTGACGTTCACATCATTGAGAAAATGTAGTAAGTTAGAAAAGGAATGAAAAAATGATTATGGGTTAAAAATACATGGTATGATTTTCTATAAAGTTGGGAGGTGTTAGGATGAAAGATCTGCAGTTAAAGTTTATTGTTGATCCAACAACTATTCGCTGGTTTCGTATATTGAATCTTTTTGAGCGGACACAAAAAGCGACTAAGGGTCAATTAGCTAAACTAAATGAGGTTTCAGAACGGACGATTTTAACTGATATAAATAAGCTAAAGGAGTATTTTTCTGATAGTGCGCAAATTGTTTCAACGAACAATGGGTACCTTTTCGAAAAAAAGAACTCCCTTCGATTTATTGAACAAAAAGAAAAACTATTGCAAAATGAAATTTTGTTTGAATTATTGGGAAACGTTTTCTATGGAGAGCTAGAGGACGTAGCAGAATTAATTGACCGATTTCACATATCAGAAACGTCATTTCGACGCTATTTGAGACAAATTGAGCCGGTTCTTAAAGAATACGGATTAAAACTATCACTCACTCCAATTGATTTAAAAGGCGATGAAGCAAACATCCGAAAGTTTTTCAAAGATTTTTACTATGAAGGGGAAATGACCCCTCATACGTTGGTTCCTCCAAAAGAGATTCATGAATTGATCTATCAAACTTTTTTATCTAAAATCAAGGAAATTACGATTGGTACAGGTACTTCTCCAAATGAATTTTACTATAATTTATATATTGCTATCGAGCGAGTACGTCAGGGAAAGAGGATCAATGTACCAACAAATCTTTACAAGAGTGTTAGGAATAACAAGGATTTTCTTAATTTATTCTTGATTCAGCAAAGAATTCAAAAGATCTATCAAGTGGAATTATGTGCAGATGAGCTCTGTTGGCTATTTTTAGTAACGATTGCCAAACGGCCTTTTGATCAAATAGACCAAGATAAGGTATTCTGTACGCAATTGCAGCGCATTGATTCTTTTGCTCATTTAACTGAAAACTATCTCAAGAATTGCTCGCCTGAGTTGTATACATCAGAACTTTTATGGATCTATCGTGCGTTCTTCCTTTCTAGGTACGTGAATCATCTAATTTCACCAGTTCAAAATAGAATAATGTCAGAAATCATAGAGAAAACAAAACATGAATGCAAAGAATCATACATCAACAATCATCACTTTTTGCGCTCCTTTTTCGCTGAATCAGGAATAACAGAAGACTTTTTGGAAGATATTACGGCGAGCTTAACTTTGCTGGGAGAAAGATTGAAAGAACAGTATTTGTACAAAAGCAAGAGAATTGTTTTTTTATTAGAAGGCGATCTGTATGTCTGTCAATTGATAAGATCGCGAGTATATCAATACTTTGGTGATCGTCATCAAATCTTTTTTATTACGATTCCAGCTTTGACGGAAGAATTCTTAAACCAAGAAGATATTGATTTAATTGTGACAAACTACAGTGAATACTTGTCAGAGTATAAGGTGAGCACCAACTGCCTATTATTGAAAACAGTCCCAGATAAACAAGATTGGGAACTCTTATTCAAAACGATCGAACCAAAAATGTTCGAACTTATTAAATAATTAAAATAATAACTCTATTTTTTACCTATTCAGAAGGAAAGAAAGCCTTTTGCATAGGTTTTTTTATACTTAATTTCCCCCTAGGGTGAAAAACATGATTTTTTTATTAAAAAACATCCTTATATACTTTTGTTTAGAACTTCCAAGCTCGTGATAGATTATTCTACCAATTCGGCAGTGTCTGCATGAATAATTATTTTTCATGTTTCAAGAAGTTTACGTTAAAAAGAAAAGGAGTGTTAGGGAAGTGATACGCAAGTTAGGTTACATAATGTTGGTCATTGCAATGACTCTAGGACAGCCGCTCACTGTATTTGCTAATACAGTAAAGGATGGCTCTCAAAACGACAGCTTAGAAAATAATTTGGAAATGACGGATGTTTCTGTTGCTGAAGGGTTTCTAAGTGAATTGGCGGATGGAAATGCAGATCGTTATGAAGAAAGGCAATTGATAGAAGACGATCAACCGTCGACAGCAACTGAAGAAAACATAAGTACCAATGGATCTGGGGAACATGCCGAAACAGACAGTGGTATAGAGGCAGATTCATCTGAAAGCTCTTCTGAGGAAAGCTCCAGTGAAGCTACATTAGATAGTAGTACAGAAGACAGTTATGAAGAGTCAGATGAAAATGTGGAAGGCGTATGGGGAACTGTTCCGTGGACGTGGGATGAAGAAACGAAAACAATTGTGTTAGAAGAAGGGGCAGCCGGCACGTCAGCCACAGCACCTTGGAAAACCAACACGAATGTTGTTCAAATTTCTGTTAATGGCAAGGTTATTTTTCCAGAAGACGTTTCATGGTTGTTTGGATCACCGCAAGCGCAAGCAGCAGAACGTCTAACAGATTTGCTGACGATTGAGCATGCAGGAAATATCGATGTGTCAAATGTGACAAACATGGATCGCATGTTTCATGGCGTTACTACACTAAAAAATATTGATGTATCAAATTGGAATGTATCGAATGTGACGGACATGAATGGAATGTTTGGACAAACCAGATCTTTAGCAAGCTTAGATGTGTCAAATTGGGATGTATCAAATGTACAAAATATGGGAGGAATGTTTAATTCAGCAGAGTCTTTAACGAGTTTGGATGTTGCAAGTTGGGACGTATCAAGCGTGACGAATATGCGTAGCATGTTTGGTCTAGCCAGATCCCTATCCGACTTAGACCTTTCAAACTGGGATGTTTCCAGTGTAACTGATATGGGCTTGATGTTTAATGCGGTCAACTCTCTCACAAGTTTGGATCTTTCGCGTTGGGATGTTTCGAGTGTAACAAACATGTCGGATATGTTTGGAGTAGCGACTTCATTAACCACGATTGATGTGTCAAACTGGGACGTGTCGAATGTCACATCGATGTTGAGGATGTTTAGTTCGGCTAGAGCGTTAACGAGTCTTGATCTTTCGAGCTGGGATGTAACGAATGTTACAAATACAAATAATATGTTTGAATCAACTCAATCTCTACGTGAGCTGACCTTAGGTGAGAAATCGATTTTTGCTTCAAACGTAAGATTGCCAAGAATCAACGCAGGTCTACCCTACTCAGGAAGATGGATAGAGCATATTAATGATGAGGTGGATAACGGTCCAACTCCAGTAATTTATGCTTCATCTGATGAGTTTATGAATCATTATGATGGCAGTAACCCAGGAACATATATTTGGGAAAGGTTAATCTCAGCACCAGTGACTATACGGTATGAAGATACTGAAGGAAATGAATTATCCGAACCAGACATATTAAATGGGGAGGTGGGAGAACGTTACACAAGTGAACCCAAAGAAATTCCCGGTTGGTCTGTTATAGAAACACCAGTTAATGCATCAGGTAGATTTACAGAAGAAGAACAGGAAGTCATTTATGTTTATGAGCGATCAGATTCATTAGTCAGAGGAACGTGGGGAACCGTTCCGTGGACATGGGATGAAGAAACTCGAACAGTTGAGCTAGAAGAAGGAACAGCCGGCGCACCACACACATCCCCTTGGCGAACAAGCTATAGAAATGTTGCTCGAATTGTTGTAAATGGTACGGTCGTTTTTCCAGCCAACTCAGCATACATGTTTTCTGGGCATACTTTAGATACACCATTAACAAGTTTGGAGACAATCGAGAATGCAGAGAAAATCGATGTCTCGAATGTAACAAACTTTGGTTACATGTTTCATAGAGCTAGCGCTTTACGTTCCGTAAATGTCTCAAATTGGGATACTTCTAATGGAACAATCATGAACTATATGTTTAATGGAAACAGCAGCTTAACTGAATTGGACGTTTCAAATTGGGATACATCTAATGTCACAAGTATGTTCTTTATGTTTCAAAATGCGAGTCAATTAACCGAGCTGGATGTCTCCAATTGGAAAACAGGCAATGTCACGAATATAAACAACATGTTTAATGGTGTTAGAAGAGTGACCAAGTTGGATGTCTCAAATTGGGATACCTCTAAAGTAGAAGGGATGCAGGGGGTCTTTCAAAATACTGCTAGCTTAACAGAAATCGATGTCTCGAATTGGGATACCTCTAAAGTAAAACGAACAGATTATATGTTTTACAACAATTTGACCGGTGACTGGGTCAGTAAATTGACTACGATTGATGTCTCAAATTGGGATACTTCTAATATTGAAGATATGTCATCTATGTTTGGGGGAGCTAGAAACTTAGTTCATTTGGATGTCTCAAATTGGGACACCTCAAGTGTTAGTAGTATGCGTAATTTATTTGAAGTAACACCGAAAATAGAAGAATTAGACTTATCAAATTGGAACACAAGTAATATGGATTCTTCTACTTCTACAAACGCTAATGCTGGAGGGATGTTTAGAGGAATGAACGGCCTCAAAAGATTACATTTAGGAGAGAAGACGACCTTTTTAAATCTTGCTGAAAATCGTCGGCCTACTTTACCGGAGAATGTGATGCCTGCCGACTTGTATACAGGTAATTGGATCTTTGAAAAAGACCTTGAGGGAAATCTTTCAACCGAACATTTAACCCTGACACCAACTAACTTTTTTCATGAATATGACGGAAGCAAGACTGGTACTTATGTGTGGGAAAAAAAGAAAGCACAACCAGTTACAGTTCGATATGAGGATGTCGATGGGAATCCATTGTCAACTGAGACAATTTTAAACGGTACGATAGGCCTTCCTTATGAAACTGAAGCAAAGGAAATACCAGGCTGGTCCTTGACAGAAACACCGAGTAACGCTTTTGGAACATTTACCGCAGAACCTCAAGAAGTGGTCTATGTCTATGACCGCTCCGATGCAGCGCCTGTAACAGTTAAGTATGAGGATACTAAAGGGAATCAGCTTTCGGAGCCAACGATCTTAAGCGGGAAAGTTGGCTTACCATACGAGAGCGAACCAAAAGAAATTCCAGGCTGGTATTTGCCAGAAACACCAAGCAATGCTCATGGAATTTTTGGCGAAGAGCCACAGGAAGTGCTCTATGTTTACGATCGCTCCGATGCGGCACCAGTGACGGTTAAGTATGAGGATACTGAAGGAAATCAACTGTCAGAACCGACGATATTAAGCGGAAAAGTTGGCTTACCATACGAAAGCAAACCAAAAGAAATTCCAGGCTGGTATTTGCCACAAACACCGACTAATGCTCATGGAATTTTTGGAAAAGAAGCGCAAGAAGTAATCTATATCTATGACCGTTCGGATGCAGCTCCCGTAACAGTCAAATATGAAGACACCGAAGGAAATCAACTATCAGAACCTACGATTTTAAGCGGAAAAGTTGGTCTGCCATACGAGAGCGAACCCAAAGAAATTCCAGGTTGGTATGTGCCAGAGACACCAAGCAATGCTCATGGAATTTTTAGCGAAGAGCCACAGGAAGTGCTCTATGTTTACGACCGCTCGGATGCAGCGCCTGTAACAGTTAAGTTTGAGGATACTAAAGGGAATCAGCTATCGGAGCCAACGATCTTAAGTGGAAAAGTTGGCTTACCATACGAAAGCGAACCGAAAGAAATTCCAGGTTGGTATGTGCCAGAAACGCCAAGCAATGCTCATGGAATTTTCGGAAAAGAAGCGCAAGAAGTGGTCTATGTCTATGACCGCTCCGATGCAGCCCCTGTAACAGTCAAATATAAAGATGACAAAGGAAATCAACTATCTGAACCGACGATTCTAAGCGGAAAAGTTGGTCTGCCATATGAGAGCGAACCAAAAGAAATTCCTGGTTGGTATGTGCCAGAAACACCGACTAATGCTCATGGAATTTTCGGAAAAGAAGCGCAAGAAGTAATCTATATCTATGACCGTTCGGATGCAGCCCCTGTAACAGTCAAATATGAAGATGACAAAGGAAATCAATTGTCAGAACCTACGATTCTAAGCGGAAAAGTTGGTCTGCCATATGAGAGCGAACCAAAAGAAATTCCTGGGTGGTATGTGCCAGAAACACCGACTAATGCTCATGGAACGTTTACTGAAGAAGCGCAAGAAGTAATCTATGTTTACAATCGCTCCAATGCGGCACCTGTAACAGTCAATTATGAAGATACCGATGGAAATCAACTATCTGAACCGACGATTCTAAGCGGGAAAGTTGGTCTGCCATACGAAAGCGAACCAAAAGAAATTCCAGGCTGGTATGTTCCAGAAACGCCAAGCAATGCTCATGGAACGTTTACTGAAGAAGCGCAAGAAGTGGTCTATGTCTATGACCGTTCAGATGCGGCACCTGTAACAGTCAAATATGAAGATGACAAAGGAAATCAATTGTCAGAACCTACGATTCTAAGCGGAAAAATTGGTCTGCCATATGAAAGCAAACCGAAAGATATTCCAGGGTGGTATGTGCCAGAGACACCAAGCAATGCTCGTGGAATTTTCGGAAAAGAAGCGCAAGAAGTGGTCTATGTCTATGACCGCTCCGATGCAGCGCCTGTAACAGTTAAGTATGAGGATACTAATGGGAATCAGCTCTCGAAGCCAACGATATTAAGAGGGAAAGTCGGGTTGCCATACGAGAGCGAACCAAAAGAAATTCCAGGGTGGTATGTGCCAGAAACACCGACTAATGCTCATGGAATTTTTAGCGAAGAGTCACAGGAAGTGCTCTATGTTTACGATCGCTCCGATGCGGCACCAGTGACAGTCAAGTATGAAGACACCGAAGGAAATCAACTATCAGAACCTACGATTTTAAGCGGAAAAGTTGGTCTGCCATACGAGAGCGAACCCAAAGAAATTCCAGGGTGGTATGTGCCAGAGACACCAAGCAATGCTCATGGAATTTTCAGAAAAGAAGCGCAAGAAGTGGTCTATGTCTATGACCGCTCCGATGCAGCACCTATAACCGTCAAATATGAAGATGGCGAAGGAAACCAACTTTCGGAACCTACGATTTTAAGCGGAAAAGTTGGCTTACCATACGAAAGCGAACCAAAAGAAATTCCAGGGTGGTATGTGTCAGAAATGCCAAGCAATGCTCATGGAACGTTTACTGAAGAAGCGCAAGAAGTAATCTATGTCTATGACCGTTCGGATGCGGCACCTGTAACAGTCAAATATGAAGACACCGAAGGAAATCAACTGTCGGAGCCAACGATCTTAAGCGGAAAAGTTGGCTTACCATACGAAAGCGAACCGAAAGAAATTCCAGGCTGGTATGTGCCAGAAACACCAAGCAATGCTCATGGAATTTTCGGTGAAGAAGCGCAAAAAGTAATCTATATCTATGACCGTTCAGATGCGGCACCTGTAACAGTCAAATATGAAGACACCGAAGGTAATCAACTGTCGGAACCAACGATCTTAAGTGGAAAAGTTGGTCTGTCATACGAGAGCGAACCGAAAGAAATTCCAGGGTGGTATGTACCAGAAACACCAAGCAATGCCCGTGGAATTTTCGGAAAAGAAGCGCAAGAAGTAGTCTATGTCTATGACCGTTCGGATGCGGCACCTGTAACAGTTAAGTATGAGGATACCGAAGGAAACCAACTGTCGGAACCAACGATTCTAAGCGGAAAAGTTGGTCTGCCATATGAAAGCGAACCGAAAGATATTCCAGGGTGGTATGTGCCAGAAATGCCAAGCAATGTGTCTGGAACGTTTACTGAAGAAGCGCAAAAAGTAATCTATATCTATGACCGTTCAGATGCGGCACCTGTAACAGTCAAATATGAAGACACCGAAGGGAATCAACTGTCGGAACCAACGATTCTAAGTGGAAAAGTCGGTCTGCCATACGAGAGTAAGCCAAAAGAAATTTCTGGTTGGACCGTGAAAGAAATACCAGATAACGCATCTGGAACGTTTACGAATGACGTGCAAGAAGTGATTTATGTCTATCATAAAGAAGAAAATAACGGTGGGCAAAATACACCTGAAAAAGAGAATCCAGAAAATGAGAAGGAAGATTCTAACGATCCAAAACTTCCCGATACTGGGGAAGCGATGGTTGGACAACGAATCATGATCATTGTTGGATCGCTGCTACTGTTATTTGCCATTTTCATTATCTTTGACAAGAAGAAAAAAACAAGATAATTAGTTTTTAGAATAGTCAATATAAAAAGAAAGCAGCAAAGCCCGTGGAGGTTTTGCTGCTTTCTCAAATCTAAAAAAACTTCAGAAAAATCATTCACTAAATGAAGAGGATCACGGTTTACTTTTATAGTAGATGGTAATAATCAGTAAAAAGTGGAAAGGAGTTCAATTGAATTGATGTTTTCGACGAAAAAAGAATATAACGAATATTTTCTAGAAGAGATTAGATCTCTGCCAAGAGAGAAAGACATGCTGGAAGACTACTTAGAAAAACAACTGGAACGGTTAAATCAATTGATAGATGAAATTTCGAAAGAAACGTTTTGGAAGGTTTTTCCTAAAATTCTTGGGATTGATGCGAAACTGAGTCTATTAGCTGATTTATCAAAGTATGAGGATTTTTCAGAAGCCGACATTATAAGAATTATTGAAAGTGATTATCAAAATTATTTTAAAGAATTGTGTGGGTACGATCTTAGTATGCAAACGAAGTACTCAATAGTATTTAATGTCTGCTGAAAAATAGCAACTTATCGAAAAAGCATCGGGGTTAAGATGGACCGTGGGTAGAGGTGATTTAAAGTAAAGTTAAAGTACGATTTCTACTAATGAAAAAACCAGTTAAGCGCAGCTTAGCTGGTTTTTTTATTATATGCCGCTTGCTATAAAAATGATCAGAATCGAATAACGGTTAAATATCTAAGCCAGGACGTCTTTTTTTTGAATTTCCTTTCCAGCCGAAGGGGCAAAGTCGATCCAAGCGATAGTCGCTTTTTGGAAATGTATGTTTGAACATTAGTTACTAAAAAATCATTTTCCCTTCAGATGAAAGGTCTTCCCACGCATCTTTTTCATAAAACTCTGATTCCACTCCACCATTAAAAGGATCTTCAATTTTAGGAACAAGAATGATCGTCCCATCCTCTGCGTAGACAACAATATATTCTTGGTTTTCAGGAGGATTTTTTCCGTTATCAGAAGGAAGCGTAACGACGATGGAATTGCCTTGTAGACTTGATTTAGTAATAAGCATAGTATCACCTCTTAGAGATAGTATACCTTGCAATACTATGGAAGGAGAAGACAACAGTGAGATTTAATGTATTTTGAACACATCAAAAGTTCAAAACGCACTTTACATAAGATAGATAAGAAACCGCAATGAAATATTGTTTGAAAAGATGGATGAACATCTCAGAAAAATAGATGTTAGATTTTAAGCAGAATTACGAAGTTTTTTAGATGGATCATTTATGGCATACCAAGGACCAGGGGATTAAAGCAACGAAAAAGTGAAGCTTCATTCCAAAACCGCCCATCCCAACAATTTTCACGCAAAACCTGCGCTTTTCTTTCAGTTATTGTTATAATAAAAGAAAACGCAAAGGTGGGAAATCATGACAACGATCAAGGACATTGCTGAAAAGGCGGGAGTAGCGAAAAGTACGGTTTCCCGCTATCTGAACAATGGTTATATCAGTGAAGAAAAGCGCAAAAAAATTGATCAGATCATTGCTGAAACTGGCTATCGCCCCAATACATTTGCTCGTTCGCTGAAAGCCCAAGACACGAAATTGCTGGGCGTGATCATTCCTCGACTGAATTCACCATCGACAAATGATGTGTTGAAAGGGATCGATACGACGGCACGGGAAAACGGCTATCAAATGCTGATCACCAACTCTGATCAAAGCGATGAACGGGAATTAGAAAATATCGAAATGCTAGTCAAACAAAAAGTAGCAGGGATGATCCTGTTTGCGCGCAAAATCACGCCGCAGCTACAAGCGGTGCTGGCAGAGGTTCCTATGCCGGTTTTATTGTTAGGTCAACAGTTAGCTGGCATTCATTCCATCGTCCATGAAGATTATCAAGCTGGCAAAACCATGGCAGAATATGCAGTCAGCGCTGGCCACCGACGTTATTTATTTGTTGGTGTCAGCGAAAATGATTATGCGGTAGGTGTCTTGCGGAAAAAAGGATTTCTTGATGTCTTAGCACAAACGCCCAACGTCAAAGTCGACTTTATCGAAACCTCCTTTTCAAGAAGAGAAACGTACCAAAAAGCCCTTGTGTTCTTGAAAGATCAATCGGCAACGTACATCGCCTGTGCTACCGACAATATTGCTGTTGCTGTATTGAAAGCCGCCCATGAACTAGGGTACCAAGTGCCGCAAGACTTTTCCTTGAACGGATTTGGCGGCTATGATTCGACGGATTATGTCTATCCGACCATCACAACGACCCAATATCCCTATGTCCAATTAGGCATCGATGCCGTCTTAACGATCCAAAAACTGACGCAAGGGGAAGAGGTTCCTGAGGTGATCGAATTACCGAATCGATTAGTGGTCAAACAGTCGACTGCCAAGCTTGACAAGCAGGAGAAATAAAGCAAATATTTTTAGAGAAAGCAGGACGACCAGTTGCGGCGTTCTGTTTTTTTATTTTCTTTGCTTGCAATTGCAAACGGTTTCTGTTAATCTACAAATGTAGAACCGGTTCCACAAATGGACCGACGATCAAAGGAGTGGGAAAAATGAAGGAACAAAAAACGATCGACCAAGTGTTAGAAGCTGTTGGCGGCAAAGAAAATGTCAAAAACTTTGAACACTGTGCCACACGTTTGCGCTTGATTTTGAAAGACGATCAGTTAGTAGATAAAGACAAAGCGGAAGCAGTTGAGGGCAGCAAGGGGTATTTTTTCAACACGGGACAGCATCAGTTCATTTTTGGAACAGGAAAAGTCAATGAAGTTTATCAAGCCTTCGCAGCAGAAATGGGCAATGACGCCTCCGCTGATAAAGCTGGCTTCAAAGATGATGTGTATTCGAATCTGTCACCCGTCCAAAAAGTTGTCCGCACGTTGTCAGATGTCTTGGTGCCATTGATTCCAGCTTTGGTAACGACGGGGCTTTTGATGGGGATTCGGGGATTATTGACCGAGTTGGGGGTCACTTATAGTGCTGACTGGTTAGCTATGTTTGAAATGTTAACGGATACAGCGTTTGCCTTTTTACCTGTTTTGATCGCCTATAGTGCGACGAAAAAATTCGGCGGTAATCCGATCATCGGGATCGTGGTAGGATTGATGATGGTGGCACCGCAATTGCCGAACGCTTGGGCAGTTGCCAGCGGAGATGCGGAGCCATTGCACTTATTCGGTTTATCGATCTCTGGGTATCAAGGGTCGATTTTTCCAGCAATTATTGTCGGGATCTTAGTTTCTAAGCTAGAAAAATGGTTCCGTAAATTTGTTCCGCAAATGATGGACTTGATCGTGACACCATTCTTAACGATTGTCATTACTTTAGGTTTGATTTTGTTTGCGTTAGGACCAATCTTGCAAGTAGCTGAAAGAGCAGTCATCAACAGTATCGTCTACTTGGTGCAAGCACCATTGGGCATCGGTTATATCATTTACGGAGGGGTTCAGCAAGTGATCGTAATCACTGGATTGCACCATTCGTTAAGTATTATTGAGTTAGGGTTATTGAATACGACAGGCGAAAACGTCCTACAAGTCTTAGGTACAGCAAGTATGGCGGGACAATTTGGGGCTGCGATTGCTGCGGCATTTATTTATAAAAACAAAGTCAAACGCTCAAATGCCATCAGTGCGGCGGTTCCAACCTTATTTGGGATCACTGAACCTTTACTATTTGGGGTCAACTTACGCTCGATGCGGATTTTTGGCGCAGGCATGCTGGGAGGCGCAGTCGGCGGGTTTGCGACGTATGTCTTCCAATTAGCTGCCACTGGGATGGGCATCACTTTTATTCCAGGACTGTTGTTGTATACTGGAGATTTCGGTGCCATGCTGAAATACGTTGTCGTGATTTTGATTGCCTTTGGTGTCGGTTTTGCTGGTGTCCAATTGCAGCGCAAGCCGCTAGCCAAAGAGTTGAACCAATAAATAATCCCTTGTTGTTCATCGGCAAGAGAAAAGAGGTACCACATTGTTAACGAAGGAATACTGGGCACAACTTGCCCAAACCCAAAACGATTTAGCAGAAAAAATCAGTGCTGATGCGTGGCGCTTGAACTACCATTTGATGCCAGAAACAGGATGGATGAACGACCCGAATGGTCTTTGCCAATTCAAAGGCGTGGTTCATTTTTACCATCAATATGTACCGCAAACGCCCCATGGCGGGGAACCACCTCACTGGGGACACAAAACGTCGACGGATTATGTCACGTTTCAAGAAGAAGCGCTGTTTCTTTCTCCCGAACACGACTATGACAAAGACGGGGTCTACTCGGGCTCTGCCTTTATCGAGAATGACGTGATCCATTTCTTCTATACTGGGAATGTCAAGCATCCTGGTGATCATGATTATACCTTTAGTGGACGAGAACAAAACACGGTCCATGTAATCAGCAAAGACGGCTATACCGTCGAAAAGCAAGAAGTCGTGATTCCTCATGAGGACTACCCTGAAGGATTTACCGATCATATTCGTGACCCAAAGGTTTTTGCCCACGAAGACACCTACTATATGCTGCTAGGCGCGCGTACGTTGGAAAACGAAGGCAAAATTTTGATTTATGAATCGACGGATTTAAATGAATGGACCTATCGAGGAATCTTTTTCGGTGAGGACTATGCTCTAGGCTACATGTGGGAATGTCCAGACTACTTCCATTTAGATGGTAAAGATGTGTTGGTCTTCTCACCGCAAGGCTTGGCAGCCAAAGAACATGCCTACCAAAATATTCATCAATCAGGGTATCTGATTGGTGAGGTGGATTGGGAAACCCTGACGTTTAAAGAAACTTCTGCGTTTCGTGAACTTGATTATGGGTTTGACTTCTATGCCCCGCAAACCTTTGAAGATGAGCAGAAACGTCGGATCTTGTGGGGCTGGATGGGGCTAGGGGATACCAGTCCTGAATACAGCAATCCTACGATCCCTCGCGGCTGGCAGCATGCCGCAACGCTGCCAAGACAGCTTTCGGTCAAAAATGACCAGTTGTATCAAGAACCTTTGCCAGAATTCCAAAAATTGCGAGACAAGCAAGTCAGCAAAAAAATTGTGCTTTCAGAGAAACCGCAGCACTTGTCTTTCGATGAATTGGCATATGAGTTGCAAGTTACGGCGGAAGTCCCAGTGCAGCAGTTTCAGCTTGGACTTTTGCAAGATACGACTTTGGCTTATGAAGCTGGTGTCTTCACGATCCATCATGGCGTTTCTGGCTACGGTCGTAAACAGCGCAGTGTCAAGGTCGATGAACTGACGCAGCTGCAGATTTTTGTCGATACGTCTTCGATTGAGATCTTCCTAAATGGCGGGCAATATTGTTTGACCTCTCGCGTGTATCCCAAACGGACCGAGGCGATCGCTCTCAGCGGAACCGGCACGGTTACTGTCAATACTTGGGCATTGGCGAAAAAATAAAGCAACGATCCGAAAACGACAGCAAACAGTTGGTTTTTCTTGTTGCACCCCCAAGAGTCAGCTTTTTCTCTGGCTTTTAGGGGGGCATCATACCAACTATTTTGCTGTCGTTATTTGCTTGTTACTGCTTTTGTTGGTTTTGGATAAAGGTCTGCAGCGCAGGCGCATCGATCCGATAGCCGTCTGCAGTTTTTGTGACTAGTTTTTGCGTTTTGAAATCTTTTAAGGTATACGTCAAATGGCGATAGCTCACGCCTAAGTATTCTGCGGTCTCCGTCAATTTTTCTTGAAAAAGATCATCGATCGAAGCTTCCAACAGTAGATGGGCAAGGCGCCAAGCTAAGGGATAGGTTTGATTGACGGAAAAATGATCCATACGCAGCAGCAATTTTTCACCGATAGTTTTGCCTAGTGTTTGTACGAAAGCCAGGTCTTGCATGAGCCCGTGAGCTGCTGCTTGCATCGGAATGCCCAGACATGTTGTTTCACCGATCGCAACCACGGTTTTCGGTACTGTTTCGGCGCCAATCAACGTGAGATCGCCAATGCAATCACCAGGATGGAGAAACTGCAGCAAGGCACGTTTGCCGTTTTCTTGCGTTTGAATGATCTTGGCTTTGCCAGTCAATAGGACGAAAAAGACCGACATCGGCACCGTTTCTTTTTGGATCGCTTCTCGATGATCAAAGGTCCAGAGGGCACTTTGTTGTAAAATCTCCTCAGGAATCGGTAAGGGGCAGCTTTCTTTGATTGGTACCTGCTTTATTGCCAAGGCATAAGCGGTTTTTTTCACTTTTTCCCTCCAAACTAGGAGAAATCTCCTATTTGTTTTTAGTCAGTATAGCACATACTTAGAAAAGCAAAAAAGAAAGTGTGGGAGAAAAAATGAATAAAAAGCAATGGATAGGATCAGGGATTTTTTATGGACTGAGTGCATTCGGGATCAGCTTGACCATTAAAGCAAGCGTTGGGGTCAGTAGTTTTAATGCCTTGAATGTCACGCTGGCAACGATGTCAGGAATCAAAGTCGGCACCATCACTACAGCCATCAACTTGGGCTTTTTAGCTGCCTGTTGGCTATTGGATCGGCGGCAGACGTCCCTCAAACAAAAAGGCAGTGAGTACTTGATTATGTTTTTCGCTTTGCTGGCATTCGGCTATTTGATCAATGGCTTTGTTTACTACTTCTTGGCATCGCTGCACTTGACGAATTATTGGAGCCAACTAGCTGCTTTGATCGGTGGGATCTTGATTTCTGGAACGGCGACGGGACAAGTCCTACGGTTGCAGGTCTTGAAATTTCCAATCGAGCACTGGTGTCATTTGCTGGCGCAACGCAGTCGTTGGACATTTAAGCAGTACCGTTATGGCGTTGATGCAGTCTGTATTTCGGGGGCACTCTTGCTAGCGATCAGTTTGGGCTTACCGCTAGCGGTGAGGGAAGGGACGGTCATTAGTTTCTTTTTGCTGTCAGGTGCCATCGCTTGGTCGAAGGAACGTGATTTGGCAGCGGCTTTACCCATTTGGCAAAGAAACAGTTAGCCAGTAGTATTCTTGGAATTGGGAAGGCGTCGAGTGTTCTAAAAATGCAGAAAGCGTTTTTTATGCTACTCTTATTAAAAAAGCGAGATATTTAGTAGGAGGAGACTGGATGAATCGGTTGATTGAAGGGTTTCAGGAAAATTTTGCACCAAAATTGGTTAGGATCAGTGAAAATCGGTTTTTAGTTGCCGTGCGCAACGGAGTCGCCGTCACGATGCCGCTGACGATAATCGGCAGTCTCTTTTTGATTTTAGCCAATCTGCCTTTTCCTGGCTGGACCGAGTTTGTCGGGGAGTTTGGCGTCAAACTAGGCGCCGCCAGCAATTTTACATTTGGAATTTTGGGACTGGCCGCTTGTATCGGGATCGCCTACTATTTGGCGGCCTCGTATGAGATCGATCGGATCGGTTCTGTCGTGTTGGCAGTCTGCGCGTTTTTGCTGCTGCAGGCGGGGGAAGAATGGACGATCGATCCAGCTTCTTTGGGGGCGTCTGGTCTGTTTACAGGAATCGTCACAGCGATTGCGACAGTAGTGATCCATCGCTTTTTTCTCAAGCACCGCTTAGTGATTCGGATGCCAGCAGAAGTGCCGCCCGCAGTTGCCAAGAGTTTTTCGGTCTTGCTTCCTGGAGCTGCCATCATCACTGGTGCCTGGGTGATTCGGGTCTTGTTGGAATTTAATGTCAATCAATTCGTGCAAGCCATCTTTTCACCGCTGGCAGTTGGTCTAAACACATTGCCTGGGATGCTGTTGTATACCTTTTTGATTTTGTTGCTTTGGTGTTTAGGGATTCATGGCAGCAATGTGATGGGGAGTATCGGCGATCCGATTTTTCTAGCTTTATTAGCAGCCAATACCGAAGCCTACACTGCAGGCGAACCGTTACCGAACATTTTTGCAGGCGGGTTTTATATCATGTTTTTGTGCTATGGAGGCACTGGTTCAACACTGGGGCTGATCATCAACATGTTAGTTTCAAAGAAAAAAGCCTATCGTTCCCTAGGGAAGATGGCTTTGCCCTCTGCTATTTTTTGTATCAATGAGCCAATCATTTTTGGGTTTCCGATCGTGATGAACCCTATTATGATGATTCCTTTCATCCTGACACCCCTTGTATTATGTGTCGGAACGTATTTCTTGTCGGTCACCAATGTCATTGGGCGAATCATGTTCAATCCACCGTGGACCACACCGCCATTTATCAATACTTACCTTGCAACCGGCGGCAATATCCCTGCTGTTCTTTGGAGTATCGCTTCCTTACTGATTAGTGTGGCGATCTACTATCCATTCTTTAAAATCAGCGAACGAAGTTTAACAGAAGAAGAAAAAGGCGTTACCGACGCAGTTGCCGCGAAGGAGGAGAACTAAACGCTGATGATTGGCTCGTGGTGCGTTGTTTTGTCTGGCAAAGAAAATAGTGGCTGCTACTCATCAAATTGCACAGTGATCCCAGATTTCGTCAATTGTTCCCATTCACGGATCGTTGGCAAGCGTCCTTGGCAAAATAGCTGATCGTCGACATACACGAGTGGCAGACAGCTGCGGCCATTGCTTGCTAATTGCTGCCTGACGGCTTGATTCGTATGAAAAGGGGCAGGATCTTCTGTAAAGAAGTATTCGTCGATCGTTAAAGGTTCGTTATGGAATGTTTGATGAGCCTGGGTTCTTTCTTCATTTATTTTTAACTGGTGAGTCAAGTGTGCTTCCCAAGTATCTTCTTTCTGGTCGGCATAAACAGCGATCGTTGGCATTGAATCAAATCCTTTCATGGCAGCTGATTTGTCAAAAGTATACCTGAATTTCTTGCCACGAGCAAAAATGAGTATCAAAAAGAAGTGAAACAACAAAAAAAGACGCAAATGCGTCTTTTTTGTTGTTTCTTATTCGTCAGCGGGTAAAAAATCGAAATTGGTCAACTCGTTGTAAGAATACGCTTGGTCGATTTGACCCTTGTCTTTCGTCCAAGAAATGATTGCGTCGAATTGCTCTTGCGGCACTGCCTGGGCATACGGATAGTCTTCCTGGCTGTCTAAGTAGGTACTCATAGCATCGGGAAATTGATAGTCTGCCAAGATGTCGGCATAGTCTTTTGCTGAATGAGCATTCATGTAATCGATGGCTTCGTTGTAAGCACTGTAGAATGCTTTTAGGTCTTGCGGGCGATTTTGGATAATTTCGTCCATAAATTGCAGTGTGCCGCCTTTGATGCCAGCATCTTTAGAGCTGCCTAAAACAATCGCCCCTTGGGCAGCCAACATGCTGGCTTGCGGTTCCGTATAAACAGCGCCATCGACTTGGTCATTGAGCAATGCTTCGGAACGGGCAGAAAAAGAAGCGATATCCACGATGTCATAGGTAAAATCATTTTCCTGTGCAAATTGGTCCATGATGTATTCTAAAATGAAATTCGGTACAAGGGTGATTTTTTTATCCGCTAACCCTTTCATCTCAGTGATCCCTGAATTCGGTGAAGCGAGAATCTTGAAGTTTTCCAAAATATCAGAAGTGATCGTCATATCAATGCCGTTTTGCTTAAAGGTCGCTTCTGTCATGACATCGCTGATCGTACCATCCAGCTCGCCTGCCTGCACCGCCACATTGCGATCATTCGGGGAAGTGAAGGATTTGAGTTCCACAGTCAATCCTTGCTTTTCGAAAAAGCCTTCTTCTTTTGCTAGAATGATCGGAATCGCTGATTCTGCTGGTAACACCCCGATCGTCAATGTTTGATCTGTGACCGCAGCTTCTGTACTGCTAGTGCTGGAATTGCTGGTACTTGCTGTTTCGCCAGTGTTACCGCATGCGGCAGCGCCAACAGCGAATAGTGCTAGGATACTTGCTAAAATCGTTTTTTTCATTGGTTCATTTCCTCGTTTCTAAATCGTTGTTCAAAAGCAGCCATTGGTAGTGAGAACGGGATGACTGCCCGATGGAGTTCCATTGGCTTGGTTTGTGCCGTGTTGATACCTGGTTTGGTGGTAAATGCTAGAACGAAGCCTTCCTTTTCCAAGGTAGCGATCGTCTGCGGATCATAAAAGCCAAAGGGATAGGCAAAAACATCCTTGATGGCCACGTGCTGATTGCAGCTTCGTAAGTCTTGCGCAAAGGCTGCTGGTGTTTCCCACATTGAACGCCCTTGCTGGTCCTTGCGTTCGTGAAAATGATCGGTATGGTTGGCATATTCGAAGACATCGCTCATTTCGGCTAATTCGACGCTGCTCAATGTCCGCGAAACTTCTGGCTCGTAAGGCTGTGGGGCATCAAAAAGCCAGCCAGTCACGACAAAGGCTGTTGCCTTGAAACCAGCTTCTTTCAACAGTGGGTAGGCATATTCTTTCATCGATTGATAGCAGTCGTCAAAGGTCAGCAACACGGATTTTTCTGGTAGCGGCTGCTGCTGGAAATAAAAATCTTTGACTTCTGCAAGGGTCAACGTATGGTAATTTTCTGCTTTCAAAAAGTCAATTTGTTGTTTAAAATGAGAAGTGCTATTGAATAAGGGCAGAGGCAAGGCATCTTGATACCCGTCTGCGACTTTGATCGGGCGAACCTGATCATAAAGTTCTGCTTCGGGACGTATTTCATGAAATACGAGGGTCTGAAACATCATAAACCATCCTTTCTTGTCAATCACGCAAAAAATAGTATAGCACAAAATGTGAAAACCAACACAAATAATTTGAAGAAAGAAGTTTATTCTCTGATGAGTATTCTATTCGATTCCGTTTCCTTTACCTATGGAGATACCGCCATTTTTAAAAACCTTTCGTTTTGTTTTGAACAAAGCGCGACCTATGTGCTGCTGGGAGAATCGGGCATTGGCAAAAGCACGCTTTTATCCTTGATCAAAGGGTTGCAGCGACCGCAATCGGGCACGATCACTTATCAAGGCTGTTCCCCTGACAACATCGAGGTCGTTTTCCAAGAACTGCATTTGTTTCCTTGGCAAACAGTCTACCAAGCACTGGAAATGCCGCTACTCATCAACCAAATCCCTAGTGAGAGTCGTAAAAAACGGGTCGCCAGCTGTTTGGCTGAGTTGGGATTGACGCAGGTGCAGGACCGCTATCCGCATCAGCTTAGCGGCGGTCAAAAACAGCGGACCGCCATGGGGCGGGGACTGATCACACAGCCCGATGTTTTATTATTGGATGAGCCGACTGCTTCGCTGGACCAAGAAACCAAAGCAAACGCCCAAGCCATGATCGCTGCCCAACAGCAGCGCAGACAAAACAGCTTGATTGTGGTGACCCACGATCCAGAAGAGGCAGTGTTTTTGGGGCAGACAATTTTGCTGCTAAAAGATCAGGGCGCTACGCCGATCAGTAATCCATTTTACGGCAGCCAGCAGGAACGAGACTCGTTGGCTTTTTATGAAGTCGTCTTGCAGTTAAAAGAACAAATGAGGGAGGCGAGGCAATGAAACCCATCAAATCTTTTGCTTGGGGCTTCTGTTCGTTTGTCGTGGTTTGGTGGGGCGTAAGCTGGGTGACCAACAATCGCTCACTGCCTAATCCTTTAGAAACGGCCGAACGTTTTTGGGCACTGCGAGAAGTCTTACTGATCCACGCATGTGCCAGTTTGCTGCGGGTATTTGCGGCGTTGAGTGGGGCGTTGCTAGTCGGGGTGCCGTTAGGAATCTTGATTGGGCGATCCCAAAGAGTGGATCGGCTGCTTGGTCCACTGCTTTACTTTTTATATCCGATTCCTAAAGTTGCGTTTTTACCCGTCTTTATGATTTTCTTTGGCTTAGGCAATCTCTCAAAAATTCTCTTGATTTTTGCGGTGATCGTCATTCAAGTGATCGTCTCGATTCGTGATGCAGTCACGAAGATCCCACCAGCGTATTTTCAGGTCATGAAAAATTATACCAATCAATGGCGCCATGTCTTGCGCTTCGTTATTTTGCCCGCGCTCATGCCCGCGCTTTTTGCCAGTGTGCGGGTCAGTATCGGGATCGCGTTGGCTTCCCTCTTTTTTGCCGAAAACTATAACACGACGTATGGTGTCGGCTATCTGATCTTAAGTGCGTGGTCAAAAATGGACTACCCACAAATGCTCTCGGGTATCCTCCTGATTGCTTTGATGGGCTATCTGCTTTTTGCCAGTATCGATTGGTTGGAAAAAGTGGTGTGCCGTTACCGACAATCTTAGAAAAGAATGATCGATTGATAAATGTTTGCGGCAGTTCGTGTATTTTTGAACAAAATGATTTATACTAAGGATATCTTATTGAGAATCATTCTCATTGAAAGGAAGACCTTACTATGAAAGAAATCGATCTGTCAAAAACGCTCTATGAACTTGTGGCACAATATCCTGAAATACAAGAAATCATGAGTCAACTAGGGTTTACGGCGATCAATCAACCAGGGATGCTGCAAACTGCTGGACGTTATATGACGATACCCAAAGGTGCTCAGATGAAGAAGATCCCCTTGGAAATGGTTTGTCTCGCTTTCGAAAAACAAGGGTTTCTTGTGAAAGGAGCGACGAAATGAAAACCAACAGTCAAAGACAAGAACGGATCGTCGAAATACTGAGTTTGCTTCACCAAGGCGGTTCCTTTGAAGAAGCTAAACGCTTGTTTAACGAAGAATTTGATGGTGTGGATGTGACGGAGATTACTGCTGCTGAAAAAGCTTTGATCCAAACGGGGTTGGACCCTTCTGAGATTCAGCGTTTGTGCAATATTCATGCTGCTGTTTTTAAAGGATCGATCAATGAGATCCATCACTCCAATGAAGAATATGGGCAACCAGGCCATCCTGTGCATACCCTGAGATTGGAGAACCAAGTCCTGCAATCCCTGTTGACCGATGAGATCGACAGCCTCTTAGCCAAAATCAAAACCGGTGATTGGACGCCTAAAAAGCGTCTACAAGCTGCCTGCAATGATTTAATGCAGATCGACAAACACTATGCGCGAAAAGAAACGTTGATTTTTTCTTACATGGAGAAGTACGGCATCACTGCGCCGCCAAAAGTGATGTGGGGTGTTGATGATGATATTCGGGTTATGATCAAAGCGCTCAATGAGCTTTTGGCATCCGAAAAAGCTGCCTATAATCCAATTGCTGTCCAATGGGAAGCAGTCAAAAACGAGATCGAAGAGATGATTTTCAAAGAAGAAGAAATCATGGTGCCCATGACGCTGGATGTCTTCAGTCTTAAAGATTGGGAACAAATTGTGACTGACAGTTTTGACATCGGCTTTGCCTTTATCCCAGAACCGCTTCCTTGGAAACCGAGCCAAGAAGCCCTTGAAAAGGAACAGGCGGCAGAACCCGCACGGCAAGCGGCGATCAAACAAGCCCAAGAAACAACCGCTGGCATCGCAGCCGGTTTAGGATTCAATGACTTTCAAGTCACAGAATCGGAAGATTCGCCGCAAATTGCTGAACAGCCGACCGTTTCATTGCCTACTGGTAATCTGCAATTTGAGCAATTGGTGGCCATTTTTCAAACGCTGCCAGTGGACTTGACCTTTGTAGATAGTGAAGAGCGGGTGCGCTTTTATTCAGAAGGCAAGAGTCGCGTCTTTCCACGAACGAATTCGGTTTTAGGTCGTGAAGTCGTCAACTGCCATCCACCGAAAAGCATGCATCTCGTGCAACAGATTTTGGATGATTTTCGAGCGGGTACAAGGGAGACAGCTGAATTTTGGATCGATATGCGGGGCCGTAAAATCTATATTCGCTACTTTGCATTAAAAAATGAAGCAGGCATCTATTTAGGTTGTCTAGAAGTCACGCAAGACATTACGGAGATCCAAAAAATCGAAGGGCAAAGCCGGTTGCTGGATCAGTGAGCAGTTTGGAGAAAGGCTGATCCGTGTCTATTTGAAACGAAGCAAAAAAAGAAAAATCAATAAAACGCTTGCAACGTTTCTAGAAAAATAGTATAGTAAAGGCAATCAAATGGGTAGTTACTGATAATGCAGGCTATACCTTTTTACGTGTGTATGGATCCTACACATGTATTAAGGTATCGCCTTTTTTCATTTTAAGGAGGTGAGAAGCGTCTTGAAGATCAAAAAAATCTGGCTCTTTGTCAATAAGGACTGATGAGTTGTGCAAAATCAAATCTGGGTCAGAATGAACCACATTCTGGCTCAGATTTTTTGTTATCTTACATTGATTAATTTATTGATCAAAAAGATTCTAATTCTCATGTTCTCGAATGATTTAAATCCGTAGGATACTCGTTTCATTGTCTTTATGTGGGTATTCTTCGCTTCTATTTTTCCATTGGAATAAGGATAGATCATTGCGTTGGTGATGCCTTCTTCATAGGTCAGAAGGTTTTGAAGCTTCTCCCGAAAGCCGTCATCTAACGTTTTGGGAAGTTCTGCCAATATGCAGAAAAATAAGTCAGGGTCTTTGTCTCGAAAGGCTTCAACTAATTCATGAAAAAAGGGATACGCCTCCTTCAGGGGCGTAGAAAACTCAAGCAATCGATCAATCATCATTGCTTCAGTAAGAAATGGGTATTTTGGTGCTCGGAAACTTTTCCATGTTTTGTATTCATAATGGTTGATGTTTGCACGATTTTTTAGCAAAAAGCGCCAGTTCTTTTTCAGTTTTTCTGCCTGGCTTTTCTGTCCTGCTTTACGAAGTTCATTCATTTCACGGATACGCAACTCATTGAACGCTTGATTCATGTGTTTGACAATATGAAACCGATCAATCACTACTTTCGCATTTGGCAGAACACGTTTGGTGAGCTGGAAGTAGGCGGCGTTCATGTCTGTCACCAAGAATTCTACTTCTTCTGGATTGGTACAACCTAAGAAATAGCTTGTTAATCGAGGTAATTTACGCGTAGGCAAAACATCTATTAATTTTCCTGTTTCGCCATCTGCGCAAATAAAGCTCATTTTATCTTCTATGGAAGCATGCGAACGAAATTCATCAACCATCAATACTCTGGGGAGAATCTTCTTGGATTGCTTTGGTAAATAGCTTTTAAACTCTTTCAATGTACGAATAACGGTGGTCAAAGATACCTGACAGCTTTTCGCAATAAAAGATAAAGATACTTTTTCAGTCAGTAAAGAAGCAATTTTATATCTAACATGATTTGCGATTGAATGTCTGGGTTGGACAAAATAACTTTGAGCAGTCCAATGGGTTCGGCAGTTTTTACAGGTATAGCGCTGCTTTTTTAGGCGCATAACCAAAGGCATATGATTGTATTGTTCAAAACGGACAATCGTTTCCTTCTTCCCATTTTTCACTATAATTGCTTTCCCGTTTCCATCTACCACAGTAGAACCACAACTTCTACAAGCACGAGGAGTAGGCGAGAGAACAGCATCGACGACCAACGTCTTTTTCTTCTGAAGGGTCTCGTAAGAGACCTCTGTAATCATCAAATCTTTCTCTATTATTCTCAGCATTTTTTTGATAGAATCATTCATATAGCATATCGTCCTCTCAGTTGTTTATTTTGTGGTGATTTAATCATACTAGAGAACGATATGTTTTTTAATACCTAAAATGAAAATGGGACTGAAGAATCAATTCTGATTCATCAGTCCCATAAATTATAGAGCCAAAAATCTTAAACAACAATGCAGTTTTGGTCGGACAAGATGGCAAAGATTTTATCTGGATCGGTACCGGCCTTGGCTTCAAAATGAAACCAGGACAAACCGCCGATGAATCAAAAATTGAAAAAGTGTTTGTGCTTCATAAGAAATCCTCTGATCGTTTGATGGAATTGCTAGAGAACATTCCAATCCAATATGCGTCTCTTGCGGATGATATTATCCGTTATGGAAAGCAAGTCATTTCCTACCAATTAAGTGATTCCATTTACATCTCTTTGACGGATCACATCTATAATTTGATTCGCTTGAAAGAAGAAGGGATCAGCATTAACAATCGCTTGACCTGGGAAATCAAGCGTTTCTATCCCAACGAGTATGCAGTAGGAGAGCATGCGGTTCGATTGATTGAAAGCAAAACGCAATTCTCCCTAAATGAGGCAGAGATCAGTAATATCGCCATGCATTTTATTAATGCGCAAATCAATGACGATTCAGAGAAGATGGAAGATATCGAATTGCTGACACAAAAAATCAAAGACATTATTTCACTTATTCGTATTCACAATCGTGTGCACATTGATGAGAATAGTTTAGCTTTCGATCGCTTCGTCACCCATTTGAGATTCTTTTTTAAACGGATTGAAAACAAGGAAATCGTTGAAGGCGTCGGGAATCCTCTGTTAGTCCACGTGATTGATAAATATCCTAAAGCCTATGAAACCACCCGTTTGATTGGCGAATATTTAAATAAAACATTATATGACGATGAACAATTGTATTTAACGCTTCATGTACAAAAATTGATCGATCAATAATTCAAGGTGTTACTGGTAAAGCAGGCAAGACTTGACAAGGCTACAAGAAATGTAGTGTTGTTTGGTCTTGCCTTTTTTATTGGTTTTATAGTAGAGAAAGGAATGAATGAGATGCAATACCAAGAATTGAATGAACAAATTTTAAAGAATATCGGCGGAAAAGAAAACATTGCTGGATTGACGCATTGTATTACCCGTCTTCGGTTTAAACTTAAAGATGAATCAAAAGCCCAGACCCAAACGATCAAAAATTTGCCGGGGGTTGTCACCGTCGTCCAAAGTGGGGGACAATATCAAGTAGTTATCGGAAATCACGTAGCAGAAGTTTATAAAGAATTTACGGACATGATCGATATGAATACGGAAGAAACTTCTGGACAAGAGGAAGAACCAAAAGGGATTTTAAACCGATTTATCGATATTGTCGCTGGTATTTTTACGCCGATCATCAATGTCTTGATGGCAGCAGGGATGATCAAAGGGTTACTTGCTTTATTGACAACGTTTGAAGTGCTGGATAAAGCATCAGGGACGTATTTGATTTTAAATGCGACAGGGGATGGATTGTTTTATTTCTTCCCACTCTTTCTAGGGTACACTGCTTCGAAAAAATTTGGGGGTAAACCCTTTATCGGAATGGCGATCGGGGCAGCATTAGTTTATCCGACGATCGTAGCAGCAAATGGCGGAAGCGAAGCGATGTATACCTTATTTGCAGGTTCTGTCTTAGAATCTCCAATCTATATTACTTTTCTTGGAATCCCTGTTATATTGATGAGCTATACTTCAAGCGTGATTCCGATTATTGCAGCTACTTATTTGGCATCAAAACTAGAAGCTTTCTTTTCTTTATTGATTCCACGAGCAGTGCGGAGTTTCTTTGTTTCTTTTCTGACCTTGATCATCACAGTTCCATTAGTCTTTCTAATCGTTGGACCGATTACTACTTGGGCAGGATTATTATTAGGGCAAGCGTTGTCAGCTGCTTACGAGTTTAGTCCGATTATCGCGGGTATTGTTATTGGTGGATTTTGGCAAGTCTTCATTATGTTTGGCCTGCATTGGGGCTTTGTGCCGATCGCTTTGAACAACTATGCCACACTAGGGTACGATGTCGTGATGATGGCTGGTCTGGCAACACCCGTGGCGATGGCGGGAGTCACCCTCGCAATCTTTTTGAAAACTAGAAACAAAAAATTAAAAGAAATTGCCTTCCCTGCTTTTCTTTCGGCAATCTTTGGTATCACGGAGCCGGCACTGTATGGGGTAACCTTACCAAGGAAAAAAGCATTTTATACTACCTCCATCGCAGTCGCTGTTGCAGGAGGAATCATGGGATTGTTCAAAACGAGAGTCTATATCAATGGTGGGACAGGTATTTTCGCTTTACCACGATTTATTCACCCAGAAAATGGTATTGATAACAGCTTTATCGGGTTTGCCTTAGCTAGTGCCGTTGCCTTTGGATTAGGATTTTTGATCACGTTCTTTTATGCTCATAATCCTAAAAGTGATGACGAACCAGCTAGTGAAGGCACCAAGGAAAAAAACGTGGAGCCATCGACACTGAATCATGAACTTGGACAAACTGTTCTCTATGATTTAGCAACACCAGTTAGAGGAACGATCATCCCACTAAAAGAAGTAAAAGACGAAGCGTTTTCCAGTGGATTGTTAGGGAAAGGATTAGCTGTCATTCCGTCAGAAGGAAAGGTCTACGCACCAGCAGATGGAATTGTTTCAACACTTTTTCCGACAAATCATGCTGTGGGAATCACGACCGCAGATGGTGTTGAAGTTCTGATTCATGTTGGGATGGATACAGTGAATTTGAAAGGACAGTATTTCCAGCCAGCCGTTGCCCAAGGAGACTCAGTAACGAAGGGACAATTACTTTTGAGTTTTGATAAAGACGCATTGGAAAAAGAAGGCTATTCCATCGTGACACCGATTATTATTTCAAACACGGCGGATTACCTAGATATTGTTGAAACAGACAAACAAGATGTTGAAAAACAAGATACCTTATTAACGGTCATCGGTTAGGAGGAAAGACAAGTTGAAAAAAAATATCTTTTTATTCGTAGCAGATCAGATGAGAAATGACGCACTCGCACATATGGGGAATCCCGCATCAATCACCCCTAACTTTGATGAACTGGCAGAAGAAGGGGTTTCATTTGAAAATGCCTACTGCCAAAACCCTGTCTGTGTGCCTTCTAGAAATAGTTTTCTGACGGGTTTTTATCCACATGTCAATGGGCATCGAACGATGCACTATTTGCAAAGAGAAGATGAACCCAATATTTTGAAAGAAATGAAGAATCAAGGCTATGAAGTCATCTGGATCGGCAGAAATGATGTGGTTCCAGGGGATAAACCAAAAACAGACTATTGTGATGAATATTATGACGGTGTAGTAGACGAAAACACTCGGGATGCTCAAAACAGTGAAGTCAATCATTCTGCTGATATGAACGAAGCCAGTAAACAGCTGTACGACCAGATGCTTTCAGGAGATACGTATTATTCATTTTATATGGGAAAATTACCAGACAGTGAGGGCTATGGCAAAACGGACTGGAATTGTGTGAAAAAGGCGTTGGACTATCTTGAACGCCGCAGTCAGGAAAAGACAGACAAACCATTTTTCATTTATTGTACGATCTCATTCCCACATCCACCCTATGCTTGCGAAGATCCATGGTATTCGAGTATTGATCGTCAGAAACTGCCGAAACGCCGGCCGAATATCAAAGATATTCCTAACAAAGCCTCAATGCTGTATGGCATCAATGAGAAACAGAATTTGAACGGTTGGACAGAAGAGCGTTTTGATGAATTACGAGCTACCTATTTAGCAATGGTTTCGCGTTTTGATCATCAACTGGGCATGATCAAAGAGAAGCTGCGTGAAACAGGCTTTTATGATGAAACAAACCTCATTGTTTTCAGTGACCATGGAGACTATACTGGTGACTACACGATCACTGAAAAAGTCCAAAACTGTTTTGAAGAGCCGATCACGAATGTCCCATTGGTCATCAAACCTGCTAAAACGATTGAAAGTGTGCCGCGAATCACCAAAGCACAAGCGGAACTGCTAGATTTACCAGCAACGATCGCCGAACTGGCTGAGTTTGATCTTTCCTATACACAATTTGGAAAATCCTTGGTTCCTGTGATCAAAGGAGCCGAAGAGCACAAAGATGCTGTTTTTTGCGAAGGCGGACGCATTCATGGCGAGACACAAGCGATGGAGCTGGGGCATGGACCGAAATCTCCGTATTGGCCGCGGCTTGCGACACAGTATAGCGAAGGTCCGGAACATACAAAAGCAGTTATGTGCAAGATGGGAAACTATAAATATGTGATGCGTCTTTATGAGCATGACGAATTATATGATTTGGAAAAAGACCCAATGGAAATCAAAAACTTGGCACTAGAAAAAGAATACGCCGAAATTGTCGAGAAAATGAAGCAACGCGTTACTCGTTTTTATATGGAAACGACTGATTTTGTTCCGATGAAACGGGACAAACGCTAAATAAGTAAAAAAAGAATCGAGGCCTCCACATGAAACACATCTCCGTATTGATCAAGCCAGCATCCTCTCTTTGCAATCTGCGCTGCACCTATTGCTTTTATGCTAACGTCAGTTCCTTGCGTGAAGTGCGTTCCTTTGGCAAAATGAAAGAGGATGTAATGGAAAAGATGATTGCAAACATTTATGCAGACTTAGAAGCTGGCGATCATTTGACGTTGGCATTTCAAGGCGGAGAGCCGACGATGGCGGGGCTGAGTTATTTTAGAAAACTAACGGCTTATGTTGCGGCGCAAAAAAAGCAAGTGACAGTACACTATGCGATCCAGACCAACGGCATGATGATCAATGACAAGTGGTGTCGTTTTTTGAAAGAGCATCGCTTTTTAGTCGGGCTGTCGATCGATGGGCATCCGCTTGCGCACGATCGGCATCGATTAGACGCCAAAGGGCGGGGAACCTTTGCGCGGGTTATACAGACCAAGCGGTTATTGGATGCCTATCAGATCGAGTACAATGTCTTGTGCGTGTTGACAAATCCGTTAGCAAAGGAAGCCCAGCGTGTGTTTGATTTTCTCAAGGAAGAGCAGATTGCATTTGTGCAGTTCATTCCTTGTTTGGCTGATTTGGATGCCACATCAACCAACGACTATGCCTTGACACCAAAAAGCTTTGCTGGCTTTTATCAGCAGCTGTTGGCGTTTTGGCTGCAGGAATTGACGCAAGGGCACTACCTAAGTATCAAGCTGTTCGATGACTTATTGAATCTATTGGTGCGGCAGCAAGTAACTGCCTGCGGGATTCTAGGCAATTGCCAAGTGCAGTATGTGATCGAAGCCGACGGCAGTGTCTATCCTTGTGACTTCTATGTATTAGATGAGTTTCGCATGGGCTATATCCAAGAGCAAACGTTGCGGGAATTGTTTTCTCAAGACTGTTCGCAGCAGTTTTTGTGCCAGAAAAAAGACATGCCTTCGAAGTGTACGCAATGTCCTTTCCAAAAAATGTGCCGAGGAGGCTGTAAGCGAATGAAAGATGCAATGTACGTGGATAGTGAGGGTTTTTGCGGCTATCAGGAGCTGTTAAAAGACTTTACACCTAGAATCAATGAGATACTGGGGCTTTTGCAAGGGGTGGGACAATGATCGGACTGATTTATTTTCTCGTGATCGTCTTAGCAAATGCCGTAGGGGCAGTTTCGGGCATGGGAGGCGGCGTGCTGATCAAACCGATTTTCGATTTTATCGGCGCCCATTCTGTTGCTGCGATCTCTTTTTACTCGGCGACAGCGGTCTTCACGATGTCCATCGTTTCGACAGCTAGACAATTAGCCAGTGGACGGAAAATCAATTGGTCGATTGCCTTGTGGGTTTCTGGCGGCGCTGTGTTAGGCGGTGTTTTAGGCAATGTTGCCTTTGAACAGCTATTGCTGGTCTTTCGTGACGACAAGATGGTTCAGCTGATCCAAATCCTTGTGACCGTGCTAACGCTATTGTTTGCTTTTTTGTATACAAAATATAACTGGCGCGGGTTTGCGCTGGAAAAAGTTGGCTGGTATGCAGCTTGTGGCTTGATTCTCGGCTTTCTAGCCAGTTTGCTGGGGATCGGCGGCGGACCCATCAATGTTTCTTTATTGATGCTGCTGTTTGCCATGCCGATCAAAGAGGCGACGATTTATTCAATTTGTACGATTTTTTTCTCACAGCTGGCAAAAATTTTGACGATCGCTTTTACGACAGGTTTTGGTGCGTATGATCTGCAAATTTTGTGGTTTGTTATTCCAGCCGCGATCGTGGGAGGACTCTTAGGCGCCAAGGCCAGCAACGTTCTGTCACCGCAGCGAGTGACACTGGTATTTCAAACTGTGATCGTGCTGGTGTTACTGATCAATCTGTACAATGGCTATCAATTATTGTAAAAAGGAGGCAAGCAGATGCCCACGATTCCAGCAGGAACTTATCGAATCGGCACGAATACGATGGACGGCTTTGCCGAGGATCTTGAGGGACCGCAAATCAGCCTCGACAGCCCAGCATTTGCCATTGATGCCACGACGGTGACGAACCAAGCTTTCCAAGTTTTTGTGGAAACAACAGGATATGTCACAGAAGCCGAGCGCTTTGGCTGGTCGTTCGTTTTTCACTATTTTTTAAGTGAGCAAACGAAACACCGCAGTCAAAAGGTACCAAATATGGCTTGGTGGTACGCGGTTAGCGGCGCAGATTGGCATCATCCTGAAGGACCTGATTCAACGATTGCCCAGCGGATGGATCACCCAGTGGTTCAGGTGTCTCGCAACGATGCGATCGCCTATTGCCACTGGGCAAACAAACGCCTCCCGACAGAAGCAGAGTGGGAGATCGCTGCAAAAGGCGGGACAAGTTTTGAAAAATATCCTTGGGGAAGGGAATTTTTGGCAGAAAATACCTATCATTGCAATATTTGGCAAGGTGAGTTTCCAAAAAGCAACACGCAAGCAGATGGCTTTGCCAATACAGCGCCAGCGAAATGGTATGAGTCCAACGGCTTTGGTCTGTATCAAATGATCGGCAACGTCTGGGAATGGTGCGTCAATCCTGCCCGCATCCCGCTGACGCAGTTTCAACAACAGACGGGACAAACCTTGTGGGCAAGGAATCAAACACAAGATGATCAAATGTATGCGACTCGCGGCGGTTCGTTTTTGTGCCACGAATCCTATTGCAAACGATACCGAATTGCCGCTAGAAATGGTAATTCTGGGATGTCGGCAGCCAATAATTTAGGGTTTCGGTGTGTCAAAGACTTGGATCAGTAAACCGATAAAAGCAAAAGCGGCACCTATCCACGTGGATAGGTGCCGCTTGTTTTATTGCCATTCGGATTGATAATTTCCTTTGAGATCATAAACATAATTGATCTCGGTGCGATTACGAATCCCATTTAAACCAACGGTCCAAGTCCATTCGCCTTGGAAGCCGTTTAAAATGACGATGCTGACGCCAGGGACATAGTGATCCAGCTGAGCTGCTCGTGCCTCAGAATCCTTAATGATCTTGGGAATGACGCCCCAGTCGATGGCATCAAAGGCAATGGTATCTTCCATCGAAAGCTCGATCGTATCGTCGTCTTTTTTCCATTTGGTCAACAGATTTTCTGGGTAATACCAATACTCGTCTTGCAGGCCTGTGTTTGGATTGATCACTCGCGCAACTGCATAAATGCCGCTTTTCAGCGGGACATTGCGGATGTGAAAACTATAGCTGACCAGTTGCAGCTCTTTGTCCTTGAGTGAGGATTGATTCGGCAGCGCAGCCATAATTTCTTTGGCACTGGCTTCTTCTCGAAAGAGTTGGCGGTCTACAGGTAAAAAGGTGGAAACTACGCCAATACAAAAGAGAATCACTGGCAGCAAGAGCAATGAGAATAACCAATAGAATGGCGATTTTTTGCGTTTCTTGATGCCGATGATCAGACCGATCAAAAAGACCAGCAGGATCCCTGCTACCCAAAAATAGGGGAACAAACGAATGATCTGATGCCTGGTTTCAACGACTTGGTATTCATTCAGACCAAACCAATTTTCCGCGATGGTGAGGTTATTTAAAACAATGATTCCGCCAATAATACTTAAAATAAATAAGAAAATCAATAGCAAAAGCATCCAGCCGAGTATCCGACGTATCAGCGAGGGTCTAGTAGGTGGGGTCATGAGTCACGTCCTTTTTGTTTTTTCGAAAATAGCAGGTTAAATACAAGAGTAGTACAACTGGTGTTTTTTTTCAATGATTGTAGACAGAAAAACTGCATCCACCGATGCGACCTCAAAAAGTTAGACCAAAAATCTAACTTTTTAGGGTCAGGACACCGCAGATGCAGGTTTTATTTTCATTTAGTCGAGGGTTTGTTGCCGGGCGATAGCTGGAAAGAATTTCAGGCTATACAAGGCGCTGATCCCAACTAGAATATAAATGACGCGGGCAATGATCGACGTGCTGCCGCCGGTGATCGCTGCGACAAGGTCAAACTCGAAGGCGCCGACCAGCAGCCAATTGATACCGCCGATGATCAATAAGGTCAGTGCGATCCCATCAAATGTTTTTAACATAGGAAACTCCTCTCTAGTTGTCGTCCCATCAACGTTCATCGTCGGTGATGGTGACATCTTTTTCTTTCTCGCCTTCTTGATTGCGCTCATTATAGATATAGACATGGCGAACGATTTTAATCAGCGGGCGAATGGTCAAAAAGACACCGCCGATCAAATAGGCGATCGTTCCGTATATCGCAGGCAAACTAGTTAATGAAACGATACTCCCGAAAATATAAAACAAGCCCGTCAAAATATCATTCGTAAGTGAGATCAACATGTAGCGATTTTGAAAATAGATGCGAAAGCGACTTGCCTTGATGATCACATCTTCTTCTTTTCCCGGATCGAATTGATGTTCACTCCGTTTGATTTTTGGCATAGGTGCCATCACTGCTCCTTTATTTGTGCTAAGGTTTCAAGACAACTTTGATGTTCTTGTCTTCTTTTTTGTCAAAAATCTCATACGCTTTGGCAGCATCAGCTAAAGGCATCGTGTGGGTGATGATCTGTGACGGGTCAAACAAGCCGTCCGCAATCATATCATAAATTTTTGGCATCAAATGGATCACAGGTGCTTGCCCGTGTTTGACATCGATGTTGCGCATAAAGAATTCTTGCAATGGATAAGAAGAAGCTGGTGTCATGTAAACGCCAGTGATTTGGACGGTACCAAATTTTTTGACTGCTTTGGCGGCCATCTGGATCGGTGAGATCGTTCCACTTTGCAAGCTGACTAGGTTTTTGGCTTTTTCTTTGACGGGTTCTAAACCATCCATCCCAACACAGTCGATGATCACATCAGCGCCACCTTTGGTCAGCTCATACAGTTCATCAGCACTAGTAGCCAAATCATCCAATTGGAATGTTTCGACTTGATTGTAGCTGCTGGCTTTTTCTAAGCGATGAGCAACAGGATCCACGGCAATCACCCGCTTAGCGCCTGCCATCACGGCAAATTTTTGGGCAAACAACCCAACTGGGCCTGAGCCTAAGACGATCACGGTATCATCCTTTTTGACGCCAGCGTTTTGGACGCTCCAATACGCTGTAGGTAAGATGTCAGATAAAAACAATACTTTTTCATCAGGGATCGTTGATTCAGGTACGATAAACGAGGTGAAATCTGCGAAAGGTACGCGCAAGAATTCGGCTTGACCGCCCCAGTGGTTACCGTTCATTTTTCCGAAACCGAATAAGCCGCCATACAATGTATCTTCTGAAGAATTGTCGCATTGACTTTCCATTTCATTTTGACAAAAGTGGCAATGCCCGCACCCGATATTGAAAGGGATGACGACACGGTCGCCTTTTTTTAGTTTCTGTACTTGACTGCCAACTTCTTCAACAATACCCATTGGTTCGTGACCAACGACATAGCCTTCTTCCAAGACCGAGCCGCCATGGTGGTAAAGGTGGAGATCAGAGCCGCAGATTGCGGTTGCGGTGATTCGGATGATCGCATCCGTCGGTTCTAAAATCGTTGGATCTTCTACACGTCGAACGTCCATTTTTTGATTTCCTTGCCAGGTTACTGCTTGCATCATTTTTCCTCCTTGTTTGTTCAGATAAGTTCGGACAATCACTAATTTTTTCAACAACACGTTTTTACTTTTTAGTAACAGATAATTTAATTCTGCAAGGATTTTAAGGATTTGACAACGAAAACGCTCAAAACGGTTGATTTGTTTTTTCTTCATCAATGGTTTAAAAAAGAAAAACAGATGATTTGCTAAAAAAGTGAAAGCGTGACACTATTAAAGTGAAGCATGCAAGCGTTACGAGTATCTAACGGAACCTGCATCAACCAGTGACAAGAAATGAGGAGGGATGATCATGGATCTAACGATTCGAGGAAAGGCTTCCTGCACCAATTGCAATGAAAACTTTGATGGGAAGCTGGTCGTTCATTTACAAGAAGACAGCGAGGGGCAATTAACCATGGTACCACCGTTGGAAACGAATGAATTGGCAGAAGATGAAATCGCTATTCATTATGCTTACGGGGAAGTGAAGGAAGCCATCGAAGGAACCTTCGTATGTCCAAACTGTCAGACTGAAAATGAGGTTCGGATTGAAATTCCGACCGAGCTATTAGATGGCTCAATGAATTAAATGAATAATCAAATTGAAAAAGCTCTCTGTTCCTTGAACAGGGAGCTTTCGTTACCTATTGGTCATTGGTTTGTTTTGTGCCATCAATGATTTCGACATTGAAGTCTCGTAAGATGTCGAGTCCTTGTGACTCGTGGTTTTTACCAGCGACTAATGTTTTATTGATAGTAAAATCAGCGTCAGGAAAGGCGCTTTGGATCTCGATGGTATTGGAAAGGACACAGATGTTGGTTTCAACACCAGTGATTTCGATTTTCTTTTCTTCTCCAGGTTCAAATAGATTTTTCTTAATGTCGATCAAGACCTCAGGTGGAATACTGTAATAGTATTTCTTGACGACTTTTTCATTTTCGAGAGGCTTAAGTTCTGGGATCAGCTGCAGGGCATCGGCTTCTTCATCAGGCGTTCCTTTGACTTCGATTGGAATGTCGCGGGTGTGTAAAATGTACTCCCCATTCACCCGCGCTTGTTCTAGGCGCTTGGCGATTCGTTTGACGAGAGCGGCGCCATCTGGCACATACGCTTCGTTCTCTTCATCGAGAATTTGGTTTTGCATATCGACAATGACTAGCATGTAGTTACTCCCTTTCTATAAACATCGTTTTTCAAATGGTCTGACGTGAAGTTGAAAAATAGGTGCTATTTCTATGATGCCCCACTTTCTTTATATTTTCAAAGAAAACGCTCTTCTTGTCGAGAAACGGTAAAAACGTTATTTTTTTATTCGAATCACGATGCTTTTTATTTGCTGAAAAGAAGAAGTAGTGATAGCTTTTAAATAGTACATTAAAAATAAATGAAAGTAGGTTAGGTTAAATGAGAAAGTTATTTTATATGGGGACTTTGCTTTTTTCAGTTGGTGTACTAGCGGCAGGATGCGGCAACAGTGAAACCGCTGATTCCTCGGGGAATGAGTCAGCAGATGGCAAAACGACGTTGGACTTTTGGTCCTTCTGGGGGTCTGGTGCAAGACAAGAAGTAATTGAAGAAATTATTGATGATTTTAATGCGTCACAAGATAAAATCGAGGTCAAATACAGCTACCAGCCTTGGGGCGATATTTGGACAAAATCACTGTCGTCGATCACTGCTGGCAATCCGCCTGATGTTATTGTACAAGATATCAATTCTGTTGCTCAGCGGGCAGAAGCGCAGCAAGCAACGAATTTAAGCGAGTATATCGAAGAGGGATTTTCTGATGAATTTTATCCGCAATTATGGGATACAGTGGAATACGAAGGGGATGCCTATGCCGTTCCTTTCAATACAGATACGCAAGTGATTTTCTACAATAAGACACTCTTTAAAGAGGCTGGTATCAGTGAAGAGCAACTGCCACAAACGTGGGAGGAGTTAGAAACAGTTGCTCGGAAATTAGATGTCAAAAACGGTGATGACTTTGAGCGGATCGGCTTTTACCCATTGTGGAATTTAGGCGCTGACGTGTGGGCGTTGAATGCCGACGATGGCGTCAGCTGGTTTGACAAGGACGAGAACGTCAAAATCGATACAGACAACAAAGTGGAAGCGTTGGAATGGATCTTAGACTGGCAAGAGTATTATGGTCAAGATACCATCAATCGCTTAGAAGCTGAATTTGGTTCAGGGGTTGCCGATCCATTCATTTCTGGATTAGTGGCGATGCGTGCGCAAAACATCAACTACTACTCAAGTTTGGCGGAAAATGCACCAGATGACTTTGAATTTGGGGTCATTCAAATTCCTGAAAAAGAAAGCGGCTCTGGTCACTGGTCATGGGGCGGCGGGTTCGTCCTAGAAGTGCCATACGGTGCCAAAGATCCTGAAGCGTCCTATGAGTTTATCAAATACTTGTCGACACCAGAAGTTCAAGAGAAATTTGGTGAGAAGAGCTTTGATATCATGGCGAATCGGACAGCCAACGAAAACTTGGTCAACAACGACAATCTAGATGAAAACGGCCAAATGATCTACCAAATGGCGGATGAAAACTTTGCCAATACGGTGATCACGCCTGTGCCATTGACAGCGCCTGACTTCAGCAGTCTTGTCAATGAACAGATCGACCAAATCATGCTAGGTAGCAAAACACCGGCTGAAGGGTTGGCAGATGCGCAAAAAGCGGTGGAAGATCTTGTTGAGCAAAACAAATAAACCTCAAAACGAGCGTTTTTAAAAAAGAAGCAAAGTCCAGTCGGTTAGCGGACTGGGCTTTGCTTTCTGCTTTGCGAAGCGGACATGTTTTCTTGAACAAACAATGAGTAAAAATAGAATGGAGTGGAAGGAATGCCAAAGAAGCGTTCAAAAAGTAAACGGCAAGAAGCTCTTTGGGGCTACTTCTTCGTAGCACCATTTTTGCTTGGGTTCGTGGTGTTTATGTTAGGGCCCATGCTGTTTTCCTTCGTAGGAAGCTTTACCGATTACAATCTGACTTCGAAAATGAATTTTATCGGCTTTAAGAACTTTACCCGCATGTTCACGCAAGATACCCTGTTTTGGAAATCTCTCTATAACACGGCGTATTTTGTACTCTTCAATGTTCCCTTAACCACGTTGTTCAGTGTCTTTCTAGCCACGTTATTGAATCAAAAAATCCGCGGAATCAGTTTCTTCCGAACCACCTTTTACTTGCCAGCGATCCTTTCAGGGGTTGCCGTCTACGTCTTATGGATGCAATTATTATCTCCTTCCGCAGGATTGATCAATACCTTCTTGAGCTGGTTCAATATCAAAGGTCCAGCATGGCTGTTTGATCCCGAATGGACGAAACCAGCGTTGATTTTGATGAAGATTTGGAGTTCGGGGGGCGCGATGCTCTTGTATCTAGCTACCTTGCAAAATATTTCACCGACGCTGTACGAATCGGCTGAGATCGATGGGGCGGGAGTCTGGGCGAAATTCAAAAATATTACGATCCCTTTAATCACGCCAATCATCTTCTATGATGTGATTACTTCAACGATCGGTTCTTTTCAAATTTTCCAAGAAGCATACGTGATGACCAAAAATGGTACCGGCGGTCCTGCAAATTCGCTGCTCTTCTATAATTTGCATATGTGGAACAAAGCCTTCGTCGCCTTTGATATGGGCTATGCGATGGCCATGTCGATGATCTTGTTCTTGATCGTCTTAGTCTTGACCTTTATCAATCTCAAGCTGGCACCACGCTGGGTTCACTATACCGGAGGTGGCAGCTAATGGAAATGACGACAAAAACACGAAGCAAATCAAGCCAACAGCGAGTCAAAAAAATCATCAGCTATGTGGTGATGTCGATCATCGGGATCGTGCTGTTGATTCCGTTGCTGTGGATGGTCTTTACGTCATTGAAACCGATGGAGGAGATCGTGCGCTACCCGCCGACCTTTTTCCCAGAAGAAATCAATCTTGGCAATTATTTGGAGACCATCAACGCCTTTCCATTTTGGCAGTATGCAAAAAATACGTTATTCATTACCGTCTTAGTGGTCTTCGGGAATGTCTTATCAAATTCCTTCATTGCTTATGGATTTGCAAAATTGGCCTTTCCAGGAAAAAATCTGATCTTTGCCCTCGTCTTGTCTACAATGATGATTCCTGGCTTTGTGACGATGATCCCGCAATATGTCTTGTTTTCCAAAATCGGCTGGGTCGGCACCTATCTGCCGCTGATCGTTCCAGCGTTTTTCGGCAACGCCTTTAACATTTTCTTGATGCGGCAGTTTTACTTGTCCGTCAACAATGAATTGATCGAAGCCGCTAAGATCGATGGCGCCAATCATCTTTATATTTGGAGCCATCTAATGATCCCATTGACGAAACCCGCGCTGATCACGATTGCCATCAACTCCTTCAATGGGGCATGGAATGATTTCTTAGGCCCATTACTGTATATTCAAAACCAAGAAAAGTACACGCTGCAGATTGGCCTGCAAGTTTTCCAAAATCAATCAACCACCCAGTGGAACTACTTGATGGCAGGAGCAACGCTTGTGCTATTGCCGACGATCTTGCTGTTCTTCCTCGCTCAACGCTACTTTATTGAGGGAATGGATCTGACGGGAGGTTCCAAAGGATGAGAACAAAAGTTACCCCGCAACGCTTAAACCAAGCGCTGTTGACTGGCATCAACTGGCTTCCGCATTTACTGGTTTTACAAGGCATGTGGCTGTTGTATTCCTTGCCTTTGATCACGAGTACCACTGCTAGTCGAGCATTGATCGAGACGTTGACGGAACTGCGTAACGATGGCTTGGAGGCAAGCAGCAAAGCTCGTTTTCAGCAGGCATTTCATCAACAGTGGACAACAAGAAAAGGGCAAGACCGTTTGCTCAGTCTATTCTTCCTGCTGCTTTTGGCCGACAGCTTTATCCTTAGCCGTTTGCAGCACCCGCTGTTTCAGATCGCTAGTTACGCGTTAGCGTTCACCTTTGGCTTGTTTTGCTTGGTCTTACTTTATCAAACGAGGCTGCTTCACACCTATCCGCAGCAGCCCAGCTCATTGTTTTATAGTTTTTATCAGTTTGCTCGTTCACCCAAACGAGTACAGGCACATCTTTTAGCAACAGTGACGCTTGTCTTGACCTTTTTCCTGTTTGGTCCTGTCTACTTATTGGTCTTAGGGATCAGCACCTTGTATCTGGTCAATGTCGTGCTCTGTGACCGAGCGCTCAAATAGAAAACAAATGGGTATCCCGAAACTTCCTTAGTGAAAAGCCAAGGAGTTTCGGTTTTTTTGTGAAAAGAAGGTTGACAGGGTCAAAAATTATGCCTATGCTGAATGTAAATTTAGTAAACAGTAAACAGATGAGGTGCAATTATGGCAAGTATGAGAGATATCGCGAAATTAGCCGGGGTGTCGGTAGCAAGTGTTTCTAGAATCCTTAACAATGATGAAACCTTCAGTATCAATGAACACACGCGTCAGCGAGTCATTGAGATCGCCAACCAAATGAACTACTCAAAAGAAAAAAATCAATCCCATTCCCGTGACGTCGGCGACCAAAACACGATTGCCATCATTACCCGCCACGATCGAGAGTCGGAAAGAAACGATCCGTATTTTATGATGATCCGCAATGGGATCGAAAAGGAAGCGGCGAAGTGGCGCTTAAAAACGATTCGGGCCTTTTCCATGCGGGAGCCTCAAAAAGATTTGGCACAATTGGCGAAGTATGGCGCAGTCATTATTATTGGAGAGATGACCAGCGATGCTTTGGCAGAGATCAGTCAGCAAAATGCCAATATTATCCTGGTGGATAATTATAGTGAAGCACCCAGCTACGATTGCATCCAAACCGATTTTGCCCAAAAGACTCACCAGATCCTCACGTTGTTAAAAGAGAAGGGCCATGAGAATATTGCCTTTGTGGGCGGTGTTGCCAGCCGAGTGACGATTTCTGGCGAAGTCGTTTACGATGAACAAGAGATTCGAGCAGAAAATTATCGCCAATGGATGCTGCTCAATAAATTGGAAAAGTTCACAACCGTGCTGCAGGGGAAATGGTCACCAGAGACTGGTTTGCATTTTGGTCAGCAGATCGCGCAAATGAATCCTCGCCCCACAGCGATCGTCGTTGCCAGCGATCCTATGGCTGTCGGGGTTTACAAGGCACTCGCTGAAGCGGGGCTATCAATTCCTAAAGATGTGTCAGTCGTTAGTTTTGATGATATCGAAATGGCGCAATTTATGACGCCCGCACTGTCTTCCGTCAAGATGAAAGCTGAAGAGATGGGGCAGATGAGTGTCGAATTAGCGAAAAATAAAATCCTTGGGGTGCGGACGATGCCTGTTCGCGTCGTTTGTGGCAGTGAATTGATCATTAGAGAATCGATTGCCGAAAAAGATCAGTGACGTCTGATCTTTTTTTATTTTAGGGGTTGTGTAAACATTAACTAAACAACTATACTGATTGTAGTAAACGTTTACAGTTAAAAATAAAGGAGAAAACGAAATGAAGTTTATTGATAAATTAGCCGAAAAGATGGTGCCTTTTGCTCAGATCATTGCCAACAACAAATACTTGTTAAGTCTTCGTGATGGGTTTATGGTCGCTTTTCCTGCAACAATGTTTGCGTCAATTATGATTATTATTCAAAATCTGCCTGCTACTTTCGGACTCTCGGAAAAACTTCCAGAGGGATTCATCACGTTTCTAAACGACTTTTTTGGTCCTATCGGAAATGCGACCATGAGTATCACCGCTATTTTCGTTGTTTTTGGGATCGGCTATCAGTTGGCTGGCAAGTATGGACAAGCCAAATTATTTGCGGGTGCCATCTCACTGTCTTCGTTTTTGATGCTGCTGCCTTTTGGCTCATCCGAAGAGTTAGGTACAGTGATCCCCTTGTCGAAATTAGGGGCTGAGGGAATGTTTGTCGGAATCATCACGGCCATTATCGCTACGCAGATCTATTGCAAAATCAGTGCGGCTGGGCTGACGATCAAAATGCCAGATTCGGTTCCGCCAATGATCGCAGAATCCTTTGTCGCCATCATTCCTGGTGCGGCACCGTTGTTCCTTTTCAATTTGATCCGCTACTTGTTCACCTTTACTTCATGGGGCAATGCCGTTGATTTCGTTTATGAGATTTTGCAAAAACCATTGATGGGCTTAGGCGGTACGTTGCCAGCAGTACTGATCGCCGTCTTGTTCACCCAATTCTTCTGGTGGTTTGGGATTCACGGGACACTAGTGGTCAATGCGGTGATCGATCCAATCATGAATGCGTTAGCGATTGAAAACTATGAAGCTTACAAAGCAGGGGCTGAACAATTGCCCCATATCATTAACACTACGTTTATGGGCGTGTTCGTCAATCAAGGAATGCAGCTGGGGATCTCGATTACAATGGCCTTCTTTATCGCTCGTTCGATTCGGATGAAAAAATTAATGAAGACGGTGATCGCTCCATCTGTTTTCAACGTATCTGAACCGATGACCTTTGGTTTGCCGATCGTCTTGAACCCGATCGCTTTTGTCCCATGGATCTTAGCGCCATTAGCCAGTACGACGATCTCTTACTTTGCGATTGCCGCAGGCTTGGTGCCAAGACCAATTGGAGCAACGGTTGTTTGGACGACCCCGGTCTTCTTATCTGGTTGGTTAGGCACGGGTTCTGTTGCCGGCGCAATCTTACAGTTAGTGACGGTTGCCGTAATGACCTTGATCTGGGTGCCATTCTTGATCGTAATGGATCGCGGGTACTTGAAAGAAGAAAAAGCGGAAGCGGCATTAAATGAACAAGCGGCATCTGAAACGATCAATCAAAGGGTAGAAGAAAGATAAGCCCAGAAACGGAAAGGAATGCAATAGCGCACCCTTTAGAAAGGAATTTGTGATGAGAACCGATACATTGTCTTGCAGTTATCAAATGAATACCACACCTACGGACTTTTCCCGTGTGTTATTGGCGGAACAAGAGAAATTCTTTCTAGCCAAACAAGCCCAAGAACCGTTCGGGGAAGGCTGCCGTATTGAAACGATGATCCAAACCAAAACCGCCCCGCGGTTGGTACCTGCCGTCATGACGGTCAAAAAAATTGCCGTGGATGAGCTGTGGCTTCGTACGATCCATGAAGAAGGAGTGATCGATCAACGGTACAGTTTTGCACCAGGCCGAAAAGGGAAGCTGCAAGTCACGTATTCGGAACAAAGCCGTTTTGCGCAGCAGAAAACAACCTACAGTTTTATGCTGGCGGCGCTGTTTTACAAATTCTTTTTCAATCGCGGCGTCAAAAAACGCTTGCGTTATCTTGAAGCAGCTTGTCAACGAGTAGGGACAAATGAAAAAAATGGGGAAAATTGAGGATAGCAATGATAGAAATTAGGAATGAACAACTCTTTCACTTATACAATGAAAAAATCAGTTATATCATAAATGTGTTACCAAATCAGCAACTGGGTCATGTCTATTTTGGGCCATCTCTAGGCACACTGGCGCCGTTTGATCAAGCGTACCTTGAGAAAAAAGAGAATAAATCGGCAGGAACCGTCAAATTTTTTGAAGCAGACAATCTTTTTACCTTGGCGGACCGTTTTCAAGAATTGCCAACGTATGGGACTTCTGATTTTCGAGAAGGGGCAGTGTCGGTTTTTGAGGAAGAAACCCCTCTTTATGTTGATTTTAAACTTGTGGCTTTTCACTGTTTTGAGGGCAAAGAACGAAAGCTGGCGCAACCAGCCAGCTTTGCTTCTGCTGATGAAAGCCAAAGCATCGTCTTTGAATTAGTAGATCAAGAGCGGCAGCTGGAAATGGCGATCACCTATACGATCTTCAAAGGATCAGGAACCATCACGCGGCAGCAAACACTGACCAATACGGGGAGCAAGCCGAGAACCATCCAGCGCTTTTTAAGTGGTGTCTTGGAGCTGAAAAATCGCGATTTTGAACTGCTGCATCTTTCAGGCGCATGGCTGAAAGAACGGCATATCAAGACGGTCCCTTTGACCCAAGGGACGATCAGTGTCGGCTCGTTAAAAGGAGCGTCTGGTCATCAGCACAATCCTTTTGTCGCCTTAAAAGAACAGCAAGCCACCAATGACACTGGTCACGTCTATTGTGCCAACCTGATTTATTCGGGCAACTTTTTGGCGCAAGCGGAAATGGATGAATGGGACAACGTTCGATTGATGTTGGGGATACATCCTGAGCATTTCAGCTGGCAGCTTTCACAAGGAGAAACTTTTGAAGCCCCAGAATGTCTCTTCACCTTCACCGCTGCTGGTCTGAATGGCTTGAGTCAAGAATCCGCCCAATTTATCGAAAAGCATGTGATTGCCCCTTATTGGCAAAAGCGGCAGCGGCCGATCGTCTTTAATAATTGGGAAGCGACTTATTTTGATTTTAATGAAGAAAAGCTGTTGACCTTAGCCCAAGAAAGCAAGGCGTTAGGGATGGAGTGCTTTGTGCTGGATGATGGTTGGTTTGGAAAACGTAACAACGACCGCAGTTCATTAGGCGATTGGGTGGCGGACTCTGCCAAATTTCCAAATGGAATCGGGTCTTTTGCTGAGAAAATTCATGCCATGCAGCTGCAACTGGGGATTTGGTTTGAACCAGAAATGGTTTCGCCGGATAGTCAGTTGTACCAAGAGCATCCTGAGTGGGTAGTCAAGCATCCTTATGAGCGGATCTCTGTGGGGCGCGGACAATACGTGTTGGATTTTGCCAATCCAGCAGTGGTCGAGGCGATTTTCGAAGCGATGCAAAAAGTGATCCTTGAAACCAAGCTAGATTACATCAAATGGGATATGAACCGCAATATCACTGAAGCTTACTCTCACTATTTAGCAGAACAGGGGATTTCTCAGACGGAGTTTTATCATCGCTACATTTTAGGTCTTTATCGCTTATATGAAAAAATCTTAGCGGCGTTTCCGACCCTTTTGATCGAAGGCTGTGCTGGCGGCGGGGGCAGATACGATTTAGGGATCTTATTTTACAGTCCGCAGATTTGGCCTAGTGATGATAGTGATGCAGTGGAACGTTTAGCCATCCAAAGCGGAACGTTGTTAGGGTATCCTTTGTCCTCCTTCAGCAATCACGTGTCGGCGGCACCAAACCACCAAGTCGGCCGGGCAACGTCTTTAGACTTTCGGCAAACCGTCGCAATGTTTGGGCCTTTGGGGTATGAACTCGATCTCTTTCATTTGTCTGAAACTGAAAAGCAGGCAATCAAATCCCAAATCGTCTTTTATAAAAAACAGCGGCAATTGCTGACCTTTGGCACTTTTTACCAGCTGCAGCAGTTGGACCATGCCAATGAAACGACTTGGGCGGTGTATGATCCGCAAAACGAAGAAGCCTTGATTGCTTTCTTTCGCGTGTTGGCACAAGCCAATCCGACGGCGGAAGACTTTTTGCCCGCAGCCTTTCTTAATGCCCAACAGGTGTACCAGGTCAATGGCGAAACTGTCTCTGGTCAGCTGTTAAAGCAATTAGGGTTGCGTAAACCCTATCAGTTTAATGCCGTCAACCATGGAACAGCGCAAGTCACTGGCGATTTTCAATCATTTGTCTACCAGTTACAAGCCAAAAAAGGAGTAGAATGATGAGCAATCAATTGTTTGATCAGCAGTTTATGCATGGCGGGGATTACAACCCCGATCAATGGCTGGCTTATCCAGAAATCTTGCAAAAGGATCTTGCCTACATGCAGCAAGCCCATGTCAACACCGTCACATTAGGGGTGTTTGCTTGGAGTGCCTTAGAGCCGCAAGAAGGCGTTTATCAGTTTGACTGGTTGGATCGAGTGTTTGATCAGATCCATGGCATCGGCGGCAAAGTCATTTTGGCCACTCCTAGCGGTGGGCGGCCTCAATGGCTAAGCCAAAAGTATCCTGAAGTCAATCGGACCAACGCCCAAGGGCAAAAACATACCCATGGGTTTCGCCACAATCACTGTTACTCTTCACCGATCTATCGGGAAAAGGTGACGCAAATCAATCAGCAGTTGGCAAAACGTTACGGCAAGCATCCGGCATTAGCCATGTGGCATATCTCCAATGAGTACTCTGGGGAATGCTTTTGCTCCTATTGTCAGGAAAACTGGCGCAGCTGGCTGCAAAAAAAATATGGTGATTTAGCCACGTTGAATCATGCCTGGTGGACTTCTTTTTGGGGCGGTACTTACTCCGATTGGTCGCAGGTTTTACCGCCTTCACCTTTAGGGGAACACAAAGTGCATGGCATGGATCTTGATTGGAAACGATTTGTCACAGATAGGACGATCGATTTTTATTTGCATGAATGTGCGCCGATCCGTCAGCTGACACCGGACATTCCTGTGACGACGAATTTTATGGCGGAAGGACATGCTACCCAAGATTTTATTCCTTTAGAAGGCATTGACTACAGCAAGTTCGCTCGTCATGTGGACATCGTTAGCTGGGATAGTTACCCTGATTGGAACAACAACTTTGAATCCTTGGCAGCGACAGCGATGAAATCCGCCTATGTGCATGACCAGTACTGGTCATTGAAGAAACAGCCCTTTTTAGTGATGGAATGCACGCCGAGTTTTGTTAACTGGCATTCCTTTAATAAAGCGAAAAAGCCTGGTGTCCATCAGTTGAGTGCCATGCAGCAGATCGCTCACGGCTCAGATAGTACCTTGTATTTTCAATGGCGCCAATCCCGCGGCAATTCAGAAAAATTCCATGGGGCAGTCGTGGGACATGATGATTCCACGGAGAATCGGGTCTTCAAAGAAGTTGCGGCTTACGGCAAGCGCTTGGAAAAAATCAAAGAGATTCAAGGAACCACAAGAAAAAAAGCAGTGGCGATCCTTTTTGATTGGGAAAGCAACTGGGCATTGAAGCGAGGCGGCGGGTTTGGTCGACCTACCAGACGGTATCCGCAAACGTTGCAGGAGCATTATCGTTATTTCTGGGAACAAGACATCGCTGTCGATATTTTGACGCCAGAGCAAGATTTTTCTGACTATCAGTTGGTGATCGCTCCGATGCTTTACTTGATGACATCGGAGACGATGGCAAAACTTTGCCAGTATACACAAGCCGGTGGTACCTTGATTTCCAGTTACTTTAGCGGCATGGTCAATGAAACCGACTTGTTGTATCTGGGGGGCTTGCCACAGCCGTTGCGAGGGTTATTAGGCATCAACGTGTTGGAGCTGGAAACTCTTTTTGACACTGAACATAATCAAGTGGTTTTTCAAGGACAGTCCTTTGAAACACGGGACTATTCTGCAATCATCGAAGCCGAAACAGCGGAGGTACTAGGGGAGTATCAAGCGGATTTTTACCAAGGAACACCTGCGATCACCAAAAATACCTTTGGTGCCGGCACCGCCTACTATCTGGCGGCTCGCACCAACTATGACTTTTTCGAACAGTTTTATGCCTCTTTGGTCCGTGAGCTGTCCTTGGCAGAGGAAAGGATCGCGCATGCCAATCCTGCAGTCTCGATCCAAGGCAGGTTCAGTCCAGAACGAACGTACTTTTTCATCATGAATTTTTCTGAGAAAGAGCAGACACTACACTTGATCAAAGAAGTCGTTGATTTAGAGACCAATCAAGCAGTCCCTCAAACAGCAACCTTGGCGCCGTATGAAGTGCGAGTGGTTTATTTTAACAATTAGCTGACCATTGGAAAAAACGTCCCTTTCGACAAATGCAGAAAGGGACGTTTTTTTGATGAAAGGTTTATCAGAAATCATTCTGAATCGGCTGCTTGGTGCTTTTTCATCCATTGAGGCAATGCGGCACTGATTTGTGTCGGCAAAACGACATAGTGCTCTTTTGCCAATGCTTCGCCAATCAGGCTATGGAGATAGACAGCCGCTTGGATCGTTTCCTCTGTTTTTTCAAACTGTGCCAAAAAGCTGGTGATCATGCCTGCCAGCGTATCACCCATCCCACCAGTCGCCATAGCGGGTGTTCCGAGGGGATTTTGGGCGATGTTGCTACCGTAAATTTGTGTGCGATGGCTTTTTAAGACTACCAGACTTCCGAGTTTTTGTTGGGCTTGCTGGTTGTTTTCTTCTGTCTGGTCGGCAATTGCCAGTCCGCTGAGCCGTTGCCATTCCATCTGATGCGGCGTGAAGACGACTTGTTCAGGAAAGGGGATGATCAGCGGATATTTGGCAGCCAAATTGATCGCCGAACCATCGATCACCAACCATTGGTGTTCTTTTTGGGCAGAAACGATCCGCTGCAGCAGATCAAAATTGCTTTTTCCTTCGCCTAATCCAGGACCAATCAGTAGGACGTCTGCCGATTCGGTGACCGTATCGATCAGTTCTGTTTGCTGCCAATCGACAAACATCGCTTCAGGCAAGCGGGCGTGCAGGGCGGTTCGGTTGACGCCATCGGAGATCACGGTGGTCAAACCAGTTCCCCCATACACACAGGCTTGCGCAGCCATTAAGATCGCCCCACCGAATTGGCGGTTGCCCCCTACTAAAACGGCTCGGCCAAAAGTGCCTTTGTGGCTTTTTGTCGGGCGCTGTTGGATCACTTTGGATAAAATTGCAGAATCAAGTTGCTCCATGCAATGACTCCTTTCGTTAATCAAAATCGAGTTATATTTATTATACCTGTTTCCTAGAAATTTCATAGAAAAGACCCATGGAAAAAGGCGCAATTTTTTTTCCTTTTTTGGTTTAAGAGTGTTATCATAAATAGCGAGAACAGAAATGGAGGGAACACTATGACAATCGATTGGAAAAAAGAGGTCGAAGCCCGCAAAGACGATTTGCTGAACGACTTGATTGATCTATTGAAAGTGAAAAGTGAAAGAGAAGATGATAAAGCGACTGCGGATGCGCCATTTGGTCCTGGACCTCGTGATGCGTTGCTACACATGCTAGCTTATGGCGAACGTGATGGCTTCACAGTCAAAAACGTCGATAACTACGCTGGTCACATCGAATTTGGTGAAGGAGACGAAACATTAGGGATCTTCGGCCACATGGATGTTGTTCCTGCAGGTGACGGCTGGTCAACCGATCCTTATGATCCAGTCATCAATGACAACAAAATCTATGCTCGTGGTTCTTCTGATGATAAAGGTCCTTCAATGGCTGCCTATTATGGGATGAAGATCATCAAAGAATTGGGCTTGCCATTATCGAAAAAAATCCGTTTTGTCGTTGGTTCTGATGAAGAAAGCGGCTGGGCAGATATGGATTACTACTTTGAGCATGAAGAAAAGCCTGATTTTGGCTTCTCACCAGATGCCAATTTCCCAATCATCAATGGAGAAAAAGGGAATGTGACATTAGGGATCCATTTCCAAGGCAACAATGAAGGAGACTTCACGCTGCAAAGCTTTACTGCTGGCTTGCGAGAAAATATGGTACCAGGAACGGCAACAGCAAGCTTCATTGCTCCATCAACAGAAGAAGCATTAGCGATCGAAAAAGCCTTTTTCGATTACGTTGAAGCCAATCCAGTGACGGGGACGATTGAAACAGAAAATGAACAAGTGACGATCGAATTAGTCGGTAAAGGTGCTCATGGTGCCAGCCCACAATCAGGAATCAATGCGGGGACTTTCTTAGCAGTCTTCTTAGATAACTATGCCTTTGGCGGCGGCGCAAAACAATTCATCCATGCAGCAGCAGCCTATGTCCATGAAGATTTCTACGGTGAAAAATTAGGTGTGGCGTACGAAGACGAAAAAATGGGTAAATTGACAATGAATGCTGGCTTGTTTGCTTTCAAAGCGAACCAAGCAGGAACGCAAGCAGACAACTTTATCGCATTGAACTTCCGTTATCCTAAAGGCGTAACTGCGGAAGGACTTGAAATCGGTGTGGAACGCACCGTCGGTATGGAAGGGGCAACCGTTACCCGCAATGACCGCAACATGGAACCTCACTACGTGCCAGCAGATGATCCATTGGTAGAAACTTTATTGGCGGTTTATGAAGAACATACCGGCGAAAAAGGCTTCGAACAAATCATCGGCGGCGGCACATACGGCCGTCTATTGAAACGCGGCGTTGCTTATGGCGCAATGTTCCCTGGCTATGTCGACACCATGCACCAAGCCAATGAATTCATGAGCTTGGATGACCTATTCAACGCAGCGGTGATCTATGCAGATGCTATCTACCGTTTGGCACGTTAGATAAATGATTTAATCGTTTTTACTCTTTTTCATTCATCGATAAAAGTTGATAATTCAATAAAGTTGATTTTGAAAAGATGATTGAAAAAGTTGAATATAGAAATAGCGGTGTGATTTTGGTGTGATATTTTTCGAAATATCACCAAAAATCACACCGCTATTTTTAGTATCCATAATTACTACTATTCAGCTGTTTTGATACTATATTGATAACTTCGGTAGCAGTCTCATTTTGAATATGTGTATAGTACTCGGTCATAGTTTTATTTTTATGACCTAAATAAGCTGCAGCGTGTTCTTTAGGAACACCAGCTATTGCGGCTTGAGTTGCGAAAAAGTGTCTCAACATGTGTGGAGAAATTTTTATATTACAGCTTTTTGAAACTTTATCAAATAATCGATTTAATTGACTAGGGACAAATGGATTGCAAGTTGTAGGATTGAGCAAGAGAAAATCATCTTGGTGTAAAATTTGTCCGTAATCTTTTTTTATTTCTTTCGCTTCATGAATGATACATTCAACTGCTTCTGTACCTTTTTTGTCTAAAACAATGTATCTGTGGCTACTTGATGTTTTAAGCCCACCTTTACCGTATTTTTGCGTTCGCTGTGTGCGACTATCCGTAATGTGTAGCGTTGCTAATTCTGGATGGTCACTGTATCGGATTGAAGATAATCGAAGACCACACACTTCACCTCGACGTAGGCCAAATACACAAAGATAAACCATGGAAAACTCGTATTTTGTCAATATTTTCTCTGCCATTTCCATCCATTGTTGATACTCTTGGAGAGATATACGTTTATTTTTCTCAGGAAGAGTGCCACTACCAATAATTATACGTTGTAATCTATTACGTTCGAGAACACCATTGTAAACAGCATCATTCAGTAAGGCCATGAACATAACATGGATTGATTGAACAGATCGTCGTCTCAATTTTTCAAGTTTTTGATTGATAAAAATTTCGTAACTATCTCGTTTTATTTTGTTTAATGGCATATTACCGAATGTAGGTTCAATATGATTTTTAAAAAGGGAATCGTTACTGTATCTTGATTCAACGGACCAGACATGAGTTCTAGTTTTGCGATTTGCATATTCTTTATAGTATTCTGTAACAGTTAATTTTTGAGACCGAATATAATCTATTTCTGATTTATCAATACTCTCTTCAATTTCTCTTAATCTGGCTTTAGCATGTGCAACAGTTTTAAAGCCAGATTCATCAATAATATCTTCTTTACCAGCTATACGTATTTTTTTTCGTATACGGTAACGAGTGCCAGCTTTTATCTCATAAATAAGAATGTTTGGGTATTTTGTTTTTTTATATTTAGCCATTTTATTCTCCTTTTGCTCCCGGACAGAATGCTCTAGAGGATTTTCGACCATCACCTCCTTTAAATTATAAATATCTTTCCATTTCAAGTGGAAGACCATAGTAATTAAGGATATCTCGTTTTGTTGGTTCATAGAGTTCGGTTAGATGTAAACCATTAATCAATAAATGAGTTGCGCCACAATTAGCTTGTGCTTCTATTTTTGAAGTGGATGAGAAGCTATCCGCAGACATATGTGTAGTATTCTCATTTTGATGAAAAATAGCATGGAACAATTCGTGAGCACAGACAAAAAGAGATTTAGAATAAGATAGTTCGGCATTCAAATGTATGAACTTACTGCGATGATTTTTGGTATAAAATCCATATACTTCCTCACCAAAATAGCCATAGAGAATAAAAATCCCTCTCTTTTTTGCTATTTTAAAAGGATCGTTTGTCCCATGCTGTAGTATTAATTTATTGATTGCAGCAGGCACATCGGATAAAAGCATACGAAAATCCTCCCCTAATTGTTACTTTACTTATCACGATATTTTTTAGGAGTATACTTTTTCTTCGCGAGTGCCTTCCCGATTCGCAAAGATTCTTCAATGGAAGAAAGAATTGCAGCTCGAGCTTCGGGAGAGAGTTCTTCAGTATCTTTTGAGAAAGCAATTGCATCGGAATTTTTCATATCTTCGATAATCAGCTCTAATTCTTTTTGGATATCTCTTTCATCTTTTTCAGTGAGATCGTAGTAACGGCGCTTCTCAGTTCTTCCCAATAAGTAATCAGTACTAACGTCAAAAAAATCTGCAACTTTTTGAATTTTGTCTATACCAGGATTTTTTTTATTCCAATTTCTGATACTACCTTGACTTAAATCTAATCTTCGTTCCAACTCCGCTCGAGACATTTTTTTTTCGGCAATTAACCTATCAACGCGTTCTAAAAGCATTTACATCAAGCCTTTCAGCCCACAAATAAATAAAATGGTCTATTTTCCATTATAGTGTTGACAAATGTAATATAGTCCACTATACTATATTTTGTAAGCGAGATATTTACGACACACAAAACCTGTGAGCAATAACTAAATAGTCTCCCCGGATATCAGTAAAGCTCACATTTTGTGTGCTGCATTTTGTATGCTTACATTATGAACTATATTCCATTTATTGTCAACTGAATGGAAAATAAAAATGTAATTAATTCTATTTTGGAGGTGATGGACATGACATTAAAGCAACAAGTAAAAATTGCGCTTATTCAGAAGAAATGGAGCCAACGAGAATTGGCTCGTCGAATGGGTATCTCAATGGCTTATCTTCAAGACATCTTGGCAGAAAACCGAACACCTACTAAACGATTAAAACAAATCGAAGAATTACTAGATATTGATTTAGGAGTGGTTGACCATGAACCTGTTTGCAACTGACTTCGTTGATTCATTCAAAGAAATGTTGAAGTCTGTACTGACGAAAGCTATTCATGAAATTTTAGATGAAATTAGCGATGAAGAAAAATTTCTTCTAAATAGAAAAGAGATTTCAGCAGCTATCGGTTGCGACCCAGATACTTTTGATAAATCGTTTCGTTACCTTGATGGATTTCCTTATCATATAAAAGGAAACACTGAATGTTGGAATAAAAAAGAAGTATTCGAATATTTACACAAGCATAAATTAATTAGATGAGACTCCCGGACAGAGTGTTGTCGATAAAGAAGTATTGAAGGGTGATATTCATTTTGAATCATGATCTTTTAATCATTAAGTTAATCGAGGAGAAGGTAAATGAGTTGCATTCTTTATTACATGATAAGAAAAGCGTATTAAGTGATAGACAGATTGAAATTGCTAAAAGAGAACTCAGGCAATATCAAGAACTACTTTATCAGAATCGCCTTAACAGGCAACTGAAAGTGAGGTGAGTAAATAGTGAACATTATCGAGGCTATTAAGAAAGGTCGTTCTGAGCAAAGAGCAATTCGACTAAAAACTTGGAAAGAATTTGGTATTTGTATATTGCCGACAAATAGTGAGTCTTTAGGAATTTTTTTAATTGTAGAGGATGGAAAAAAAGGCACTCGATATTGGAATCCGAGTGCACATGAATTAACTAGTAACGATTGGGAGTTACTTTGATATAGAAGTGAGGTGAGAAGATGAAAATTACAATCGAGGCAACGCCAGAGGAAACAAAAGAATTGCTCCAAGCTGTCGGAAGCAACTTAGAGCAACGATTGGTAAAAAATGTTAATGACCTTATCAACTTATGGACAGGAAAAGCAAAGCGGAAAAGTTACTCTTCAAATTCAGATAAGAAAGAATCGAATAAAAAATCATAAGATTTTTTGTATCTTATCACGTAACCATCGTCAGATGAAATTTGACCGTCTTCCTCAAGAGCCAAAAACAAACTATCTCTATGTTTAGGCTCTCCAGAACCTAAGACAGCGATAGCTAAATCATGAGCTTTTTGTTCATTAGTCAGCACAAGACATACCTCCTTATCAATTATTTCAGCCGACCACTGACTGATAAGGAAATTATATCAAATAGGAAGAAGTGAGAACATGAAATACAAAAAAAGAAACATTGCCCAGTTACTAGAAGAGGACAATGCAACACCAAGTGAATGTTTAGATTTAATTCATGATGTAATTGAATATTATGAAGATCTAGGTGTTAAATATTTACCTAAAAATGTAGACATTCATACATTTTTAGCTAGTACGTATTACTGGAAAGGATTATTTGATGGTTCTAATCATCAATAGAATTTACAGTTTCAAAATATAGGCCACCGCCAATATGTGTAACGGATTTTTCAAAATTTATATTTTTAATGATTTCATACAACAGAATTCTAAGGTTTTTTCTAGATTCAGTTGTTGATAAATCATACGTTGGGGTGTTGTAGCCAGAAACATCAAAAGGAAGTTTAGCTGTATTGCTGTCTCTAATTTGAATGACTTCTTTACAAAGGGCGCGTGCATATCCTAATTCATAGTAGACGTTTGGATTGTTGCCAGATAAATCTGCAATGATTAAATCTGCTTCTTTGATACAAGAATGGATTCTATCGATATTTTGCTGATTGTGGAATTCTAAGTCAGCACGAATAATCTCGAATTCCAATTTATTTTCAGAAAAACAAAATTGAATTTGATCAAGTAACGCATCAGATTGTTTTCGGATATCGGATTCTTTCTCTCCGATTGGAGTTACAAAAAAGCATTTTTTCATCATAAACACCTCATATAAATTATTTCAGCCTGTCACCCTGATAAGAAAATTTTAGCAAAAGTGAAAATGTCAAACAACCAGTTTAGGAGGTGAGAGGATGAAAATACTAATCTCAATAATAATAGTTCTAGCAATTACACTGTTGTTGGTTCTTGTTTTATCGCTCTTTCTCACTTGGTACTTTGCTAAAAAAGGAAAAGACAGGACTGCCGAAGGGCTGCCCAAAACATCAATTGACTATTTAAGAGACTATGAGAATTCCGTATGGTCTGAGATAGTCCCAATAATAGTATTTATAATTGTTTCAATTACGGTTTACTTAACCATAGTGTTAGTAATGCGCTAATTGAACCTGTCACAAAAGCGACGATTATAGGCAAAATAAAGCTTCTTAAAAAAGTATCTCTTCTTTGCATCTTTTTATTCGCAAAATGAGCAATACCTTTATCGGTAAAAAGAAAACTAGGATTTTGTTGGTTTCTATCAATAATGATAAAACCTAAAGATTGCAAAGTTTGTAAATCTTTTTGAGAAATAAAGCTTGGAATAGGTTGCCCTATCTCTCGGATAAAAGGGGCAGTCTTTTCAAATTTGTGGAGTAATTTTTTTAAATTGATTTCATCCTTAGTTAAAAACCAATTACTAGGAAATAGTCTAGAAAAGTCCATAATTTTCACCACCATAAAAAACTAAAAGGTTTATTTGTCATCTGACCTACCGACCAAATAATCAAGCGACACCTGAAAGTAGTCGGCTAGGGCGATGAGTTTTGATGATGGTATGTCTACTTTACCTGCTTCATAGTCTTGATAAGTTCGTAGTTTGATTCCTAGAAAATCAGCTAAATCAGTTTGAGTCGGTTTTGGAGACAGAGTTATTCTTAATTCTTTTAGTCGTAAATTGTTATAAATCATTTGCAGTCCTCCTGAAAAAATATGCGATTAAAATTCATAAAATATATTGACTACGCGATTTAAATTCGTATAATAAAGATATAGATACGAGATTTAATTGCGTATCTAAATAATAAAGGGGTGGTGATTTTGCTAATAAAAAAATATAGAAAACAAAAAAAGCTAACCCAATCACAGGTAGCAGAAACAGCCGGCGTAACATTACGCCAGTATCAAGATATTGAAAGTGGAAAATCATTTACCACTCAAAAAGTGCTCAACGCACTAGAAGACTTGTTCGAGAAACCTCAGCGTGTACTTTTGGCGAAGAACGCTGAGGAAGTTCCGAACTACATGAAAAACTATTTGTAGTCAGTATATCACAAGTTTGATTTAGGAGGAATAGACATGGAAACGAAAACGTTAGAAGAATACAAACAGGAAAATGAACGGTTAAGACTTGAAATCCAATTATTGAAACGTCCGATGGAAAAGGTAACTCAGAATACGCTGTTTAAAGACATTGCTTTGGATGATGCTGATATTTTACGTATTAATCAAACACACGACACAACAAAGAAACTCGAATCATGGGAAGGATTACCTTTTTCAAGAATCTATACGCTTCATCCAAGAGCACATGGATTAGTGAAAAATGAATCTCCACATTATAACGTTTCAACGACTAATTTACATGATGCATTACGAAAACTCGCTTTAGGAGTTACAGGAGCGACAAAAAATACAGATTTAGATGTAACAGAGTACAGGCTTGTTAGAGAAACTTATCAAGCGTTGAAAGATTTATTCTTACAAAAGTATGATGAGAGATTAAAGCAGTTAGATAGAGAAAAATCAATGGAGGCGTAAATATGAAAAAAATCTACTGGGTCCGGCGGACCGCATTCATCCTTACGATTTTCGCATTAGGCGCACTAATCACGGGACAAGTACCTATGTGGGTTAGAATCGGCTATCCAACAGCCGTCATGTGGTTGCTGATGATTTATGACGAAGCATTGTTTGAACTGAGAGAACAAAAAGCGCTCACGCTAGTTTCCGCTAGTGTGAGCCAAACAGCAAATAATTAAATTCATTCAAGGAGAGTATAACAAAATGAACGAAAAAATTCAAAGATTAATTGAAGAACTGGCAGAAGAATGCCAGAAGGAAGATGTGGCACTACTTTGTACTATTGGCGACTGCGCTACAGCCAAAAACAGTATCGTAGGTAATTTAGTAGAACTAGGCTTTTTATTAGCAGTACAAGAGAAAAAAATTAATGAAGTATCTCCGATTGATGCTGAAATCGTACGTAAGGCTGGGATTGCGGCATTAAAAGAAGATGAACAAATACATTTTAAGCACACAATTGATATTCTCTCACGTCCTTTGCGTGGTGAGTTTCAGTGATGGATTACATCGCAACGAATTACGACACCTTAATGCAAGACGAAACCAGTCACGTGTTCCCGAACGTCTTATCTGACGATGCTCAAGAAGCGGAAGACCTATCTGCACACTGGAATGAAGATGATAACGGCACAACAGTTTACGAATCGGATTGGCTGTTTATCGGCTATCGAATGAATAAACGTGGCACGCGCAATAAATTCGTCTTACACCACGAAAATTTTCTTGATATGATCGATGAATTCGGCACAGATTCTATCATTATGCCAGAGCTACGGATTGTTAGCGGAAAAGACTGGCTTAAACAAAGACAGGAGGAACTTTTCAATGAGCTATGATTTAGAAACGAGTTTCCAACAACAAGCAGTTACAAACCAACAAGGGCAAAGCGGATTAATGACTACTGCAATTAGCCGAGAAGTGGAAGAGGTAAAAGGGCAGATTTTCATGGCAAAGCAATTTCCTAGAAATCCATTTGATGCGGAACGGCGAATTTTAGATGCATGCAAACGACAGTCTTTAGCCAAAACAGCAGTTTATAACTATCCTCGTGGGGGGCAAATGGTCAGTGGTCCATCGATTCGATTGGCAGAAGTAATCGCTCAAAATTGGGGGAATTTATCCTTTGGTATTAAAGAACTACAACAATTGCCCGGGGAATCAATTGCCATGGCTTATGCATGGGATCTTGAAACGAATACACGGCAAGAGAAAGTATTCACGGTAAAACATGAACGCCACACCAAAAAAGGCGTTACTTTCTTAAAGGATCCAAGAGACATTTATGAGTTAGTAGCTAACAATGGTGCACGGCGTGTGCGGGCATGTATTTTGGGGGTTATTCCCGGAGATATTATTGAAGCCGCAGTTGAAGAATGCAACAAAACGATGGCTGGGGCGAATGACAAACCGCTAAAAGAGCGACTGGATCAAATGTTCAAATTGTTTAAAGAAAAGCTTGATGTCACTCAAGAAATGATTGAAGCAAGATTTGGCTATAAAGCGACTGCTTTTACTGAAAAAAATGGTGTGGACTTAGCAAATATCTATAACTCAATCAAAGATGGCATGAGTAGAGTAGAGGATTGGTTTGAGATTCCGACCGCTGAAAAGAAAGAATCATCGAAATTAGAGCAAGAATTTTCTCAAACAAAGAAAGACCCGTTGAAAGAAGCAAAGGCGGCAGATACCGATGGATCTAAGCAAGAAGAACTATTATAGCAACGAAGCTGACTGGCAATATATGTCAGTCAGCCAGTTTAAATCATTTCAAGAATGTGAAGCAGCTACTTTGGCGAAATTAAAAGAGGAATGGTCGCCAGAGAGCGATTCTACGGCTTTGTTAGTTGGAAACTATGTCCATTCTTATTTTGAATCTTCTGAAGCACACAAGATGTTTTTAGAGGAGAATGCAAGTGCGATTTACAAAAAGAATGGTTCTGAGCGTGCAGAATTTGTTCAAGCAATCAATATGATTGAAGCGTTAGAATATGATGATTTCTTTCGCTTTGTTTATCAAGGGGAGAAGGAATTGATTATAACCGGCACGCTATTTGATACGGAATGGAAAGCTAGAATTGATTGTTTCAATTTAGAGAAAGGCTATCTTGTTGATTTAAAAACGACTCGAAGTCTTGATCAAAGATACTGGTCTAAGAAATATGGTGGATATGTTTCTTTTGTTGAACAGTACGGCTACATTTTACAAATGGCCGTTTATAAACACTTACTCGAACAAACCTATAACAGAGAAATCACCCCCTATATCTTTGCAGTAACGAAAGAGTCGCCTCCTGATATTGCAGGTATTAGCATTTATTCTGGTCGCTTCGATTTTGAACTTCGTTTATTGGAACAGGAACTTCCTCATATCTTACGAGTGAAAAACGGAGAAGAGGCACCAAAAATGTGCGGGAAATGTGAATACTGTCGCCAACACAAGGCATTAACAGGTTTTGTAGAAGTAGGCGATTTATTGGGATAAGGTGGTGATTTAAATGACCGGCGGATGGATAAAGATTTACCGCCAATTACTTGAAAAGCCAATATGGCAAGAATCTACACCAGAACAAAAAGTCATATTGATTACCCTTCTTTCTATGGCGAATCATGAGAAAAAAGAATGGGAATGGCAAGGTAAACCTTACAAAGCTATTCCTGGTCAATTTATTACGTCACTAGAAAAGATTAAAAGCAAATGTGGTAAAGGAATCTCTGTACAGAATGTAAGAACTGCTCTAAAACGATTTGAAAAATATGAATTTCTAACAAGCGAATCAACAAACAAAAATAGGCTTATAACCATTGTCAATTGGGAGATTTATCAATCTAGGGAATCCGACCTTACAAAGGAATTAACAAGCAATCAACAGGCAACTAACAAGCAGCTAACAACTAACAAGAATGATAAAGAAATAAAGAATGATAAGAATATAAAGAATAAAACATTATCGTCGCAAACACGCAAAGCGCGCCTTTACGACCCTGCCTCGAATTATTATCAACTCGCAGAACGGCTATTCAAACAGATTTGTCAGAATCAGGAAATCAAGGAACCGAACCTCCAGCGTTGGGCTGACGACATTCGGAAAATGATCGAGATCGACAAGCGGACCGAAGACCAAGTAAGCCGGATGATTGATTGGAGTCAGAAAAATAATTTTTGGTCAGCAAATATTCTATCTGCACGTAAGTTGCGTGAGAAATACGACACCATGGCGGCACAAGCCAATCGTGAGTATAAACAAGCGGGAACTGGTTATCAATCGACCACTCACAAACCAATACGTACAGAGCCTATCCCAGAATGGCTGGATGATCCGGAAGGCTATAATGCCAGAAAAGAAGCGGAAATCAAACGAAAAGCAGCAGTTAGCGATGAAGAGTTGAGGAGGTTTCTAGATGCCACAGACGACACCGAAGAATTTTGGTAAGGCGGTAAAACGAATCTATGACCTGTTTCCATCAGAACAGCAAGAACTTATGCGAGTTTCTTTTGACTCAATGAAGAGGTACGTCGAGGAAACAGGCGATACAACGGGCAAAGGAGCGGAACGCAAGTTTAGAACGTTCATGCTTTTGTATCGGCACTGGCTGCTTTCTGAGAAGAAAGTACCTGTCGATTATTTCGGGAAACGGTTCTTAGAGGCGACAACTGATGAATTGTGGGAGGAGGCACAAAAGCTGCATGAATGGCTCAAAAAGAAACAAGCAAATGACCGCCAAAGACCGTCAGCGCAAGCGGTGTAGGCTTCAACGAATTGTGGAGTTGGCGGAAAGACCTGATTTTGAATCTAATCCAGCTGTACAGGAAGAATGGGAAAAGCTACGAGAGGAATTGTATTTTTCCCCTGATCCAGAGAACCGCTTGATTGAGGTGCTTTACAATGACGAAGTCATTTATACCGGTGTGAAAAAAGAAGTCGAGAAAAAGTGTTTGAAATCAAGAAGCGCACTTAACAACTTATTGAGAACGGGCAAGATGGATAAACAAAAGCGAATGTATCGATGGAAATCAGAAGGTGGTTAGATGAACTGCAAAACTTGTAAAGATGAACGAATCGTCTGGACGAAGGATAAATACAATCGGGTGGTAGCTGTTAATTGCCCTGATTGTAACAAAAACGGCATTGCTGTAAAAAACGAAACGGAGGAATGGAAGCATGAGCGTAATCGAAGTATTTTGGGAAAACGTTCATTGGCACGTGAAAAATAAAGATATCAAAATGGCAGAGTTGATGAATGGAAATACAAAAGCAGCTATCAAAGGGGAAGCAAATGTAACACTGAAAAAAGTGCAAGAAATTGCGGATGCTTTAGATATTGATGATTATGCAATTTTATTTGAGCAGATGGAGGAAGAAAAATGGACGAACTAATCGAACAAGTTGAGCAATGGGCGAACAACAAAGGACTTGATAAGGCAGACCCAAGTAAACAAATGTTGAAAGTTGTCGAAGAAGTCGGAGAAGTGGCGGCTGCACTAGTTAGAAATGACCAAGATGCACTGCGTGATGGTATTGGTGATGTGACGGTGACATTGATTATCTTAGCAATGCAAAACGACATGGACCTATACGAGTGCTTGAATTGCGCTTATGACGAAATCAAAGGTCGGACCGGAAAGATGGTCAATGGTGTTTTCGTTAAGTCCAGTGATCTGAAATAATTCCACAATCGGAAGAAATTACCAACTGGAAAGGGGTGTAGTCATGGACGCATCGGAAGTAGTAAATAAAGTTAATAGTCTCAAAGAGGTTTTCGGAGACGTCGAAGTAGTGATAAACGCACAAGGCTCTGACAACGGATTTTTTAAGCAGATTACCGACATTAGCATTCAGCAAGGAATGGAAGACGAAGATGGAAACTTTATCGATGAAGTAGTCATTTTAGTTACTTGTGAGTAAGTAAGCGACAGACATACATTACTAAATGGAGCGTAGGTGAGAAAGGTATGGAGAAGCACATAATTGTTTGGGCTGTAGAAACGAATTCTCCACAACTTAGATATCCGTTTTTGTATGCTAACTATGAATTAGCAGAATCACGGCTTAATAAATTAGTTAAACAAGCTATTGAGCTAGGCTGCTCAGTTGATTCTAAACACTACGGTTTTAAAAATAAATGTAGGCACGTCACCTTAACAAACAAAGAAGAGAACTATATTTTAGAATACGAATTGACGTATTTAACTGTATTTAAGTGACAGATATATAAAACTAGAAAGGAATGTATTTATGAGATCAAAAAAAGAACAGCAACATTTTGACGAGGGGTATTTTTCGGCAATGAGAGATGCTATGTCACTCGATATAGAACATTATGGAAATGGTGCTGGGGCAGAATTGATACAAGAATTTAATTTGAGACGTTCCGATTTTTTGAAGTATTTTGAAGCTGAAGATATTCAATTTATAGATGAATATGTTGAAGAAGGATCAAGGCGATACAAAGAAATTTGGTTATCATAATTATTCTACTATCCACCAAAATGAAGTAGCAGTATAAACTGCTACTTTGATAGGAATCCTTGAATAGTTCCAACTATCATTGGGCTTAATCCTGCTATATAAACAATTATAAGCGATATTTTTTGAAAAGAATTTAGCGTTTTAAAATCTTTCCAAAATGAACAAATTAGTAGAACAATTCCGAATGAAGTTAAGAAACTAAGAACAATGTATAAGTAATCCATGATAGAACCTCCTTATAGAGATTATATCTTATTTTGTTTTAAATATTAAAATCAAATTTATATAAGTCAGCTATCCGACGAAATAGCAAACTAATGACGGTGAGATTGGAAGGGGAAAACGAGTGAATAAAAGACAAAAAAAGAAATTTATCAAGAAGTGGTTGATTAAATCAGGGTTTAGCACTGACGGATATTTGTATTGTGTGAATTGTGGGAAGAGATTGGACCTTATTGACAAATGGCAGATGGGGTATCAAGCGTGTGACGACTACTGCTACGGGAAAGCTGTGGGTGTTTACTAGGTACCAAAATAGGTGGTTTTTACAACCGAAAGGAGAATAAATTATGGATGCAACAGAAGTGATGAACGAAATTAAATCTTTAAAAGAGGATTTTGGCGACAATGAGGTAATGATAAAAGTTAAAAGTCCGAACGATGGATTCTTTAAGAAAATCACAGGAATTGATATCCAACAAGGCATGATAGACGACGAAGGTGATTTTGTAGATGAAACAGTTATCCTAGTGACTTGCGATTGAAAAAGCGTTAGAAACAAATGACCACGAATTTATCACGAAATGGCATGGGAATAGAAAGTACGCTGAGAAGGATTTGGAAGAATTGAAAGTGAGGAATGAATGTGATCAAATTAGGCTTAAGTTTGATATTAGTATTTTCAATAATGATTCAAATCATCCAAATAATTTATAATTTACGATTATTTAAAAAATATGCAGGCGTAAAAAAAATAGACGTGTTAATGAATCCGTCTATTTTAAAATGGTTAAAAGAAAATGATATTAGTTTTCATCGTTAAGAAATGTATCAAGAATATCAGATATAGACAAATCTTTAGAGGGTTCTTCATACTCGATCAGTGCTTTTAGTTCGAATAATTTTCTTTGATTGGTGGAGATTGTTATAAAATGTTTATCGCTTTTTTTGAAACCTAATAACAGTTTTGTGTCCAATCTGTTATTTTTAGAATCCATTTTTTTGAAAGTAGCTAGAAAAAAAGAGCCATCTTCCGAAATGCTGTCAGGAGAATATAGATAAGATTCCTCCATAACAAGGTGTTGGTGATCATAATAGGGCATTGTTTTATCATCTGGAAAAGAGCCGTAACTATACCATCGCTTGTTATCTTTAGCAGTTTGTTCTAAGAGTTTGTTAATAACTAATTCTGATTTTTCCATTTCAGACAATCCTTTCTATTTCTGTCATTAGTCGTTTTAGTTGTTCTATAGTTTCTATATAGTTCAATTTATCTGTTTCTAGTCTTTTTAACAATTTATTTTTATGGATTTTAACTATATCGGGATAACTAGCTCGGAGATCTGTGAGTACTATAAGTATTCTCGTCTTGCTTTCTTTAGAAATACGTTCGTCAACTTCCAATTTTCGAGTTATGGAGTCGAGAGTACCGAGTATTTGTTCTTTGTCTAATTTCAAACGTTGTAAATCAACTGCACTATTAATTTTTCTATTAATCCGCCACGTAAAACAGAAATTGATTAGAGTAATAAAAAACAAAAAAAAGCCAGTAAGCAAGTTGAATTTGTCAAGGAACGTCCACATTTTATAAACCACCTTTCATATAAAGGGTATCACATATATTAAAAAAATATAAGAGGACAAATAAGCAGAAAGCGAGGGATGAACGTGAATGGAAAATTAATCATCCAAGGCAAAGCTTGGGGAGAATTTGAAAGTGCTAAGCGATCAAAAGGAAATATTGAAATCAGTGGATATCGTTCATATGGCGGCACACACACTGTGAGGATGGTAGACCAACCGAAACTCAACGAGAACCAGCAGATTGTGTTGGAGTGGTTGAAACTAAATTATGATTGCAACGGCGATCACGATGCAATGCGGAATATTTTCATGATGTATTACTACCATACACGAGATAGTTTTACGGAGAGATTGTCTCAAGCAATCGAAAATTTGACCAATGATGAACAAATTGAAATTCTTCGAGAATATTCTCGATGGGCACAGGAACAGGAGGAAGAATGATGAATAAGAAGCAACTAGAAATTATCAAATCATGGGCGAACTTAAAAGCTGGGGAATTCGCTCAAGAATGGACTGAAGATGATGAATTGATTTATCGTAGTTTGTTTGGGGAGTCATTGATGGCTTTACCAGATGAGGTAGAACAGGATGATGAGGAATGATCCGCTATTACTGGCTCCGTTTAAGAATGAAATATCATTACTATGTAACTCAAAATATGGACAAGTGGGAAGAACTTTGGAAACAGAAAAATAAGTTGAAATATTTCCGCAATCGTTAGCGGTAGCAAAAAAGGGGGTCTGAAAATGACAGTTGCAGTGTTAGGAGTTGCAGCGTTTATAGCGCTGATGTTTGTTGGCGTAGTTTTAGGTAAGAAAATAGATGAGAGGGAAGATAATTCATGAAAAAAAGATTTTTGCTATTGGCATTTTCATTGGTAGGACTGATTGCTTTAGCAGGGTGCCAAGATATGTCAATGTGGTTTAAAGGGTTCGAGGAAAGCTTCAAAGGCTTAGAGATGGTAATTCAGACATATGACGAAGAAAGCCAAATGATTGATAAAGTTATTGGGAAATCAATAATGATTGAACGTGATTCTACATTTGATAGTGATTTTGAAAGTGCTGATTCTGCAGTCATCCAAGTCACTATAGGAGATAAAGAAATACACCATGTAGGATCATCAATGATAGTCGCAGAACGAGGCTTGCAAAATGTCTTTGATGATTTTGCTAAAACAGTGAATCTGCAAAATATGCAGCGTGGAGTTCCAATTGTCAATTCTTTGGTAAATGACTTTCGAAATTCCTTTACAGGTAAAGAGAAAGTAATCCTTATACGAAGTCAAAACGGTACTCCGCTTGCAACGTATGCTGGAAACAATGTTTCTCTTTATAAAACAGATGTGCCAAAGAGCACCGGATTCTTGATTGATGGTAAATATTTGTTTGTTTATCGGTGTGATTACACTGTATACGATTTGGATTTGATTAATTAAAAGAGAGGAAGAGTTGATTTGGGGAAGACGAAATCAAAAATCAAGAAGAAAAAGCGGAAATTATTAGAGAAAGCCCAAATGAATGGGACAATCAGCAGTAAATATCTAAAAAAGGAAGACAAATCAGCTGGGAGCAAAATTGCTCCCAGTAAATAGTACTTTGAGTAGTAAACATCTAAAGAAGGAGAAGACATCAAATGGAAACACCACAAATTTTTAGTTTTGAAGACAGTCAAGTAAGAACGATTTTAGTGAATGATGAGCCATATTTTGTAGGGAAAGATGTAGCTGAAATTCTTGGTTATAAAAACACGAGTAAAGCACTTAAAGATCATGTCGACAATGAAGATAAAAGGGGGGAACGAATCGTTACCCCCTCAGGAGAACAAGTTGCCACCATAATCAATGAATCCGGACTATACAGCTTAATCTTAAAATCAAAACTTCTAAATGCAAGGAAGTTCAAGCGTTGGGTCACAAGCGAAGTGCTGCCACAAATCAGAAAACACGGTATGTATGCTAAAAATGAAATACTTGAAAATCCTGATTTGTTGATTGAAGTAGCTACGAAACTGAAAGAGGAACGAACGAAACGATTAATTGCGGAACAAAAAGTCGCTGAATATGAACCGAAAATCATTTATCTTGACACGATTTTAGCATCGAAAGATGCAGTGACTACCTCACAGATTGCAGCGGATTATGGGATGTCAGCAGTTAAATTGAATAAGCTATTGCATCAATTAGGTATACAGCGAAAAGTAGGCGGTCAGTGGTTACTTTACAAGAAGCACATGAATTGTGGATACACAAAATCTCATACAAGCGAAATTGTCCAGACTGACGGAACCAAGAAAATTGTGATGAGTACCAAGTGGACACAAAAAGGAAGATTGTTTATCTACGATTCACTGAAAAAAGAAGGCTATTATCCTCAGATGGATTTGTGGGAAACAGCATAAAAAAAGAACCTTCTAGGCAAGGGAAAATAAACGGGTGACATTGCCTTGGAAGGTTCAAAAAAAGGCTAGCCAATTGATTTTGATGGAAAAGGAAAAATACTTTAGTTTTGTGCACTGCGAAAAAAATAGCCTTTTTTTCTAGAATAATACGTTTTGTTTAATTGTCAATGTTATTTTATATTGGGATGAAAACGAACCTTCTACCAGAGAGTGACCAACATGCTTTTACGCAAAACGAGTAGAAGGTTCGAAGAAGGCTAAATAAAGATTGAAGGTACATTCTGAAAAAATCTGCTTGGATACTTTGTTGCTTGTTGGAAATTTAGCCTTCAATTTTATAATAATAAATTTTAAAGGAGTGTCAATATTTTTTAGAAAAGTACTAAATAACAATAAACGAACCTTCTATAGGAATGAAACGGGTTAGGATGATAGAAGGTTCGAATAAAGACTAAATGTTGAGCGCCCTAAAGATATTTTGTATTCTTTAATTTGTAAAAACATTTAGCCTTTGATTTTATGATAATAAATTCTTAATAATTGTCAATAATACTAAGGTAAAATTCATTCTAATTTTTGTGTCTAAAATAACAAAAAAACGAACCCTCTAAAGAAAGTGATCTGGTCTCTTAGAATGCAGAGGGTTCGATAAAAGCTAGAAAGTATTTTGCTATAGTAAGGATTTTTTATAAACGTAGATGCTCTAGCTTTTGATTCTATAATAATAAATCAACGTTAGTTGTCAAGATTATTTAATAAAAAAACAGACAGCCGACCACTGGCTGCCTTTAAATAGAGTATTGTATCAACATGTCTTTTCTAATTATAACATATTTTGGAGTGATTGGGAATGATACAAGAGGCTAATATCAAGCAGACAAAGGCAAATGCAATGGCTATTTTAAAGCAGTATCGTGGATTGGAGCGTAAGGCAGGACGAAGTCCTATCGATATCCGTTCTCCGTTTTTTAATGATATGCCTAAAGCCCCGAAACATGGAAATAGAGTAGAAGATGCAATGATCCAACATATTGAAATAAAAGAAAAAATCCAAGCGATTGAATATGCGTTAAGTCGGTTGGGGTTAATGAGTAGGCAGGTGTTATATTATACATACTGTGTAAAAGATGTTCTCACAAACGATGAAATTGCGGATAATCTCGGTGTAGCAACTCGCACACTGAATCGGATGAAGTCGGAGGCTTTGTTGGAGTTTGCGGATGTATTTGGAATAGTTGCTTATCGCTGAAAAATTTTGGCGTAAATGGCGCAAATATGGCGTTTTTGGCGTAGATTTGGCGCAAATTGTCCGTTTTCACGTGTTATTATGATAGTGTCGAAAGAGTAGGTGGTCGGTGATTGGACTACTCACAATATTCCATCAACCGAAAGGAGGCAATCTTCTTATCGCTTATTCTTCTTTGACAAATGGCGGCAAATTACAATAAAGGAGTTGATACGCTCCTTATCTTCATTCGCCGTCTTTTCTTATGTCACTGTGGCGGAAAGGGTATACGCTATAAGCGGGCAGAAGTGATAGACCTGCCCTGATGTACGGCTATCAAAACGGTGCAAGGTTCGATTCCTTGCCAGTGACATAGGGTTCATAGTTATCCCGACTGCCAGTCAGCGAAAACTTGTTACATAAGCCACCTGCGGAAACAGGAAACGGCGAGCAACCTAGTATTGTTATATACGTGCCAGATTGGCTAGGCAGTTTGGTACAATTTAATCTAGTCTGAGAAAGAAAGTTTCGATACAATATATTTTGTAGAAAAGTGAAAAGATGGTGGCAATCCATTTCTAGGAGGTGGTGCTTATGTGTGTAAGTATCAAGTTTAGAGAAAGAAGAGCCTGAGTTGTCAACTTTTGAAGTGTTAAGCCTGATGATTGCTTTTGCAATGTTAGTCTTGGCTATCAAAGATGACAATAATAAAAAATAAACCATCTTTTACTTTGGCGAGTAAGATGGTTTAAAAAAATAAATTATCTAAAAGCCACCGTCTTTTTAACGGTTTTACTTAGGGCGTGTTTGCAGCACGTCCTTTTTCTATGTTTATTATATCATGTGAAAATAGAAAATCAATCAAGATCGCTTCGGCGGTCTTTTTTATTTTAATTCGATAGGAGTGTATTGGATGGATAATTTTTACGAAGCAATCCTTACTATTGAAGTTGCACCGATGATGGCTAAAGTATACAAAGCGATTGAAGATGAAAATAGCAGATATTGGTCCAAGAACATAGTTAAAGATGCGATTGGTAATGAAATAGTCAATGAGATAAAACCTGTTTGGAATGGAAATTATTGTCATGTAGAAATAGCAGAAACTCTTGGCGAGAATTCAGAGTTAATTATCAGCTTGATTTCTAGAACACTGCCTAATCTGAAGAAACAAGTTGATTATTATGAACATATGGGAGCTGCTGTTTTAAAAAAGAATTATAAGGATGACGTAATGTAATGTCGAACGATTCATTTTATAAAAGCAAAAAATGGCTGAAAAAGAAATCTGTAATTCTTAGAAAATATGAATACGAATGCCAAGAAAGCAAACGATATGGCATCAATGTCAAAGCAGAAATGGTACATCATATTTATCCAAGAAAGCAATATCCTGAATTAGCATTAGTGGACTGGAATTTATTGCCATTAACAAATAAAATGCATAACTCGTTTCACGATCGTGAAAATGATTCAATTATTGGTCAAGGAATATATTGGCAAAGAAAAAGAAGAAAAGAATTTGATAGATGGAGAGAACAATCCCCCCCTCAATAGAAAAATCCAAAAAAGCCTTGGAGAAACGGTTAGTGGAACTCTTTCCAATAGCGAGGACTTTTTGAAAAAAATTTTTTCTGCATGAAAAGTGTTTATCTATCAATGTTTAGCATTGTTTTTAATAGTCAAAACTGTGCATAAAAAAGCCTTTTATTGCGCACTACTATATTTTTCGAGGAGGTGAGAACTTGACTAAAAATATTCCGAAACGAGAAAGTATAAAAAAGCGGACAATTAAATATATGAAAGAGTTAGGAACATATAAGCCGCAGTACAATCAAATTATTGAAGTTTATTCTGACATGGTTTATCAGTATAACTACCTAAGTCGTGAATTTGAAAGACAAGGTTATGAGATCATTTTGGAAACCGAAAAGAGTGGTGGAAAAAAATCCCCGATTTTAGCAAGTTTAGAAAACCTTCGGAAAGATATAGGTACCTATTCGGATAGATTGATGTTAAATGCTAGAACCTATCAAGCAGAAGTAGAAGTTCCAAAAAAAGAGAAATCAGCTTTTGCTAAACTCTTAGAACAACAAAAGATGTGATTAGATGGATTTATCGAAAATTACTTCTAAGCATTTTAAAATAGCTTTAAATTATGCAAAGTCAATCGTTGGTTTAAAAGTGTTGGCTAATTTAGATAGGAGATTAGCGTGTGAGCGGTTTTTAAAAGATTTAGAACGTACAGATATTGATTTCAGGCAAGAGCAATTCGACTTTGTCATCAATCTAATTGAAGGAACAATTCATCATGTTCAAGGGGAAGATAAAAATGGTGTAAGTTACAAAGGACAACCACTATTGTTAACGGATTGGCAGAAATTTGTTTGTGTTAATTTGTTTGGCTTTTTTGAGAAAGGAACAGATATTAGGCGTTTTAAAGAAGCGCTTATTTTTTTGCCTCGAAAACAAGGGAAAACTGCTTTTAGTGCAGCACTAACAGAAGCTAAAAGTATTCTAGATAGGCGGTCAGGATCAAAAGCGTATATTGTAGCAAATTCTGTAAAACAAACTTTAGAGTGCTTTAATTTTCTTGTTGATAACGTTAATGAACTAAAAGATGAAGTTGAAAAGCTAAGAATTCGAGACAATAACCAAGAACATTCTATATCGATTAATTTTGGAGATGGTACAAGCGATATATATGCAATTGCTAACCAAGAAGATAAACTAGATTCTTTAAACTGTAATTGTCTGGTACTGGATGAATTACATTCTTGGAAAAGAGCAGGTGCCAAAAAATATACTTTGATGAAGAATGCGATGAAAGCTTATCGTAATAAATTATTGATTGGTATTTCAACAGCCGGAGATATTCCCGATGGCTTTTTAGCCAATCGTTTAAAAACTTTGCAGAAGGTATTGAACGGTTCAATCACCGATCCCGCTTATGACTCTTATTTCATTTTTATTTGTAAAGCAGATCAAGATGAAGAAGGGAACATTCTAAATAGTAAAGGAGAAATCACCACAATTGATGACCCTGAAGTTTTGGAAATGTGTACGCCATCAATTAATGTCACAGTTACCTTGGAAGAGTTATTGGATGATGCTTCCCAAGCAATGAATGAACCACAACTAAAAACAGAGTTTTTAAATAAAACGCTGAATGTCTTTACGAATGCAATGGATGCCTATTTCGATATTAATGAGTTTAGAAGCTCCGACATGCAATACGATTGGACATTAGATGATTTAGCAAGATTACCTATTGTTTGGTACGGCGGTGCGGACTTATCAAAACTACATGATTTAACGGCAGGTGCTTTATACGGCTCATATAAAGGAATAGATATTTGTATTACGCATGCTTTTTTCCCGAAATTAGCTGCAGTAAAGAAAGCAGAAGAAGATGGTATTCCTTTATTTGGTTGGAAAGAAGATGGTTGGTTAACGATGAGTAACACGCCTACCGTTTTACATGATGATATTGTGAATTGGTTTATTTTGATGAAACAAAAAGGCTTCAAAATTAAACTTGTTGGTTTTGATAAAAAGTTTGGTCGAGAGTTCTTTTTTAAAATGAAAAAAGCAGGATTTAAAATTAAAGATCAACCACAATACTTTTATAAGAAATCAGAAGGCTTCCGTCATATCGAGGTTAAAGTGAAAAATAAAAAGTTTTATTATCTGCATTCTGATGCCTATGAATATTGTGTTCAGAATGTGAGAGCGATTGAAAAAACAGATGATATGATTCAGTATGACAAATTAGATGGTGATGGCGGAGTACAACGGATTGATTTATTTGATGCTAGCGTATTTAGTTGCTGCCAAATGCTTGAAGATATGGCGATTGGAGATATAGGTACCAATTGGTTAAATCGCAAATACTAATTGACGGAAGGATGAGTTTAAGTGTCCAAAAAAAAGAGAAAATCAAACAATATTCGTTCGGAACCCCAACCATCAGGCTCAAGTGATCCTACGGTTGGTTTTTTTATGTCTGATATTGCGCGAGAGATATTAGTTCCCGGGTATACGAGATTATCAGATAATCCCGAAGTAAAAACAGCATGTCAAAAAATTGCTGATTTAGTTTCGGGAATGACAATTCACTTGATGGAAAACTCAGATAACGGTGATATTCGGATTAAAAACGAATTATCCAGAAAGATAGATATAGAGCCTTATTCTTATATGACTAGGAAAAATTGGGTTTATAACATTGTTTATTCTATGTTACTTCCCGGTGATGGCAATGCCATTGTTTTTCCCGAAATGAAAGATGGGCTTATTCATGAATTGAAACCCCTAAAGCCTTCTAAGGTAAGTTTTATAGAATTGGAAGAAGGATATCAAGTGAAGTATGGGTCAACAATTTATTCTCCGGATGAGATTCTACATTTTGCAATTAATCCGGACCCAGAAGAGCCGTGGAAAGGAACTGGATATCGAATTCCACTAAAAGATGTTGCTCATAATTTGCGTCAAGCCAATGCAACAAAAAAATCATTTATGAGTGGACAGTATATGCCGAATGTCATCGTTAAAGTAGATGCGATGAATGAAAATCTTGCGAGTGAAGCGGGAAGAAACCAAATTAAAGAAAAATATTTGGGAGAATCTAGACCAGGAGAGCCATGGGTTATCCCAGCGGAATTATTAGATGTGCAGCAAGTCAAGCCTTTGTCATTAAAAGATATAGCAATTAATGAATCGGTCGAACTCGACAAAAAAACTGTTGCAGCTTTATTAGATGTTCCATCGTTTATTTTAGGAGTTGGATCATTTAACAAGGATGAATACAACAACTTTGTGCGTACAAGAATTAAAGCAATCGCAGATATTTTTCAACAAACCTTGACAAAAGGACTTCTTGAAAATCCTAACTGGTATTTCAAGTGTAATTCTAAGAGTTTGATGGCTTATGATACGAAAGAATTAGCAGAGATAGGAATGAATCTGTATATCAGAGGAATTTATACGGGAAATGATGTATTGAATATGATTGGAGATTCTCCTAAATCTGGCTTGGATGAGTTGATTATTTTAGAAAACTTCATTCCACAAGGAATGATAGGTGAACAAAAAAAATTGAAGGGTGGTGATTCTGATTGACTGTAAAAGAAAATCAAACACGTTCCATGGCAACTAATTTTTCTACCAGAGAAGAAACTTCAGGGGAAAAAATCATTGAAGGATATTTTGCTGTCTTTAATCAGGAAACAGAGCTTTGGCCGGGAGCTTTTGAAGAAATATCGTCAGAGGCATTTAATGGGTCTTTGAGTAATGATATCCGCGCTTTGACAAATCATGAGACGACTTTAGTTTTAGGACGAAACAAGTCAGGAACTTTAAAACTAAGTGTCGATTCTAGAGGTTTGTGGGGACAAATTACTATTAATGAAAATGATTCAGATGCTTTGAATTTATACGAACGTGTGAAACGTGGAGATGTGGACCAATGTTCATTTGGTTTTAATATTTTGAATGAAGAAACTGATTGGAGAGAAGATGGAACCGTTAAATGGCTGTTAAAAGAAATTGATCTCCATGAAGTTTCGGTGGTGACATTCCCTGCCTATGAAGATACTGGGGTACAAGCTAGACATAAGCAATTAGAACAATATCGTGAAAAACAATTAGCACAATGGCGAAAAAAAACATTAGGTCAATTAAAGAAATAGGAGGAACTTATCATGGCATTAAAACAAATTATGCTACAAAGAAAAATTACTAGTAAAAAAGAACTACTTTCTTCATTAAGGGAGAAAGATGCTGAATTCCAAAAGCGAGAAAAGGATTTAGAAGCCGCCATCGAAGAAGCTGAAACAGAGGAGGAACAACAGGTAGTTGAAGATGAAGTGAATAAATTTAATGAGGAAAAAGAGCCTCATGATCAGCAAGTCCAAGAATTAGAAGAAGAGATTAATTCGTTGGAAGATGAATTAACCCAATTGAATGAAAAGAAACCTTCAAATAAGGGAGAGGAAAGAAATATGGCAGAAAAACAAATTACCAGAGCAAAAAACAATACAGATTATCATGAACGTTCAGATGTAAAAGAATTTTATAATGAACTGCGTGAAAGATTACAAATGCGTGCAAATGGACAAGTTTTACCCGATGGACCAAGCGGCGCGGAATTAATTATTCCAGATATCATTGTCAATCGTATTCGCGAACGTATTGGTGATTTTACTACACTATATCCATTAGTTGATAAAGTTGTTGCTAAAGGACGTGTAAAACTCATTTTAGATGTAGATACGAGCGAAGCGACATGGTTAGAAATGAGAGGTGCATTACCAGAAACCGATGATTCAGAACTATCTGCTGTCGAATTTGATGGATTTAAAATTGGACGTGTTGTTTATATTGATAATTCTTTGTTGGAAGACTCTATTATCAATTTAGATGATTATTTAACGAAACGAATTGCTCGCTCGATTGCGAAAGGATTGGATAAAGCAATTGTTGCTGGTACTGGTAAAAATGATAAACAGCCCGATGGAATTCTTCCTAAAATCCCCGGTGGAAATAAAGTTACGAAAAAGCCAACCTATGAAGAACTTATTCCTGTTCTAGGATTAATTGATACCGGGGAGGATGCAACTGGTGAGATTGTAGCGGTTATGCATCGTCAAACTTACTACAATCGAATTGCAACATTAACATTGCATGTTAACGCTAATGGAGTAGATGTAGTTCAATTGCCTAATTTAGCGCAGCCTAATTTCTTAGGTTTGAAAGTAGTCTTTAATAATTATTTGCCTCAAGATAAAATTTTGTTTGGTGTATTTGACAAATATACTTTAGTAGAGCGTGAATCAGTTCGAGTGGATATGTCTGGACACTACAAATTCCGAGAAGATCAGACCGCAGTGCGTGGATTAGGACGTTACGATGGAAAACCGGTAATTCCTGAGGCTTTTGTGGAAGTGACATTAGATACAGCGGGGGAGTAATAATGCCAGAGTCAAGACTGGCACAAAGTAATTATCAAAATTTGACAATTCCAGAAATAAAACAAATTCTTGACGAAAAACAAATTAGTTATAAGACAAATAGTAGCAAAAAAGAATTACTAAAATTATTAGAGGAAACAGCTGAGTTTCCTCTTTTTCCTTAGGTGATTTTTTATGAATATTCAAGTACTAGATTTATTGAAAATGAATTTAGGTATTATGACAGATAAGCGAGATGATTACTTGCTGTCAGTAGTTGACAGTGTAATAACTGAACTAAAATTAGAACAAGGAATTGCACTTGATATGAATAATGATCATCATATTATGTTTGTTATTGATTATTCTGCTTGGCGTTATCGTTCAAGAGGCGAAGGAAGTATTCCAAGAAATTTACAATTTCGGTTGCATAATTTAGTACTTTCAATGAAGGAGGGATAAAAATGGATAAAACATGGGATTTAGATATCGTCCTTTTAAAAAATGACGGTTTTACAAGTGATGAAGTGGGAAATCAAGTACCAAAATATAAGAGTAATACCGTAATGGCTTGTAAAGAGAATGTTAGTCGTGGTGAATTTTATCAAGCTGGACAAAATGGTATTGAAAATATCCATCTGTTTATTATCCATCCTTATGAGTACTACGGAGAGAACTATCTCAAATTTGATGGGAATAAATATAAAATTATCCGAACCTATCAAAGAAATTATGAAGAGTTAGAGATAGTCTGTCGTTTGACTCTGGGTGATGCGAATGTCTAATACAATTCACATTAGTGAATTATCCAAAGAAATTGCCAAGACTGTTAAAAATTATACAAAGGAAGTTGAAATAGCAACTGGCGAAGCTACTGAAGTAGTAGCGAAAGAGACTCTCCAAGAATTAAAACAAACTAGTCCAAAACGTTCAGGAAAATACGCAAAAAATTGGCGAAAGAAAAAACAAAGTGTTACACAGCAGATTATTTACCAAAATGATCCTACCTATCGCTTAACCCATTTATTGGAAAATGGACACGCATTAAAAAGAGGTGGTCGGTCAATCGGAAATGTAAGTGCAATACCGCATATTGAAAAAGCAGAAGAAAAAGCAATTATTTCTTTGGAAAAAGAACTGATTAGGAGATTAAATCGATGAAACTGCCAGAATTGAAAAGTTTATTGGATAAAATGAATTTACCAATTTCTTATCGGGAATGGCAACCGGGGCAAGTTCCGGAGTTACCGTATTTGCTATATTATGAAAAGTCTACTAGCAATTTTCTTGCAGATAATACGGTCTATTGTAAAAAAACTGATTTTGTCGTGGAGCTGTATACAAATACAAAAAATATTCGAGAAGAAAATCGACTAGAAGAACTGTTTATTAAAGCAAAGCTTCCTTTTGAATCTTATGAAACTTATTTGTCATCTGAACAGATGTATTTAAAAGCATATGAAATTACTATATAAAACAAGAGGTGAATAAAATGGCGCAGAAAGCAAGAACTGCAAGTGCTGAAAAAAATCGAGTAGAATTTGGATTGGAAAATGTTTACTATGCTAAAGCAACATTAAATCCAGAAACAGGGGAAATTACATATGATACGCCTGTGCGATTTCCGGGGGCTGTAGAACTTTCAATAGAACCTTCGGGAGATTTGATTAAGTTTAAAGCAGATAATGTAGATTATTATACTTCGCCAAACAATCAAGGATACGATGGTACGTATACATGTGCCAGAATCCCCGAAGAGTTTGCGGTAGAGATTTTAGGAGAAAAAGTAGATGATACAGATAAAGTACAAACAGAGTATGCAAATGCTGAAACCTCGCCTTTTGCGTTGATGTTCCAATTTGAAGGGGATAAAACAGCGACTCGTCATGTATTGTATTATTGTACAGCTAACCGTCCAAGTATTGGATCAACTACGAAAGATTCAGGCGATCCTAATACATCGGAACTGACTTTTAGTGCTGGACCTCGTCCATCTGACAAAGCAGTTAAAACTAAAACAAGACCTGACACGCCATCAACTGTGTACGATAAATGGTTTACTAAAGTATATGAAAAAGGAGCAGCTAGTTAATTATGGAAAAAACAATTACAGCTGGTAACAATAAAATTCGGTTAGCTTCCAATGCAGCGACTCCATTGCGTTACAAAATGCAGTTTGGTAGTGATTTTTTTGCAGATTTATTGACTTTAGCTAAGGCTTTGGATAATCAAAAGGATGATGGTACGTTCGATTTAAGTAAGATTTCATACGATGATTTAAAAAGGGTAGAGTTAACACTGCTTTATAACTTTGTATGGACGTATGCCAAAGCTGCTAATCCCGATATTCCTGAACCGATTACTTGGCTAGAAGGGTTAGATGCCTTACCATTATCAGAATTTGCGGGCGAGCTACAAGAATTGATTTCACATAGTATTCAAACAAAAAAAAAGTAAATGACGAAATGGCTTCTAGTGATGAAACACTCACAACGGAGTCATTTCTTTTTATATGTAAACAAGTGGGCTTGTCTAATGAAGAAATGCAGTTAATGGAAATCGGTGCATGTTTGGATTTTGTCCAAGAATGGATCGATAATCATCAAGAAAAAACATCTTCTAAATCTATGACTAGAAAAGCAACACAAGCAGACTTTGATGCATTTTAGAAAGGCGGTGGGGATAATATGGCTAAAAAGAAAATTTCGGGCATTACGATTGCGCTTGATGCAGATACTAAAGGCGTAACATCTGGGCTGAAAGATATTGTTAATCAGTCGACAAATGTATCAAAAGAATTGAAAGATGTAGAACGTTTGTTAAAACTCAATCCTAATAACGTTGAATTACTCTCACAGAAGCAAGAATTACTTTCTCGGCAAATCGAATTAACCACTAATAAGTTGGAAGCGTTGAAAGGCGCTCAAGTTGATGTAGAAAGGCAATTTAAATCTGGAGAAATTGGTGAGGAACAATATCGGAAATTTAAACGAGAAATTGAAGCCACTGAAGGTGCTTTAAAAGGATTTGAAGGTCAACTATCAAATATGAAAGTTGAGCAAGAAAAATTAGCTCAAAATACACAGCGTTTATCTACTCTTTTTGAATCTACTGGTACGGATATTGATGATTTTACAGATATCTTAGGCACACGCCTAACATCAGCAATCAAAGAAGGTAAGGCAAACTCCTCACAGCTTGAAGATGCATTGAACAAAATTGGTAGAGCGGCATTAGGTCAAACTGCAGATATCAATAGGATGAAACAAACTTTGGATACTATTGATGATGGAAATTCTGTACAAAAAATTTCTTCCGATTTGAACGGCTTAAAAAGTGATGCCAATAAAGCTGATGATGCATTGGATAAAATTGGTGATACTTTAGAAGAAGTCGATGACAAAATAGGTAAAGGAAATTTGTTAGATGCAGGAGAAGCTTTAAGCGGTATGTCTGATAAAGCCAAAGATATGGCTGGAAAAACAATTGAAGCTTTTACAGAAGTAGAAGATGCTCAAAAGAAATTAAACGCTTCTATGGGTGTAGCAGGCACGGCATCTGCTAAAAAATACGAACAAGCATTAACAGATGTTTTTCGTAGTGGTTTATTTGAGGATATGTCAGAAGCAGCAGATGCCGTTGCTTTAGTGTCTAAAAATCTTGGGGATATGAGCAATCAAGATTTAAGTCAGTTAGTTCAAGATGCCAAAGTATTAGAAAATACTTTTGAAGTAGATTTAAAAGAAACAATTCGTGGTGTTGCAGCAATGCAAGAAAACTATGGAATTACTGGAAAGCACGCCTTAGACATGATTACAGTAGCACTTCAAAGAAATGGAAGTACATGGGCAGATGAAGTTGGCGATAATATGGCAGAGTATTCTCAATTATGGGCTCAAATGGGCTTCACTGCTTCTGAAACTTTTCAGATTTTAGAAAATGGTACTCGAAATGGAGCGTACAACTTAGATAAAGTAAATGATGTTGTTAAGGAAATAGGAATTTCTTTAACAGATGGGAGAATGGAAGAAAATATTGATTCATTCTCTCAAAAATCAAAAGAATTGTTTGAATCATTTAAAAATGGTGGAGCTTCTCAAGCAGAAGTTATCCAGTCACTTCTTACTGATTTAGGTGAGATGGAGAATAAAACTGAGGCATTATCTTTAGCTTCCACTGTCTGGAGTGCTCTAGGAGAAGATAATAGTCTAAAAGTATTAACTTCTCTAATGAGTGTTAAAGGTGGTTATGAGGATGTTCAAGGAACAGCAGATAAATTAAATGAAGATACGACAACGACTAGTCAAAAAATGCAAGGTGCATGGAATGATTTAAAGCTAGCATTAGTACCAATAGGAGAAGAGTTAGCTCTTGCATTGCAACCATTATTATTAGGATTAACAGAAATTCTTAAAAGCTTTCAAAATTTACCAGGGCCAGTTAAAATTTTTATAGCGGCTTTTTTAGGTGTAGGAACAATAGTAGGAATTTTAGCTGGAGTTACAGGTGCATTAACTGCTTTAGTAGGAATATTAGGCGGACCAGTCACTTTAGCACTTATTGCTGTAACAGGAATTATTGCAGGAGTAATTGCTGTGATAAAAAATTGGGGTTCAATAACAGAATGGTTCTCAAAACAATGGGATAGGCTACAGAAATGGTGGACTGAATTTTGGGCACGTTTTTCAGACCCTGCTGATTCGGCATTTAAAATCTTATCTTCTTCAGTTAAGACAGTTACTAGCTTTTTATTTGGTTCTTTCGAGGACAAAGTAAATGCTGTAAAAAATATTTTTAAATCTTTAAGGTTAAAATTTCCAAAAATTGAACTACCACCAATGCCTCATTTTGATTTGAAATGGAGTTCGAAAAAGATATTTGGTAAAAATATTTCTTATCCATCAGGTATTGATGTGAAATGGTTTGCTGATGGAGGGATTTTAACTAAGCCAACAATCTTTGGCGCTTCTGGAAATAAGTTGTTAGGTGGCGGTGAAGCTGGAAAAGAAGCTGTCGCACCGTTAGATAAGTTAATGGGCTATATCCAAACAGCGGTAGATAAAAGTTTATCTAAACAACAAGTAAGTGATGAAATTCATTTACATTTAACAGCTTACGGGAATTTACCAAAAGAGACATTGGATCAAATTGCAGAATATTTGACCTATAAATTTGTGGATATAAAAAATAGAAATGTTTTTAGTGGGTGATAGGAATGAGAGATGGATGGTTTAAACTCGGAAATCGTTGGAGTGAGGAATTCAATGCCTTTATCTGCGAACGCCCCCCAAAAAAGAAAGCAAAAAGAATGTTCACTTTAGAAGAAGTGTCAGGATTAAATAAATTAGCTGTGAATGATGCAGGATATTATACGAATATCGAACAGACGTTGAATTGTTTTTACTTATCACCTACTTTAGAACATGTTCAACATTATGAAGACGTGATTACTGAGGCTTTGGATACAAGAGGAGAATACGTAGATTTTGTTCCTTATTGGGATCCTAGCTACGTTTACCAAGTGATTGTAATAAATGAACCTAATTTCGAAGGGACTTTCCATACGTTAAGGGGAGTTCCTTTTTCATTTGATTTAAGCATTGCACCATTCAAAAAGAATATTCTCGGTATGAATCCTATTGTGTTAGAAAGTCAAGATTCTGTATATAACCCTGAAAGATATCCTGCTTATCCTAAAATAAAAATTTATGGCTCTGGAAATTTAACAGTATCAATCAATGGTAGGGAAACAAAATTTTCTGATGTTACTTCTGATATTATTATCGATTCCGATCCTGATGTAATGGAAACTTATCGGGAGGTTGATGGGATTTTAGTGAACGAACATAAGAAGTTATTAAGCAATCAAATTTATCCTTATTTTGATGCAGGAGAAAATCGTATTACTTGGAGTAATAATGTGAAAAAAATTGTAGTTGAACCGAGGTGGCAGACTAAAGTATGAAACCAGTTTTATATGGTCCAACGGATACAGATTTTTCTTCTGGAGGTATCGGGGTTTTATCTGACTGTAAAAAATGCTTGGTAACCGAAGAAGCGAATGGTAGTTACACCGTTGAAATGGTCTTTCCGATTACTGCCAAATTTAGTAGTGAATTAGAAGACCACAATTATCAAGTTAAATGCAAGCCCAATGCAATTGATGATTTTCACGTTTTTTATATTTATAACCATTACAAAGATTTAGCAACAGGTCTATTGTACGTTTACGGAAAATCTAGAACGATGAAATTAGGAAATAGAGCAGTGAAAAAGCTAGAATTCGAACGTGCAACTGGTCAAGAAGCGATGAATTATTTAGAAAAGGCAATGGATCAAGCGAGTGACATTATGTTATTTAGTGATATCACTCATGTGGGTTCTACATGCATTGAAGTAACAAATCCTTTGCAGTGTATAAAGGGAGTAGATGGTTCGCTAAATCAAATTTTTGGTGGAGAAATAAAACATGAGCCATTTCGTTTATCATTATTAAATCGTCGAGGACGAGACCATGTTACAACATTTAGATATCGCAAGAATTTAACAGGCTTGAAAGTTGAAACAAATTTTGACGGCTTGCTAACTCGTATTTTCCCATATGCTGATATACAAAATAACGAAGGAGAAACAGAACGAATCTATGGCAATCCAGTAGATTCACCAAATATCGATAAATTCGATGGTGAGATTTATTCGGAATATATCCAATTTACAGAAGAACAAGGTGTCACAGATACAAAAAGTTTAAATGAAGTATCGAAAAAATATTTTAGTTCTATGAATCCTAATTGTGACCAACCGAATATATCAATTGAGCTGAATATTCGAAAAATGGAAGACTCAGCTTTAGCTAAAAAGTTCAAAAAGTTTCGTGAGGTAGGTTTGTTCGATACCTTTGACGTTTACCATGAACGTTTCAATATAAAGATTACAGCACAAATTACAAAAGTTGTATTTGATTCGTTGAGCGAACGTGTAGAATCTTTAGAAGCTGGGGATACAAAATATACTTTTTTTGAAAAGCAAAAGCAAGAAATTTCCGAAACATTGAAAGGATTCACTGGTAAGCAATATGCAAGTAACTTTATTGATGTTGTAACATCTATTATTTCTGGAAATGATGGAGGGCATGTTATTTGGTGGCCTAAAAACAGACCGACTGATTTGTTTTTTTGTGACTATCCTAAATTAGATGAAGCAAAACAGGTGTTAAGGATAAATAAAAGCGGAATTGGATTTTCCTCAAAAGGATGGCAAGGTCCTTTTGAAACAGCATGGACTCTAGATGGAAAGTTCAATGCCAAATTTATCAAAACAGGAATCATTCAAGCAGATGTTTTTGAGAATTCGTTCAACAAAACCGGGGATGTACTCAGGTTAGTAGATGGTTTGTTAGAAATTAGAAATAACAATCAGAAGATTATGCAGTTAACCAAAAGAGGTATGGAATTTTGGAATAAATCAGGAGTGAATATTGGGATTATAGGAACTACAGATTCAGCTGGAAATCCTTTCCCCGATGCTGTAACGCCCACTCCTTTAGAAGAAAATTCATTAGTTATCAGAACTAATGGAGATGGAAAATATATATTGATTTCCTCAAAGACTGGATATGGTTTCACTTTACTCGGTAATGGCAAAGCTGTTTATCGAGGTGACATGGATATACAAGGTGACCTAACTATCAATGGTCAAAAAGTTGTTGCTGGTCAAGGTGGGGGGCCTTCCACAGGAGGCGGAACAGGAACAGGCGGTTATCCTCCTGAACTTACTACCGATGCTGAAAAGTTTGCTTGGGATTGGTGGAGCTTTGCTTTAAATAATGGCTATTCTGAGGAAGCAGCTGCAGGTGTCTTGGGGAATATCCAAGGTGAAGTTGGACCATCGATGAATCCTGACACCGCTCAAGTTGGTGGTCCTGCTTATGGTTGGGTTCAGTGGGATGGGTCCGCTTATCCGTTGGTTGGTGCTCCAACCTATGATGGTCGTGAATACGTCCAACGCTTAATGGCAGCGGCAGGTATCAAAGAAGACTACACAACGTCATTAGCACAAGCAAAATTAATTGAATGGTGTATGTATAACGGACAGTGGATTGGAAAAGTAGCTCCAACGACAGTAGCTGGGTTTAAAGCAATCACGAATGTAGAACAAGCCGCAACAGCATTCGAGTTGAATTTTGAAAGACCTGCCGCGGCTCATCCAGAACGCCAAGGATATGCTAGATATTGGTACAATAAGCTTCATGGCTTGAAAGCAAGTCAATTAGTTGGAGAAGAAGGATTGAAACATCTGGACAGCCTTATTGGAAGGCGTATAGGAAACGGACAATGTTATGCAGCAGCAGCTGAGTATTCAGGTTATTTAGGCGGATGTGGGCTTGGAGCCGGTACTAAGTATGGTTTGACTCATGTTATCGGGAATACTTCTGCAGCCGCTGATATTGGGATTGCTTATGACTGGTCAGCAGTTGGCTGGAAAGTTATTTTAAATCCTACTTATGAACAATTAGCAGTCGGAGCTATTATCAATATAACTCGTGGTGTTTATTGGGGCGGGTGGTATACAGATACTACTTATGGACACACAGGAGTTATTCGAGGACTAGAAAATGGACGTATTTTAACTTATGAACAAAATACTGAAAAAGGACAAATCATTGAACGGTTTGACCGAGAATATCTTGGAACAAGTCAAATTTCATCTATTGTCATACCGCCTAAGTGAAGTAAGGAGGGAACCAAATGAACAAATGGACTGTGACTTTGAGTACAACAGAGCCATTTAACTATGTAGGAATTTTAAAAGTCCGGCAAGGAAATAAAAATACCGAACGATTAGAGGCAACCATTATCCAGAATGGCTTGCCTATCGATTTAACTGATTGCCGAGTAACATTTCAAACGATTATTGGCGGATATCCAGTTGAAAGACCATGTAAGATTTTGAGGATTAAAGGTGTTGTCGAATACGTTTTCGATGAGTATACGATGCAAAAGACAGGAAGACATATCGCTAATATTGCTTTTTATAAGGGCGATGATCTAATCGGTACCACTCAAGATTTTAGTTATTTTGTGATCAATGCGGTTTCTAAAACACCAGGAGAAATGGGTTCCTATTGGCAAACGGTAGAAGATTTACTAAATGACATGAGAGAGTATCTCAATGCAAACAAAGGCGATTTTGAGAGCTGGTTTGAATCGATAAAAGAAATTTTAGCAACGATAGATCCGGGTGGAACTTTATTAAATGAAGTACTTGATGCGAGAGTAGACAGTACAGGTAAACGCCATGACTCTATTCAACAGAGATTGCATACGGACTTTTTACTTATGGAACAACGAATCAAAGAAAAACTGTATGCTTTGCCAGAAAAAGAAATTTCCATACTGACGATTTTGCAAGATGATCAGTTTTCCAAAAACCATACTGTAGAACGAGTAGGAACCGTTAAAGATGCGGATTGTCGTGGAGAACTTGTTATAGCACATATCGGTATTTCTTCTAACGACTATTTTCATTATAAACGAGTAGGTGAAATTGATGGCTGAAATCAAGAAATTGATGGAAAAAGATGAGAATAATATTGATCGACAGTTTTTTCCTGAAACCGTACCTGAGGCTATTATCGGGTTAGAAACGATTGTTAAAGAAGGAGCAGCCGTTTTATCTGTGAATGGAAAGATTGGTGCTGTTATTATCACAAAAAAAGATTTGGGTTTGGAACACGCTCTGACTGAGTTGCCATATGCTAGTGAGGAAAAGGACGGAATTATAACGTCTGAACTGTTTCGAAAGATCCTGAATGGTACGTCTGGAACCTATATTCTTCCAGTTGCGAATGCAGAACGACTGGGAGGAATAAAAATAGGTTCGTTATTAGAAATCACTGAAGAAGGAGTATTATCTGCGATAAAACAAACAGAAGCTAATTTTACGGAAGAACTCAAAACCAAGCTAACCTCACTAAAAATGCTGAAAGCTGGTGCGAATATTTCAATCAGTGAAGATGGCGTGATTAGTTCAACTGGTGGAAGTGAAACAGGTGGTGTGAATCAAACGTATGTTGATCAGAAAATTCAAGAAGTCTTAGAACAAGCCCAAAATTATACAAATGGTAAAATCCCTAATTTTACTTTTGAGAAAATCGAGGAGGTATAGAAAATGACAGATATTGTAAAAGTAAAACAAAATGATGTGCAAGTTTATCCACAAACGCATTGGAATGCGATAGAAGGAAGACCTTCAATAACCAAAGGAGACAAAGGTGACCCTGGTCAAGCTGCAACAATCACGATTGGTACAGTGATCAGTGGAACAACTGCCTCAGTTACGAATGCTGGAACAGCGAATGCAGCACGGTTAAATTTTGTTTTGCCGAAAGGAGACAAAGGTGATCCTGGACAAAATGCAACAACAACAGCAGTTGCAACTAGTTCTTCAAATGGTTTGATGTCAAAAACAGATAAAGTGAAACTTGATTCATTATCAAACATTGTATTTGAGAAAGTGGGGACAGTGTAATGGCGGATATTGTTCAATTAGTTGAAAATGGCGTAAAAAAATACACGAAGACACATGCAAAAGCAGTGGATGGACTTAAAGAGGAATTGATAGAGATGATTTACCCTGTAGGGTCGATTTACATTTCTGTAAATCAGACGAACCCAGGTACATTTATAGGGGGAACATGGGAACGTTTTGCGGAAGGGAAAACATTATTTGGTGCAAGTAGCAGTGACACAGATTTTTCGGCAGGAAAAAGTGGCGGAAGCAAAACGCAAGAATTAAAAGCAAAAATTGGAATACCAGGAACGAACTTAGCTCAAATTTATGGAGATTTTGGGGCATTGCCTTCCTCAAATCGAAACGGTACGCATGTTGCTAGTATAACTTGGAAAGCAAACAGTGCGGTTGCTGGAGCTGGCTCTGGCGGAGCAAAGGTTATTGATTCAAATGGTAAAAATCCGAGTAATATACCGCCTTACATTGCGGTATATATGTGGCGTCGGACAGCCTAATCATAAAAGAGCAATTTGTTTGAAAGGTTGCTCTTTTTTCGTTGCTAATTGTCAAAAATAGAAAAGGAAAGTGAGAAAGATGAATATGGAAATGTTGCAATGGGCACAAGAAATGATGCAAAAAGAATATGGAAAAATTGTGATATGGTTGGTGTTTATCTTAGTTTTGATGGCAGTTGACACAATCACTGGGTTTATTCAAGCATATGCGAATCACGATTTGAAGTCAGGGAAGATGAGTACAGGAATTTTGCGTAAATTCGCTTTATTACTTGTGCTAGTGGCAATTGTTCCATTAACAGTTGTATTACCTAATATTGTGTCAGTGACAGTAATTGTTAGTGTGTATACGCTGGAAATGATCAATGAATTTGTGAGTATATTCGAAAATCTGAATAAACTTGGCGTTGTAACAAATATCTTTGATCCTATTATGAAGCGTTTAAAGGTAAACAACGAAACTTCAACTGAAGAAAAAAATGATTATAGCGATGGTCAGGAATTCACAGAAAAGATTGAATAACTGCTGTCTACTCATTTTAATGAACGGAGGAGAAACATGAGTTTTATCAAATACGAGTACATCCGAAACAATCCGTACTCACGACCAGGGACTGCCAATAGCGGGATTAAAGGAATCGTCATGCACTATACCGCAAACAATGGCGGCACCGCACGTAATCACAAAAACTATTTTAACAATCTTAGTGGCAGTTATGCTTCAGCTCATATCTTTGTAGATGACAATGAAGCCCTTTGTATTATTCCGCTAAATGAGATTGCGTACCATGCGAATGATATTCAGAAATATGTAAATGGTCAACCCTATTATCCGCTACGAAGCATTTTGGGAAATGCCAACTACACAACGATGGGTATTGAAATGTGCTTGGATAAGAATGGGAATATTACCGAGAAAACCTTCCAGAATGCAGTGAAGGCCGTCAAAGAACTGATTGTCAAATACCCGCATATTACACGGGATAAGATTTGGCGTCATTATGATGTAACAGGAAAGAATTGTCCGGCTTCTTGGGTAGCGAAACCAAGCGAGTTAGAACGGTTCAAAAATGCGGTGTTTAGTAACAGCGCAACACAACACACTCAATCAAACATAGAAAAAGTAATTGGAGGAATGGGCATGTTTATTTATTGGCAACCACAAGCAAAAGGAAATATCAGTGATGCATATGGCGTATGGGGGAATAAGCGGTTTTATTTAAATAGCGGTGACAAGTTGAAACACTTCCGCGAACTGGTAAAATATCAGACCGGCAAGGATTGTAAAGAATACCGTTGGGCACGTGGAAGTCAGCAGATCAAGACTGTAGAAAGTTTCACTGAATTACAGAAAACAGTTGTCTAAGCACACATGAGCTATTTGTTCTTAAAATTCTGGAGTCTATGTACGTTTTTTATTGAAAACATATGATGATTCCTTATTCATAAATGGTTAAGAAGTCCTAGTTCAAACAGGAGAACCGGGACTTCTTTAAACGAAAAGATGTAGTTATTTGGTACAATCACTTAGAGAATGTTTTATCTTCTTTCGAGTTATTAAGCATTTGATTAAGGTTTGACTGGTATTTTTCTTCTACTTCAATAGGAGCATTCTTATGAATAATTGCAATAGATTTTGACATCGTAGAATAGTACTTTTCAACGGATTTTTTATATTGTTTCGGAGTGAGGTATTCATTCGTTTGATACTCAGCGATTCTTTCTAGTGCTACTAAGGCAGCATAATAATTCTCGAATGCATCTCTTAATTCGAGATTTTTTATTTTTTTCGAATCATCCGTACTTAGTAAGTCGGTATGTTTATTAAGAAAATTCAGTTCAGCTCTTAGGCTTTTTTGTATTAGATTCCAATCATTCTCATCTTTTACTGCATATGCCCATCTAGTTTCTAGCGATTGCTTCATGATGTTCGATAACTTATCGTCCGAGGTTTTTGAACAACTCGCTAGCAAGAGGGATAATGATATAAAGCCAGTAATCACATGTTTTTTCATAATCTACCTTCTTTCTGTACGTTGGTATCGTTCACATTTATTTTTTAAGATATCAGATAAGTATGAATTTTTTCTAAAAAATATCTAAGAAGAAAACAAAATTGTTATTTCAACAGATGATGTTGAGATAATTGAAAATATGTAAACAAATAGCCCGCTTCGGCGGGCTTGTATATAGATGATATTCGTTTTACTTGCAGTAACCAAGTTTATCCTATAGATTAATAGGTGCGTGCAATACTCTACGAGGAGTATTAGGCGGTAATGCTTGGGGAAGTGTGCCTAGTACTCTTCGATTTTTTTATTTTAGCATTATTTCAATGTAATAGATATTATTGATTAGAAAACCGTCATAAATTTGTTGGGTTTGATCAATAGTTACATAACTTGTATAAAGCAGTTAGCCGTAGTTAGGACTATTTTTTTCAAGTATACTCTCTTCGATAGCTTGTATATAATCTGTAATTACTATTGAAAACAGAACGTGTGTTTGGTATAGTTATACTGTAATCCTCAATAGATTATATCTGCTATAGGGCATCAAGAAAACTCTTGTTTTTCAGATGTCCTTTTGGTTTAATTAAATAAGCAGATATTATTATTATGAGGAGTGTTATTATGTCAAAGATATTTTTTGCAAAAATGAACGTAAATGAAGATATCTATGAAGTATATAATAATAAAAAAAGTTTGAACAGTCTCTTGCAAAAGATTTATCTAAATGTGAGAACTAAGACCATAATTTATGATGATAAAGGCGGAAGATTTAAATTTTTTGATTTAGATAAGGCTGATGATAATTCAATAATTATGGGGCGTTTAGGCTACATTAAAAAAGGAGTACATTCTTCATACGATCCTGAAAATGATACTGCCATTGATACCCTCGATGACAACAAAATTGAATATATAACTTTTTATTTTGATGTTTACAAAGAAATGCTAGCATTTACTGTTACCCCAATTCTGACGAAGAAAAAAGTTTTAAAATATTTTGAAGAACTTATCAAAAAAGAGTCTAATATAGGCGTAATTTTCATGTTAGAATCGGATATTGCCGAGCTAAAGATACAATTAAGAAAAGTTGATGTATTAAGAAAAGTCATCTTGAATCTTGTTCCTCCAAATGGAGACAAGGACCAATTTGCAAAATTGTTTAGTTTAGATGCAGAAAAAGTTTCGGAAGCAGGTGCTACATCAATTAAGCAAGAATATAGGAATAGCAGTAAACAAGGGTTAAAAAAGGACAGCGATCTTATCGAAGATGCTACAACCGGTATCGCATTAGGCTATGCTGAAGGTGTATTTTACGGGAAAAATAATCAGGGTGAGCCAGTAGAAATTCACACAGAAGATAACGCTCCATTTGTTAAACAAATTGACAATGCTCAGAATAAAGATAAATTGATTATTGCTGAAAAAGGAAGAGCTGGAATAGTTGATTTATTAGCGTACAAAGCTAATATAAGGGAGAAAAACAAGAATGGAGAATCCCAAAAATAATAAAGGGAAAATAGAATATTACTACTCGAAAAATAGTTTTTTTGATTTTTTAAGAAATACTGATACGCACAAAGATCTTTATTGGTCTAAAGAAGCATTTTTCTGCTTGATACTTTCTTGCTTTGTAACTTATCTGCTATTTTCACTGATTAGTATCTCACCAACAGAGCAAACTAGTGAACAGCTTCGCGATTTACTAGGAATTTTAATCGGAGCTTTAGTAGGGCTGTTGGGATTTGTTATTGGTGGTCTAGCTTTAATTGTTGGTTCAATTGGTAAAAAAATGATAGATTTTATCAGTAGCCAAGAACAATTTTCAGAATTGTTAGGTATTGTTTTTCGTTTTTACTATATCGGAAGTATATTAGGAACTGCAACTGTAATTCATCTGGTTTCTTACATAATTTTACTGTTACCAGCAAACTTTAATTTTGTACTATCAGCAATAGTTGTATTTCTAAATAGTTATGCGTTTTTGTTCTCTTTGTTATCTTCCATTATGTTGATGGGTTCCTGTATAAGGCTGATGTTACTACAATACAGAATAAACGATATAATAAAATAATTATACGCTATAATCTCTGGTTAGATTAATATCTATAAATTGAATTTTTCTTTATTTAACCTACCTCCTACATAAGAGGTAGGTTTTCGTACCTTTAGCTCAGTTGGTCAGAGCAGATGGCTCATAACCGTCCGGTCGTAGGCTCGAGTCCTACAAGGTACATAGTAAAACGGCTCTTTGTCAATAAGGACTGATGAGTTGTGCAAAATCAAATCTGGGTCAGAATGAACCTCATTCTGGCTCAGATTTTTTGTTATCTTACTTTGATTAATTGATTGATCAAAAAGATTCTAATTCTCATGTTCTCGAATGATTTAAATCCGTAGGATACTCGTTTCATTGTCTTTATGTGGGTATTCTTCGCTTCTATTTTTCCATTGGAATAAGGATAGATCATTGCGTTGGTGATGCCTTCTTCATAGGTCAGAAGGTTTTGAAGCTTTTCCCGAAAGCTGTCATCCAACGTTTCGGGAAGTTCTGCTAATAAGGAGAAAAATAAGTCAGGGTCTTTGTCTCGAAAGGCTTCAACTAATTCATGAAAAAAGGGATACGCCTCCTTTAGGGGCGTAGAAAACTCAAGCAATCGATCAATCATCATTGCTTCAGTAAGAAATGGGTATTTTGGTGCTCGGAAACTTTTCCATGTTTTGTATTCATAATGGTTGATGTTTGCACGATTTTTTAGCAAAAAGCGCCAGTTCTTTTTCAGTTTTTCTGCCTGGCTTTTCTGTCCTGCTTTACGAAGTTCATTCATTTCACGGATACGCAACTCATTGAACGCTTGATTCATGTGTTTGACAATATGAAACCGATCAATCACTACTTTCGCATTTGGCAAAACACGTTTGGTGAGCTGGAAGTAGGCGGCGTTCATGTCTGTCACCAAGAATTCTACTTCTTCTGGATTGGTACACTTTAAGAAATAGCTTGTTAATCGAGGTAATTTACGCGTAGGCAAAACATCTATTAATTTTCCTGTTTCGCCATCCGCGCAAATAAAGCTCATCTTATCTTCTATGGAAGCATGCGAACGAAATTCGTCAACCATCAATACTCTGGGGAGGATCTTCTTAGATTGCTTTGGTAAATAGCTTTTAAACTCTTTCAATGTACGAATAACGGTGGTCAAAGATACCTGACAGCTTTTCGCAATAAAAGATAAAGATACTTTTTCAGTCAGTAAAGAAGCAATTTTATATCTAACATGATTTGCGATTGAATGTCTGGGTTGGACAAAATAACTTTGAGCCGTCCAATGGGTGCGACAGTTTTTACAGGTATAGCGTTGCTTTTTTAGGCGCATAACCAAAGGCATATGATTGTATTGTTCAAAACGGACAATCGTTTCCTTTTTTCCATTTTTCACTATAATTGCTTTCCCGTTTCCATCTACCACAGTAGAACCACAACTTCTACAAGCACGAGGAGTAGGCGAGAGAACAGCATCGACGACCAACGTCTTTTTCTTCTGAAGGGTCTCGTAAGAGACCTCTGTAATCATCAAATCTTTCTCTGTTATTCTCAGCATTTTTTTGATAGAATCATTCATATAGCATATCGTCCTCTCAGTTTGTTTATTTTGTCGTGATTTAATCATACTAGAGAACGATATGTTTTTTAATACCTAAAATGAAAATGGGACTGAAGAATCAATTCTGATTCATCAGTCCCATAAATTATAGAGCCAGTAAAACCCTCTTACTCAGAATCGAGTAGGAGGGTTCTTTGTTTAGCTATGATATATTCCCAGAATATTTTACTGAGAAAAACTGTTTTGTTTAATTAATGCAACACAGCAGAGGCTAAAGCTTGTTGAATAGCAATGATATTTTTGTCTTTACGGAATTGAAGTGTTTCTGCTGGGAGTTCTGCGCTAGAGATCCATATTTTTAGCTCAGCATCTAAATCAAAATGTCCACTAGTTTCAACGGAGAATCTAGAAATTGATTTGTAAGGAATTGATTTGTATTCTACTTTTTTTCCAGATAAACCTTGTTTATCAACAATAATTAGACGTTTATTAGTAAATACTATCAAATCACGAACTAATTTAAATGACAAATCGACTCTTTCATCCATAGTTAGGACACCTTGTAATTCTTTTGACACAGATTCACTTGAAAGTTGGGTGGCATTTCCCATTAATCCATCAAATAATCCCATTATAATCCCTCTTTTCATATTTTTCTTTTATTTTATCAAATATTCACAATTGAGGTAAAGGTAAAAATAGTTTGTTTCAATCCATTAAAAATAAAAAGCATTTTGTCCAGGAAATTTAGTGTGATTTTGGTGTGATAAAATAATATTTTTGGGGCTAATCGTTGATTTATTAACGTTTATATAGTTTTGCTATCTACCGTTTGGCGAAATAAAGAGAGATTGATTGGGTCTGTTCACTCGCTAAATAAATACAATTGAACGTTTCGTGCGGCATTCTCGTATCTTTTTCATGTGAGAGAATGCCGCACTTTTTTAGTATGGAACAGGGGGATGAGTAGTAAAAAACACCTCATAGTGATGAGGTGTAGAAGCAATCAGTCTTTACATTTTTTCTTTAGGATTGCGTCAGTGAGGATTTCTGAAAAATCTAAATGCATAGTTCGTCCTAGTTTATCCGCCCATTGAGGAATCGCCAGTTTTTTCTCGACGAAGGTTTGATTCTCTAAATATTCTGAAACATCAACAAGGACCATCGATAGAAATGATTTTTCTTTGTCGTAATCGAATTCAAAATCTAAATCGTCTATAAATGGATTGTTCGCTTCCAGTGATAAACAATTAATGGGGGTAGAGAGCGGAATCTCCCGATTATTTTCAATACAATCTGCCAAAACGATTCCGAGCCAATCGGATGCCATGAATAAAGCATCGGCGATGTCTAAGCCTTGAGTGTCGACTTGCTCAGGAAAATCAGGAAAAGAAATAAAATACTTCACTTCGCTTTCGTCTGTATCGGTGTAATAAAACAATGCAGGGTAACTTGTTAACATAGTGTACAACTCCTTTTTCGCGATTCTCTACAGATCTGATTGCAATGGTAGCGCTCTTATTTTTCACTAGTACCTAGTAGTCTTAAGCAAGAGTTGTTGCTTTTTTTATTGTACCAGTGTCATAAATACTGAACAATAGGCAATATTTTTTTAAGAGGAGAGTATCAATTCAGAAATTCTGATGATTGAAAGAACATCATCTTTTGTGGTAATTTAAAAATCTTTGTGTCTATTATTACTGAAAATGTCCCAATTTATTATTGACATCAAATCATCTGAATGATTTACTTTTTGTAAGGAGTTGAAAAGTGATGCCTGATTTGGTGAAATTTATTTTGGTTATTCTGGCGATTTGGGTGGTTTATCAAGTATTTACGACGATTTTATTTACCCTTTCCCAAAAAGCAGTTGCCAAACGAATCAAAAGCGGGAAGATGTCTGATCAGCAGTTGGCGAATTTGTACCACGCTGTAGCACGAGCAAATCAAGGAAGCAATTTCCAAGCGATTTTCTCTTATGGGCTCTTTTACCGCAGCCATGCAAAGCAAAGTGATGCGGTCTATGAACTGTATCGCGCAGAAATGGCGAAAAGAAATCTGCTGTAACCAACTGTGAAGCAGCTGCTTTCGAGAATATTGCTCGAAGTAAAAAAGCCTAGGTCCTGCACAACAAGTGCAGAACCTAGGCTTTTTTTGGTATTTACTGGGCAGCAAGCTATAACAGATAAACACAGATCCTTGCTACAGCTATTTCTTGTCTTTACTGCTTTTTTGATCCATGCCCGCACCGATCGCTACACCTAGTGCGATGCCTAAACCCATGCCTAATGCTAGATTGTCAAAAAACAGCAGTCCAAATGCAGCACCTAATGCCATTCCGACACCGATCCCCAGTCCCATATTGTTAGAAGCGGCTTCCTTTTCTTCAGACGTTTGCGGCGGTTTTTTCGTCATTGTGAAAAACCCCTTTCTTTTTAGTATAGAGGGGTTTCGTTTTGATGACAAATATTCGAACTGCTGCTCGGTGATATGCATCAGGAGAGTGCAACCGCTAAGTATGGCAAACGGGTTGAACCATTGGTCTATCTTCCGCCGGGCAAATAGTTACGCTCGGGGTTGTAGCGGCGAATGATCTTATTTTCAGCGAGTACGTGCTCATAATAATAAACAGGCGCATCCTTAGTCTCTAGTCGAAAAACAAAGACGAGCGGAACCTTTAAGACGGAATAGCGTGCGGGGATCGCAATATACGATTTTTGATTGCGCTCCATCGTCAGTGAGAATTCATCAAACAAAAGCGCCACTGGTGTGGGAAAGTTTACCAATTCATAATAGTGTTTTTCAAATGCATAGGTTTCTTGTTTTGCATAAGCGATTTTTGCAGCTGGCATACGCATTCACCTCACTTGAATTATACGAACGTTTGTTCTGTTTGTAAAGTGGAAAATCACCAAACGAGGAAAAGGAGGCGTTCTCTATGAAAAAGATGTTATGCTAACAAGAAATTTGCTACACTAGAGAAAAGAAGGAATCAAAAAGGAGCAGATACCATGGATTACGAACGTTTCGCACGATTACAGGCACGCTTTGCCGATGAAAAACTGCTGACCAAAGAAGGGGTCTATCGGTTGCGTTTGTCAGGGAAGGCGCAGTTCGAACTAGCCTTTATCAAAACCGGACCCTGTGGCGAGTCTGTCTACCAGCCGCTGATCAAGGGCACTTTTGCTGAAAAAGAAGCAATCCCTACCTATTTGCTGGATCTTGCGGCGCAGCCTATGATGCAAATCAGTCAGCGAACCTCCGAAAATGAAGCAGTGTTAGATAAAGCGTTAGTAGCATTAATAGAAAAATGTGAGCAGGCAGTTGCCGTCAACGAAACCGCACAAGAAGCCGCACGTTAATTAGCGCGACAAAGATACAAGAGCAGCCTGAACCTGATTTTTTACACTAAGCAAAAAACGATCCTGACAAGATTCCTTGCCAAAGATCGTTTTTTATTTTCCCGTGGTAATTAGTGTCCTCATTCACCGAAGTAGTCTGAGAAGCCTTGTTGCTTCATAAAGGCAGCGACATCTGGACGTCGCGGTTCACGGAAAAATTCCGTCATTTTCGTTTGCCAATTGGTTTGCTGTTGATTGCTGCTGCGCTGTGCATAATAGGCTTCTGTCGTTTGGTTGTACTGGGCTGTTTGCTCCTGCGTCAGCGGTTGATACTGATCGACACTTACGATCGCTTCTTGGGGCAAGCGGACTTTCGGCTCATTTCTGTGTTGCGGATAGCCGATCGTTAAACCGAATAACGGAAACGTCAATTTTGGTAAGCCGACGAGTTCTGCGATACGAGGCAAATCATTGCGGATGCCGCCGATGTAGCAAATTCCTAAGTCTTGTGCTTCAGCATATGCTACCATATTTTGGGCAGCGATGGTCGTATCAACGACAGACACAATAAATGGTTCCATCGTGGTTAAGTGGGTATCAGGCACCCCTACTTGGGTCAGCAGCTGCTGGTGTTTATGTAAGTCGGCGACAAAAAGATAGAAGACGCCCGTTCGAGTGATGTAATTTGGGGCACCGGCAATTTCTTCGATGGCAGCCAGTTTTTCAGGATCACTGACCTCAATGATCGAATAGGCTTGAACAAAGTTCGAACTGGAACCGCTCTGGGCAACCGTTACTAATTTTTGCTTGAGTTCCTTTGATAGTGGGCGGGGTTGAAAATCTCGGACAGAGCTATGGCGGGTAAAAGTATCAAAAAGATCCATCGTTTTTCCTCCTGTAACGTACAAATTTCTTTCTTCCTTAGTGTAACAGAAAAAAAGGAATGGGAACAAAAAGAATGTTTTCAAAAAATTTTCAAATTGATGTTTTATAGTTGCCAAGCACAAAAGTTTCCGTTATGATAATGATACATTCTTATTATTATTCCTTAGGGGAGTAACCGGTGGCGCAAGCTGCGATAATATCAACAGTAAGTAAGCTGGCGACAGCTTTCTGGTATTATTTGAAATGGTGAGACCTAAGACAAGCGTATACTTGTCTTAGGTCTCTTTTTTTCTAGCAGAGTGCCTAAGGAAAATAAAATTAAAAGGGGCAAAAAAATTGGCGAAAGAAATGTATCAAAAAGAAATCTCGGAAATTATGGCAGAGGTCCAGAGCAGTCCAGAGGGGTTGACGCAGCAAGAGGCAGCCAAGCGGTTAGAAAATGGCTTGAACCAGCTGAAGGAAGCACCTAAGAAATCTAGCTTTGCCTTATTCTTAGATACCTTCAAAGATGCGATGGTGATCGTCTTGCTGATCGTGGCAATCATCCAAATGGTTATGGGTGCCCACGTTGAGTCGATCGTTATCTTCGCAGTACTCTTGTTGAATTCCGTCGTCAGTGTGATTCAAACGAAAAAAGCCGAAGGGTCGTTAGACGCTTTGAAAAGCCTGTCGGCTCCAGATGCTAACGTCATTCGGGATGGCAAAGAACAAAGTGTGCTGGCGAAAGAATTGGTTGTCGGCGATATCGTTATTTTAGAAGCTGGGGATTATGTACCAGCAGATGGTCGATTGATCGAAGAGGGTTCTTTGAAGGTCGATGAAGGAATGCTGACTGGGGAATCAACGCCAGCGGAAAAAGAATTAGGTGTGATCGATCGTACCGCACCGATCGGCGACCGTGACAACATGGTCTTCAGTGGAACGATCGTCACTTATGGGCGTGGTCGGTTTATCGTAACTGCGACTGGTAATGTGACGGAAATCGGTCAAGTGGCTGGCTTATTGGAAAGTACAGTTGAACACAAAACACCATTGCAAAGAGGATTAGACAGCTTCAGTAAAAAACTGAGCTTGGCGATCTTAGTCCTTTCATTGATTATTTTAGGGGTTCAAGTCGCACGGTTGTTCTTAGGTGACGGAACAGGTGATATGACTGAAGACTTAGTCAACGCCTTTATGTTTGCGGTAGCCGTAGCCGTTGCAGCGATTCCAGAAGCCTTGCAATCGATCGTGACGATCGTTCTTTCGATCGGAACAAAACAAATGGCGAAGCGTCATGCCATCATTCGAAAACTACCAGCGGTTGAAACATTGGGTTCAACGAGTATCGTTTGTACCGATAAGACCGGGACTTTGACTCAAAACAAAATGACCGTTGTTGACTACTATTTACCAAATGGGCAAACGGGCACGTTCTCCGATGAACCAACTACCTGGACATTGCCTGAAAAACGCTTAGTAGAGATCAGTGTCTTGGCCAATGATGCTGCCATCAGTGAAGATGGGGCGAAGCTAGGAGACCCTACTGAAATTGCTTTTCTGGATTACAGTGAGAAACTAAATCAGCCTTATCGGGCAATTCGTCAACAGTTTCCTCGTTTGCAAGAATTGCCTTTCGATTCTGATCGTAAATTGATGTCTACCTTACATGAGATCGATGGCGAACATTTATTGTTGACCAAAGGTGGGCCAGACATCGTCTTTGGCCGCAGTACCAAAGTCTTGATCGATGATCAAGTCGTGCCTTTAACAGATGAAATCAGAAATAAATTGCAGCATCAAAACGAAGAATTCTCAAAACGGGCATTACGGGTCTTGGCGTTTGCTTACCGTCCATTGACCGATGCCCAATCACGAGAATTGACACTTGAAGATGAAAACGAGCTGATTTTGGTTGGTTTGATGGCAATGATCGATCCTCCTCGTAAAGAAGTCAAACAAGCCGTAGCAGATGCCAAATCTGCCGGTATCAAAACAGTGATGATCACAGGGGACCACAAAACGACAGCCGTGGCGATCGCACAAGAGATCGGTATTTCAGCTGAGGGCGACTTAGCCTTGACTGGTACGGAATTGGATGCTCTTTCTGAAACCGAACTAGCGGATCAATTAGACAAAATCACGGTTTATGCTCGTGTTTCGCCGGAAAACAAAATCCGTATCGTGCGGGCTTGGCAAGACAAAGGCAAGATCTCTGCCATGACCGGAGATGGGGTCAATGATGCACCCGCCTTGAAACAAGCGGATATCGGGATCGCAATGGGAACCGGAACGGACGTTGCCAAAGATGCAGCGGCGATGGTCTTGACGGATGATAACTTTGCCTCGATCATTCGTGCCGTAGAAGTTGGCCGAAACGTCTTTGACAACATCAAAAAAGCCATTTCGTATTTGTTTGCTGGAAACTTAGGTGCGATCATTGCGATCGTCTTTGCCTTAGTGATGGGTTGGGACAATCCATTTACTGCCTTGCAGCTACTCTTTATCAACCTAGTCAACGACTCATTACCAGCAATTGCTCTGGGAATGGAAAAAGCCGAACCAACCATCATGCAACGTCAGCCTAGAGATCCAAATGCAGGTATCTTCACTGGAAAAACTTTGATCTCAGTAACGTATCGCGGTATTTTGATTGCCGCTGTCGTGATTTTGGCACAATGGTTAGGGATGAGCCAATCACCTGAGTTAGGTGTAGCGATGGCCTTCTCAACACTTATCTGGAGCCGGACATTGCAAACATTGCCAGCACGCTCAAATACCGAGACTGCTTGGCAAGCTGGCCTTTTTGCCAATAAAATGGTGTGGTTGGCGATCGTCGTTTGTGGTGGACTATACAGCATTACCTTGATTCCTGGCATCCGTGAAGTCTTTGCGATTCCAGCAACCTTCACTTTAGGACATGTCGGTCTATGTATCGCAATGGCTGCTGTGGCAGTTGTTTTGATGGAAATCACAAAACTGATTATTATTGCCGTTCAAAAACGTCAAGGAAACGCCTAAAGCAAAAAACGTATCGATCCTTTGATCGATACGTTTTTTTGTCGTTTCTCCTCACTGCTTAGTTGATTTTTTTCAGCTGACTGATTTGGGCAGCGACTTGCTTCAAAAAGGCTTCTTGACCAGCCGGCTGTTCTTGGCTGTAAAGGTAGGCTTCGTATTGCTGCGTCAAGCGGATAAAATCACCATGAAACAGTGGATAGAATGCTTCGAGTCGTTGGGCATAATCAATCAACGGCTCCGCCTCGTTACGGTACAAAACTTTCGTCGTTTGCCTTAAAAACAAAGGATAGGCAGCAACTAGCGGCTGTTTGTTAAAGCGGCAGATCAACCATAAATGAATACGGAAAAACGAATGGCGGAAATAGAAAAGCAGGCCAAGTCCTAGGAGAGCTAAGCCTCCAAAGAAGCCATTACGCAGCGTTTGTTTCAGCTCCTCAGTCAACCAAACATCATCGGTAACCGCGGCTGTTGCAGAACTGCTGGTCGTGGTTTCACTACTTTCTGTTTCCCTGCTGCTCGTTGGTGTTGTCTCGCTGCTAGCGGTCGGTGTTTCTTCGGAGCTAGTAGATTCTTGAGTCAACACGGGACGATCAGGATTTTGGAAACTAGGTGTCGGTTCAAAAGGCACCCAACCGTATCCGTCAAAGTAGACTTCCACCCACGAGTGGGCATTCAAGTTGCGAACGGTATAGGTAGTGATTCCGTTTTCTGTCACGGGGGATCCAGGAGAAAAGCCTTTTGCCCAGCGAGCAGGGATCTCTAAACTCCGTAGTAGAACGACCATTGCCGTGGAAAAATTGTCGCAGTAGCCGACTTGTGATTCAAATAAAAATTGATCAACGTAATCTTGCTCTTCTGCAGGCACGACGGCATCGGTTTTGGAATAGCGGAATACGAGCGGATCTTTCAAATAGCTTTCAATTGCGGTGACTCGGTCAAACAGACTGTTGCTGTCAGTGGTGATCTCAGCGGCGAGATCTCGTACCCGCTGCGGCAAAGAATCGGGTAATTGGATATAATCGATCGGAGAATCCGGATAGATCAAAGGCAGATTTTGAAGATTTTCTGCGGAAAAATCTGGATGGTCCCAATCGAGGGTCAAGGCCGTGTCTGGTAGCGAATCAATCAAATCGACCCGTTGAATAGCGTCGCTGATTTGAAAGCCACGCGCGCCGCTTTCAAGGGATAACCTACTGCGGCCATAGGGCAATGGCACATAGTCTCCATGGTTTTGGAATTGGATCCGCACTTGTTCATTCTCAGGATAGGTTTGTTGATAGCTCTGGTCAGCGATGGTGACATCGTCTGCTTCCAAGCGAACGTCTTCGCGGCTCGTACTGATCCAGCCTTTACCAGAATAAAAGTCTTTGCTTTCCACCCGCCAGTAATGCGGGGTTTCTTGTTGCGCTTCAAATAAAATCGTCGCATCATCAAGTAGTGGTCCGCCTAATTGACGATCATTTTCACTGAAACCCGTGCGAGAACCAGTGGGGGTGCCATGTTCTTCAATAAATTGATAAAAACCCAGCTGATTCAGATTTGTCCGTATAGGCGTGGAACGGGCTGCCAACTGATCCCGCACGCTCGTCTGCGGCAAGTAGACAGCAGTGACGGCTAAGCCACCAATCAATAGCATCACGCCAAACCAAGGGGCGATCGTTTGACTGGATTGAAAGGCGCTGCGCTGGATCATGGAAGAAGCCAGCGCGCAAAGAAAAATACCGATCAAATGCCACGTCAAATCAAATTGATTAAAAATCACGACTGTCAGCAAGTAGCCGATCATGGTACCGTAAATCAAGAAAAAGCGTTGATAAGCAATCGGTAAGATCGCTAAAAACAAGACCCAACTAACGATCAATGTCACCGCCGCCAGTTCGGTGATATAGCCGACCTCACCACTGAGGATCTCTTGAAAGGCACGGTGCAGGTCTAGCCAAAAACGCAGTAGCCAATCAAAAGAAAAGGCAGTCCCATAAGGAAAGATCCGATACAAGACGATCAGCCAAGCGGCTGCCAGCAAAGGCAAACTGTAACGGACTTTCGGCACGATGGTCAAAATCAAACAGACACTAAAGGCATAAGTTAAAAGGGTGAACTGATTGCCAAGGTCATAAACTGCGATAAACGGCAAGATCACCAGTGATAGACTGAGAAAGGTCAAAAGACCAATCAGTGTTTTCTTAATAAATCTCATCCTACCACCTCCTCAAGTTCATTCAACTGCCTCATTAAATCAGCGTAGGTAAACACTTGGCAGCTGTTTTTTGCTTCCAACTGACTGAGGTAGTTTTCCAGTTGTGGGGTGAAAACCGGGGTAATGAAGATAAGATGGCTGCCAGTCAAGAGCGGTACCCCTTCAGGAACTTTCTCGAAGGGAAGGATCTGGGCATAGGCAGCGGCATCCGTTTGGTAAGGAGAAGTCAATCCGTCACCAATCAAGAGCGGCTGAAAAAGTCGTTGATTTTGTGAGAAATGGTGGATCGAATAAAACAGTGTCAAGGTCTCTTCAAAAGCAGGATGATCTTCTCCCCAAAAGAGCAGAAAGATGTCTTGTTCTTCTTCGTATTCTCGTTCGCGATAGATCAATTCCTGTTGTTTGCTGGATAATTTCCAATCGATATTTTTTAATGAATCCCCTAACTGGTATTGACGGAACTGTCGAATAGAAAAATTGGGTTCCCCATGGGTTTGGCTGCGGACTTGCTGTTTAAAAAATGGCAATAGGGCAACGGCTTCTAGCTTCAATTTCGGCAGGATCAAAATCGATTGTTTCGCAACTGCAGCGTAGCTTTTTTCAAAAAAGCCAAAGAGATCATGGCTGTACAATTGAACGGGCAATTCTTCATAGATGCCTCGCTCCTTTGGGGTCCAAGGCAGCTGCAGCCGAATCAGATTGCCTCGATAAAAGGCGCTGTGATGACTTTCCTTGAAACGATCGTCAAACTGTAAGGTGAAATCGACCAGCGGCAGCAGCGTCGGGCGATACTTGAAGACTTGCAGCGGTAAGGTGATCGCTGTGTGTGTTTCAGCTTGGATCGATTCTTCTAAAATGATTTGAACCTTCTTGAGGGAGGGGAGCAAGAATACTGCATCAAGCAACAATAACAAAGTCAGTAAAAACCAAAGGCTCCAGCCAGCATTATTATTGAAGATCACACAGTAAGCCAGCAGCAGAAAATAGGCAGCGCTAAACAACAGGAGGCGCAGCAGGCGTTCAAGCTTCTTTTTCTTCATCGCTATCTCCTCGTTGGGACAGGCACTCGTTGGATCATCTGTTTCATCAAGTCTGAAAGGGTCTCCGTGCTGGCATGAACGCCACCTTTCAGTAATAAACGATGACCGAAGACTGCTGGTAAAATTCGCTGCAAGTCTTGCGGCGTGACAAAGGTCCGACCTTCCGTCAACGCTAACGCTTTTGCCCCTTTTAAGAAGGCGATCCCACCACGAGGACTGATACCAAGGTCAATGGCATTATGCTGACGGCTCGCTTGAACCAGCTGCAATGCGTAACGGGCGACCCGCTCATCGACATACACGTCATCGACCATCGCTTTTAAAGCGGTCACTTCATCAGCATGTAAAATGGTTTGGATCTGATCCAAGCTTTGCTGTCGTTTTCCAGTCAAGAGGGCGAGCTCATCTTGAAAATCTGGGTAACCGATATGCAGGCGGAACAAAAAACGATCCAATTGGGCTTCAGGCAAAGGATACGTTCCTTCATACTCGATTGGATTTTGCGTGGCTAAAACAAAAAAGTGGGGACTCAATGGGTACGTTTGATTGTCGATGGTGACATGATTTTCTGACATGGCTTCTAAGAGTGAGGCTTGCGTCCTTGGTGTGGTTCGGTTGATCTCATCTGCCAAGAGGACGGAGGTGAAGATCGGGCCAGGACGAAACTCGAACTGGTGGCTTTGGGAATTAAAAATCGACACACCTAACACATCGTTAGGTAAAAGGTCTGGGGTAAACTGTACCCGTTTGTAGTCACTTTGAATGGCTTTGGCTAACGATTTGACCAACATCGTTTTCCCAACACCAGGGATATCTTCGAATAAAACGTGTCCGCCAGCAAGCAGCGCAGCCACGGTAAATTGGATCACATCTCGTTTGCCTAAAATCACTTTTTCCACTTCTGCGATCAAGGCATCTATTTTTTGTAATTCAGCGGTCATCTGATAACCTCCCTACGTTCGTTTCTTCCATTGTAACGGTTTTCTAGGACAGTCGCAATTTTCGTGTAACAATTAAAGAAAATTTCAAGAATATTCAAAAAAGAGAAATCCTTTCTGCGGATTTGCGAAAGAAAAACAAAAAACTTCCGAAGCGTTTCCTCGGAAGTTTGCGTTTGATAGAACAGAAGCGACTAGAAGGTGTGGTGCAAGAGGTCAGCGGCGATCTGGTCTGCCTGCCGTAAATTCCAAGCATCGGTTCCTGGCTGAGCAGTGGCAGCCGTCAGCCAGTGGATGCCTTCTGTGGGAATCCCAAAACAATAGAGGGTAGGGTAAGGGCGGTCATCTGGCCCAAGGATCTGATTGGTCTCAGGATCGATGGCGATCGCACCCGTCTCAAAAGGCACCTCATTGGGGATCGCCAACTGGTGCGGGTGAATAATCCGATCGTTTAGCAGTTGCCGCAACAAGGAATTGTTGGTTCGACGAATCGCTGTCGATGGAATGCGAGCCTCAATTAGTTGCGTCGCGTGATAGCGTGTGTCGTCAAATCGCTTTGAATACGTACAGTAAGCCTCCTCGATCTCAACAGTCATGTCAGGACCTAGTAAGGTCACCACTCCCGCTTCCATCAATGCCACCAGTTCCTGCAGTCGCTGAACCGGCGGACCGATCGATAAAAAGCTGTTCAAGGGAACGAAAGACTGCCAAAAGAGTGTTTTCAAGTCTTGTACTGGCATTAGCTGATGATCGAGAACAAACCGAATCGGGTCCCGCAGGTCTTTGAAGACTTCCAAGGCACTGCTGATAGGTCCTGTTAGATTGCCTTTTTCGGCATCTTGGATTTGGGTACGTAATAGTGCAATGAAAAAGTCTTGCAACGACTGTTGCTTTTTCTGAGCAAAGGGGTCGGCTAGTTGTTGCCATGACCACCACTCCGTCGTAGGAAGCTGCCATTTTTTCAGCAAGTCTTCAGATCCTTCAGAGGCAACAAAGGCGGCGGTAAAAGCGGCAAGCTGATCTTTGTCCAGCAGCTGTGTTTCTAAAAGCAGCGTCTGATAATAGACGAGTTCTGCCTCTTTTTTTAAATAGAAGAGCAGGGTCTTGCCAGCAACCGTTTTGGCTGCTTGCCAAGCAGCGAGGCGTTCAGGGGTCAAAAAAACGGGCTTTCGCTGCTGCGTCGGTGTTTTTTGATTGCGGCCACGAGGATGATACGGGACACCCCGACGAGAACCTGCGATGATTTGTGGTTCTTCACCAGAAGGTTGATAGACGAGGGATCCATTGACTTTGACGAAGGTGCCGCCCCGACCGCTGGTCAAGCGGGTGACGTAATCGTAAAGGGCAAGTCCTAGTCCCCGTAAAATCACAGGTTCGCCAGCTTTCACCGCCGTTAGATCCGTATCTGCCGCATTGGCTGGCGGTGCATAAAACCAGCCATTATTTTCTGCGGCAGCCGCCAATCGTTGTTCTGCTGCTGACAGTTGGGCTTGTGAATGGCCTGTAGCTAAGACGACGGCATCAACAAGAAATGTTTGGTGAGCCGTCGTCAACTGGTAGCGATTTTTGGAAAGAGGGGTCAAGGAGCTGACACTGTCTGACAGATGGTTGACGGTAATGGATTCAGGCAGCTCTTTTAATAGCTGCTGATAAAACCACTGCTGATAGAGGCCATATAACGCCCGCGAGCAATGCCCGTTAGGATCAAGTGAATCAAGTGCTGTGCATTCCGCAACGAGCTCAGGAGCATGCGTGGCTGCGAAATGTTTCCCTTCTGTCACTGCCCATTCGTATAAGGTAGGTCCTTTGACCACGGGACCGCCGGTGCTTAATGTGTCATCCGTGAAAAGGGTGACTTGACTGGTTACAGAATTCAATAGCAGATCCGCCGATTGGTCCGTGCGCCAAACTGCCCCAGGAAGAAAGGGATCAAACAGCAGCAAGTCGATGGCTTGTTTGTTTTGTTTGCTATGAGCGATCAGTCGTTCTGAAAGTGAAAGTCCACGAGGACCAGCACCAATGATAGCTATTTTCATATCACACCGCCTCAATTATTCTATGGTCTTTGTGTCATCAACGGGCTAAGTCAAAAGGTGTCTTGCGGAAAATCAGCCAGTGCATGCCTAGCACCATGGCTTCCTCGATAGCATCGATATAATGGAAAGCAGGCTGATTGGGTTGTTGCTGCAGCAATGGATTTTTTTGGATCGCGTCTAAGAGATCGGTTTTTACTGCATCACTGCTGGCTAAAATAATACAGTGGGGGGCAAAAGCTGCATTGTAAAATGGCAGTAAGCTTGTCAGACGCTGAACCAAAGCCGTGCGGTCTTGCGGTGCCCCTTGATCCAAGTAGCCGGGCAAAAATTTTGCTTCTCCTGCTAGGGCATCTTTTCCTTCTAAAAGTGCACCATTGACCAGGAGCGTGATACCAGGCATGCTTTTTTCGGGATTGTACATGCCGACGATGGTTTGCTGCAAAGAGATCTGTTGGGCGATGCAATAGCCGATCGTTAAAATATGGGCATCGTTTTGACAGTAGAAGGGCAGTGCAGTGACCTCTGCCACGAGAGCTGCCAGCTGCCAGCCATTGAATTTTTCATACCAGCTGGAAGTCACGGTTCCTCCACTGATTTTTCCTGGTAAAAAGAGGGCGATCTGTTCCACAGAGGGAAATAATGCTAGCTCGTTCGTTACACATTCTTGAAAGCGATGAGGGGCAACATCAGGAAACGGCTGGTCGTGTTTTGCCAAAACCTTCCCCTTGCGGTCGATCAGCATGGACCAAAGAGCCAAGGAACCATCGTGATCAATAAAGCTAAGCAAAAGAGAATGGCCTCGGTCTTGGTTGAGCTGATAGGTCACAGCAGGCCGCCCTAGCTCTTTTTGCTCCAGCGGACCTTTAGTGATTTCTTCCTCTGCCAACAATTCTTTTAATAATGAGTTAGTGGTGACCATGCTGATGCCGGTTTTCTTTACTAAATCGGAGGCGAATAATGCCCCGTTTTGAAATAAGGTTTTTAAAACCAGCTGTTTGTTTTGCTGGCGAATGGAATGGGTGGTAGAAGCCATAGGTGTTCTCCTTAATGAAGTGATTTAATTAAGTATACCGACGGGATGAAACGATGTAAAGTTTTTAAAAGACTGACTTGACGGAAAACTTGAAAATAAGTATACTTAATTAACAATGTTAATTAAGTGATTCGCCATAAAGAGGACACGAGGTAGAGGGGAAGAGAAACGTATGATCAAATTAGTCATCACAGATTTAGACGGCACATTTTTGAACAGCCAAGGCAGTTTTGATCGGCCTTATTATGAACAAGTCAGCCAACAAATGAAAGAAGCGGGTGTTGCTTTTGCTGCGTGTACCGGCAAACAGTGTGAACGAGTGGAAGAACTGTTTGGTGAAGCAGCAGCGGATGTTTGGATTCTTGGGGATAGCGCGACCCGCATCAAACATCAAGGCGAATACATCTTTGAATCACTGCTGCCAAACGAATTAGGGCGGCGGATCATTGCGAGGCTCGCTGCGATTGCGCAAGATCATGTGATCATCGCCTGTACACCGACTGCGGCGTACATTGCGGAAACGACCAATGAAGCAGATGCCCAGAAAGTTCGGGGCTCTTATCGGGTGGTCAAAACGGTGGCGGATTATCAAACCATCACAGAAGATTTTGTGAAGCTCACTATTTTTGATCCCAAACTACGTTGCTTTGAGCATGTCCAACAGTTAGGCGAGTTTACAAACGACGCCTACATCGTGGCTTCGGAAGCCGCTTGGATCGATATCACCAATCAAGGCGTCCACAAAGGAACGACTGTGGCACACTTGCAAGAATTGCTGCACGTCACACCAGAAGAGACTATGGTCTTCGGCGATGGCTTGAACGATTTGGAGTTGATGGCAGCTGGCACGTTTAGTTTCGCCATGAGCAATGCCTTTGAGGAAGTCAAGGCAGCGGCAGCGTTTGTGACCAAGTCAAACGATGAAAATGGCGTGCTGAAAACCATCGAACGTCTGTTACCGCTACAAATGAACCAATAAAAAAACCGCTCCCTAGCAGGGATAGCACGTACTTTCATTTGACTGAAAGTAGAGTGCTGCCTGTTGCTAAGGAGCGGTTTTTTCGTTATGCATGTGGTTGACTGACGCTATAAGGATAGGCATCGGCTGACCACTCTTTGCTGCGAGGGACGATACCTAGCTGGAAGTTCAATGTACCACCGGCAGTCAATTCTTGGTGGGTGAAAAACAATCGCTCGAAGGGGTCTTCGTTCAATGTGATTTTATCCACGAAGAGCTGTTGCGGCGCATTGGGCGTGCTCTTGATCACTAAGTCTTTGCCTGAAGCAAGATGTAGTGTTGCTTGATCAAATAATGGCATGCCGATGACATATTCCCCCGTCCCTGGTGTGACTGGATAAAAGCCCAAGGAGTTGAAGATGTACCAACCAGCCATGCTACCGTTGTCTTCATCGCCAGGAAAGCCTTTGGGCGAGTCATTGAAGCATTGTGTCAATAGCTGCTTAATCAAGGGCTGTGCCATTTCTGGTTTGCCCAAATAGCTGAATAGATACGGATAGTGGAAGCTTGGTTGATTGGAGATCGCCAGCTGACCAAAATCGAGTGCGGCCATCTCGCTCATTTCATGGATCTCAAAGCCGTAGCCTTCTGTTGTATAGCGAGGTTCTTGATTGCACAAGTCGATCAGTTTTGCTTCAAAAGCCGCTTTGCCGCCGTGTTCGGCGATCAAACCAGCGAAATCATGGTAAACAGCAAAACTGCTTTGCCACGCACTGCCTTCTGCATAATCCAAGCCCCAGCGTGTGTCACTGAATTCTGGACGAAAGGCACCATCGGGATCTTTTGCCCGCATAAAGCCAGTTTCCTGATCGAAAATGTTGCGGTAGTTTTGCGATTGCTGCTGATAATAGTCTGCTTGCTCGTCACCCAGCTGTTGCGCGACTTGTGAAATACAAAAATCACTGTAACAATAATCAAGGGTGTGATTGACCGATTCATGATGCGTCAATGGCACATACCCGTAAGTCAAATAGTCCGTCGTGCCGCGCCGACCATAATTGGGATTTTCACTTTGGACGGTGGCGCCTTTTTTCATCGCTGCTAAAAATTCGGGCATCAAATCGGGACGAATGCCTTTTACTGCGGCATCAGCGATCACGGCATCGATCAGCGTCCCTGGCATCAATCCACGCTCATCTGGCGATAGCCATTTTGGTAAAAAGCCGCTTTCACGATAACTGTTCAAAAAGCCTTCCAGCATGTCTTCCAATTGTTCGACAGCCAAGAGTGAAAAGAGCGGGTAGACAGTTTTATACGTATCCCAAAAGCCGTTGTTTGTATACAGTGGTCCTGGTTTGATCGCTTTTGCCAAGGTATCCCAATGCATTTTGCGGCCCTCTTGATCGATTTCGAAGAAGGTTTGAGGAAACAAGAATAAGCGATAAAAATTATGATAAAAAGTAGAAACTTGTGTTTGATCGTGATGCTCAATCTCGATTTTTTGCAAAAAATGATTCCATTGCTGTTGGACAGAAGCCAGATAATCGGCAGGAGCCCATTGCTGTTCCCGTTGCAAGTTCAAACAAGCTTGTTCGCGGCTGAGAAACGAGGTCGCAAAACGGATCGTCTGTGTTTGGCAATCATCAAAGCGGAGAACGACGAAGGCTTCTTTGCCTGTCAAGGCACCTTCGATCGCCATGATGGGTGTTTCAAAACGATAGACGAAATGGAAGGTGAAGCGTTCATCTTCGCACCCTGAAAATACGATCAGTTGACCAGCCACTGTCTGTTCATCCAACTGCTCTAAGACATAGTCACCCGGCAGTGACAAGCCAAGACCCGGCTGATCCCCGCAGTTTTCAATAGTCAGCACACCGCCATACATGCTGGGGATCAAAGTCGTTGTTGTTAAATACCGCTGCGTCTTGATTTTAAGAAAGGCTGGATTAAAGGTGCTTTCTTCGGGACGATACGAGCTTTGCGCATGGAAAAGGGTATTTTCAGAAAGCGTGCCGTTTATCGGCAGCATCGTCAGATGGCTGAAATCTCCCATCCATGGGCTAGGCTGATGGGTGATGCGAAAGCCCTGAAAGGTTCGATCTTCTGGATGAAACCACCAACTGCCGCGTTGATCGCTGGTTTGCGGGGCAAAGTAGTTCATGCCAAAAGGAACCCCTGTATAAGGCAGGCAGTTGCCGTGGGAAAAACTATATTGGTTGTCTGTTCCGTGTCGTGTGTCGATCATTGATACGTTCACTTGGTTCACTCCTTTAATTGGGTTGATTCTCTTTTGATCAAAGAAACCGCCACTAGATGGGTGGTCGTCTCCGTTGGTACTGGGGTTGCTGCCTTCGCAGCGTTGATTTTCTCAATCACTTGGTTTCCTGCCAAGCGCCCCATCTCGGCAAAATTCTGCCCGATAGTCGTTAGTGCTGGATCAACGAGGCCAGCGGCTTGGATATTATCGAAACCAACCAGGGAAATGTTGGCAGGGACGTGCAAATCTGCTTGGCGCAAAGCACGCATCAATTCGATGGCGATCAAGTCATTTTCACAGACGGCTGCCGTGACCTGATGTTCTTCCAAGTAGGCAAGCGCATTTGCGATGCTGGCAGCCGTGTCGTCGAGCTTGGTGCGAAAGGTTCTTTGGGCTTTTTTCAGCGCATCGATGTAACCTAGATAACGCTGACGGACGGATTGCGGATGATGGGTATCACCAAAAATATAAGCGATCCGTTGATGCCCCAACGCAAGTAAATGCTCCGTGGCTAGCTGTCCACCTTGAAAGTTATCTGGCATCACCGCTGGAAAATCAAACTCATGCAGCTTTTTATCTAAGGTCACGATAGGAAAGTGCTTTTCAGCACATTCGAACAGCAAGTCATAGTAAGAAAACGTATTGCTGGCGTAATAGATCAGGCCGTCGAATTCTTGCATCAGCTCAGCTGCCGTCGTTTTTTCCAAATAATCCACTGGTGTCATCAAAAGTTCAAAGCCGTGTTCTTGCATCACGGGGTAAATGCCTTCGGTAAAGTTTCCTAAAGAGAGATCATTGGCAAAGGGCAAGACAAACAAAATTCGTCCAGTCGCTTTTTTTTCCTTCAATTCTCGGACAAAGCTACCGCTGCCTTGCACGCGATAGATCAGCTGATTTTGTTCCAGTTCCGTCAAGGCTCTTTTAGAGGTGATCCGACTGACTTGGTATTGTTCAGATAGTTCTTTTTCAGTAGGGACACGACTGCCCGGCGCTAATCGCCCTTCAACGATGGCTTCGTGAAGCTCCGCGTAAATTTTTTTATATAATGGTTGTTTCATAAGAAAACCCCTTTTGATATATCATATTTGTTAGCATACCATAAACCAATAAAAATGAAAACCCTTTAATTATTTTGAAAAAGCTCTAGACATTCAATTAATTCATGATATACTAGGTTCGTAAATTGATATATCAAATCAGGGAAGGTGATGGAATGGTTTATAAAGAAATACCAACTTCAGTAGCAACATTTATGGAAACGATTACGGATCTATGCGGAGAAACGCATGCCGATTGGGCGAAAAATTTTAACGCAGCTTTCGCCAATACACTATTAACGACGGTCAAGCGTCATGAGGATGGCACGACCTTTTTACTGACGGGGGATATTCCAGCGATGTGGCTGCGAGATTCCACTGCACAAGTTCGTCCGTATTTGGTGATCGCCAAAGAAGATGAAGACTTAGCAAGCATGATCAGCGGGTTAGTCAAGAAGCAATTCTACTATATTACGATCGATCCTTACGCAAATGCCTTTAACGAATCAGCCAATGGCGCTGGCCACCAAACAGACGATACAGAAATGAACGATTGGATCTGGGAACGCAAATATGAGATCGACTCTTTGTGTTATCCGATCCAACTGGCCTATCTGCTATATAAAAACACAGGCAGAACCGATCAGTTCAATGATGATTTTGTAACAGGCATCAAAAAAGCCTTAGAGGTGTTTGTGACAGAACAAAACCATGAGGAATCTCCATATCGCTTTGAACGGGATACCTGGCGAAAAGAAGATACCTTGACTCATGACGGCAAAGGCGCACCAGTGAAACCCGTCGGCTTGACTTGGTCAGGCTTTCGACCAAGTGATGATGCCTGCAAATACGGCTATTTGATTCCCTCCAATATGTTTGCGGTGGTGGTCTTAGGCTATATCCAAGAAATCTTTACGACAGTTTTAGAAGACACAGCGGTCGTGGCACAAGCGAAAAAACTACAAGCAGACATCGAAGCAGGGATTAAAGCATATGGGTTGACCACGAACCAAGCTGGCGAAGAAGTCTACGCCTATGAAGTGGATGGATTCGGCAATGGCACCCTGATGGATGACAGCAATGTGCCGAATTTGATCGCCGCCCCTTACTTGGGGTATGGCAGCATGGAAGATCCCCTTTATCTTCAAACCCGTAAAACGTTGTTGAGCAGTGAAAATCCGTATTTCTATGAAGGCAAATACGCCAAAGGCATTGGTAGCTCTCATACGCCAGAAAATTATGTGTGGCCGATCGCCATGGCAATGGAAGGCATGACCACCACTGACAAAGAAGAAAAGAAACGAATTTTGGATCAGTTAGTGGCGACAGATGCGGGTACAAATTTGATGCATGAAGGGTTCGATGTCGATGATCCTTCGCAATACACGAGAGAATGGTTCTCGTGGGCGAATATGATGTTTTGTGAATTGGTCATGGATTATTTCGATATCCGAGTGGAAAAATAAGCAGCACGACCCACCACCATTCGAGTGACACAAAAAGCAGTCCAACGACGCAAACAGCGAGGAGTAAAAATCAATGAAGAAACAAGTTTATATCATCTCACACAGCCACTGGGATCGGGAATGGTACATGCCTTACGAACAGCATCACATGCGGCTAGTTGAATTGATGGATGATCTTTTAGAGTTAATTGAAAATGACCCTGAGTTCCACAGCTTCCATCTAGATGGGCAGACGATCATCTTGGATGACTATTTAGAAGTGCGACCTGAAAAACGCGAAGCGGTCAAAGCGGCCATCAAACAAGGAAAATTACAGATCGGTCCGTTTTATATTTTGCAAGATGACTTTTTGATCAGTGCTGAATCAAACACCCGTAATATGCTGATTGGAATGGCAGAAAGCAAAAAGTGGGGCACCCCTGTTATGTTGGGGTATTTCCCAGATACTTTCGGCAATATGGGGCAAACCCCGCAAATGATGCTGCAAGCCAATCTTGAAAGTGCTGCATTTGGACGTGGCGTCAAACCGATCGGCTTTGACAACGAAGTTTTACCCGATGATCAATTTACTTCCCAATATTCTGAAATGCATTGGGAAGGTCCAGATGGCAGTCAAATCTTTGGTCTACTCTTTGCCAACTGGTACTCCAATGGCAATGAGATTCCAGTGGATAAAGCAGAAGCCAAAGCTTTTTGGACACAAAAACTGCAAGATGTAGAAAAATTTGGTGCCACCAATCATTACTTAATGATGAATGGGGTCGATCATCAACCTGTCCAAAAAGACATTTCGGCAGCGATTCGTACAGCCAACGAGCTTTTCCCAGAGTATGAATTCAAACACGCCAGCTTTACCGAATACCTTGAAGCGGTGCAAGCAGATCTGCCAGATGACCTAGGAACTGTCACAGGTGAATTGACCAGTCAAGAAACCGATGGTTGGTATACTCTAGCCAATACCGCCTCTTCCCGAGTCTATCTGAAACAATGGAATACAAAGGTTTCCCGCCAATTAGAAAATGTCGCTGAACCATTAGCAACTATGGCTTATGAAGCAAGCGGCAGCTATCCTCACGATATGTTGGATCATGCGTGGAAAACCCTGATGCAAAATCATCCTCACGACAGTATCTGCGGCTGTTCAGTGGACGAGGTACACCGAGAAATGATGCCGCGGTTTGAAAAAGCCAATGAAATTGGTAAGTTCGTGGCAGATGAAGCGTTACGCAATTTAGTAGCCGCCATCGACACGAGCCAGTTTCCTGAGGAGAGTCGTCCCTTTGTGGTCTTCAACACCACTGGCAGCACCCGTTCTGGTTTAGTGGAAGTCGTGATCGAACTTGAGCGTAAAACATTCCGTGAAGGATTGCCAAGCAAGCTTTACCACGAATTATTGGCGAAGCCAAAAGGTTCTTATTCGGTGATCAATGAACAGGGGAACCCTGTTGCTGCGATCATCAGTGAAGAAGAGGTCCTTTTTGACTATGAATTGCCTAAAGATGCCTTTCGGATTCCTTTCATGAAACGCTTTGTCACGGTTCAAGTAGAAGCAAACCAGTTGCCAGAATTTTCATGGCAGACCTTTGCCCTAGTGGAAAAAGCCGCTACGCCAGTAGAGAGCGCACCGATCGTTTCAGAAGGAGGGCGTAAACTTGCCAACGCACATTTGGAAGCCGTCATTACTGAAAACGGCAGCTTGGCGATTACAGACAAAGCAACCCAAAAAACGTATCGCAATTTACTGGTTTTCGAGGATGTGGGGGATATCGCCAATGAGTACATCTTCAAACAACCAGAAGGGGATCAAGCAATCTTATCGACGCAATTTCCGCATCACGTGACGATCGAACAAAACGATCCATTGGTTGGAATCGTGCGACTGACGCAAGAATTGCAGATTCCCGTTTCAGCAGACGACCGTTTGTTAGAAGAACAAAAAGCTGTTGTCGATTTCCGTTTCCGTAAGGCACAGCGGAGTCAAGAATTGGTTGCTTTCAAGATCGAGACGGAGATTCGCTTAGAACGAACCAGCAACCACCTGGCATTTAAAACCACCGTCAACAACCAAAGCAAAGATCACCGACTGCGGGTGTTATTCCCAACAGGGATCATCACGGATTTCCATGAAGCGGACAGCATTTATGAAGTCGTAAAACGGCCGAATCAGGTTTCCAGTCATTGGGAAAACCCAACAAATCCGCAGCATCAGCACGCCTTTGTCAACTTGCATGATGAAACTAGCGGCATGACGGTTTCTAATTTTGGTTTGAACGAATATGAAATCGTGAAGGATCAGATCTGCTTGACCTTGTTGCGCTGTACGGGAGAGCTAGGCGATTGGGGCTACTTCCCAACACCAGAAGCGCAATGCTTAGGCAGCCACACCTTTGAATACGGCGTAGCCTGTCATGGGGCTCCTGAAGAACGTTATGAAACGTATCGCCAAGCACAAGCTGCCCAAGTTCCTTGGACGGCAAGTCAGACCGACAAGCATCAAGGCAAGCTAGCTAGCAGCAACCAATACATGGAAGCTCATGGATCGACGGTAGCTATCACCGCCTTAAAACGCAATCGCCAAGACCAGCAGATCGTTTTGCGGGGCTATAATTTGGCGAATCAAGCCACTGCCTTTCACGTGCAAAAAGAGCAGGCGACGCTCTGTCTGTTGAACCTTTTAGAGGAAGAACAAGCATCGACCGTCAATGAGCAATTACACCCATATGAAATTCGTACCATTGGAGTAAAGGAGTGAGTAATGATGGTTTATGGAGGAATTGAAGCCGGCGGCACCAAAATGATTTGTGCCGTTGCCGATGACCAGTTGACGATTATCGCCCAAGAGTCGATCCCAACGACAACACCAGAGGAAACGTTAGCGGCGATCTTTGCCTTTTTCGATCCCTACGATCTCGTGTCATTAGGGGTCGGTTCCTTTGGTCCGATCGGGATCGATCCAACCCAAGCGACCTATGGCCACATATTAGCGACGCCGAAACAGGGCTGGCAGCAGTTCGATTTTCTCGGTGCATTGAAGAAGCGCTACCCAGAGACAGCATTTGCTTGGACAACAGATGTCAATGCTGCCGCTTATGGGGAATTACGCCAAGGAGCGGCGCAAGGCAAAGACAGCTGTGTCTATTTGACAGTAGGAACCGGCATTGGCGCAGGAGTCGTTCGTGAAGGAAAGATTTTCGAGGGGATCGGTCATCCAGAAATCGGTCATACCTATGTCAAACGCCACAGTGAAGATACGTATGCTGGCACCTGCCCGTATCACGGCGACTGTCTGGAAGGATTAGCCGCAGGGCCTTCTTTAGAAGGACGTACGGGGATCAAAGGACAAGACTTGCCGCAAGCGCACGAGATTTGGGGGTTGCAGGCCTTTTATCTAGGGCAAGCGCTGGTCAATATCACGTTGACCTTAGCACCTGAGAAAATCATTTTAGGCGGCGGGGTCATGAATCAGCCGCATCTACTCGCTCAAATCCAACAAGCCTTCCAAAAACAAATGGCAGGCTATATGGAGACACCACCAGTGGAAGACTACATCGTCACTTGGGGCTTGCCGAACAAAAGCGGGATTATCGGCTGTCTCTTGTTAGGCAAAGAGCAGGTGACTGCCCATGACTAACTTGCATTTTCCTAAAGATTTTTGGTGGGGAGCCGCCGCCAGCGGTCCGCAAACTGAAGGACGAACGGCCGATGATGGCAAAGGCGATTCGATTTGGGACTATTGGTACGCAACGGAGCCAGAACGTTTTTATCAAAAACGGGGACCAAAAGATACCGTCCAGCTGCTGCAGCGTTACCCAGAAGATGTGGCGTTGATGAAAGAGATCGGCTTTAATTCTTTTCGAACCTCGATCCAGTGGAGTCGCTTGCTGCCAGAAGGAAGAGGGGCGGTCAATCAACAAGCGGTGACGTTTTATCGCGAGTACTTCGCCACTTTGATCGATCATGGCATCGAGCCCTTCATCAATTTGTATCATTTTGATATGCCGATGGCACTGCAAAAAGAAGGCGGCTGGCTCAATCGCGAGACAGTCACAGCATTTGCAGATTATGCCGCTTTGTGTTTTGAATTGTTCGGTGATCAAGTCCGTCATTGGTTCACGCAAAATGAACCGATCGTGCCAGTGGAGATGGGGTATTTGTATCAACAGCATTACCCAGCAGAAATCAACATGGCACATGCGGTGCAAGTCGGCTACCATGAAGCACTCGCCAGCGCCTTAGCGATCCAACGCTTCCGTCAATCTCAGCAATCAGGCGAAATCGGCATCATCTTGAATTTGACACCGACTTATCCGAAAGATCCGAACGATGAAAAAGATGTCCAAGCGGCGCAACTGGCAGATGCCTTTTTTAACCGATCCTTCTTAGATCCAGCGGTCAAAGGCACCTTTCCTGTAGAATTGATCGCTGTCTTAAACGAGTTGGCGATCATGCCAGAAACCAGGGCAGAAGATTTGCAGATCATTAAAGAAAACACGGTCGATCTCTTGGGGGTCAACTATTATCAGCCACGGCGGGTGCAGCAAAAGCGTTCTGCCAAAACAGCGGACACACCAATGCCAGAAGATTACTTCGATGTGTATGATTGGCCAGAAAAGAAAATCAATCCCCATCGAGGCTGGGAGATCTATGAACGAGGCATCTATGATACCTTGATCAACCTACGAGACAACTACGGCAATATCCCCTGTTATATTTCAGAAAACGGCATGGGGGTCGAAGATGAAACACGCTTTATCGATGCCAGCGGTCAGATCCAAGATGAGTACCGCATCACCTTTATCAAAGATCATTTGCGGTATGTTCACCAAGCGATCCAAGAAGGCAGCCAGTGCCGCGGGTATCACATGTGGACCTGCATGGACAATTGGTCTTGGCTGAATGAATTCAAAAATCGTTACGGGTTTATTGCTGTCGATTTGGCTACCCAAAAACGGACCATCAAAAAGTCTGGTGAGTGGTTCCACGAAGTGATTCAGCAAAACGGCTTTGTCGACTGATCATTCATAAAAAACAAATCAATGAAGCGTCCTATCTTGCAAAAGGTAGGACGTTTTTCAGGTTTTTAGAGAATAAAAACAAAATATAAACAAAGACCTTTAATTTGTTTCATTTTATCTTTAGTTTGTTCCTTATTTTTTAGGGATGAAAGCGTTATTCTAGTAGCATGAAGGAGATGATGAGATGTGAAGAAAAAGGGGTTTTGGAGGAATGTCTGGCAATACAAAGCATTGATATTGATGGCTTTGCCAGGTGTTGTCTGGTTTATCTTTTTTTTCTATATACCTGTATTCGCAAATGTGGTGGCGTTCAAAGATTTCCACATTTCACCAGACGGCTTTTTTGCCAGTTTGAAACAAAGCCCATGGGTCGGCTTTGATAACTTTAAATTTTTATTTGCATCTAATGATGCTTGGCTGATCACTAGAAATACCCTACTCTACAATATCGTATTTTTAGCATTCAACCTATTCTTTGCGATTGCCTTTGCCATTATTATGAGTGAGCTGCGCAATAAGCGCTTGGTAAAAGTGTATCACACGATGTCCCTGTTGCCGTACTTCCTTTCTTGGGTGGTTATTTCGTACTTTGTCTATGCCTTTTTGAGTCCAGACAAAGGGATCATTAACCAATGGATCACGGGTATGGGCGGTGAAGGAATCAACTGGTATGCTGATCCGAAATGGTGGCCGTTTATTTTCGTCTTTATGAATGTCTGGAAGAGCTTAGGCTACAACAGCATCATCTATTATGCGTCAGTGGTCGGGATCGATCAGACGTATTACGAAGCTGCGATGGTCGATGGCGCCAGCAAATGGCAGCAGATCAAAAATGTGACGTTGCCACAACTGATTCCAATGATTTCCGTCTTGTTGATTTTGAACATCGGTGGGATCTTCCGTGCCGACTTCGGACTTTTCTATCAAGTCCCACGAAACTCTGGGGCATTGTACCAAGTCACCTCCGTTTTAGATACGTACATTTATAATGGACTGACTGCCACAGGCGACTTCGGGATGACCGCAGCTGCCGGCCTTTATCAATCAGTGGTTGGGGCATTATTATTACTAACAGCGAATTTGGTTGTTCGTAAACTAGAACCAGATTCAGCATTATTCTAAGGAGGATGGATAAATGAAGAAAAAAGTAACGAAAGTCGAGATCCGCTCCTTTAACCCAACGGTCAACCTGATTTTTAATATCGTGATCGGTCTGTTCGCGATTTCCTGTGTCTTGCCGTTTCTCTTTGTGATCGCGATCTCATTGACCAGTGAAACCTCTTTGGCAGAAAACGGCTATCGCTTTTGGCCACAAGAATTTTCCTTCGCAGCATATACCTACCTGTTTAGCGGACAAATGAGCAGCAAAATTTTCCAAGCATTTGGCGTATCTATTTTTATCACTGTTTTTGGTACCTTCGTCAATGCAACGATGACTTCGCTATATGCCTATGTCATCTCTCGCTCAAATTTTCCATTCCGTCGGTTCTTTACGATCTTCGCTTTGATCACCATGTTGTTTGCGCCAGGGATGGTTGCCAATTACTTAGTGATGGTCAACTTGATCCAATTGAAAGACACGATTTGGGCATTGATTTTACCCCTTGCCTTAGGGCCTTTTAATATCCTTGTTATGCGGACCTTCTTTAAAAAGACGGTACCAGATAGTATTATAGAATCTGCACGCATCGACGGTGCCAGCGAAATGAAGATTTTTCTGTCCATCGTGTTGCCGTTAGCCGTTCCAGGGATCGCAACGATCAGTCTATTTGCCGCTCTTGGCTATTGGAACGACTGGTTCAATGCATTGTTGTATATTCAAAAAGACTCTTTAGTGCCGTTACAAGCACTTTTGATGCGGATTCAAAGCAACTTGGACTATCTAGCCAAAAGCTCCGGCATGGCTGCCCAGATCCAAGGCGGTTTGGCCGCTTTGCCAAGCGAAACTGCTCGCATGGCAATCGTTGTTGTTGCAACTTTACCGATTGCGATCACCTATCCATTCTTCCAACGGTATTTTGTCGGTGGTCTGACAATTGGTGGCGTCAAAGAATAATCAAATAAGTATAGGGAGGAAACAAAAATGAATTTGTGGAAAAAAACAGCTTTTGCTGGGATGGCCGCAGCGGCAACTTTGGGAATGGCTGCCTGTGGGTCGAACGGCGCAACATCTGATTCAGAAAACAATGCAGACGGCGTAACGACTTTATTGATGTATCAAGTCGGGGACAAGCCAGAAAACTTTGATCAATTGATGGAGATCGCCAATAAACGCATTGAAGAAAAAACCAACGCTCGCATCGATCTGCAGTACATCGGCTGGGGAGACTGGGATCAAAAAATGAGCACCATCATTTCATCGGGTGAAAACTACGATATTTCCTTTGCCTCAAATTACGTTGCGAATGCGCAAAAAGGCGCGTATGCAGATTTGACGGAGTTAGCACCAAAATATGCCAAAGAAGCGTATGATCAATTAGACGAATCTTATATCAAAGGCAATACGATCGACGGAAAATTATATGCCTTTCCAGTCAACGGCAATATTTATGCCCAACAAGTCTTGACCTTCAATAAAGAGTATTTAGATAAATATGATTTGGATATTAGCGGGATCGAATCTTATGCAGATGCCGAAGACGTGTTGAAGAAGTTTAAAGAAGAAGAACCAAACATCGCACCGTTTGCGATCGGACAAACCTTTAATGTTTCTGGAAACTATGATTATGTGATCGGGAAAGATTACCCATTTGCTGTTAAATTGGACGGCGATACAACGAAGATCATCAATCAATACGAAGATGATGAACAAATGGAAAACTTGAAATTGATGCACAAATGGTACAACGAAGGCTTGATCCCAACTGATGCAGCCACTAATACGACTGGTTACCCATTAGAAGGCAACACATGGTTCATGCGTGAAGAAACCCAAGGACCAATGGATTACGGCGATACGATCTTAAGCAATGCCGCAGGTCATGAATTGGTTTCACGTCCAATCACGAAACAATTAAAATCAACCGGACAAGCGCAAATGGCAAACTTTGTCGTAGCGAATGTTTCGAAAAACAAAGAAAAAGCAGTAGAAGTGTTGGGCTTGTTGAACAGCGATCCTGAATTGTTGAATGGATTAGTTTGGGGTGTCGAAGGCGAAGCATGGGAAAAAATCGAGGGCGAAGACAACAAAATCCGTCTCCTTGATGGCTACTTGCCAAATACCCGGATGGCTGCTTGGAACACTGGGAACAACATGATCCTTTATACACAAGAATCCATCACAGACGATATGATCAAAGAGCGTGATGAAAATATTGCTAACGCTGAAGCATCACCAATCTTAGGGTTCAACTTCAAGACTGATAATGTGAAAACAGAAATCACGAATATCGCCAATGTCATGAACCGTTACAAAGCAAGTTTAGCAACGGGAACGATCGATCCAGAAGAAAATGTTCCGAAACTAAACGAAGAATTAAAAACCGCTGGCTGGGAGAAGGTCCGCGATGAAATGCAAAAACAATTTGATGAGTATCGTGCAAGCCAAGAATAAGCAACAGGCGCCGCTCACCAATCAATAGATCAAGTAAGCCGGAGGCTAAACGCATCAGGACCAATGGTTCCCACGTCTAGCTTCTGGCTGCTTTTTCTTTAAAGTAAATAGCGAAATTTTTTGATGGAAAAATAACGTTACTTTTGTTTTTTAACCTTCAAGCAGCAAGCATGGAGCATCTAAAACGTACATAGCATTAAAAGATTCTCAGGTAGCTTGAGTAGGAAGCTAAAATCATGCTACATTTTCGATAGGGAACAAATAAGGGAGGAATTTTAAATGGAAGAAACAGCAAATAGTGGGTTGGTCAAGGGCTTTCGCTTGATTTGGGCGATCGTGAAGTTGAATTTGTTTTTCGTTGTATTGACATTGGCAGGTGGCGGAATCTTAGGGATCGGTCCAGCGTTTCATACCATTAGTACCTTGATCCACGAAGACGGTTTAAATTATGAGCATCAAAGCTTTCGCAGCGCATGGCGCATTTGGCGCAGCGTCTTTGTCAAAGCCAATAAACAGTTTTATCTTTTCTTCCTATTGACAGGTTTCTTAGTGTATAACTTGTATTTAGCTACCCAGATCCAAGGCTTGATTTGGCTGATGATCTCTTTTGTTTTAGTTGTCGTCAGCGGATTGAGTATCTTATTGTACTTACTAAGTGTGGTTTTTGACACATCCTATGAGATTTCCTTGTGGAATAACCTGAAATTGTCCTTCGTGTGTCTGTTTCTTCATATGGCGACCTTTCTAAAATTGTTAGTGGGGATTGCCAGTATTTTCGCTTTTACTTGGATGATGAAAGGGCTCTTGCTCTTTGGAACCTTCAGTCTATTGATTTTGTGGTGCCACGTGGCGATCAGTCAGGAAAAAACCGTCATTGATCGGGACTTGGCACATGACTAAGCAGCGCTTTCGTTTGTTTAAACATGACTTTTTGATCAATCAGTTGATGCAGTTGTATAGCGTCCTTTTGGTGATCATCTCGATTATTATCATGCTGGTTCTGACGGCATATACTGGGGCAGACCGCTTCAATAGCAGCGAACGCCTCGTGGAAGCTACCAGTATGCAGCTGGATGCATACGTGCAGGATCAAAACGCGGTCGTTTCAACGGTATTAGGCGAATTTACTAGTTCGGATACTGCTTTTGAATCGCTGCGCAATTATTTACAGCTTTCATTGCCAGACTATTTTTCCTATAGTAATGATATTTTTCGCCAGACGGGACAAAGTGTGTATTTGCCAAACATCCTCTATCGCTTGATCCGTAATCATCCTAGTATCGAAGAGATCATTATTCAACTAGATGAAAGCAATGAGACACTAGTGGCAACCCCAGATACCCCTTATGGAGAAAAACGCAGCGGCAAGCAGATCGATTTGAAAAATCGTCTGTTTTTTGTTCGTTCGATCGCCCAACCAAGTAATTATGCGCAACCGTTAGGGCAAGTCTACGTGATTTTTCACTCAGACGATGTCTTAGCCAATCGACAAGAAGACAACCAAGCGCATGGTATTAACAGTTTTTTGTATACCTCCAATGGTCAGCGGCTATACAAGGATGCCGCGAACCTTAGCAAGCAGACCTTAGCGAAAATTGATCAGGCGGTGGCTCATGGAACGATTCACGACACTCTGTCGAAAGACTTTTATATCAAAAAACAAACGACCGTCAGCGGAGAGTTGTCACTGATCTTGTTGTCAAAAGGCGTGATCTGGCGGGATATTTTTTCCAGCGCCATTTGGATTTTTAGCTTTGGGATTGGGATTCTCTTATTGGTCCTATGGGTGCTCCATCGGACCTTCAAGCGCTATACCTCGCAAGTACAGCAGATCGTCTATGCGACGAAAGAAGTCAGTCAAGGAAATTTTGATAAGCGGATCGATACCGCCAATGTCCAACAAGAGCTGAAAGAAATCGCAGAAGCCATCAATCAAATGACTTACAGTATCAACGAGTATATCAAAGACATCTACACGTTAGAGATCAAGCAGCGAGACGCCGATATGCGGGCGCTGCAAGCACAGATCAATCCGCATTTTCTGTATAACACGTTAGAATACATTCGAATGTATGCCTTGAGTCGCAACCAAGAAGAGCTGGCGGATGTCGTCTATGCCTTTTCGGCACTGCTACGGAACAATACGACGCAAGAAAAGACGAAGACCTTAAAAGAAGAAATCGATTTTTGTGAAAAATATGTCTACTTGTTTCAGATGCGCTACCCAGATAAGATCGCCTATCATGTAACCATCGATTCGGCATTAGAACAGTTGGAATTGCCGAAGTTCACGCTGCAGCCGCTTGTCGAAAACTATTTTGTTCACGGCATCGATTATCAGCGCAATGATAATGCCATCAGTATCAAGGCTTATAAAGAAGTCGATCAGATCGTGATTGAGGTCAAAGACAACGGCAAAGGCGCAGATGCACAGCAGTTGGCGATGATCCAAGAAGAACTGCAAAATCAGGAGATCGGAGCCCAAACCTCGATCGGGATCAAAAATGTTCACGAACGGTTGCGGGGCATGTTCAACAGCGCCTATCAAATGGACGTTACGTCTCAGGCAGGTGCTGGGTTTACGGTCAAGATCCGCTTAGATGAGAAACGTTTGCAAAGGGGGCATGAGACAGATGTATAAAGCAATGTTCGTTGATGATGAATACATGATCTTGCAGGGGCTGCAAATGATCTTGCCTTGGCAAGAACTGGGCTTTGAAGTGGTGCATACAGCGAAAAGTGCTAGTGAAGCCCTCGAGTACTTGCAAGAGCATTCCGTTGATTTGCTGATCACGGATATTCGGATGCCAGAAATGAATGGCATCGATATGATCCGCCAAGCACAAGCGTTTGGGAATCGATTTTTCTCGATCATTCTATCAGGCTATCAGGAGTTTGCCTTTGTCAAACAAGGCATGGCGTTAGGTGTGCGTAATTATCTCGTCAAACCTGTTAACAAAGAAGAACTACGCAGCAGTGTACAAGCAATTGCAGCTGAGTTAGAGGAGCAGCAAAAACTGTTGGCAGAAAAAGAACTGTATCAAGAATCAAGCCTGCTGCTTTGGTTGAATGATGAATTGAACGAAAGCGAGTACCTCCATTTGCTGGCGCAACAGCGGGTGCCACTAGCAGCACCCTTTACCGTTTTGCAGTTCAATGGGACTGCTGAGATCTTACAAAAAATCACGACGTTTTTTCAGCAACACGATCAGCCATTGATCTTACCAGGGCGATTAGATGAAAACCAAGTGATCATTACTGCTGCTGGACCAAGGCAGCAAATCAACGCTGATCTAAAAGCACTGGCACAGCAGCTCAATAGTACTGACTGGCAGTTGATTATGAGCGAGACCATCAACGAGTGGGAGAATTTGTATAAAGCCTATGAAAAAATCAAGCAGGTTCAGTCACTGCAAGCCTTCTACCCAGATCTGTTCTTACAAGAACAGACGATCCACGTGGATATTTTAGAGCGAAACGAAGAACTCCCGTTTCTGTCTTTTAACAAAGCACTGACCATTGGGGATGTCAAAACGATCCAACATGAGCTGGATAAAATGTTCGCTATTTTGGAACAAACCCAAGCAGACCCTGAGCATGTTCGCTATGTTTCGTTCTTGTTGTTCAACGATATTTATCGGCAGCTACCAGTACTTTCCCATGAAAACCATGAACAGATTTTGGCACGGATTCGGGAGTCTAATACACTGGCAGATTTGCGGCAGCTCTTTGATGATGTGCTGGAGCTGGCGAAATCGCAGCCACCGCAAAAACGCTATTCGGAGATCGTTCAAAAGACGATCCAACTGATCGAAGAAGGCTATACCCATGATTTGACGGTCAAATCAGCGGCAGAAGAACTGCATGTCAGCGTCGTTTATTTAGGCCAGCTATTTAAGAAAGAAACGGAAATGAGTTTTAATCAGTACGTCAATCTGGTGCGGATCAAGCAAGCCCAGCAGCTGCTGCTTCATTCGAAAGCCACGATCAGTGAGATAGGCGATCGTATTGGTTACAACAATACCAACTATTTTTCCAAAATGTTTAAGAAATTGAATGGTCTGACCCCCAAAGAGTTTCGCGATACCTATGAACAGCATTATGAATCCCTTGATTGAATTTAGATTTCTTCAAAAAAAATCTGGTTTTTGTGATTAAATGATAGTAATTGTGACGCTTTCACGGTAAACTAAGAGAGGAAAAATAAAGAAGAGAGCGTGATGTTGTGAAAGAAACCAAAAAATTTGCACAAGTTTTGATAGGTACCGGGCTGATTGCGTTGGCCATTTCCTTATTGATCACCGCCCATCAAGGTTATGATACGATCAGTACGTTTTTACTAGGAATTTTGAATTTCGTCGATGTCCCTTTTTGGATTGCCAGTTTGTGTTTTAATATTATTGTTTTGTTGATCGTTGCAGTCTTTGATCGTGCCGAATTAGGCATTGGCAGTTTTATCAATGGGATTGGCTTAGGCCTGTTGATTGGGATCTTTGAACCAGTGATGGACAAAGTATCGATTCATTTGCCTTTTTATCCTTGGATCGCTATTTTCGCAGCACCGATCTTATTTGGGATCGGCGCTGGTATCTACGTTTCTTCCAACAAGGGATCAGCGGCGTTAGAAGCCTTGACTGCCTTGATCTACAAACGAAGCAAATTGACGCAAAAAACGATCCGTATCGGCTTGGATGCAGCCATGGTCTTGATCGGTTTTGCGCTAGGCGCCAGTGTTGGGTTAGGTACTCTCTTGTGTATCGTCTTTATTGGCCCAATCTTTGAAGCGACCATGAAAACCATCGCTGCTCGGAAGAAAAACGCCTAGCCTTGAGAATAAGTCGGAAAAAGCTGTCTGTGAGGACAGCTTTTTTGCTGCTTCCATTTAAGGGAATTATCTGAAGGAAGAAAAATCCTGATTTCCTTAAGATTCTCTGGGTAAAAAAAGTGTTTTCTCCATGGTTACTGTCTTATTGGACTTGGTATACTGATAAGACGAGTAAAGGAGAAGTGAAAATGAAAAGTTATCGTTCGACGATTGCGGCTTGCTTTGTAGGGTACATCGTTCAAGCTGTCATCAATAATTTTGCCCCCTTATTATTTTTGACCTTTCAAAGCCAATACCAGCTACCGATCAGCCAGATTACTTTGCTGGTTAGTTTTAACTTTTTGACCCAGTTAGCCGTCGATTTTGCAGCAATCTTTTTTGTAGACCGCATCGGCTATCGAGTGTCGATCGTAGCCGCGCACTTTTTTGCAGCGATCGGCTTGATTGGTCTAGCCGTTTTTCCCTTATGGTTTTCGACCCCGTTTAGCGGATTGTTAGCAGCGGTTTTGTTGTATGCCATTGGCGGTGGCTTGCTGGAAGTCTTAGTCAGTCCCATCGTTGAAGCCTGTCCAACGGAACATAAGGAAAAAACGATGAGCATGCTGCACTCGTTTTATTGCTGGGGGTACGTGGGGGTCGTTTTGTTCTCAACGGCGTTCTTCATGGTGTTCGGTATTCAACAGTGGCCGATTTTGGCGATCATCTGGGCACTGATCCCGTTGGTCAATTTGTTTTTCTTTACCAAAGTCCCGTTGGCGCCAATCGTTGCCGAAGGAGAACGAGGGTTGACCACTCGGCAGCTCTTTTCCTTGAAAAGCTTTTGGCTGTTTCTGGTGATGATGGTCTGTGCTGGAGCCAGCGAACAAGCAGTCAGCCAATGGGCATCGACCTTTGCCGAACAGGGCTTAGGCGTTAGTAAGACGCTAGGCGATTTAGCAGGGCCAATGGTTTTTGCCTTGATGATGGGGATCTCCCGCTTGCTTTACGGCAAGTTTGGGGAACGCATCGATTTGAAACGCTTTATGTTTTTGAGTGTTTTGCTTTGCCTACTGGCGTATATGATGATCGGCTTTGCTTCATTGCCATTGATCGGGTTCCTTGGCTGCGGCTTAAGCGGTTTTGCCGTAGGGATCATGTGGCCAGGGGTCTTTAGTCTTTCTGCGCAATACATTCGCAACGGCGGAACGGCGCTATTTGCTTATTTGGCATTAGCAGGAGATTTAGGGTGTTCAATCGGACCCGCTGTCGTCGGCAGTATCGTCGAATGGACGGGACAACAGTTGCAGGTTGGGATTCTAGGGGCGATCGTTTTCCCGATCATCTTGCTGGCAGGAATTTATTTGGTTCAACAAATGCACAAAAAACGACAGCTTCCGTTGCTGGTTTTTCAAGAATCCACAAAAGAATAAAAAAATTTTGGAGCAAATGCCGTCTTTTCATGGTATTTGCTTTTTGTTTTCTGAAATTCCTCTAGTCAAGATAGTTTCTATCCGCTATACTTTGACTTATTCATTTAAAAAGGAAGTGATGTTGTGAAAAGTCAATTGAAAAAAGAAATCAGTTTTTTTGGGGCATTATCGACAGTAATGGGAACGGTGATCGGCGCCGGCGTGTTTTTCAAAGCAGCGGCTGTGGTCCAGCAGACCCAATCCACCGGTTTGACCTTGTTGGTCTGGCTGCTTGCCGGCTTTCTAACGATTTGCGGCGGTTTGACGGTGGCGGAGTTAGCGACGGCGATTCCTGAGACTGGCGGACCCATTCGATATATTGAAAGAATTTATGGGAAATTACCCTCCTTTTTATTAGGCTGGGCACAAAGTATCATTTACTTTCCAGCAAACGTGGCGGCTTTAAGTATTATTTTTGCGACCCAGTGTTTGAACTTATTTCATCTACCCAGCAATTATTTGCTTCCTTTATCGATTTTGACCGGAACGAGTGTGACCTTGATCAATCTTTTGGGAACAAAAGCCGCTGCTCAAGTCCAGTCCGTCACGTTAGCAGTCAAGCTGATTCCGATTGCGGTGATCATCGTGGCGGGCCTGTTGACACCAGGGCAAGTATCGGTCTCATTGGTGGATTTTTCTTCCAATACTCAAGGATCGCTTGCAGCTGGCATCAGTAGTGCCCTCTTAGCAACCCTTTTTGCTTATGACGGCTGGATGGGAGTCGGTAATGTCGCTGGGGAAATGAAGCGACCCGAAAAAGATTTACCAAAAGCCATCATCTTTGGGTTGAGTTTTGTTACCTTGGTGTATGTGTTGATCAATGTTGCCTTTTTAAAAACATTGCCGATCGATCAAATCGCTGGTAATTTGAACAGTGCTTCAGAAACTGCGATGGCCTTGTTTGGCAGCTTTGGCGGAAAACTGGTCACGATCGGTATCCTGATCTCTGTGTATGGCGCATTGAACGGCTATACAATGACTGGCTTGCGGGTCCCATATGCCATGGCGTTGGAAGATGAGATTCCTTTCAGCAAGACCTTTGCCACTTTAAGTAAAACCACCAATGCACCCTATGCGGCGGCTTTTTTACAATTAGGGATCGCGTGTATCATGATGCTTTTAGGCACCTTTGATCTCTTGACCGATATGCTGGTTTTTGTTATGTGGTTCTTTAGTGTATTATTATTTGTAGGAGTTTTTCGTTTGCGAAAAACAGAACCGCAGATGAAGCGTCCGTATAAAGTTCCCTTCTATCCAATCATTCCCTTGATTGCGATCTTAGGTGGCTGTTTTATCTTGATTATGACCTTGATCACTGATACGTGGTTAGCAGTCGTGGGAATTGGCGTGACGCTACTAGGAATTCCCGTTTTTTATGGAAAAGCAAAAGGAAAAGCGAGAGGAGCGAAAGAATGAAGATCGTTGTACTTGATGGCTATGCGTTGAATCCAGGAGATTTGTCTTGGCAAGGGTTTGAAGAATTAGGAGAGGTGACGGTGTATGATCGTACCTCGTATACAGATAAACAAGAAATTATTGAGCGAATCGGCGATGCCGAAGCAATTTTGACAAATAAAACGCCGATCACCGCAGATGTGCTCAAAGCATGTCCGCAATTGACCTACATTGGGGTCTTGGCAACTGGATACAATGTCGTTGATTTGGCAGCAGCGAAGGAACAGGGAATCACCGTGACCAATATTCCTAGCTACAGTACCAATGCAGTGGCACAAGCGACCTTTGCTTTGCTGCTGGAAGTGACGAATCAAGTGGGACACCATAATCGTTCCGTGCATCAGGGCGACTGGCAAATCAGCAAAGATTTTTCTTATTGGCAGACACCATTGATGGAATTGGCAGGCAAAACGATTGGGCTGATTGGATATGGTGCGATTGCTCAAGCCGTTGCCACGATCGCTCATGCGTTTCAGTTGAAGGTGATCTACTTTAATCATCGACCAAAACCAGCACAAGCGGATTGGGCAAAACAAGTTTCGCTGGCGGAATTGTATCAAGAAGCAGATATCATCAGCCTTCATGTTCCGCAGTTTCCTGAGACAGAAAAAATGATCGATCGCACCGCATTGGCACAAATGAAATCTTCTGCGATCCTGATCAATACCGCCCGTGGCGGCTTGATCGATGAAGCGGCAGTTGCTGAAGCGCTGAAAACCGGGCAGATCGCAGCCTTGGCGGCAGATGTCGTCTCGAAAGAACCGATTGCAGCGGACAATCCCTTGTTGCAAGCACCAAATTGCTATTTGACGCCGCATATCGCTTGGGCGCCAGTCGAAACCCGACGTCGTTTGATGGGGATCGCTGTGGCGAACTTAAGCGGCTTTAAAGCAGGTACAGCGCAAAATGTCGTGTAAGCAAAACGAGCAATTAAAAGGACTTTGACAAAGCAGGCGACTAGCAAAGCAGTTAGTATCGCCAACACAGTAACCATTTCGACCAGTCAGCCAGCCTCACAAGGTGATTGGTCGTAGGACTGGTGGTTTGTCTAAGTCTTTTTTTGCTGAAAAAGAAAGGAGACGGTCTTGAAAAAGTATTATTATCTAGCGGCCTTTGTTAGCTTGCTGGTCTTGAGCTGGCTGATCCAAACCCAAAGCAGTCGCTTTTATACACAGCCGATCATAGAAGTACAAACGGTTCAAGTCACCGCCGACCAGCAGCAGATTCAAGGGATCCTTCGCAACGGAGAAGAAGCTGGGGCACTGCGGACAGTCACTACGCAATACACCCCCAACGGTGCGATTCATCCGTTGTATCAGAACGGACAACAGCTGCTTTTGCAAAAAGAAGGGGATGGCTGGCAGGTACAAGCACAAAAACGGGATGGGTATCTCTTTTTCTTCCTTGCCTTATTCCTGATGGCAGTAGTCGCAATTGGTGGCAAAAAGGGCTTACGGGCTTTGCTTAGTATCTTTGTGAATACTGGCTTGCTGCTCCTTTTTCTTTGGTTTCACAAAGGCAACAGCTCCTTTTCATTGGTCTTTTTGATGATCGTTTTTACGATCGTCTCGTTGGTTTTGACGATGGGGATTTCCTATGGCTTTCGTACGATCGACAGCCGCAAAATCATTGCCTCCTTAGCCAGCGTTCTCTTGGCGTTTTTTCTCTGTCGGTTCGCCATGGATCTTTTGCAAGATCATGGGTTGCGCTATGAAGAAATGTCGTTTCTGACCCGTCCGTATCGCAGTGTCTATCTAGGGAGTCTGCTGATTGGCGCGATTGGTGCCAGCATGGACAATATCGTCATGCTGATTGCCAGTTTAGATGAGATCCAACGCATCAATCCCCAGACGAGCCGCAAGGAACGATTAGCGATCGGTCGGTCCATCGCGCAAGATACGACTTCTTCGATGATCAATGTCTTGTTGTTTGCCTATTTAAGTGGGAGTATGCCAGCGCTATTGTTTTACCTAGCCAATGGCTGGCTGCTTTCGCAAGCATTGCCGATGCATCTTTCTTTAGAAATAGTGCGTACAGTATGCGGCGGCTTTGCGTTGGTTTTATCGGTACCGTTGACGCTTCTATGTTTTGAAGTGCATAGGAGGAAAGCAAAATGACTGTTTTGTTTGTGTTGATCTTGCTTTTTCTCTTGCTGACTTTCGCTGTTTTTCGGATCGAAGGGCTGTTTCAAGTCACTGGTCTGTTTATGAATGTGGCTGTCTTTCTAGCGCTTCTGGTCCTGATTGACCGAGGGGCACCGATCATACCAGCGGCTTGTGTTGCCTTTTTAGCCGTGGCGGCGATCACCTTGTTTTTCGTGAATGGCGTCAATCAGAAAACCAAAATTGCCTTTGTCTGTGTGTTGGTCTTTCTAGGGCTTTTTCTACTATTATTTCCGCTTGTGCTCGCTGCAATGAATCTGCATGGGTTTTCGGCAGAGGAACTGGATGAGTTGGCGATGTATTCCTTTGATGTAGCCATCGATTTTAAGACATTGATGACTGCGATCATTTTGATGAGTTTTTCGGGGGCGGTGGCAGATGGGAGTATGGCAATCAGCACTGCGACCTATGAACTTTTTCAAGCAAACCCGCAAGTCTCGATCAAGGCATTAAGTAAAAGTAGTATGACAGTAGTATCAGACGTATTGTCCTCGACGATCAATACCTTATTGTTTGCCTTTATGGGAAGTAATCTGGCGTTGATTGCGTGGTTTCAAGATTTGTCGATCTCCTTTGGTGAAATGATCAATTCGAAGGCGTTCGTCTCAGAATTGGTCGTTTGTTTGATCACGGGTCTGGCAGCGGTGATTATTTTACCCATCACCGCATGGGCAGCAAGTTGGTATTTTTTGAAAAGAAACCGAATGGAATAGGAAGGAGCGCAACCACCATGGAACCACTAATTGAAACTAAGCGATTAGTGCTGCGAGAAATGAGTCATGACGATCGACCAGCGATTGAAAAGATTTTGCAAGATCCAGAAGTTATGATTGCCTATGAAGGACCCTTCAGTGAGCAAGAAGTCACTGGTTGGATCGACAAACAGCTGCAACACTATCAAAACGATCACATTGGCTTGTGGCTAGTGATTGAGAAAGCATCCGGGCAAGCGATCGGTCAATGCGGGTTGACATGGCAAGACGTCAAGGGAGAAGCCGTTTTAGAAATTGGGTACTTGTTTCAAAAGAACTTCTGGCATCATGGGTTTGCCACAGAAGCCGCCCAGGCCTGTAAAGACTATGCGTTTGCAACGCTGAATGCCGCCATTGTTTATTCGATCATTCGTGAGACCAATCAAGCCTCCATAAATGTGGCATTGCGCAATGGAATGAAGCTGGTGGATCGCTTTGTTAAACACTATCGACAAGTGGACATGCCGCATCTTGTGTATGCTGTGGCGAAAGAGATGTGAAAAACGAAAGAATGCTTTTTTCGATTTAGACAATGAAATGCCCCTAGGAAGTTAGCTTTTTCTAACTTTCTAGGGGCGTTTTTTAAGCTTGCGTAAAGCTTTTTCGCTCGATGAGTTCAGCCCCTAAAAGGACTGTTTTGGTGATCGCTCGAGGATGAACGATCTGATCCACCAGCAAATCGATCGCGGTTTTGGCGATTTCCTCCACATCGATGTTAAACGTTGTTAGTGGGGGAGCCACAAATTTTGCGATCTCATTGTCATTGATACTGATTAATTCCAAGCGATCAGGAATGATGATAGATCGTTCATTTAACGCTTGGAGCACACCAACTGCGACGGTGTCAGAAGCCACAAAGAGCGCCTCTGGCAAATTGTCACCAAGGGATTCCACCATTTTTTTCGCCAAACGATAGCCGGTTTCAACGGAAAAATTGCCACCACTAAATAAGAACGCCTCATCGAACGCATCTCGACGAGCCAGCGTTTGACGGAAGATGATCTCGCGACTATCCATTTCTGCACGTTGAGTATCAGGATTTAGATAAGCGCCACCAATAAAGCCGATCTTTCGGTATCCTTTTGTTAAAAACAGATCGATCGCCAGTTGCGTCATTCGATCAGTATCGGGTTTGACCGTATCGAACAGCTCTGGACAGGGGTTGATTTCCAAAAGGACACCATAGGGGCAAACGGATTTGAACTGCTGCGTTTCTTTCTCAGTGAAAGAGCCAATCCCAATAAACCCCGCGACCTCTTGCAATGTTTCTAAAACATCATCTTCATGGGTGATCAGTTGAATTTCCAAATTGTTGATTTTCGCATATTTTTCTAAAGAGATTCGCAATTGTCGAAAATAGACATCTTGAAGCTCTTCTTGTTCTGTCAGCCAGAAAAGGACGGCGATTTTTTCTAGTGTTGTTTTTATTTTTGAGCGATCATAACCTAGTGATAAAGCGGTATGAATAATTTTTTGACGCGTATCGGCTGCGATCGACAACGATTCGTCGCCTTTCAATAATCGGGAAACAGTCGCTTGTGAAAAGCCTGATTGCTCGGCAATTTTTTTTATTGTAACCAATCTTCTTCACCTCTTTCTTCTAGTATACGCTAACAACTTTACTAAGTAAATGAATTTACTAAATATATTTACTGAATAGTGGAAGTTTGTAACATAGAGGTATTTCGAAAAAAATATTTGTGTGATAAACCTTGATTTTATCCGTTTATTTACTCCATTGAAGAAATTAATTTAGTAAAACTATTTACATATTAAGTAAAATAATTTATTATAAACGAGAAGATAGCGTTTGCAAAATAAAGAAAAGGTGGAGAAATGATGATGAAAAAAATGTCTCGAGTTCTTTTTTTAAGTGTAGCAGCTTTAGGATTAGGTGCTTGCGGTCCACAAAGCGAAGGGACAGATAGTACTGCAGCAAATAGTGGCAGCGGTAAGGACTATGATCTATTGGTCTGGGAAGACCAAGCAAAATCAACTGGGATTGAAGAGGCAGTCAAACAATTTGAAGAAGAACACGATGTGACGATCAAAGTGGTCGAAAAAGCCTATGGTGGACAGATCGAAGATTTACGATTGGATGGCCCCGCTGGTACAGGTGCGGATGTCATCACGATTCCTGGCGATCAAATCGGTACAGCCGTTACCGAAGGGTTGTTGAAAGAATTAACAGTCGATCAAACGCTACAAGATCTGTATACAGAATCAGCAATGCAATCGCAAATCGTTGACGGCAAAGTTTACGGCTTACCAAAAGCGGTTGAAACACAAATTTTGTATTATAACAAAGAACTAATTTCCGAAGAAGACTTGCCACAGACAACGGATGAGTGGCTGGAGTATTCCAAGTCTGTCTTAGGTGCTGACAGTTATGGGTTACTGGCATTATGGGATCAAATTTATTACGCACAAGGTGTATTGAGCGGTTATGGCGGTTATGTTTTTGGCGAGAATGCCGATGGATCCTATGACCCTGAAGATATTGGATTAGCTAATGAAGGTGCGATCGAAGGAGCGGACTATATCCAACAGTTTTATGATGCAGGTGTTTTTCCATCCGGATTGGTCGGTGAACAAGGAATCAATGTGTTGGACTCTTTATTTACGGAAGGAAAAGCTGCAGCTGTCGTCTCGGGACCATGGAACTTGTCTCCTTATAAAGAAGCGGGCATCGACTATGGTGTGAAAGAATTGCCATTATTAGGGAATGGTGAACATATGGGCTCCTTTATCGGTGTCAAAAGCTACAACGTAAGTAGCTATTCCCAAAACCCTGAATTAGCTGAAGCGTTCGTGAAATTTATCAGCAATGAGGAGAATTCAAAAGTCCGTTATGAAAAAACACAAGAAGTACCAGCGGTTGCTTCTTTGGCAGATGATCCATCAGTTCAAGAAAGTGAAAGTGCTGCAGCCATCGCCGCTCAGTCCCAACACGCAGAACTAACACCAGGGATCACTGAAATGAATTCAGTATGGGAACCAATGGATGCCGCATTGCAAACCATTGCTACTGGAAAGGCTGAACCGAAAACAGCTCTACCACAGGCAGTCGATCAGATCAAATCAGCCATTGCAGCAATTCAAAACTAAAAAGTCGTTACGAGGACAAACGTTTCGGATGGTGATTCAGCACTAGGAATCAAGTAATGCCGAACGAAACGTTTGTCAGCGGCTTTTTCTTACAGGGGGCGAAAATGTGAAAAACACGCAGTCGTATGCAAAACGAGCAATGCTATTCTCGATAATACCAGGATTCGGTCAATTTTATAATCGGCAAAAAATCAAAGGCGCTTTATTTTTCTTCTTTTTTGCTATGTATCTTGTCGTCTTTAAAGATTTATTTAATATGGGACTTTGGGGCATCGTGACATTAGGCGTGGAAGTGCCGAGAGACAATTCCATCTTTTTATTAGCAGAAGGATTAGTTGCCTTGATCGTCATCGGTTTTGGTCTGTTGTTCTATTATTTAAACATCCGTGATGCCTATAAAAACGGCGAATTAAGAGACAATGAGCTACCAGTCAACTCTATCCGTGAAAGCTACCAGGCACTATTAAGAGAAGGCTATCCTTATTTAATGAGTAGCCCAGCATTTTTCTTACTCGTGTTTTCTGTTATTTTTCCGATTCTCTTTAGTATCGCGTTAGCTTTTACGAACTATGATCTGTATCATTCTGCACCTGCCAATTTAGCAGATTGGGTGGGATTAGAGACCTTTAAGAAGATTTTTACTGTCGATATTTGGCGTAGTACCTTCTTCAATGTTCTAGGCTGGACAGTTATCTGGACCTTGATCGCCTCAACGTTACAAGTTTCTATCGGAATATTTTTAGCGGTGCTGGTGCATCAAAAAGAACTACGATTCAAAAAGTTCTTTCGAACGATTTTGATCCTCCCATGGGCAGTTCCGGGATTTGTTACGATCTTGGTATTTTCAGGAATGTTCAATGATTCCTTTGGTGCGATCAATAATACGATTTTGAATTTCTTCCAGATTTCACCGATTCCTTGGCTAACGAGTGCGAATTGGACCCGTTTAGCTTTGTTACTGATTCAAGGCTGGCTAGGCTTTCCGTATATTTTTATCGTGACTACAGGGACGCTGCAATCCATTCCTGATGATTTGTATGAGGCGGCGACCATCGATGGTGCTTCAGCTATGCAAAAATTCCGACGAATCACATTGCCATTACTGCTTTATGCAATGGCACCAATTTTGATTACGCAATATACGTTTAACTTCAACAATTTCAATATCATTTATCTGTTTAATTCTGGTGGGCCGGCAGTTCCTGGTTCGACCGCTGGTGGTACCGATATTTTGGTTTCATGGATCTATAAGCTCACGATGCAAAATAGTCAATATGCACTAGCAGCAGCATTGACGATTCTCTTATCGATCGTCGTAATCGCGATTGCTTTATGGCAATTCCGTCGAACAAATTCATTCAAGGAGGTTGGATAACATGAAGGCAGCAAGTATGAAAAAACAAAAATTTGTCCGCCTATCCTTGACATATCTCGTACTGATTTTTACGGTAGTGGTGATCGTCTACCCTTTACTATGGACGATCGGTGCTAGTTTTAATCCTGGGAACAGTTTAATAAGTACGAGTCTGATTCCGACGAGTCCGACATTAAGTCACTACACGAAATTGTTTGCTGGCGACAACTCGCTATATTATAGTCAATGGTATTTGAATTCATTGAAAATCAGTGTATGCGCTATGTTCCTGTCACTGATCTTTGTCTCCATGACGGCTTATTCCTTTTCACGGTTTCGTTTTACAGGCCGTAAAAATGGATTGATGCTGTTCTTACTACTACAAATGATCCCGCAGTTCTCTGCCTTGATCGCAATTTTTGTACTGGCGCAAATGCTCGGCTTGATCAATAGTCATTGGTTGCTGATCTTGATTTACGTTGGGGGTCAGATTCCCATGAACACGTACTTATTGAAAGGATATTTTGACTCGATCCCGTTAGATTTAGACGAGAGTGCCAAGATAGATGGCGCAAGCAATACGCGAATATTCTGGCAAATTTTGATTCCATTATCTCGACCAATGCTGGCAGTGGTTGCCATGAATGGTTTCACCGGACCACTGGGAGACTTTGCCCTGTCTTCAGTGATTTTACGTAATCCTGAGTACTATACATTACCCATCGGGTTATACAAATTAGTCACGGATAAAATGGGTGCCAGCTATACGACTTTTGCGGCAGGGGCCATTTTGATCAGTATTCCGATCGCGCTCGTCTTTATTGCATTACAAAAACATTTTGTCTCCGGTTTGACCGCTGGCGGCACAAAAGGATAGGAAGAGAAGATGACAAGATATAACTTAGAAGAACGCTTTTTACATGGTGGGGATTATAATCCTGACCAGTGGCTAAATTATCCCGAGATCTTAGCCAAAGATTTAGAACTAATGGAAAAAGCTCATGCTAATACATTTTCCCTTGGTATTTTTGCTTGGAGTGCCTTAGAGCCAGCAGAAGGGGTGTTTCAATTTGAATGGTTAGACAAAATCATGGATGAGCTTGCCGAACGAAACAGTAACGTCATTTTAGCGACGCCAAGCGGCGCGCGTCCTGCCTGGTTGTCTAAAGCATACCCTGAAGTTCTCCGGACCAATGAAAAACGGGAAAAAATGTTACACGGTGGGCGACACAATCACTGCTTTTCTTCGCCAATCTATCGTGAGAAAGTGGCGATCATCAATCGGAAATTAGCTGAACGCTACCACGATCACCCAGCACTATTGATGTGGCATATTTCCAATGAGTATTCTGGAGATTGTCATTGTCCTATTTGCCAAGAAAACTTTCGTCAGTGGGTCAAGCAGAAGTACCAAACGCTAGCAGCCTTGAATGAGGCCTGGTGGGGACCGTTCTGGAGCCATACCATCACCGATTGGTCGCAAATCGAATCTCCTTCACCGATCGGCGAAATGCAAGTTCATGGACTAAATCTAGACTGGCATCGTTTTGTAACCGATCAGACTATTGATTTCTATGAACATGAGATCAAAGACATTCGTCGTTTGTCTCCAGATGTGCCGATCACAACGAATTTCATGGCAGATACCCGTGATTTGATTCCCTTTTATAGTCTTGATTATGGAAAATTTGCCCAGCATGTGGATGTCATTAGTTGGGACTGTTATCCTGCTTGGCATAATGATTGGGGAACGACAGCTGATTTGGCAAGTAAGGTTGGGTTTATCAATGATCAATATCGTAGCTTGAAAAAGCAACCATTTTTGATCATGGAATCAACCCCTAGTGGTGTGAATTGGCATCCAGTCAATCGCACGAAACGTCCCGGGATGCATCTTTTGTCTTCTATGCAATTTATTGCTCACGGTTCAGACAGTAATCTTTATTTCCAATGGCGGAAATCTCGAGGCTCGTCTGAGAAGTTCCATGGGGCCGTCGTGGACCATGACAACGACGAGCAAAATCGTGTTTTTCAAGATGTAGCAGAAGTGGGGAAAGCCTTAGAAGAAATCAAAGAAATCAAAGGATTGCACAAAAAAGCCAAAGTGGCGATCATCTATGATTGGGATAACAATTGGGCGCTCAATGATGCGCAAGGTTTTGGTTTGGAGAGCAAACGCTACCCACAAACGTTGCAAGAGCATTATCGCTATTTTTGGGATCATGACATCGCGGTTGATGTCATCACGAAAGACCATGACTTTGATGCTTACCAATTGATCATCGCTCCGATGCTTTACCTCTTACCAAAAGAAACTATGAAAAAATTTCAACAGTATACGAAAAATGGCGGGACACTGGTTTCCACTTATTTGACGGGGATCGTGAATGAAACGGACTTGACCTATTTAGGGGGCTGGCCCCAAGAGTTAGAAGAACTGTTTGGTGTGTCTGTGAAAGAAATCGATACGTTATATCCGAAACAAAAAAATCTGCTTTTAATGAAGGAGCAGCAGTACCAAATTCATGATTATTGTAGTATTGTCCAAACAAACACCGCCCAAACGTTAGGGGTGTACGGTGCAGATTTTTATCAAGGTCAAGCTGCAGTGACCGTAAATGATTATGGTGAAGGAAGTGCCTACTATCTCGGGGGACGGACGGATCAAGCCTTTTTGGAAGACTTCTATCAAGAAGTAACACAACAGCTTCGCTTACAAAATGAGTGGGTCAGCCAAGGTTCAACGAACGTGTCGATTCAAAGTAGAGAAAGTCAGCAAGAGCAGCTCGCTCCGACTACCTATTATTTTGTGATGAATTTTTCCGAAGAAAATCAAGAAGTAGAGGTAGCAACTTCAGGAATCGACTTGCTTACAGGAAAAACGACAAACCAACTTCTTCAGTTGGCGCCTTATGAGGTGCAGATCATCAAAGTGACAGCATAAGATCAATAAAACTATTGTGTCAATTATATGAGAAAAAAGAAGTACTAACGCTGATGAAAAGCGTAAGTACTTCTTTTTTATAGAGAGTGTTTTAATTTTCTTGCGCAAATTCGGCAGCTTTTGTTCCTGCTTGGCGTCCGAAGATGATGATATCGGCAACGGCATTACCGCCAATTCGGTTTTCACCATGCAACCCACCAGTTACTTCACCGGCTGCAAAAAGACCTGGAATGATCTCGTTATCCGTAGCGATCACTTCTGTGTTGGTGTTGATCTTCACGCCGCCCATCGTGTGGTGGATACCAGGAGCGATGGCAATGGCATAGTAAGGTCCTGTTGACAAATCGTTGTCCATTGCTGTGCTGCGTCCAAAGGCTTCGTCTTCACCAGCAGCTACACTGCTGTTCCAGGTAGCGATCGTTTCAGCAAGCGCTGCTTCTGGCATGTCCAATTCTTTTGCCAATTCTTCAATCGTGTCAGCGGATTTGACTAACCCTTGTTGCTCGTAAAAATCAATGGCTGTTACGCGTTCTTTGACACCTGCATCAAAAACTAACGTTGCCGATTTTTCAGGTAGGGCAATAATCGCTTCAGAGACTTTGTCTCGTGTTTCCATTTCATTGAAGAACCGTTCGCCTTCTTGATTGACCAAGATCGCGCCTTCTCCACGGACAGCTTCAGTGATCAACAGTGATTTAGACTGATCCACTGTTGGGTGGATTTGGATTTGCTCTAAATCAACCGTTTGTCCGCCTAACGCTTCGATCATTTTGATTCCATCACCAGTCGAACCCTCTTGGTTCGTTGTCACGTAGTCTGCCAATTCTGGTTTGTACTCGGTGATCATGTCGAAATTGGCACCGAAACCGCCTGTTGTAACGACAACTGCTTTGGCATCAACGGTTTGTTCGTTTCCTTCTACTTCAACGGTCACCCCGTTGACTTGACCATCTTCTTCATTGATTTCTTTGACATCGGCATTTACAAAAATTGGGATTTCCAATTCATGGATGTTGCGCATCAAGCCATCAACTAAGTATTCCCCAACCGCGGAACCATCAGATGGACGGTGCGTTCTTTTTTCACTCATCCCGCCAGTCGTTGTTAAGTTGTCTAAAGTGATACCCATGGAATCTAACCAATCGATCGCTTCTGCTGAATGATCCACAAAGTAGCGCAACAATTCTTCATCATTGGTGTTGTGACCGCCAGCTAATGTTTCTTCATAGAATAGATCGTTTGAATCTTCAATGCCTTCTGCTTCTTGGAATTTGGTTTCTGAAGCGTTCATTCCTGCAGAAGATTTCAATGTATTCCCACCAGAAATTGGCATTTTTTCTAAAATAACTGGGTTTGCGCCAGCTTCCTTTGCTTGGATCGCAGCGGCCATTCCAGCGCCACCCGCACCGACAATCACGACATCGTAGCTGTCTGCAAGTTCGCTAGGGTCTGTGTATTCTTGACCAGATGCAGCTGAAGTTGCATCTGTTTCTTCATTAGCAGATGAACCAGTACTTGTGCTGCTGCTTGTTTGTGAATCAGCGCCACAAGCACTCAAAGTTGCTAACGAGGTTAGGACTAATAGTGTTTGGAAAATTTTCTTCATTGTTTTTATTCCTCCTAAAACTTTTTCCAAATCAAAGACTAACATAGTTGTCATGTTATTTTTAGCTTTTGTTCGAAAAATCACATAATAATTAGAAAAGTTTAATTTATAAAGCGTTTTAGTCGAGATGAAAGGGTTTCTTGGTCATCATAAAAGAGAGTGAGTTCGTGAATTTATGGAAATAGAAGAATTGTTGATTCTTTGATTTGTTTGGTATTAATCATAAAGGGAGAAAGCGAAGAGGCTTTGATTCGCCTCTCTTCTGTTATTGAAAAACGTACGTCACTGAGGTGCCGAGGAATGATCTCTTTTATTAAGAATAAATCCAATGCTTTGCGCTCAAAGGATAGAAAGAAATTGATGGCATCCGTGTTTGTGGGCACCAACTTTTACTCAATAAATAAAGATAGAATCTTAGTTTTCAAGAGTCATTGCCAAGAAACTGCGGTGTTTCTTAAAAAAATCAAGAGAACTGTCTTGCAAAACCAATCCTTTCTTGTATAATAAAAATAAGTTAGGTCTACCTAAAAAATAAATAAACTATCCTTAACTATGGAAATGGAGTGAAAATAATGATTACTTTTTCAGAAATATCCGCAGCCTATGATGGCGATCATCAAGTGATCTCGGATTTGTCGTTTCAAGTAGAAAAACCGTCGATCGTAGGGATCATTGGTCCAAATGGGGCAGGGAAGTCGACGCTGATCAAAGCGGCGTTGAAATTGATCCCTTCCAGTGGGAACATGAGTGTCGACAAAAAAGCGTTAAAAGACTTTCAAAAGGAAATTGCCTATGTCGAACAAAAGACCGCGGTTGATTACACGTTTCCGATCACAGTCAAAGAAGTCGTATCTTTAGGCTTGTATCCTAAGATGGGCATGTTCCAAAGGATGTCGGCAAACGATTGGCAGAAAGTGACAGCCGCTCTGGCAGCGGTAGAAATGGAATCCTTTGCGGAACGTCAGATTGGGGAATTGTCCGGCGGGCAGTTTCAGCGGGTCTTGATTGCTCGAACGTTGGTGCAAGATGCCAACTATATTTTCCTCGATGAGCCCTTTGTAGGGATCGATGCCACCAGTGAAGCGATCATCGTCGGCCTGTTGCGTAACTTGCGAGATGCTGGCAAGACGATTTTTATCGTTCACCATGATCTGGGGAAAATCACCGAATACTTTGATTACTTGGTTCTGCTCAATCAAACCCTGATCGCTGCGGGACCAGTCAGTGAAGTCTTTACCGAGAGCAATTTGAAGCAAACATTTGGCGATGCGATTATCGTGAAAGGAGGCGTTTAACATGTTGACAAGCTTTTTTACGAGTTTAAGTAACTATCATTTCTTGCAAAATGCCTTGATCACGGCAGTCGCGATCGGGATCGTGGCAGGGGTGATCGGTTGTTTTATTATCTTACGAGGGATGTCCTTGATGGGGGATGCAATCTCTCATGCGGTCTTACCAGGGGTAGCCTTGTCTTATATCTTCGGCGTTCATTTTTTTGTCGGGGCGATCTTCTTTGGGATCTTGGCTTCCATGATCATTACCTATATCGCCAATAACAGCCTGATCAAAAGCGATACGGCGATCGGTATCACCTTTAGTTCGTTTCTAGCTTTAGGGGTTATCTTGATTGGAGTAGCAAATAGTTCGACTGATTTGTTTCACATTTTGTTTGGGAATGTGCTAGCGGTGCAAGACAGCGACAAATGGCTGACGATCGCTATCGCTATCCTTGTGCTGGCAGTGATCATCCTCTTCTTCCGTCCACTGTTGATCACGTCTTTTGATCCGATGATGGCAAAGGCCTTTGGGATGAAAGTGCAAGCCTATCACTATTTATTGATGTTCTTGTTGACTTTGGTTTCAGTGACAGCGATGCAAAGCGTCGGAACGATCTTGATCGTGGCTCTGTTAGTCACTCCAGCAGCAACGGCTTATCTTTATACAAAACAATTGAAGCATATGATGGTCATCGCAGGGGTTTTAGGTGGTTTCGCCTCATTTATCGGCTTGTTTATCGGGTACAGCTTTAATATTGCCGCAGGATCAAGTATCGTTTTGACCGCAGGAGCCTTTTTCGTGATCGGTTTCTTGTTCTCACCAAAACAAAAGACCAGTCCAGTCAAACGCTGGTCAGCGACGGCGGTTTTAGCAACGGCAGCTGTAGCTGGTGGCTTCTTTTTGGCACAGCAAAACGGACAGATGGCCCAAACAGAAGGGAAACTTTCAGTAGTAGCGACCAATTCGATCATTGCTGATATTACGGAAAACATTGCCGGTGATCGAATCGATCTTCACAGTATCGTACCAGTGGGGCGTGATCCCCATGAATATGAACCTTTAGTGGAAGATGTTCGAAAAGCGACCGATGCCGATCTTATCCTTTACAACGGCTTGAATCTAGAAACTGGCGGCAATGGCTGGTTTACCAAATTGATGAACAATGCCAATAAGGTAGAAAATGAAGATTATTTTGCCGTCAGTGATGGCGTGGATGTGCTTTATCTTTCTGATGATGAAGACCACAGCAAAGCCGATCCTCATGCATGGTTAAATCTAGAAAACGGTATGATCTATGCCCGCAACATTGCTCAACGCTTGAGCGAAAAGGATCCTGACAATCGCTCTTTCTATGAAGAAAACCTTGAACGCTACTTGGCTTCATTAGAAGAACTGGATCAGCAAGCGAAGGAAAACTTCCAATCGATTCCCGAAGAGAAGAAATTGATCGTCACCAGTGAGGGAGCCTTCAAATACTTCTCCAAAGCCTACGGTGTACCGTCTGCCTATATCTGGGAAATCAATACCGAAGAAGAAGGAACCCCTGCGCAAATCAAGAACTTAGTGGATCAGCTGCAAAATTCAGCCGTCGCTTCCTTATTTGTCGAAAGCAGCGTCAATACTCGTCCGATGCAAAGTGTTTCTCGTGATGCAGGTATTCCGATATTCGGAACCGTCTTTACCGATTCGATTGCAGAGCCGGGAGAAGAAGGCGACAGCTACTATAACATGATGAAATGGAATCTCGATACGATTTATCAAGGCTTGAATCAATAATGCAAAAAACATCCTTAGCTCGTTCTGGCTAAGGATGTTTTTTCGTCGTATTTTTGTGCTGGAGAAAAGCAAAGAGATAAAATCCGCAGCCCATCAAAGCAGCAAGAAAAGCGATGACAGGAAAGTACAACCCCTGACCGTATACATAGGCTGTATAAGCGAAGAAGGCGATCAAAAACCAAAGCGTTCCCGAGATGAGCATTTTTTGGTTCCTCCTAATTGTTAAAAAGTGTTTATTTAGTATATTTTAACACGGTAGGCGCAAAAAGAAAATCAGCGAATCGAACGTTTGCTGAAACGAGTCGCTGATTTTTTCCCAATTGCACCGATGAACAGTTAAGAAACGTTCAATTGCTGTTGCGGTTCTAAATGGTAATAAAGGATCTCAGGTGGGACACCGAGTCGGGCGGGAATCTTGGTCATACCAACCCCGCTGGAAACACTTAATAAGGTCTCATTGCCTAAAAGGTAGAGCCCATCGGTATATTTCAACGCGCCCTTTGTTTTCGCGTAATAAAAAGGCAAGCGAATCTGCCCGCCATGGCTATGGCCAGAAAGAATCAAGTCGTAGTTTGGCAGATTGGTGATCCGAGAAACATAATCGGGTTCATGGAGCAAAAGCAGCTGCCACTCTGCTAAGGTTGCTTCATAGGTAAAACTGACTTTCGGACTTTCTATATCGATACCGACAATATTCATCGACGTCTTGTCATCAGAACCAAAAACCGACTCATTATCAAGTAAGGTAAACCCTGCATGCTGGTATATTTCCTTAACAAAGTAATGCCCGTCATTCAAATGGTCATGGTTCCCCATAACTGCGATCTTACCCAGAGGCGCTTGCAATTTTTTCAGCTTTTCGATCAGTCGCTTGGTTGAACGATGCGGCCATTTTTTATAATTATCGATCAGATCCCCCGTAATGATGATCAGATCCGGCTTGTTTTGGATCGTTGATCGAATGATGCGATTCATTCGCCGTGGTTTGTACCAACGAGAAAAATGAAGGTCGCTGATATGGGCGATCACGAGATTGCTTTCTGCTTGATAAAGATCGTAAGCCTTTGAAATATCTAAGACGGTGCGCTTGTCTTTTTTTATGAGGTAGTGCCGTTGTTTGAGAAGATGCGGTTCAATAATAAAGGAGTAAACTAGCAAGCCCGTAAGGAGGAATGCAATAAGAATGAGGGTGTACATGGCGTGGCTCCTTTTTTGATTTGCTAGTTTCTAGCATAGTAGATTCTTACAAAAAAAGCAATCATGCGAAAGCAAAAATAACAAAAAATATCCATCGTATTTCGTTTGTTTCTTCCATGAAAAAAAGATACAAAAGGGGCGGCAATAGCCGACTTTTGTATCCTAGATCGTAATTATTTGATTTTCACCAAACGTTTAAAGCGTGCTTTGTGTTTGACGGGGATCAAAGCCATGACACAATCATAAGGGACGGAGATGATCGCCCATGCGAGACTTTTACTTGAAGCAAAGGGATAGTTTTGCTTTAAGACAAAATGGCCACTGATCAAGGCAAAACCGATACTGCCGACCCACAGCCATTGCGGGTCCCAATTCGTAAAATGTTGGAGGGCAGTGATGACAAAGGGATAGCCGTAAAAGTACAATGCAGTCAAAACGAAAGTGACGTTTTTGGTTAATTGACGCAGGGTCAGTAAGAAAAATAAGCCAGAAAGAACGATACCCAATGGCGGGAACAGACTAACTAAGAAGGAATATACGATGCCCCATACGATCATGCCAGGTCCTTTGACGAGAGCGGCTAAGACAAAGACAAAAAGTAGGAATAAGAGCTGTTGCGAAAAACTTGCTGCTGTCAAAAGTCCGAAGAAACCAACCAATAACCAGTGAGAAAAAGTCGCTGTTTGATTCTTTTGTGGTGTCTGTTGCTGCAATTTTAGCCAGGTAGCAAAATTCGGGAAATCATGCTGGAAATTTCTCTGAAAATCGCTGTTGAATGCTTGATGGGCATTTTGCTGCCGATAGTAATGATATTGATGTTTTAACGTGCCTTTCGTGGCTGCTTTTTGGCCAGAAAAAAAGCGGCCGGGATCAATTTTTGATCGTTCCATATTTCCACCTCCATACGATTTCGTTACCCTCAGTATAGAGAAAATCAACTTCGGCGTCCTCCAACTTTGGGCGGATTTTTTTTGCTTGCTGAAAGTTTTCTTAAACTGATGAAAAAAGCGAAGAGGATTCGTTTCTTAAACCGTCAAAATATGCTAGAGTATAGAAGGACTAAGGAGGAGATTTCATGATTTTTGATTCTCATACACATTTGAATGCAGAACAGTTTAACGAAGACATTCCCGAAACGGTCGCCCGTGCGCAAGAACTAGGAGTAACGGAGATGGCGGTCGTCGGTTTCGATCAGCCAACGATTGAAAAATCGTTAGCATTAAGCAAAGAATATCCTGGCATTTACAGTATTATCGGTTGGCATCCCACCGAAGCTGGTTCTTATACCCCACAAGTGGAAACCTATTTGCAAGAGCGCTTGGAACAACCAAAAGTCGTTGCCCTAGGTGAAATCGGTTTAGACTATCACTGGATGGAAGATCCGAAGGAAGTTCAAGAAAAGGTCTTTCGTCGGCAAATGGCGATCGCCCGTGAACATCAGCTGCCCATCAGTATTCATACCCGTGAAGCCTTAGAAGATACCTATGCGATTTTAAAGGATGAAAAAGTCCAAACGATCGGCGGCATCATGCACAGCTTTAGCGGGGACGGCGAATGGGCGAAAAAGTTCTTGGACCTAGGAATGTATATTTCCTTTAGTGGTGTCGTGACCTTCAAAAAGGCGACGGAGGTACAAGAAGCTGCGCAAGTCGTGCCACAAGATCGGCTGCTCGTTGAGACTGACGCGCCGTATTTAGCCCCTGTTCCTTATCGCGGCAAGCGCAATGAACCGGGCTATACTCATTATGTAGTGGATAAAATCGCGGAGCTGCGGCAAGAAGCGGTGGCTGATGTTGCGGCCTACACGACAAAAAATGCCCATCGCTTGTTTAGGATCAATGACTAATAAACCGAAAATCGAAGAAATCATTGTCGTCGAAGGCAAAGACGACACCCGTCGGCTGCAAGAAGTGTTCGATGTAGATACCATCGAGACGATCGGTTCGGCGATCGATGACACGATCCTTGATCAAATCGAGCACGCCCAAGAGACACGAGGGGTCATCGTGTTTACCGATCCCGATTTTTCGGGAGAAAAGATCCGCAAAATCATTATGGAAGTCGTTCCTGATGCCAAGCATGCCTTTTTACCGCGCAGCCAGGCAGCACCGAAAAGCAAGGGCAGTTTAGGCGTGGAACACGCCAGCCATGAAGCGTTGAAAGAAGCCTTGCGAAAAGTCGTAACCCCGATTGCTTCAAATGAAGTCAGTGAGGGAACCATTGATCGGCAACAGTTGTTAGCGTATGGCTTGATCGCAGGGGCTGGAGCGAAAGAGAAACGAGAGCGGTTGGGGGATCTTTTACGCATCGGCTATACGAACGGCAAACAATTAGAGAAGCGGCTGACAATGTTTCGTATCACCGATGCAGAGTTGGCAGAAGCAATGAAAATAGTGGAGGAAGAATTGTGAAGGAAGAACGGGATATAGCAACCCCCTCAAGAACCAAAGAGATTTTAGCGAAACATGGCTTTACCTTTAAAAAAAGTTTAGGGCAAAACTTCTTAACAGAACCGAATATTTTACGGAAAATCGTAGAGACTGCAGGCATCGACGAGACGACAAACGTCATTGAGGTTGGTCCTGGAATCGGTGCGCTGACCGAACAGTTGGCAAAACATGCCAAGCAAGTGTTGGCGTTTGAAATTGATGATCGGTTGATCCCAGTGTTAGCCGACACAATGCAGCCATATCAAAATGTGAAAATCATTCATCAAGATGTCTTGCAAGCAGATCTGGCAACGACCATTCAGTCAGCATTCAGCGATACGGCTGCTTCATTAAAAGTTGTCGCAAATTTGCCCTACTACATCACTACGCCAATTATGATGCACTTTTTAGAGTCTCAGGTAAAAGTAGATGAAATGGTCGTGATGATGCAAAAAGAAGTGGCAGATCGAATCTCAGCAGTTCCCGGGACTAAAGCCTATGGCTCGTTGTCGATCGCTGTGCAATACTACATGGAAGCAAAACTGGCATTCATCGTCCCGAAAACCGTTTTTGTGCCCCAACCGAATGTTGATTCGGCTATTTTGAAATTGACGCGTCGATCACAACCAGCAGTCGCAGTCACCGATGAAAAAGAGTTTTTCAAATTAACGAAAGCAGCCTTTCAGCTGCGTCGCAAAACCCTTTGGAACAATTTGCAAAATAGCTATGGAAAAGATGAAACAACCAAACAGTGGTTGGCAGACAGTTTAGAAGCAAGTGGGATCGATCCAAAACGTCGTGGAGAAACGCTGTCGTTAGCGGAATTTGCCAAATTAAGCAATGAAATGCAAGCGCGCAAAGAATAACTTCTATCAAAACGGATGTTGAATAAACATTCGTTTTTTGTGTCTTGACACCTCGTGGAAATACCAGTAGAATAAGCAAGACAGAACTGTCATGACACATTGAAGGAGAGAGTATAAATGAAAAATCATTCCATCCGCCATTTAACGATCGCTGCATTGTTGATCGGCATGGGGATCGTCATTCCCATGGTAATGCCCAAAATCGTCATTGGACCAGCATCCTTTACTTTAGCTAGCCACGTTCCCGTATTTGTGGCGATGTTCTTTTCACCAGCGATGGCGATCGCGGTAGCTTTAGGAACAACCTTTGGCTTTTTCTTAACACTGCCACCAATCATTGCTTTACGGGCATTGTCCCATGTTGTTTTTGCAGTCATCGGTGCCTTCTATTTACAGAAGCACCCAGATATTTTACTGAAAAATGGCAAACCCTCTTTATTGAATATCAAATTTCAGAGCTTTAACTTGATTATTGGACTGATTCATTCTGCCGTTGAAATGGCAGTCGTTGCCGCCTTTTACTTCACAGGAAATGTACCAGGAACCTCATTCGACGGCAATTTCTACTATTTTTTGTTCGTTTTGATGGGGATCGGTGGCTTGATCCATAGCTTGATCGATTTCAATTTGGCTTATTTTGTTGCAGGTGCCTTAAGCAAACAATTTGATATTCGTTCTTTTTCAAAAGCAAAAGGACGCTTTATTCAGAAACAGAAGAAAGCGGCATAAGCGCCAGTTTGAATAGACCCGCTGCCTAGACGGGTCTATTTTTTGTGTTTAGATTAAGAAAATACTCCTTCTTAAAAGTTTATTATAGTGAAATAATAAACAGAAATAAGTTATAATATACAAGAGGAGGAAGTAGATGAAGAAGATAAAGTTAAAACGGTTACTTTTAAGTATGTTCGTCTTGATGCTCTTCTTTCTGCTGATATTTTATGACAGTAAGAACGGGCAGTCCCCCTTTAAAGTGATAGAGGATGAATTGACACTAGCACTTTCGGATGAGGAACAAACACCAGAGCCGGAATACAGTGAGGTTATTCAATTAGATGTTCCGTTAGAAAATCAATTCGATGAAGTTGCGTTAGGGAATGGCTGTGAAGTAACAGCTTTATCGATGCTCTTGAATTTTTACGGATTTGATACCAATAAAAATCAATTGGCAGAAGAATTAGCCTATGTCCCGCTTTATGAAGATTACGATCACCATGGAGATCCACGAGAAGGTTTTGTTGGAAACATTTATGGCGGCGATAGCGCGATGGGTGTTGACGTTGAGCCGATCACCGATGTTGCCGAAAGAATTGTGAAAGAGCAATATGAAGTCGTTAGTGGACGAGACAAAAGCTTTGATGAGATCGTCAAAGTATTGCAATCTGGGAAACCAGTTTGGATGATTGCTACGTTAGAATTACAAGTACCTGCTGATACGGATTTCTTTGAATGGGAGACCAAAAGTGGGCAAATCCTTGTGACGGCATTGATCCATTCGGTGGTGATCACCGGCATTGATGGTGATATGATGTATGTCAACGACCCTTATGGATATAAGGATCGTGAAGTCAGCAAAGAAGACTTAGCAACGATTTATGAAAAAATGGGGCAACAATATTTATATTTAGAAGAACTATAAGAAAAAAATAAACTTGCCGTTGACAGTAAATGAAAAAACAATTATAATTTTTTAAAATTAAACAAAGATTTCGATAACGTTGAAGAGAAGAGTAGCAGATCAACAAAGGTACAGAGACTCCGGTTGGTGAAAAAGGAGACATGCGGTGATCAGTGAAGATGAGCTCTGAGTTTTTTTGTTGGTTCACGCCAGCAAAACGGCATGCGCCCGTTACAGCGCCAAGTATCATAGTGTACTGTTGAGGTGTTATTTGTGAGAATAGCACGAATTAGGGTGGTAACGCGCATCAAGTCGTCCCTTTTATCCGTAAGGATAAAAGGGCGGCTTTTTTTGTTTTTCTCAGCCGAAACTGTTCGCCTTCTTTTCAACAAGAAATTTATCTGTAAGGAGTTGAAGCAATGCCCATCATTATTCCCAAAGAACTACCCGCTGCAGCGGTTCTCCAAAAAGAAAATGTCTTTGCCTTACTGCAGCATAAAGCGGCGAAACAAGAGATTCGTCCCTTGAAGATCGCAATCGTCAATTTAATGCCGAAAAAGATCGCCACAGAAAATCAATTGCTGCGCCTGCTTTCTCAAAGTCCGCTGCAAATTGAAGTAACTTTACTGAAAATGAAGTACCACGAAAGTAAAAACACGTCTGTCGATCACATGGAAAAGTTCTATCAAGAATTCTCAGTGATCCAGTCCCAACGATTCGACGGCTTGATCATCACTGGTGCCCCTGTTGAAAAAATGGCCTTTGAAGCCATTGATTATTGGCAAGAACTGCAAGAGATCATGGATTGGAGCCAGACGAATTGTACTTCAGTCCTGCATATTTGTTGGGGGGCACAAGCAGGTCTTTATTACCATTATGGTATCGACAAAGTGTTGTACCCAAGCAAGTTGTTTGGCGTCTTCGAACAAGCAGTCACGCATTTTCATCCGCTCGTTCGCGGTTTTGACGACGTCTTTTATACGCCGCATTCACGCTATACTGGCATCGATGAAGGCCAGCTCGCCCAAGCGCCTTTAGAAATATTGGCAGCGGGTGTTGAAACAGGGCCTTCCATCTTCGTATCAGAAGATCATAAAAATGCCTTCTTGCTAGGGCATTTTGAATACCACACAACGACCTTGAATGAAGAGTACTTGCGAGACATGGAACGGGGCTTAGCTACCGCATTGCCCAAAAATTACTTTGCGTATGACCGTTTAGGCGGAAAGATTACCAACCGTTGGCGGGGACATGCCTCTTTGTTTTTCAGCAATTGGATCAATGAAACCTATTTGCGAACGCCGTATGACCTGTCCGTCAAGCCGACGAAAGAAGGTTACCGAATTGGCAGTGAGCCAGAAGGTCGGGTGAGTATCAATGACGATTGAGCATTTTCTCTCCCACTATGCTAGACAGCGAAAAGGCACTGATTCTTTAAAATGGGATCTTGTGGATCAACGGTTCCAAGGAGAAAAGCTTTTGCCTTTATGGGTAGCTGATATGGATTTTGCTGCGCCAAAGGCAGTGGAAGAAGCCTTGCAGCAACTGGTTGCTCAAGGAACCTTTGGCTATGCGATTCCCCCCTCAGGCTATTTTTTAGCCTATCAGGGCTGGCAAGATCGCCACTGGGGGACGAAATTCGAAGAAAAATGGCTCTCGTTTTCCACAGGGGTCGTCCAATCTTTGTTTGATTTGCTTCATTGTTTCACAGAACCAGACGATGGCATCTTGATCCAGCCGCCCGTCTATTATCCCTTTTTTGACAGCATCAAAGAGACGAAAAGGCGCTTGATAGAAGCACCCTTGCAAAAGGTGGGGAATTCCTATCAAATCGATTTTGCTGCTTTTGAAGCCAAAATCATTGAAGAAAAAGTGAAACTATTTATTCTCTGCTCCCCCCACAATCCAGTAGGGCGGGTCTGGCAAGAGAAAGAATTGTATCAGTTATTAGCCATTTGCCAAAAACATGAGGTTATCGTGATCGCCGACGAGATCCATCGTGAGCTGATACTTGGTGAGCAGCAATTTGTTTCAGCCGTGACAGTGGCACAGGAGTTCGGCTTTGAGAAGCTGATCGTTCTGGATTCGCCCTCAAAAACCTTTAACTTAGCAGGGTTATTGCTGTCTCACGTTTGGATTCCAGATTTAGAGATGCGCACAGCCTATCAGGCGTGGTGCCGACAATACAAGCAGACGGAAGTCAATCGTTTGGGATTGGTGGCTGCGAAAGCCGCGTATGAATCGGGGGATCAATGGCTAGCGAACCTGCTTTTGGTGATTGCTGCCAATGAACAAATGGTCCGCCAGCAACTGCAAGAAGCATTTCCCAAAATTGAGCTCCTGCCATTAGAAGGAACCTATCTTCTCTGGGTGGATCTGCGGCAAGTCATTGCCAAAGAACGAACCAAGCACGTGATCCAAGTTACTGCCGGTCTGGCAGTCGATTATGGGGAATGGTTCGCCAAAGATGGTCAGGGCTTGATTCGTCTGAATCTTGCGACAACACCGACGATCATTCAAGAAGCCCTTGATCGCATGATCGAGGCAATCAAAAAGGAGGAACGACATGACGATTGATACAGCAACTTTTCTGGCACAATTAGGCAATCATTCGGATCAGCAAACTGGGGCGATCAGCCCACCGATCTATCTTTCCACGACCTTTGCTCATCCCGAGTTAGGGCAAAGTACCGGCTATGATTATACCCGTACCAAAAACCCGACCCGTGATATTTTAGAAGCGGGTCTTGCCGAATTAGAAAAAGGAGCTCGGGCAGTAGTGACCAGCTCTGGCATGAGTGCGATCGCTTTGATTTTTGACTTGTTTACCAGCGGCAGCCGCTTTTTGGTTTCTCGTGATTTGTACGGCGGCAGCTTTCGCTATTTTGCGGAATTGGAAAAAAGCCAGCGGGCCTTTTTCGATACCTTCAGTACTGTAACAGAATTAAGTGAAAAATTAACTGACGAGGTAACGGCTGTCTTTTTAGAGACCCCAACGAATCCTTTGATGACCGTGACGGATATTGCTGAAACCGCCAAGCTTGCTCACGAACATGGGGCACTATTGATCGTAGATAATACCTTTTTGACCCCATTACGGCAGTTGCCATTAGAAGAAGGCGCGGATCTGGTGATCCACTCAGGTACCAAATTCTTATCTGGCCACAATGATATTTTGGCAGGCGTCGTGATCGCCAAAGATGCGCCGCTGGGGGAGCGCTTGAACTATTTAGCCAATACTTCTGGCCCTACCTTGAGCAGCTTTGATACGTGGTTATTTATTCGAAGTTTAAAGACGCTGCCGTTGCGCTTTGAACGGCAGGAAGCCAACGCTAAGGAAGTCGGCCGTTTTTTACGAGCCCATCCGGCAATCAAAGAGGTGCTGTACCCGAATGCCGGCGCGATGATCAGTATTCGGGTGCTTGATGAAACCAAAATCAGCGGCTTCTTAGCGACATTAAAGGTTTTTACCTTTGCAGAAAGCCTAGGTGGTGTGGAAAGTCTTATCACGTATCCAACGACACAGACTCACGCCGATATTCCTCAAGAGGTACGAGAATCTTATGGATTGACGCCGGATCTTTTACGGATCTCCATTGGGATCGAAAGTAGTAAAGATTTGATCGATGATTTAGAAAATGCACTGAAGATATTCAAATAACCCAACCACAGATCAGCTAGTGAAAAACTTACTTTTGTAGAGTAATTTTATTGACAGTTTTAGTTGTATAGGATAAAGTTACACTACATATGAATAGTGAGTCCGATGTTTTCGGTTGATGGCAACAGGGATTAACCATTTCTCCTTTGAAAAAGTAGGTTGTTTTGAGAAACTGAGGGGAAATTGGTCTAGTTGGGCCATTCTACAAGGAAATAGGATGATTGATCTGAGGAGGGAACAAAAGGGGAAAAAAGGGATGAAAAGAAATGTAGTAAATGTGTTGACGACAGGAGTGATTGGGCTGCTTGCCTTGTTTAGCTTGGCTGCCTGTGGCAACAACCAAGCGGATGAAGAAACGACCGTCGTCAAATTAGGTGTCGTTGGCGAACAAAATGAAGCCTGGGAACATGTGCAGGAAGAATTGAAGGAAAACGAAAATATCGACTTGCAACTGGTGAAGTTCACCGATTATCGCCAACCAATCGTCGCACTAGAGGATGGGTCAATCGATCTTCACGCAGCATTGACGGAAATTTTTATGGATAATGTCAACGAAGAAAGTGGTTATTCCAACACGACGATTGCGTATACGACATTAAACCCACTTGGTATTTATTCCGATAAAATCAATGATGTCAGCGAATTGGCAGATGGTGCTACGGTGGCTTTACCCAATGATGTGTCAAATGAAAGCCGTGCACTATTACTCTTACAGACCGCCGGTTTGATCACTTTGGATGAATCCAAGGGTCTACTGCCGACAACTAGTGATGTGACTGACAATCCCAAAGCTTTGAAATTTGAGCTGCTTGATTCCAATCAAACGGCTCGGGCAATGACCGATGTCGACATCTCTTTGATCAACAACGGCATGGCAGTTGATGCTGGCTTGGTTCCTACAGAAGATGCGATTTTCTTAGAACCTGTGGCTGATTCCTCCAAGCCTTATTATAATGTGATCGCTGCGCGAGCAGACGAAGCAGACAATGACGTTTACCAAACGGTCGTTCGATATTATCAGACCGATGAAGTAAAAGCAATCATCGAGGAAGTAACAAAGAAATCTAGTATACCTGTATGGGAATAGAAAGGTAAAAACGACTATTACTATATAGGAACAGGAAGTAGGATGGAAAAATGATAAATTGGAAAAAAGGTTTAGCAAGTGTTGCCGTCGTCGGACTAGGATTTGTTCTAGCAGCCTGCGGTGGATCAAATACAGAAGAAACATCAACCAGTAGTGCAGCTGGAGCTGGGGATGATTCAACATTCACTTATGCCATCAGCGGGGACCCATCGTCCACTAACCCGATCAACACCAGTGATCGTTGGGGCTTGACAGTGACAAACATGATCTATTCTCCACTCGTTACAGTGGAAGCAGACGGAACAACACAAAATGCGTTGGCAGAATCAGTGGAACCGGCGGAAGACGGCCTTTCATTGACCGTGCATTTGAAACAAGATGTGAAATGGTCAGATGGCGAAGACTTTACCGCCGATGACGTTGTTTTCACGTATGAACAAAAAGTCAAAAAAGAAAACGGCAATGCCGATTCGCTTTGGGTCGACGACCAGCCGATCGCGATCGAAAAAGTGGATGAATACACCGTGAAATTTGTGTTGCCAACACCGAGTGCAGCAGCGATCAGCAACATCGCAACCGAAACGTACATCATTCCCGAGCACATCTTTAAAGATGTTACCGACTTCTCGGTCAGTGAATTGCCTGAAAAACCAGTCGGCACTGGTCCGTATCAACTGAAAGAATACAAACGTGGTGAGTACTTTACTTTTGAAGCCAACGAAAACTATTATGGCGGCAAGCCTTCGATTCAAAATGTGACGTTGCGGATCATCGAAAGTACCGATACGGCGAAAGTCGCTTTGCAAAAAGGGGAAGTGGATGCAGCCGTTGTCTTGCCTTCAGATATTGAAGACTTAGATGATGAGCAGATTTCTGTTTATCCTTATACTGAAAACCGTGTTGGTTATCTAGGCTTGAACACTCACTCAGATGCTTTGCAAGATGTGAAAGTTCGACAAGCAGTTCTCTATGCGTTGAACAAAGATGAATTAAATCAAGCAGCATATTTAGATGAAGAGTATTATGCAACACCATATTCATTCTTGCCACCGAACAACCCATACGTCACTGATGATGTTGAAAAATACGAGACAAATGTCGAAAAGGCTCAAGAACTTTTACAAGAAGCTGGCGTGACTGATTTGTCATTGAATTTGGCTTTCAACTCAACTGATCCAGCTCAAACGATCCAAGCTACGTTGATCCAACAACAATTGCAACAAGCAGGCATTACAGTTACCCTTGAAGGTGGCGATGGTACAGCGATCTTTACCGAGTTGAAGAAACCAGATTCAACGAAGTACAACTTATTCCTTGGCGGGTATATCATGGGGAATGACCCTGACTTATATGGCAGTTTATTCGAAACTGGCGGTAGTGCCAACTACTTCCAAAGCAATAGCGAAACCATTGACAATTTGTTCGCCCAAGCAGCGGTTGAATTAGACACGGACAAACGTGAAGCATTGTATGATGATTTGCAAAAAGCCATTGCTGACGAAGCGATCATTTACCCAATCGTTGACAACAAGAAAATCCTAGCGGTCAATAACCGAATTGGTAATGTAGAAGATGCAGGTTTGATCCCAATCTATACATTCGAAGATATGTCTAAATTGACAATCAAGTAAATCCATTGGCTGTGATAAAGAGGAATCTTTTTTATCACAGCTTTTTTCTATGAAAAAGAAAGTAGGTCAGTTATGTTTCGATACATTGCAAAACGAGTATTGCAAGCAATTCCTTTGCTGTTTGTGATCTCTTTTATCGTTTTTTCACTTATACATATCGCACCGTATGATGTGATCGACTCCATCACGACACCCAATATGTCGCAAGAGCAAATCGATCTTTTGCGGCAGCGCTATGGCTTGGATCAACCCTTTTTGGTTCAATATTTTCTTTGGATCAGAAATATTCTTACCGGTAATCTTGGCTTTTCTTTGGTGTCTCAAAGTAGTATTTCACAAGAACTTGCGACTCGGATCCCGAATACGATGCGTCTAGTGATCCCTGCATATTTGACAGCTTTATTGCTGGCGATCATTTTGGGTCTGTTAGCTGCTGCCAACAAAGGAAAGATTTGGGATCGGATCATTGACGCTGTGGCATCTCTAGGGATCGCTGTGCCGACCTTCTGGTTTGCGATGATCTTGATTTATGTGTTTGGTTACTTATTAAATATGTTTCCAATCATTGGCATGTATACGGTCGGTAAAGAAGGGGATTTTGGCGATTTTCTGCAGCATTTTATTTTGCCTTATACCACATTGACAGTCGCCTTCTTTCCAGATTTGACGCGGTATATCCGCGCATCAGCGACACAACAAGTTTCAGAAGACTACGTGATGGTGCAACGGGCATTTCATGCCAGCAAATGGCAGATTTTCAGCCGTCATATCAGTCGAAATATTTTGATTCCCGTTGTCACCCAAATCGGCTTGGCGTTGCCGATGTTAGTTACCGGTGCGATCATTACAGAAACGATCTACGGCTGGCCGGGCGTCGGACCTTACTTGATGAGTGCGACGAAAAGCCTCGATTATCCTGTGATCATGGCCATCATGCTGCTGTCAGCAACACTGGTCATCTTAGGGAATTTGTTAGCGGATGTATTATACTCCGTGGTTGATCCACGTATCCGTAAAGGAGGGAGCAAGTAATGAAACGTTTCAAAAAAATCAGTGAAGTCATGCTTGCTTCGCCCATCTATACCTTTTCTGTCGTTTTCCTGACGTTATTGATTATTTTGTCGCTTGTTGCGCCTTTGATCCCCATCGATCCCAATGCAACGGATGTCAGCAACATGTCACAGCCGCCGAGTTGGTCTCATTTATTTGGAACCGATGAAGTGGGGCGAGATTACTTTATTCGGGTCGTCTACGGCGGTCGGGTGTCCTTGTTTGTAGGTGTCTTGGCAATGATCACTGCGACGTTTATTGGGACTCTTGTCGGTCTTGTTTCTGGCTACTTTGGCGGATGGATCGATAACTTGCTGATGCGGCTCGTCGATGTGTTGTCATCGATTCCTTGGCTGGTGTTAGTGATCGTTTTGAGCGTCTTTTTACGTCCCGGACTAACCACGATTATTATTGTGATCGGCGGCTTCTCCTGGATGAACATCGCTCGTTTGATTCGTGGTGAAACGTTAGCAGCGAAAGAACGGGAGTATGTTGCTTACGGGAAATTTATCGGCCGTTCTTCATTCAGTATTATCGTGAAGCATGTTTTCCCAGCAGTACTGCCAACCTTGATCGTTGCGGCATCCGCAAGTATTTCTGGAGCGATCATGACCGAATCAGCGTTGAGCTTCCTCGGATTAGGCATTCAGCAGCCGATGGCTTCGTGGGGCAGTCTGTTGCAAAACGCGCAAAACAGCTTGCAGCGGGCACCATACATGGCGATCCTTCCCGGGCTTTTTGTTATTTTCACCATCTATTCCTTCAACAACATCGGCGACATGATCAAACATGTCTTGCAAAGGGAGGTGTGACCGATGAAGACAGAATTATTAGCGATCGAAGCGTTGAATGTGACGTTTCACAGCAAAACCGGTCCGAAACCGTTAGTCAAAAAGCTGGATCTAGTGATTCCAAAAGGCAAAGTGGTTGGGATCGTCGGCGAATCTGGTAGTGGCAAAAGTATGACCATGAAAAGTGTCATGGATCTTTTGCCTGATAAGGTGACCGATCACTATGCCAGTTATACATTTGAAGGAGCAGCAGTGACCGATCGTCGAACCTTACCGATCGCCATGATTTTTCAAGACCCGATGACTTCGTTGAATCCTTTGCGTACGATTGGCTATCATTTGATCGAAGTGATTCGCCGCACACAAAAAGTATCGAAAAAAGCAGCACAAGAAATCGCCGTCAAAGAGTTAGAAAAAGTCGGCATACCTTTTCCAGCACAACGTATGAAACAATATCCCCACGAGTTATCAGGAGGGATGCGTCAGCGGGTGATGATCGCCATGGCTTTATTGGCGCAACCGAAATTACTGATCGCAGATGAACCGACGACGGCTTTAGATGTGACGATCCAAGCACAGATTTTGGCATTGATCAAAAACCTGCAAAGAGAGAACCAGCTTTCCGTCGTCCTTGTGACCCATGACTTTGGGGTCGTTGCAGGAATGTGCGACTTTATTAAAGTGATGTATCAAGGTCGAGTCGTGGAAGAAGGCACCACAGAAGAAATCTTTTATCAACCTGCGCATCCTTATACGAAACAATTATTGCAGGCGGCCCATTTAGGCGACAAGCATGCCGAATTAAAAGTCTTTGACTATCATGAGACATTGGCAGATGAGTTGCAAGAAACGCAGTTATCTAAGACCCATCGCGTTTGGCGCAATCAGGAGGTGACAGAATAATGGAAGAACTGATTCGCGTAGAACATGCGACGAAAACCTTTCGCAGCAAAAACTGGCGCGGCACTGTCAGTGAAGTCCGAGCGGTCGAAGATGTCAGCCTAACGATCCATCGGGGCGAGACATTGGGGCTAGTAGGGGAATCTGGGAGTGGGAAAACCACTTTAGGACGCAGTATTTTAAATTTAGAGACCTTAACAAGCGGGGAGATTTTCTTTGAAGGCAAAGAGCTAACAGCATTGACGGCAGAAGATCGCAAAGCAGCGTATCAGCAAATGCAGATCATTTTCCAAGATCCGTATTCATCATTGAATCCCCGCATGACGGCACTTGAACTGGTGATGGAGCCGTTGTATCATGAAACGAAAGATGCTGCCCGAGCGAAAGCCAAAGAAATCTTAGCGATCGTCGGGATCACGGGTGATGATGTCCATAAACTGCCCCGCAGTTTCAGCGGCGGACAACGACAACGGATCGGCATCGCTCGTGCGGTGGTCAATCGCCCGGCGTTCGTCTTGTGTGATGAACCGACTTCGGCATTAGATGTCTCCATTCAGGCTCAGATCATCCAATTGCTGCTGCGTCTGCAAAAAGAGTTTTCGTTGTCTTATTTGTTCATTTCCCATGACTTGTCCGTGATTCGTCATATCAGTGACCGAACAGCCGTCATGTATCAAGGGAAATTAGTTGAATTGGCACCCACCGACCGTTTGTTTGACAATCCGCTGCATCCTTACACGAAGAAATTATTAGCAGCAGCGCCGATCGCTGATCCTGTGTTAGCAAGAGGTGCGATGGAACAAACGGAAATTCAAAGCACGATTACTTTGACACCATTGTATGAATGGGTCGAAGTTGAACCAGATCATTTTGTGAGGAGAGAAAAACGATGACAGTAGAAACATTGACGATCCATCAAGGAAGCGACAAATTTGAAATGACGACCCCAACTGGCAATTGGGTGTTAGCACGGGAAAAAGGCTATTCGCCAGTCCAAATGCTGGTGAGTGCGGTCGCTGCTTGCGGCGGCTATGTATACGCATCCGTCCTAGAGAATTCAAAAATCACAGCAGAAATCGAAAAGATCGAAGTCAGCTATGACCGGGACGACAACAAAAAAGCCCAACCAGTCAGTGCCATCCACATTCAGTTTTATGCGAAAATCGCTGAAGCCGACCATGACAAAGCGACCCGTTGCCTAAAACTCGTTTCACCAAATTGCCCCGTGATCCAATCATTAGATCCAGCGATCGAAGTGACGGAAACGGTGACGTTTATTTAATCGAAAAAGACTTTGTGTGCCTGAAACCAATAGGCGTACAAAGTCTTTTTTTGATCAATAAATAATATTCTCCCGAATAAAGTCGATATCTGTCACTAATAGTTTGCGATCGACACTTTTTAGGGCGCCAGATTCTCGTAATTTTTGCATCATTCGATTGACACTGCTGGCAGAGGTAATGCCGCAAAAGCGAGCGATCTCCTCATTGGTGACTTCAAAGTCAATCAAGACACCATCTGTTGTCTGGATTCCGAACGTTTCATACAGCTCATTGATTTGGGTACAGACAGCACCAAATTTGCCGTTCATCAGCATTTGCTGCATCTTTTTCATCGTGTCCATCAAGTTTCTTCGATAATACTCTTTGACATAATCCTGCAGCAGGCGATCACGATTGACATCTGCCCAAAATTGATCCCGCACGATTTTGTATAATTCGGCTTCTTCTGATTCAACCCGCACATTAAAAGGGGCTTCGACTTCTTGAGAGGATTCGTCTTTAAACAAAGAGACGATCTCAAAATCCGTCAAATAGCGCAAGTTGAATTCGCGCCCTTCATGGGTCACTACGCTAGTTTTGATGATACCTTTTTTTAAAATATAGACGTACCGATCCGGGATGCCTTCATATGTCAAGTAACTCTTTTTCTTACGGATAACGACCGGTATTGCTTGTTTTTCTAAATAATCACGTAATATCTGTTTCTCCACCCACGTTACTCCTTCACTTCATGCCAACCCAACATTTTCTGAAAAAAATCTGAAATTTCCTCTATTCATGCTTCATTAAAAGACATTTCTGGTGAAAAAGCAATAACAAATGTTAATGTTTCTTGTTAATGCTCTTTTTTAACAGCAAAAGCGCATTTCAAGCAGAGGAAGTTTCGGTATAGTAAAACGCATCACAGCACAAACAGGAGGAATGGAAGAAACATGTCAGATAGGGAAACCAATCAAGAAGGAGTCGTCAGCTCGTTGCCGTCAACTAAAAATGAAAAACTATGGAACAAAGGGTTTATCACGATTACCTTGATCAATTTTATCGTCTTTCTCGTGTATTATTGTTTTGTCGTCATCACCGCGAAATTTGCCACGCAGGAGTTAGGGGCATCCACTGCACAAGCTGGCTTGGCAGCGGGGATCTACATTATCGGGACCTTGATCGCTCGCTTGTATGTTGGGAAAATTTTAGAATTAGTTGGTCGTAAAGCCGTTTTGCGCTGGGGGATATTGTTTTATGTCATTACCACCGCTGCTTATTTGGTCTCAGTCAACATTTATATTTTAAATGCAGTGCGCTTTTTCAATGGCTTTGCTTATGGTGCCGTCTCGACTGCGGCTAATGCGATCGTCACCGCTTATATCCCAGCTTCCAAACATGGCGAAGGGATCAATTACTATGGATTAAGTACTAGTTTAGCAGCGGCGGTCGGACCTTTTATTGGTATGCTTTTACTACCGACAGTCGGCTTTGATTTCATTATTTGGTTAGCAACTATTTTATCGATCGCAACAGCCATCGCTTGTTTCTGGTTCCCAGTCAAAAACATCCCATTGACGGAAGAACACAAAGCACAACTAAAAAAATGGTCCGTCAAAAGTTTTGTCGAACCAAAAGTCTTTTTCATTTCTGGGATTGCCTTTTTGATCGGGTTGGCTTATTCCAGCGTTCTCGGCTTCTTGTCGATCTACGCCAGTGACCTTGGGTTAGAAACGGCCGGTGCCTTTTTCTTCATCGTCTATGCACTTTCTGTGACCTTCACACGGCCAATGACTGGCAAACTATTTGACCGCCATGGCGCAGATGCGGTCATGTATCCTAGCTTTCTATTCTTGACCCTTGGTCTTTTCTTATTGAGTATTACTGGCAACAGCTGGATGTTGTTGCTTGCGGGTTGCTTTGTCGGCTTGGGCTATGGCACCTTCATGTCTAATGGCCAAGCCGTCTGTCTGAAAGAGGTCGATCCTCACCGTGTCGGCGTAGCGCTCTCCACTTATTTCATCGGGCTGGATCTCGGCTTAGGCGTAGGTCCCTATGCATTAGGAAGCTTGCACGGTTTGTTTGATTACTCGCAGATCTACATCTTATGCGGACTGATCCCAGTCGTCGTTCTTGTTTTATACAAATTGTTTTATAAAACGAAACGCGCAGTTGCCGCCGTTGGTACGATGAAGCAGCCAATCAACGAAGAAGACTAACCTCAACCATTACAAAAAGGAGTGTTTCACCATGGATAACAATCAATTGATTATTGAAGCATTGAACAAATTAGTAACGAATATCAACGAATTGAATGAAGAAATGCATGCCATGAAAGAGGTTACCGCAACGATGACCCATGAACAACTTGCTATCGATCATCAATTACGCGACATCAAATCGGTATTGATCAATGACAATCTGATTGGGTAAATTGTCATAAGGCTTGAAATGAAACAAGAAACAAGCATGAACGCTTTTTTTGAGAATGTTTGCTGCTCACTTACTGGTGGTAGAAAGATTCACATGAGAAAAGCGTTTTTTTGATGCACAAAAACGAAAAGCGAACATTGACAGATTTTGTACAAGAAAATAAGCAAGAAAAATTGTAGCAGTCCGCGCTTGTATGCTATAGTGTGTCTGGGTAGCAATACCTAAAAAAATCAGAGTAGGAAATAAAGCGTCAAGTGCTGAAAGGATGGGATGTTGCCTTTCGGACGAAGAACGATCATTCGTTCGCGGTTTTATTTTCGCATTCGCTGCATGAATTTGTAGCAACTCTAAAAGGAGATGCTCGCTATGAAAAGAAAAGTCGATGCACACATGATTGCGGTCATGGGACTTTTGATTGCCTTAATGGTCGTCTTGTCGCAAATCTTGGGGTTTGAAACCTCCTATATCAAAATCACATTTTCCTTTGTACCCCAGCTGATCATGGGTATGCTGTTTGGTCCATTTTGGACAGCAGTTGGCTCGTCATTAGCTGATATCGCAGGAATGGTGATTTTTCCAAAATCAGCCTACTTTTTTGGCTTTACCATCAATGCCTTCGTTGGTGGACTGATTTATGGCTACTTCTTTTATCGGAAAGAAGTCACATTAAAACGAGCGGCGATGGTCGTCTTGTTAAATACACTTTTAATAACCTTGATCTTAACACCGATCTGGTTAGCTATGATGCTGAATATTCCTTTGACAAGCTGGGCGATTTGGTCGGTCCGCTTGCTAAAAGCAGTCATCATGTTCCCGATACAAACTGCGTTGATTTACATCGTAGGGCGTGCGGTACCATACAAACGGCTGATCCGACGGTTCGTTTAACGAGTAAAAAAGAACGATAACATCCATTGAAGTGAATCATCTGCGAATATTTCGTCAGTGGTTCACTTTTTTCTTTCTAAGGATTGGCTTAATCATTCTCAATAACTTGTTTAGAGGGGAAGGGGAATCTATGAATAAAAAAGGACTCGCTATGGGACTGTTTCTTTTCTTGGTCTTAGCAGCAATGGGAGGGATGAAGTGGATGATAGAACAGCAAAAACAGCAAACCGAAGAGCCAGCCATGATCCAGCAAAGCAGCTTGAGGGACGAAACACAGGAAGAAAGCAGGGAAAGCCAGGAAACTACCTCAGTTTCCACGTCAACTTCTGTTTCAACTTCCACGCAAGAACAGCCAGAAGAGGCAATAGCAGAAAAAATCGCCACGATGAGTTTGGAGGAAAAGGTCGGGCAATTGTTTTTTGTGCGTGTGCCAGAAAGCAATCAAATCGAAGAGCTTCAAAAGTATCATTTCGGTGGCTATCTGTTATTCGGCCGTGATACCGAAAATGAGACGGCGGAGAGCTTGAAACAGAAAATTTCAGATTACCAAGCAGCCAGCGCCATTCCGCTGTTGATCGGTATGGATGAAGAAGGGGGCACAGTGACTCGCATCAGCCGCAATCCGAACCTTACGGATCAGCGTTTTCTCTCACCACAACAGCTGTATGCCCAAGGTGGATGGTCGGCGATCGAAGAAGATACAGCAAAGAAAGCGGAAATTTTAAAAGCTTACGGCATCAATGCTGGGCTGTTTCCCGTTGCCGATGTTTCCACTGATCCGCAGTCCTTTATCTACGACCGAACCATTGGCATGGATGCGCAGGGCACGAGTACGTTTGTAGAACGTGTGGTTCATGTTTTACAGAAACACCACGTTGGGTCTACCTTGAAGCATTTTCCTGGCTATGGCAACAATCGTGACTCGCATGTCGAAATCGTCACCGATGACCGCCCGCTATCTGCACTGCGGGAAACGGATTTTCTGCCTTTTGCCGCAGGGATCAAAGCTGGTGCCGATAGTATTTTGGTGGCGCATACGATCGTCAATAGTATCGATAAGACCGTACCCGCCTCTATTTCAAAACCCGTGCATGAGCTGCTGCGAAATGAATTGCATTTTGAAGGGGTCATCATGACGGATGACTTGGATATGGCAGGACTTTCTGAGTTCATTCCGCAAAAAGAAGCCGCATTACAGGCGTTGCAGGCGGGAAATGATCTAGTGATCTCCTCTACCTATCAAGAACAGATCCCTTTTGTGGTACAAGCGGTTGAAGATGGCCGCTATTTAGAAGCTGATTTGAATGCTTCCGTGAAACGAGTCTTGCTCTGGAAAGAAGCATTGCATTTACTTTAAGAAAAAAATAAACCTGCTGTTTCCTCCGTGTAAGAGAGTTGTTCTCTTACTGAGAGGAAGCAGCAGGTTTTTTTAGATACTCTGAGCCAGTGCCTCTAATTCTTTGGCAAAGGCTTCTTGACCAATAAATCGCAAATAGTCCAATGCTTTTTCAATCGTGGCCATTCCCAACGTACGATCGCCTTGGAACAAGGCGTAAATGCCTTCGAAATAACGAATCATCAAGCGGATACGATCATTGTCCGGCGGCAGGTGATCGGCTAGATACGTCAGCACATGCGCCAACTCGGCAGGTTTTTTGCGATCGATAAACAAGAAAGCCGCATTTGTCAGCAATTTTGTGTAGATTTGATAATTGATACTTAATGCATTGCTGTAAAAAATTTTTTTATTCAGGTGTTTCATTTGATACAAGATGTACTCGTCAGAAAAAAGGAAAAGCAGATTGGTAAATAAGGAGATTTCAAACTTTCCCCACGTGTCGATTCGTTCCAAGTATTTCTTGATGGTCGCTTCGATGATGCAACGTTCTTCCTCGTCGGTAACCACGCCTTTTTTCTCTAAAATCAAAAAGAATTGACTATACAGGACATAATAGAAGAAATCCTTCGTGGTTTTATACAGCGCTTGGGCTTTGTTAATCAAAGAGAGGACTTCAGAATACTTGCTTTCATAGTAAGCGGTGGTCAACTGTTTGGATAGCTGCTTTTTCTCGCTGACTTGATTGTCATCCAAGCGATACTCAAATTCCTCCAAAGTGACATTTAAGCGGTCCAAATACTGGTGCAAAATATCAAAGGCGATGCGGTGCCCTTTTTGTTCAAAGGTTGCCAGTGTACTGCGTTCTGAAATGTTCTCAACCAATTTTCGCTGTGAGATATTTCGTTCCGTTCGTAACTCTTTTAACAAGTCATTGGCCTTCAAAAAATCCCTCCTAAAAAAAGTGGACGGAAAAATAGTCCAAATATGTTACAGCTTTATTTTGCGGGTAAACTTGAAGAAAGTCAATTAAAGGAGGAGAAATGGATGTTTGATTTTTTTAGTTTTCCCTGGGAAGTTGTAGAACTAATGGCTAACGTTTTTTCTTTCTTCAAATAATCGATCCTTTGTGATTGGTTAGCAATTGATTTTTTAACAGGAAAAAAGTATAAGTGGTTTCACGTAATAAGTTACTGTTCATTCGCGCATTCAAACGCCCTCTCCCCAAACAGCTTACCCTGTCCAGGTGCGTAGGTCTGCCGAATCCCTTTTAAAAAAGGAGCAAACACAACAGCGAGTGATTGCTCTTTTTTTGTTGGTCAAAAAACCTGCATACGGCATCCCAACAGTCAGTTTTGTTTTTTCTTGAACATTGGTTCATTCGGATCAGAATAGTAATCAGGATTGAATTCATCATCGATCGAGACCCCGAAAAGAGAGACGAGACTGGGAAGAACCCCAATCACGCCGAGGACGACGGCAACTGGAAGGTAGAACTTTTTGCGCTTGTACCACGGAAGCTGCGATTTTTTTTCCATAGGAACTCCTCCTTTTTAAATAGTGTAGCATGTTCTGAGTTAAGTGTGTTAATAATTACCTTCAATATTTAAAAATATACTAAAAAGGTATATTGGTATATCTGATGGGGAAAAGGCTTCCTAGTAAAATTTAGGGAGCGTTCGTTTTTGTCATTGTTGCCAGAATCAAGTTTTATAAAAAAGGAACCGAGTAAGAAAGCCATCCTTCTTACTCGGTTCCTTTTTATTGTAAGTAATCCTTGGTTTGGTCCATCAAGGTTTGAAAGTCTGATTCGTTTTTTCTTATCGCCTCTGTTAGGGTAAACAAATAACCGTTGGGGTCTTTGATGGTCATTTCAAGGGCATTCCAAGGCTTTTCCATCAAAGGTTCCACTATCCACTTTTCGGGAATTTTTTGAGCGATATTCTTAAGATCAATCATCGCTACATTCAAAATTGCCCCATCGCCAACAGTGAACGAGTCTGCGGCAATCAGCATCAAATCTTGGTAGTCAGCAAGACGCAGATGGTCCATCGTCACTTGATTTTCTTGATTGCGAAACTGATACAATGACTGGAAACCCAAGATTTCTGCAAACCATTTTGATGATTGTTCAATATCTTTTGTCTTCAATTGATAAAACATTGGCATAACATATACTTTCATTTTGACACCTCCTCTTAATTAGAGGATACCGCTTGACGCAGCGTCAAAGTCAATAGACAATTTCGTATTGAAGCAAAGCTTGAGAATGGCGTTTCTTTGGCACTTAAGTCAAGGAAAAATGGGCAATAATTGTTTGACTCACTTCATCAGGTGATAAGTGGGTATTGTTGATTTTCAGCGAAGGAATCGTTGGAAAAAGGGTAGTTAATTCCTGTGGCAGGCTTTCTAAGCGATAGTTTTCAAACGAAGACAAAAGCTCGTTTCTAGAAAAATCCAGCGCTCTTTTTGACGGCTTTGCGGCTAAACGGTCCTCATGGCAATTGCGCTTTAAGCGTTCCTCAATATCAGCCACTAGTTCGATAAAATAGACCTTTTGCTGGGCATCGGTAAATAGTTGGGCGATCTCTTGTAAAAAAGCTAAATCTCCCGCTTGATCGAAATCAATCAAGACCGTAAAAATGATTGATTTTGTCGTATTATTGGCTTCATTTTGAACAAAGGCTTTGAAGAGTTCGATCCGTGTTTGATTAGACAAAGCGAATGCTGCGGGACTATAGCTAAGAAAGTTCGCAAAAAGATCAATGGTCTGGTGATTGAATAAAAGCTTTGCATCCAATCGTTTTTCCAGTTCTTTGCCCACAGTCATTTTCCCTGCGGCTTGTGCGCCAATCAAGACGATCAATGACATCACAACACATCCTTTTTATCAATCGTAACAAAGGTGGTTTGCAATGTAAATCAGTTCTTGTGATCATTTAAATCATGACGTAGGCTAGGGGGTAACTGAGGAGCTTAAGTGTTCGTGGACCAAAACCCAGTTTCCTTCGATCTTTTCAAAAATATTCGTGGCTCTACCCGAGCCTTCAATAAATTCTTCATTCAGAAAACCTTCATAGTGATACGTATAAAGACAGACTGCGGATTGAGCAGATTTGTGGAGCCATTGTACATCTGAAATATGATAATGTTCGTCTTTGATTAAGTCCCAAGCATTCTCAAAATATTGGCAAATTTCCATAGGTGTTCGACAGGTTGCATCAGAAAAGTAATAGATCGCCTGTTTTCCAAGGAATGGCTGAACTTGACGAAAATCGTGGGTATTGGTTGCTTGAATATAACCTTCAAGAGCTTGTTCCGGTGTGTGGATACGCGCACTTCCTTTCGCAAATAGATAAGGATAGTGTATCAAGGAAACCGAAAACTGTGAACCCTTCTTCTCACTGACTATGTAAATAAGAAACGTCGGAACTTCTCCGACAAAGGGAAGAAAACCATGCAGCACAAAAGCACAGTCTGGAACAACAAAATGACTAGTAGATTGATCGTTTCAAATCGTGAATAAAGATAGAAGTGGATCAGCCACTCGAAGACATTGACAAAGACTAAATAAAGGTAGTGCGCTTTTTTGACCTTGCAGTTTTTTAACCAATAATAGCTTAAGTAATAATCTAGCAAGATCATCAATAATAGAAAAAGTTTACTGAAAGCCGTCAGATTGTCATGCTGCGAGGCGAGTTTTTGAAAAAACAACAAAAGGGTTGGTGTCGGAATATAAATGATCAATAAGGATAGGAAAAAATAGACAATAAAGGGCATAGTCATTCCTCCAATCTGTTATTAAAAAAACATAGATAAACTAACAGATTTATTGAGAGCCGTCAACTGGTTTTTCATCGAAAAATTCGATAATGATGGGTAGCGTTGCTTGGAGGAAAAGGTTCAAAGGACAGTCGGTGGTAGCAAAGGATGATCGCGAGATATCCAAAAGAAAGACTCCCTTTTACGAGAAAAGGGAGCGGAGGAGTTGCTTCATGGGGTATATTTATGCCCATGTCTCATTGAGTTTATCCGCATAAAACAAAAGTGCCTGTCGGTAAGACTGGATGTCTGGATCGCTAGAGGTTTCGGCAAGCAGGGTCAATAATCGTTTAGTGGCTTGCTCATACTCGGCGAGATTAAACAGTGTCATGGCATAGAAGGTTTGCAAAGCATGATTTTTTGGAAACTGCTTCATCGCTTGTAAAAACACGTCTTCGGCTTTTTGATAATTGCCGAGGGCACGATAGGTGCTGCCTAGACCTAGGTAGGCATCTGGCAAGTCGTTTTCTGATAACCCTAACGCGATTGCTTGTTCATAATAAGGAATTGCCTGTTGTTCTTCCCCTAAAAGATCATAGCTCCAAGCCGTTTGGTACTGCACAAAGGCATCTTGGGGATTTTCGGCAGCTAATTGAATCAATTGTTCATTTGATTGTTGGAGTTTTTTTTCAGTCCGCAGTTGGATCGCAGCAGCTAGTCGTTCATTCATTGGTTGGAAGCTCCTTTTCAAATAGTAGAAAATGACTTAGATAACTTGCAAGCTTAGCTAAGGAGAAAGATCAGCCCAGCTTTCACCTGCAAAAGAAAAACCGCATGCTTCATACAGCTTGTAGGCTGGCTGGTTTTCAACTGTCACTACCAAGTAAAGGTGAATGAGTCCCATGCCTTTTGCTCGTTGGATCACTTCCTTCATCAGCAGCTTGGATAAGCCGTTGCCTTTAAAGGCTGCGTCCATAACGACAAATAATAGCAGGGGAAGCTCTTGAAACGTGCTGGTTACTACGGCACCGATAGGATGATCATCCTTTTGTAACTGAAAAGAAAGCTCTGGAATCAAGGGACCGTATTTTCCGTCAGCGGTCTCTCTCAGCTCTCTTTGCCAGTCAGCAAGCGATTCCCCTTCGTCATCTGACGTTTCATGATAGGCGGAATAAAAAAGCTCTGCGACACTTCGAGAATTCGGGAGAAAAGGCTCAAAAGAAAGGGCGGATTCTTGTAAAGCTTTGGGGGCATGTTGTAAGTCACAAGCCATAATGATTCGTTTCATAGAAGCACTCCTCTCTGCTCGTTTCATTTATTATAGCAGAGCCAAGCTTTTTCACGCTCGTTTTTTTCTAATAAAAGCCCAGATCCAACGAATTCCTTCGTAGATTGCAGTGAAGACAGCTACCAGAAACAAAAACGACATGTAGTGGATCAAAAAAGCGAGCTGAAACCATAAGCCATAGACCATCGGCAGGACGACAAGCAAACAAAGAACCAATTCGATGTTTCGCTTTCTTCTAATTTGAAACCAACGTTCATCTGACATCCTTTTTTCCTCCTGTTCATTCTTTACACACACATTTCGTTAAATATCCATCTTTATATAAAACAATCGATATAGTTGCGATATTTTGATTAAAAAACTAGGAAATTGATTTAATTTTTGGTAATCTTGAAGATAAGATTAGAAATAGCTGTTGTTTTTTATTTTGACTGATTTTCCCACGAAAGACAAGGTGAGCACAATGGAAAGAAAACCGATGTATTTAAAAAATGGGCTTCCTTTAACAATGGAACTAGGTAAAATTTACACATGCCTTTATCGAGGCGGTTATTTCATTTGTGAAGAAAAGGGCCAACCGCTGCCACCGATAAAAAGAGAAGCGAAATAAGCGAACTTCTCACTTAAGATTTGTCAGGGATCGAATGGGTTGTTGGAACTGTTATCTCCTTTTGGGTACCAATTAAATGATGTCTAGCATTTTCAAAAAATCTCAACGTTCTTCATTCATACCATTCTAAGTCTTAAATTGATTTTGACCGATTTCAATTTAGTAAGAACAATCCGATCCCTGGCAAATGTTAGGTGGAAAGTTGGGCAGGTAGCAAGTGAATCAGTAATAGGTGAAAAACACTTTTTTCTCACAAAAGATGATTTCACTTGAATAGAACGCCGTTTTTTGCTATAATAGTTCAGGAATTGAAAAATAAAATAGACAAAGGTTGAGCATTTTTTATGCTTCAAGGATCAGGTTTGCCAAGGGGTGAGGCAAACATTCTTGGAGGAATGCTGGCCTTTTTTCATATCAGCATACTTCTTCGTGAGGTATGCTTTTTTGTTTATTTTTCAGTTGAGAATACAAATCATTATAGGAGGGGAATCGATGAGAGAAGCTTTGACTCGTTTACGAGAAGCAGAAGAAGCCAATGAACAGCAATTGCGCGCTTTGAAAAAAGAATTGCAGTCGGAAGAAGCGCAGCAGCAACAAGCATTGCAAGAGCGATCAGCCGCTTTAGAAGAGGCGCTTGCTCAAGAACAAGCAACAATCGAAGAGCAGTTGCAACAGTCACTAGCAGCACAAAAGCAGCAGCTGGCAAAAGAGAATCAGCAAGTGTTAGATCGTTACCAAAAAAATATGCAAAGCTTCCAAGAGCAAGCGGTTCAACAGATCGTTGAAGGAGTGATCGGGACTTATGGCAGTAACCAAACTAAATAAACTAACGTTGATCACCCCGAAGCACTACCAAGAAAGGTTATTGACGAAGCTGCAAACGATGCAGTTTGTTGAAATCGAGAACGTATTTGAGCAGGAAGCGAACGAAACTTGGCTGCGGGAATTTTTTGCAGGAGCCACCCCAGAAGGTGCTTCTCATCAACCAATGATTCGTCGATTGCAAGAAGCGATCCGCTTTATTCGCCAAAATGGTGATGCGAAAAAAGGCACGGAATGGCAACGAGATGCCTTGCGGCTGTCGGACTTTGAAACAAGCTTCGATGAAGCAGCAGCATTAACGGAGCTGGTTGAAGTCGAGAATTTGCAGGAGCGCTGGGTAGAGACGATCGAAGCGATCGAAGCAGCGACGCAGTCGGAAGAATGGGCGACACAATGGCAAAATCTTGACGTACCCTTGGAGATCGAAGCGCCTGCACATACAAGTTTTTTTGCTGGGAGTGTCGAAGGTCCACGCTGGGAAGATCTAGCTGAAGCCTTGCGTCAATTGGAAGAGGTTCATATCGAAGTGATCTATTCTGAACCCAAAAAAGTCAATTTCAGCTGCCTGTTTTTAACAGCGATCGAAGAGCAAGTGTTCCAATTGTTTCACCGATATGGGGTGAAGAAAGAAACTGGCCTGACATCCGAATCACCAAAAGTGGTTTTGCAAAATACGAAACAAGCCTTGTCTTCCTTGACGCAGCAGCGCAAAGAACTGATTACAGAAATGAGTCAGCACAAACAACGGCTGATCCTGCTGCAGCAAGCGGAAGAACTGTTTTTGACTCGTGAGAATCGGGCAATGATGCAACAGCGCTTAGCAGCTGGTCAGACCTTTGCCCTCTTGCGCGGCTGGATCGAAGAAAAGGATCAGCCGTTAGTGGCGGAAATGGTCCAAGAATCCTTTGCCAACGAGATTTACTATTCATTTGAAGAACCCACTGCAGAGGAGATCGCTGCCAATCAAGTGCCAACGAAACTAAAAAACGCCTCGTTTATTCAACCCTTTGAAATGTTGACGGAAATGTACAGCTTGCCAAAATACGATGAGATCGATCCAACCCCATGGATGACGCCTTTTTACTATGTTTTCTTTGGTATGATGGTGGCTGACTTAGGTTATGGTGCATTAATGGCTGTCGCGACCACGATTGGGCTACACGCCTTGCGTTTGCCCAAAGGGACCAAACGGTTTCTGAAATTGTTCCAGATTTTGTCTGTGCCAACTATGATTTGGGGCGCAATCTACGGCTCCTTCTTTGGTGCTACATTGCCCTTCCAACTTTTATCGCCCTCCGAAGATTTTATGGCGATCTTTGGTCTATCCATGATTTTTGGTGGGATCCAACTGTTTACAGGCCTTTATTTAGCAGCCAAAGAAAATATCCGCAAAAAGGATCTTTTAAGTGCAGTCAACGAAGGCTTTGCGTGGCTAGGACTTTTGAGTGGTCTTTTAGTGGCAGCCGCAGGCAATCTTTTGATCGATGTCCCAGCACTAACAACCGTCGGCTTGATTTTAGCAGGCTTTAGTGCCTTATTGATCATCGTGGTACCGATTCTGAAAGGGAAAACCAAAGTGGGCGGCTTCTTTTTAGGCTTGTATGACTTATACGGTGTGACCAGTTACATCGGCGACTTTGTCAGCTATAGCCGCTTGATGGCATTAGGGATCTCTGGTGGGAGTATCGCAGCAGCCTTCAACTTATTGGTGGGCTATTTGCCGCCAGCCGCTCGTTTTTCTGTAGGCATTCTCTTATTGGTTGTCCTACAAGCTTTAAACATCTTTTTATCGTTACTGAGTGCGTATGTGCATGCCGCTCGTTTACAATATGTAGAGTTTTTCGGAAAATTTTTCACTGGTGGGGGGCGCCAATTTGAAACCTTTAAGCCAAGTGAGAAATACGTTGATTTTGATAAAGAAAATGGAGGAGACAATAAATGATTGATTACTTAATTAATAATAATGGTGGTATGGTGTTTGCAATTATCGGAATGGGGATCGCTACGATCTTTTCTGGGATCGGTTCAGCCAAAGGGGTGGGCCAAACTGGTGAAGCAGCGGCAGCCTTAACGACGAATCAGCCGGAGAAGTTTGGACAAGCCTTGATTTTACAATTGCTTCCCGGAACGCAAGGACTATACGGATTCGTTATTGCGTTTATGATCTATGGTAGCTTAAGTGGTGAAATGTCGACAGTGACTGGTATGGCGTACTTGATGGCATCACTGCCAGTTGCCTTTACTGGCTTATTCTCAGGAATGGCCCAAGGGAAGGTCGCTGCAGCTGGGATTCAAATTTTAGCGAAGAAACCAGAGCATTTCTTTAAAGGGGTTATGTTCTCAGTAATGGTTGAGATGTATGCCATCTTAGGCTTTGTTATTTCTTTCTTACTTTTAGGAACGATTTAAAGGGGGCGAAGGTATGGATGCAATCGACAAAATGATTGCTGAACTAGACCAAGAAGCGCAGACAAAACGGGAACGTTTGGCTGCCGCTGAACGTGCTAGGATCAGTGAAACGATGGCACGTGACTGGGCGAAAAAAGAGTCGGACTTGCAGCTTCGTGCCCAGCAAGCAAAAAAGCAAGCCGAAAAAAATTATCAGCAAGCGCTGAATCGCCAAGCAAGTGCCGCTAAGCAGCAGCAAATGGTGAAACAAAACGAATACCTGACACAACTTTTTGAGCAAGCGTATCAACAAATGGTTGCCTGGACGCCAGAAGAGCTGCAGTCATTTGCTGAAAATGTGCTGCAACAGCTGCCGATCAGCGGGACGGTGACCTTCCACGCTGGTCCTGAGCAAGCAGCCCATCTAGATGCCGCTTGGCTTACGTCTTGTCAATCAAAACTACCGTATCAAATCAAAGCAGGCGCACCATTGACAGAAGCAGGCTTTTTGGTGGATGACAACGGCATTCAATACAATTTTACCTATCAGGTACTGCTTGATGAATACAAGAAAGAAACCCGAGAACGGTGGTTGCAGATCATACAACAAGGAGGTTGATCCATGAGGAACTATCATCAATTGAATCCAATCATTCGGCTGAAAGAGATGACGTTGCTAAAGCCGCAAGAAGTCGAACAAATGATTGCGGCAGAAGGGTTTGCTGAAGTCGAGGCTGTCTTGCAGCAGACCCATTATCAACGCTATTTGAAGCCAGATTTTCATGAACGATTCGAAACCTATCTCGATGAAGAATTGTTAAAGACGATCAAAGAATTGGCCGAGCTGGTTCCTGATCAAGAGATCCTCCGACTGTATATGATGCCTTTTACTTTCCATAATCTAAAAGTCTTGACCAAAGAGTCAGTCACTGGAAAAGATTATGATCATCTACTGATCGAAGATGGTTTTTACACGATCGATGAGTGTCGGACCGCCATCAAAACGGGAACCTCAGAGGTATTGCCTGAGAAAATCGTGACTACGATCCAAGAAGTGCGGGAGTACTTAGAAGGCGGCGCCGTGCTGCAAGGCATCGATATCATTTACGATCGCCGGTATTTACATGAACAACGGCGACTGGCAGATGAAATCAAGATCCCTGAGCTACAAGAAGCTGTCATCAAGATGATCGATTTGACCAATATAACGATTGCCGCACGTTGTGTACTTCAAAAACGATCGCGCAGTTTTATGGAGGCAGTCTTAGTGAGTGTCGGCAGTATCCCGAAAGAAGAATTTTTAGCGTTTGCGGATGCGTCCTATAGTGACTTTTTAGCCTTCTTATTAGAAAGTGATTATCAGGAAGTGTTGCGGCCTTTGATTCATGAACAGGTGATCGACTTTGCTGGCTTGGCACTTTTGCAAGACAATTTGATCACAGAAAGCTATGGCCAAGCCCAAACGGATGCTTTAGGACCACTGCCTTTACTCGCATTTTTGAATGCTAAGGTTTTGGAACTACAAAATCTGCGTATCTTGCTAGTAGGCAAACGCAGTGGCTTTACGGAAGAACAACTCAGAGAAAGGATGCGGCACTATGACTCATAAAATCGGCGTAATCGGCGAGAAAGAATCCGTCATTCCTTTTCAACTATTTGGCTTTCAGGTCTGCTATGCCTCGGAAGAAAAAGAAGTGAAGCAGGCGCTGGCAAAATTAATGAAGAACAGTACGATCATCTACCTGACTGAAAAATGTGCCGAGCTGATTCCCGATGAATTAGCAAAAGTCCAACAAAAAATGACACCTGCAGTCATCTTGATTCCTGATTATGATGGTTCCCGAGGAATCGGCAAGCGAATGATTCAAGAAAATGTCGAAAAAGCAGTTGGACAAAACATACTATAGAGAGGAGCCGATGTTGTGGAAAAAGGAACAATTATTAAAGTATCTGGTCCATTGGTGTTAGCCAAAAATATGGGCCATGCAAGTTTAGAAGATATCTGTTATGTAGGAGATTTAGGCGTGGTCGGTGAGATCATCGAAATGCGCGGCGACGTCGCTTCGATCCAAGTCTATGAAGAAACGTCTGGGATCGGACCTGGTGAACCAGTCGAAACCACCGGTGAACCGCTATCCGTCGAATTGGCGCCTGGGATCATGTCACAAATGTTTGATGGCATCCAACGTCCCTTAGAAACCTTCATGTCTATCACCCAAAGCAACTTCTTGACGCGTGGGGTGCAATTGCCTGCGTTGGATCATGAGAAAAAGTGGCCCTTTGTACCGACAGTCGAAGTCGGTGCAGTAGTCAGTACCGGGATGGTCATCGGCACCGTGCAAGAAACACCGTTGATCAATCACAAGATCATGGTTCCTCATGGCGTTTCAGGAACAGTCAAGGCTGTTTATGCGGGGGAATTTACCATCGATGAAACGATTTATGTTTTAGATACACCCAAAGGAGAACGGTCTTTCACGATGCTGCAAAAATGGCCCGTGCGTCATAGCCGTCCAGTAAAGCAAAAACTGAATCCAGTCGAACCAATGATTACTGGCCAGCGAGTGATCGACACCTTCTTTCCAATCGCTAAAGGCGGGGCGTCAGCCGTTCCAGGACCATTTGGTGCAGGGAAGACTGTCGTTCAGCACCAAATCGCCAAATGGGCGGATGTCGATCTGGTCGTCTATGTCGGCTGCGGCGAACGCGGCAATGAAATGACCGATGTAATGAACGAGTTTCCAGAGTTGATCGACCCTCGTAGTGGTGAATCTTTAATGGCGAGAACCGTGTTGATCGCTAACACCTCCAATATGCCGGTAGCCGCTCGGGAAGCGTCGATTTATACTGGGATCACGATTGCGGAATACTTCCGAGACATGGGGTATTCAGTGGCGATCATGGCGGATTCCACCTCACGTTGGGCAGAAGCACTGCGAGAAATGTCTGGTCGTCTGGAAGAAATGCCTGGTGATGAAGGGTATCCAGCTTACTTAGGCAGCCGCTTGGCAGAGTATTATGAGCGTTCTGGAAAAGCGATTTGCTTAGGTTCTGATCAAGAAGGCAGTATCACTGCCATCAGCGCCGTTTCACCATCAGGCGGCGATATTTCAGAACCAGTTACCCAAAATACGTTGCGGGTCGTAAAAGTCTTTTGGGGCTTAGATGCCACCTTAGCGCAAAAGCGTCATTTTCCATCGATCGATTGGTTGAAGAGCTATTCTTTATACGAAAACGAATTGGGTGCCTTTTTGGACCAACAAATGCAAGTGGATTGGTCCAAACAAGTAACAGAAGCCATGCGGATGCTGCAAAAAGAATCTGAGTTGTCAGAGATCGTTCGACTTGTCGGTATCGACGCTTTATCCGAAAAAGATCAGTTATTGCTGGAAACCACCAAATCATTGCGAGAAGATTTCTTGCAGCAAAACGCTTTTGACGACGTCGATACGTTTACCTCTCGTGAAAAGCAGTTCAAAATGCTGGAAACGATCTTGCTGCTCCACAAAGAAGCGGAAGATGCGTTGACGCTAGGTGCGTATCTTTCAGAAATCTATGCAGGAACCGAAGAATTGCGAGACAAAGTGGCACGTATGAAGTACCTGCCTGAAACGGAATTAGCAAAAATTCCTGCTTTGCATCAAGAGATCAAAGCAACGATGAAAGAAATTTTACAGAAAGGAGACCGCACCGATGATCAAGGAATATAAAACGATTGGAGAAGTAGTCGGACCATTGATGGCCGTCGATCGCGTCTCCGGTGTCAAATACGAAGAGTTGATCGAAGTCCGCATGCAAAACGGCGAAACGCGGCAAGGACAAGTACTGGAGATCCAAGAAGACAAAGCGTTGGTCCAAATTTTTGAAGGAACCGGCGGGATCAATTTGCGGGAATCTGCGGTGCGTTTCTTAGGACATCCTTTGGAATTAGGCGTTTCCGAGCAAATGATCGGGCGAGTCTTTGACGGTTTAGGTCGGGTCAAAGATGGCGGAGTAGAGATCGTCCCAGAAAAATTTATGGACATCAACGGCGAAGTAATCAATCCAGCAGCGCGGGATTATCCTGATGAGTTTATTCAAACGGGGATCTCATCGATCGACCACTTGAATACGCTTGTTCGGGGACAAAAGCTGCCGATTTTTTCTGGTTCTGGTCTGCCTCATAAAGAATTGACTTCGCAAATTGCGCGTCAAGCACAAGTGTTGAACTCGGAAGACGATTTCGCTGTTGTGTTTGCTGGCATCGGGATCACCTTTGAAGAAGCAGAATATTTCATGGAAGATTTTCGTCAAACTGGCGCCATCGACCATTCTGTCGTCTTTATGAATCTAGCCAATGACCCAGCGATCGAGCGGATCGCTACTCCCCGAATGGCACTGACGGCAGCCGAATACTTGGCTTATGAAAAGGGCATGCATGTCTTGGTGATCATGACTGATATGACCAACTACTGTGAAGCTTTGCGGGAGATCTCCTCTGCTCGTCGTGAAGTGCCAGGACGTCGGGGTTATCCTGGGTATCTTTATACCAATTTATCCACGTTATATGAACGTGCGGGACGGATTCGCGGCTTGAAAGGTTCAGTGACCCAGCTACCGATTTTGACCATGCCAGAAGATGACAAAACCCATCCGATTCCCGATTTGACCGGCTATATCACCGAAGGACAAATCATCTTGTCTCGTGATTTGTATAAAAACGGCATCCAGCCACCCATCGATGTCTTGCCGTCATTGTCACGGTTAAAAGATAAAGGGACCGGTGAAGGAAAAACCCGTAAAGACCATGCCGCAACGATGAACCAGTTGTTTTCTGCCTATGCTCAAGGAAAGCAAGCCAAGGAATTGGCAGTCGTTTTAGGAGAATCGGCATTGTCGGAAGTAGATAAAACCTATGCCAAATTTGCGGAACGCTTCGAAAATGAATACTTGAACCAAGGGTATCGCACCAACCGTTCGATTATCGAAACCTTGGAATTAGGCTGGGAATTATTGGCGATGCTGCCAAAAGTCGAGCTGAAGCGGATCAGCGATGCCCTACTGGCGGAATACTTACCGGGAGAGGAGAACAATGGCGCAAAAAACCGTTAATCCAACCCGCATGGAGCTGTCGCGCCTCAGCAAACAATTGGCGACAGCCAAACGCGGACACAAATTATTAAAAGACAAACAAGACGAACTCATGCGTCAATTTATTGAATTGATCAAAAAGAATGACCGCTTGCGTAAAGAAGTCGAAGAACAATTGCAGCGTGCCATGAAGGCATTTCGCTTAGCCAATGCCACAATCAATGAAAAATACATTGAAGAAATGTTTATTTTACCAGCAACTGAAGTCTCCCTTGAATTGTCCACGAAAAACATCATGAGTGTGGAAGTGCCAGTGATGCATTTTGATTACGACGATACGGTGATGCAAGCGCCGATCGAGTACGGCTTTTTGAATTCCAATGTTCCGTTAGATAATGCTGTCGCCCGTTTTACTGACGTCATGCCGAAGCTGTTGGAGCTAACGGAAATCGAAAAGACCTGTCAATTGATGGCAGGGGAAATCGAACGGACGCGCCGACGCGTCAATGCCCTAGAATATTTGACGATTCCCGAGCTGGAAGAAGCCATTTATGGAATCAAAATGCGGCTGGAAGAAAATGAACGAGCAAACGTAACAAGAATGATCAAAGTGAAGAATAAATCAAAATAAAATGGTATGATAATAGAAAAAACAAATGCAATAAACTTGGATTACTAAGACATTGGTTTTTGCAAAAGGTCAAAGGAAATGAAAATGAAAAAAAGAAATCGTTTGAAAAAAAAGCTGGCATCGCAACGCTTTTTGATTCCGCAGATCGTCACACTGGTCTTCGTTTTGCTGATATTGGCAGGAACTGGCTTGCTGATGCTGCCGGCTGTCACCCAAAGTGGTGAAGGCACCAACTTTTTAGATGCGCTGTTTACTGCCACATCGGCTGTTTGCGTGACGGGTCTTTCGACCTTGACCGTAGCCGATCATTACAACCTGTGGGGCCAAGGGATCTTGCTGATGCTGATTGAGATCGGTGGGATCGGCTTCATGTCGATTCCCGTCTTCTTTTACATCTTGGCGAGAAAAAGAGTCCATCTTAGTACTCGGATGATTTTGCGGGAATCATTGAATCTGGACCGAATGTCTGGAGAAATCCATTTGGCATGGTACCTGATTCGGATCGCCTTTTTGATCCAAGTCAGTGGGATCATCTTGCTGGCTTTTGCATTCGTGCCCCGTTTTGGTTGGGAGCAAGGCCTTTGGTACAGTGTTTTTCATGCGATCTCGGCCTTTTGTAATGCTGGGTTTGATTTGTTCGGCAACAGCATGGTAGGGTTTCAAAACGACCCATTTGTGCTGGGGGTCATCAGTTTCTTGATCATCGCCGGTGGTCTGGGGTTTCTCGTTTGGTTCGATCTCCTGCATACGGCGTCCAAAAAAAGGTCTCTGCATAGCCGCTTGGCATGGATCGCTATGATCGTTTTGGTGGTTTTTGGAACGGCAGGGTTCTTTTTGACCGAAGCCAATTCACAGTTGATCACGGGTGACTCGGTCATCGAACGTTTTTTCCAATACCTCTTCTTAGCGGTCACCCCAAGAACCGCTGGATTTTTCAGTATTGATTACGGACAAATGAGTCAAGCAGGCCTGATGCTGACGATGATTTTAATGTATATCGGCGGCACCTCTGGATCAACTGCTGGGGGATTGAAGACAACGACATTTGCGGTCTTGATCATCAAGATCCGCAGCTTATTGAAAGGGCGCAGTCGAGCGGAAGTTTTTGGTCGCACGATCAAAGAATCTGCTGTATCGCGTGCCTTTACGTTGTTCTTCCTTACCTTGACGTTATGCTTCGTAGCGATTTTCTTGTTGTCGATCACTGAGAGTATGCCGCAAACCCCAAACTTTGGGTTGCCAACCATTGCCTTTGAAGTTTTTTCCGCTTTTGGAACGGTGGGGTTGACCATGGGGTTGACGCCTTACTTGTCGGTTTTTGGCAAACTTTTGATCATTTTTTTGATGTTCATTGGTCGAGTCGGCATCATGACCGTTGCTTTTTCATTGATGAAAAAAGCCAACAAACAAGAAGCTGGCTACAAATATCCTGATGAAACCGTGATGATCGGGTAACGAAACAGGGAAACGAAGCACGCTTCGTTTCCCTGTTTTTCGTTTATTGAAGTACTTCTAACATCACATCTCGTTGGTCATCGCTGACATTTCCCGCATAGTTCGGCGTGATCAAAGATAGACCACCCTCCTTATTTGTAAATAGGTACAGGTTTTGGTTAAAATCAGGATTGCTATTGGGTGTGATCTCTTTTGCAAAGGTCAACTGGGTATTCACTTTTACTGTACGAATCCCATTGTCATTTGCTGAAAAGATGCGAATCTCCTTTGTCGCGATCGTATCGACTTGTGCTTCATAACTAATTCTGTCGGGAATCGAAATGATCATTGGAGTCGTATTTTGAATCGTGACAGTATCTGGTACATTGAAACCGTTGAAGTGAAAAGTCAGTGTAGGGCCATATTGGGAAAGATCAACGGCATATGGAAACTCGTTGGAAGCTGAGCTTGCTGTCGTTTGCATTGTGTCAGAGTGGCCCGTCGATTGCTGGCTTGTGGTCGAAGTTTTTGAAGTAGAGGTTGACGCTAAGGAGCTGCTTTCAGTCGTTTGCGTCGACGTACTTTGTTTGCTTTCAGTAGACACACGACTCTGGCTTAGCTCGCTGGTTGACTGAGCAGTATCTTTTTCGTTGTTACAACCTGTCAAAAGCCCCAAACTGACGAGTGTTAGTGCCCCAATCAAAGAAAATGTTTTTTTCATCGTTTGCTTCATCCTTTCCTTAGAATATTAGAACATCTAAAACAAGCAAATTATTGTGTCGGAATGCACAATTTTGCTGATATAGTGCTTAAATATTCTTTGGTGTTAAAGCTATTGTAGTATAGAATATTGAGAAAGAACAGGAAGTTTTTGCTGAATTTTTCGTCAATTCTATCATAAAACATTCATGAACGCCCGCAGTAGCTGGCTAATTTTGTATAATAAAGTGTTAGCCTTTTCTGGCGACTTGCGTAACGCAGGGATCTAGATTAAAATACCTTGGTATAGAAGAATGGGTGGTGAAGAGGATGGAAAAAGAACGGATGGGGCAATGGTTAGCCTTTACGAATCAGCATCAAGCGATCGAGGCTCGTTTGGAGCAAGCCCTCAAAGCAGAAAGCAATCTGTCTTTGAATGAGTATTACGTGCTTTATTACTTAGAAAAGACCCCCAATCATAGCATGCGCCTCAATGATTTGATCGCCCATTTTGATCTTAGTCAAAGTGCGATGTCACGTATGATCATGCGCATGGAAGACAAGCTGTGCGGTGTGATCGAACGGCATTCTTGTCAAGATGATAAGCGGGGAATCTATATTGATTTGACCCAATCAGGTGAAAAGAAACTGCAGCGTTCAAAAGTCGTTTTTGAAAAAGTCTTGGAGGAAATGCTGGACTAATGATGTTTTTCACTTGTTTTCTCCTTGATTCTTTTGTAATATAGATGCATGTGCATGTATATTTTGATAAAAAGAAAAAAGATGCACCGATTTGTTTTAAGGATCTCCTTGGGCAACTAAGCCAGTCAGATCTACAAAGCGAAATGAATCCAATGGAAAAGGTGGGAAACCCATGCGAAATGTAACAGACAAAGCAACATTTAAGCGCGGATTGCAGTTGAAAAATCGAATCATTATGGCACCAATGACGACCAAGATGTCCTTCTTTGATGGGGTGATTACGAAAGATGAGTTGGCTTACTATGGCTTACGCTCTGGGGAAGTCGGAGCAGTCATCACAGCGGCAGCCAATGTCCAAGAAGATGGCAAGGGCTGGGAAGGGGAATTAGGCGCTTACGACGATGCCTTTTTACCTGGATTAAGTAAATTAGCCAGCACCATCAAAACCAATGGGACCAAAGCTATTTTACAGATTTTTCATGCCGGTCGGATGACGGATGACTCGGTCCTACGAGGAACACAACCGATTTCTGCCAGCGCAGTTGCTGCCGAACGACCAAATGCCCAGGTTCCCCGAGAAGTCACAGTAGATGAGATTTTAACGATTATTGAAAACTTTAAAAAAGCTACCGAACGGGCGATCAAGGCGGGGTTTGATGGCGTAGAACTCCACGGAGCCAATACGTATTTGATCCAACAATTCTTTTCTCCTCACTCAAATCGTCGGTCCGATGAATGGGGTGGCTCACTAGAGAACCGTTATCGTTTTATTGAGAAGCTCGTCGATGAAGTATTGGAAACAGTGGACCAATCAGGTGTGAAGGAGTTTATCGTCGGTTATCGTTTTTCACCGGAAGAATTCGAAGAACCAGGGATTCGCTTTGAAGATACGTTGTTCTTAGTGGACCAACTGGCAGAAAAAGGATTAGACTATCTGCACATCTCCCTTGCGGATTATACCCGCAAATCGATTTCAAAAGCGTACCAAGAAAAATCGATGTTGGCGTATGTCTATGAAAAAATCGCTCAGCGGGTTCCTTTGATTGGTGTAGGGGATGTCCGAACATCGAAAGATGCCGCGGGCTTGCTAAAACATGCAGACTTTGTAGCAGTGGGCCGGGCATTGTTGATCGATCCTCATTGGGGACAAAAAGTCTTAGACGGTCAAGATGAATTGATCCGCACCACGGTTTCTACTTACGAACGTGAGGAACTCGTATTACAAAACGGCGTTTGGGGTTTTATGGAAAACATGATGCCAGATCGCCTAAATGAAGAAAAATAAGCAGATAACCACCTTTGCCTTGGGCGAAGGTGGTTTTTTGGTAAAACGAGAGGAACGATCCAATTATTTTCAATTATGAACATCATTCTTTATAATTGGTGTAATGGTAAGCGCTTACTTTATTTTTATGCTATCGGGGGATGAGGAGAGAATCATATTGGAGGGAGAAAAATGAAAAAAAGTAGCTTGTTCTTGCTAGTAATTGTCACAGGGTTGTTGTTCGCTGGTTGTGGAGGAAATCAAGAAACAGCAGATTCACAAGATTTTGCCAGTACAGATGAGAATACGCTAACTGTTTGGGCTTGGGACACAAATTTTAATATTCCAATTATGGAAAAAGCCGGGGAATATTACAATGCGGACAATGACGCAATCGACCTTAATGTCGTCGAGATGTCCAACGAGGATACCAAGCAAAAAATGGTTTCATCCTTTACTTCAGGGGTCTCCGAAGGTTTGCCTGACATCGTTTTGATGGATGACTATGACGTGCAGAACTATTTGCTGAACTACGAAGGAAAATTTGCAGAATTATCGGAAGACATTGACTTTGACCAATTTGCTCCTTACAAAGTAACGAATGCGACCTATCAAGACGGCGTTTATGCGGTTCCCTTTGATTCAGGTTCTGCTGGACTCTACTACCGCAAAGAGTATTTAAGTGAAGCGGGGATCGATGAAAGTGAACTCACCAATCTAACCTGGTCCAAATTTGTGGAGATTGGTGAGACAGTCAAAGAAAAAACGGGGAAATGGTTCGTCGCGTTTATTCCAAATCGCGGCACTCATTATATCCAGATGGCGATGCAGTCAGCCGGATTATGGTATTTTGATGAAGACGGAAACATATTCTTGAAAGACAATCCTGCTATTCGTGAAATGCTGCCGATCCTGAAGACGATCGAAGAAAAAGAGTTGGCAAAACCAGTAGATTATTTTGCGCCAGAAGGGATCGGTGCAGTGACGAGTGGAGAAGTGGCAGCAGTCAATTCAGCCATCTGGTTTTCTGCGACAATCCGATCCGCAGAAGATCAAAAAGGAAAATGGGGCTATACGAATCTTCCCCAATTAGAGACAGTGTCTGGAGCGACACCTTACTCGAACTTGGGTGGTTCTAGCTGGTTGGTGCTCAATGACTCACCAAATAAAGCGTTGGCCATTGATTTTCTCAAACAAGAATTTGCTGGGAATGATGAATTCTATCAAGAGATTTTAGTAGAAAATGGGGCAGTGGGGACTTACCTACCCTCACAAGAAGGAGAAGCTTATCAATATGAAGATCCTTTCTTTAATGACGCCCCAATCTATAAAGATTTCTCTAGTTGGATGGCGGACATCCCCGCCGTTGATTACGGGGTAAATACCCAAGCGGCAGTGGATGCCTTGCGTGGGGGAATGCAAAGCTATTTTGATGGTGCCATGTCCTTAGATGATATGTTGACAGAAGCAGAAAACACCTACAAGATGCAAGTCGGCGAATAGCCGACTTGTGTTGCTTAAGGAGTGATGAATATGCAAAATACGATCAGAAAAAAGCGCCCCAAAAACCAACAAGTCTGGGGATTTATTGGCCTTTCTTTAGTATTCAGTAGTGTCTTTTTGCTGTATCCCATCGTCTATTCCTTATATCTTTCCCTGCATCGTATGCAGGGACTGCAATCGGTTTTTGTCGGCTTCGGCAATTACCTGCGTATGCTGCAGGATACGATTTTTCAAAAAGCTTTACTCAATAATTTTATCTTTCTGATCTTTCAAGTACCGATCATGGTGTTGTTGGGTCTTCTGCTGGCGTTTGTTTTGAACACGCCGAAGCTTGTAGGACGCTCCTTCTTTAAATTGGCGTTGTTTCTACCCTGTGTCACCTCGCTGGTTTCCTATGCAGTTTTATTTAAAATGATGTTTCAAATTGGCGGGATCGTTAATCAAGGGCTGCTGAACATTGGCTTGATCACGCAACCGCTAGATTGGCTAAATAATCCGTTTTTAGCAAAACTGACCGTTATTATTGCCCTGTGCTGGCGTTGGACAGGCTATAACATGATTTTTTATTTGGCAGGATTGCAAAATATCTCGGATGACACTTTAGAAGCTGCTGCGATCGATGGGGCGAATGGGTTTCAAAAGTTCTTTTTCGTAGTGATCCCGCAGCTGAAGCCGGTGATCGTTTTTACAACCATCACCTCCACCATTGGGACGATCCAACTCTTTGATGAAGTGGTTAATCTAACAGGTGGTGGCCCATCCAATGAGACGTTGACTGTCGCCCAACTGATCTATAATCACTCCTTTGTCTATACGTCAAATTTTGGGTATTCGGCTACGCTGTCGTGGGTCTTAGTGATCATCATCGCTCTTTTATCTGTGATCCAGTTGAAACTCTCGAAAACGAATCAATAAAAGCGATAGAAAGGAGCAGCTATGAAAGTTACTTTAAGTGGATGCATAAAATATGGTTTTTTACTGATCGTCTCGTTTTTTTCGATTTTTCCGTTTTACTGGATGATGGTGGGCTCTACCAATACCGCCAATCAAGTTGCCGAAGGGAAGCTGACTTTTGGGAATCAGCTAGCAAGCAATTTTCAGGTGCTGTTCAGCAATTACGACATCCCATTGATCATGTGGAATTCCATCAAGATTTCATTGATCACCGTCCTTGTCAGTCTACTGGTCACTTCTTTGGCTGCCTTTGGATTTGAGAAGTTTCGAACGCGGGCGAGTGAAGGGATTTATGCGGTTTTTCTGCTATGTATGATGGTGCCACTGGCAACTTTGGTGATCCCATTGTTTAAAATGATGGCAGGAATGCAGCTAGTCAATCAGCACGTGGCGGTCATTTTGCCATTGGTCAATAACCTGTTTCTGATTTTCTTTTTTCGCCAGAACTTCAAGTCTTTTCCTGACGGTATTTTAGATGCGAGTCGCATCGAGGGGGCAACAGAGTACACGATATTTTTCCGGATCGTTTTCCCTATGATGCGCTCGACCTATGCTGCCGCTGCCATCTATGCCTTTATGAACGCATGGAACAGCTATTTGCTACCACTGGTCTTTTTGCAAACGGAAAGTCGTCAAACCATGACATTGCTGATTTCCAATTTATCGTCAGCCAGTTACGTACCAAATTATGGCGTTCAAATGCTGGCAATCGTGATTGCAACGATCCCAACGTTGGTATTGTTTTTGTTTATGCAAAAAGGCTTTGTGAAAGGCATGACAGGTTCTTTGAAACTATAAGTAGCAATAACCAGCTTGGCTACTTTTCCATAAGGTTGGGGAAGGCTTGACGCAGGGGGTGAAATAGCTTTCCTCAGATAAAAAACAATTGCCTTGAGAGGCATTATTTTAATAAATAGTCAAACAATTCAGATTCATTCATTTTTCTTACAAAAAGATAGCGCAAGTCGAGTTGATTGATAAAAAAACAATCAATTGTTAGACTTAATTCAGGTTAAAAAAACAAAAAGGGGATGTAATGATGAAAAGAGGATTTAGAAATTATTTAGGTTCAGATGAGCGGGAGGCAGGCTATAATTTGTCTTGGGGGTCTATCTTTGCAGGGGTCGTAACATTTATCGCATTGTTCATGACACTGTCAATGATTGGCTCAGCAATCGGTTTTGGTATGGTGGAACCAACCTCTAATAACCCATTAGATGGTGTTGGGACAGGATTATTGATTTGGACAGTGATTACCTTCGTCTTGGCATTATTCGGTGCTGGTTTTGTTTCTGGTGTTGCTGCTCGACGTGTCGGATTGGTTCATGGTTTCTTAACATGGGCAACAAGTATGATCGTGATGATGGTTATGCTTTCTTACTTAACGATCGGTGCTTTTTCTGTAGTCGGGTCACTTTTAGGAAACGTTGCTTCTGCTGTCGGTAGTGGTGTTGAAACAGTGGCCTCTGGTGCTGGCGATGTCGCTTCAAAAGCCTTCGATGAAATAACAGGAAACATGGAAGACGTCAATACAGATGAATTACAAGCGAACGTCAATGATGTTTTACAAGATACCGATGTTCCTGAATTGCAACCAGACTACTTGCAAAACCAATTGTCTGACGCGACAAATGATATCAAAGATGCTGGCAAAGACATTGCAACCAATCCAAATGATGCTGATAAAATCATTGATGATTTAGCAAGCAAATTACAAGATCGTGCTACAACGATCGGTGATTCAGTCGATAAAGAAGCAATCTCAAATGCAGTGGCTCAAAACACAGATCTAAGCCAACAAGAAGCAGAAGAAGCAACGAACAATATCGTGAACGGCTTACAAGATGCTTCTGATGAAGCGCAAAAACAAATCGAAAATGCGCAACAAAATCTTGAACAAGCCAAACAAGACATTGACCAAGCAGTGGAAGACGCTCGTCAAAAAGCGGAAGAAGCAAGTGATGCAACAGCCAAAGCATCCATTTGGGGCTTTGTGGCAATGGTCTTAGGACTCGTTCTTACGTCAATCGGTGGGTTGGTGGGTGCAAACTTAGTCAAAACTGCTGACCACGAAAATCGTATCTAATTCATCTCTCACAAAGAGAGTTAGTGAGCCATAAACCAGTGAACAGCGTTCTGCCAAAGACTCAAATGGCAGCAGCGCTGTTTTCTGCTTTTAAACAAGCGGTTAAAAATCCCCATTGACGAGTGATTTTTCTCATGCTACACTGGCTCTGAGGATTGTTACCGCTTTAGGCGGGCTATACCTATTTTTTTGTGTGAAGAAATCTAAAGAAGAATAGGGTCGTTAAAATGAACGTAACAAAAGTGATCAATAACAACATTGTGATTTCTGAGAATGAGGAAAAACAAGAATTGGTCGTCATGGGCAAAGGCTTAGGCTTTAAGAAAAAGCCAGGCGATGTGATCGACGATACCAAGATTGAAAAAGTCTATCTCAGTACACAAGAGTGGAATGTCACAAAACTAACCCAATTACTTTCTTCTATCCCTATCGAACATATTCAAGTAGCGAATGAGATCATCAGTTTTGCAAAAGTTTCCCTTGGGAAAAAATTGAGCGAAAAATTATTTCTGACGCTGACCGATCATATCAATTATGCTATCGAGCGCTATCAAAATGGCATGGAAATCAAAAATGCCTTGCTATGGGAAATCAAGCGGTTTTATAACCATGAATACCTCATTGGCAAAGAAGCGTTATCGATCATCAAAAATCGCTTGGCGATCGAGCTGCCAGAAGATGAAGCCGGCTTCATAGCATTGCACATCGTCAATGCGGAGTTGGATATGGCGCAGGTCAGTCAAGTATCGGAAATGGCGAAGATCATTCAGCATATCCTAAACATCGTTAAATATCATTTTTCAATGGAGCTTGATGAGTATTCATTGAACTACGAACGCTTTGTGACCCATTTGAAATTTTTTGTCCAGCGCTTATTCAGCGGAACAAAGCTCGATGATGCAGGAACCGGCAGTTTTATTTTTATGTTGAAAGACCGCTATATGAAGGAATATGCGTGTGCGCTGAAAATCAGCGACTACATCAACAAAGAATTCGGTAGACCGTTAGAAGAAGACGAATTGATCTATTTAACTATACACATCAAACGAATAACAAGTGCTTAGGATTGTTACTGGATTGGCAGGCTATACCTAAATGAACTCCCAAGGGGTTCGTTTAGGTATTTTTTTATGTTTTGACACACGAAAAGCAAACGAAGGACCAAAATAGGAGGAACGACATGAATTACAAAGAGTTAGCAAAAACGATCATCACCAATGTTGGTGGGGAAGAAAATATCCAAAGCTTGACCCATTGTGCGACCCGCTTGCGCTTCAACTTGAAAGATGACAGCAAACCACAAGAAAGCACTTTAAAACACACACCAGGCATCATGGGTGTGGTCAACAAGGGCGGACAGTACCAAGTGATCATCGGCAGTGATGTTGGCAATGTCTACAACGAAATCACTGCCCAAACCAATTTGACTAGTGATCAAGAAACAGAAGAAGACGATCGGGGACGTGTAGCGAAAATTATCGATACGATCACAGGGATCTTCACCCCGATCTTGCCAGCCATCACGGCAGCTGGGATGTTAAAAGCGGTCCTTTCGTTGTTGGTGGTCTTCAATGTCTTGACGGCAGAAAGTCAAAGTTACCAAATCCTAAACTTTATGGCAGATGCTGCGTTCTACTTCTTACCGATTCTACTGGCTGCTTCTTCTGCGCAAAAGTTCAAAGCCAACATGTATCTGGCGATGATGGTGGGTGGAATTTTACTGCATCCCAACTTCATCGGTATGGTGACAGCAGTCAATGAGTCAGGTGGCGGCATCCATTTGTTCGGTTTGCCGATTTCACCAGTGACCTATTCATCATCGGTGATCCCCATCATCTTAAGTGTCTGGTTCATGTCTTACGTTGAACCGATTGCTGATAAGGTCTCACCAAAAGCAATCAAATTCTTTAGCAAACCGTTGCTGACGATCTTCGTCGTAGGGACGGTAGCATTAGTTGCTTTAGGTCCTCTAGGCTATATGATCAGTGAAGCGATTTCCGCAGGGATCCAAGCCTTAGAAACGGTCAGCCCATGGATCGTTCCGTTATTGATCGGTGCCTTCACCCCATTGTTCGTGGCAACGGGTACCCACTATGGATTGGTTCCTATCGGTATCAACAACCGAATGACCACAGGTTATGATACAGTGATCTATCCTGGCATGCTGGCTTCAAACGTCAGTCAGGGAGCTGCAGCTATCGGCGTTGGTTTCAAATCAAAAGATTCTACGATCAAACAATTGGCATTTTCTGCAGGTCTGACAGGTCTATTCGGCATCACTGAACCAGCGTTGTATGGGGTCAACTTACGATTTAAAACACCTTTGTATGCAGCAATGATCGGTGGCGGATTTGGGGGTCTGTTTATGGGAATCATGCGTGTCCGTAATTTCTCAGGCGGCTCACCAGGCCTATTGACTTTGCCAAGCTATATCGGCGATGACACCTTACGTCATTTGACCAATGCCTGTATCGGTGCGGCAATCAGTATCGTGGTCACATTTATTGCGACATTATTCTTATACAAAGACCCTGTTACAGAAGAAGCACCTGAAGCAACACCAGCTGACAAAGAACAAGAACCAACCCATCAAATCAGCGGCGCGGAGATCAAAGCACCTTTAAAAGGGGAACTAAAAAGCCTACAAGCAGTCAATGACGGCATGTTTTCAGAAGAAATTCTTGGACAAGGGGTAGCGATCGAGCCAACCGTTGGAGAAGTGCTAGCACCAGTCAACGGGATTGTCACAGCAGTCTTTGATTCCAAGCATGCCATTGGCTTGACCAGTGAGGAAGGCATTGAGCTGTTGATTCATGTCGGGATCGATACAGTGCAATTGAATGGCGAAGGCTATGCCTATCAAGCAGAAAAAGGGCAAAAAGTATCAGTTGGTGATCCATTGATTACATTTGATATCGAGTTTATCAAAGAAAAAGGCTATCCAGTGATCACGCCAATCGTTATCACTAACAGTGCAGAAGTGGGCGACATTTTGACGGCAAACAGTGGTCCGATTACGTTTGGCGATCAAATCATCAAAGTGATCGGCTAAAAAAGGAGAATAAGACATGGGATTTCCAGAAAATTTTTTATGGGGCGGCGCAACAGCCGCCAATCAATGTGAAGGCGGTTTTGATCAAGGGGGGCGTGGACTTGCCAATGTCGATGTGATTCCGACTGGCAAGGACCGACGAGCAGTCATTACCGGCAATCGTGAGATGCTTGCCTTTGAAGAAGGGTATTTCTATCCAGCAAAAGAAGCGATTGATATGTACCATCATTTCAAAGAAGATATCGCCTTATTTGCGGAGATGGGCTTTAAAACCTATCGTTTATCGATTGCTTGGTCAAGAATTTTTCCGAAGGGCGACGAAGAAACCCCTAATGAAGAAGGCTTGCGCTTTTATGAAGAACTGTTTTTGGAGTGCCGTAAATACCAAATCGAACCCTTGGTGACGATCACGCATTTTGACTGTCCGATCCATTTGATCAAAGAATATGGCGGTTGGCGCAACCGTAAGATGATCACCTTTTATGAAAATCTTTGTCGGGCGATCTTCACTCGCTACAAAGGATTGGTGAAGTACTGGCTGACCTTTAATGAAATCAATATGATCTTGCATGCCCCGTTTCTCGGTGCAGGGCTGACCTTTGCTGAAGGCGAAAATGAAGAACAAATCAAATACCAAGCTGCTCATCATGAATTAGTCGCTAGTGCGTTGGCAACGAAAATCGCCCACGAGATCGATCCAGAAAACAAAGTAGGCTGTATGCTGGCAGCGGCTAGTTATTATCCTTACAGCTGCAATCCGAAAGATGTCTGGGAAAGCAAAAAAAGCGATCGCGGCAACTATTTCTTTATCGATGTGCAATCGCGAGGAGAATATCCAAATTATGGTTTGAAGATGCTAGCGGAAAAAGGAATCACTTTGGAACAAACCGCCGAAGATGCGGCTTTATTAAAAGCCCATACCGTCGATTTTATTTCCTTTTCTTACTATGCCTCTCGGGTCGCAGCTTCAGAAGATTCTGGTGTTGAGAAAACGGAAGGCAACTTGTTCCCGACCATTAAAAACCCGTATTTAGAAGCGTCGGAATGGGGCTGGCAGATTGATCCGCTTGGCTTACGGATCACAATGAATGATCTTTATGATCGTTACCAAAAACCGCTTTTCATCGTCGAAAATGGTCTAGGAGCGGTGGATACACCAAACGAAGATGGAAAAATTAATGATGTGTATCGCATCGACTATTTACGTGCGCATATCGCTGCGATGAAAGAAGCCATTGACCAAGACGGTGTGGAACTGTTGGGCTATACTTCATGGGGCTGTATCGATTTGGTTTCTGCAGGAACCGGAGAAATGAAGAAACGCTATGGCTATATCTATGTCGATCGCGACAATGAAGGCAATGGCACATTAGCCCGCAGCAAAAAGCAATCCTTTTATTGGTACAAAAAAGTGATTGCCTCAAATGGGGAAGATTTGGCTTAAGCCAGTTCATTTATAAAAAGTAAACAAGGGTGTTCCGCTTTTTCAACTAGCGGGATACCCTTGTTTTATTGATTTTCAGAATTATAAACTCGTGGTGTTGCTCGGTCGTTTGCGATAGTTGGAAGGGGTCAAAGTGGTCTCCCTTTTGAAAAGTGTCGTAAAGTAATTCGGATCATCAAACCCAGTTTCCAATGCGATTTCGATGATTTTTAAATCCGTATGGAGTAAGAGATACTCCGCTTTTTTGATGCGGAACTTATTTAGATAGGTAAAAAAGCTCATCTGGAAATTTCTTTTAAAAAAACGGCAGAAATGTTCTTTGCTATAGCCAATATATTGACTGATTTCCTCAAGTGCCACTGGACGTTGATAATTTTCTTCAATAAAAAGTAGGATTTTCTTGCATTTGTACGTATTGAGTTTGCTTTTACTGTCGATAGGTTTCTTATTGCGGTTAATGTATTGGGTATTTTGACAAAGATATTTAATAAATAAAAAGAGTTCCGCTTTGATCGCCAGCTCATACAATGGTTCCTTTAATGCAAATAAATCTATAATATGAGTCAATGCCTGTTGAATGTTCATATGAGAAACGAAATCACTTGTGATATGAATCGCTTGCTGATCCGCGGAATGAAGCAACGGGTCCAGATAGGACTGCTGGATCAAATCAGAGACGCGGCTCTCAATAAAGGTCGAGTCAAAGACGATAGCAAAGAAGGTACAAGCTGTTTGCTGATAATTTAATGCCTCATGTAGCTGATTGGCAGGGATAAATACAAGCTCGCCTTCTTTAGCGATATAAGAAACACCTTCGACCTTTATTTCCATCTTTCCTCGAAAAATATACAGGATTTCGAGCTCGCGATGCCAATGGGTGTGAATCATATTTGCTTGATCAGCAGGATGATTTGTCAAATAAACACTGACTGGAAACAAGCTGTCACCATGTTCCGTGATCTCTTTTAAAGAAGTATCAATATCATATTCACTAGGGTTTGGCGTAAAAATATAGGGTTGGGTTACCATCTGTCTCCTCCATTTTCATCAATATTACAAGGTATTTCGGTTAAGATAACGATTACAGAAGGGCCGAAATATCAATATAATCAATTTGTGATCGAATTGATTGAGGAGGGAACAATGATGAAAAAGAGAATTTTGTTGACGGCTGCTACTATGTTAAGTGTGATCGGAATTGCTGGTTGCGGAAATTCTGGAAGCGGTACCTCAGATGATGGTAGTGTAACACTAGAAGTTTTTAACATCAAGACAGAGACTGCAGAACAGATGGATCGATTGGTTGCGGCTTTTGAAGAAAGCCATGAGGATATAAAAATCAATATGACTACTGTAGGTGGAGGAACGGACGCCACAGCGGCTCTCCAATCAAAATTTTCATCTGGTGATGAACCGGACATTTTTATGCTGGGGGGACTAGCAGATACGCAAACATGGGAACACAAGTTATATGACCTTGGGGAAACAGAATTAGCCCAAAAAGCAATTGAGGGAACGTTGGAAGGGGCAACACTGAATGAGACAGTCTATGGCTTGCCGATGAATATCGAAGGCTACGGTTGGCTGATCAATAAAGAGCTGTTTCAGCAAGCGGGAATCGATAGTGAAGCGATTGAAACATTTGCCGATTTTAAGGAGGCAGTAGAAACGTTAGATAGCAAGAAAGAAGAGTTAGGATTAGACGGTGTATTCGGCTTCAGCGGCGGTGAAACATGGGTTTCCAGTCAATTCAGTTCGAACTTTTTTGCACCTGAATTTAATGATAGCTTGAAAGAAACACTGGAAGCCAAAGAGCTTCATTTAACTTATGAGGCACAACTGAAAGATTACGCTGATCTGGCGATCCAATACAATGCTCAACCGTTGGAATCAATGGATTACAGCACTTCAGTCGAAGAATTATTTGCCAGTGAGAAGGTTGCCATCATTCATCAAGGCAATTGGATCGTTCCTACATTAAACAGCTTGGATGATACATTTGCAAAAGAAAAATTAGCGATCGTCCCAATGCAAGTGGGAGACGGCAGCAAAATCGTAGCCGGACCAGCTTGGTATTGGGGTGTCAACAAAGATAAGGAACAAGAAGTGATCAATGCCTCCATACAATTTTTGACATGGATGTATACCGATGAAGAGGCGATGACCGCGATCATCGATGATTTTGAGTTTATTCCAGCTTATACGAACTTCTCCAGTGACGATATTTCTGATCCGTTGTCCAATGACATTTATACGTATTTAACGAATGGCCAAACGGTTCCTTGGGTCCATAACTCTTATCCAGATGGATACGGACAAAATATTTTTGGGGTTCAGTTCCAGGCTTATGCAGCCGATCAAATCTCATGGAATGAGTTTACTGATCAGCTGAAAAGCAGCTGGGCGCAAGAACGTCAATAACCAAAGTGATGCCTATCCTGCAGTGATGCGCGCAGGATAGGCAAAATCAAGGAAATCATAGGAGGAGCTGTATGTTAACAAATCGTTCAAAATCATTTTGGCTGCTGCTAGCACCGGCATTCGTCGCATTATTGGTCGTTCTGTTTATTCCTTTATTTACAGGGGGATATTACTCACTGACCAACTGGAACGGCAATACGATCAGCGACTTTATCGGATTGGAAAACTACTTGCGCGCTTTTAAAGATCAGGCGTTCATTAACAGCTTGTTGTTCACGGCGAAATTTTCTGTTTACAGTGTGATCTTGATCAATGTCATCGCGCTGTTGTTAGCAACTTTAGTCACGCAAAAACTGGGACGCTGGACCACTCTATTTCGGACCGTCTTTTTCATGCCGAACTTAATTGGTGGGATCATACTAGGATTTATATGGCAATTTATTTTTAACAAAGCATTCGAGAGTATCGCCGATTTGACTGGGATCAATTTTTTTAATGGCTGGTTGAATACACCAGAAACAGGTTTTTGGGGTTTGGTTATCTTGTTCGTCTGGCAGATGAGCGGGTATATGATGTTGATCTATATTTCGTTTCTAAATAATATTCCAGAAGAAATTTTAGAAGCAGCAGATATGGACGGCGCCAATCCGCTACAAGTCTTTTTCCGAATCAAACTACCCATGCTGATGCCCGCGTTTACCGTAACATTGTTTTTGACGCTGTCAAATGCCTTTAAAATCTATGATCAAAACTTGGCGTTGACACAGGGCGGACCGTTCAATTCGACTCAGATGGCAGCCATGAATATTTACAATGAAGCTTTTTCAATGAGAAAAATGGGCTTTGCTCAGTCAAAAGCGATGATATTTCTGGTGATCATTGTCATTATTTCTATTATTCAAATCTCAATTACCCGCAGAAAGGAGATCAGCGCATGATCGAGACTCGTCACTCCTCTACTAAAAAGGGGAATACAAAAAGTAGACGGCAGAAGAAAAAAAAGCTGCAGCACAGTCTGCTGATCGTAAGTGGTCTTTTACTTGCGTGCTTATGGTTTTATCCGTTTTTCTTGATCGTGATCAATTCATTTAAAACAAAAGCAGAGATCTTTCAGAGTACGTTGTCGCTGCCTGGCGGATTGTCCTTTGAGAATTATCAAGAGGCGTTAGAAAAACTGGATTTCATCAGAAGTTTAATGAATTCATTGTTGATTACTGTCGGTTCTTTGATCTTGGTGGTCTTTGTTTCTTCAATGGCAGCATACGCTTTATCGAGAAATACCAGCCGCTTAAGTTCAGTCCTCTATTTTGTTGTTGCCATCGGCTTGCTGATCCCTTTTCAAGGGATCATGATTCCACTGATTTCTCTTTTTGGACGAATGAATTTGTTAAATCAGCCGGGTCTAATGATAATGTACTTGGGATTGGCTGTCAGTATGTCGACTTTTTTGTATTATGGTGCGTTAAGAGGCATTCCACGTTCGCTGGATGAAGCAGCGATCATTGATGGGGCGAATACCTTTCAGATTTATTGGAAAGTAATATTGCCTTTGTTGAAACCAACGACGGTAACGGTGATTGTTTTGAATACATTGTGGTTTTGGAATGACTATTTATTGCCTTCATTAAGTATTAATAAAGCCGGAATGTATACGATTCCCTTGCGGATGTTTTATTTCTTCGGCGAATTTAACAAGCAATGGCATTTAGCGCTAGCCGCTCTGGTGATCGTTGTTCTGCCAATCATTCTCTTGTTTATTGCCTTGCAAAAACATGTAGTGAAAGGCATCTCAGATGGTGCAGTAAAGTAGGAGGAAAAGAAGATGAAATTTACAAATGGCTATTGGCTGGCAAAAGAAGGCGTCCAACTCGAACATCCCCGAATTGCTTATGATCATAAGGTAGAAAAGGAGCAATTGACCCTTTATCTGCCCTATCAAGAGATTCAGCGGCGTGGCGATACCTTGAACCTTGGTTTAACCACACTCACGTTTTCGACTCCGCAAAACGATGTGATCAAAGTCAGCTTGGTGCATCATGACCAGACGATGCAGGCCCCGTCGTTTGCACTAGATACTCAACCGGCAGACGTGAAGATCGATACCGATAACGAAGACATGTATATCTTCAAATCTGGATCATTGGAAGCGAAAGTCCCTAAACAAGCGGCTTTTAAAATCGACTTTTTCGGAGAAGGTAGCTTGTTGACTTCTTCCATGCCTAAAGCACAGGCTAAAATTTCGGGAAATGATGGCAAGCAGTATATGCGAGAACAGCTTTCGCTAGATCCTTATGAACTTGTTTACGGATTAGGGGAACGGTTCACTCCTTTTATCAAGAACGGTCAAACCGTTGATATTTGGAATCAAGACGGTGGTACGGGTAGCGAGCAGGCATACAAAAATATTCCGTTTTATTTAACGAATAAAGGCTACGGTATTTTTGTTGATCATCCCGAAGCGGTTTCCTTTGAAGTGGCTTCTGAGAACGTTTCCCGCACGCAATTCAGTGTCGAGGGGCAGCGTCTGGACTATTACATCATCTATGGACCAGATATGAAAGCCATTCTAGAAAAGTACACCGACATGACAGGAAAACCCGCCTTACCGCCAGCATGGTCTTTTGGCTTATGGCTATCCACTTCATTTACGACTGATTATAGTGAAGAAACAGTGATGCACTTTATCGATGAAATGCAAGCTCGTGATATTCCTTTTGATGTCTTTCATTTTGATTGTTTCTGGATGAAGGAATTTGAATGGTGTGGGTTTGAATGGAATGACGAATTGTTTCCTGATCCGAAAGGATTACTAAAGAAAATCCATGAGAAAGGATTAAAAGTCAGTTTATGGATCAACCCTTACATTGGGCAAAAAGCCTCTGTATATCAAGAATGCAAAGAGAAAGGGTACTTTATTAAGAACCAAGCAGGTGAAGTCTGGCAGTGGGATCTTTGGCAAGCTGGACAAGGGATCATTGATTTTACCAACCCAGAGGCTCGTCAATGGTATAAAGATCGCTTAAAGAAATTGATTGAATTAGGTGTTGATTCCTTTAAGACGGATTTCGGTGAGCGGATCCCTGAAGATGCCGTCTATTATGACGGATCAGATCCGAAAAAAATGCACAATTATTACGCCTATCTATACAATGAAACCGTCTTTGAACTGCTGGCGGAAATGCGGGAAAATCAAGCCGTTCTTTTTGCCCGTTCTGCTTCTGTCGGTTCCCAAAAATTTCCTGTCCATTGGGGAGGCGACAATTTATCTGAATATTCTTCGATGGCAGAGTCTCTGCGTGGGGGCTTATCCTTTGTCTTATCTGGTTTTGGATTTTGGAGCCATGATATCGGCGGGTTTGAAGAACAAGCGACCCCCGACTTGTATAAACGTTGGACGCAATTTGGTTTATTGTCGACCCACAGTCGTTACCATGGCAATGTTGAATATCGGGTACCATGGAATTTTGGCGAAGAAGCAGCAAAAGTCAGTCAATCTTTTTCAAAATTGAAAAACCGCCTAATGCCTTATATTTATCGTCAAGCAGCAGCCACTGCAAAAACGGGCATTCCCCTGATGCGTCCATTGATGCTAGAGTTTCCAGAGGATCCGACAGTTTATGCCATTGATAAGCAGTATATGCTGGGGGATCGCTTACTAGTTGCGCCGATTTTTAATGAGCAAGGAAAGGTTCCGTTCTATCTGCCAGCTGGAACTTGGACAAATTATTTAGACAACAAACGCTATGAAGGCCAAAAATGGTGGGAAGAACGCTATGACTATTTCAATCTACCGTTGATGGTACGACCGAATTCACTGATCATTGAAGGAAGCGTTGAACAGACCGCCGCCTATGACTACACCAAAAACCTGATCGTTCATGCCTTTGAAATAACGGAAGCAGTTTCTGCTGAAGTCTGTGATCAGCAGGGCGTGCCAGCTGGAACAATTTCTATTGAACCAGAAGGAAGCGGTTATCGAATTTGTATGGAAGGGTTGGAAAAGGTTCAGGTGCTGTTTCGCAATCGAAGCTTTGCAAATGCGCAACGATATCCTTTTGGCAGCTTGATCACTATTGACGGACAAGAAATGACCGTCTTTGAATAAGGAAACAAAACCTACCGTTCTTGATGGGTATCTATCAAGGACGGTAGGTTTTTTGTAGTGAACGAAGCATTGAAGAACTAACGGCAAAGTGCAGAACCAGTTCTTTGGCTCAGTTTTGTTCCTCCCGCTGGATCGGCAGCAGCAAGCGAACGGTGGTTCCTTCGTTGATGCGTGATTCTACAGTCAATCCGTATTTTTCCCCATAGAGCAGCTTGATACGCTGATCAATATTGTCCAAGCCAATACCCGAATAGTGTTCAAAATGGTTGGCGGTGCTGGTTGGGTGCTCTTCATTGAACCCGATGCCCGTATCGATGATCTCAATTTTCAGACCTTCCTTACTGACGCGAGAAAAAATCTGGATCAAACCTGAATCCTCTTCGGGAAAGGCATGCAGGTAGGCATTTTCGATAATCGGTTGCAAAATCATCTTCGGTACGAGAATATCTTCGCAGCCATCTTCTGAAAAAATCGTTGATTGGATGCGATTGCCGTAACGTACGTTCATTAACACGAGGTATTCTTCTACGATCGCTAGCTCATCCTTTAAGGGGACGATCTCTTTGCGGTTAAAGGTGTGCCGCAACAATTGGACAAAGCTTTCAATCGCTTGTGTGGCGGCTTCTTGTTCGTTTTGCCAGATCAAAAACTTGATGGCAGTCAATGTGTTGTAGACAAAATGCGGTTGGATCTGCATTTGCAACGAGCGGATCTCGAACTTGCGTTTTTCGGCTTCTGTAACCATTAAATGGTCGACATAAGATTCCAAGTCCTCTAGCATCAAGTTATACGCACGCCCTAATTCTCGCGTTTCGTACGTCCCGTTGATGGTAACCTTGTCGCTGAAATCGCCTTGTGTGACCGCAGGCAGCTTGGCGATCAGCTGATAAATCGGTTGGGTGATGTTGCGGATGATCCAAAATGCCAGCAGACTAAAGAGTAAAATACTGACGACAGAAATCAAAAGAGCTGGCTTGATCAGATTCATATTGCGTACTAGATGCGATTCATCCAAAACATCGTAAAAAGTAAAATGATACGAATAAAGGGGCAGCTGATTGATGCTAGTATCTCTTTTGACCGTGACGAGGCGATCTTCAAACGGCTTGCCTAAAAGGCTCGGATCAGAAGTGGAAAGAATTTGATTTTGTTCATTGACGATATAGATCGAGTGGAGACTGGTATCTAAGAGTTGACGATAGATCGAAGAAAAATCGGATTCTTTTAAGAAAATCAGGGCATAGCCGAAAATCGTTTCTTCTTTCATTAATTTGCGCACGTACATCAAGCCAGGGGAGTCGCTGGTGGAGGTACTTAATCCTTGGTCCAAGAAATAATATTGACTGATGGCGTCATTGTTATTGATCTGCTGGATAAAGGCACTGGCGAGAAAATCATCTACTGATTGATTGCGAACCGCATCGTTTTGAAAGAAAGTGCCCCCGTTGACCCCAATCAACACTAAATTCGAGGGGATGTCTTGAAACAAAGAGCGAGTGTCTTTTAATTGCTCGTTTAATTCTAAAATCGTACGGCCTTGATTCATGTCGCCTTCTAAGTAAGTTTCAACGGCTTTGCTTTCATCGACGATATCAAAAATTCGATGGATATTCTCGTTCAGACGCTCATAATCTTCTTGGATTTTTTCCAGTAGCAGCTGATTGGAACTCTGGTACGAAGCAACATAGGCATCTTTCGAGCGACCATAGATCACGACGACAGTTAGCAGACAAACACTAATGACCCCGACGACAACAAAGAGGAAGATCCGACTGAATAATTCATTTTTCTGAATCCATTGGTTGATTTTCATAATTGATTCAACCGCCGATACTTCGATGGGGTGACCTGACATTCTTTCTTAAAGATGCGAGAGAAATAGCTGATATCCGAATACCCGACCGCTTCACTGATTTCAGATAGATTCAGATCAGATTGTGTCAGTAGTTCTTTGGCTTTATCCAAGCGGGTTTTCTTTACATACTCAGAAAAGCTCATTTTCAGTTTCGCAGAAAGAAAAGCCGAAAGATAGGTGTAACTAAAATGAAAGGTTTCAGCTAGTTCAGACAAAGACAGACTTTTGGTGTAGTTGTCTTGAATAAAGCGCTGAATCGCAACGAGTAGATCATCTTCATCCAGCGGTGATAAGGTCGTCAACTGTTGACGAATATCATCAATGGTCGCCAACAACAAATCAGAAAAATCTTCCAAATACTGCACGTGACCGATGGCATGCAAAAATTCGACTTTTAAGCGGCTAAAGCGTGGAGCAGTGGGAAATTCTTCTTCCAAGCGGGACAGTAACGTGTAAAAAATACTGCTGGCCTGTTGTTTTAAGAATGTCGGATCGACATTGGATAAAATCATGTCATTAAAATATTCCTCGATTCTGGTGATTCCTAACAAAAAGTTGTTGTCTAACAAAGCCCGCAAGAACTTCTTCGTATCAAAGCGATCACTTTCGATGTACAAAAAGAGTTCTTGTTCTGGCACCAACCGTTGTCGTTTATAAAAAAACGATTGTCCTTGGCTTTTGGCTTTAAGGGTCACAAAATGGTCCCGCAACTGTTCAATCTTTTGAAAGGGCACACTGAGAGTAAAGAAGGCGTCTGGCTCGGTAAAACGCAATTGTTCCAACGTTTCTTTCAAAGAAGAATAAAAATTCGTTCCTTCTGGATAACTGATCACTAAGCCGGCATCTTTGTTACTGGTTTGAAAAAAGAGCGTCTTTACCTGCGGTTGTGATTGAGTAAATTCCGTCAATGCATGTAGCAGCTGATCATTGGCACGAAAGCCGCTAAAATTGGTGGTCAAAATTTGGGCTTGCTGTTGCGACTGATCTAATGCAAGGTAGTCCGCCAAAGGAGCCAACGGTTCTTCATACCCTGCTAAATAGCGATTCAACGATTCTTGCAGCTGCGTCTCCTCAGTCACGGAGCCTTTCGTATGTGACAGCTTTTGTGAGATGTTGTGCAGCGTCTTCAACAAGAGTGTCGGTGTCAGTGTCGGTTTTAAAAGATAATCTACGGCACCATTTCTAAAAGACTGACTGACGTATTGGAAATCATCGTAGCTGCTCAAGACCAAAAAATGGACTTCAGGATATTGTTGTTGAATGATCGTTGTGAGTTGAAGACCATCCATTTGTGGCATTTTCAAATCTGTGATCACGATGTCGGGATTCAGTTCATGGATCAGCGCCAATGCTTCTTGCCCGTTCGCTGCATCGCCTAAGAGACGGAACCCTTCTTGCTCCCAACGTATCATATGTTTCAACCCATCTCGGATCGTTGCCTCATCATCAACGACTAAGACCGTGCGTAAAATCGTCATGGTATCCCCCCTATATCTCTTCTTTATTATAAACGCTTTCAAAAAAGAAAGGTATTGTAACTTTTTTCTATTTTTGGACAAATTTAGTAAGCTCTTTCATAATCATTGAATACGGTTACAAAATCAGTGTATAGTTAGCCATGTAAATAAAAGGAAAGAGGGATAAAAATGAAAAAACTACTTGCATCGATGGTAACGGCGGCTGCAGTGCTGACTTTGGCGGCTTGCGGAAACAGCAACACAAGCTCAGGGGATTCTGGCGAGTCCTCAAACAAAGTCACGGTCTGGGCATGGGATGAGACCTTCAACATCAAGGCAGTCAATGAAGCCAAAAAAGTATATGAAAATCAAGATGTCGATGTGGAAGTCGTGACGATGTCACAAGATGACATCGTTCAAAAATTAAATACGAGTCTGGCATCTGGAAATACGGACGGACTACCAAATATCGTTTTGATCGAAGACTACCGCATCCAAGGATACCTTTCTTCTTATCCAGATGCGTTTAGTGATCTAACGGATATCGTGAATGAGGAGGATTTCTCCAGCTATAAATTTGCGGTCAATAAAGTCGACGATGTCATTTATGGGGTGCCATTTGACAGTGGCGTCGCAGGACTATTTTACCGCACAGATTATTTGACCGATGCAGGCTATGAGCAGGCTGATCTCCAAGATATTACTTGGGATGATTTTATCAGCATCGCCAAAGACGTCAAAGAAAAAACGGGTCACGCTATGATGTCGTTAGACCCAAGCGATCTTGGCTTGGCACGAATCATTATGCAATCGGCAGGCGAATGGTATACCGGTGAAGATGGCTCCACCGTAACCATCAAAGACAATGAATCCTTCAAAGCTGGTCTAACTGTCTTAGCAACATTGTTGAATGAAGGCTTAGTTGAACAAGTTTCTGATTGGGATGGCGGAGTCAATGCCGTTCAATCGGGGAATGTCGCTTCTGCGCCAACTGGTGCGTGGTATTCCAGCACGATTCAAGGCGCGGAAGACCAAAGCGGCAAATGGGCGATCGCTCCAATCCCATCTATCGCTGGCAACAGCAATTCAGTCAATGCTTCCAGCATCGGCGGAGCAGGCTGGTACGTGATCAAAGGGGTTGACGGCGAAGAAAATGCCAAAGACTTTTTAGCCAATACCTTTGCTTCAAATAAAGAATTGATGGGTACATTAGCTACCGAGATCGGTTTGGTTTCAACCATGAATGCTGCAGAAGAAACGGAAGAATATACGTCGGGGCTTGATTTCTATGGCGGTCAAAAAGTCTTCCAAGATTTCTCTCAATGGTCACAAGAAATTCCAGCCGTGAACTACGGCAATCACACCTATGCCATTGAATCTGTCTTGACTGAAAGCTTGCAACGAGTGATCAACGGCGAAGACATCGATAAAGTATTAGAAGAAGCACAATCACAAGTGGAAGCACAAATTGCAAACTAATCGAACAACTTTGCAGAAACTCGTGAGCGATCGCGAGTTTCTGTGTTAAGGGGGAATTACAATGAAAAACAAAACAAAAAATTGGTTTGCAAACGGCAATGCCTTTATTACCTTACCCGTCATTTTGATCACGATGCTGGTCTTTATTCCGATGGTCTCGGCATTGTTCACGTCATTCCAATCAGGACCACCGACAGCGATGACCTTTAACGGTCTTGGCAACTATCAGCGGATGTTGAGCGACTCAACCTTTAAAAAAGCCTTTGGCAATACGTTTTTATACTTATTAGTCCAAGTTCCGATCATGCTCTTTTTGGCGCTGATCGTATCGAACATATTGAATGACAAAAAATTGAAATTTAAAGGGCTGTTCCGCACCGCCTTGTTTTTACCCTGTATCACATCCTTGGTTTCTTATTCCTTGATTATGAAAAGTCTCTTTTCGGCAAATGGGTTAGTCAATAACTTTTTGACACAGCTACACCTGATCGATGCACCGATCCAATGGTTGACGGACCCCTTCTGGGCAAAAGTACTGATCATTTTTGCCATCACGTGGCGTTGGACTGGCTACAATATGATCTTTTTCATCTCAGGCATGCAAAATATCGATCCAAGTATTTACGAAGCGGCAGAGATCGATGGTGCCACGAAATGGGATCAATTCTTCAAAATCACGATTCCCAACTTGCGTCCCATCATCTTATTTACCACGATCACCTCAACGATCGGTACGCTGCAATTATTCGATGAAGTTCAAAATATCACTGGCGGTGGACCAGCCAATGCCACGACGACCTTGTCACAATACATCTACAATTTAAGTTACAAATTCACGCCAAACTTTGGGTATGCCGCTGCGGTTTCCTTTGTCATTGTGATCGCGATCGTGATCCTATCGATCATCCAAACGAAAATAGGAGGAAAAGAAAATTGAAAACAATCTCACTCACTTTAAAATACGTCTTTCTGGCGATTTTGGCTTTCATCTCTATTTTTCCATTTGTTTGGATGATCCTAGGGATGACCAATCAAACCTTTGATATCGTTGCCGGGAAAATCATGATTGGGGATCAGTTGGTCATCAACTTCCAAAATCTTTTTTCTTCCGATTTGAATTTTACTCGAGCATTAGGCAATTCCGCAGTGATTGCCGTGATTACGACCGTCTTTGCGCTGTTGTTCTCCTCCATGGCAGGGTATGGCTTTGAGATTTATCGGACGAAAACCAAAGACCGCATCTTTAATATTCTCCTGCTGTCGATGATGGTGCCTTTTGCCGCGCTAATGATCCCGCTCTATCGGATGTTTAGCAAACTTAGCGGCACACCGATCGGGATCAATACCTTCGCTGTCGTGATTTTGCCCTCAGTCTGTACCGCCTTTTTGATTTTCTTTTTCCGCCAAAACATCAAGGCATTCCCTAGAGAATTAGTCGAAGCTGCTCGGATCGATGGCTTGAATGAACTGAGTATTTTCTTTAGAGTCTACATGCCTACGGCTAAAAATACTTATGCAGCTGCTGCGATCATTACGTTTATGGGCAGCTGGAACAATTATTTGTGGCCATTAGTTGCCCTACAATCACCAGACAAACGGACCGTTCCACTGGTTCTTTCGGCTATGGGTGCTTCTTATACCCCTGATTATGGCATGATGATGTGCGGCATCGTGATCGCCACACTGCCAACGGCCATCATTTTCTTCGTTTTACAAAAACAATTCGTCCAAGGGATGCTGGGCTCCGTGAAATAAGCGGGACATCAGCAAGCAAATACAAAGTAGAGGGTACGATATGATTCTTTTTGACAAACAACTAAACGTCTTTCATTTAAGCAACGATCAAATCAGCTATCTCTTACAGATAGAGGAAGGGGGCAATGTGGCGCACCTTTATTTTGGGAAGAAAATCGCCCATTATTCTGGTGGCTATCGCTACCCACGCCTTGATCGGTCCTTTTCACCTAATCCCCCAGACAGTAGCGATCGGCTTTTCTCATTAGACACCTTGATGCTAGAGTTTCCTGGTAATGGCTTCGGGGACTTTCGAGAAGCTGCCTATACGATTCGCCAGTCTGACGGCAGCCGAGTCAGCCATTTTGTCTTTAGTGATTACCAGATTCAACAAGGCAAACCAGCCTTAGCAGGATTGCCTCAGACCCATGGGGCTGACGACGGCATCGAAACACTGATTCTGTCCTTAAAAGATGATGTGGCGGGACTCGAACTGCAGCTGTTTTACACGATTTTTGAGGATGCGGCAGTGATCGTCCGCTCAAGCAAAGTGATCAACCACGGTAACCAGCCTGTTACGATCGAGCAGCTGGCGAGTCAAGCGCTGGATTTTCCTAACCGGCCCTTTGATTTGATCCACTTGCCGGGGGCGTGGGCGAAGGAACGCCAAATTACCCGAGAACCCATCCATCGCGGCATCAAGCGTTTAGACAGCAAGCGGGGTTCCAGCAGCCATCAGCAAAATCCCTTTGCCGTCTTGCTGGAACCTAATGCTACGGAGTTTGCTGGGGAGTGTTTTGGTTTTAGCTTGCTATATAGCGGCAATCATGAAACCATCATCGAAAAAGATCCTTACCAACAAACCCGTGTGATCATGGGGATCAACAGCCATCAATTTGCCTGGCAATTGGCGCCAACTGAAAGCTTTCAAGCCCCAGAAGCCGTGATCGCTTATAGTGAGGCTGGCTTGAATCAGCTGTCAGCCACCTATCATGATTTTTATGACGAGCATTTGATTCGGGGTAAATACAAAAAGCAAGAACGGCCGATCTTGATCAATAACTGGGAAGCAACGTACTTTGATTTCAATGAAGAAAAACTGGATGCCCTTGTTGATGAAGCTAAGGAGCTGGGAATCGAACTGTTTGTTTTGGATGACGGCTGGTTTGGTCAGCGAGAAGATGACCAAACCTCATTAGGCGATTGGTTTGAAAACGAAGGCAAGCTAGCTTCTGGCTTGGCAGGATTTGCCCAAAAAGTCCATGACAAAGGGCTGCAATTCGGGCTTTGGCTGGAACCAGAAATGATTTCTGGTGACAGTGAACTAAACCGACAGCACCCCGATTGGCTGTTACAAGTACCCAATCGCAAGCCAGCGCTTAGCCGCAGTCAGTATGTGTTGGACTTTTCTCGACAAGATGTCAGAGACCATCTCTATCACCAGTTAACCCAACTGTTTGATACGGTTGCCATCGACTATATCAAATGGGACATGAACCGCAGTCTGTCGGATGTCTATTCCTTGCTCCTCGATCCTGCCCAGCAAGGGGAGGTCGCGCACCGCTATCTGCTGGGCTTGTATGAGTTCCTAGAGAAACTGACCACTGCCTATCCGACGATCCTGTTTGAAGGTTGTTCTGGTGGCGGTGGGCGCTTTGATGCTGGCTTCTTGTATTATATGCCGCAGATTTGGACCAGCGACAACACCGATGCCATCGCCCGCCTGAAGATCCAATACGGAACCAGTCTGGTCTATCCGCCATCCACCATGGGTGCCCATGTCTCAGCGATCCCGAACCATCAGACCCAACGGGCAACGGACCTAGCGATTCGCGGCAATGCTGCGATGTCTGGCTTGCTGGGCTATGAGCTTGACTTGACACAGCTGACACAAAAGGAAAAAGTGCAGATCAAAGAACAAATCGCTTTTTATAAAAAACATCGGCGCCTGCTGCAGTTGGGTCGCTTTGTTCGATTGCTCAGCCCTTATGAAGGCAATGACACCGCCTGGCTGTATGTTTCCCCAGATAAAAAAGAAGCGATCGTCTTTTACTTCCGAGTCTTAGCCGAAGCCTCTGCACCATTGGTTACTTTAAAACTGGCTGGCTTAGATCCTGACCTTACCTATCAAAGTGGGGGAGAGACCTTCGGTGGCGATGAATTGATGCAGCTCGGGTTGTATATCGATCCTCATTTAGCAGGGGATTACGCCACGCAGCGGTTTCATTTTTTTGCAAAAGCGCCTCACGAATGAAAATCAGCGTCCCGTCAAAGCAACATGTTTTGACGGGACGCTTTATTGTGCTGCCGTAAACGTTTGGCTAATGATCGGCAACTGAGAGGTTATTTTTGAACAAATGATTTATTTTTTTCTCGAGAAGTCGTATGATGAAGGAGGAGGCAGGCAGTTTGCTTCTGACAATCAATAAGAGGAGGGTGTTCAACATGGACGAACAGCCACTAGGCAAGGAAACAGAAGCAGGGTTGATTGCTGCAGGATATCGGAAGTATCGTGGCGAAGCGATCGATATTTATTACAATAAAGAAATTTGCACTCACAGCGGCAATTGTGTGCGGGGCAATCCCGCTATTTTTGAAGTTGGACGGCGCCCATGGGTGATTCCTGATAACGGGGAAGCAGCGCAAGCGGCACAAGTGATCCACACTTGCCCCAGCGGTGCATTAAAGTACATATTAAAGGAGGAAGAACCATGGAAATCTTAGAAGAAAACACTCGATTTGTGTTAAAAGACGGCGACAAAGAAATCGGTGAAATGACCTGGTCGGAAGCGGGCGAAACACGCTTGATCATTGACCATACCTTTGTCGATCCCGCATATCGGGGCCAAGGTCTGGCCGAAAAACTAGTGGCAAAAGGGGTGGAAAAAGCCCGCAAAGAACAAAAGAAAATCATTCCTTTGTGTCCCTTTGCCAAAAAAGAATTTGAACGCAAACCAGAATATGCCGATGTTTGGAACCAATAAATAAAAGAAGACCCCCGTCAGCTCAAGCAGGTACCTTTGAGCTGATGGGGGTTTGTGGTATGGCTGATCAATGTTGGAATTGAGCATGGTACAGGCGATAGTAATAGCCTTGTTCTGCCAGTAATTCTTCATGGGTTCCTTGCTCCACGATTTGACCGGCATCCATCACCAGGATCTTGTCTGCTGCTCGAATCGTTGATAAGCGATGGGCGATCACAAAGCTGGTTTTGCCTTCCATCATTTTCAAGAAAGCATCTTGGATTTTTTTCTCAGTCAGAGTATCAACCGAACTGGTTGCTTCATCCAAAATCAGCATTGGTGGGTTGCTGATCATCGTGCGGGCGATCGTCAAGAGCTGCCGTTGCCCGTCAGAGATCTTGATCCCTTGATGACCGATCGGTGTATCTAGTGTTTCTGGTAGGCGCATCACATACTCAAACATATAGGCATGCTTTAAGGCATCATAGATTTCTTCATCTGTGGCAGTGTCATTGCCGTATTGCAGGTTTTCTCGTAAAGAGGCATCAAAGAGCCACGTATCCTGCAAGACCATTCCGAAGCTTTGCCGTAATTCTTCTCGTTTCAACTGACGAATATCGGTGCCATCGATCTTGATTGCCCCTTTATCGACATCATAGAAACGCATCAGTAAATTGACCAACGTCGATTTACCAGCACCAGTTTTTCCGACGATCGCGACGGTTTCTCCAGGTTTTGCGGTAAAAGTGAAATCTTCAATCAATTTTTGACCAGGATCATAAGCAAAAGAAACCTCATCAAAGGCAATCTCGCCTTTGATCTCACCCAGTGATTGAGATTCTTGGTCATCGGCTGTTTCTGGCTCTTGATCCAATAGCTCAAAGGTTCTTGAAAGTCCAGCTAATGCCGTTTGGATCTGGGTGGTAATTCCCGACAATTCAATGAATGGCTTCGAAAACTGACTGGAGTAGATCGTAAAGCTGGAGATCACCCCAACCGTGACGGCACCTGAACCAGAAAAGTAAAGCAGACCGCCGACAAAGCCGACTGACAGATACGCCAAGTGATCGACGAATCGTGAAAGGGGATTGGTCAAAGAAGAAGAAAACTGTGCTTTTTGCCCCCGGACATTCAATTCTTGGTTGATCGTTTCAAAACGGTTTTGGTTGATGGTTTCTCGATCAAAGGCTTTGACGATTTTTTGATTGCCGATCATTTCCGTAACAAAGCCAGAAATTTCGCCGACGATTTCTTGTTGGCGAGCAAAATGCGATTGAGACGTTCGTGCCACGATCCAGTTGACCAAAAAGATGATCGGGGTCGAAACCAATACGACCAACGTTAAGGGCACACTCATTTGCAGCATGACGACTAAGGCGATCAAGACGACCGAAATACCAGAGAACAACTGGTTAAAGACTGCAGCGACGGCAATGGAAATATTGTCCATGTCGTTGGTAAAGCGACTGACGATGTTGCCGTGGGAGTTTTGGTCATAATAGCGCAACGGCAATGTATTGAGATGGGCAAAGCCTTTTTTACGTAAGTCGGCGACGGATAAATACGCCACGCGGTTGCCTAGTCGCTGGATCAGCCATTGACTGACCACAGTCACTAAAACCACTCCGGCAAACAAAAGCAAAATGCGATAGAGGGCGCTGAACTGCACTTGATCGGCACCTATCAGCTGATCGACGGCTTGACCGATCTGATACGTCATATAAACCGAGGAAACACCAGCTGCGATCCCGAGGACAACTGCCGCCCAAGTTTCCTTCGCGTAGGCGGTCAAATAAGGGAGGTAGCGACGAAAGGCCGACCAATCGAATGATTTCTTTTTCATGCTTCTTCCTCCTCTGCCTGTGATGCCACGATTTCTTGGTATTCTTTTGACGTTGCCAGTAGCTCTTCATGGGTCCCTTTGCCTACCAAATTCCCTTGGTCTAAGACTAAGATCTGCTGCGCATCTTGGATGGAGCGAACCCGTTGGGAGATGATGATGACCGTACCACGAATGCTTTCTTTTAAAGCTATCCGCAAATCAAGATCGGTTTGATAGTCAAGGGCACTTAAAGAATCATCCAAAATCAAGATATCTGGTTTAGCGATCAATGCTCTGGCAATCGTTAACCGTTGTTTTTGTCCTCCAGAAAAGTTCTTGCCCCCTTCAAAAATCGGGGTATCCAATTGCTGCGGCAAGGCTTCAACGAAGTCGCGGCTTTGAGCGATTTCGAGTGCTCGCCAACACTCTTCATCGGTGGCATCTTTTTTGCCCCATTGCAAGTTTTCTCGAATCGTTCCCGTAAACAGCACAGCGGTTTGAGGCACCATGGCGATTTTTTGGCGTAATTGCTGTAAAGGCCATTTCCGCACATCGTGCCCGTCAACGATCACTTTGCCATCAGCCACATCGTAGAAGCGGGGGATCAATTGGGTCAAGGCAGATTTCCCACTCCCGGTTGGTCCAGTGATACCTAAAATAGACCCCGGTGCGACTTGGAAATCAATGTTTTTCAAGGCTAATCCGTATTCTTTTGAAAAGCGGAAATCAACGTGCTCAAAGCGAATCGCTCCCACATTGTTTTTCGGCTGATCCATAAAGACTTCTGAAAGCTCATCGCCGATCGACGGCTCAGTGGCTAACACTTCAGTGATCCGTGAACCAGATGCTGCGGCACGGGTAAAGATGATCACTAAGTTGGAAACCACGATCAATGCTAAGAGCATTTGATTCATGTAATTGACCAGTGCCAACACTTGTCCTTGCTGCAAATTGCCAATATTGACCTTGAATCCACCGATATAAAACAACGCGATAATGCCGACATTCATGATCAAGGTGGTGGCAGGCGTTAATAAGGCGGAGAGATTTGTGACCCGTAAATAGACATCACTTAAATCATCAGTTGCTTTATCAAAACGTTTCGTTTCCGTCTTTGTGCGGGCAAAGGCACGAATCACCCGAATCCCGCTTAAATTTTGACTCACTAGTTCGTTCAATTCGTCGAGATGAATTTGAACTTTCTTATATAATGGTACGGTTTTGGCGATGATCCAGAATAAGACGATACAAAAGAGCGGTAAGACGAGTAGGAAAATCAAGCCAGCTTGCCAATCAATGACAAAGGCCATAATCACCGAACCGATACTTAAGAAGGGCGCACGGACCACCAGCCGAATCAGCATCGCCAAAGCAATCTGCATCTGATTGATGTCGTTGGTCATTCGGGTGATCAAGGTATCCGTCCCGAATAAGTTCAGTTCGCTATGGGAAAGGGTGTTGATTTTTTTCATCAAGCGATTGCGTAATTCCGTCCCGAAGCCTTGAGAAGCGACGGAAGCATAATATTGACAGATGACGGCACAGATCATGCCTACCACGGACATCACGATCATCCAGATCGTCATTTCAACGACCTTCGACCAATTGTTTTGCCGCAGCCCCTCATCGACTAAAGCGGCCATCTGCAAAGGCAGGACCAATTCAAACACCGCTTCTAAAAATTTGAAAAACGGACCAAGAATAATCTGTTTGCGATAATCCTTGGCATAGCGTAACAAGCTAATCATAAAAAACCTCCTAAATTATTTCGGATGAGCAGGATGTTCACTGGCCAAACAGGCAAAAACCAAACTATCGGTCCATTCCCCCTTGTTCCACCAGTCTTGGATAAAATGTGCTTCTTGGCGTAATCCAATGCGTTGGCAAAGCTTAGCTGAGGCCTGATTGCGGGCGTCTAGCGTCGCTTGGACCCGATGGATCTTCTGACTGGCAAACAACCAGTCCAACAATTCTTTCAATGCTTCTTGAGCAAACCCTTGTCCGCCAAATGACGGATGGAAGGCATAGCCGATTTCAACGGAAGACGGCTGACCAGTAAACCACACCGACAAATCGCCGATGACCGTTTGATCGTGTAGTACCGCCAAAGAAAGGCCTGCTTGGTCCGTCAAGGCGTGCTGTTGGCATTTTTTGGCAAAAGCCGCAGCTGCCGTTTCTGTCTGCCAAGGCTCATGAAGTAAGAATCGGCAGACTTCCGCTTGCCGATAAATAGCAAAGGTATCGGCAAAATCACTTTCTTGAAACGGACGGAGCAGTAAACGTTCACTTTCAATAAAACCCATAACAGCCTCCATTTCTTTAGGGACATCTTACCATAGAACGAAATAGCCGAAAACATCCCCTGAAAAATCTATTCATTTTCTTGCAAAAAAAATGTAAATCACTTGAAAAGTCTTTTTCTAGGAAACGAACCTTGCCAGTTGCTGCTCATTTACCACGACTGCCAGCGGGCAAGAAAGTTTTTTTGCCAATCTCCCAAGGGCAAGATCACTCGCTGCATTTGAAAACGGTAGGTTTCCCCTTTATAAGTAAAGCGAATCGGGACGAGCATCCCTACAACAGGATCTTTGTGCTGTTTTTTCAGCTCAGCAAGCGGTATGCTTTTGTGCTGCACGACCTTTGTCGAGAAAAGATTCAATGCCAAAATCGTCAATTGCTGATTATCCAAGACGAGCAGGCTACGGCTGGTGATGGCGTTGAAGGACTGCCATTTGGCATAGCCGATGGCAGCCCCTTCTGTCCTATAGGGGGCAGCCAATGCTTGGAAGGTTTTTTTATTTAAAAGAAACATAGGTAGAAAACTCCTTATCAATTAGTATCAGTTTCGGCGCAAGCAAGCAATCAGTAATCAATGCAGGAAAGCGGTCAGTCCGTTGCAAATGGCTGCAGCATTTGCCGAACTTTTTCAGTATACGCTTGTTTGAGGACTAACGGGTGGATTTCTTTAATAGTTGGACCAAATTGTAAGAGAAAATCAGCCAGAAAACCCAGCTCATTGTCGGCAATGTGCCCCTCTAAGCAAAGCTCGCTAGGACGTTCCACCACTGCCATGTCAGGATATTTTTCTTGCCACAAGCGTTCCTTTGCCGATAGATCAAAGCGGATGTGATAGCCCAGTGTTTGTGTCAACACTTGTTGCTGCAGCTGTTTTTCAGCTAACTGCTGCAAGGTATAGCCTGTTTTTTCAGTCGGAGCAAGTCCCTGCATTGCATCACAGCGATAGCGGCGAAAAGCCTGCTTTTGACAGTCATAGGCCAAACAGTACCAGTAGCCAGCACGAAAATCCAGCTGATAGGGTTGTACGATCTTGTTCGTTTTTTGATAACGCTGATAGGTAAATTGGATGACCTGTTCTTGTACGATTGCTGAAAAAAGTGCTGAGAGGATCGGCGCACTCGTCAATTGAGGAACCCCTTGAAACGAAACCGCCGTCTCCATTTTTTCTAACCACACGGTGTCTCCTTGATAAAAAGACTGCAACAGTTTTCGCCGTAGCCCTTGGTAGCTCCGATCAAAAGGAGAATCGGTTAATTTTTGTAAGAGCTGCAAAGCAAAGAAAAGGGTATACCGTTCATTTTTGTCAAAGTACAAGGGGGTCAGTTGATTTTTCAAAATCTGATAGCCGCCATAACGACCGGTTTCTACCACGAGAGGCAAGCCCAGCTCTTCCAAAGATTGGACATCACGGACGGCTGTACGTTTTGAGATTGCGAAGGTTTCCATCAAATCGGCTAGATGAAAAGTGGTTTTTCCTTGTAAATACAATAGTTCCTGTGTTAAGCGTTCTGATTTTTTCATTTCTTTCTCCAATGGTGCCAAGTTTTGGCAATATTCACAGTTACACTTATGGTAACAAGAAAAGGAGGAACCAACAAATGATCGAACCAAAAATCGCTTTGTTTTTAACGTTAGACGGCAAAGCCCAAGAAGCCATTCAATTTTATCAAGAAACACTAGACGCAACCCTCTTATTTGCGATCACCAACCAGGAGTATCGTGAGAGACTTGATCCAACGCTGGAGATTCTTGCGGGACAAGAACAGTATCTTTCTCACTCCATCCTACAGATCGGAGATTTCCAGTTGCAGCTGGCAGACAATCCACTAGTTGAAGGAGAGACGATTCAGCGAGGCAATCACTTGTCACTGAGTTTGACGCTAGCGGAGAGCCAAATAGCTCAGAAGCTTTATCAACGATTGATGCAAAAAGGCAGTCAGACGATCCAAGCACCAAGTGAGAATGCTTTTGCGTTTTTTTATGCAAGTGTTCGCGATCCATTTGGTGTAATTATTCAGCTGACTGTCGAAAAAGAAGTTGATCCATCCAAAAAGGGTGAATGAAAAAACTCGTTTTTTAATAAAATATCCATAGAAGTTGACTAATTATCCAAGTTTCTTTCAATTCCAGAATTATTTTTAAGGAATGTTTAAAGGACTTCACAGAAAAAGAATAAAACTTCTTAAAAAAATAGGCGGATCGTAAAAATTCTGGTACAATCGGGGAGAGCAATTCAGGAGAAATGAAGGAGGCACTATGGATAGAAAGACGAGATATAAACAGCAAAGAGCCCACAAAGCGCGCAACAAACGCGTGATTATTGGAGGAATCTTTCTTTTCGCCATTGCAGGCATCGTTTTATTTGCCGGCTATACGTATTATGCAGCAAAAAATTCAGTGGATAAAATGTTTAAAGAATCCGCTGTGATAACCTCTAACAAAGAAAAAGAGGATGGATCACTCAAAACATCCGATGTAAGTTCCAAATTCGGTGTTTTATTGATGGGTGTCGATAATGATGAGGAACGTGAACAAACAGATCATTTAGACAGTGCACGTACAGACAGCTTGATTTACATGGTTTATGATGGCGAAAACAAAAAAATCGATATGGTGAGCATCCCGCGGGATATTTGGACGAATATCTATGATGGAACTGGAACGGGTACAATTTATACGACAGCAAAAATCAATAGTGCCTATACAGTCGGTGAAGAGGATGCAACAATCGAAACCGTTCAAAATTATTTGCAGCTCCCAATCGATTACTACGTAAACGTGAATTTTATTAGTTTTAAAAAAATTATTGATGCAATTGGTGGTGTAACTGTAAATGTCCCTTACGACATAAATCAAGATTATGCCGCAGATAACTCTGGGGAAACATTGATTCCGGAAGGTCGTCAGTTGTTGAACGGTGAGCAAGCTTTGATTTTTGCGCGTATTCGAAAAATGGATACCGATGTTGATCGGGGAAATCGTCAGCAAGAAGTCATTGAAGCAGCAATTCATCAGGCTTTAAAAATTAATAACGTGACGAAATATCAAGAAATTTTAGATTCTGTAAGTAATGACGTAAATACAAACTTTAAATTTGAAGATTTAGTTTCCCTTGCTGGAAATATGATTTCGGGATTTGAAATCAATAGTCATACCTTTGAATGGTATGATGGGGAGTCTTACGATGGTCAGTCCATTGTGTACATCCAAGACTACTCTTACAATGAAATCCGAAACGACATGCTTAAGGCATTAGGCAAGCAGACAGAAGAACAGAGTACCCAAAATCAAAATACAGATGCTCAGACAGGATACGACGATGGGTCTCAAGGCACAGGCTATGGCAGCGAGTACGGTACTGACAACGGAACGGGCTATGGCACGGAGTATGGATCAGATTCAAATTATTAATGAAGTATTATTGTCAGAAGCAAGCCAGGAGAAATCCTGGTTTTTTTGCGTTCAAGAGGGGAGTAAATGGTAAATCTATATCACGAGCCACTTTCGTTTTCATCTAGGAAGTGCAGTGCTATGCTTAAGAAAAGAGACAGCTTGTTACAGCGAGTCCGACACCGAAGGAGGAAGTATGATGGAAAAACAGCAAGAGCAAAAAGCCCGTAGAATCGTTTTGCTGACCCATGTCTTAGGGTTGATCATGAAAGCCATCGGCTACTTCTTTAGCGGCAGTGCAGTCTTGATGAATGAAAGTATCCATAGTCTGATCGATTGCATCAATCAAGGACTTCTAGCCATCGGTGAAAACCGAGCACAGCGAGGACGCAGCGAACTGCATCAGTTTGGTGAAGGACGAGCGACCTATTTTTTTAGTACTGTAGTTGCCATGACAGTTTTTTTAGGTGGTGGAATTTTAGCGGTGGTTGAAGCCAGCCGTGACCTGCTAGACCCCACCCACGAAGTGGAACAGCTCCAGCTGGTGGCAGCGATCTTATTTGTCAGTTTGTTCATTGAAGTGACCGCTGTTCAAGAGGGGTGGCAAGAAGTCAAAGAACAAAACAAGCAAAACCAGCCCCTCGTTCGTTTCTTAAAAGAAAGCCGCGATTCCGATCTGCTTTTAGGCTTCACGGAAAATTTGTTTGCCTTAGGTAGTGTGACGATCGCCATCGCAGGAATCTTATTGACCGCATTGACGGATAATCCGATATTTGATTCCCTCGGCGGCATTTTAGGTGGATTGTTGCTGATTGCTGCTGCTGTCTTTTTAGCCAAAGAATTTTATAGCCTCTTGATTGGAGAAGGCGCCTCTGCTTCTGATTTAATGGCGATCAAACAAATTTTAGCCGATCCTGCCATCATTCAAATCAAAGATTTGCGAACCCTCCATCTAAGTCCAGAAGAACTTTTGATCGTCGCCGACCTTACCTTGAAGCTAGGACCCGAAGAACCAAGCGTATTTATCGATACCATCGAACAGCGGATCAAACAGGCTTTGCCTAATCTGCGAGTCTATTGCTACATCGAGAGTGAGGAAGTTCCCTCTTAAATTAGAATAGATACGAAGTATTCCTCGGTTGGTGATTTATCATTCAAACGAGGAATGCTTTTTTGGGGTATTGGCGTGCTTGTTTTATATGAACACAATGGATCAATGGCTTGTTTTGCTTCAATCTTTTCTGGCGATCAGGAAGGAGAATGTCAGCGAGAGGTCGCAATTTAATTGTTTTTTTAGCAATAAACGTTTTTTTTGTTCAAAAGTTTGTTGTTTTTTGTTAAAATAAAGTAAAGACAGCAAGCGTTCTCTTTTTAAAGTTATTTTTTTGCTAGAGTTGTAACATTGTAAATCACAACATAGCAAAAGTTTAGTTTATTAAGAAAACACCGAAACGAGTACCTGTTTGGCATTACTGACATGCTGCCCAATCGTCACCAAAAGCGGTGGTGCTAATTTTGTTACGACTGTTTTTTTACACCACTTGTGAAGCAAAATCCTTTGCGAACATCTTCATCCATGATAGGTTAGAAGTAGGCCGGATGGTTTTTTCACAAAGTACGTACATAGAAAGATCACTTGCGACGATTAAAAGAAGCGACTTCATTGCTCGCAAAATGATCGATGCTCAACACACATACCTTTTCCCTCAGCCAGTCAACCTGCGCTTGCTTTTCTTATTGGTTATATTCCCTTCACTCAGCAATTGCCTGAACCGATTCAAATCAAAAAATGACTGTGCAAGGTATCTGTACCGATTTATCCCTTCAGAAACGTGGAAACCCTCGGCAAGAAGTTTATAATTTAAAGGAGGAATTTGATGGAAAAATTTTACCAGCAAAAGACTGAAGAGACCTTGAAACATTTTGAAAGTGACCGCAAGCAAGGCCTAAGTGGCAAAGAAGCCGACAAACGCTTAGAAAAATACGGAGAAAACACGATCCAGCAACAAGAATCCCTTTCTGTATGGGAATTGCTGTGGCATAACTTGAACAACTTGATTGTTTATTTATTGCTAGCAGCTGCGTTACTCTCTTTTGCGATGGGGGAAACGATTGAAGGAATTGCAGTATTGATTGCCGTGGTGATTGCTGTAATGACAGGTTTTATCACAGAATTACGAGCACAAAAATCAATTGATTCTCTTCAAAGCATGATTTACACTACCGCAAAAGTGATTCGTGATGGAGAAGTAATGGAGATCGAGTCGGCAAAAATCGTTCCAGGCGATATTCTCGTTCTGGAAGAAGGGGATGCCATTGCGGCAGATGCTCGCTTACTTGAAACGAGCAACTTTGCCTGCATCGAATCAGCGCTGACCGGTGAGTCAGAAGCTGTTGAAAAAGATGCACGAGAAACCTATGAAGAAGATGTTCCACTAGGCGATCGCCGCAATGTCGTTTTCGCAGGAACTGCCGCAACTCGGGGAAATGCCTATGCGGTAGTGACAGAAACCGGTATGAAGACCGAGGTCGGAAAAATCAGTGACATGCTGACGGGTGACAAAAAGCGTCAAACGCCGTTAGATATCGAATTGGACAAGCTAGGAAAAGCAATCATTATTGCCGCGCTTTTTGCTGCGGTGGCAGTTTTGATCGCTGGGGTCTTGACGAATCAACCATTTGTCGAAATGATCCATATCTCGATTATTTTGGCGGTCGCAGCGATACCTGAGGCAATGCCAGCCGTTTCGACGATCACATTGTCCCGAGGCATGCGGACGATGGCCGAGCACAAAGCACTGGTCAAATCGTTATCAGCTGTTGAGACCCTGGGCGCCACCAGTATCATTGCCAGTGACAAAACGGGGACGCTGACAGAAAACCAAATGACGGTTGCTGAGATCATTTTAGGTTCAGGAGAAATGTTCAAAGTGACAGGAAATGGGTATGAACCCAACGGAAAATTTTACAAGGCCGACTCGGAGGATGAAACCGAGATCGATGCAGCCAATCATGAGGCGCTGCAAGGGATGATCGAAAACGGTGCTTTATGTACCACCGCCACTTTACGTGAAAACGAAGGGCAATACGAGATCCTCGGTGATCCAACAGATGGGGCGTTCGTCGTTTTAGGTCAAAAAATCGGCATCGATCGCCAAAAAGAGCAGGACAGCGGGCTGAAGAAAATCGCAGAAATGCCCTTTGATTCCGACAACAAATACATGGTGACCGTGTATGAAGGAAAGCAACGGACATTGATCATCAAAGGGGCACCAGATGTCTTGATTGATTTAGCCGATGCGGATGCCCAAGAAAAAGAACAGCTTCATGAATACAATGACACGTTAGCCAGTCATGGGCAGCGGGTGATCGCTGTCGGTTGCATCAAGGATTATCAAGGTGGAACGGACGAAGCAGAGCTGAAAGCAGCACTGCAGGAAATCAAGATTCAAGGCTTTGCGGGCATCGTCGACCCGCCGCGAACAGATGTCAAAGAAGCAGTGAAGGTCGCACAAGAAGCGGGGATCCGAGTGAAAATGATCACCGGGGACCATCCGAAGACGGCATCCATGATCGCCAAAGAAATTGGCTTAAAAGACCATGAAAAAACCATGACGGGTCGTGAGATCGATGAATTGGCAGGGCAAGAAGGCTTTAACGAAAAAATCGAAGAAGTCGCTGTCTTTGCTCGAGTTTCACCAAAAAATAAATTACAGCTTGTGGAAGCGTTGCGTGAAGAAGGCGATATCGTTTCAATGACTGGCGATGGGGTCAACGATGCGCCAGCACTCAACGGCGCCGATATCGGGATCGCCATGGGGATTCGTGGGACAGAAGTAGCCAAAGAATCTTCCGATATGATTTTGACGGATGACCGTTTTGGAACGATCGTCGATGCCATCAAAGAAGGACGCATCATTTTTGACAACATAAAAAAATATGTTTCCTTCCTGTTCTCTTGTAATATGGTTGAGATCGTGACGATCTTTTTAAGTGTCATCTTCTTGATGCCCATGCCGATCCAACCGCTGCATATCCTTTTCTTGAATCTAGTCATCGATATTGCTCCAGCCATGGCGTTAGCCTTTGAACCAGCTGAAGACGACATTATGAAGCGCCAGCCACGGTCGAAAGCTGATGGCCTCGTTAACAAGCGCTTCTTAGGACGCATTATTTTAAGTGGGGTCGTGATTGGTTTGGTGGCGTTTGGCTTCTTCAACTTCCTGATGCTGACGGATCACGAGTTGCTTTATGCACAAACAGCAACCTTTACCTTTATGGCAGTGGCGCAATTGATGCATATTTTCAACGTTCGTAAGAGCAGCGGTTTTGGTTTAGACAAAACCCTCTTGAAAAACAAACCGTTGATGGGGGCATTGCTCCTTTCCGTCGGCTTACAGCTTTCAGCGGTCTATGTACCGTTTATGAATGAGCTATTGGATACGATGCCGATTCAAGCTGGCACGTGGGGCATTATCTTCGCTGCTGCTGCGATCTCTACACTGATCGTGATGGGCTTGAAGAAACTCTTCCAATTAAAATAAAATAAATTCTACCGTATTTTCTCAATACTGGAGTAACGAAGACCCGCAGCCTGATGGTGTACCTTCATCAAAGAATTTCTGATTCGATTCTTGAGGAGGTTCGCCTAGCTGCGGGTCTTTTTTGCTTACTCTTTACAAGCAAAAGAAAATGGTTTATACTTGACTAGTCAACAATTGACAAGTCAATTATGAAAGGAGCGGTTGATGCAATGAATTTACGTGAGCTAAGCGGATTGCTGTATCGGATGAAAATCGTGAATCAAGAATTAACGGCGATCTTTGAAAAAGAGACTGGCTTTAGTCTGACGCGTTATCAGTTGCTGCAGTTTTTGAATGAACAAGGACGCTGTACCCAAAATCAAGTACAGAATGAATTGAAGATCGATAGTGCAGCGGTCACTCGGCATTTGAAGATTCTCGAAGAAAAACAATTTGTGACACGGGAACGAAACAAAGACAATAACCGCGAGATTTTTGTTTCTTTGACACCGAAAGCACAAGCCGATTTGGCTAGTTGTGCTTCAAAGCATGCCAGCTCTGAGGAGTCGTTAGGCATCAATTTGACCGAAGAAGAAGAAGCACAGCTTCTAACATTACTTATGAAATTAGTTCTATGAAAGAAGGCAAACCCATGACAGAATACAGCAATAACAATTTTTCAGAGATCACCTTTGGCCGAAAATCGGTTCGTGTCTATGATGAAACCTACAAAATCCCCCATGAAGAAATGTTGACCATGATCCAAGAGTCAACGACAGCACCTTCCTCAGTCAATATGCAGCCTTGGCGCTTTGTCGTTGTGGAAAGCGATGAGCAAAAAGCAAAATTGAAACCATTGATTCGTTTCAACGTCCGTCAAAATGATACCTCTTCTGCAATGGTCTTGATTTTTGGCGATATGCTTTGTCATGAACTAGGAGAAGAAATTTATAACAAAGCAGTAGCAGAAGGCAAAATGCCAGCGGAAGTACGTGACCAACAATTAGCAGCGATCATTCCGCATTACGAAAATCTTACAAAAGAACAAATGAATGATGTGGTGAAGATCGACGCTAGTTTAGCAGCGATGCAATTTATGTTAGTTGCGCGGGCGCATGGCTATGAAACCAACCCAATCGGCGGCTTTGAAGCAGATCAATTAGCCGAAGCTTTTGGCTTAGACAAAGAACGTTATGTTCCTGTCATGATCCTTTCAGTCGGAAAAGCCAAAGAATTAGGCTATGAATCCGTTCGTTTAGACGCAGAACAAATTACGACATTTCTATAAGAGGAGGGAAAACGATGGAAATCATCAATGCAACGTTTTACATCAAAGAAGAAAAGCGGGCAGATTTTTTAGCCGCTGTTACGCCATTATTAGCATCGGCGAGAGCTGAGGAAGGCTGCCACGGCTATCATCTCTATGAATCATTGGAAGAGAACAATCGGTTTGTCATGGTCGAAAAATGGGCGAACCAAGAAGCGATCAGCGCGCACAATCAAAACCCGCTGCTGCAACAATTATTCCAACAAATGCCTGACTTTGCAGCCAAACCGAGCGAGATCGTTGTCGCTCATCAAGGAGAATAAGGATGACGATTTTATCGACGATTTTGATTGTACTGGTTGCCTTAGAGTTTTTCTATATTCTCTATTTAGAAACATTTGCCACTACGTCCAAAGCAACAGCGCGGGTCTTCAACGTGACGAAAGCTGAACTTGAACGGCCGATCGTCGTGACCTTGTTCAAAAACCAAGGGGTTTACAATGGGCTGATCGGTTTGGGGTTACTGTATAGTATTACCTTTGCTTCAGCGCCATTGGAAATCAGTCGCTTGCTGTTGATCTACATTATCTTAGTGGCTGCATATGGCAGTGTAACTAGCGACAAGAAAATTATTTTGACCCAAGGCGGTCTAGCGATCCTTGCCTTGCTGTCCACCTTTTTTTAACCAATAAAAGAAGAAGCCCCCTAATCTAAGAAAGCCTTTCTATACAATAGAAGCTTTCTTCGATCGGGGGCTTTTAATGTTTGGGCAAAGAGTACTCAGAACGTGAAAAAAATGATAGGATAAGAGAAGGGACTAACGATTTTCTGGACGTAAGCTAGTTGCTGCAAATAAGGCTTTTACTAGAATGGGTGTTAAGATCGCAGCTGTGATCACCTCAGAAATTCCATTCGTTACAGCAATTCCACCGAGGGTCACGAATAAAGCCGAAGCATCGACACCATAGGTAGTGGCAACTAAGCCAGTATACAAGGTTCCCATTAGGGTTAAGACCAAAACTGTATTGGTGATGGTCCCAAAGATTGCTGCAACAATCGAAGCAGCGACGACTTTTTTGGTCTTTTTGTAAATGATCGTAAATAAGAGACCAGCCACTAAGCCAACCAACACACGGGGGACCACCGAGATGATTGGGTTGGTGAAAACGGCAATGTCCAAGGGCGTTGTCGGGGAGGTAAACGCACGGATCATGGTAAAAATGCCCCAGACTAAGCCAATGAACATCCCGTCTTTTGTCCCTAAAACGATGGCAGCGACGATTACCGTGATATGGATGATCGTCAAACTAGTGATACCGATCGGAATAAATCCAAGAAAAGGCACCATCGTCTGTAAAATAATAATAGCAGTCAAAATGGCACGAATGACAAGGCGATAGGTTTTGCTTTTTGTATTCATTGTAAAAACTCCTTTTTTTATAATGACACACGTGTCATTTTTAAGTTAGGTTGATTATACAACAAAATGACACGAGTGTCATTAATAATGTGATGAAAGGAGCCAAAAAAATGGCGAAGAAGCAGCAGAGCGAATTGACTACAGCGGAAAAGAAAAAACAACAAAAGCGTGATTTGATTCTTGAAAGTGCCAAAGTCGTCTTTAGTAAGAAAGGTTTGATTGATGCGACAATGAAGGACATTATCGAAGAGTGCGGCATTAGTCGCGGCGGCATTTATTTGTATTTTCGTTCGGTGGATGAGATTTTTTTGGCAGTGTTAGAGCAGCGCTCCAAACGAAAATTTGATGATGTACGAGAGATGATCATGGAGCAAGTGCCCTTTGAAACGATTTTAAACAAATATTTTTCCGACCATCGCAAGCGTCTACTCCACAGCATTTCTGACGGTATGCTGCGAGCCGTCTACGAGTATTACTATACGCATAAAACCGAAGCCTCCAGTTCACTGCAGCAAGCACAACTTTCTGAGACGAAACGGACGATCCATGAGATCTTTCAAGTCGGCGTTCAGCAAGGTGTGTTAAAAGATGAAAACTTGGCAGTGATTGCAGAAAACTATATGTTCGTGATTGAAGGATTAGGGATTTTGGCTCTGACCGGTCACATCACAGAACAGACCATTGATGACCAAATCGCCGTAATGAGACAACTACTCCCCTATCGCGCATAATACAGACAAAAAAAGCACGCTCTTTTCTAGAAAACACTAGGAAGGAGCTTTTTTCGTCTGTTTAAAATTTTGTGAATCAAGCATATTTTGCAGAAAATTAATGTAATAAAAGTGAAATCTACAACATTATTTATTTTTTCTTAAGAAAAAGGACTTTTTCTATGAAATTTTCTTGAACACTTGATACATAGGGATTCACTCTGCGTGTTGGTGGGATAGTAGTGGGGAACATGTAATAAAAAAACAGATCTTATTTATGTAACTAAAATGTAAATCGCTTACGGATTGGGTTTGCTGCTGAACTATGGTAAAATGAAAATGGTCAAATAAATGAAAAAAAAGTTTTAAAATTGAATTTGGAGGATCAGATGAAGAAGAAAATCTTTGCAACAGTGTGTATGTGCGGCATTGTATTGTCATCATTCGGCGGACCTGTGACCGTTTTTGCTACGAATCACGATCAATTGATCGAACAAAAAAATAACGAAATTGATCAGTTGAGACAGCAACGTCAAAGCGTACAAGGGGAAATTGATGGATTGTCTGCAGAAATTGATTCATTAAATCAAGAAGCAGCAATCATTTTAGCGCAGCAAAGTGATTTGTTGCAAGCGATCGAAGGATTGGATCAGGAAATCAGTCAGTTAGAAGAGCGCATCGCCAAACGCTCAGAAAACATTGAAAAACAAGCCAGAGAAACACAAGTCAATGGGAAAGGCGACAATTTTTTAACAGCCGTACTAGAAGCTGATTCTGTCAGTGATCTAGTGGGTCGGGTACATGCCATGACGACGATCATTCGAGCAAATAATGAAGTGATCGAACAGCAAAAAGCCGACCAACAAGCAGTTGAACAAAAGCGTGCGGAATCACAAGAAAAAGTGGCAGAATTGCAAGCAGCACAGAGCCATCTGGAAGCACAAAAAGGTGTCTTGGAAGCAAGCCAAGCAGAATTAAATGTCTTAGTTAGTAATTTAGCCTACGAAGAAGCAACGAAAGAAGAAGAAAAAGAACAGCTGCGTGCAGAAAAAGAAGCCTATGAAGCGGAGCAAGCAAGAATTCGTGAAGAAGCTGCCCGTGTTGCTGCTTTACAAGCCCAAGCGGAACAAGCGGCGCAACAGCAGGCAGAACAAGCTGCAGCAGAAGCAGCAGCCTTGAATGAAGCGGCTGTTCAAGCAGAGGGCACCGAATCTGACGCAGAAGCAGAGAGCCCAACGCCAGTGGAAGAGCCAGAAGCACCAGCAGAAACGCAGCCAGAGGAAACGCAAGAATCTGAACCAGTTGAAACACCAGAGGCTCCAGAAGAAGCACCAGTAGATACACCAGAAATTCAAGAGCCAGAAACACCAGTGACACCTGCAGCACCAGAGACGCCAGCAGACAGTGCACCTGCAGTTCCTGCACCAACGCCAGCACCGACGCCAGTTACACCCACACCGGCGCCAACGCCTGCTCCGTCACCTGCACCGATCGTGACGCCGCCAGCACCTTCTGCACCAGCATCAACAAATGGAGCTGCAATCGTGGCAGAAGCTTATAAGCATATCGGAAAACCCTATGTTTGGGGTGCCAAAGGACCGGACAGCTTTGACTGTTCTGGTTTTACTCGCTATGTCTTTTTACAAGTAACAGGGAGAGATATTGGTGGATGGACGGTACCACAAGAAACAGCAGGTACAGTGATTTCCGTGAGCCAAGCACAACCAGGAGATCTATTATTCTGGGGTTCATCAGGCAGCACCTATCATGTAGCCATTGCTTTAGGTGGCGGACAATACATTCATGCACCACGCCCAGGACAAAATGTTTCTGTTGGCAGTACCGCTCATTTTACACCTAGCTTTGCAGTAAGAATGTAAGAAATAGCTAGCTGTAGTTTTAAGGAGAGACAAATGGAAGAAAGAAAACAGCTTCGTTATCGTGCGAAGAAACAAAAAAGAGGGCTTCTTTACCGTAAAAGTGCGGCGGCAACCGCTGCACTTGTTAGTACGGTGAATATTTTGCCGATGAATGTCTTAGCAGATACACTTGAGTCAGCAGAAACCCAAAATGGTGTTCAAGTAGTTGAAACAGCAGAGTCAACCCAAGACACATCGACGCAAGATTCCGTGAGCATTGTAGAAGATCAAGAAGTGAACGAGGGATCACCAGCAACGCAAGATAGTACCGAACCATCAGAAGCTGAAAGTTCGGATGTAGTAGAAATTCAAGACGTACCCGAAAATGAACCAGCAGATGATGCTTCTGAACAGAATGAAGCAGAAATCGATCGTGACATTCCTGTTCTGTCAGAAGAAGAGCGGATCGCCATTGAAACGAAGGTCATGCCCAACTACAACAATCCAATGGCACGTTCTAATAATCAGCAAGCATTTATTCAGCAAGTAGGACCAATGGCACAAGAAGTGGCGGGGGCAAATGACCTCTACGCTTCAGTCATGATTGCGCAAGCGATCTTAGAATCAGGTTGGGGGCAATCCACGCTGACTACTCTTGCCAATAATATGTTTGGTATCAAGGGATCTTACAATGGACAATTTGTAGAGATGCAAACCTTGGAAGATGACGGGAATGGCAACCTCTATCCGATTATTGCGAAGTTTCGTAAATACCCTTCATTAAAAGAATCTTTTCAAGACAATGCGCACGTTTTGAGAACCACCTCATTTTCGCCGGGTGTTTTCTTCTACCATGGGGCATGGAAGTCTAATACGAATTCTTATCGTGACGCGACACAATGGCTGCAAGGACGCTATGCCACCGACACGGCTTATGCAAGTAAGCTAAACAACTTGATTGAAACGTACAATTTGACCCAATACGATACATCAAGTGGTGGCGGTTCAAATGATAACAATGATAACAACAATAACAATTCTGAACAGGCGATCAATAAGCAATTCAGAACAAATGCAGCACTCAATATCCGTTCAGATGCTTCCACCAGCGCCTCGATCGTGGGTTCATTGGCTGCCAACGCAACATTTGAAGCAGTAGCGCAAAAAAGCGGCACCAGTGTGAACGGCAATACGACGTGGTATCGAATTCAAGGACGTGGTTGGGTAAGTGCCGCTCACGTGACGGAGATCTCATCGAATACGGGTGGGAATGATAACAACAATAATAATGATAATAACAACGATAATAATAACAATAACAACAATGCCGAACAAAGCATCAACAAAGAGTTTCGCACCACCACCGCCTTGAACATCCGTTCCGACGCATCGACTAGCGCTTCTGTTGTCGGCTCCTTGGCAAGCAATGCAACATTTCGAGCAGTCGCTCAAAAGACGGGAACGAGTGTCAACGGCAACAATGTGTGGTATCGAATCCAAGGACGCGGCTGGGTGAGCGCTGCGTACGTGACAGAAGTGACCGCTGGAAGTAATAGCTCTGAACAAAGCATCAATAAAGAGTTTCGCACCACCGCAACATTGAATATTCGCTCTGATGCGTCTACCAGTGCTAGAATTGTTGGTTCTTTGTTAAACAACTCCTCTTTTCGCGCAGTTGCGCAAAAGACCGGAACTAGCGTCAATGGTAACAATGTCTGGTATCGAATTGAAGGGCGTGGCTGGGTAAGTGCAGCGTATGTTCAAGAAACGAACGCTTCCTCATCAAACAGCACCACCTATACCGTGCGTTCGGGAGACACTCTATGGGGGATTTCGCAACGCTATGGTGTGACTGTCAATCAGTTGATGCAGTGGAATAATCTTTCTGGCCCATTGATTCTTGTAGGGCAACGACTTGTAGTCCGTAGATAAAAAGAAAAAACATCTGCAACCATTTTTGCGGCTATTTGCCAAAATGGTTACAGATGTTTGTTTATTCTTCTTTGAAGCTGTTCATGATCGCTGTTAGTTCCTCTTTTGAAGAGTCGTACAAGCTTTCTAACGTCCAACCATACAACTGAACGTAATTATTTTCGGTTTCAAGTACATAATAAATATAGTGGATATTTAGCCCTTCAACTGTCGCTGGGAAATCAACGAAATAGGCCTTCGTGTCAGGAATTGGTAAAAAGGTGGCAGTCGTATCGAAGCTCGTTGCCAAATTTTCTTGAACCAATCCGAGATAAGTTTCTAAATCGGCAAAATCTTGTTTCGATTCAACGACTGCAGCTAAGTATTTCGTTTCTAACGCATCGGACAACATGAAATCATTGTCAGGATTCAATGAAGTGAAATCAGGTACCTCTTGCCAATTGCTAGGTAAATCGATGGTATAGTTTGTTCCGCTCACGCCTGTGATAGTTTGTTCCGAACTCGGTAAAGCCGCTTCGCTGGAAGAGACCGTTGATTCTTGGGCGACTTCTGTTGACGAAGTCATAGATAAGCTTGTAGCGCTTGCATTTTCCGTACTTTCTGAAGCTGGTTTCTCCTCTTTTGGCGTGCAGCCAGCAAAAAGAAGTGTGAACCCCAATAAACTAAAAACAACACTTTTTCTCATTATTCTCACGTTCCCCTTTGTTTTTTATTTTCAAATAACCAACATTATTTAGTTAATCGTATAATAGGAAAGGAAATAACGCAATAAAATATTCTCAGTTATTGCATGAATCGAAAAAAATAAAGGAATGTTAAATAGTAAATTTAAAAAAATGAAGCGGAAATAACTGACTATTACCGCTTATTTTCACTTTTTTCTTAGATTGATGCAAAAGTTGATTATAAATACGGGGCGACTTTTGCTATGCTTTAGAAAAGAAAGGAAGCATTAAAAGAATAGTGAAGTTAAAAATTGTGTCGGTTATATCTATAAAATAATAGTGTGTTTTTTATGTATCTATTTGTTTTGAATAATTGTCAGAATTTTGTTGCGAAATACTATGGCTTCTTTCGATACAAAAAAGGCGACATCAGCAACAGTCGGATAGAGAAAGATAGCTCAAAGCGGCGAGGAAATAGAAGAAACATAGGATCAACGTTTAAAAATAATGGAACTAGGGGGAAGGAAATTGTTTTATCAATCAGTAAATGAGTATCTAGTAAAAATGAGAGAAGGATTATCTGCTGAAACCATTAAAGGTGAAATGCCATCAGTCTATGCATACTGGTTAGCACAGGAAGCAGAATTGAAAAAAATATTGAAAAACAAAGACATGGCTTTTTGGATGGACATCCAACGAGTTCTCTTGATTGATGCAAAATTAGTATTACTTCGCAGTTACATCAATGACTACGATTTTCACGGATTTTCCGAAGATGAGATCATTGCCAATGTGGAACAAGATCATTTTACCTTTAACAAAGAACTGTGTGGCTATAGTTTGAAAGAACAAGTGCACCCATCAATTATCTTTGGTGATCAGTAAGCAACGAAAAAAGAACGTTCAAACGAGGAATAAGCTCCTACACTGATTCAAAATAAGAGCGATTGATTTGTGGTATGATTGTGATGACAAGTACGATTGCACAGATCATTGCAAAAGTTTGAAAAGGAGCGGATAGGTATGGTTCAATTTGAACGGATCATTTTATTGTTTTTCTTGTATTCATTTATCGGTTGGCTTTGGGAAACTATTTATTGCTCACTAAAAGCTAAGCACTTTGTGTATCGGGGCTTCCTTATTGGTCCAATCACACCCATCTACGGCTTTGGGATTCTTGGCGTTGTCTATTTTTTACGGCCATTGCATGAGCAAGTGATTCCACTGTTCTTTGCGGCAGCGTTGTTGGTTACCGTGCTTGAATATGTGACAAGTTATTTACTTGAGCGTTTTTTTCATGCCTCATGGTGGGATTATAAAGAAGTCCCATTGAATATCAATGGACGGGTGGCATTGCCGATTTCTCTTTTTTGGGGCGTGTGCTGTGTGCTGATTGTTCGATTTGTTCATCCGCAAATGCTGGAGATTGTTCAAACATTGAGTGCTCGAGTAGGATTCTTATTGCCAGTTTTCTTATTAATGGTTCTCTCTTTTGATATGGGCTATACCCTAGCTAACTTGGTTGCCTTTCAGAAAGCGGTGCAACAAGTCAATCAAGCCTTTGAACAGCACAAAAAAGAATTGGCTGAAAATATTGAGCAATATAAAAACGATTGGCAAGGGCGCTTCGCAGCGTTTCCAGAAGAATGGCGCGTTTTAAAACAAAATCTACCGAGATTGAATTTCCATCAAAGAAGACTCTTAAAAAACTTTCAAAAGTTAGAAATCAATCAGATAAAAAGCAGTCAGGAATTGTCTCGATTTATTGAAGCCATTCGTAGGAAAAAATAGGTTTGTTACGGTTAGATTACAAATAATAAACCCTTATCAATGCTGATTCTTCCCGCTTCTGACTAATTTCAGTCGGAAAAGACGATGAAAACACCCACTTTTACGATAATTTGTAATAAATTGTAAAGGTCCTGCAATAAAATTCTTCTTAAGAATTTGTATAATAGGATATGTTGGAAACCATAGTGAGAAGTGAGGGAATTTTTTGAAGGCAAAGAAACTACGAACAATCGTTGTCGCTGTCTTTGCGGCAGGAATCGTTTCTCCAATCTTTGCGCAGGCTGAGTCACTTGAATCATTGCAAGAGCAAGAAAGTGCCGTCATGCAGCAAAGTCAGGAAATCAGTACGGAAGTACAGATTGCATTGACTGATGTGAATGCGAAATACAGTGAGGTAGAAGAGCTAAAAGCTCAAATCGCTGAAAATGAAGAATCATTAGCAACAACCAAAGCAGAAATCAAAACTGCACAAGAAACAATTGAAAAGCGTGAAGCAGTCGTTGCGGAACGTATGAAAGACATCCAAGTCAATGGCGGGGCAACCAGAGACTGGACGGTACTGTTAGAATCATCCAACATCCAAGATTTTATCAATCGTGCCTATGCAATGACGATGTTACAAAACTTGGAAAAAGAAAAGATCGATTCATTGACAGCAGAAAAAGAAAAGCTGGAAGCTTTAGAAGAAAAAGCACAGTCAACACAGCAATCATTGAAAGAAAATCAAACCGCATTAGAATCAGAAGCCAAAACACTGGATTCAAAAATTGCGAATCTACAAGCCCAATTGAAAGAAAACGAAGCAACTTTGGCACAAATTGCTTCCAGCAAAGAAGCTGAAACAGCTCGCTTAGCTGCTGAAAAAGCAGCAGAAGAACGAGCAGCCAAAGAAGCGGCGGAACAAGCAGCGAAAGAAAAAGCTGAAAAAGAAGCAGCCCAGGCTGCCGAACGTTCAAGCGCTTCTGAATCACAAGCGTCTGCTTCATCGAGCAGCAATACGACTGAAAGCAGCAGCTCATCATCGAGCAGTTCTTCAAGCAACAACAATAGCTCGAACAGCAGCTCAAGCAATACAACTAACAACAGTAATAACAATAGCAACAACAGCAATACTAGTAGTGGTCGAACATTGATGATGGAATCAACTGCTTACTCGTATAAAGAAGCTGGCTCTAGTTTCTTTACAGCAAGTGGTACAGACTTACGTAAAAATCCAATGGCAGTTGCCGTTGATCCAAGCGTGATTCCATTAGGCACCTTAGTCAATGTTGAAGGCTATGGCGTAGCACTAGCGCTTGATACTGGTGGCGCGATCAAAGGAAACATCATTGATGTTCACTTTGATAATGTCGCACAATGTATCCAATGGGGCCGTCGTCAAGTAAAAGTAACGATCCTCGATTAATCAATCAACTAGCAAGAAGCAGCTCACTGAATGAAGTGGCTGCTTCTTTTTTTACTTATAATGTAGGAAGGCATAAGAAGAGAGCCTATCGCTGCGTCAGTGACGACATAAGCGATAGGCTCTGGATTTATTGTTAAACTGCTCACAAGCTCTTACACTCATTCTCAGGAGCATTTTTTGAATAGCTTGGTCAGATCGAGGGAAACGGCGGGTGTTCGCTAATCAAGGATTGAAATTAGCGTTTAGCGTTTCCTCTAAAGCTTCCCAGTCGTGCTCATCGGGAAAGGTTTTGAATAGCAAATAATCAATGTCTTGGGCATATTCGGTAATGTATTCCGTATAGTTGGTAACGATCAAATCAATCTGATTTTTTTCCAAATAGCCTGCCGACAATTCATTGGAGTCTGGGAAATAAAAGGTCCGAGAACTGCGCAAATAACGAACAGATTTGCATTTTAATAATTGGCATAAATAAAAGGGGCCTTCGAACAAAAAAGCGATATTCTTCTTGGCTTGCCAGTACAACGATTTAATAGAAGTAACGTACATCGTAAGACTCGTTCCTAAGTGCTCCAGTGTGTTACTGTCCCAAATTTCTCTAGCTAATGGTTGCGTCAACAGATAGTTTTTAAATAGATGGTAATCGTCCGTATACGCCTCTTCGACAAATTGAACGGTATCAGAAATCATATGATTTAATAAGGGGGATAATAATTGCTTGATTTTTGCTACCGTAAAAAAGGACTCCACTAAGAGTCGATCGCGAGCGCTATCTTGTGTATCCGGCAAACAATCTTTGACAAAGGCTGCCGCAAGCTGCTTAATTTCAGGCCAATGATTATACTCTCTGCAAAAGGTTTGTTCGATCGCCAAGTTGCTGATTGAGCGACGGGTTTTCACTAGTAAGAACAAATAAAGGACTTCCTCATAGGGAAGTTCTTTTTGGTATTGTTCACTCATTGCCTCGTTGATTTCAGAAAATAGCCGAAAATCATTATACTGCTCGAATATTTTTTTTATTTGCTTAGGCAACTCGATACGTTGACCTGCACAATGGCGCTCAAAGGTGATATACAAGTAATAATTGAATTCACCAAATGAACAAGCATGTTGGTCGAGTTGATAACATCTTGAAAAAGCACTAGCAGTGATATTTTGGATGGCGATCGGCGGAAAGATCGTATGGGCAGTAATTTCTGATTCATAATAGAAATCATGGAAAAACTTGCGAATATTGATCTCCTCACCGAGGAAGCAAATAGGATTGGTTTGAATCTCTAAACGATAGAAAGAAAAAATCGGTTGCACTTTCCGTAAATAGCGAAGAACAGTGCTTTCTGATATATGGTATTTCTCTGCCCATTCCGATGAGCTATAAAGATCATTGTGGAAAATACTTTCGATGATATGGAACAGAATCTCATTGGCAATCAGCGCACGTTTTTTCGTTAAATACACAGCGGAGTGTTTGATTGAAAAAATATACCCCTTGTGAGAAGAGTCGATCGATAAACAGTCGCCAAAATACTCTTTTAGATCCGTTACATCCGTCACGATCGTTCGCGTGGTACTTCCTGAAATCTTTGCCAAACCTTGAGTCGAACATTGATAATTTTTCTCGAATGCCATCAAAATTTTCAGCCATCGAATCGTTGCAGTGTTGGTAATAAAATTTATTTGAAAATTTCTCAAGACGTGGCTCCTTTCATGAACAAAATCGTAAATCTTACTTATTCATCTTAAAGAAGATAGGGAAGAAAAAACAAATCACGTATTTCATCGATTGGTGAAATCTATACCTGAGTATGCGCAAGATTTTTTGCATTTTCTATAAATCAACTGAAAATCGGCATATATATAGGTAGAAACACGTTTTTACAGTGCAAAGAAGGAAATTAATTGGCATTGAATAGTAAGATAGGAGGGATAATTTTATTACGATAAAATAAAAATTAATTGATTAACTATATTTGAAATAAACCGATAGAAGTTGGTGAGGTGAAATTGAGGGGGAAAGTCAGTTTTCTGAAGATAACTTATAATTTTAACAGGAACGATTGGCGTAAAGAAATAGTAACCGCGAAAGAAACCCTTAGTGCACCAAGAAAAATATTCAGTTTTGCCAAACCGATTTATAATAACAAGAAAAGTATTTAACTTTTCTTTCTGAAAATCTTATCTTTTCTATTTATAATGAAAAGATGTTGAGAAAATGAACGAATGTAATCGCTCGAGGTTATTTTTCTATGATATAACAACTCTCAAAGACGATGAGAACAACGATTATCACTGAATTATTTATTATTTAAAATGAGGGTTTAAAAAAACTGTCAAGTATGCTTCACGTTATTTATGTATATTTAAAATAACTGATGTTTGCCACTGTATAAGTCTTTTATTGACGAAAAATATACCTTTAAAAAGAAAAAACAGGAATTTCCTTTATTTAATGATACATTTCTCTTATAATAAACTAGAATTGCCTTTATTATGTGAGACGAAGGCAGCATGCTTAAACAAGCACAATTGAATTAGGGAGTGTGTTCATGGGAAAGCCGTTAATAAAGACTTTGACTGTGTTAGCTGTGGGAATCGGAGCCATCTTAATATGTTTGATAGGTTACCGACAAAATAACCAAAGACAATATCAGCAACGAGTCGAATACGCACAGACAGCGATTGCAAGCGAGCGAGAGCGCTTAAATGAACTGTCCGGAGAAATTGCTGGTATGTACAGCAACGAAGAGCAAACGTTTTTACGAAGTGATCTTAGCGAAGAAGAGGTTTTGAAAACTGTCGCGAAACTATCAGCAGTAAAAGTATCTGCAGATGATTACGGAATCGAAGAGAGCGCATTGCCGGGCGAATCTGTTGAGATTCAAGAAAAGAAACAAGCGCTGGATGATCAACTAAAAGTGATTGAGGCAAAAGTGAAAGTACAAGCTAAGACAGCAGCGTTGTTTACTGAAGGTATTTCGAATTGGCAAGCTGCTGAGAACAATGTCACTATTAAAGAGGATTTAAAAGAAGCGGACTTAGGGAATGTCCGTGAGGATTTAAATTTTCTTGAAGATGGTCCATGGAAAGACCTTGTTTCTGCTTATTTAGAGTTTGCGACCGCTCAATTGGATCGCATTACTCAAATTCAAGCCAGCTTGAATGCTATGCTGCAAGAAAATGTTGTAACTAGCGAAGTGACTTTGGATGGCTATTTAGCTCTGATTGATAGCATCAATCAAGTGCGAAATCAAGTACTCAAAGATTCTTTTACAGAGTCCGCTAATTCAATTGCGGCACAAATGGGGTATACAGGCTATACCAGTTATATTCCCTCAGCTTCAACTGAAAGTTATTCTGACGAGACATCAACAGGAGACGGTACTGGAACAGACATGAGTTCAGCGTCTTACTATTAAATAAGTTGAATTGTGCTGAAGGAAATTTAAGATAACTGGAGGAAAGCAAATGTCAAAAGGAAAAAAAATCTTTTTAATTATCTTTTCAATCGTTGCAGTGTTAGTCATCGGATTGATCGGTGTCGCTGCCAAACTATATTTTGATGTGTCAAACTCAATTAACGAAACTTATCAATCAGTCGAGCGTGATCGAGAAGTTCGCCTACGTGAAAATGATGTCGATCTATCCCAACAAGAGTCCTTCTCGGTTTTACTGATGGGGATCGATACTGGTGATTTAGGCAGAGTGGAACAAGGCCGTTCTGATACCATGATGGTTGCGACCATCAGCCCACAAGACAATCAGACGACGGTGGTGAGTATTGGACGAGATTCCTATGTTGATATCGTTGGACATGGGACGACAGATAAAATTAATCATGCCTATGCTTTTGGTGGACCAGCGATGGCAATGAATACCGTAGAAAAATTCTTGGATATTCCGATCGATCATTATGTATCAATCAATATGGCTGGTTTGAAAGAATTGGTCGATGCGGTTGGCGGCATTGAAGTTGACAATGAAATCACCTTTTCGCAAGATGGCTTTGATTTTGCCATCGGACGTACGTCACTAAATGGCGAACAAGCCCTTGCCTATTCAAGAATGCGTTATGAAGATCCAAACGGCGATTATGGACGTCAAGAACGCCAACGGAAAATCGTTGAAGGGATCGTTAAGAAAGTCTTGAGTCTTGATGGAATCACCCAATATCAAACGATCTTAAATGCTGTTGAGCAAAACATGAAAACAGATATGAGTTTCGATGACATGCGAACCTTAGCATTTAATTATCGCAGTGCCTTTCAAACGATCAAACAAGATCAGTTGCAAGGGGAAGGATTCATGCAAGATGGCATCTCATATCAGCGTGTGAGTGACGAAGAACTAGCAAGAGTTCAAAAAGAGTTGAAAGCTCAATTAAATCTAGAGAATGAATAGGAAAGTGGAGAAAAGATGGAAGAAACAATTAGCTTAAAAGAAATATTCGCAATTCTACGGAAACACTTAGCTGCTATTTTTATTTCAATGTTTGCTGGCTTAGCTTTAGCAGGGATATTCACCTTCTTTGTCATTACACCCAAATACAGTTCCCAAGCTCAGTTGATTGTGACATTGCCTCAATCCGAAACTACCAATGCCAACGATGTGAATACAAACTTGCAAATGATCAATACGTATAAAGATATGATCGTCAGTGACTTAGTTATGACACAAGTAAAGGATCGTTTGGAATCTGAAAATAACCTTGACTTGACTGTCGGACAATTGAAAGAATCCATTTCAATCAACCAGTCACAGAACTCACAAATGTTTTCCATTCAGGCAACTAGTACCAATGCAGTGTCAGCGCAAAATATTGCCAACACGACTGCATTAGTCTTTCAAGAAAATGCCCAAGATGTTATGAATGTTGATAAAATCTCAATCATTTCAAGTGCGGTAGCTAGTACCACTCCAGTTTCACCTAACAACAAACTAAACTTAGCCATTGGTCTAGTACTAGGCATCATGGTCGGTGTTGGCTTAGCCTTCTTATTGGAGCTGCTAGATCGAACTGTCAAAGATGATAAATTTGTAACTGAAACATTAGGCTTTACCGTATTAGGTACTGTACCCCAAATGTCACCAAAAGAATTGGCTGCGACCATTCAGAAAAAGCCAAGCGCACCATTTATTAAGAAACCGCAAGGCGACAAAACGGCAGAATCACGCCGTAGTCGTAGCCGGGTCTAGGAGGGAACAATGATGGCAAAAAAACAAGAACGTACTGGGACACAGACACATGCAGTAAGTTTGATCACGCTAATTGATCCTTCTTCACCAATCTCAGAGCAATATCGTACGATCCGTACAAATATTCAATTTGCGTCTTCAGCAGATAAACAAATCAAGACCATTGTTGTTACTTCTTCTGGTCCAGGTGAAGGGAAATCGACAACTTCAGCCAATTTAGCGGTTGTTTTTGCAAAATCAGGACAACGAGTATTGTTAGTTGATGCCGATATGCGAAAGCCTACTGTATACAAAACATTCAGCTTAAACAATGCGAGTGGATTGAGTACCGTATTAAGTACCTCAACGAGCGTCCTTGAAGCAGCTCAAAAAACGGTGATTGATAATTTATCTGTCTTAACTAGCGGACCAAAACCACCAAATCCATCTGAGCTACTTGGGTCAGCACGAATGAACCAAGTGATGGAAGAAGCGAAAAACCTTTACGATGTGGTTATCTTTGATATGCCACCAGTTGTAGCAGTCACCGATGCACAAATCATGGCATCTAAAGCAGATGGGACGATCTTAGTGGTTCGAGAAAATGTTGCACGTAAAGAATCCTTAACAAAAGCGAGAGATCTTTTGAATATGGTTCAAGCAAGAATCATTGGGGTGGTCTATAACGGTGCCGAACACTCGAAAGATTCAGGTTACTACTATTATTATGGAAATTAATTAATTTGAAGGAGACGAGAGAAATGATTGATTTACATTGCCACATTTTACCAGGAATTGATGATGGTGCAGAAGACATCAATGCGAGCATTGCTATGGCTGAAAAAGCGATTAGCCAAGGAATTACGCATATCCTTTGTACCCCACATCATAACAATGGAAAATACCGCAATCCGAAGTCAGAGGTCATTTCTCTCGTTACCTCTTTACAAGAAGAATTAGACGCACGGAACCTGCCCTTGACAGTTCTTGAGGGGCAAGAGGTGAGGATAACAGGAGATTTAATTGAGGATATACAGAAAAATGACATCCTTTTTACAGATCTTGATGATACGTATATCTTGATAGAATTTCCTACGATTGAAGTGCCTACGTATACAGAACAAATATTCTTCGATTTACTACAGCTGGGAAAGATTCCAGTCATTGTCCACCCCGAGCGGAATGCTCATTTTAGAAAAGACCCTAACAATCTCATCCCTTTTTTAGATATGGGCTGTTTGGCACAGTTAACTGCGCCAAGTTATGTCGGCGTATTTGGAAAAGAAATCCAAAAAACAGCAAAAACAATGGTTGAACATAATCTTGTTCAGATGGTCGCTTCGGATGCGCATGGCGTTACAAAACGCACCTTTAATTTAAAAGAAGCTTATGAGGAAATTGAGCAAGATTTTGGCATGCTCAAAGTAACATTGATGAAACAAGTAGCAAAAGATTTGATTAACGGGGATCAGATCAATTTTCCAGCTTTTACAGAAGTGAAAAAAAAGAAATTCGGGTTATTTTAGGGGGCAACTGGGTTGTTTGAATTAACGAGAAGAAGAAAAATTGTAACTTTGATAGTTTTAGATAGTTTATTGATCATAGCAGCGAATATTGCAGCAGTTTATTTTATGAGACCCTTTGTGGAGATTCCAAGGGAATTTACAATGATCTCTGTGAGTCTGTCTGTCGGCTTCTACCTGTTTTATGGTTCCGTGTTCCGTGTTTTTTCTCGGATCAATCGTTACACGAACTTGAAAGAAATGATTGCTATCTTCCTGGCTATATCATGCAGCGCTTTTACATGTAATGTGATCTTATTTTTCGGTGATGAAACCTATAGCGTGCGGTTAGTGATCTTTACGTACTTTCTTTCGCTCTTTTTGATCATAGCTAGTCGATTGATTTGGCGGATCTTTATTGAAAGAAAAAACATGAGGGGGACGTCCAATGAGGTTGTCAAGAATACCCTGATCGTCGGCGCAGGGGAAGGCGGTCGTATTCTTTACAATAGCTTTGTAGGTTCGAAAACGGCAAGTGACATTAATATCATTGGCTTTGTCGATGATGATCCGAATAAACGAAACACGTATCTTTCTGGAAAAAAAGTCTTGGGTTGTATTAGTGATTTACCAGAATTGATTCAAAAATATGAGATCAATATGGTTACGATCGCTATTCCATCCTTGTCACGGAAAAAATTGCGGAGCATTTTTAGCTTAATTGAACCTTTGCATGTCAAAGTCAACACGATGCCATCAATGGAAGAAATCGCCTCTGGAAAAATCAGTACATCACGTTTGAAGAAAATCGATGTCGTTGATTTGCTAGGCAGAGATGAAGTCAAATTGGATATCGACTCCATCAAAGATCAAATTACTGGAAAGACGATATTAGTGACTGGCGCTGGCGGATCGATCGGTTCCGAAATTTGTCGCCAAGTGATTCAATTCAATCCTAAAAAACTAGTTTTATTAGGACATGGCGAAAACTCGATTTACTTAATTGACCGTGAGTTGAAAATCAATTTTAAAGACAATATTACCGAAATCGTTCCCGTTATAGCCGATATACAAGATCGAGAAAAGATGTTTGAAATCATGAACGAAGTCAAACCGGATATCGTTTATCATGCGGCAGCCCATAAACACGTACCGTTGATGGAATACAATCCAAAAGAGGCAGTCAAAAATAATATTTACGGAACCAAGAATACTGCTGAAGCTGCCAAAGCCGCGAAAGTTAAGAACTTCGTAATGGTCTCTACAGATAAAGCCAACAATCCACCAAACGTCATGGGAGCGACAAAACGGATCTCTGAGATGATTGTTACCGGCTTAAATGAAAAAGGTTGCACGAAATTTTCTGCTGTTCGTTTTGGCAATGTCTTAGGTTCAAGAGGCAGTGTAATTCCAGTATTCCGTGAGCAAATAGCAAAAGGCGGACCAATCACATTGACTGATTTTCGCATGACCCGCTATTTCATGACGATTCCAGAAGCTAGCCGCTTGGTTATTCAATCAGGGGCACTTGCTAAAGGTGGCGAAATCTTTATTTTAGATATGGGCGAACCGGTGAAAATCGTCGATCTTGCGAAGAATATGATTCGTCTAAGTGGTTATAGCGAAGAAGAGATTGAGATTATTGAGACTGGGATTCGACCTGGTGAAAAATTATACGAAGAACTATTATTGGATAAAGAACGGAATGATGAAGCAGTCTTTGAGAAAATTTTTGTTGGAAATATCAAAGGATATTCATTGGAAGAGGTACTTTATTTTGTAGAAGCACTTCCTAAAGAGAGTGCTACATTGGCTAATGAAATCGTGAAATTTGCAAATGAATCAAATAAATGAGGTGATTCAAACGGAATTGATTATAGTTGGTGCTGGTGGATTTGCAAAAGAAATCTTATTTTTGTTAGATAGAGTTGGAACTTTTACAGTTTTGGGTTTTGTTGATGATAATTATCAATCTCTCCCAAAAAAAATGCTTGGCTATCCCATTCTTGGAAATTTAAATTATTTAAACAGGATAAGTAAAGGTACTGCAATTGCTATTGGAATTGCAAATCCTAGAATCAAAGAAAACATTTATAATCAACATAAAAGCAATGAAAATTTGTTTTTTCCGAATATCATCGATTCTACAGCATTAATTGGGAAAGATGTTAAGTTTGGAATTGGAAATATAATTTCACCTTATACCACATTTACTGCAGGAATTCGTATTGGGGATTTTAATATGATCAATATTCATTCTACAATAGGACATGATTGTGAGATCCAAAACTATAATTCTATTTATCCAAATGTTAATATATCAGGCAATGTTAAAATAGGATCATATAACGAAATTGGTGTTGGAACAAAGGTCATTCAAAACATTAAAATAGGAGATGAAAATATTTTAGGGGCAGGTAGTGTAGTAATAAAAAAAGTAAATGATAAAAAAAAATTAGTGGGAGTGCCTGCGAGAGTTATAGAAAGTTGGGATTATAATGGGCGCAATTGATAAATTAGTAAATTGGAAAGAACCCATTGGTGTAGCTATTGGAGTCGCCTCACCTAAAATTAAAGGGATAATTCTAGAGAAATTAAAGAAAAACAAAAATTTAAAGTTTCCAAATTTAATCGATCCTACAGCATTAATAGGATTCAATATCAAGTTTGGTGAAGGTAATGTAGTAATGGCTAATACAACTTTTGTTGCTGATATTAATATTGGAAATTTTAATATGATTAATATCGGTTCTACTATTGGACATGATTCAACAATTGGTGATTTTAATTCTATATATCCAACAGTAAGTATTTCCGGACACACACTTATTCAAAATAATATAGAAATTGGAGTCGGAGCAAAACTTATTCAAAATATTTCTATTGGTGACAGTTCTATTGTTGGTGCGGGTAGTGTTGTTATTAGAAATATTGATAAAAATACAAAAAATGTAGGAAATCCTACACGTGTAATAGAAAGTTGGGAGTAAGAATGGAAAAAGAAAGAATTTTATTAGCATCACCTCATATGAGTGATAAAGGATATGAACAAGAATTTGTAAAGGAAGCATTTGACACTAACTGGATTGCTCCACTAGGCGCAAATGTAAATGGGTTCGAGCAGGAATTAGCTTCGTTTGTAAAAATTGGACATGCAGCTGCATTAGCTTCAGGTACTTCTGCTATCCACATGGCTCTGAAAGCGGCGGGGGTTGGACAAGGTGATATTGTTGTTTGTCAATCATTGACTTTTTCTGCGACTGCAAATCCAATTATTTATCAAGGTGCTACTCCTGTCTTTGTAGATAGTGATTTAGAAACTTGGAATATGGATCCTGTAGCGTTGAGAAAAGCATTAGAAAAGTATCCAGAAACAAAAGCTGTCATTGTTGTGCATTTATATGGATTAGCTGCACAGTTGGATGAGATTCTTTCTATCTGTCAAGAATTTGATGTGACATTGATTGAAGATGCGGCAGAATCTTTGGGAACCACTTATAAAGGGAAATATACAGGTACTTTTGGTAAATATGGTATCTATTCATTTAATGGAAATAAAATTATCACTACCTCTGGTGGTGGGATGCTTGTTTCTGAGGATGCGGAACGAATTGAGAAAGTTAGATTTTGGTCAACTCAAGCAAGAGATAAAGCACGTCATTATCAACATAGTGAAATAGGCTATAATTATCGGATGAGTAATATCGTGGCTGGAATTGGAAGAGGACAGTTAAAGGTTCTTAATGACCGTGTTGCTAAGAAAAGATACATTCATGACTTTTATAAAGAAGAATTAAAAAATCTGACACAAATAAACTTTATGCCGGAAAATGATTATAGTGTTTCTAACTTTTGGCTATCCGCAATCACTCTTGATGGAATAGATCCAAACTATTTAATGGATGAATTAGAGAAAGAGAATATTGAGTCTCGTCCTATTTGGAAACCAATGCATCTACAACCTGTATTTGAAAAATATGACTATATTGGAAATAATGTAGGACAAAAATTATTTGAGACAGGTGTTTGCCTGCCTTCAGATACAAAGATGACAGATGAAGATTTACAACGAGTAATTACAACAATTAAGCGAGCGATTAAAAATGCATAATTCTTTAGGAGTATATGAAAAATATTTTAAAAGAGGTTTGGATGTACTTTTATCGGGGATAGGGTTAATAGTATTGAGTCCTGTTATGCTGATAGTTGCTATATTAGTTCGAATAAAGTTAGGATCACCGGTTATCTTTAAACAGCAGCGTCCAGGATTAAATGAAAAAATATTTTCAATGTATAAATTTCGAACAATGACTGATGAAAGAGATTCTGCGGGAAATTTATTATCAGATGAAATCCGCCTAACTAAATTTGGAAAACTTCTGCGGGCAACTAGTTTGGATGAACTTCCAGAATTGATAAACATTTTAAAAGGTGATATGAGCATTATTGGACCGCGTCCGTTGCTTGTGGAGTATTTAGAGCTTTATAATGCAGAACAAAAAAGAAGACATCTAGTACGTCCGGGGTTAACTGGGCTTGCACAAATTAATGGCAGAAATGCAATTAGCTGGACAGAAAAGTTTCAGTTAGACTGTGAGTATGTCGATAGCGTGACTTTCAAACAAGATATTATTATTTTCTTTTTAACTATTAAAAAGGTGCTAGTTAAAGAAGGTATTTCTTCGACAACCAGTTCTACCAAAGAAAGGTTTACTGGTAACGAAGAGTAAAGTGGGAGAATTATGAAAAGCTTATTTTATCTATTTCTAATATTAATTGTATATACCATGATAGGTTATCCTATATTGCTTGAACTTTTGAATAAATTTATCCATAAAAAGCAAGTCAAATTTGATGATAGTTATCGTCCAAGTGTATCTATAATAGTTCCAGCCCACAATGAAGAATCTGTCATTGAAAAAAAAATATTAAATTTGTTGAGCTTGGATTATGAAGCTAATAAACTAGAAATAATCGTTGCTTCTGATAATAGCACAGATACAACGAATGAAATAGTTAACCAATATGTAGCAAGATTTCCAGAAATAGTTAAGTTACATGTTGTGAAAGAACGAAAAGGAAAAACAAATGCACAGGATGAAGCAGTAGAAGTAGCTCAGGGGGAAATTATAGTTTTTACTGATGCTAATTCTATGTTAGAAAAAAATTCAGTTACCGAGCTTGTGTTATCATTATCAAATTCAGAGATAGGATATGTAGCAGGTAAACTAGTTTACACTAATAATAGTGTAAATTCAACAAGTGAATCAGAATCCACCTATTGGGATCTGGATCTTAGGATGAGAAAAATCGAATCAGATTTAGCCTCTATAACAGCTGGTAATGGAAGTATATATGCTGTTAGAAAAAAAGAATATATGAAAATCAATCCAATTTATAGTCATGATAGTATATTTCCACCTAAATTTGTTAATTTAGGAAAAAAAGCTTTTTACAATGAAAAAGCAATAGCATTTGAAAAAGCAGGAGAAACAGATAATGATGAGTTTAATCGGAAAATTAGAATGTCACGTAAAATAATAATGATTAATTTTATTGATCTCAATAAATATAATTTCTTTGACCATGGATTATTTACTCTTTTTTATATCTCACATAGAACACTTAGAAATAATCTATATCTAATGCATGTAATTGTTTTTATAACAAATCTGTTTTTAGCAATTGACAGTTTTAACTCAATATATGTTTTTTTGTTTATTCTACAGCTCATGGCATATTTACTAGCATTAGTTGGTCGAAATTCAAGTAATAAATATTTAAAATTTCTTTCTTACTATGTAATGACAATATTGGCTCAGCTAATTGGTGGCTACAGAGAGATTACTGGAAAATCCAAACCATTTTGGGAAAAAGCAGAAAGTACAAGGTAGAGTAATTATTATGGAAGTTTTAGTATCAAGTATGAATAAAGATATGTCTTTATTAGAAAAAATGAATATTCAAACAAATGCAGTTGTCATTAATCAAACCCCAAATATATCAGAAAATTTTTCATATAAACAACAAGTTATAAATGACAGGACTTGGAAATTCTATTCTATGTCTGAAAAAGGAGTAGGTCGTAGTCGAAATAATGCCTTGATGAGGGCTTCTGATGATATCATTGTAATGGCTGATGAGGATGAAGTTTTTGTGGATGGATATGAAAAAATAATTAACGAAGCCTATTCAAAATATCCAGATGCAGATATGATTATATTTAATGTTAGAGTTCATCAAGGAAATAAAATCCGAGAAACTACAAAAAAAGAAGGAAAAGTAAAGTTTTATAATTCACTGAAATATGGAACTGTCACTTTTACATTTAAAAGAAATAGCATACTAAAAAAGAACCTATCTTTCTCACTATTATTTGGTGGAGGAACACGATACGGTTCTGGAGAAGACACACTATTTTTATGGAGTGCTCTAAAAACTAAATTAAAAATTTATTCAATCCCTATAACAATTTCTGATGTTTATAATGACACGTCTTCGTGGTTTGAGGGATTCAATAAAAAATATTATGTAGATAAAGGAGCATTATACCAAGCTCTTGGTGGAAAGTTATCTTTTTTCCTTATTTTACAATTTTGGCTGAGAAGATACGATAGTAGTAATAACGTAAAGAGAATAGAAGCATTAAAATATATGTTGCAAGGAGCGAAAAACTTTAAAGAGTAAAGGAGGTAAGAGCTAGTGAATTATCCTAATGTGACCATAGATAAATCCATAAAAAGGGATATACCCGTGCTGAATAAATTTTCTGAAACTATGGCCCATCTTTCTATACATTTATTATGTCTTTCATTTTTTCTAAATGATTTGATGCTTTCTCCTACATTTGGAGGAACTTTCTCAGATATTTTTTTGATCTTGGGATTGATTTGCTCAAGCGTATTTTTCCATAAAATTAAAATTTCTCAAATATTTATTTTTATTTTATGTATTTCAATTGTTATTACTAACATATTTTATGGAATAAATATATCTACTACTAATTATGATTTAAATAGTTCTTTGATTTATTTGATAAAAATACCTGTCTTTTTACTTTTTACATTTAATGTATATAATTTTGTAACCGAATTTAATTTACAAAAAAAAGTAATTGAGATATTTATTAACTATACATTGCTAATGTGTATTCTCTCTCTCTATATATACGTAGCTCAATTAATTGGGTTGCCTTATAGGGCTCTCTGGTATTTTTCTAGACAGGATGCTGAAAGTTATACTTATCGTGGAAGTTCAATTATAAGATTGCGTGGATTATCAAATGAGCCGCAAGGTTTAGGGATGATGTTGACGGTTTCATTAGCTCTTTCATATTTTAATCAGGTAGGCTTTAGAATTAGTAATAAAAAAAATTGGTTTATAATTTTTTGTTCATTACTTACGTTTTCGTTCTCTACGATACTAACTGTAGCAATTCTTCCCATAATACAAATGATAAAATCAAAATCATTTAAGAAATTATTCAATAGAAAAATTATTTTATTTTTTATTGGTATTGTTGTGTTAATTTTAATATTCAGAGAAGAGTTAACTCAAACGATAATTATTAGATTTAATGAAATTATAAATGGTAACGATGGTTCTGGAACGGCTAGGATAGTGGGTAGTTGGCAATATGTTTCTGATTATATTGGAGGGATTGGTATTGGCAATTCCCCACCTATTTTTAATATATTTGCATATTTATTAACAGAATTAGGACTGATTCCACTTATTCTTTTTTGTTTGTTGATTTTTTATATGGGGAAGACAAACTTTTGGTTAGCCTGTATGCTTACAATCTTTTCATTTCAAAGAGGTGGCTATCTTTCAGCAGGGTATTGGTGTACTATCTTACTGCTCTTTATTGCTAGGAAAAATGTAAATAATCAATTAAAATAGGTGGTTATATAAATTTTTCATGTATAAGAATTTAATAACGTTGTTGTATAATAATTAATCTAAAAAATCGTTACTATTAAAAATTCAAAAATAGCTATCTTGAAGATAAGCCACTCAAAATAAATGTAAGGTAAGTATTTTCATCAAACGAAAGAATGATAAAAATTTAAGTAAGTTCATTTTTGAACAGTGCTTTTTGTAATAGTTGAATTATTTCTTAGGATTCTTAGAAGAATTAAAATTAAGAAAGTACAAATATTTTTTTGAATGCTAAAAAATAAATAAAGTCTTTTCAAAACATAAAGCAAAGTATTGTAATAATTCTGTATTAAAAATAAAAGGAATGATTATTAACTATGATATTTGTAGCAAATTGGGATAAAAACAAAAAAAAAACTTGGTCAGGGACGACATATTCTTTAAAGGAATCGTTAGAAAAAACTAACCAAATTAAAAATATCGAAGTACATCAAAGTTCAAAGTTAAATAAAATTATATTTGGAGCTTATTCTTTTATTAAATATGGAGAATTTGAGAAAAATATGAATTTTAACTGGCCTTTTTTAAATAAGGTCTCCAAAAATATAAATAGAGAAATAAAAGATAATAAAGCAGAGGAATTTATTTTACAAATTGGTGATCTAGCAGAAATTGAAGATTCTTACATTTATCAAGACTTATCTGTAGGATTTTTACTTCATGTTAGAAAAAATGATCCTGAAGCTTTTAAATATAGTAATTTTCAAGATATCCCAATTGCTAAATTAGAAAAAAGAGATCAAATACAAAAAAAAAGGTATGAAAAAGCTAAAGGAATCTTAACAATGTCTAAAACACTTGAAGATTTTTTGGTTAACGTTGAACAAATTCCTGCTGAAAAAGTTTTTCATGTTGGAGGGGGAATTAATTTACCTTTGCCTCTAACTGTCAGAAAAAAGAATAGACGTAGAATTTTATTCGTTGGTCGTGATTTTGAGAGAAAAGGCGGACCCGTCTTAGTCCAAGCCTTTAAAAAATTAAAAAATGATATATTTGATGAACTAGAACTTTATATAGCAGGACCTAAACATTTAAATGGTTATGAATTGGATTCAAATATCATTTTTTTGGGAGATTTAAGTCAAGAAGATTTAAAATACTATTTTGAAATATGCGATATATTTTGTATGCCTTCAAAGTTTGAAGCGTATGGTTTAGTTTTTATAGAAGCATTAAGCTTTGGCTTGCCTTGTATCGGTACGAATAAATTTGAAATGAGACATTTTATTCAAAATGGAGAAAATGGATATTTACTGGAAGAACCTGACTCAGCTGAAGAATTGTCAAATAAAATTCAACAATTGCTAACAAATGAAGAAATTTTTTCTAAGGTTAGACAAGAAGCCGTAAAATATCATGAAGAATATTCATGGGAAAATGTTTCAAAAAAAATTAATCAAATTAGTATGTTTAATAATAAACCATAATTTTTATTTTTAAGCTCATATTTCTGAAATTTTATGAGATTAACGGTTCATAGGGATTCCAATAGAAATAAAAAACCCTAAATATAAAATATAAGGTGGATTTCCCTTGAATATAATGATTATTTTGAACTACAATGATTGGTTGATGACCAAAGAATATGTAAAGAATATAGAGAAGTACAAAATTTTAGATAAGATTATTATCGTCGATAATAAGTCTACTGATAATTCGTATGAATTTTTGACTAGCATGTCTAATGATAGAATAGAGGTTCTTTCAACTCAAGAAAATAGAGGGTATGCAGCAGGAAATAATTTTGGATTGAATTATGCTTTAAAAAATTACGAGGTTAATAATTTTATTATAAGTAATCCAGATATAGAAGTTGATGAGAATACAATTAGGAAAATTTGTGAGTGTTTAGATACTAACAAATTTGTTGCTGTAAGTGGATTGATAAAGAATAAAAGTGGGGAAATTGCTAAAAATTTTGCATGGAGGCTTCCAAAATACTACCATATATTATCTGAAACTTTCGCTTTTTCAACATTTCTTATGAATAAATTGAATCTCTCAAGATTTTACGATTCAGATTTTAATTCAGATATCAAAGAAGTTGACGTAATCTCAGGGTGTTTTTTTGGGATTAAGGCTTCTGTTTTTCAAAGTATCGGATTGTTTGATGAAAGAACTTTTTTATATGGTGAGGAGAATAATCTTTTTTTTAAACTTAAAAAAAAGGACTATAAAGCTGCTATTATAGTTAAACAGCAAGTAACACACTTTGGTGGGAATACTGTTAAAAAAAATATAAAAAGCTTTTTTAAACGACAAAAAATTATTAAATATTCTGAAATAGTCTATTTAAAAGAATATCTGGGAATAAGTGTTTGGAAACTAAGCGTTTATAAAGTTCTTTTTTCAATGGGTACTTTAGAAAAGTATATTATATTCAAACTAACTAATAGAATTTAGATGATAATAGTAGATAACTAAACTACTATTAATAGGAGTGAACATTTATGAAAATTTCGGTTTTTGGACTAGGTTATGTTGGTTTAGCAAATGCACTTTTAATGAGTCAAAAAGAAGAAGTAAAGGCATACGATATCGTTGAAACAAAAATCGATATGCTGCAAAAAAGACAATCACCTCTGGAAGATAAAGAAGTTCATGAATTTCTTGAACGAGATGATTTGAACGTAGAATTCACTAAAGATTTTGAAGAGGCTGTTTTATTTGGAGATTACTTAATTGTCGCAACACCAACGGATTACGACGAAAAGAAAAACTATTTTAATACATCTACAGTAGAAGATGTCATTGAAAAAGCTTTATTGATTCGTCCAGATGCAACATTTATCATAAAATCTACTGTACCGGTAGGATATACATTGGAATTGAAAGCAAAATTCCAAACTGAAAATATTATTTTTTCTCCGGAATTCTTACGGGAAGGTAAAGCATTGTATGACAATTTGCATCCTTCACGGATTGTTGTTGGAGAGTATTCTGATCGTGGACAAGAAGTTGCGAATATGTTTAAAGAGAATGCATTAGACGAGGATATTTCTGTTTTGTTGACACATTCAACAGAAGCAGAAGCCATCAAACTATTTTCAAATACGTATTTAGCTTTGCGTGTAGCTTATTTTAACGAATTAGATACCTATGCAGAGTCTCGTGGTTTAGACAGCCGACAAATCATTGAAGGAGTGGGATTAGATCCACGTATTGGATCACATTACAATAATCCTTCATTTGGTTACGGCGGTTATTGCCTACCTAAAGATACGAAACAGCTTCGAGCAAATTATGAAGATGTACCAAGCAACATTATCGGAGCCATTGTGGAAGCAAATACAACTCGTAAAGATTTCATAGCAGAACAAATTATTGCTAAAAATCCTAAAGTGGTCGGAATTTATCGATTAACAATGAAGGCCAATTCTGATAATTTCCGTTACTCATCAATTCAAGGTGTTATGAAACGGATCAAAGCAAAAGGAATCGAAGTGGTTGTTTATGAACCAACACTAGATGCGGAAGATTTCTTTAATTCTAAAGTGGTTAAAGACTTTGAAGAATTTAAAGCTATTTCAGATGTGATTGTATCAAACCGTGTTGAACCTTTTCTTAAAGACGTAGAGGACAAAGTTTATACGAGAGATATTTTTAGAAGAGACTAATCATAATAGCTTGATTTTTAGGAAGAGGAAATAATAATGAAAGGTATAATCCTAGCAGGTGGTTCAGGCACTCGTCTGTACCCATTAACTAAAGCGACATCGAAACAACTAATGCCCATCTACGACAAACCAATGATCTATTATCCGATGTCCGTCTTGATGTTGGCAGGGATCCATGAGATCTTGATCATTTCAACACCGCAAGATACACCAAGATTTCAAGAATTATTTGGTGATGGGAATGAATTAGGAATCCATATTGAATACGCAGTACAACCAAGTCCGGATGGTCTAGCCCAAGCTTTTATCATTGGAGAAGAATTTATCGGCAACGACAGTGTTTGTCTGGTATTAGGTGATAATATTTATTATGGTGGTGGCTTGTCACAAATGCTGCAACGTGCAGCGCAAAAAGAAACGGGTGCCACAGTGTTTGGCTACCATGTAAATGATCCGGAACGGTTTGGAGTTGTTGAATTTGATGACCAAAGGCAAGCCATCTCGATCGAAGAAAAACCGGAAGAGCCCAAATCAAATTATGCGGTGACAGGTCTTTACTTCTATGATAACGACGTGGTAGAGATCGCGAAAAAAATCAAACCATCGCCTCGTGGAGAATTAGAAATTACAGATATCAACCAAGCTTATTTGGAAAAAGGTAAACTGTCTGTTGAAGTAATGGGACGCGGCTTTGCTTGGCTAGATACCGGAACCCACGAATCATTGTTGGAGGCTTCGACGTTTATTGAAACGATTGAGAAACGACAAAATCTAAAAGTCGCTTGTTTAGAAGAAATCGCGTATCGGATGGGCTATATCACTAAAGAAAAACTGGTAGAATTAGCACAGCCATTGAAAAAAAATCAATACGGACGCTACCTGCTCCGTTTAGCAAATGAGGCGTAATCATGGGGAAAATCAAAGTAACCACTACCAAACTAACCGATGTGAAAATCATCGAACCTGCTGTTTTTGGCGATCACCGCGGCTTTTTTACAGAAAGTTATTCAGCGGTCGATTTTGAAGAAGCAGGTATTGCCTATGACTTTATTCAAGATAACCATTCTTTATCGACACAACCAGGCGTTTTACGTGGGCTTCATTTTCAAAAGGGTGAAGCGGCTCAAACAAAATTGATTCGTGTAGTGACTGGTGTGGTCTGGGATGTGATCGTTGATATCCGCAAAGGCAGTCCTACCTATGGGCAATGGGAAGGGTATCTTCTTTCGGAATACAATCACCGTCAATTACTGGTACCAAAGGGCTATGCGCATGGTTTTGTGACACTGACTCCAGATGTGAACTTCCTTTACAAATGCGATAATTATTACAATGCTGAAGCGGATGGTGGAATTGCCTTTGATGATCCAGATCTAGACATTAATTGGCCGATTGGTCGTGAACAAGCGATTATGTCGGAAAAAGATCATCATCACCCAACATTAAAAGTGTTCGAAGCAGAAAATCCATTTGTATATGGTGAGATCTAGAGTGAGGAGCAAGCTGAAATGAAAAAAATTATTGTTACTGGAGGAGCTGGGTTTATCGGTTCTAACTTTGTTCATTATGTCGTTAACAATCATCCGGACGTTCATGTGACGGTTTTGGATAAGTTGACCTATGCCGGCAATAAAGAAAATCTAGCCGGATTACCAGAAGACCGGGTAGAATTGGTGGTTGGTGATATCACTGATGCACCATTGGTAGATAAACTTGTTCAAGATACAGATGCTGTAGTGCATTATGCGGCAGAATCTCACAATGATAACTCATTGAAAGATCCGTTTCCATTTGTACAAACAAATCTGATCGGTACGTATACTTTGTTGGAAGCTTGTCGTAAGTATAATGTGCGTTACCATCATGTATCGACGGATGAAGTTTATGGCGATCTCCCACTGCGAGAAGATCTTCCAGGTCATGGAGAAGGAGCAGGAGAAAAATTCACCGCGGAAACAGCGTATAATCCTTCAAGTCCTTATTCTTCTACGAAGGCAGGTTCAGATCTTTTGGTTCGTGCGTGGGTTCGTTCATTTGGCTTACAGGCGACGATCTCTAATTGTTCCAATAATTATGGTCCATATCAGCATATTGAAAAATTTATCCCTCGTCAGATTACGAATATCTTAAGCGGTATTCGCCCTAAATTGTATGGTGAAGGAAAGAATGTCCGAGATTGGATTCATACAAACGATCATTCTTCCGCTGTTTGGTTAATCCTAACAAAAGGAAAAATCGGGGAAACTTATTTGATCGGTGCTGATGGTGAACAAGACAACAAGACTGTCTTAGAAATGATTTTAGAGGCTATGGGACAGCCGAAAGATGCTTATGATCAAGTCAAGGATCGCGCAGGACACGATCTCCGTTATGCCATTGATTCCACAAGACTCCGTGAAGAGTTAGGCTGGCAGCCAGAGTTTACTGATTTCCGAGAAGGCTTGGATGCTACCATCCAATGGTATACTGAAAATCAAGCATGGTGGCATGCGGGAAAAGCAGCTGTAGAAGCGGCTTATGCCAAGAACGATCAATAAAGAGCAACAGCAAATAAAGCAGGAGTGATCCTGCTTTTTTGAAAGGATGGGAAAAATGTTTTTAATCACTGGCAGTAATGGACAACTAGGGACAGAATTACGTCATCTGTTAAATGAACAGATGCCTCAACAAGAAGTAGTGGCGACGGATCGAGATGAATTGGATATCACCGATGCCCAACAGACAAAGACATTTATTAAAGAATTGAAGCCTTCAGTCATTTTTCACTGTGCCGCTTACACCGCAGTAGACAAAGCTGAGGACGAAGGCAAAGAGATAGATGAACGAATCAATGTCGAAGGAACGAAAAATGTTGCTTTGGCCGCAAAAGAAGTCGGAGCAACATTGGTGTACATCAGTACCGATTATGTGTTTGACGGCACGAAAAAAGACGGCGAGTATCAGGTCGATGATCCGACACATCCATTGAATGAATATGGCCGTACCAAGTTGTTAGGAGAACAAGCTGTTCAAGAAACCTTGGAGGATTATTATATCATTCGAACATCATGGGTATTTGGTCAGTACGGACATAATTTTGTATTTACCATGCAAAAACTAGCGGAGTCACGGGATACATTAACTGTGGTCAATGACCAATTTGGGCGACCAACATGGACCAGAACTTTAGCGGAATTCATGCTTTTTGTCATTGAAAAGAAAGCGCCATATGGTGTGTATCATTTGTCAAACGACGGGGTGTGTTCATGGTACGAATTTGCTAAAGAAATCCTCAAAGACAATCAGAAAGTTACTGTTTTGCCTGTCACCTCTGAAGAATTCCCACAAAAAGCAGAACGTCCACAATATTCAGTGATGGATCTGAGCAAAGCAAAGAACATAGGTTTTGAGATACCTAGTTGGCAAGAAGCTTTGGCGAAGATGCTTCACCATTGAGGATGATAAATATAAATGAATAATAAAGCAAAAAATTTATTTAGAAATCTTAGATATACAATATCGGCTAATTTATCGATATTAATAATATCAGTAGTTTTAAATTTATTTGTTCCTCGGATTTTGGGAATCAAGGAATATAGCTACTGGCAATTGTATGTATTTTATTCAAGCTATGTAGGTTTTTTGCATTTTGGTTGGCTTGATGGAATATACCTAAAAATAGGTGGGGAAGAGTATGACAATTTAGATAAGGTTAGTTTAAATGTCCAGTTTTGGTATTTATTTGTATCGCAAATATTTATTGCTTTCGGAATCGTCCTATATGTATTATTAAGACATGACTCTGGAGAAAAGAGTCTAATCTTACTCTGTACAGCTGTAGTTACCATCATTACGAATTTAAGAATGTTCATCTTATATATTTTTCAATCAACGAATAGAATTAAAGAGTATGCTAACCTTTCTCGCTTCGATAGATATATATATATAGTCTTTATTTTTATATACTTGTTTCTAGGGGGAAGAAGTTTTGTTGTTTTAGCAGTAAGTGACATATTTTCAAGATTAATAGTAACCTTATGGGGAATATATCAGATTAATGATATTGTTTTTAATAAGGTGAAAAGGGGGAAAAAATATTTTTCTGAAATACTTGAAAATATAAAAATTGGTAGTAACCTAATGATTAGTAATATTGCAAGTATGCTGATTATTGGGATTACAAGGTTACTTGTGGAAAATAAATGGGATATAGAAACTTTTGGTAAACTGTCATTTACTTTAAGTATTTCGAATATGTTTATGACTTTTATAAACGCTGTTGGTATTGTGATTTTTCCTTTATTACGACGTACGAATCGTAGTAATTTAAAAATTCTTTATGAGCAAATCAGAACAGTATTTGTTCCACTTACTTTTTCGTTGTTACTCTTTTTTAATCCTATACGAATAATTTTAGAAAACTGGCTCCCAGCATATAAAGACAGTCTAAGATTTATGGGCGTTTTATTTCCAATGGTTATTTATGAAGGAAGAATGTCTCTGTTAATAAATACCTATTTAAAAACAATCCGAAAAGAGAAATATATATTGCTGGCCAATATGGCTTCTTTATTGTTAACTATAGTTCTTTCAGTGATTACTATTTTTTATTTTAACAATATTGATTTAGTAGTTTTAGGAATAATGATCTGCTTAGCTTTCCGATGTATTTTAGCTGAATTATTGTTAAGCAAAGTACTAGAGATAAATATTGTGGGTAATCTTATTCAGGAAATAATTATAACAATTATTTTTATAGTATCAAATATGTTACTTTCTAATTTAGTAAGTTTTATTTTATTTTTGATTTGCTTCTCTATTTATATTGCCATTAATACTAATAAAATCAAAGTTAGTTTCAAGCAGTTAGTATCGGCAATACGTGGATAATATAAGGAATTTATTGATGTAACGCTACATTTTTATGTGAGAGATATGTTTTAAACTAGTTGAAAAAAGACCACGTTGAATACTCGATGATATGCTCCCCCTATATAGGACACTGAAATATAAAAGTCCTGTATAGGGGGTATTTTGTATGCCAAAAAGAAAGATGAAACTCACTCCAGAAAAACGAGTAGATGGAATGGCAACAGTTTTTTTGACAAATTTTATAAGGTGCAGAACTTCTTTCCGTATGCTATTCCGATTGTCCTTGACAATGAGCCTCCTCGGATGTGACGATCTTCGGCAGGAGCTAACAGTTAAAGTTAGACTGCCTCGCTAGCGTTAGCACATCCGAGCTCATTATCAAGGATTCGCTGCGCCAATCTCTGGTTACGGTAACCAACCGGTGTCTCGTAGCCAAGTGTACCGTGCAACCGAAGGTGGTTCCACCAATTGACATAGTCAAATAACTCCAAATCCAATTGTTGTAAGGTTTCAAATGTGTATTGATAGACAAATTCTACTTTCAACGACTTATAAGTTGGTTCAGCTACGGCATTATCAAAAGGACAGCCTTTATGACTTAATGATCGATTGATATCAAAAGTTGTTAATAATTCATCAATAGCTTGGTTATCAAACTCTTTTCCACGATCAGTATGAAAAATCTCAACCTCTGTCAGAGGTTGTTTGATACGGCTAAATGCTTTTTTTACTAGAACGGCATCTTTATGTTCTCCACAAGAATAGCCGAGAATTTCTCGATTGAACAGATCCAAAATGAAACAGACATAATTCCATTTTTTCCCGACTCGTACATAAGTCAAGTCTGTTACGATCGCTTCTAATGGGTTGTCTCTTAAGAATTTACGATTCAATACGTTTGTCGTTTTGGCTTCATTGCAAGTAGAATGATGTACTTTAAAATAAGCAACAGTATAGCTCGATTTTAATCCTCTATTTTTCATGATTCTACTAATTTTTCGTCGGCTGATCTGAATGCCTCGTTTTGATAAGGCTTTTTTTATTTTTCTTGAGCCGTAGGCCTTTCGGCTGCGGATAAATTCTTCAGCGACTACTTCTTCAAGTTCTGATTCATCTTTCTTTGGTTTTGATTGATAATAATAGGACTGACGTGATAGACCTAATATTCTGCACATCGCTGATATAGGGTAAAGATGCTTATTCGCATCGATTACTTGTCTCTTCGTCCGAATATCAGCGCTGCTTGCTTTAAAATATCATTTTCCATTTCTAATTGCTGGTTTCTTTTACGTAGTTCTAACAATTCTTTTTGTTCAGGCGTAAGATTATCTTTTTCTTTGAATGAACCACTCGTTTTAGATTGCTTTACCCATTTGTCAAATGCTGAAGCCGTTAGTTCATATTCTCGAATGATTTCTACACGTGGCTTTCCAGCTAAGTAAAGATTGACGATTTGTTGCTTGAATTCTTGTGAAAAAGTTCTTCGTGTTCTCTTAGACATAAAAATTCCTCCTGGTATGTTTTCTTCTAGTCTACACACCTTAATTTTTCTGTCTAGTTAATTGTAGCCTATCCAATTACCAAAAAACAGTAAAGGTGTGTTTAGCGAAACAGCGCAAACAGTCACCTACATCTACACAAAAAGTCCGGTACCAGCAGCGGATGTAACGGTGGAGTATGTAGACACAGAAGGTAACGAAATTCATGCTTCCCAAATCCTATCAGGAAATGTAGGCGAACCTTACGATGCTAGCACAGAAAAATACTAAATATCAATCAACGACTACGTCTTAGATCGAAGTCGTTTGCCACAAAATGCGAAAGGAACATTCGGCAAGCTGGGGGCAACTGTGACGTACGTTTATACAAAAGAACAAGCTGCAACAGTTGATAGTTCTGATAATAGAGAAAAAGCTCCTGTGCAAACTGTTGTTTCGAAAAAAAGCGCTTCTGCACAAAGATTGCCGCAAACCGATGAGCAGGGGACGTTGTTCCCGTTTGTAGTTGGTTTGTTCTTTATCGCCACGGCAAGCTGGCTTTATTTCAGAAAGCGAAAATAGTGATTAAGTAAGCCATTGGGGAAAGTCGTTACCAACTATCAAAAAGGACAGCTAGGCTTCAGCTGTCCTTTTTGATGCTTATTTACCTAAAAATGAAATGAATCCCAGAGAGTCATAGAGAAAATGGCAGATCCCGCTGACCCATACGCTATTGGATTTTTTCCAAACGTAGTTGAGTGCCAATCTGGCAGGCATCAAGGTGATCAATAATTGAGCTGGATGAAAGCCGTACGCTGGGATGTGCCATAAAGCGAATAGCACACTGCAAATGATGGATGACCAGGCAAAAGAAAAGCCTCTTTTCTGCAACGCCAACAAGAGGTTGGTGCTAAGCAATTCTTCTCCCATCAGCATAAAGGGGACTTGCAAAAAGACCATTTGGACAGTGATGGTTTCGCTGATCGAGTTGGTTGTTGGTTGTCCAAAAATAGCGGCATAAATAAAGGAAAAGAACACGCCAGTCAAAATGACGAAAGGGACACCCCACAATAAAACGGTGAAACGAAAATGTTTGAACTGCTCCAAAAAGGTCGTTCGTAAGAGAAAATACCCTGCACTAAATGCGAAGACCAGATTCCAGATGGTACCGACGATCGATAACACGGAATCGTTTAGTGGGGTATAAGGAAGTAATTGATAGGTTAATCCTATGATTAAGGTAAGAAAGAATAAATAAACTGCTGATTTGTGTTTCATTTTGAACACCTCCTTCATAGTAATTGCCACATGCTGAATTATAAACAGAAAAAACATCAAAGTACAAAAAGATATCTCTCATTATTTTTAAACAAAAAGAAAAAGCAGTGAACACGATATCATACTTGGCAGAATTGGTTTTCTTAAAAGCAGAATAAAGGATTTCTAAGAACAATTCTCAAAATTTGTGAACAAAAAGAGAAGTTTATAAGAATCTCTGTAACACTGTTGAAATATTATTACGCTTATGTTACATTTTGTTTACGTTATTATGTTTGAGGGAGAATGTTTATGAAGAAATCAAGCAATGATTCAAATAATTCACAACATAGAGAAGCGACTTCTGAAAAACAAGCACCTATTTCGAGGGTCGAATCACATCAAAAGCAAACAACGGGAACGACAAGACGCACGCCAACTGCCAATCGTCAAGTTTCTAAAAAGAAGCCAACCCATCGCAAATATCTCTTTTCATTGATGACGCTGCTGACAATTGTCATTATCGCCACTGGGGGCTATATCGCTTTTACTTTGAAGCAGCAAGAAGCATTGGCACGCGAAAAATATGAAGCTGCCGCGCAAAAGCTATTAGCATCGATCCAAGAAGAACAAGCCAAAGAGGGAATTCCCGCAAAACTTGAAACATTGTCTGATGGCGACAAAAAAGAATTGATTTTCCGACCAAAAGAAGAAAATGCCATCCCTGTAAAGGATGCAAGTAAGAAATTATCGACCATGGCGAACAAGCTATGCAAAAAACACGCCGACAAAGAGACCGTTACGATCGCTCGGATTCAAGCACAAGCAGTTGCATCAAAAGTATCAACCTATTCCTTAAAAGCGGACAGCTATGTTTGGAATCGGGAGACTGGGCGGTTTGAAGATGCGGATAGCGTGGTTGCCGATCCAATTTTTATTTCCGAGAAAACCGGCAATGAATTATCCTTGGAAGACTTGGTTCCAGATGAAGGCAGCTTGCTAGGGATCCAGCAAGTGATTCAACAAAAGCTTTTGGATCAAGCCAAAGAACCGGCTAAAATCATTGATGCGGTCTTGGGGATGGACCGAATCACCTATGATTCAAAGTTTACTTATGATCCTGAAAAAATAACGCTCCAGTTGCCGCAAAATCAAACAGGCGTATCCGAGATCACTTTGGCTTACAAAGAGATTGCGCCCTTTATTGATCCAGAGCTGGTCAATGCGGATCAATTGAAAGAGCAACAAGCGATGTTAGACGAAAACAAAAAATATGTTGCGTTGACTTTCGATGATGGACCAAATGATACCTCGACACTGGATCTCTTAAAAATCTTGAAAGACAATGATGTGAAGGCAACGTTCTTTGAATTAGGCCAAATGGTGGATCGATATCCTGAAGTCGCGAAAAAAGTCCATGAGGAAGGGCATGAAATTGCCAGTCACTCCTATTCACATCCCCAATTAAATACGTTGTCGCCAGAGGAGGTCAAAGCGGAAATAACCAAAACGGACAAAGCCATCTATCAGGCGACAGGGGTCTTGCCTAAAAATTTGCGCCCGCCATATGGAGCGATCGATCAACAAAGCGCCCAAGCGGCAGGAAAATCGATCATTCAATGGAGTGTCGATACCGAGGATTGGAAGCTAAAAGAACCAAACAAAATTTTGAAGGTCGTCCAAAATAATGTCTACGATGGTTCAATAATTCTGCTCCATGATATTCATCCGAAATCCGTTCAAGCCGTACCTGGTATTATTCAAACGCTGAAAGCGCAAGGCTATGAATTTGTGACGGTGGATCAATTGCTCAATGGCAACCAAAAACCAATGTATCAATACTTTGGAGCGACAGACGAACGTAGTGTTAGCTAATAGCTGAAAAAGGAAGTGATGGCAATCATCACTTCCTTTTTATTAACGAACGCTGCAGTTGCCGCTTTATCACTCGGAGGAGGCAAATGCTCGGAGATAATCTTCATCCAATAGCAAAGCAAAATCATCGGCAAGGGCACCTTGATCCAATTCTCGCATGATAGCCAACATCTTTTGCGTGATCGTTTCACCAGCTTTTTGATCGCCGGTTCTTATGAGCAACACGCCTTGGAAAAACTTGCAGACGGTTTGGTGGAAAAATTCTTTGTAGTCTGTCGCCAAAAGTTTCAATTGGACGACGAGAACTTCCGTCGCATCGTATTGCTGGTGTTTTAGTGTATATTCGATCAAATTGATCAATAGCGCGCAATAAATTTCCCGACCTTTTTCCATATCGATGTAGTACTCGAGCATCTTGGATACTTTTTTGAAAAAGAGGAAATTATGGTCGTTGTCCAAAAGATCGATGGTGTTGCCAAATAGTTGGATTTCTTGTAACGTCCAGCTCTCAACATCAACGAGATAGGAAATAATCGTTTGACGATCACATTCCAAAACCGCACGTTTCCGATAGACCCCATGCTCTGCCAAGCATTGCAGCATGCGGATCCGTGAGCGAACCTCTGCGATGCGGACATTGTTAAGTCGGCTAGAGGTTTGCTGCAGTTCCTGTAACAGAATTTGTAACTGGTTGATATCGTGCTTGTTTGAATATTGCGTGTACCGATGGTTGTAGCTGTTTTGCTCATCCAGCCGATAGCCATTCGCGATATAGAGAAATTCATCGATATCCATTGATAGATTTTCTAAGATTTGCAACAGCAGGTTGGCAGCAATCTGATGCTTGCCTTTTTCAAATTCGATGGCATAAGACTTTGAAATAATCGTGCCATAGACTTCTTTTTGGGTGAAGCCTTTTTTCAATCGGATTTGTCTGATCGTTTCGCCATACATAAGAAAGCCTCCGCTCTCGTTGAATTAATGAAATCATGTATCCCTATTATAGTAAAACAAGCCCGGTGTAGGAATTAAAAAGGTCTTATATTTCAGACCTCTTCTGATTTCATGAGAAAACAGTTGGCAATTTTTGTGATGATGGTTGGTTAGACAGATACAAAAATAAACTAAGCCAATTTAAAAACGTGAGAACGCTGGGTTCTCACGTTTTTTTTATTTCTCATGGCGACCTTTCTTTCGAAAGAAAAGTAGACCAGCAATTCCAATGACCATTATCCCGACAGCTTGCATCAAAAAGGATAAAAGTCTATTTTCGCCTGTTTTGGGTAAATAGCGATTGTCAGCTGCAGTGTATGAATTGATCTGTTGCTTATGATTTAGTCGGGTTTTTTCGCGCTCTTCATTATTGTCAAAGCTTTTCTTAGATGGTTCTTTAGGTTTTTGTTGAACAAGTTTTTTTCTGATCGATTTGACTCTAGAAGGAGTGTTGCTTTTCTGTTGTCTATGAATGCCGTTATCCAAATTTTTCGTTTTCATTGCTTCAGATGACGGAAGGGCTGCAATCTGTTCTTTTCCGTTAGGGTGAACAATCGTCAATGCTTTAGGTTCAGCATTGACAGGAATTCCAGGTTGCGGGAATTCCGTTTGGCTTAAAGGTGTCGGTATCTTACTAGGTCCAGCCATCGGAATTTTCGTCGGAACCAGAAATTCCTGCTTCTGGTTGATCGCAGTTGGTGTAGCGCCAGGTTCTGCATAAGGTATTTGATTCGGCACTAAAGAATCAAAGGTTACTAAAGGAGCGGGAATTTTCTCAGGTACAGCCATCGGAATTTTCGTCGGAACCAGAAATTCCTGCTTCTGGTCAATCACAGTTGGCGTAGCGCTAGGTACAGCATAAGGCACTTTATTCGGCACCAAAGAATCAGTGATTACTAAAGGAACGGGAATTTTCTCAGGTACAGCAATTGGAGCTTTTGTCGGTACAAGAAATTCCTGCTTCTGGTCAATCAAAGTTGGCGTAGCGCTAGGTACTGCATAAGGTATTTTATTTGGCACCAAGGAATCAAAGGTTACTAAAGGAGCAGGAATTTTCTCAGGTACAGCCATCGGAATTTTCGTCGGAACCAGAAATTCCTGCTTTTGGTTAATCACAGTTGGCGTAGCGCCAGGTACTGCATAAGGTATTTTATTCGGCACCAAGGAATCAAAGGTTACTAAAGGAGTCGGACTTTTCTCTGGTACGGTCATAGGAGCTTTTGTCGGTACAAGAAATTCCTGCTTCTGGTTAATCAAAGTTGGCGTAGCGCTAGGTACAGCATAAGGCACTTTATTCGGCACCAAAGGATCAGGGATTACTAAAGGAACGGGAATTTTCTCAGGTACAGCAATTGGAGTTTTCGTCGGTACAAGAAATTCCTGCTTCTGGTTAATCACAGTTGGCGTAGCGCTAGGTACAGCATAAGGCACTTTATTCGGCACTAAAGAATCAAAGGTTACTAAAGGAGCAGGAATTTTCTCAGGTACAGCCATCGGAATTTTCGTCGGAACCAGAAATTCCTGATTCTGGTTGATCGCAGTTGGTGTAGCACCAGGTACAGCATAAGGCACTTTATTCGACACTAAGGAATCAAAGGTTACTAAAGGAACAGGAATTTTCTCAGGTACGGCTATCGGAGCTTTTGTCGGGACAGAATCGTCTTTCTTTTTTATTGAAGATACCGCTGGTTCATCAGGTACAGCATAGGGAGCGCTCGTAGGTACTACCTCTTGCTCTACTTTTCCTGAGGGTTTTGGAACAGCAGGAGGTACGGCTTGTGGTGTTCTTCTGGGTTCTTCAGTCGATCCTTGTTGCTCTGGTTTGTCAGGTTTCATTTCTGGAACGGCGAATGGTTCTTTTGAAAGGGGAACTGTTTGCTCGTTTTGTTTTTTCAGCGCTGGTATCTGTTGCGGTTCACATGCTGGTTGTCTTTGCGAAGGAACTTGCAAAGTCGGATGAGGATCGGGCGCCTGTGCAGGTTTGCTTAATTGCTCGTTTGCAATCAATTGCTCCGCGTATTCCTTAGGAACGGCTTTGCCTTCGTCATACCAATAGTCACCATCTTTTAATAAGACGTGATGGGTGGTTGGATCGGTCAAATAGGATGGATCTTTTTCCTGTGCGAAGCAGGTTTCAACAGTGAAGGTTCCTAAAATTGCAGTGGTCATTAAACTTGTTACTATTTCTTTTTTCATAATCTTCTCCCTTACATTTCTTTCTCAGACAAAGCTAAGACATATCAATACAAGAATCATTACTAGCCAATCCATCTTCTTATGCTCCTTATGTGGTATTAGAAGAAGACGATTGGGCAGCTGCGTTTCCTTCTTACCAGCAAGTATAATCAAAAAGAATCTAATAAATGCTTAGGTCCAAAATGTAAGACCAAATAGCTACTGAAAAATTTAGCACAGATAAACAAGAAGCAAATGATATCTGAAGAAATTCTATTTCATGATGGCGCATGCTCAATTTTAATTGGGGATTTTCATTCCTTTTTTCACAGAACTTTTTACGAGCGTTTCGATTCCTTTTTATCATTAGTATGAGTTATTTTAGGGGATATCGTGAAAAATGGCTTAAATATTTTTGTTTTTTTATTTGCAGAGGTAAAAAACGAGGTTGAAGACAAGAAAAAACAACATCATCGTTTTTCTCGTTTTTAATGCATAAGTATACAAATGTAATCGTATTCATTATGTTGATTAAATATAAAAAATGAAATGATTTTATGATAAAAAATGATAGTTTTTTATCGTTATGCACTTATTTATCAGAGAAATATAAATAATTTTTGCTCGTTTATAAAATAAATGTTTTATGTTATGTAAGGTTAATTCCAGTGTTTTTTTAATTATTTATCGTGTTTATAATTTGTTGGAAAGAAATAAATTTGCTAGAATTTTGGTACACAGTGTGTTCGACTAGTTATTTTATTTCTCGGTTTTCACAAGTGCATTTTAATGTGCTTCGAAACTATTTGAACAAAAATCACTGGGTTTTTCAGAAAGCATGCGAAAAAATCTTCGCTTTGCGATCGGTAACTTTTGTTTTCTCTCTATGCCTTTGGGTGTTGGGTTGAAATAGATTTTCATCTGGTTTTAAAGGGGGCAGGAAACATTCCAGAGATCATCAGTTTTATCTTTTGTCGGTTAAATTATTTCGAACAGGAGGAGAATGAATGAAAGGCATAAATTACAAAAAGCTCATGGATTCAAAGAAAAACACACGCGTTCGAACAAAGAAAAATATTATTGCGAATTTAACTGTCAGTGGGATGTTGTTGACGAGTACGGTGGTCGTGCCAGCAAGTTTGTTATGGGCACCAACGACGGTTGAAGCTGCTTTGGTTTCAGCTGAACTTTTCTCAGATATCACAGCGTCTAATAACTCAGGCACGAGTGCGTCTGCACCTTACGCAACTCCTGGTGCAACGAACCAAGTCAATTTCTCGATTTCTGGATCAAATGCAGTAACGGTTGATGTCTTGAATGGGGATAAAGTCGCAGTTGTTGGGGTTCCTCAAGGGCTTACTGGTTTGGTTCAACCGGCAGGAAATGCCTCGATTTCCACCAATGTGACACTACAATTGGGAAATTTCCCAGCCTTGCAAACATTGATCGGGACAGTCACACCAGCAGTCAATACCTTGATCAGCACGGTGGATGGGATCGTCAATCAAAACTTAGCTGACGCATTGGATATTCCGCCAACAATCCTACCCGGCGTACCAAATCCGTTGTATACGGCGGCTTCAATCGTGGATGTTAGCCAAGTGATTTCCGTCAACTTAGCTGAAATTACGACCCAGTTAGACTTATTAAATCAACTTGGACAATTTGGCCAAGCGAATTTTGAAGTTCCAGCTGGACTAACCGAAAATGAACGTGCCCTGATTGCCAATGTGGATGATGGTTTATTTATCGTTGTCAATCAGCGCATCAATCAAATTCTTGATAATTTACAAGCGGCACAGATCCAAGTCAGTATTCTAGATGGTGCCAGCGGCATCCCAGGAATTGGTACCTTGATCAGCGGGATCAATACACTGGTTCAAACCACGGTCAATACCGCCAAAGCAACGCTAAATGGTACTGTTGAAACTGCTCAAAATGTCTTAAATGCTACGACCAATCTAGCAGATCAGGTTGCTTCTGCTTCTGTTTTAGGTCAAACCAACGTGGTGATTCCAACGAATGTTACCAGTCCGACCTATGCGCAATTGGTTGAAAATGGTGTGGCGAATCCTTCCACTCCTTACGAAGCTCGCTTCGAAGCAACGATGTCTCAGCTTGACCTCATCACCATTGATTTATTTACGGATGCTGACGGCAATAACTCGATTTGGTTTGCACCAGACACACCAGAAGATCAAACCGATACACCAACGATCAATCCATTGACAGCAGGGGAAACGACGATCAGCGGAACAGCTGAGCCAGGCGCAGCCATAACATTGGCGATCAACGGCGGTGCACCTATTACCACAACCGCAGATGGTGACGGCAATTGGACGACCGATGTCCCTGAATTGGTAGAAGGTGATACAGTCACAGCAGTAGCGGAAGCGGATGGGGAATCAGCGAGTGAACCTGCGACGGCAACGGTAGCAGCACCAGTGGTCAATGCCCCAACGGCTTCGATTACAGGAAACAGCACCGATGGGTATCCTGTGACGGGGACAGCCGCAGCAAATGCAGCCATTGAAATCACCAATGCCGAGGGTGAAGTCGTTGGCACTGGGACGGCAAATGAGAACGGCAACTACAGTATCACGTTGAACCCAGCAGATGTAGCAGAAAATGAAAACTTGAATGTTGCTGCAATCGTTACTGCTGGCGGTCAAACTTACCGCAGTGGCAATACGCCAATCGTCGTTCCAGCAGACGATGCCGAGCAACAAACGGGAACACCAACGATCCAACCAGTGACTGCTGGGGATACAAGCGTTAGCGGAACGGCTGAGCCTGGTGCCTCGATTACTGTGACCGTCAACGGGGCAGATCCGATCGTGACAGAAGCCGATGAAGAGGGCAATTGGCGTGTTGATGTGGACGAGGTGTCAGAAGGCGATACGGTTTCAGCTGTCGCCGAACTAGAAGGACAAACACCGAGTCAGCCAGCAAGCACCACCGTGTCCGCCTTAACGGTCAATGCCCCGACGGCTTCAATCACAGGAAATAGTCAAGAAGGCTATCCAGTGACTGGAACAGCTGCACCAAATGCGGCCATTGAGATCACCAATGCGGATGGCGAAATTGTCGGAACAGGTACTGCCAATGAGAATGGCGTTTATACGGTGACGTTAGATCCAGCAGATGTTGCCGCGGAAGAAACCTTGAATGTGACGGCAGTTGTGACCGCTGGCGGCGAAACCTATCGAAGCAACCCGACACCTGTTGTGGTGCCTGCAGATATCCTGCAGACGGAAACACCAACGATCGATCCAGTCAGTGCTGGAGATACGACCGTTAGTGGGACAGCCGAACCGGGGGCAACGGTAACGATCACGCTTCCTGAAGGCGATCCAATCACGGCGGAAGCCGATGATGAAGGCAACTGGGAAGCAACGGTTCCTGAATTGTCAGAAGGCGATTCCGTGACGGTCGTAGCTGAGTCTGAAGGCAAAGATCCGAGTGCCCCAATCACCGTGAGTGTAAACGGTTTAACCGTGGCGGCGCCAACAGCTACGATCACTGGAAATAGCACAGATGGGTATCCAGTAACGGGAATAGCGACTGCCAATGCAGCGATTGAAATTTTGAATGAAGCAGGCGATGTCGTTGGTAGTGGAACAGCCGATGATGAAGGCAACTTCACGATCACCCTTGATCCTCAAGAGGTGGCAGCTGGCGACAACTTGCGGGTGGAAGCGATCGTGACGGCTGGTGGTGAAGACTATCGCAGTACAGGCACACCGCTTGTAGTTCCTGCAGATGATGTAGAAAACTTGACGGAAACACCAACGATCAACCCAGTAACAGCTGGGGATACGACTGTCAGCGGAACGGCTGAACCAGGGGCAACAGTGACGATCACGCTGCCTGAAGGCGATCCGATCACGGCTGAAGCCGATGACGAAGGCAACTGGGAAGCGACGGTTCCTGAATTATCAGAAGGCGATACGGTAACAGTCGTTGCCGAAGCTGAAGGCAAAGATCCAAGTGCACCGATTACCGTGACCGTGGATGGTGTGACTGTCAGTGCACCGAGCGCTTCCATCACAGGCAATAGCACGGATGGCTATCCAGTCAGCGGAACAACGACACCGAATGCGGCAATTGAGATTTTGAATGAAGCAGGCGATGTTGTTGGTAGCACGACGGCGGATGACACGGGTGCTTATACCGTGACCTTAGATCCAGCCGATGTGGCGCCAGAAGAAGCCTTGCGGGTAGTGGCAGTTGTGACAGCGGGCGGTCAAGACTACCGTAGTAATGCCACACCAATCACGGTACCAGCAGACATTGAACAAACAGGGACACCAACGATCGATCCGGTTACAGCGGGTGATACCACGATTAGCGGAACGGCAGAACCAGGGTCGACGGTTACTGTGACGATCACGGATCAAGAACCAGTAACGGCTGAAACGGATGACGAAGGAAACTGGCTTGCAGAAGTGCCAGCAGTTTCTGGTGGCGATACAGTCACAGTCGTTGCGGAAGCTGAAGGCAAAGAGCCAAGCGCGCCAATCAGCGTCGGGGTCGCAGGAGTGACGGTGGCAGCGCCGACAGCGATCATCAGCGGCAATAGTACCGATGGTTATCCAATCACGGGGACTGCACCAGCGAATGCAGCGATCGAAGTACTGAATGAAGCAGGCGATGTGATTGGTACTGGCACAGCCGATGGGGATGGAAACTATACGGTAACCATCGCACCAGCCGATGCAGCACCAGAAGAAACCTTGTCTGTCGTTGCGATCGTAACAGCTGGCGGGGATGAGTACCGCAGTCCTGCCACACCAGTGACGGTCCCAGCAGATGAGCTTGAACAAACAGAATTACCAACCATCGACCCAATCAATGCAGGGGACACGACGATCAGTGGGACTGCCGAACCAGGCGCTACGGTGACGGTAACGATCCCAGGTGAAGAACCTGTGACTGGTGAAGCCGATGACGAGGGCAACTGGACGGTTGAAGTTCCTGAAGTTTCTGAAGGAGAAACCGTCACAGTGGTCGCACAAGCACCAGACAAAGACCCAAGTGCACCAATCAGTGTTGGGGTCAATGGGTTGACGATCGCTACGCCAACCGCGACGATCAGTGGCAATAGTACCGATGGGTACCCAGTAACGGGAACGGCACCAGCCAATGCAGCCATCGAAATCTTGAATGCCGATGACGAAGTAGTAGGTACTGGCACTGCCAATGACGAAGGCCAATATACGATCACGTTGACGAGTGATGATGCGTCTCCAGCTGAAACCTTACGGGTAGTGGCGGTAGTCACAGCCGGTGGTCAAGATTACCGCAGTGCGGCTGCACCAATCACAGTACCTTTGGATCAAACTGCAGTCCCAACGATTGAATCAGTGACAGCCGGCGACACGACCATCAGTGGTACAGCTGAACCTGGCGCAACAGTCTCGGTAACCATTGGTGACGCAGAGCCAGTCACTGCCGAAGCAGATGACGAAGGCAATTGGACGGCAACGGTGCCCGAGGTTTCTCAAGGAGAAATAGTTTCCGTGGTAGCGACCCTTGATGGGGAAACACCAAGTGATGCAGCAACGGTCGTCGTAAATCCACTTAGTGTGGCGACACCGACAGCAGCGATCAGCGGCAATAGTACCGATGGGTATCCAGTTACAGGAACGGCCACGCCGAATGCAGCGATTGAGATCTTAAATGCAGCCGATGAGGTTGTCGGCAGTGGCGAAGCAAATGGGGAAGGTGCTTACAGCATCACCTTGAGCAGTAGTGATGTTGATCCTTCAGAACCACTTCAGGTGGTGGCAGTGGTAACAGCTGGCGGCGATGAATACCGCAGTGCGCCGCTTTCCATCGTGGTCCCAGCAGACCAGACGACCACACCAACGATCGAGCCAGTGCAAGCAGGGGATACATCAGTCGGAGGAACTGCCGAACCTGGTTCAACGGTAACGGTGGAGATTCCTGGAGAAGATCCAGTGACTGCCGAAACGGATGAGGAAGGCAATTGGACGGTCACCGTACCAGAGCTTTCAGAAGGCGACACGGTCACAGTGGTTGCTGAAACTGAAGGCAAAGACCCAAGTGAACCAATCAGTGTCGGTGTCGGTGCCTTGAACGTGGCAGCACCAACGGCAACGATCACTGGCAACAGTACTGACGGCTATCCAGTCACAGGGACAGCACCAGCCAACGCAGCCATTGAAATCTTAAATGATGACAATGAAGTGGTGGGCAGTGGGACTGCCAATGGAGACGGTGAGTATACGATCACCTTGACAGAAGGTGTTTCTCCAGCAGAAAACTTGCGAGTGGTAGCAGTGGTAACAGCTGGCGGTCAAGAATACCGCAGTCCAGCAACTACTATCGTGGTGCCAGAAGATAACGCAGAAGACCAAACAGCAGCACCGACTGTCGCACCCGTGGTTGCTGGGGCTACAACCGTTAGCGGAACGGCTGAACCTGGGGCAGATGTAACGGTTGAACTACCAAATGGCGATACTGTTACAGTGGCAGCGAATGACGAAGGTGATTGGACGGCAACTGTGCCGACGGTTTCTCTGGATGATGTCTTGACAGTTACTGCCTTGGCAGACGGCAAAACAGAAAGTTTACCAGTAACAGTGACGGTGCAAGGGCTGATCGTGGCAGCACCAACGGCAACGATTTCTGGCAATAGTGCAGATGGCTATCCAGTAACTGGTACAGCACCAGCTAATGCGTCAATCGAAATCTTAAATGCTGATGATCAAGTGATTGGCACAGGGACAGCCAATGAGAATGGCGTTTACACCGTTACCTTGACCAGTGAAGAAGTATCAGCGGGGGAAACGGTTCGTGTCGTTGCCATCGTTTCAGCAGGTGGGGATGACTTCCGTAGTCAACCAACGGCTGTCGTGGTGCCAGCGGATCAAACGACGACACCAACGATCAATCCAGCAGTGGCTGGCGCAACAGAAATCAGCGGAACAGCCGAACCAGGAGCAACAGTCAGCGTGACGGTCGGTGAGGAAGACCCAATCACCGCTGAAGTTGACGATGAGGGCAATTGGCAAGCTGAGGTACCAGCGCTTTCCGAAGGAACGACTGTTACGGCAGTGGCAGAAATAGAAAATGAAACACCAAGTACACCAGCAACGATCACGGTCGGGGCATTAACGGTGACAGCGCCTAGTGCGTCCATCAGCGGCAATGCAGCCGATGGCTATCCAGTGACTGGAACAGGAACAGCGAATGCGACCATCGAAATCTTGAATGAAGCTGGCGAGACAGTTGGAACGGGTACAACCGATGATGCAGGACTTTACACGATCAATTTGACCAGTGAAGACGTCTCTCCTGAAGAAAACTTGACGGTGGTTGCGGTGGTCACAGCTGGTGGCAAGGATTATCGCAGTCCAGCGACACCGATCATGGTGCCAGCTGAACCGGGTGAAAATCAAACAACGGCACCAACGGTTGATCCAATCAAAGCAGGCGATGAAACAGTTAGCGGAACGGCCGAACCAGGCTCAACTGTGACTGTGACACTACCTGACGGCACAGAAGAAACCGCCGAAACAGATGACGAAGGCAACTGGAGTGTCGATGTGCCTGAATTGTCTGAAGGGGATACCATCACAGTTGTCGCAGACAGTGACGGCAAAGACCCAAGTGATCCAATCACTGTCATCGTTGAAGGAATGACTGTCGCAGCACCAACAGCTTCCATCAGCGGCAACAGCACGGATGGCTACCCATTGACTGGTACAGCACCAGCCAATGCAGCGATCGAGATCTTGAACGCAGCCAATGAAGTCGTAGGAAGAGGCACTGCCGATGGAGACGGCAACTATACAGTGGCCTTAACTGCTGAAACTGTCGATCCAGAAGAAACCTTAAACGTCGTTGCCATCGTTACAGCTGGTGGGAAAGAGTATCGCAGTAATCCAACAGCGGTCATCGTACCAGCAGATACGGTAGTTGATCAGACAGCAGCACCAACGATCGATCCAATCACGGCGGGGGATACCAGCATCAGCGGAACGGCTGAACCAGGTTCAACCGTGACGATCACCGTACCAGATGCGGAACCAATCACGGCTGAAACGGATGATGAAGGCAATTGGACGGCAGAAGTACCAGAAGTTTCTGAAGGCGATGCAGTCACTGTTGTGGCACAATCACCTGACAAAGAGCCAAGCGCTCCAGTCACAGTTGGCGTGGGTGCGTTGACGGTCACTGCTCCTAGTGCAACGATCACAGGCAATAGCACGGACGGCTATCCAGTAACTGGAACGGCACCAGCCAATGCCGCCGTACAAATCTTGAATAGCGATGGACAAATCGTCGGTTCAGGAACTGCAGACGCGGAAGGAAACTACAGTATCACTCTTGAACCAACAGCTGTTGCACCAGCGGAAAGCTTAACCGTCGTTGCAGTTCTGACAGCTGGCGGCAAGGAATACCGCAGTAATGCGACACCGATCGTGGTACCTTTAGATCAAGAAGAGCAACAAACTGCAACACCAACGATCGATCCAGTCAAAGCTGGCGATACGACGATCAGCGGGACTGCCGAACCAGGTTCAACGGTGACGGTAACGATTGGTGAAAATGAACCGATCACGACCGAAACGGACGAAGAGGGCAATTGGACAGTTGAGGTACCTGAAGTTGCGGAGGGTGATACCGTCACTGTTGTGGCCCAATCACCTGAAAAAGATCCTAGTGCACCAATCACAGTGAGTGTGGATGGCATCACGGTTTCAGCACCGACCGCGTCCATCACTGGCAATCCAGAGGATGGTTACCCAGTGACGGGGATGGCAGCACCAAATGCAGCGATTGAAATCTTGAATGAAGCGGGAGAAGTCGTGGGATCAGGCACTACCGATGAAAATGGCAACTACACGATCACGCTTTCTGGTGAAGCTGTTTCTCCTGAAGAATCATTGAATGTCGTTGCGATCATCACCGCTGGTGGCAAAGACTATCGGAGTAATGCGACACCAATCGTAGTGCCCGTTGAGAATACGATCGATCAAACCGCTACACCAATCATCGAACCAGTCACAGCTGGTGACACGACTATCACTGGTACTGCTGTACCGGGAGCGATGGTCACCGTGACGGTAACGGGCGAAGAAGCGGTTGAAACCGAAGCAGATGAAGCAGGAAATTGGTCAGTGGACGTTGCCGAAGTTTCTCGAGATGAAATCGTAACAGCAGTGGCGCAAAGCGAAGGAGAAACCGCCAGTGAACCAGCAACGACCGTTGTTAATGGCATCACGGTCAACGCACCTTCAGCATCCATTACTGGGAATTCCCAAGAAGGCTATCCAGTAACTGGGAACGGGCCTGCCAATGCAGCGATTGAAATTTTGAATGAAGCGGGGGATGTCGTTGGAACAGGCACTACCGATGAAAATGGTGACTACACGATCACATTGACTAGTGAGGATGTCGCACCAGAAGAAAACTTATCGGTTGTGGCGATCGTCACTGCTGGTGGGGATGACTACCGCAGTAATGCGACGCCAATCGTCGTACCTGTCGATGATGAAAGCATCAAGACAGATACACCAACCATTGACCCAGTTACGGCTGGTGATACAGCGATCAGCGGAACGAGTGAGCCAGGTGCTACGATCACCGTTACCATCAGCGATCCGTTAACAAGTAGATTCCTGACCATCTTCGCGGCTGAAGGACCAATCACAACGATCGCCGATCAAAATGGCGACTGGCGTGTTGAGCTATCCGCGGAAGCGACGGAAGGTGAAACCGTTACGGTTCTTGCTTTAGCAGATGGCGAAACCCTAAGTGATCCGACGACGACCGTAGTCGATGCTTTGACGGTTGATGCACCGGTTGCTACGATCACTGGCAATCCTACCGATGGCTATCCAGTCTTCGGGAATGGACCAGCCAATGCGACAATCGAAATCTTGAATGAAGCGGGTGACATTGTCGGAACAGGAACGACCAATGGAAATGGTGCGTTTAGCATCACATTAGATCCAGAGGATGTTTCACCAGAAGAAACCCTTAACGTTGTGGCGATCGTTACAGCAGGTGGCAGAGAATACCGCAGTGCAGCTACACCAATCGTGGTACCAACGGGTGACAATGGCACGGATGGTTCAGATGGTACTGACGGCACGGACGGTACCGATGGCACGGATGGCACCAATGGTTCAGATGGTACGAATGGTACCGACGGAAGCAACGGCGCTTGGGGCAACTGGGGCAATTGGGGAAACAATAATTGGAACAGCAACAATAACAACCAAAGCTGGTGGGGAAGTAAATTCTTACCGAAAACGGGATCAGAAGGAACCTGGTACGCTTCAGTAATCGGAGCAGCAGTCTTCGTTGTCGGAGGAATCGGCTTGTTCTTCAAAGCAAGAAAGAAAAAAGACCAGCAAAAATAGCATGACTTTACCAGCGGAGTGGACATCCTCCGCTGGTATCTCTAGTGAATCAAAACTTTGAAGCATTGATCATCGTTTCGTAAAGAAAGGGTTAGAAATGGTATGGAAAGCAGAAGGAGGGAAAAACGCTTTTACAAATGGACGATCGCTCAGTTGATTTTCTTGTTGACCAGCATCAGTTTCGTCAATTTGTATCTATTAACAACGACCAAAGAAGCCGAGGCGGCTGTGAACGTATTAGATGTGGAAATTTTAAGCAATTTGACGAGTGCCAATACAAGTGGTACTTCAGCAAGTGCCCCTTGGCCAGGCAGTGTGACAAATCGACCAGTGACTTTTTCGATCAAAGGGAACGGGGGCTTGAATGCTTCTGTCAATGTCAACGGTGAGGATAAATTTGCTTTATTGGCGATCCCCACAGAGTTGAGAGCTAGCATCAGTGCCAATGGATCAGCAGCTATCAAAACGTCGACCACAGTCAATATTGCCAATGTCCCGCTTTTGAATGCGATTTTAACAGCGCTTGATTCCTTGACCAGCTCCTTAAATCTCAATCTCGGGATCGTGCAAATCGATTTAACGGCTGTCAATCAGCAAATTTCCTTGCTAAAAACCGTTGGTAATTTAGGAAATGTAGAAATAAGCAGTCCGTTGCAGTTCACCACCCAAAGAGAAGCGTTGTATGCCAATATGAGTTCGAACCTCGGTGTCGTTTTAGGAACCAATGTCCCGCAAATTTTACGGAATTTAAGCACGGCGATTCAAAATACCCAGATCCGAGTGATCGGCATCGATATTGGTGGTGTCGTTCGTGCATTGCTGCAAGGGTTGCTGAATACCTTGCTTAGCACCGTAACGTCAGCGTTGAACAATTTGGCAACCGTCCAAGAACAAATGGCGGATGCAGCCGTTTTAGGAGCAACGGATGTTCAAATTCCTACGCTACTTTCGGGTCCAGGACAGTTGACCGCAAATTGGACCGCCAATTTTTCGGCTTCTGTGTTGAAGGCAAAGCCGACGGACATCAATCTCTTGAACTTTAGTGCGCTAAATATCAGCAGTCGCCAAACTATGATTTATTTTATGGTCGAAGCACTGACGATGGATCGGACGAATCTGCCGACTCAGCTGAATTTTGGTCGACATGCCATTCAAACGAAAAAGAGTGAGACGTGGCGGGCAACCGCCAACGGCGACCAAAGCGCAGTAGCTACAACTGGGATTTTACGGATCAATGATACCCGCAATCGTCAGAAAAAATGGCAAGTCAAGGTCAGACAATCCACCAATTGGGTCAATGGCACGCGAACATTGCCAGCTGCCGAATTAAGAGTTCAGCTTGGAACTGTCAATTCGACATTTACAGATGGTCGAGTGGTTTTACCTGATAATGCAACGATTGCCCTGCAGCAAAATGTCGAAAAAAATGTGGTGACGTTGGAAAATGCGGCATCGACTGGTGGACTGACTGTTAATTTTTCCCAGTTCAATTTATTTGTACCTGAGAAAACACCTAAATTTCAAGGTCAGTATCGCGCCACAGTCGTGTGGACCGTTTCTGATACACCTTGAAAAGGAAGAGCAGAATGAAAAAAAATTCCCTTGTGCTGCTTCTGATTTTGATGATCGGCAGTTTCTACAGTATCGTTCCATCAGCAGTAGCCAATACGACGACCGGCAACATTGAGTTTTATGAAGGACCAACGGAAACATCTAGCAGTGATTCCATTGATGAGGAAATTGAACCACCGACCAGTCAAGAAACGGTTACTAACGCAGAAGAACCGCTGCCACAGCTTGCAGAAACCAATCACTTTTGGCTGACCGTAATAGGCGGATTCTTCATTAGTCTGACATTGATCATTTGCATCAAAAAAAGGAGGATGGCAAAATGATTTCAAAGAAAACGATAATAGGCGCATTGGGCGTATTGACTGCCCTTAGCATTGGTGCGACAGTGCAAGCAGATGACACGACCGGTGTCGTAGAATATACCTCTGGGGGCATCGTGTTTGACCCGGATAAAGGCGGGAGTGATCCCAATACGCAGCTACCAACGAATTTAGATTTTGGTGCACATGAAATCCAAACAGAAAATGCCGAAACGTGGGTAGCTACTACGGATGGAACTGGACTACCTGGGGATGGGTCAACGCTGCAAAGAGGGGCAGTTGCGGTCAGCGATAACCGAGGACAGGCGAACTCTTCTTGGGCGATCAAAGTACGGCAAGCAACCCAATTTACGGCAGGAGACAGCACGTTGGACGGTGCGGTATTAACGGTAGATACGGGGACGTTGACCAATAACTTGAGTTCGCCGCCAACAGGAACCAGTGATATTGCCAATGGCGAGCTTGATTTTGCGGCGATCAACAATGAGTATGCGTTCTTGACCGCCAATGCTGGCGAAGGGATCGGTGAAACGTCGATGCCTTTAGAACAATTTACCCTTTCGATCCCAGCCAATACGGAAAAACAATCAGCAACCTACCAAACGACCCTCGTTTGGACGATCAGCAGTGCGCCGACGACCCCATAGGGCAGTAGTCATTGCGTAACAGTTAGCAGAAAAAGAGCAGCTTGCCTGAGCGGCTGCTTTTTATGCTAGCTGATTTTTCTTTCCTATTTTGTGTAGAAAGGATCTGACAGGATGCATCAGAAGAAAGTTCGAGGCAAAGGATTTCAGTATTGGGTAGTAAGTATTCTAACGGTCTTATTTTTCATTGGTACGAGCAGTACGGGGGCAGCAGATTCACTGGATACCTTCGATGTTCAAATCAAATTGCCAGAGTCACAGCGGGACAAAGAGCTGATGTACTATGATTTGTTGCTGGAGCCCAAGGCAGAAGAAAAACTAGTGGTCATGGTTTCCAATAAAAGCGAGCAACCAATCAATCTACAGCTATCCTTTAATCGAGCGGTCACGAACATGACGGGTGTCGTTGAGTACTCTGGGGCAAATGAAGAAGCAACGCCTTCTGCTCCATACGCGATCGAAGAACTCGTCACTTTAAGTGATGAAACCCTCTCATTAGCCCCTAATGAGCAAAAAGAAATCACCTTGACAGTCCAGATGCCATCTGAATCCTTTGATGGGATTTTGGCAGGGGGACTATACGTCCAGCAAACCGGCAGTGAAAAATTTCAAGGAAATGTCCAAAACCTACTAGCCAGAGAAGTGGCGGTGTTGCTCCGTAACAAAGAGACCGACATCCCACCAGCGGTTCGAATTGAGGAAGCCCATCTGGAAGAAATCAATCGCCGCAATGTCATTATCGTAGCGGTGGAAAATACAGCGGCAAATTATCTTAGTAAGGCCACGCTTGCTTATGAAGTGTTTCATGATGGACAAGCAACAGCGATCAAAGGGGAAAAAGAGATCCAATTAGCGCCCAATGCGTTAATGAATTACGCACTGCCATTAGATGGAAACGAACTGCAATCAGGAGAGTATGAAATAAAAACGACCCTCAAAGCAGCTGATCAACAATGGCAAGGAGAGCCTACCTTCCAAGTTGCAAGGCAAGAAGCGCAAGAAAGAAACGAGCAAGATGTCAGTATTGAAGAAACCTCTTCGCCGATCCTTCTCTATTTATTGATCGGTGGTGTTTTATGTCTGATCATCGCCTATTTGATTTGGCATAATCGAAAACTAAAACGAGCATTAAAAAAAACAGATGATAAAACCCCATGAGCACTTGTAAGAAATTCCTTATTAATATAGAAGGAAAAAAAGAAAACAATTAAAATTCACGGGATGCATGTAAATCAGAAGCATAATAAAAGCAGCAAACAGGCCATTTATTGTTCGAAATAAATGGTTTTTTGTCGTGTCCATGAAGATTCGATATGGTAAATTAAGTAGAAAATTTTTTTTGATTGCATCTTGCAGCAGTGAACGATCACTTTTATTTTGATGGAAAATCTTCAGAGGAAACAGTTGATTACCCTTAACCGGACTGTCCAAAGAGAAGGGTAGCTTTTTTTTGCGAAAAAACGAAGAATAAATAACGATTAATATTTTATTTGAACGAAGGTTATTATTTTGAAAATCATTAGAAAGGTTGGGCAGTAGTCGTTAAGTTTTGGAAATGTTAACTAGTTAAACTACTTAAAAAAACATAAGTTTTTATTGTTGTTTGCGCTTTCTGTCTTATAAATGTGTTAAGAAAGCAGTACGACGGGAACTCCTTTACTATAATAGGTTTAGACCAATTATAAAGTCTTTTCTTACTTTGTTTTTAATTTAAACTACCTTTTTTGCATAAACGTTTCGCTAATTCGTTTGAAAGTGCAAGCAGGCATTTTTAATTAAGAATACAATTAGAAATGATGTGAAAAGGAGAATTAAGATGTCTGCAAATTTGAGCAATTTCGCTGTTTATATAGTAGATGACAACTTTTTTAATGGAAATTTGATGAAAAAAATGATCACTGAAAGTCATGTTCCTTATTCTATGGTGGAGATCATTTCACCGGAAGAACTAGATTCTTTTCTTGAAGGGTACCTAACAGATGTGAACGATTTATTTTTATTTTCCATTGAAATGATGGGATTTGATCGAAGTTTTCAATTAGCAGGGCGATTGAGGGAGCAGTGCAAAAAGTGTCAGATCGCCTTTTATGGTGCCTATGCCTCCAAAATCGAAATCAAGAAACTGAATCTTATCTGTCCTTTAGGAATCATCGATACAGAAGAAAAGGATGTGGCAATGCAGTTAAGAAATTTATTAACAGAAGCAATTGAAGTGAAACGATCATTGCTGGGAAAAAAGCACTTATTAAAAATTGTCAGTAAACGAGAGTTGATGATCGTTGATGCAGAAGCAATCAACTACATAACAACGATCAAAGGAGAGCGAAACCGAATCGTATTCCATCAAAAGAAATCAGTTGAGTGCATTGAAACTTCGTTAAAGGTCATCAAACAGCTAGATTTGCCTGAGTATTATAAAGTATTCAAATCGTATATTATTAATGCGCGACAAATCAAAATGATTGATCGAACAAACAATGTTCTTTGCTTTTTTAATGGGGAAGAATTAGAAGTTGGAAAAAAAATCCGTAAAGCAATCAGTTAAAACTACATATATTTAATGGAGGAAAAAAATGAAAAAGAGAAATAAAAGAATTCGTCATGGCATTGTTGTTACCGCTTTAGGTCTGTCCCAAGTGATCACTCCGGTCATGGCGCTTGCGGAAACCACGGAACAGGAACAGACCATTCGTACTATAGATAACTCAAATCATCTGCTGGAATCAACCAGCGGCGTTGCCAATGAAACAAACACAAGCGACGCGCAAACAACTGAGACTACTCAAACGGATCGTTCTTCAGAAGAAAGCGGCGAAGCAACCTTAAAGACGGATGCAGCAACAACGAGTCAAAGTGAAACGCCTGCTACATCTTCATCAACGCATACAGCAGATACTACAGATTCGACGCAAACAAGTTCTTCAGAAACTGAATCGAAAGAGGCCAAAGAAACCGAAAAAAGTTCCCGTGTCAGCACGCGCATCAATGACCAAGAACTTTTGGAAAAAGGCACATTGCTGACGATTGCTGGTGATGAGTTCAGTCAAACGGAAGAAACGCGGATTTTAAACAATAGTCCGGTGAAACTGAAATTAGACTTTGAAATCAATGACGAAGACTATTTAGCCGGCACCACTGCTGTTTTTGACTTGCCGCAAGGCCTTGGCTTTAGTGATGTGCAAGGAACCAATGAAGCGATCAATGCATCGTGGGCTGTAGATAGTGCAGCTCATCAACTGATGATCACGTTTAATCAATCGGTTCATGATGCCTCTTTTTCGATCGAGTTGACTAGTTATCTATATTCAGAAGATAAGCCTCAGCTAACGATTGAGATCGGCGATCGAAACCAGACAAGCTATGCGATTGATTTGTATGAAGAGGTCGATCCGATTCAATATGTGTCAGAAAAAAATGTCTTTGGGATGGAAGGAATGGTCTACTACAATACCGATCGCACATTATCTGGAACGGAAACTCTTTCACTGAATTTGGTTGATACGCCGGGAGCTTCCTTCAAAAAGATTGAGACCCAACCGTTAAAAGTTTTCAGCTATGAGGTGGATATCAAAGGAAAGATCAAGCCAGAAACACAGAAAGCATTAGTCGAAGGGACGGACTATACGATCACCTCAAATAGTCTTTACAATACTGCTGTTGAAATCAAACAGATGGACAAACAAAAGGCTTATGGGGTTTCTTATCAATTTACGATGAGCCTGACCGAGCTGACGGATTATACTGCTTCTTTTTCAAAAGGGTATCCAACGACCGGATTTGGTTCGGTACAGCTAAAACAAACAACTGCCCAAAACAGAGGGTTTTCCTTTATCGCAAAAACCAGCAAAGATGAAAAAGAAGTCGATTCTAGGTATTATATGGGGGTTGCTTCTGCCAGTTTTATGAATGGCCTTTCTAAAGGAAACTACTATGTATCAATTCATCAAATGCCGACGGAGATGAAAGCTGGTCAACAAATCATCCTTTCGAGTCAAAACGGACAGCCGATCACGGCGAAACAGTTAACAGCAAGAGACGCCTTCTATCAAAATGTGACTTTTTCGGATTATTTTTCTGTCGAAAATAACGGGAACAAACTGATTGTGACTGCTACAAAAGACAGCAATCTCACTCTTGGTTCCACGAACATAACCGTACCCTTTGATCAGAAAGATATCATTCTCAATGTCTCGACACCGTTGATTGCCAATAGAGAATTCAAAATCGTTGAAGACAACTATGTCGAACCAATCAGTGTCCTTAATCCCAACAATGCTGAAACGGCTTGGGGAAATTATGATCAAAATGGTGCTTACATGAGTGATACCTCCATCAACATCGAAGGCAGCAACTCACAACCAATCGAAAACTTACAAATGTTTATTGAACACCCAGAGTATCTTTCTTTGAGAAAGGTATCAAAAGTCAGTTTTTACTACACATTAGGAAAAGATTATACGATTGAAGAAGTATCAGGCGGAACGATGGTCACTTTTACGTCGCCCATTACCTATTCCGTTCAATTTGATATTGGCTTCAATTACGTGCCAGACAGTTTAGCACCGACAAAATCGATTCCTAGTGATACAATTCCAATCACGATTTCCGCAACGGGACTTGACACGGTTCATACCTCCGTCTATACCGGAAGAAAACTGTATTCTGAACGCACGCTCCAAAGTAGTAAAAATCAGTTTTTAGTCAACGCGCGTCAAGATACCATCAGTGATTTGACCGTTGAAACTCATGTACCGAAAAATACCGATGTCGTGTTTTCGATCATCGATGTTTCCAATGAACAAGTCAGTGGCATTTATCCACAGTATTGGGATCGTGGCTATTATGATAACCAAGCCATGAAGGAAAGCGATCCGAATTATCCAACGATCACCCATGATGAAGAAACCAACTATTACACCTTTGACTTTGGGACGACGAATCGACGCTACATTATTTCCTATCAATACGCCAATGGATGGCAGGAAATGAGTACGATTTATGTACCTGGTTATGCAAAAGAACCGTTATCTAATAATCAACAAGGCACAGCCACTGTTTCAGTATCCAATACGGCGACAGATATTATTGGCATTACGCAAAATACCGTGAATAATACGAAAAACATGACGCAGGTCAAAGTCACGACAAAAAATATTGATGATGGCTCGAAAAAAGTAGCAAATCCAACGATCCTTCTAAAATCGTTAGGGAACACCAATGGCGAAATCGATTTAGGATCGATCACTGTTTCGAATGTGCCAGATGACAGCTATGAAGTCAAAGAAGTTGATGGGGACGTACAGCTTGTCTTTTCAAACTATGTTTTAACGAAAAATATCGAAATCAGCTACAACGTCCTTTCACAAAACGCCGGCCAAATCTCAGCCTCAGCCACGATCGTTTCTGATACGATCGATACCTTGTCGGAAGCCAAACGGACGGCTACCTCGACGGTGACCAATCTGCAATTTTCGGCAGGCGATTCCAGCGGGATCATCTACAAAACCAATGCGACGCTTGATGTTTATAATACCGAAGAGCCAACTGAGAAGATTGCGGGGGTTACTTTGACGCTTTGGAATCAATTGACAGGAGATATCGTTTCTGTCGTAACGGATGAAAATGGGGAATACCAATTAACTGATATTTATACGGGGAACTATACGCTTTATGTTTCCTACGTCCCAGAAGGTTACGTCATACCACAGGAACTTCAGCTTGGTAAAGAGGTGCAAGTGAACCGGACGGGCAATCATCTTTCTGTCGGTATCACACCAGAAGAAGATTTGTCGACGATCGACGCCAAGGATAGCACGATCTACGTGGGAGATGAATGGCATGCTGAAGACAACTTTGTTTCAGCAACAGACAAGCATGGCAATGCGATGATCTTCTCGGAAATCACAGTCAATGGCGAGGTCGACACGACAAACGTTGGCACCTATGTGGTCAAATACATCAACGGTAGTGTTAGCCAAACAGCGACGATCACCGTGGTTGCCAACCAAGAAACGGTAGCAGCCAAAGACAGCACGTTATATGTAGGCGATGCATGGACAGCAGCTGATAATTTTCTAGCGGCAACGGATAAAGACGGCAACGCAGTGACAATCGCAGAAGTGACCATCAACGGCGAAGTTGATACGGACACACCTGGAGAATACCAAGTCATTTATCGCAATGGTAAAGCCGAAGCAACAGCTACGATCACGGTCTTAGCAGACCAAACTTCGGTTAAAGCCAAAGACAGCACCTTATACGTCGGGGACGACTGGCATGCGGTGGATAACTTTGTTTCGGCAACGGACAAAACAGGAGCGAATGTACCATTTTCAAATGTGACCGTTAGGGGATCAGTTGATACTTCCAAAGAAGGTCAATATCCAGTGGTTTATCAAAACGGCAATCAAAAAGCAACAGCGACGATCACCGTGGTTGCCAATCAAGAAACAGTCGTTGCCAAGGATAGTACACTTTATGTTGGAGATGCATGGGAACTTGCGGATAATTTTGTTTCAGCAATGGATAAGAAGGGACAACCGTTAAGCTTGGCAGAGCTCACCACCAGTGGTGACGTGGATACGAAAGTACCAGGAGAATACCAAGTCATTTATCGCAATGGCAAAGCTGAAGCGACAGCCACGATCACCGTGTTAGCTGATCAAACATCGGTCAAAGTAAAAGATAGCACTTTATACGTCGGGGGCGACTGGCATGCGGTTGATAACTTTGTTTCGGCAACGGACAAAACAGGAGCGAATGTACCATTTTCAAATGTAACCGTTAGTGGCTCAGTTGATACGAGCAAAGAAGGTCAGTACAAAGTTACTTATAGCAATGGTAAAACAGAAGCTATTGCTACGATTACGGTTGTTGCGAACCAAGAAACGGTGGCAGCTAAAGATAGTACGTTGTATGTAGGTGACTCATGGGTAGCCGCGGATAATTTTCTTTCCGCAACAGACAAAGACGGCAAGGCATTGCCGCTAACAGAAGTAACCGTTGATGGCACAGTTGACACCTCTAAAGCAGGGAAATATGAAGTGGTTTATCGCAATGGCAAAGCCGAAGCGACTGCCACGATCACCGTATTGGCAGATCAAACGAGTGTCAAAGCTAAAGACAGTACTCTGTATGTCGGCGACGATTGGGAAGCTGCCAACAACTTTGTCTCAGCCACAGACAAAACGGGAGCAAACCTACCATTTTCAGGAGTAACGGTTAGTGGCTTAGTCGATACCTCCAAAGCAGGCGAGTACCCAGTGGTTTACCAAAATGGTCATGTCAAAGCAACGGCGACGATTACAGTCGTTGCGAACCAAGAAACCGTAATTGCTAAAGACAGTACGATTTATGAAGGCGATGACTGGCAAGCTGCCGACAACTTTGTGTCGGCAACAGATAAAGACGGCAACGCAGTAAAACTGGCTGACATCACAACAGTAGGTACAGTCGACAGCGCCACACCAGGGAAATATGAAGTAATTTACCGCAACGGCAAAGCTGAGGCGAAAGCGACGATCACCGTATTGGTTGATCAAACATCAGTTAAAGCCAAAGACAGTACCCTATACGTCGGCGATGACTGGCAAGCTGCCGACAACTTTGTCTCAGCCACAGACAAAACGGGAGTAACGGTTGAATTATCAGGAGTAATGGTTACTGGTACCGTCGATACCAATCAAGAAGGCACATACGAAGTCACTTATACGAATGGAAAAGTCAGCGACATAGCGACAATCACTGTGGTTGCTCACGAAGAAACGGTCGTAGCAAAAGATAGTACAATCTATGAAGGAGAGAAATGGCAAGCCGTCGATAATTTTGTCTCGGCAACAGATAAAAGCGGACAAGCAGTCGATTATGATCAAGTATTGATTAGCGGTACAGTCAATACTGATGTGCCTGGAAAATACCAAGTCATCTATCGAAATGGCAAAGCCGAAGCAACTACCACAATCACCGTGTTGGCAGATCAAACGTCTGTGACTGTGAAAGATAGCGTGATTTATGTCGGTGATAACTGGACAGCAGCCGACAATTTTGTCTCCGCTACAGATCGTGACGGTAAGTCACTCGCATTGGAGCAACTGCTGGTGGGCGGTTCGGTGGATACGAAGAAAACGGGCACCTATCAAGTCACTTATTCAATCGTCACTGATGAAGCAGCAACTCCTAACTTTTTCGCACGTTTATTTGGTACTCGCTCACAAGAAGCAGTCACCGCCACAGCGACGATCAAAGTCGTTGAAAAAGCAGAAGAACCAGAGGAGAACGATCAGCAGCCAGAGAAAGATGATTCTGACAAAGGGCAACAAAAACCAACGGATGAAGGGCAGACTGACAAACAAACCAAAGCGACCGCAAAGGACAAACGGGTGCTACCAAAGACTGGTACAGCCATCACTCAAGGCTATTCGATTGCAGGAGTGAGCCTTGTTGCTCTAGCGGGGATTGTCTTCTTTCGTAAGAAACACACGAACAAAAGCAGAAAAACGAAATAAGTCGCAATGACTCTAGCAGCGGATATCGTGAAGGATATCCGCTGTTTTTTTTAATACCTGTTGTATTGAGGTTTTCTTGTCCGATAAGCAGCCGTATAAAGAAGATATAAAGATGCTAGTAGAAGATTTACACTATTTTTATTTCTTTTTGCGTATGCTTACGTCATGAAGGAGTGAAGAATATGAATCTTGTTTTAGGAATAATCGGAGTGATCGTAATGATCTATCTCTTTTGGTACTTGTTTGAGGGGGGAGAACGATGAGTAGCTATTTTGTACAAGGCTTTTTATTTTTACTGATCTTACTAGCAGCAGCGGTTCCTTTGGGCTGGTATATCAAAGAAATCATGCAAGGAAAAACACCGCGGTTTGTCCGCTTTATTCAACCCATTGAACGGTTGACCTATCGAGTGATTGGTTCGGTCAGTAAAAAAGAAATGACCGCCAAAACCTATCTATTTTCCGTCTTGGCCGTCAGTGTCTTTTCCATCATCGGCTTGACCGGATTATTGATGGTTCAGCACTGGTTACCGCAAGGGGCAGCCGTTGAGAATATGTCCTTTGACTTAGCATTGAACACAGCCGTCAGTTTTGTGACGAACACGAACTGGCAAGCTTACGCTGGGGAAGAAGCACTGACCAATCTTTCCCAAGCATTAGGATTAACGGTGCAAAATTTCTTGTCAGCGGCAGTAGGACTAGCCGTATTGTGTGCCTTGATTCGTGGGCTGCAGCAAAAACAAAAACGTACGGTAGGGAATTTTTGGCAAGACATCACCCGTTCCTTGCTCTATATCCTTTTGCCACTTTCATTGATTTTAGCGATCTTGCTCCTGTCTCAAGGCGTCGTCCAAACGTTGAGCAGCGGCATGGAAGTCAATGGATTTGAGGGAGAATCCTTTTGGATGGCGCTCGGACCAGTAGCGAGTCAAATCGCCATCAAGCAATTAGGGACCAACGGCGGCGGGTTCTTTGGCGCCAACGCTGCTCACCCATTTGAAAACCCAACGATGTTCAGTAATTTTTTAGAAAACTTAGCGATCTTGTTGCTGCCAGCTGCTTTGATTTTTGCCTTTGGCTTTTGGATCAAAGAATGGAAGCAAGGACGTACGATCTTGATCGCCGCAACCGTCTTTTTGATCCTAGCTTTTATTGGCGTAGTGATCAGTGAAGCTTATGGACCGCAATTCAGTCAAGTGCTTGGGAATGCCAATCTAGAAGGCAAAGAAGTACGCTTCGGTGTCGGTTGGTCGAGTCTCTGGGCAGTGAGTACCACCGCTGCTTCCAGTGGATCAGTCAATGCCATGCTGGATAGTTTCACACCACTCGGGGGTGCGATTCCGATGTTCTTGATGCAGCTGGGGGAAATCATCTTTGGTGGTGTCGGAAGCGGACTTTATGGCATGATCGCTTTTCTATTATTGACGGTCTTTATCGCTGGTTTATTAGTCGGACGAACACCCGAATATATCGGCAAAAAAATCGAAGCTTTTGACATTAAAATGACGAGTATCGTTATTTTGACGCCATTGCTACTGACGCTTTTCGGGGCTATGTTGATGACCTTGCATCCTGACATCATGAGCTGGCTAACCAACCAAGGCGCCCATGGCTTTAGCGAACTGTTGTATGCAGCAACTTCCTTCAGCAACAACAACGGAAGTGCCTTTGGCGGCTTGACCGCAGATACTGTTTTCCTAAATAGTTTGGGTAGTATCTTGATGTTCGTTTCACGTTTCGTTCCCATCGCAGCCATTTTATATCTGGCAGAAAACATGGGGGCCAAAAAGAAAACCGTTCGTAATGAAGGAACCTTGTCAACCACGAGTCCAGTCTTTGTCACGATGCTGATCATTGTGATCATCGTGATCGGTGCACTAAGCTTTTTACCAGCGATGGCTTTAGGTCCAATCGCAGACTTCTTTACAACGAAATAGGAGAGAGAAAAAATGAAAAAAATCTATCAATGGGCGATCGGCGAATCCTTTAAGAAATTGGATCCTCGCCAACAAATCAAAAACCCCGTAATGTTTGTGGTTTACTTAGGGGCGATCTTGACAACGATTTTATGTTTTCAAGAACAAACGGTCCCGTTGTGGTTTAGCATCAGTGTGACCGTCTTCTTATGGTTGACCTTGTTGTTTGCCAATTTTGCCGAAGCAGTGGCAGAAGGGCGCGGCAAAGCACAAGCGGATAGTTTGAAGCAAGCCAAAAAAGAAATCATGACCTACAAAGTCATGTCCTTGGAAGATGTCGCCAAGGAGGCTTTTATCGAAGTCCGTTCCTCCGATTTGAAAAAAGGCGACTTGGTGTACGTTCCATCTGGCGAACAAATCCCTGCCGATGGGGATGTCGTGGAAGGTGCTGCTTCGGTGGACGAAAGTGCCATCACAGGAGAATCAGCCCCTGTCATTCGTGAGTCTGGTGGCGACCGCAGTGCAGTCACGGGAGGAACGTTAGTCGTTTCCGATTACTTGGTCATCAAAGTGACCGCTGAAAATGGTCATTCTTTTTTGGATAAGATGATTGCGATGGTGGAAGGGACACAGCGGAAAAAAACACCCAATGAGATTGGCTTGCAGCTGTTCTTAGTGACACTGACCATCATCTTCTTGGCTGTTTCCATCACATTAATTCCTTTTACCGATTTTAGCAGTCAGTTATCTGGTCGGGGAACGGCGATTTCCAGTGTGATCGTGATCGCTTTATTGATTTGTCTCGCACCGACCACGATCGGCGCCTTGATTTCCTCGATTGGGATCGCTGGAATGAGTCGTTTGACCAAAGAAAACGTCATCGCCATGAGTGGCCGCGCGATTGAAGCAGCAGGAGATGTGGATGTTTTGCTGCTGGATAAAACAGGAACCATTACTCTGGGAAACCGCCGTGCCAGTGAGTTCTTGCCGGTACCGGGGGTCACCGCCAAAGAGTTGGCAGATGCAGCGCAGTTGGCATCTTTTGCCGATGAAACGGCAGAAGGCCGCAGTATCGTGATTTTAGCCAAAGAAGCCTTCAATATTCGTGAACGGGAATTTCAGCAAGCCGATGTTCATTGGATCGATTTTAGTGCCAAAACACGGATGTCTGGGATCGACTATCGTGGTGATGAGATCCGTAAAGGAGCTGCGGATACGATCAAGCAATATGTGACGGCAAAAGGGCAGACCTATCCCACTGCGTGTGACGAGATCGTAGAAAAAGTCGCTAAGGCTGGTGGAACTCCATTGGTCGTAGTGAAAAATGGCCAAGTACTCGGAGTCGTTTATTTAAAAGACATCGTGAAAAACGGGGTTAAAGAAAAATTTGCCGACATGCGCAAGATGGGTATCAAGACGATCATGATCACTGGGGACAACCCTTTGACGGCAGCTGCTATTGCCGCCGAAGCGGGCGTCGATGATTTCTTAGCCGAAGCAACACCAGAAAACAAAATGAACCTGATTCGCGAATATCAGGAAAAAGGGCATTTGGTGGCGATGACAGGGGATGGAACCAACGATGCACCCGCACTCGCCCAAGCCGATGTGGCAATGGCGATGAACACTGGTACGCAAGCAGCCAAAGAAGCGGGCAATATGATCGACCTTGATTCCAGCCCTACCAAATTACTGCAAGTAGTCCAAATTGGTAAACAGCTGCTGATGACCCGTGGGGCATTGACGACCTTTAGTATCGCGAATGATATCGCCAAATATTTCGCAGTGATCCCTGTTCTGTTTTATGCGATTTATCCAGAACTCGCAGCGCTGAATATCATGAATCTTGGTAGTCCCTTAACTGCGATTTTGTCCGCAGTCATCTACAATGCAGTCGTGATCATCGCCTTGATCCCTTTGGCGTTAAAAGGGGTCAAATACCAAGAAAAACCAGCCAGCCAAATGCTGCGGCACAATCTGATCGTCTACGGCCTAGGCGGCATCATCGCACCATTCATTTGCATCAAGCTAGTAGATTTGCTTTTATCAGCTGTTCTGCTATAAGAAAAATCCATCAGAGTCAAGGAGTCATTTAGGAGGAAAACATGATGAAGAACACCCTCTTTGCCAGTATCAAATTTTTACTAGTTAGTACCGTGCTATTTGGCGGTCTCTATACATTGTTGGTCACCGGTATCGGTCAAGTCTTTTTTGCCCATCAAGCCAACGGCAGTCAAATCGTGGAAGATGGAGCGGTCAAAGGGTCTGAGCTAATTGCGCAACCCTTTGACCAAGCAGGTTACTTCCAAGGCCGTGATCAAACCGTTTCACAATTGTCGCCCTATGATCCGACCCAAAAAAAGACTGTAGCTGAGCGGACAGCGACGTTGCTGGCAGAAAACCCAACCCAAACCAGTGTGCCGATCGATCTCGTGACCGCTTCGGGTAGTGGCGTTGATCCTGATATCAGTGTCGAAGCGGCACTTTTTCAACTGCCGCGGATCGCTGACACAAGAGGCATCGATGAACAAACAATTCATGATATAATAAACAGGAATAAAGTAGCTGATTTGTTCTCCACGAGAGAATACGTCAATATCATGACCTTGAATCAGCAGCTCGATCAATTACCCGAGGAATAGGGGGAAGCATCTATGAGTAAAAACAACCAGCAGACGATCCCAGAAGAGATGCTGCTGCAAGCCGGATTTGGCCCTAAACGTGGCAAACTACGGGTGTTTTTCGGTTTTGCTGCCGGTGTCGGAAAAACCTATACGATGCTAACCGAAGCCCATGAGTGTTTGCTCATGGGCAAAAATGTGGTGATCGGCTATATCGAACCCCACAAACGTCCCGATACCAATCGATTGCTTGAAGGGTTACCACAAGTACCATTAAAGCAATACCAGCACAAGCAATTGACCCTATATGAGCCAGATATCGATCGACTGATCCAACTAAAACCAGATATCGTCTTGATCGATGAGTTGGCACATACCAATCCCATTGGTGCGCGAAACAAAAAACGTTACCAAGATGTCGATGAATTACTGAATGCAGGAATCACCGTCTACACGACCATCAATGTCCAGCATATCGAAAGTCTGAATGACATCGTGGAAAAGGTCACGGAAGTGGAAGTCAGAGAAACGGTCCCTGACACCTTTTTCCAGCACGCCAGCTTGCGGGTGGTGGATGTTGAACCAGACGAACTGATCGATCGATTGGAACAAGGAAAAATCTATGCCGATGAAAATGCCAAACGAGCGCTAAAAAATTTTTTTACGCCAGAAAAACTGGATCACTTACGTGGATTAGCGATCCAAAAAGCTTCCAATCATATCAATCAAATGAACGGCGGTAGAAAACGAGTCCAAAGCAAGCTTTTGACGATTATTGATGATCGCTTGCCGAAAATGGCAGAGAAATGCATTCGTTGGACCGCCCGCTTAGCCCAAGGAGTGGGGGCGGAATGGACAGTCATCCAAGTTCGATCGTTAGGTGATACACCTACCGAGGTGCCATTGGCAGAGCGTTTGGGAGCAGAAGTCATCAACATCGAAGCGGATGACAGTTTTGAGACAATCGTAGAGTATGCCAAAATGACGGGTGCCAGTGACATTATCATGGGGAAACAGGTTTCTCAGAAGTGGTTCCAAAAATTGTTTGTCGAGGATTTAGAAGACCGCTTGATTCGGCGCCTTGATGACATTGAGATCCATTTGATTCCTTTTAAAGAAAAAATGCAGCGACCACGGCTGACGTTTTCGCAATTATTTGAAGGCGGCGGTCGAGATTTCACCTTGACCTTTGGGCTGATCATGCTCGCCACCTTAGTGACAGAAGGCATGCAGTATCTGCATTTCGGTGAGCAGAACTTGATGCTCGTCTATATTTTCTTTGTTCTTTTAGTGGCACGTTACACGAGTGGCTATCTTTGGAGTGCCATGGCATCGATCATTAGTGTCCTTTCTTACAATTGGTTCTTTGTCGAACCCTTGTATTCCTTGACGGTCTATAAAGCAGGCTATCCAATCACATTAGTGATCATGCTGATCGTTGCCTTAATGATCAGTAACTTGATGGTTCGATTGAAGACTCAGGCAGAAAATGCCAAGGAAAAAGAGCATCAAATGGAGATATTGTATGAGTTGAACAAACAATACATGGAAACGCGGAATGAGCAAGACATTTATGAAAGTACGACCACCTATTTGGCACGCTTACTCCAGCGAGAAGTGGCGTTATATGACAGAGAAGGTCACTTGAGAAGTCTGCATTCTTCAAGAGAAACACTGTCTCAACTGACTGGCAAGGATGAGAAAGCCGTCGCTTTTTGGGTCGTGAAAAATCAAAAAGAAGCCGGTCGCGGCACAGATACTCTGATTGGTGCCAATGGATTTTACTTACCGATCGTTTTAAACGGCAAACCACTAGGCGCCCTTGGGGTAGAACGCAACGAGGAGCATCAGTTGGCCAATAGTCAATTGAATTACTTACGTTTAGTGATCACCCAAATCGCTACCGTGTTGGAGCAAGTCTCTCTGGCGAGTGAGAAAGAACAGATCCAATTGGAAAACGAACGGGAAAAAGTCCGCAGCAATCTACTGCGTGCGGTTTCTCATGACTTGCGGACGCCACTGACGACGATTTCTGGCATTGCCGAAACATTGAGCGAAACCGAAGGCGCGATCAAAAAGGAAACGAAACAAAAGCTGCTAGGAGATATCCAAAGTGAATCCCAGTGGTTGATACGCATGGTCGAAAACTTACTGTCGGTGACCCGCATCAATTTGACTAACATGGCGGTCAAGCGCAGTGAAGAACCAATCGAAGAAATTATCGAAGCGGTTTTAACGCACCTAAAAAAAGTCTATCCGCAACAAAAAATCATCGTGAAGATGCCCGATCAGCTGATTTTTGTCCAAGTCGATCCAATCTTGATCGAACAAGCTTTGTTTAATCTGATTGAAAATGGCGTTCGCCATGGAACCGCCGATACACCGATTTTCTTGCGAGTTTCTCAAGAGCAAGAAGTGGTCATTGAAATCGAAAACCAAGGGGAGATCCCCTTAGGACAATACCAAAAAATCCAAGCGAATTTGATCAATGACACCGAAGTGCCGGTGGATTCAAAAAATGGATTAGGTATCGGACTGAGTATCGTGAAAACCATCATCCATGCCCATGAAGGCAAATTAGCAATCGAAACGAAAGCAGGCAGTACGATCTTTCGTATTTATTTAAAGCAGTAAGGAGGGAGAACATGCAGCGACATTTTTTATTGATTGAAGATGATTCGAATATCGTTGATTTTATGGAGGTCGTCTTGCAAAGAGAGCATTACAACTTTACATCAGTCGGCACTGGCATGGAGGCATTGATGCTCTTGCAGGAAGAAACCATCGACTTCATCTTGCTGGATCTGGGCTTACCGGACATTGACGGCATGGAGCTGTTGAAAATCATTCGTAAGCGCATGAACACACCGATCATCGTGATCTCTGCCCGCAAAGATGAACAAGACAAAGTGCAAGCATTAGACCTCGGTGCCGATGATTATGTAACGAAGCCCTTCAGTACCAATGAATTATTTGCCCGTATCCGCACGGCACTACGACACAAGGAGTCAGCTGCCTTTAGCAGCAGCCCGATTCTCGTAAACAAGGAGTTAACGATCAATTTTGAGAAAAAAATCCTGTACAAGAATCAAAATGAGATCCATTTGACCAAAAACGAATACCGTATCATGGCAGTAATGTTCAAGAATTTAGGCAAAGTCGTCACTTACGATACGCTGACCAGTGAAGTCTGGGGACCTTTTGCAGCGGATGCACAAACCTTACGAGTCAATATCTCAAACATTCGCAAAAAAATCGAAACCAATACGCTGCAGCCAGAATATTTGATCACTGAAATCGGTGTTGGGTATCGCTTGCGGGAGTATCCAGCAGAGTAGCGGTCGTCATTGGAAATAAGGAGGAAAAACGTGCAGCGGCTCTTTGGTCGCTGCACGTTTCTATTTTTTGTTAATTGGGAAGAGACGTTGAACTGATTGCTTCTCCATAGATGATTTGAAACTGTAGGTAAACAAGTAGGTAGGTTGTTAACTAAAATTTCTTTTCATTCTGATCATTTTGTGTTTATATCATAGTATAAAGTAAAAAAGGAGAGTATTATGGCAGGAATTAGAGACGTCGCAAAACGAGCGGGTGTATCGATCGCAACTGTATCGAGGGTGCTCAATGAAGATCCTACGTTATCTGTCACGCAAGAAACAAAAAATAAGATCAATGAAGCCGTGGAATTTTTTCACTATAGTAAGAAGAAAGTACCTGTGAAAAAGGCAATGAATATTGCAGTGGTATCCACTGTTTCGGAAGAAGCTGAACTAGAAGATCCCTATTTTCGGGCGATTCGTCGTGGCATTCAAGCACAAGCAGAGCAAAATAAGTTTCGCATAAAAAAAACGTATTATATGTCTGAACGCCCCGTTGCCATTGAGGAGCTAAGAGAGTATCAGGGAGTCCTTGTCATTGGTCAAGTCTTGCCAACTTTTTTAGCAAAGATCGCAGCAGTCAATCCTCATATCGTTGTGATCGATGATCCATCTTTGTCTTCAGAATGGGAGGCGGTATATACGGATTTCTCTATAGCAGCAACCGAGCACTTAGAGCGTTTGTATAAAAAAGGGCATCGAAATATCGCTTTTATTGGGGGATATCGGGTACGTTTGGATGCATCCAGTGAGAAACATCAATCGCCAGATGATATGCGGATGAACACTTATGTGTATTGGATGAAAGAAAAAGGATTGGAAGAATACATCAATGTCTACCTAGAAGGATGGAACACATTAGACGGTATCAAAGCCACTGAGCAATTGCTTGAACAATGCAAAGAGAGCCTTCCTTCAGCTATTATGGTCGCCAATGATTCGATTGCAGTTGGTACATATCGCTCCTTGCAAAAACGTGGGTATCGGATACCAGAAGATATTTCAGTAGTCAGTTTCAACAATATCGAAGTTGCAGAATTTTTGACCCCGTCTTTAAGTACCGTTGCCATCGATATGGAAGAACTGGGAAAAATTGCTTTACGGATGGTAGAAGAGCGGATCAAAGGCATTCGTCAAGTACCTGTTAAAATCATGGTAGCCAGTAAGATGATCGTCAGAGAAAGTGAAAAAGAAAGAGATTAATGTTCGAGGTAAACACTTTAATGTGTTTACCTTTTTATTTTAGTTAAAAAGTATTGACAAATTTATTAGTAAACAGTATATTTGTTTTGTGAAAAGAAAGCGGATACATGAATCAGAACTAGAGGAGGAATGAAAGATGAATTGTTTCAAGAGAGTAACACTTGTTAGTTTGAGTCTTTTAGGAACTTTGGTTTTAGGAGCTTGTGGTAATGGCAACGGTGATAGTGGTGGTCAGGTCACGTTAAGTTATGCGAGTTGGGATACTGAACAAGCACCGGGGCTGCGAAAAATGCTTGATGCTTTTGAAGAACAAAACCCAGATATTAAAGTCGAAATGGAAACCACCCCATGGGATCAATATTGGGTGAAGCTTGAAGCTGCTACTACTGGAGGAAATATGCCTGATATTGTCACGATGCATTCAACTGAATCATACAAATATATGTCTCAATCGATGCTGATGGGTCTAAATGAATTGATTGCAGAAAATAACATTGACATGACAAACTTCACCGAAGGAATCGCAGAGTCTTATACGTATGAAGAAGAACTTTACGCGATTCCTAAAGATGCCTCCGTTATTGGATTGTGGTACAACAAAGAGCTCTTTGATCAAGCAGGAATTGCATATCCAGACGCAACGTGGACATGGGATACATTGAAGGAAGCAGCTGTTCAGTTAACAGATGAAGAAGCAGGTATTTATGGATTTGCTGCGGACAATTCAACAGAGGGGGGCTATTGGCCATTTATTTATCAAAATGGTGGAGAAGTCTTTATTGATGAGAATACGAAATCGGGAATGAATAGCGAAGAAGTACAAGAGGCATTAAGATATTATATTGATTTTTATCTAAATGATCAGTCATCACCTTCAGCGAAAGAATTGCAAGATACGAATAAAGTGGGTCGTTTTCAAGCAGGAAGATTGGCGATGATCGTGGAGGGCAACTGGCAAACACCAGGTTTTTTAAAGAATGAATACTTGGCTGAACATGAGGATGTTGCCGTTTTACCTAAAGGAAAAGAAAATGCGACGATCACAAATGGTTTAGGTTGGGCAGCTAGTGCCAATACCAAGCATCCTGAAGAAACAAAAAAATTATTAGCATTCTTGGCAAGTGAAGAAGCCAACCAAATTCAAGCAGAAACAGGGGCATCGATCCCAGCGCTAAAAGGATTTGAGGAAGTTTGGGCAAGTTCTGCGGATACTTTCAATTTAAGTGTTTTTGCAGAAATGCTAGAGTATGGCGTGCCTCGTCCCTATAACAAAAATGGCTTGAATGCGGAAAAAATAGAGACAGAAATTATGAACCGGGTATTTTCTGGAGAATTAAGTGTCGAGGAAGGGACTGCACAGATTGCGGAAGAAGTTGATGCAATTTTAGCTGAAAGTAATTGATCAAAACGGAAAATTAGCTAATCAACTCACCTAAACAAAAGGAGACCTCTATGAAAAATCGTATGCTTGGAAATTACCAGAAAGACCACCTTTTCTGGGGATACTTATTTATTCTCCCAACAGCAGTCGGATTGATTTTATTGAATATTTGGCCAGCGATCCAAACAATCATTCTAAGTTTTCAACGAACAATTGGTTTTGGTAACACCGAGTGGATCGGCTTAGCCAACTATCAGAAACTTTTGACGGATCGAGAGGTGTTGCAATCCTTGATCAATACCTTGATCTATGCAGTGGTATCAATTCCATCAATCATAGTGTTATCACTTTTAGTCGCGGTCCTAATGAATAAGAAAATCAAAGGCGTGTCGATTTATCGAACGATTTATTTTCTACCTGTAGTTGCAGCCCCCTCTGCAGTCGCCATGATCTGGCGTTGGATGTTCAATGATGATTATGGATTAGTCAACGAGCTATTATCAAAAATTGGTCTAACGGGTCCTGCATGGCTTAGCGATCCGAATGTTGCGATTTATTCCGTCATTATTGTCGGCATATGGAGTGCTATTGGCTACAACATGGTGCTTTTCTTAGCGGGGCTACAGGAGATTCCCAAAGATTATTATGAGGCAGCCGATATCGATGGTGCTTCTTCATGGCAACAATTTTTTCAAATCACTTTACCTCTTGTGACACCAACGCTATTCTTTGTCGTGGTCACAACGGTTATCAATGCCTTTCAAGTATTTGATGTGATTTTTATGATGATCGCACCTTCAAGTGAGGCAATGCTGAAGACACAATCATTAGCATACTTGTTTTACAAACATTCCTTTATTTTAAATGATAAAGGGTATGGTTCAGCAATCGTCGTCTTTCTTCTATGTATTATTTTGCTGATCACAGCACTACAAATGAAGTTGCAAAAAAAATGGGTCAACTACTAAAAGGAGGTTTCTTGATGCAACGAATTAGCAAGAATTGGCTTATCCATCTACTTTTGATCAGTGGCGGAATAATTATGGCATTGCCTTTTGTATGGATGATTCTGACTTCTGGAAAAACACTTGTTGAATCGACTCAGATTCCACCAACATGGTTTCCTAAATCCTTTCAACTTTCAAATTATCAGGCAGTTTTAAATCTTTTACCCTTTGGTGCCTTCTATCTCAATACTTTTTTGATGGTCATTGGACGTGTGATCGGTTCCGTTTTATTTTCAGCGATGGCAGCATATGCCTGCGCACGCTTGCGCTTCCCTGGACGAGATCTTTTTTTTGCTCTAGTCCTTATCCAAATGATGATTCCCGCATCAATCTTTATCACACCCCAATATTTATTAGCGCAAAGATTAGGAATTCTAAATTCAGTACCGGCATTGATATTGCCAGGTGTTGTCAGCGCTTTTGGAACCTTTTTACTTAGACAGTTTTTTCTAGGCTTACCAAGTGAGCTGGAGGAAGCAGCCCACCTTGAAGGAGCAAATGTATGGACGATCTTTTTCAAAATCATGCTGCCATTGGCGAAATCCGGGTTGATCGCACTAGGTATTTTTACAACCCTCTTTGCTTTCAAAGATTTAATGTGGCCACTGATCGTCAATACATCAATTCGACAAATGCCATTGGCAGCAGGGTTAGCCAATCTTCAGGGACAATATGCGACCAATTTCCCACAATTGATGGCAGGCTCGCTACTAGCGATTTGGCCCATGGTTGCTGTCTTTATCATTTTTCAACGTAAATTTATTGAAGGAATTGCCACTACTGGCGGTAAATTATAAAAGAATGGAGCAATAGAAAATGACAAAAATCACCTTTATCGGAGCAGGAAGCACTATTTTCGCTAAAAATGTTCTAGGAGATTCAATGTTGACCCCGAGCTTAGCAGATTCCCACATCGCCCTTTACGACATCGATGAGAAACGACTTCGTGAATCCGAGGCAATGTTAAAGACGATCAATAAAAATGCCAATCAAAACCGAGCAGCAATACAGGTCTATCATGACCGCAAAGAAGCACTAAGAGATGCCGACTTTGTAGTAAACGCCATTCAAGTAGGTGGCTACAAACCTTCCACCGTCATTGACTTTGAGATACCGAAGAAATATGGCTTACGCCAAACAATAGGTGACACGATGGGCATTGGCGGAATATTTCGGACGTTGCGTACGTTACCAGTCATGTTGGAATTTGCTCGAGAAATGGAGGAAGTTTGTCCAAATGCATGGTTGCTGAATTATACGAACCCGATGGCGATGCTGACGATGGGGGTATTGAAAGCAACATCCATCAAAACGGTTGGGCTTTGTCATAGTGTGCAAGTATGTGTTCCAGAATTATTCGAGCATTTAGGGATCAAAGAACAATATGATCTGGCTGACTTCCAGTGGAAAATTGCTGGGATCAATCATATGGCATTTTTATTGGAAATTACCAAAGATGGGGAAGATTTCTATCCAACGATCCGTCAGTTGGCTGAAGAGAAAGAAAATCCCCACCGTGATTCAGTCCGCTTTGAATTGATGAAACGTTTTGGCTATTATATTACAGAATCTAGTGAGCACAATGCCGAGTATCACCCTTATTTCATTAAATCAAAATACCCAGAATTGATCGACGAACTGGGGATTCCGTTGGATGAATATTTAACCCGTTGCGAAAATCAGATTCGCGATTGGGAAACGATGCGGGAGGATATCGTCGATAATGGCGATTTGACCCATAAGAGAAGTCGGGAATACGCCTCTTATATCATGGATGCCATTAAGACTGGCAATCCAACCGTTATTGCTGGAAACGTATTGAATAAAGGCTTGATCACCAATTTACCAGAGGATGTCTGTGTGGAAGTTCCATGTTTGGTGGATAAGAACGGCATCCAACCAACCTACGTCGGCGCTTTACCAACGCAGCTTGCTGCATTGAACCGAACCAACATCAATGTGCAAGAATTGACTGTCGAAGCAGCGTTGACCCTTGAGAAAGACAAAATTTATCAAGCAGCTTACCTCGATCCTCATTTATCATCAGAACTATCATTGGCAGACATTACCCAATTAGTCGATGATTTGATCGAAGCCCATGGGGATTATTTACCAGATTATCACTGATAAAAAATGGACGCGCATTTTTTTACGAATACTGATAGCGCCAACATTTCTTTGGTTTTTTTGAAAAGATATGGCAAAAGAGTTGTTGACAACCAAATTGGTCAAAGCTATAATCGGACTTAGGATTGCTACTGAAAAGGCGACACCGACAAAATATACACTAGCTTATTTATGCTCGGAGTGTATATTTTTGTCGGTTTTTTTGTCTGTTTGAAGGGGGGAGAAAAGATGAAACCAATCACGATCTACAATAACAATGCCGTCCTCGTGGAGGATAATGGCACAGAATGTGTAGTGATTGGCAACGGTGTTGGTTTCGGTGTAAAAGGCAGTGGGGTGATTGATCAAACGAAAATTGATAAAAAATATGTCTTAGATGCAGAATTTACCCAAAACAAATTTGGGTCGCTGATGGCAGGAATGGATGAACGGCATGTGATTCTGACCGCCAAAATTATTGAAGAAGCAGAAAAGGATCTTGCGCGAACATTTGATTCCAGCATCTATCTATTTCTTGGTGATCACATTAATTACGCAATTGAGCGTAATCTTAAAGGAGAAGCGATCACCAATGACTTAATGTGGGAAATCAAAAAATATTACCCACGAGAATTTGCAGCAGCAAAGCGGTCGTTGCAGTTTATTGAACGATCAGAGAAAATTCGTTTTATTGAAGATGAAGCTGGCTTTATAGCCCTGCATTTTGTAAACGCTAGCTCAAGTTCACGATTTAAAAATGAGACGATTTTTACGACAAAAGTAATTGCAGAGATTGTTCAGATCGTGGAGTATGATTATGGGATGAAGTTGGATGAGACGTCCATGAACTATGATCGATTCTTGACCCATATACGCTATTTTGTAAGCCGAATTTTTTCAGAAAGTAAAGAAGTAAAAGATGAAGCTGATTTATTGCAACATGTGAAGCAATTATATCCGAAAGCTTACGAAACTGGCTTGAAAATCAAGAAGCATATTGCTGGTCAATATAAAGTGAAAATTACAGATTCAGAATTGTTATATTTTGTCATTCATATCAATCGAGTGACCACAAGAGAACTAGATTAAATGTTTTGTTACCGAATGGGCAAGACCAAATAAAGATTGAGCCAAATATGGGCTTAGTTTTTATTTGGTCTGTTTTATTTATAAGGAGGAAAAAAATGACTAAGTATCAAGAGCTTGCACAGAATATCGTTGAAAATATTGGTGGAACGTCAAATATTGAGTCTGTAACGAATTGCATGACACGGTTACGATTCGTATTAAAAGATAATTCAAAAGTCAAAGAAGATCATCTTAAAGCAACACCAGGTGTTCAAGGAACAGCCTTAAAAGGCGGACAATATCAGGTAATTATTGGAACAGATGTAGCAAATGTTACGGAAGAAATCAACAAAATGGGGGACTTTGGAAGTGATTCTTCAGAACCAACGTCACCGAAAGAAGAAAAAGTCATCAATCGAGTTTTAGGAGCGATCACCTCAATTTTCCAACCGATTATTCCAGCAATCTGTGGGGCAGGAATGTTAAAAGCTGTTTTAGCTTTACTTGTTTTCTTTGAAGTATTAAATGCTGAAGCTCAAACGTATCAGCTATTAAGTTTACTAGCCGATTCAGCATTTTATTTTCTTCCAGTAATGTTAGCTGTAACAAGTGCACAATACTTTAAAGCAAATCCATTTTATGCAGCGGTTTTAGGCGCTATGCTGATTCACCCAGCTTTTACTGCTATGGTTGCAGCTGGTGAACCTATTTCATTTGCAGGTCTTTCTGTCAGAGCTGTATCCTATGGTTCGGCAGTTGTACCGCCAATTTTGATTGTATGGGCAATGGCGCACATTGAACGTTTAGCAAAAAAAATATCGCCTAATCCTGTGAAGATTTTTCTGGTCCCATTATTGGTTTTCTTGGTTACGGCTCCGTTAGCTTGGATCATTATCGGTCCACTAGGAGCATTAGTTGGTGATGTGTTATTAGTAGTCTTTGAATTCTTCAATGAACAAGCACGCTGGGTTTTACCAGTCCTGATGGGGGCGTTCACCCCATTTTTCGTCATGACAGGGATGCATTACAGTTTTATGCCTGTTCAACTAGCACAATATGCCACATTGGGCTATGGAACGTTATTAGGACCGGGAATGTTGGCATCAAATATTGCTCAGTCGGGTGCTTCACTGGCAGTAGCATTAAAAACCAAAGATAAAGTGATGAAGCAAACGGCTTTTTCGGCTAGTACTACAGCGCTATTTGGAATCACCGAACCTGCTTTGTATGGGGTGACGATGAAACTAAAAACGCCTTTATGGGTCGTGGTAGCCTCTGGAGGAGTAGCTGGTTTATGGGCAGGTTTGACCAACATGCGAACTTATGCATCAGCAACTGCAGGTGTTTTGGCGTTGCCAGTCTATTTAACGGATGATCTGTCAAATATCGTTAACGCAGTGATTTGTATTGTTATTGCATTCGCAATGTCCTTTGCACTTACTTTGTTTTTTGTGAATGCAGAAGGAAAGAAAAAAGCAGTAGTGTCTTCACAAAGTCAAACGTTAAATCCGAATCAGGTTGCTGAACCACTTCGACCATTACGGACACCTTTAGAGATCAGCAGTCCTTTGGCAGGGGATCGGTTGGCGACTCATGAAATTCCTGATAGTGTATTTGCCAATGAGATTATGGGGAGAACAGTGGCTATTCAACCTAAAAACGGTCAAGTAGTTGCCCCATTTGATGGTGAAGTAGTGACGATTTTTCCCACCAATCACGCAATTGGGATCAGAAATAAGCAAGGAGTTGAGCTGTTGATCCACATTGGGATCGATACGGTCGAACTTGATGGCAAAGGTTATACTGCAGCAATCAAAGTAGGAGATACCTTTAAAAAAGGCGATTTGCTAGTGACTTTTGATCCAGAATATATTACTAGTCAAGGATATTCAACAGTGACACCGATCGTAGTGACAAACACAGCAGATTTTACAGACGTTATTGTCCATTCTGAGGATGAAACCATCAAGCAGGGTGATGTTTTAGTATCGATTTTTGAATAAAGAGGGGACAAACATGGCAAAATTTCCAGAAACTTTTTTATGGGGTGGTGCGATTGCCGCCAATCAAGCAGAAGGTGCCTTCAACGAGGATGGCAAAGGACTTTCCATTCAAGATTTTTTATCAAATGGAGTCACAAAGCCACTAGATCCTGAACTAAATCTACAAAACTTAAAACTAGAAGGCATCGATTTTTATCATCGTTATCGAGAAGATATTCAAATGTTCGCTGAGATGGGCTTTCAAGTCTTACGATTCTCGATTGCTTGGACACGAATTTTCCCTAATGGCAATGAAGAAAAACCAAATGAAGCTGGATTGCAGTTCTATGAAGAGGTGATCGATTGCTGCTTATCTCATGGGATCGAACCGCTAATTACACTTTCTCATTATGAAACACCTTATTTCCTTACAAAAAGTTACGATGGTTGGCGTAATCGGGCATTGGTAGACTACTTTAATCGTTTTTGTCGGACTGTGTTTACTCGTTACCAAGGGAAAGTGAAATATTGGTTAACTTTCAATGAAATCAATGCGCTTTGGAATTTTCCCTTAATGGGAGCAGGAGTGATGACAAAAAAAGATTGCTTATCTAAGCAAGATCTCTTTCAAATAGCACATCACGAGCTTGTTGCCAGTGCCCAAGCAGTCAAAACCGCCCATGAAATTGATCCACAGATGCAGGTAGGGAATATGGTGTTAGGGATCTATAATTATCCGATGACTTCAAACCCGAAAGACACCTTGGCTGTTTTGGAGGCGGATAAAAACTTAAACTATTTTATGGATGTTCAAGCTCGTGGATATTATCCTGATTGGATCAAAAGAGAATGGCAGAGGTATAATGCAACTATCGAGATGGAACCTGACGATCTCGAATTATTGAAAAATACCGTTGATTTTATATCGTTTAGTTATTATATGTCCCTATGTGTTTCTGCTACGCCTGAAAAGTACCAACAGGGAAAAGGAAATATGACAAACGTTCTAAAAAATCCCTACCTTGATGAAACGGAGTGGGGATGGGAGATTGATCCAGACGGATTACGTATTCTCTTGAACCGTTTTTCGCATCTCTATCAGTTGCCACTTTTTATCGTTGAAAATGGTTTAGGTGCTGTTGATCAGTTAATTGAAATTGACGGAGAATTAACCGTTGTTGATGATTATCGCATCAATTATTTAAATGATCATCTATCAGCCGTTGCTAAAGCCATCGATGATGGTGTCAATGTATTGGGTTATACCATGTGGGGGTGTATTGATTTAGTAAGTGCTTCGACCGCAGAGATGAAAAAGCGTTATGGGTTCATTTATGTAGACCGAAACGATGATGGAACTGGTTCACTTAAACGGTATCGAAAAAAATCCTTTGATTGGTATCGCGAAGTGATTGTCACCAATGGGGGAACCATTGGTTGAAATACCGCTAGTAAATAAAGAAAGCATTGCCGATCCAGCAAATGGAAGGCAATGCTTTTTGTCGTTTACTGTATTCATTGATTCGACGGGTAAGCCGATCAGCGGTTATGGTCGTACGATTGATCAAAAGGGGAAAAAGAAGGTGAAAAAAAGCAGCATCAACGATGCCACTCCATGGTGTTTTCGATTTCATTGGTATCAGAGTCCAGTTGTTCAGAAACGATGGTAAAGCCATGTTTGAGATAAAACGCAATAGCAGCTGTATTTTTTTGGTAGACGTTCAGAGTCAGCTTCTCGTGTTCTGCTTGTACTTTTTGTAAAAGCTGCTTGCCAATGCCGTGGGCACGATGGTCTTTCAAAACGAAAATACCAGCGATATACTCATCCAACATCCCGATGAAGCCGACGGGCTGATCATCCACCAAATAGGTGTAGATAAGGGCATCGGCAAAGGCTTTTTTCACAAAGTCATAGTTATCTTGCCAATGGGCAGCTGAGATAAAGTCATGGGCTTCCAAATTGCTTTGCAGCCAAATCTGGGCGATAGTTTCTAATTCAGCAGCGGTAAATTTGGTCACTTGTTGTATCATGAGAGCCTCCGTTTTTTAATCCAGTATAGCATAGGTCCACTGCTGATTACTGCAAATCGCGGCATTTTCATAGGCAATCGGACAGGAGATGAACCAATTGATAAGTAACGAAGGTTAAATGACGAAGAAAAGCAATCTTTTTCGGTGAAATATTCTAACAACTTTGTTTCAGCTAGATGTCAATTTCTTGCAGCCAGATGTTATTTGTGTGAAAACAGCCCCAAGAGTGACATCTTTCGGTATGCTAGAGAAAGCGATAAGACACATCTAGTTAAGGAGAAAAAATGAAAAAGACACTTTTGGTTGCAAGTTCACTTGTTTTGCTGACGCTGCCTGTCGTGACGGTATCCGCAGACAGCTTTGATCAGAAGATCCAGCAGCAAAATGAAAAAATCAATGACATAAAAAATGAATCCACCTCATTAGAATCACTGAAACGATCTACAGAGGCAGAGATTCAATCGATTGAAGGAGAAATCCAAGCAATCCTACAAAAGAAAACGGCGACGGAAGAAGAAGTCAATGCCTTGGCACAAGAGATCCAAGTCCTTGAAGAGAAAATCATCAAGCGCACAGAAGTACTGGCGAATCAAGCGCGTGACATTCAAACGTCGGAACCTTCCAATCGTTTGTTCCAAAAAATCGTTGATGCGGAATCCATCGGAGAAGCCATTCAACGGGCGATCGCTTCTGTAACGATCATGAATGCCAGCAATAGCATTGTCGAACAACAGCAAGAAGATATTGCAACAAGCCAGAAATTGGAAAAAGAGTTGCAGGAACAATTGGTTGCAATCGAAGAGCAGTCAAACGCATTGCAAGGAAAACAAGCGGAATTAGCTGATGTCAAGTTGAATCAAGAAGTTGCACTAGCCGACCTTGCCTTGGCGTTGAACACCGAAGAAGAGAAAAAAGACCAATTGGAAGCAGACAAAGCAGAAGCACAACGGCAAAAAGAAGCAGCGTTGAAGCAACTGGCTGAGCAAGAAGCACAAGAAGCAAAAGCGCGCAAAGAAGCAGAAGAAGCAGCAAAACGTCAGCAAGCAGCAGAAGCCAAGTCAGCTGAAACCGCCGAAAGTCCTGCCGTTCAACAAGCAGCAGTGGCAGCAGCCCAGCCGAAGACGGAAGCCGCAGTGGCGCCAGAAACATCGGTGTCGTCAGAAAAAACTGCAGCTACGCCTGCACCTGTGCAGCAAGCAGCTGAGCCAAAGGAACAAGCAAGCACAGGTGGATGGCAAATGCCAGTCGATTCGGTTCATATTTCGAGTCGTTTTGGGTATCGAACAGATCCAACAGGTGCATCAGGAAATCAACATAATGGCATCGACTTTACTGGGGGGACAGGAACGCCGATCTATGCGATCCAAGCAGGCGAAGTCGTTGAAGCGGGCTATGGTCCGTCAACTGGTAACTATGTGATCATCAAACATGCCAATGGCGTTTACAGCTACTACATGCACTTTAGTACGCTGCCAGCTGTCTCGGTCGGACAAAGCGTCTCAGCTAGACAATATGTTGGCGGTATGGGAACGACTGGGAATTCAACTGGCGTCCATCTACATTTAGGGATGTCAACAAGCTTATGGTCAGGATTCTTTGATCCGGCGCCAGAATTAGGCTTATAATAGTCAGAAAAACGGCTCTTTGTCAATAAGGACTGATGAGTTGTGCAAAATCAAATCTGGGTCAGAATGAACCACATTCTGGCTCAGATTTTTTGTTATCTTACATTGATTAATTTATTGATCAAAAAGATTCTAATTCTCATGTTCTCGAATGATTTAAATCCGTAGGATACTCGTTTCATTGTCTTTATGTGGGTATTCTTCGCTTCTATTTTTCCATTGGAATAAGGATAGATCATTGCGTTGGTGATGCCTTCTTCATAGGTCAGAAGGTTTTGAAGCTTCTCCCGAAAGCCGTCATCTAACGTTTTGGGAAGTTCTGCCAATATGCAGAAAAATAAGTCAGGGTCTTTGTCTCGAAAGGCTTCAACTAATTCATGAAAAAAGGGATACGCCTCCTTCAGGGGCGTAGAAAACTCAAGCAATCGATCAATCATCATTGCTTCAGTAAGAAATGGGTATTTTGGTGCTCGGAAACTTTTCCATGTTTTGTATTCATAATGGTTGATGTTTGCACGATTTTTTAGCAAAAAGCGCCAGTTCTTTTTCAGTTTTTCTGCCTGGCTTTTCTGTCCTGCTTTACGAAGTTCATTCATTTCACGGATACGCAACTCATTGAACGCTTGATTCATGTGTTTGACAATATGAAACCGATCAATCACTACTTTCGCATTTGGCAGAACACGTTTGGTGAGCTGGAAGTAGGCGGCGTTCATGTCTGTCACCAAGAATTCTACTTCTTCTGGATTGGTACAACCTAAGAAATAGCTTGTTAATCGAGGTAATTTACGCGTAGGCAAAACATCTATTAATTTTCCTGTTTCGCCATCTGCGCAAATAAAGCTCATTTTATCTTCTATGGAAGCATGCGAACGAAATTCATCAACCATCAATACTCTGGGGAGAATCTTCTTGGATTGCTTTGGTAAATAGCTTTTAAACTCTTTCAATGTACGAATAACGGTGGTCAAAGATACCTGACAGCTTTTCGCAATAAAAGATAAAGATACTTTTTCAGTCAGTAAAGAAGCAATTTTATATCTAACATGATTTGCGATTGAATGTCTGGGTTGGACAAAATAACTTTGAGCAGTCCAATGGGTTCGGCAGTTTTTACAGGTATAGCGCTGCTTTTTTAGGCGCATAACCAAAGGCATATGATTGTATTGTTCAAAACGGACAATCGTTTCCTTCTTCCCATTTTTCACTATAATTGCTTTCCCGTTTCCATCTACCACAGTAGAACCACAACTTCTACAAGCACGAGGAGTAGGCGAGAGAACAGCATCGACGACCAACGTCTTTTTCTTCTGAAGGGTCTCGTAAGAGACCTCTGTAATCATCAAATCTTTCTCTATTATTCTCAGCATTTTTTTGATAGAATCATTCATATAGCATATCGTCCTCTCAGTTGTTTATTTTGTGGTGATTTAATCATACTAGAGAACGATATGTTTTTTAATACCTAAAATGAAAATGGGACTGAAGAATCAATTCTGATTCATCAGTCCCATAAATTATAGAGCCAGAAAAACCGCAGAAGCGAACAGGCTTCTGCGGTTTTTTGGGTTGCTCTTCTTTTACAAAGTCTCAATTGGCTCAGCGCCAAAAACGGGTCATCTCCGCTTTGTCTTTCAGGTTGAAAGCGATCATGTCCTCAATCAATGCTTGATCGATCGGCTCAGTCCACTTGATGCGAAAAATGTTATCCGTATGGCTGTAACCGGCGTTTTCAATGGCATCGGCAAACTGTTCAAGACACTTGGTTTCAGGGGAGACAGAAAAATGCGGTTTTGAAACGCTGAAACCGATAATAAAGGTCTCATGGGCGGTGAACATCGGCTGATTCCACTTGATGACTGGAACGAGGTCAGGAAATTTCTTGGTAATAGCGGCAAATAAGGCACGCAGTTTTTCTTGCTTTACTGGATCTTCAATGCTGGTTAAGTAAGTTTCTAATACATCCATTGGGAGGATCTCCTTTCGTTTTAAGGAACGAGCACAGGGAATGTCGATCACTAAAAATAACGCGTGTTCGAAATCAAATATTTTGTTACTTAGAGTGTACTGTAAAGTTAGTAAGTTGACAAACCTGTTGCCTTGCATGGGGGATAAAGCCTTCAGAAACAAACATTTTTTGCAAAAAGTAACGCTAAAAACAACTTTTTTCTGCTCGAACAAAAGCCAAACATCAGTAACATTCCAGTATTATCCTGCACGGTTCCTTGAGATCAGCTTAACTTTTCAGAAATAACAAATGAAAAAGCAGATTATTTTCAGAGAAAACTTTCAAAAAGAAATCGGTTGCATTCAACAAGAATTCTGCTAGAATATAACTTGTTCGAACAAGTTGTTGAGCGAAAGCAAAAAGAAAGGAGGAGGACTTGTGACCAAAAGGAAACCGGTAACCCAAGCAGCCAAGAAAGAATATGCAAACAAAAGTATGCGGTTTAATCGTTTTTTACTTTTTCGTTATATGACGGCGATCTTTTTCTTTGTCAATCTTTATTGGACCCTATTGAGTCTGTCTCAATGGACATGGGCTGGTTTGATTCCCATTGCCTTATTGATCGTTGATGGACTTATACTTATTGAACAAACTCAAAAATATTGGCAGCAATCGAATCGTTTACTGGTGACAAAAATCGGATATTGGCTCCAATTCGGTGTCAATCTGATTGCAATTCTATTTATTTTGATCGGGCAGCAAGCAACATTGATTCCTTTTATGAATCAATCGGGTAGAGGCATCTTACTTGCCTTGTTTACTGTCGGCATGATCGCGTGCCTGTTCATCCAGCGTAAAGCGTGGTTGATCGAGCATGACCGCGACAAATATTTCACGTATTTGACTACATTTGAAACTCAAGGAGGAACAGTCAATGGATTCAGAAAATAACAAAATGTTTGCCTTCTTGGACCGCTACTTAATGGGTCCAATGGGGAAAATCTCACAATTACGGATCGTTCGTGGGGTCATGGCAGCCGGGATGGCGTCGATTCCTTTCACTATTGTAGGATCTATGTTCTTGATCGTCAGCGTTTTGCCACAAAGCTTCCCTGCATTAGAGGGCATTTGGAGTGCGTCATTCGATAAGATCCAAAATCTTTACATGTTAGGTAATACCGCAACGATGGGGATTTTAGCACTTTACTTCTGTGTCGTGTTTGGTTACGAGTACACCAAAATCCAAGCACAAGAAGAAAAAATCGTTCTTAGCCCAGTCAATGGCGCGTTGCTTTCAATGATGGCGTTCTTTATGTGCTTGCCACAATTAGTTTTTGAAGGCGGTATGGCAACATTAGTCAATGTCATTTCTGATGACCAAAAAATCATCGATGGTTGGGAAATGGCTGGCGGGGTGACTCGTTTAGGAACAACTGGGATCTTTACAGCGATCATCATGGCGATCATTGCCGTAAAAATCTACGCATTCTGTGTGAAACGCAATATTGTTATCAAAATGCCTGACACAGTGCCAACAGGAGTATCTTCCTCTTTTACAGCATTGATCCCAACGGCACTGACTTCATTAGCTGTAATCGTCATCAATGGTGCATTAGTCGCAATGGGCACAGATATTTTCAAAGTGATTGCGATTCCATTTAGTTTCGTGACGCAATTGACTAGTACCTGGATCGGACTGCTTGTTATCTACTTCTTCATGCATGCACTATGGATCGTCGGTATTCATGGGGCAACGATCGTGACCTCATTCTTGACGCCAATCGTGTTGTCAAATATGGTGGAAAACCAAAATGGTGCCAACATTGCCTTTGCGGGTGAGTTTAACAATAGTTTCGTAACGATCGGTGGTTCAGGAGCGACGTTAGGAATGGTGATTTTCATCGCCTTCTTTGCAAAATCAGCGCAGTTAAGTGCTTTAGGAAAAGCAGCGATCGTGCCATCCTTCTTCAATATCAATGAACCGATTTTGTTCGGGATGCCAGTGGTATACAACCCATACACAGCGATCCCATTCTTCTTAGCACCGATGGTTTCAATGTCCGTTGCTTATTTTGGCATCAACTTAGGCTTTGTTAACCCACCGATTGCCCAAGTAGCGTGGCCGACCCCAATTGGCTTATCCGGCTTTATTGGTTCAGGTGGTGACTGGCGTGCCTTTGTCTTAGCAATCATCTGTGCAGTCGTTGCTTTCTTGATTTGGTTCCCATTCATCAAAATGTATGATGGCAAACTATACAAGGACGAACAAGCAAACGCAACGAAGGCATAATCAATCCGTTTTTTTGATAAGCCGGCTATGAAAAATAGCTGGCTTTTTTTACGCCAAAGATGATAATAGTAGTAGAGAATCCGAAGGAAAGGAGTAGGCAAATGACGAAACTCAGTATTGAAGACTTAGCAGCAGAATTGATCAGAAAGATCGAAGCGGGTGACATTGGAAATGAGCAGGGGAAGATGCCTAGTGAACGAGAGCTTTTGGCGATTTATCCAGTTTCTCGTTATACGTTACGTCAAGCCCTCAATAAATTGAGCAAGATGGGCTGGATCTACCAGATGCAAGGCCGCGGCTCGTATATTCGCTTTCAAAACAACCAAAAACCGACCATTGAACAAGGAGATCTTGGCTTCAATGAAGACTTGACACGGGGCGAGAAAAACATTCGAACGGTCAAAGCCTCAAAGCGGCTGGTCAAAGTATCAGAGGCGCTGTTTCTTCCAAGTCAAAAACAATTTGCGAAAGATCAACACTTTATCGAAGTCCAACGGTTTCGCACGCTAGATGACAAACCCTATTTGATTGAACGCTCCTATTATATACCTGAAATCGTAGGGGAGATCTCCGAAACGATGATGGAGGGGTCAATGTTCCAAGCTTTGGCAGAAGAAAAACAACTGTCAGTCGCCTTCATCGACAAGTTCATCCAAAGCAAACCGCTAACACAGGAACAAGCTGCGTTCTTTCATCTAGAAGAAGGAATGCCCGCACTGATCGTACGAGACGACAGCTATCTGAGAAATGGGGAGCTATTAGCCTTTTCGATGATCCATTATGATTATCGGATGGCGACATTATACATGCATAAAAAGTTGTTCGTTTAAAGAAAACGGATTTTCAAGAAACGGTTCTTTCTTTTTTTGAAGGCAAGAGAAAAGCAGCCCATTAGGGAGAAAAAAACTTACAGTTGCGGAGCAGCGGACTGGAACTTGCTTTCAAACTGAGAAAAAAGGGATCGCTTCCAATGGCTGAACCCTGACTGAGCAGTAAAACTATATAATAGGTAAAGTATCGATCAGCGACCTTGGCTTATAAGGACGCTGATTTTTTTGTGGGGATTGATCAGCGGTTAAGAAGGCGTGATTGTTGATTCAAGATAAAGATCGTTTAAAGAAGACCATTCGTTTCCTTAATACGAGGATATTTTGCTCATTTTTTAACAATATCATGTGGATAATCGGCTTGCTCTGACAAATATTTCATCAAGTGAAGAAATATCTGATTTTTCAATCTGTTTTTGCTTTGATACTATCAAATAGACAACAGATGTTCTGCGAACGGAAGCCGTCTTTTCGTTTAATGGCTATTTTATTGAGAAACAGGCCGATTCACTTACTTGATTTCTATCTTCCAAAATAATTGGAGATCGTGGAAATGATGGGATGTGGTGGTTTTTGCTTTCTTTTTTGAGCGAATGACGGCAAGAAGGAAACGGACATCACTGCTCAAAAGGTCACAGCAGAAACGTCAGCTCGTTTGAAAGAACGACCGCGGATAGAACAGCCAAAGTGCAAACTTTCACGAAAGTAGACGTTCAAGCAGACCCATTTGTAGACACACTAAATTGTTCAACGAATCAAATCATCGATTAGTGAGGAATCAGGAGGGGTAACATGGCATTATTTCGCAAAAAGAAAGATGAAGAAACTTACGAAGGCGTTCATGTCTACGACGAGGAATATGATGAAGAAGAGTACGACGAAGACGAGTACGATGATGAAGAATATGATGACGATGAGTACGACGATGAAGAATATGATGACGACGAGTACGAGGATGATGAGTACGAGGAAGAGGAATATGAGGAAGATGAGTATGAAGATGATGCCCAAGAAGAGCTACTGGCATTAGAAAATACCGTTTCACAACTGACCAAAACCGTCGAACATTTGACCAAGCAATTGGAAAACAAACAAGAATCCATCAATCGGATGGCTTCACAAGCGACGCAACAAGAAAGTATCATTTATGAAAACAAGCAACTGCAAATGCGTTACAACGAGTTACAGCAGCAGTTAAAAGAAGCAGAACGTCAACAAGAAGCCCTCAAAACCAATTATGAGCAGGAAATTGAGCAGTTGACAAGTCAAGAAGACGAATTGATCGAAGTAGAAGAAGAACTCGAACAATTGCGTCAAAGAGAAGATGAACTGCTAAAAGAATTAGAAGAGAAAAGCAAGCAAGTCCAAGCTTTTGAAGAAAAAGCGATTCATTTAGAAGAAAAAGCAGCGATTATCGAAAACTACAAATTAAAAGAAGTCGAAAGCATGCGGCGGATCACTTCGCTTGAAAATGAAAATCAACAGTTGAACTTGCGCTTGCAAGAAGCGGAAGCGAAATATCGGGATCTTGAACGTTCAAGAGTCGAACAACTGGCAGATAAGAATGTTTTACAGCGTGACTTGGAACGTGAACTGGCTAAGGTCGAACAAATGAAGGACGAGCTGGCGACGATTTTGATCGAAGCAAAAGAAAAAGCACGGGAAACCGCTGCTGAAGCAGAACTGGAAGCCGACAGAAGACGTCAAGTGGCGGAAAATGAAGCTCACAAAATCATTTCAGAAGCATCGATGGAAGTGATGAAAATCCGTCAAGAGATCAAGCAATACCAAGAACGACTTACGGCGTTTCATCATGAGTCGAAAGGGTTGTTTGAGCAGTTGATCCAGCATAGCAAAGTGTTGAATCTTCCAGACTAAAAAGAAGGTTATGAGTCGGAATAGACGAAAAGGTCTGCTGAATAATTTCCGAGAGCGACACGACAAAGGAGGGAAACCCACTAGGACCATACATGCTGTATAAGAAATCACGAGCATCAACTACGACTTGATTTCTTATGAGCATGTTGGTTATTGGGACGAATGTGACGAATGATATTTTAAAAATTGCCATCTATCCAACCTTGAGTCCAAATCTTGAGGAATTATTTTACAAACAAGAGGCACTTCCATCAGTAATCACTGCTTGTGATAACCTCTATCAAAAAAAGTGGCCGCTCAAATCGTCGATTCGCAAACAAGTGACGCATTACTTTGAGCAATTTTATTCCATCGAAGCTTTCACCCATCATATCGAGATGGAGATCTTACGGAAAAAAATTGATTACTCAAAATTACGCATTCCCTTGGAACAGCAATTTCCTCAGTTTGTGTGGACGCAAATCGGCATTAATCATGTGTCCGATGAGAAAAGCAATTTGTTTTTAGAGTTTGTACCAATCGCTTACACAGAAGAAGAGTTTCCCTTTACGATTCAGTTGGATGCCAGCTTGCAGCAGCAAGCCCCCGCTGGTGTAAGTGATGCGAACGACTTTAAAGAGCAACTGGCAAAAATCGTTCAAAGCGTGATCGACGAACAAAATGTCACGTTCGTGAGTCGCCCGAAAGCGCAAGTCCATGAAGAAAAACGTCAAGGCAAAACCGATGCAGTGAAAAAAGAGCTGGAAGACACGCTCGAGTTCCAAAAGGTCAGTGCGGATGAGCCACCAAAGTTCAAAAAGAAAGTTCGCAAAAAAAGCAGCAAAAAAAAACAGTCAAAAAAAGGCAAGCAATTGCCCAAAGTCAACGCCAATGAATTAGCGTTGGAAGAAGAGGCGAAACGAGAACGAGCAAGCAAAGAGCGCTTGCGCTTGGCCAATCAAAAGCTTGAGATCTACATCGAAAACTTAGAAGCTTCTTTGATCAAAAATAGTATCCACTATTTAAACAGCTTGACCGATGAAGAAGACGAGAACTGGCATACGCAATTGAAGATTAGCTTACGAGAATATACCTATCTTTTTCAAAAAGCCAAATACCTGGAACAGGTTTGGCGCATCAATGACAATCTCGTACAAAAGATCGAAAAAATGACGTTGAACGAAAAAGAGTTGACCTATGAGAGAGGACAAGTGCAGCAAGTGGTCGACAATAACCTTTCTGCTAAAGATATCAGCTTGGTTTTTTATGAGTGCAGCGTGATTGAGTCACGGGTCAAATTGTATGAGCGACCATGGTTTAGAAAACCCTACGCACGTATTATGAAGATGGACTATGACAATCTTTTACGAAAAGCCGCGTACTTTGATCTTCTCCAAAGCGAAAGTTATTTGTTAGAAAAAAAAGCATTGATCGAAGGCAATACAGACGTTAGGAGCAGCCTATGAGAACCCAAAAGCAAAAACAACGATTCTTATTCTTATACCGCATCTACTTTATTGCTTCTTTGATCCCATTAGCGGTATTTTTGCAGCTGACCGCCTATTTTTATCTCTCTGCCTTTCGAGAATATGTCACTATCAGTCACTTGTTTTTACTCGCTCTTTTGCTAGGTTTTACGATGTATTTGCGGAACAATGCCTTTCATTATCAATTGCTACTTGTGCAGCTCGAGAAAAATGAAAGCAAAGACCATGAACGACCAAAAAAAGGCACCAGCAAGAACAGCCCCAAGGAGGAGGATCAAGAAGATGAAAAAGCCCAGAAGAAACGTAAAAAGTCTGTTAGCGATCGGAGCATTTATCGGAATCATCAATAATCAAACGATTTCTGAAGCCATGGTTCGATCGATCTTAGGTGTAGAACCATCTACTTATATGGAAACCATCGATGCACAACGAGAAAGTCGTGGGCAATCGATAATGGATGCCCTCCGACCGGTATCCTACGAAGGAGCTGACAGGATAACGGAGCCACTTGATACTCCTCCAGAACAAACAAATGAAAGCCTCCCAGAAGAATCGGAGCAGGCCGAAAAAGGAACGGAAGTCCAAGTCGTAAATGATGTTGAACGACCGGCAGATGATGGGCAGACAGACGAGGAAGAAACAGAGAGCGGCACCGATGAAACAGAAGATCAAGAGGCCGAAGACGTTCCGTCGATGCCAGAGCCTTCAGAAGGCGATCAACAGCCGAATCAGCCTGCTGGACCAGAAACAAATGAGGAAGAAACCAACGATACCAACAGCAGCAACAATAGCGGAAACAACCAATCAAATGGGAATCAAACCAATCAGGACAAAGAAAAAGATCCCGATCCAATCACTGAAGAACCCGAATCGCCGATTGATGAAGAAGAGCGGGAAAGCAACTTTCAGTTTTCGGTTTCTCGTAATCTAACGACACAACAATTCATCAATGAGATTGGTTCTGACGCGCAAGATGTTGCCTATAACAATGATCTTTATGCCTCAGTGATGATCGCACAAGCTATCTTGGAGACCGGCTCAGGAAACAGCGCCTTATCCAGTCCGCCAAACCACAATCTCTTTGGCATCAAGGGCAGCTTTCGTGGGCAAAAAGTGACCTTCAATACGCAAGAAGATGATGGAAGTGGTGCGTGGTATACGATCTCTTCCAATTTCCGTAAATACCCAAGTTACCGTGAATCCATCGAAGATTACGCTCGCTTACTAAGAGGAGGCATCACAGGCAATACGCGCTTTTATGCCCCGGTTTGGAAAGAAAATGCCCCAACCTATCGGGAAGCAACTGCATGGTTGACAGGGCGCTATGCCACGGACATCCATTATGACCAAAAGCTGAATGCGTTGATCGAGGCCTATGATCTAACCATCTATGACAACGAGCCGACCGAAGAGGTCTTGGAAGAGATTGAACGCACACGTGCACAAGCAATCGAAGCAGCCCGCAAGGAAGAAGCTAAGACGACCCGTTCGTTGTTTGAAGACTTGCAAAGAAGCTCGGCAAATCGTCGAGGCTCAGGGAATTTGCCAGCGTCCATTCGGACCGTCAAGGATCGCTTGCAGGAAAATGCCAATGCCAATACTTATGCAAACCAATTAAGAGGGATGGAACGAGCGGGCAGCGAGGTAGATGCCAATGAGTAATCAGTCGCAAGCACCTAGAAGAAAAAAACGTCCGCCACAGCCTGCCAAACGTGAAAAAAAACGAGAACAACCAGAGGACACACCGAGAAATCCCCGAATCGAAAAGTTTCAAGCGCAAGGCAAGCAAGCCAGCCCTTCAAGTGGCAAGAAACGACCAAAAAAGCCACCTCAAAAAGAACCGACAGGACAGGCGCCTGCGAAAAAGAAACGAAAAAAAGCGGCTAGCACAGCGAATCGCCCCAAATTACCGACCGAAAAGCAGCATCCTAGCAAGCAAAAAGAAAGAGCAGCTGCCAGTACGACCAGTGAAGCACCACGCAAAAAGAAAAAGCGTCCACCGCAGCAAGCACGTCCAAGCCAGCGCAACGAGCAGGGGAAAACTAAGAAATCAAGTAATCCGAATGCCAAATCAAAAGGGACCCACAAGCAAGGCAAAAAACCAGCGGAGGTTTCCCAGAAACGACCAACCCCGCAAAAAGGCAAAGCTGCGACGAAGAAACCAACAGCTAAAAAGAAATCTGGTGATCTCGTACTGAAAATCATTTATCTGATTTTCTTGGTTTGTAGCATGACTGTCCTCTTTACGTTTATCGGCTTATATGTAGCTGATCAAAACGAGATGACGGTTTTCAATCATCGGGTGGTGCGTTTATCTGATAATGGGATGGCGAATCTTGACAGCTCTGCATTACGCACACAAGATTTGATCATTTTAAGAGAACAAGCCTTCACTCAAGTACAGCCAAACGGGATCGGAGTCTTTACAAATAGCTCAGGAACAGGCTATATTGCCCGCCGAGTGCTATCGATCGAGGCTGACGAAGAGCAAGGCTATCATTTATCCGTCATTGGTGATGGACAGGCATTTGGGGAAGAAGCCATCGAAGCAGACCGTTTCGTTGGGGAAGTCTCAATGAGTATCAACCATGTAGCAGATGTGTTTCGTTTTATTGATCAAAACTTGATATTATCTATCATCTTCTGTGTATCATTGATCGCCTTATTCATTCTATTAGGCATTTATCTCTTTACTTGAGAGCCGTCATTACTTGAGAAAAGAGGAAACAAGGTTGCAAAAAAAAATAGTGCTAAGAAATAGTATCGCGGGTCTGCTTTTCTTTCTTTTGTTGCTTAGCATCTTGATTTGGCAGAATAATCAGTCTATTCACATTCGTCGTTTAGCGGATGAAAATGAAGTGTTCGAAAAAATCGAGATTTTGGAAGAATGGCAGGAACGAATGACCCTTACAGGGACGACGATCCAACGATCCGTTCGGGTAATGAACGCCAGTGAAGTGCCAGTGTTTGTTCGAGCAAGCTTTGAAGAAGTGCTGCGCTATATCGCGCCAGACAGTGAGGAAGCAGCCTTTGAGCAGGCGGCTGATGCGAGTGATGCGCCAGACTTATTACCAGTACTGTCTCGCTTTGATGAAAACGAAATTTTAGCAAGAGGGTATCAGAACGTGACCCAGCAGATCCCAGAACTCATTGGAAATGCTCTTGATGGTCAAGTGATGGTTTGGATCAGCGATGAGACGATCGAAGAGTTGGCACCCACGCCTGCCTTGGATGCCTTCGATAGCGAAGAGATGCAGGAGTTATTGGGGGGATTAGACGCTGAAGGACAGGATAATCCTGAGAGCTTCTACGATCACACCGAAGGCAATGAAGAAATGGAGGAGCAACCGTCATCAGACTTGATCGATGGTCCGCCAGATCTCTGGCAAGAACCGGTCCTTGTCGAAGCGCACTTCAGCTATTCCTTTCGACGAAACCAACAACCGGTCATGCAGAAAATGAGTGGGGAACTGCTGCTGCTCAATCCTGCTGATCCGGTTGCTGAGTGGACCTTTGAAGCAGCCAACTTGACCTATAGTTATTATCTTGAAGGGTATCGTTATTTTGTTCGAAACTGGGCGGAGTCGCAGCTAGCCAGCCCCTTTTCCACCAATGAAGAACCTACGGGATTCACGTATCTCGGAGAACAAGGAACGATTGACCAGTCGTCATTTGATTACACGACGACAGAATCTGGGTTAGGCAGTGCCTTTCAATTGCCAGAGATGATCAGTGCGTTTCCCGATGCTGCTGGGTTGTATCCGACCCAAACGGTGAAAACGCTAAGCAGCTTTGTGTCTGAAAGTCCCGCCCAGATCGACTCAGAAGCCATCATGATCGAATTCGGCTCTTTGAGCGATTACCGTCAGATCGATCGAAATACTTGGATCTATAATCCCGATGATGGCTGGTTTTATTATAGTTTCCCTTTGGACCGATCCTATCAAAGTGAAGACGGTTATGGCGTCACCCGTTCACTGATCGAACAAGTGATGATCGATACAAGTGTCGCAGACGATAGCCATCTTGCCTACGAACTTTTACCGAAAGTCGAAGTCATTCAGGCTTCTGATCGACAATCATTAAAGGAGGTCTTTCAGTTAGACAATGATCGGCCAGAGAGTGCCACTGCGATCATCTATCGGCATTTGCACTCACTTCAATAAGTTGCTAGAAAATAAGTCAAGGAGAGATTCACGTGAAAATGGTCATTGAAGAAATTGAATACCGTTATTTTCTTCAATACGGGAAGTATTTGGATTATTTCTACCAACAATACATGCAAGCGAATGTCGAAGATCCTGATGTTGAAAAAGGGATCGCCGAGATTCAGCGACTGGTTGAAGAAGAAAGGTATCATTATATCAGGGAACGAATTCGCATCACACGCAAAGCCAAAAAAAGTATTCCATTAGCTGACTACCCTGATTTCAATAAACTGATTCACTGGGGGTTCACCCTTAGCAAATTATCTTTTCTTGACCCAGATACAAGTATCAACCAGCTAGAAGAAAAGGATTCTCCTTGATCGGGGGTTAGGCAAAAAGCAGGTGATGAAACTGAAAAACGGCAGACAAGCACATAGAGTACTTGATGAATCAGGGTTCAGCCTTGTTGAGATCCTTGGAGCGATCGTCATTCTCGGGATCGCGATGGTCATGATCGCCATGCTGATTATCCAAAACAACCTGATCCTTAGCTACAATACCCGAATGGAAGAGGCCATCGCAGCACGAGATGACGTCAAGGAATGGCTAATCTACCGAGCGCAGACCCAAGATTTGGCGGATTTGAATATCGGGATCTTTACTGCTCGCCCATCTTGGATGATGGGCGATCCAGATGACCCCTCAGAAATTCGCAGACACCATTTGGTCCTCGATAATTCAGGGATTCAATACAATGCGCAAGGGCAACCGATGTATGAAGAAATCCCGATTGCTGTAGATGATCTCAATCGGGGACGATTTATTCGCAAAGTGGTATACGATCATTCTGGCGCTCATTTGCCGCAGCCCTTGGCAAATTCGGAAGAAAATCGCCTCTATATGGGAACGTACTTGTCGGAGAATGAAGAAACCACCAACTATTTAGTCAAGGTCTCCATTCGTGAAGACCCCAGGCATGGACTGCGAGAAGACAGTTATGATCGTCGGCAGCTGGGCATCGGACTTATTATTCAGGTCTTCGATAAACAAACGGGCGCATTTTTGACAGAAACGTATCTGCATTGGGTAGTTGACTATTGAAAGGGCTGGCTGTTCTTGCGGAAGTTGCAAAGGAGGGGCGCAGATGAAGCATCGGTTACAAGATGAGCAAGGAGTCACGCTTGTCGAATTGTTAGGGGCGATCGTGATATTCGGCATTATCATTGCTCTCTTTTCTGGGACACTTTTTCTGATCGTCCAAGCCTCTGTCCGTCAAGGTCGAATTGCTGCCTTTCAAGGGATAGCGAATGAAATCATGGCGCAAGCAGATCAAATCGCCAAAATTGACGGCATCTATGAGCATGCGGGGTATTTAGGAAAATATGATAGTCTTCTTTTCCACGAGGAACATATTGTCAAAACCATGCCCGAAGGAACCTTAGGGGCAGCAATTACGGAAGAGGGCAGTCCGCGAATGGTTGTGACGGATATCACAGATACCAACAATATCCGTGCCAGAGTCTATGATACGAAAGACCCTACCATCAAGTTAAAGATCATTCAACAAAAAAATGAGAATGAAGCGACGCTGACCCATCACTATACGCCAAATTATCGCGATACGTTCAGTATCCAGACCAAATTTTTCGTTTTGTTTTACACGGAAACGATCAATTTTGCGGATTATTATGATGATTTGACTGGCTGGTGGCAGATGGAGGATCTGGTCACTGATTACCACGAGCAGATTATCTATAGACGAGAATTTACGATCAATTATCGGGACAATGAGAAAGCAAGAGGGGGGGTACCGGGGAATGGACGATGGTAGACAAAATGAAGCGGGTTTTGCGCTGATTTATGCCCTCGCGGCGATCATTCTTTCCTCTTTGATGATTGGCTTGGTTTTCCTAGTTGCTCGAAATGTCAATTCACAAATTCGAACGGTAGATAGCTTCCGTCGCGTGGAAGATGTACACGAATATTCCTTTCAACTCGCTTCTCAAGACCTAAAACTGAGAATAGATGATTTAATCACTCGAACCATGCAGAATGGCGGCTTCTATTCTAATAATAATGACTGGCAAGACAATCTAGATAACGAATTGAGATTTGTGCTGGATGAAGTCAATGTGAATGAGACCATCGATAATAAATTTTCTTTTACCTCCTCTATCGTTGACTATGAATATAATGAGATCGCCCCTTATGTAATGACGAAATCTGGTGGGGAGCAAGGATGGATCCAAGCAGCCTCGATGCTGCCAGATAAAACCAATCTTCAAATCATTATTCAAATTCAATCGCAAGTCACGGATCAGACGCAACTGACTGAAGGACAGCCGCGAGTACATACAGCTTCTGCCGAATATATCTATGAAATGCAGCTTGAAGAAGAAGACCTCGAACAAAGACAAACACAGCTGGATATTTGGCGAAACATTTTTTATCCTTATTACTTACCCTCTACAGTAGGACAAGCGGTATCCGCCGATACTTGGGTTAGAAAATTATTCGAAGTCGCCGATTTCCAGCGCATACGCCCATCATTTGATTATCTCGCCTTTGAATCGGATGACTTCCTGCAATTTGGGTTTGCCAACAATGTCCTGCAAGATTTTCAAGACGGCAGATTTTTAGATTTTCGAACAAAGCCGATTCTTAACTGGCTGCATTTCGATGGTTCCTTTTTCTTTAATCATGGGATCCAGATGGAAGGACAGGGAAGCGGGCAGTTTTCGGCAAAAAGTCTGCTTGCGATCCAGAATGACGGCGGGCAGCCTAGCAACGGGTTGAACTTGATCAAAGACGTCTTCTTGCAAGCGGGTCTAGGAATGTATATCGATTTGGGCAGTCGAGCTGGTAGCCGCTTGGTCTTATCACAAGCCTATACGGATATTTTTGCTGGAAACCTTTGGATCAACAATACTAATAGTTCGGCTTCGAGAGTTGAGCAAGAGGGGGTTCTCTTTGCTGAAGGCCATCTGAATGTTTCCGTAAATTCACCAGATGCAGGCTCTGGATTAGGCGAATTAAATAGCAATTATTTTAATTTCTATCATCGAGAAGCCACGAAACAGAATCCTGCTGCAGATGGTAGTTTGACGTTTATGAAGCCGTCGATGGTTCTGACGAGCAGCAATTTTTATGCAGGGCCAGTCACGGAAGGCTCGATCGTGCATAGTACCGAAGATACGGAACGAAGGATTACTGTTTATGGTGATTTTATGCTGACGAATACGATGATGCCTAGTGGTGGAACGATCGATGATTTCTCGTATTTTCAGAATCAAAATCAATTCACAGTGCCTCATGACCCGTCAAGAATCACTTTGGATGGCAGCAATACCATGATGGAGGTTCACGGGCTTTCATTTATTGATGCGCCGAAGACTGCTCGAAGACTGGCATTAGCAGAAGCAGGCAGCTCAGCGGTTTTTGATTCTTACTATGAAGATCCAGCGTATTGGAATCAAATCACCTTAAAAAATGGTGCCCAGCTGATCTTGGGTCATACAGGCGTTGAACCCTTTCATTTAGCTGTGGATAGAGAGTCGACCTTTGTCATGGAAATCCTGCCAGATTTGGCATTATTTGACCCGACTTTTTTAGCGACAGGGGCTCATAACCGTCGTCTTGAAGGAACGGTCGTTCTCGTACCTTACTATATGGATGACCAGGTGGAACTGGAAAATCAACTGCAACAATTAGGCGTCAATTATCGCGTCCGCGACTTTGAAAGTCAGGCGCAACCGGGGGAGGTAACGATCCTCAGAAGCTTTTTGGATCGAAACATGTGGTCTGATGATGAAGCATATTTAACCGTTACACGAATGTTTGACTATATCAACAAACTCGATTATTGAAAGGAGGGCGCCAGTTGCCGCAATCAAGTGAAAGAACGCCACGTAGAAAACCTAGAAGGCCTCTCAAAAAGTCAGAGAGCAGTCCAAGTTCAACCACCGCTGAGAAAACACAAACAGGCAACCTGTTTGACTTAGAGATCAGCTCAGAGGTTTTGTCCCTGATCCCCCGCTCGTTTGCCAAACAGCACAGCGTCTTTCCGTTAGAGAAAAAAGGCAATCGTTTGACCGTTGCGATGGCAAACCCTGGGGATTATGCGGCGATCAATGAAATGCGTTTGATCACTGGGTTATTGATTCGTCCGCAAAAAGCCCACAATGCCGATATCCAACAACTGATCGTTCGCGATTACCCTTCTGAGATCAGTTTGGATGGCTTGAGCGACTCTCTCGTTGAAACCATCGACCCAGAAGGCGACTCAAAATTAGATGATTCGCCGATCGTCAAATTGGTCAATACCCTGCTGCAAGATGCAGTGGATCGTGGCGCCAGTGATATCCATTTCGATCCCCAAGAAAAAGGATTAGTCGTCCGCTTACGGGTCGATGGGGAGCTTCGTACCCATGAAAACTTGCCTAAGAGTATTCAGACTGGAGTTACTTCACGACTGAAAATCATTTCCTCCTTGGATATCACCGAAACACGTGTGCCACAAGATGGTCGGGCAATGATTCGTAACGGGGGCAACGTGGTTGATTTGCGGGTCTCGGTTTTGCCTGTCATTCATGGGGAGAAAGTCGTGATTCGGGTGTTGGATCGCTCCAGTGGCATTCGGCGCCTAGATGAGTTTCGCTTTGAACCGAAGGTATTGGCAACCTTTAAAGCGATTTTGCATAAACCCCACGGGATCATTCTGGTCACTGGGCCGACAGGATCAGGGAAATCATCTTCCCTGTATGCGGCGTTGCAAGAGTTGAACACGCCGGAGATCAATATTATCACCGTCGAAGACCCAGTAGAGTTTCAGCTGCAAGGCATCAACCAAGTGGCAGTCAACAGCAACGTCGGTTTGACCTTTTCCGCTGGGTTACGGTCGATCTTGCGGCAAGACCCCAATGTCGTGATGGTGGGAGAGATTCGGGATGGCGAAACGGCGGAGATTGCGATTCGAGCTTCCATGACTGGGCACTTGGTATTATCCACCCTTCATACCAACGATTCCGTCAGTACCATCAATCGCTTAGTCGATATGGGGGTAGAACCGTTTCTGGTCGCTAATGCGTTAGAAGGCATCTTAGCTCAACGGCTCGTCCGAACCCTTTGTTCTTCTTGTAAGACAGTAGGACCAGCCAGCGACAAGGACAAGCAGTTATTTGAATCCTATGGCATCACGGTTACGGAACTGGCACAGCCTGTGGGCTGTCCAAAGTGTGGCAATACAGGATTCAAAGGGCGAATGGCCGTCCAAGAGCTGTTGACGATCGATGCCAAGCTGCGTCGTATGATCACGAACAAAGCGACCAACGACCAGCTGATGGATTATGTTCAGGAACGAAAGATGCGCTTTTTGTTGGATGATGGGTTAGACAAAGTGCAACAAGGCTTTTCCACCATCGAAGAAGTCTTGAAGGTGGTCGCCGCAGAAGAGTGAGGCACGGATTGATTTATCGGTGATCTAGGGATCACCGAAGAACTACATACATTGTTTTAAAAGGAAATGCACATAGAAAGGGGCTGGTTTAATGGATCAAACGAGAGTGGCAACACAAGAGCGAGCAACCAAAAGGGCGACGAGAGAAAAAACAGCTCCGACCCGTACCCGCATCCGTGAAAATCGTGAACTGAGAGAAAAAAAACGTGCCCGTAATCGCCAGAGCGATCAAGACCGATCTGTCTCGACGCGGGAGATCATTCAAAAAGCAGAACGGCAAGCAGCGACAAAAACGACGACTGCCAGCAGTGCACAAGACGTCAATCGCAACGAAGCGGCGCAGTTTGCTGCCATGTCACCTAAAGAGCGGATCGATCATTGGCTGATGATCGCTGTGGAACAAAAAGCATCGGATATCCATTTAGTCGAAGGCGTCCCACCGATTTTTCGTCGCCACGGCGACTTGCTACCGATTGAAGGGGTGCCGACCATCGACACCAAGGACATCGAAGCCATTGCCGAAATCCTTTGCAACCAACGGCAATGGGAGGAATTCAAGGAAAAAGGCGAAACCGATTTGGCCTACGAATTAGGCGACATCTGCCGCTTTCGGGTCAATATTTTCCGTCAAAAAGATACCGTTTCGATCGCCTTGCGGCAGATCCCCATCGAGATCCCGAAATTAAGCAAACTCGGTATGCCGACCGTCCTGCGGACCCTGATCCATAAAAGCCAGGGCTTGTTCTTAGTTACAGGGCCGACCGGTTCAGGGAAATCAACGACACTGGCTGCGATGCTGGACTATTTGAATGACACCAAAAAGACGCATATTTTGACGTTGGAAGATCCGATCGAGTACATCCATAACCACAAGAAAAGCATCGTTGCCCAGCGGGAAGTCGGCAGCGACACCATGTCCTTTGGCAATGGCTTACGAGCTGCCCTGCGGCAAGATCCAGATGTCATTTTAGTAGGGGAGCTGCGGGATTTTGAAACGATCTCGATTGCCTTGACGGCAGCGGAAACGGGACACTTGGTATTAGGAACCTTGCATACGTCAAGTGCCCCAGCGACCATTGAACGGATCGTCGATGTCTTTCCTGCCGATCAGCAGACTCAGATTCGTACACAGCTTGCTGGCGCATTACTAGGGATCTTGTCCCAGCGCTTGCTGCCAACGATCGATGGCAATGGACGGGTAGCAGCAACCGAAATGATGCTCAATACCCGAGGGATCGCCAGTTTGATCCGTCAAGGGAAAACCCACCAGATCCATAATATGCTGCAGATGGGGAAAAACGAAGGCATGCATACCATGAGCGCCTCTTTAGAAGAACTGGTTGCTGCGGAACGGGTCGATGCTGATGTGGCAGATAACTTAATGGAGGAAGGGGGCGAATAGCCGATGGCACTCTTTGCCTATCAAGGCACCAATGTCCGAGGCGAAACGTTTTCTGGCAGCTTGCGTGCCAATTCCTCCGTCGAAGCCCGCCAAAAACTGCGCCAAAAGCACATCAAAGTCAGCAGCTTGATCGAACAGCCAGAAACCTTGGCGAATAAAGAGATTCAATTATTCAACAAAGTATCTCTAAAATTATTAGTTGCATACTTACGCCAGTTTTCGACATTGATCGCTTCGGGGATTACGATTGTTGATGCTTCACGAATGCTGGAAGAACAGCAAAAAAATCCGAATTTCAAGAAAATTCTTGGTGAAGTTCGGGATGAGATTGATGGCGGACGACCACTTTCAGAAGCCTATAAAGCCCATCCTAATGCTTTTCCAGTTTTGTTGACAAGTGTTATTGCCGTATCGGAAATGTCAGGGTCTTTGGAAAAAAACTTAAAGGATATGGCGGATTATTATGAAAAAAGTGCTGAGAATCGAAGTGGTCTTATCACAGCGATGGTCTACCCAATCATTTTGATCTTGATGACGTTTGTCGTAGGTATCATTTTACTAGTCATGATCGTCCCGATGTTTGTCGAAGTATTTGAAAGTTTTGATACAGATTTGCCAGCTATTACCGTGGCTACCATGGCAATCAGCGACTTTCTTCAAACTAAAGGATGGGTTTTAGCAGTCTTTATTGTAGGCATTATGATCGGCTTTTGGCTCATTCGTCGAAATGAAAAAATCGATTTTGCTGTTCATCGTTTCATTTTAAAAATACCGTTGTTCGGTGAATTAGCGATAAAAAATAATTATTCACTGTTTATGACAACTTTGTCGACTTTACTTGGTAGTTCGGTTGGTATGGTCACGGCATTGAATATGAGTCGGGATGTTGTGTCCAATAAATCAATCAAGCGAGTCATTGACGATTGCGCCTTTCAAATAGAAGAAGGGGGCAAAATGAGTGATGTTTTTCGTGGGAACCTAACCGTTCCTTTATTAGTCACTCAGATGGTAGAAATCGGTGAAAGTACTGGATCCCTTGAAGATATGCTAAAAAGACTAAGCATTATCTTTCAAAAAGAAGTGGACGAATCCAGTAAACGAATCAAAACAGTCCTTGAACCGACAGTGATATTAGTTATTTGTGTCATTGTTGGATTGATCGTCGCTGCGATCATGGTACCAATGTTTGATCTTTTTGGTGCCGTACAGGGGTAATCATTTGTGATATTAACAGAATTCCTAGACGTTCTGTTTGATATATATTTTTTAGGAAAAGTAGGAGGAGTAAATAACATATGCTTGATGCAATTTTAGTAGAAGAAAAAACAGAAAATCGTTTTAACAAATTAATGAAAGATGAGACAGGTTTGTCGCTGGTTGAGTTACTTGCTGTTGTTGTTATCATTGCAATCATTGCAGGTATCGGGGTAATTGCTATTGGAAATATCATCCAAAATGCGCGTGAAGATGCGGCTATTTCAGATGTTCAAACAGCATACTCTGCAGCGGTACTGTATCAGTCGACGGAAGTAACACCTAACAGCGGTTCTGGAGCTAACCCGAATCCGAATGAATTCACACTGCAGGATGTTATAGGTGCTAATCTTTATAGTGGTGGAGGTTTTGCTGATGTAGACGAAGTTGAGTTTGAAATTCAGGATGATGGAACTCTGCTCATTACATTAGAAGACGGTGCTTTGACTGCCGGAACAAAACGCTCCGTAGGAATGACGTTAACACAAACACAAGTTAGTGATCTAGGTCGTAAAACATTATTCCCAGATCCGCCAGCTGGCGGTGGCGGCGGAAACTAAAAACACCTTAAGTCACTAACCTGACCTAAGGTGTACGGCAACTCAACCCCCCAGGAAAAAAGGAGTTTTTTATGAACGAAATTTTGCAACAGATCCCAATGGGCCTAATCATTGGTTATCTTTTCATCATAGGAATGTGTCTAGGTTCTTTTTTCCTAGTGGTTGGTTGGCGGGTTCCCAAAAAGGAATCCCTACTGACTCGCTCGCACTGTGATGACTGCCAACAGACATTAGGTGCAAGGGACCTCATTCCAGTTTTATCATACCTTATTTTAAAAGGCAAGTGCCGCAAGTGTCAAAAAAAGATCCCGCTGATTGCTTTTCTTTATGAAGTGTTGATCGGCATGCTATTTACGGGTACGACCTTGCTGTTTTGGGGCACTGCTGAAGTGATTGCCGCTTGGTGTTTATTAGCCTTATTAGCCATTATTTCTGCCAGCGACATCTTCTATCAGTTGATCCCCAATAAAGTGTTAGCCCCTTTTTTCGCCGGAGGGATCGGTTTACGGTTGATCCAACCGCAAAATGAATTTTGGTGGTATTGGCTCGTTGGCTTCTTTGCTGGCTTCTTGCCATTGTATCTATTAGCGGAGCTCAGTAAAAAAGGCATGGGTGGCGGCGACATCAAATTATTTGCCGTCTTAGGCGTGTATATCGGCCCAGTGCAAGTCTTGACCGTTTTATTTGTCGCTTCTTGCTTGGCAGTGATCTTTTACGTGATCCAAATGCTACGGGGCAAAGTCAAAAGCCGGTACATTGCTTTTGGTCCCTTTATCGCCATTGCTACTGGCATGGTTTATCTTGGCAGCGGCTGGTTCCTTTAAATCGGGTTGCTGACCTTGGCGTTTGCTTGATTTGCTAAGCAAGCGTTGTACATAGAAATAACGTTGGTTCCTTCATAAAAACCAACAAGAAGAAAGCAGGTCCTCGTATGTTTGGCAAAAAAACAATTCCCCGCTTAGTTGGGATCGACATCCAAAAAAACTGCATCCGTTACTGTACCAAAAAAGGTGATCGCCTCAAATACGGCGAGCTGGTCGTGAATGGTACGATTTTTAAAGATGATAAGCTGCGCAATCCTGATAGTCTTGAAGCCGCCTTCAATGAGATTGCCAAACGCTTGGGATTACGCTCTATGAGTGTGGTGATCACGGCGCTAAATTCTCGTCTGCTGATCAAGCAGATCCCAATCGGCAAGATGAACTCGGAAAAAGAGATTCGCGAGTACTTGTATTTTGAATTGGGGGAGTCCATCTCCTTGCCTTTTGAAAACCCGATCTTTGATCTACTGATCCTAGGCAAAGGCAACAAGCAAAAAGCACCAAAAGCACAAAAGAGAAAAGCCAGCAAGAAGGAAGAAAAAGCAGAGCCGCAAGCTGTGGTCATCCAGCGGAATCGGTTTACCATCAATGGCAATGTGCCAGTCGTGGTCACATCAGAGCCGATTTTGATTCAACTAGGCGACACATTGAAAAAAGGCGGCCATCAGCTGATGGGCGTCGATTGCAGTTTTTTGGCGTATAGTCGCATGTTTCAGCGACAGATCAACTGGAGTGAAAATTTCGTGCTGGTCGAGTTAGATGCTGGTATCGCCAATATCACCTTTTTTGAAGAATTGGTGCCGACTTACCTGCAGTATGAAGATTATAATCAAGCCAACTGGAAATATATTGAAAAAGCCCAATCTGTGCAAGTGAACTTTAGGGAAAGTGCGGAGATCCAAGCACTGGAAGGGTTGGCAGAAACCCTGAATTCGGTGATTGCTTACTATTATCAGGAAATCTCGCCTGATTGTGAACTGAAAAAAATCTACTTAGTCGGCGGTCATCCAATGCTGCGCAAAGAAGTCCAAGAAATTTTTCTCGACGTATCTTCTTTGCCAGTCAAAACGATTTCTGCAAAAGTAAGTGAAACCAGCAAGAAAAAAATTCCCGACCGCTATGTCTTGGCTGCGGGATTAGCGACGAAAGAGGTGTAACCATGAACATCAATCTATTGCCTAATAAATTTATTCGTAATCGGGCGTTTGAAGTCATTCTTTCGGTTTCACTTCTCCTTTCGTTAGTTGTCGTTGGGGTTTGCGGGTTAGGCTTTTGGTATTATCAGCGTTTGGTGACCAATAATCAAAGCAATATCATGTCTAGTCAAGCAGAGCGTATCGTCTTTCAGCGCCAGTTAGAAGAGATGCTGGCGTCAAAATCTCAAGACCTACAAGAATTCATCGCCCTGCAAAAGCAAGAGAAATATTTCACAGCGCCTATTATGGAAACCTTTGAGGAAGTGGTATCAGGGATCGATGTGACCATCAATTCGTATAATTTGCTGCTAAATAGCGATGGGGGAACGTCCGAAACAGCCCAAGACGGCACGCCATTGTTTCCTTCGGTGAACTTGGCGGTCCAAGGGGATGTTTATGAAAGTCTGATTCGCCTCAAATCAGCTTTTGAAGCAATCGATTGGGTACATCATGTGACCTATCAATCCTTCTCTCATAGTTCAACGCCGCAAGATGGGCGCATCACTGTTTATCTCTCACGAATCGATGCACCACAAGTGATCAGTGAAGACAGCGAAGAAGAAAGCGAGGTGGAAGCGGATGACTAGAGTCTTTTTCTCCAAAAAACACATCATCATCTCCGCGGTGATTGCACTAGTTCTCGCTACCTCCGTATTCATTTTCTGGCTATTTTTGCTGAACCCCAAACGTGCCGAAGGGATCGAATTGGCTCAGGAATTAGCTGGGATCGAAGCTGAGATCCGCGACATTCAAGAACAGTTGGTCTACCTGCAAGGGGAACCAGACCTTCTTTCATCAGAGACGGTCAATGAGGTGCCGATCATTCCCAATGGCATGGCGATCGAGTCTTATTTTACCGATCTCGCTGCCCTTGAAACGGAATTGCCGATCACGATTTTGCAATCGACCTTTAATGAGGAGATGCTTTACCCTACACCAGAACAAATGGCAGATCAGACTGGTGACAATCCTTTGGCTACGCAATTTCGGGTCACAAGGATCGGCTTTGACCTCCTGAGTGAGACGAATGAAGGAATCGTGCGTTTTATTGATCGGATGGAAAACCTGAATCGCTTTTTAAAAGTTGAATCAGTCGAATATCGGCAAGGAAGCAATACGTCAGGAGCAGATGCGTTTTCGGCAAGTGTCGTTATCAAGCTGTATTATCTATCGAGCTTTGAAACGGGACAAGAACTGTTGGAGTAATCAAAGGAAAGGGGTGCCTAGATGAAATCATTTACTGTTCTAGCGACTGTCTCGAAAATCAAACTGGCTGCCGCTGCATTAGGGATTTTTATCGTTATTTCTGTCTTGTATGCGGTCTTTGCAATCCATGGTGGCAATTCTTATGAAGTGTCCGGTCACTTTGACCCAGAAACAGGACAATATGTATTGACGATCGAATCGGAACAAGCCGCGGGCGAGACGCTTTTCTTGATGGCGAATCATGAAGCGCTGGTGTCATTAGAAATGTTTGAAATGCTTGAGCTTGAGGAAGCGACCTTGCATCCAGCAGAACAAGAGGGTGTTTATGGTGTGGCGATCGAAGTGGCGCCTACGGAAGAAACGTTGTCCTTGGCATTACCAGTCTCTTTAGGAGAAGAAGACGCCATCGAATTTATTCTAAAGCGGGGAAACCGGACGCTGCAAAAAATCGCTCCGCCTTCTCTCGAAGAACGACAAACTTTGCAATTGGAAGCCGACAAGGCTGTAGAAGAAGCAGCCTTGCTTGACGTTCAGCAGCAGGAAACCAATGAGTCAGCGGCAGTCGAACTACTTTCAGAACGGGCGACGCAAGGAGAGCGTGCCGAAGTTTCGAACTATCAAGAGCTGCGGGTTGCTTTTAGTAATTCATCGATCTCTGAAATCGTGTTTCTCGCTGACATTACCGCTGATTATACGAATGAGGCCAACAATCGTTTAACGGCGTTGAATCGGTCAGTGTCCATCGATGGGAATGGTTTTACCTTAACCACACCGAAGCGTTTCAACACGAACGGGACACCAAACTATAGCACGAATCCTACTGGACGTTTCTTTGAACTGACGACTACCCATGATCGTCAGCCAGCGGTCTTTGAATTAAAAAACATGACGATCGATTTTCAGGGGAACAATCTAGGATCAAACGCGTTGATCTATAAACAATCGTTGGCAGCTTCAGCTTTTTGGACGGTCAAAATAGAAAATATCGAGGCAAAAAGTGGTGTGCTAGAGGGAAGTACGGGCAATAATTTCCTTTATTTACAGCAAGGAAATCTCGAGATTCGCGGAACGTTCCATTGGGTGGCTCACAGGAATTCAGCCGCGGGCAACAGTTCAGATACTGGCAGCTTTAATGTCAAAAGTGTCTTGATCACGGATGAGGCGGATGTCAAGATCTCAAATACTCGGCCGATTTTTCGACTTCATCCAAATAACAACAACATTTCAACCTCGTTTCGAGTCAATAAGGGTTCCAAAGTAGACCTCTACAGCGTCCAGCGACAAGTAATTTGGGCGAATCTTGAAGGACGTACCAACGAGGTTATTTTTGAAGTCGAAGGTGAAGGCACCGTCTTAAATGCCTCGTCACAAATGGACTTAGCAGGAGCTGACGGTGCAATCATTTCCTTGATTGGACGGCGGGATGAGACGCAAAATAAGTTTTCTCGTACCATTATTTCTGGTGGGGCGGTCGTAAACTCGTATTCTAGAGCCCCCAGTCCCACGAATGGTGTACCGCAAGGAACCCCTTCTTTTGTCAATCAAATTTCAAAAGCGGGAGCGACCACCAAACTCGGTGGCAATGTGACGGTGACGGGAGAAGGGTCGCAGTTCAATCTGTTTGGCGATGGGCAAAATCATGACTATGCTTCTGTCATGCGGTTTCGCTTAGTAGGGGAACAGACCTTTGTGCTTGCCGACCAAGGGAGAATGAATATCGTCAAATACCATGGCAATGCGGCTGCAGTGCGGATGTATGGTCGAGATAACGAGTTCTATGTGGAGTCAGCCGGCCAATTGAACATCTTTAACCATGCAGGCACCAGGACTGCGGCAGATGACGGCATCTATATTGATGAAACAGGCTTTGCCGTATTCGATCAGTACAATGATGAAGAACGAGAATTTGATCCGTCAGCCGCTTCCACCATTACTGCCAGTAATGGTGCAGATAGAGCAGGTCGACAAGGGATTCAGTTTCCCCTTGATGGCAGTGGAACCTCGGTCTTTAATGCAAAAGACGAAAACAGTCGAATTCATATTTATGCTCACAGGGGACCAGCAGTTTGGGGACAAAGTGGTGGGTTCGAATTTCTAGCTGGCAAAGATGCTACCTTTCGAATGGAGGGGCATACAAGTGGAGCCAACAATGGTATTATCAGTTCCACCAATGTAAGTAATTTCACTATCGACGAACCACTGTTTTATGACTTCCGAAATAACCGTCCGAATGGCGGACAAGCATTCTCAAACACAAATCGCAACAGTACCTTTACGTCTAATCGTGTTGGACTAGCGGTTTGGGAAAAACGCAACGGAGTGAATCTAGATGGTGATCCGGACAATTTCTGGAATCCATTGAGCTATCAACTAGGCAATGTCAATTTTGCACAAATCGTTAGTCCGCAGCCGGGAGAGCCTTTTTCAAATGAATTCAACAGTACGACTTTTAGGGGCGGGAATGCCTACACGCGATTTTCTGCCAATAATTATCCGCCAATGATCCAGCACTTAGTGACCCCGACCAATGCCGACAAAACCTTTTATGCCAAAGCGGTCGTTCCGTATGAATATACGGGGGCGATTCGTGATGCCTGGGAAGATGAAGTCTGGGTGGAAGTTGCTTTGAAGGACGAAGCAGGCAACCAGCTTGAAACGCAATGGCTTTCCTCCAAATCAACTGTCGATGTTTTTGGTGAGGTGCATAATGGTGTGATCGCATGGACGCGGGACGACTTTTTCAAGACAGGTCAACGTTTTGAAGTGCTGCGTGCCCATCGGGGATTAGACCCCACGATGGAGGGTGTTGACGATTCGATTTTTATTCATGCAACAGAAGAGAGTATTGCCGCTTTGCCTGATGCGGTCGTCGTGGATGTACGACCACCGACTGGTCTGCAAGTGGCAGAGGATCAGGTCTTTAATGAACGGACGACAACAGTTTCGGGGATCATGGATTTTCATTCTCCGCAAGACGATCAGCCAAAAGAGCGGGTCGCCATTTATGCGAGTACCGCGCAAGGATTGATCCGTGATGCTTCAGGTGACCCATATGTCATTACGCTTGATGCCGAACAAGGCAATTCCGTACCATGGCAGTATCAATTACCTCGTCGCCTTGTTCCTGAAGAGGATGTGTATATCGAATTTTACGCAAAAGATTTCGCAAAGGATCGCTACGACGATTTCGTAGGAACCTTACCAGATACGACCACGACGGAACCCAATGGTCAGTTGGGGAGCACGAATCCGTCCGCCAGCGATTACGAGGACTATTTAGGGTATCGTGATGCCATTGGCGATGATCGTTTCCCACCAGCACTATCCTTTGAAGTCACCAGTATTCGACCTTCTGACCCATCGATTACGTTGCGAGTACCGCAAAGCTTTGATCGTGATGAAGAAGGCAATCCGATTATCACCGTCGGCAATCAATTGATCTTGCGGACGATCGTAGAAAGCAACGATGCGCGAAATTCTGGGAAAGACGATATTGAGAATGCTGTCGTGACGTTAGATATCTCGCCGAATTTATTGACGTTCTTAAATGTCGATGCGCTCGTGTACCAAGACAATATAGCCTCGGCTAGTCTTTCTGGCGATCGTATCACGATCCACTTAGAACGACCAATCGCACCGGGGGATCGCATGGAATGGAACTTGACTGCTCGAGTGGATGAACAGGCAGCTGCTGGTAATGTTCTGACCTCGGTAACGATCAACGGAAGAGTTTCGGGGAATCAACCAGAGACGGAAAACATCCTGATAGGGGAAGACAGTCTCACGCTTCAGACCGGTACACGCGCTGTCACTGGTGAGTTGATCAACCTTGCTGTTCATAACAATCAGCTGCAGATTTTTTATTCCAATCTTAGTACCTTTGACGTCTATATGGATGGAACATTTTATCGAACATACAACGTGCAGCAAAGACCCGTCACGGATTCTGTCACCCTTGATATTCCTGTCCATGACATCCGTAATCTGATCTCTGTGCGCTACAAAGATGAAAATGGCGCAGACCGTGTTTCTTATTGGAACAATATCTGGGACTTTATCGATTAAACGTGAATAACCTGTTTTAAAAGCTAGAAAAACAGTCTTTCACTGCTGGATCCACTTGTTGCTGACCGAATTGCCTTGGTCAACAACGTGGGGATCTATGTAGGAACGGCTGTTTTTTAGTGGGAAAATGACTGGAGGAAAAGGAGAAAGCAGGGTTTTTGTTCCGCAGGTTTTTTCGTGCTAGACTAAAAAGCAGAAGCACGTGAAGCAACAGCAAAACGAAGGGAACAAAGAAAGGACGTGCCGCAATGGCGACAACAGCCAAAGAAACCAAAGTACATGATGTATTTGAATCGATCGCTTCCCGTTATGATCGAATGAACGGTATTATCTCCTTTCAGCTGCACAAACGGTGGCGCAAGGACACCATGAAACGGATGGCAGTACCAATGGGTGCTGAGATATTGGATTTATGCTGCGGCACCGGGGATTGGGCGTTTGCTTTAAATGAAGCGGTCGGTCCGACAGGACAAGTGACCGGCGTTGATTTTAGCGAAGAAATGTTAACGGTTGCCAAAGAAAAGGCACAGAAAAAGCAACAAACGCAGATCCAGTGGCAGACGGGCAATGCGATGGCATTAAGATTTCCAAACGAGCACTTTGATTATGTGACGATCGGGTTCGGGTTGAGAAATGTCGCAGATCGCCAACAAGTCTTGGCGGAGATCCATCGGGTGTTGCGCCCAGGCGGAAAACTCGTTTGTCTCGAAACATCACAGCCCACACTGATCGGCTGGCGGCAGCTGTTTACTTTTTATTTTCACCATGTCATGCCGTTATTTGGCAAACTGTTCGCCAAAAGCTATCAAGAATATTCCTGGCTGCAGGAGTCTGCACGGGATTTTCCTGACAGGGAGGCATTGAAACGAGAATTTCAGGCAGCTGGCTTTGATGTGCTGCAAGTCAAAAGCTATGCAGGAGGTGCGGCGGCGATGCATCTAGGGGCCAAACCCTAAGCTTGCTTTCCCTTTGTCCGAGAAAAACGAAAAAATGAAAGAGACCATCATGCCCTTTATGGCTTGATGGTCTCTTTGCGTTGAGCAATTCAGAGAGTGATTGTTATTTTTTCTTTGGATTTAAAACAATGTTGGTGTATAACCCAATGGTCACCACGTAATAAATGGCGTAGAGGGCGATAAAGATACCAAAAGGTAGCCATAGGTCATGGTACGGATCGATCATCAAGGTGGTGAACATTTTTAGACCGAACAAGACATGGATCATTCCTAAGATACCAGGAACTAGAAAGAGCACGCCGATCTCTTTGCGGATCGAGCTTTTCAGTAAACGCGTGCGGGTACCGATTTTTTTCAACATCGTGTAACGTTGAATATCGCTGTTTGCCCCCGAGAGGATTTTGAACATCAGGCAGCTAGCTAACATCGTCAAGAAGGCGATGCCTAGGAAGAAGCCCATAAATTCAAAACCAGAGAAAATCCCGTTATAGCTGTCGTAGGCGAAGACCCGTTGTGAGAAATTCATATCGGCGGTTTCTGAAGAATTTGCGTCTTGATTTGCTTGCGCCAAATCACGCAGCCCATCGTAGCTTGCTTGGAAGTCTTTGACTTGTACCATTCGCAAGCTGGTTTCCGGTGCATTGACCGCACCAAAAGCGGTTTGATCGACGACTTTGATCTCCTTACCTCGTTGTTCTGGTAAGAGGTAGCTACGCAATTGGTCTTGGGCGGTCACATCAGAAGCTAATTGATCGCCGGTCAGCTTGTTGTAAGTGACATCGACACTCAACTGATCCATACTGGAGACGAGCAAGTTGTTTTCGTTGAATTGTTCCTTCACGTAATAAATGGTGTCATCCGTTTCTTTCATGCTGTAGGTCACATCAAGGGTCGGATTTAACGCATTGACTTTTTCGTCAGAGGCGTTTTGGGCATTGTTCAAATACAAGTCATAAGGGGCAACAGTTTTTGCCAAGATAGGGATCTCGTTTTTAAAGCCAAGACCAACCGTCAAGGCACCTAACGCTAGAGCAAAAAGCATCGCCACCATCGAAAGCATCTGGGTATACTCACGAATCCGAAAGCTTAATTGAGACAAGGTGAAATTGTTTAACTTTTTCAACGCGATCGTATCGTTCTTCTTTAATAGGGATAAAAGAGCGATGATCACCGAACGAAAGACTAGGTATGTGCCAAGAACAATCGTGACAAGGGCGATGCCGATCCCGATCAATTGGAAGGTCATCAAATCGCTCATCATATAATAGCCGATGGCTAAGGAACAAAGTCCTAAAATGGTTTGCAAGAAGAGCAAGAATGGCCGTTGTTTGACTTGTGCCGGCGTGCTTGTTTCTCGTAATAATGCTAAAATCGATTTTTTGGCAATTGCCCGTGCATTGAAGATGGCAGCAATCAAAAAGAGAACCGAGAAGAAGACGACGGTTACGATCAATGCCTCTGGACTAAATGCTGCATAATGGGTGATCTGCAAGTTTAATTGATTGACTAGCAAAGTATTGACACCACTTGCTAAGCCGATCCCTAAGATAGAGCCGACGGCGGTGGCAACGATACCTACCATAAAGGTTTCGATAAAAATCATTTGGGCGATCTTTCGTCCTTTGGCTCCTAACATCATAAACATGGCATAATCCTTTTGGCGCATCGCCATCAAGAAAGAATTGGCATATAAGATGTAGGCAAAGGTAATGATCCCTAAGAGGACCGAGCCAAAACGAAAGACGAAGACCACCATACTGATGATCGAGTTGCTTTTTAAAAAGGCTTCATTGCTCGCCATTGATTCGAACATATAAAAGATGGCTGAAGCCATGACTAAACCAGAAAAGAGGACGATATAATCCTTCAACCGAGCTTTGATCCCGGTAAGTGATAATTTCCAAAGCATGTGTTCTTCCTCCTTATTGTTCCAAGTTTCCTAGAATGACAAGGATCTGGCGGTAAAATGCTTCGCGGCTTTGATCCTCACGTTTGACTTCTTGATGGATCTTTCCGTCCTTGATAAATAAAATACGTTGGCAATAGCTGGCAGAAAGGGGATCATGAGTGACCAATAAAATCGACACTTGGTCATTGGTATTCAAGTCGTCCATCATATTCAATAAATCTTTCGCACTTTTTGAATCCAAGGCACCTGTCGGTTCATCCGCAAAAAGGATCGTTGGTTCTGTGATCAATGCTCGAGCGGCTGCCACCCGTTGCTTTTGTCCACCAGAGATCGCTGCTGGATATTTGTCGAGAATATGTGTGATGGACAAGCGTTCTGCGACTCGTTTGATCCGTTGTTGGATGATCTTTGGTTTGACTCCTTGTAAAGACAATGGGACAGCGATGTTTTCTGAAGCCGTTAAGTTTTCTAATAGATTGAAGTCTTGGAAAATAAAGCCGATTTCACGGCTGCGGAAATCTGCCAAGGCATCGCCTTTTAGTTTGGTGATATCGCTATTGTTGATGCGAATGGTACCTTTTGTCGGATGATCCAAAGTTGAAAGAATGTTTAGTAGGGTGGATTTCCCTGAACCAGAAGCCCCCATGATCCCAATGAATTCGCCTTTTTCAATATCAAAGCTGATGCCTTTTAAGGCTTCGGTTTGTTTTTCGTTGGCTTTTCCGTATACTTTGGTCAGTTCATTTGCTTGAATAATTTTTTCCATCGTTGCGTTACGCTCCTTTTAATTGGGTTAATGCTTTGGCTGGGATGTCTTTTTCTTTGACCTCTTCATAGCCAGTTACCCCTTTTTTTTCATTCCAAGTAAGCTTCAAATAGGCTTCTTTGCGCAATGGTCGTTCTTGGAAACCGTTGAAATCAAGGGTTTTGTTTTTGCCGTTCTCATCATACCCTGGCAATTCGTAATGGTATTGCGTATAGACATTCCCATTGTCATCCTTAGAAGTCGTCTTTTCACCATCTGTGGTGATTTGGACATAGTAGCTGTCGCCGCCCATGATGACGGTTTGTGCGACTTGCAATGCGCCGAACCCTATGAGGAGGAGCGCTGCAAGTCCAATCAGAAGTTTTTTCATCTATCGGTCACCTCGTTTTTTATTATGATGAAAGTATAACGCTGGTTTTCTGAAAAGTAGTGTGAAAAATCTATCAATAAACTTTCATTTTTGTCACGACAAACGAACAAAAAACGTTTCTGAAGGGTGAAGGTCACCGCTTAGAAACGTTTTTTGCGTAGGGCTTTTCAATTGTATTTTTTGCGAAATAGTTCAACGATTAGTTGGCCCTCGTCATACATAATGGCGGCTTCGTCGATCATTAATCCTAATAGATAGTAATCTTTTTCTTCATGGATCGTTTGATGACCGCCTAACAGCTCCACATAATAATTTTCTAACGTGCTATCTCTTGGTGTGTTGAGCATGTCGATAAAATGTTCTAAATCAGAGGGCTGCTCTGGAAATTGACCTTGCACAACTGCTTTAAACCCCTCTGCTTCAAAGGCCATCTCACTTATTATCTTTTGACAGTCATGGGACAAAAAGTAGGTGACCACTTCATCGACGATTCGCCGTGCCCGTTCTTTTTCAATCATTTTCTTCTCCGCCTTCTGATTTGCTGGTATTCATCTAACAATGGTACCATTGCTGCCGCGACAAATCCACTGGAAAAGCCATTATTGTATAAGTTCAATCCTCCATGTAAATAGGTGATATTTGTGACCAAGGCTGCATGGACCACCCCAGCGATTACGCCAGCAACTGGACCATAATACCCACTGATGGGGGCTAGACTGGTGCCGAAGATCGCTGTCAGCAATAAACTGAAGGTCGATACATCAGAGGTCAAACCGACCTTGGTTGCTAAAACCACCCCAATCATGACAGGCAAACTATTTCTCCAGTGATTCCCGAATGCACTGAAGCCAATCACGGTCAGTATTGCGCCTAAAAGGGGACCAGATAGTTCGCCTTGTAAGAAGAAGACAAAGAACAGCATCATCATCCCCATCATCGCCATGTTCATCATCGTGACCCCAAGGGAAAAAATCGTGACATAGTCCGTCATTAATTTCCCTGACGTTTGAAAAAGCTCAGGCAAGCCTTTGAGGGATCGCTGATTTAGAAGATACCCGATAAGAAACATAGCAAGACAAAGAATGAGCAAGAACCCAGTCAGATAATAGTGATACTCCGTTGTCAACTGTTTGTTTGAATAGACTTCTAAGTCGAACAGGCGTAAAAAACTCGTGAAAAACATAGTGATGATGCCAGCAGCAAACCCGATATTATACAAAGAAAAACCTTGGTGGAATTGTAAAAATTGTGCTGCTAGAGGAGGGAGCGCCAAACCAATCAATAGACCGATCCCATAACCGAAAGCGATCCCGACGGGTAAAGGCAACCCTAAACCGAATGCTAAGTAACTAATGACCGGCGAGGCGGCACTGCCAAATAAGGCAACCAGTGAATATTGTGTAGAGGGGCGTTGCTGTATGTAAGAATATAAATAGACACCAAGTGGAATGGGAATCGAGTTAAAGATGTTTTTTCCAAAAAAAGAAAAGCCAGATATGGTAAAAAAAGCAGCGATCATTGGTCCACTAATAATCGTTCCTTGCTTTTTCGCAAGGAGGATACTGATCAATGTCAATAAGCCACTGTTTAAAAAGGCGCTTCCAAGATTGCCGATCGCAAAATAATCAGAAATCAAATTGCTGGGGGCATTTAAGATTGCCAGCGAGCCTTGCCACAAAGCTTGAGGAGGGGAAGCAACCAAGCCAATGAGGATCAAGACGATGCTATACGCTAAAAGCAAGCGCTGGGTTAAGAGCTGTGAGATAGGTGCAAAGGGTTTCGATTTTGTTTGTAAGAAAACTCGTTTATCTGCCATAGTTTCATTGAACGCTCCTTTTTTTCATAGTATCACACCTTTTAGCGACAAAAAAGTATTTTTTGACAGTTTTAAGTAGCGGGAGAACATGAGAAATGAGAACCAAAAAAGGGAGAAAAAGAAAAATTTAAGAAAATGCGAATAAAAATAACGGCGATGTATCAAGGAGAATCGCCCTTTTGTCAATAATTTCATCAATCGGTGAAATTATTGACAGAAAGAATTTTACGAAAATTGTTATAATTTAGTTAATCTCGTTCAGATTTTCTAATAAAAAAGCCATTTTAAGATAAAAAAAACTGTTTGCTTGGTTTTTTATTCGAAGATCGAGTGATCACTGAATCACGAGGAAGGGATTTAAATAAGGAGGAAGAGTATGAAGAAAACGAAGTTTGGCATGATTACTTTATTGGCAGCGCTTGTTTTAGGGGCTTGCGGACAAAGTAACGAAGGTGGAACAGGTTCGACAGATACACAAGAATCATCAACTGAGGCAGCTGGATTTGATATCAATGATTTGCAGCTTGCAGTTGAAAATAACGATGAAGTGATCGATGGGGGCGTCTTAGATGTTGCGGTAGTAACAGATACGCAATTCCAAGGGTTGTTTCAATGGGAGTTTTATCAAGATGCTTATGACCGTGACTTCATGTTACCAAGCCATGAATATTTGTTCCTACAAGACGAAGATTTCCGAATTGTGAATGGTGGACCAGCTGATTTAGAATTAGATGTCGATAACAACAAAGCAACGATCACTTTGCGTGAGGACTTGAAGTGGTCTGATGGGGTCGATGTAACGGCTGAAGACGTGATCTTCTCTTATGAAGTCATCGGACATCAAGACTATGATGGCGTTCGTTACAACAATGATTTTACAAATATCGTTGGTATGGAAGAATACCACAGCGGCGAAGCTGATACGATCTCGGGGATCACAGCAGTCAGTGACAAAGTCGTTGAAATCGAGTTTAAAGAAATGCATCCAGGTATGCAGCAATCCGGTGGAGCGATCTGGAACTCTGCACTAGCGAAACATGCCTTTGAAGGCATTGAAGTGGCAGATATGCCTTCAAGTGATCCCGTTCGAACCAATCCAATCGGTTTTGGTCCATACAAAATGAGTAATATCGTACCAGGTGAAACGGTGGAATACGTACCGAATGAACATTACTATGGCGATACACCAAACTTAGAAAAAATCGTGATGCGTAACGTCCCTTCGGCTTCAATCAATGAAGCGTTAAACGCGAAGCAATACGATTTAGTTTTGAAAATGCCAACAGATACCTTTGATACGTATCAAAACATGGATGGCTACCAAATGTTAGGTCGTCCAGAACAGTCTTACACGTATCTTGGCTTTAATTTAGGTTCATGGAACGATGAAACAAACAGTGTTGATTTTGATCCAAATGCAAAAATGGCGAACAAAGCATTGCGTCAAGCAATGGGCTATGCCATTGACAATGATGCGATCGGTGAGCGTTTCTACCACGGCTTGCGTTCAAATGCTTCAACATTGATCCCACCTGTTTATGGTACGTTGCACAATAGCGATGCCGAAGGATACCATTTAGATATGGAGAAAGCAAACCAACTTCTAGATGACGCTGGCTTTATCGACGTGGATGGCGATGGCTTCCGGGAAGATCCAGATGGCAACAAATTGACCATCAACTTTGCGTCAATGTCTGGTGGGGAAGTTGCCCAACCATTGGCGGATTACTATGTTCAACAATGGCAAGAAATCGGTTTAGATGTTCAATATTCAACAGGTCGTTTGATCGATTTCCAAGCCTTCTACGACAAGTTGAAAAACGATGATCCAGATATCGATGTCTTCCAAGCTGCTTGGTCTACTGGTTCAGATCCATCACCAACCAGCTTATGGGGACCAAATTCAGCATTTAACTACACTCGTTTTGAGTCAGATGAAAATACTGAATTGTTAGCTGCGATCGATTCAATCGATTCCTTTGATGAAGCAACACGGAAGGCTGCTTTTGATGCATGGCAAGAATATGCGATTGAAGAAGCTTTTGCGATCCCAACGTTGTATCGGAATCAAATCTTACCGATCTCTGATCGTGTCGCAAACTTTACCTGGGCATTTGACGCCGATCATAACCCATGGGCAACCATCGGTGTGACTTCAGAATCTCGTTAATCGGTTAGTAAATTACACAAATGAATCGGCAGCAGCATGCTCGTTGCTTTTGCCAAACAAAGGGGGCGTGACATAAGTTAACTAGTTACGCTCTCCAAAATATAAGGAGTACTCGAAAATCATGTGATTTTTCGAGTGCTCCTTGTTTTTTTTATTCATTTTGGGTAGTTCAAGTACCTATTTTTGTCAATTTCATCATATTGATTGCCGTAATGAGTAAACCCGTCTGTTTTCTGACTTTTTCTAAGCCCCGAACCGTGTATCGAGTGAAACCCAAACAAGCCTTCATAAATCCGAAGACTGTTTCCACGTCGATCTTTCTCCGACCATATATTTTTTGAATTTCAGGCGTTGATAAGCGCTCTTTTTGTTTTTCTTTATGGTATTCCCAAGACGGATTTACAGTGATCTTTCTGCGATTCCCCTTTGGGGTTAAGGCTTCAGGAATGAGCGCTTGGTTCGCATCCGTTTTTTCTGCTTGGTATTCTTTAAAATCTCGGACAAAGCCATCCGCATCTGTTCGTTGACGGTAAGCATGAAAATTGAATCGTACCCCTTTGGGGTCGATGTAAAAGTCCTCCTTAGGCTCATAATCCCAATTCATTACTTTCCGATCATCTGTCTGCCATTTCTTGCTTTGTTCTTTAAACATCGTTCCATAAGGAATCAGTGCAGTATGCTGGGGAAGTTCGTCTTCTATATAGCGGTAATTGCTTTCTGAACCATAGCCTGCATCGGCGACCAAATAATGAGGGGACTTTTGTGCGATCTTCATCTTTTCCAGTAATGGTTTCAGCGTCTTAGTGTCTGTTGGGTTTTGAAAGACATCGTAGCCGAGTACAAATTGATTACAAGTAGCGATCTGCAGGTTATACGCAGGCTTAAGTTGGCCATTTTTCATAGGGTCTTCTTTTACGCGCATGAATGTCGCATCATGATCAGTTTTTGAATAACTGTTTCTTGTCCCATAAGTAGAAAACTGCGTTTGATGTTCCAGAAGTTTTTCTCGTTTTGTATTTAATTTGCGTACTTGGCTTTTCAACGTTCGCCGTTGTTGTTTCGCTGGATTTGGCGAAAGACGTTTCGTTGCCTCAACTTCTTTTTCTAGTTCTTCCAGACGTAGTTCCATCCGTGTTAACAGTTCATCTATCATGTCTACTGTCAAGGTCGTCCCTTCGGGAATCTGTTTCAGGGCATACGCTTCTCTTAGTTCCGTCATCATAGTAAGCAGTTTTTCGCGATTCATTTGATCGAATCGGATCGTGTTTTTCTTCCAGACAAAGCTGTACTTATTCGCATCTGCCAAAATTTTTGTACCGTCAATAAACAACGCATCATCAATCAGATTCCGTGCACGCAGATACTCTGTCAACTGATCTAAGCCTTTATTGGTCAACTCCTGCACATCGTTAGATACACAAAAACGGGCGATCGTTCGATAAGTCGGAACCCGTTCTTGCGTCAACCAGCGAGCATATAGGTTTTCTTCAGCTAAGCGTTCAATCTTGCGACTTGTAAAGGTTTCTCGCGTATACGCAAAAAGAACCAACTTCAACATGGCACCTAAATCATATTCTCTTGGTCGACCAAAAAGATAGGGGTCATTAATCTGAAGCGCTTCGACCAGTTCATGGATAAAAACGGCGACATGATTTTCTTTTGGAGAAAATGAAGTAGATAGATCCAAAGTGAGTTGATTCATGTTATAATTAGTATACATTTTGTTTAGTCCTTTCAGGATTAAATGATGGGGCATTGGCGGCAACCGGTGCTCCTTTTTATTTTACCCAAAAAACCGCAAGAAATGAACGATTTCTCGTCATTTCTTGCGGTTTTCTTCTATGGACTTATGTCACAGTCCCTTTTTTCTTGGTCCATGCAGACGGAAGAAGCAAGTCGAATGTTAAACCCTTCATTTCGAGCGGCTGTTTCGTGGGCGGGTTGGAGTGACATTGACGAAAAAGCTGAGCTCCGTTGGAAGATCAGCTTTTTTTGTTAGATAACATTACATAAATGCCCATTTAATAAGCGGCTAAATCGCACGATTGGTAACAGCAGCAAGCAACTGTTGGAGATCGTCTTTATGGTTCTGGTAACCCGCTTGTTCAATAACGATTAAGGTGTTTTTTAGAATCTCTTTGTTCAACTGAGCGGATTGCAAATACGAGTAAATTTCCTGATACAGCACTTGGTGAATTTTCAAATAAAAATAGAGGGGTGTATTGGGGAGCGGTTCAGACAAGAGCAGAAACTTATTAAGTAGATAGGCATCTTTATTTTCGCTGGCAAAGGCACAGCCGTTTAAGATCACGACACTTAACAGATTTGCATAAAATGGATCATTGGCGTAGTGAAGGATTTTTTTGATCCCATGATCTAAGTAATAACTGATCGTTTCTTGGTCAAAAATAAATAACAAATTTGAGAATAAATTTAACTCAAAGCGCCCCCAAGTTTCGATATCAAACAAGTATTGCTTTACCAGTTCGACTTCTTGGGTGTAAGCTCCTTGATTCATCAGAAATGATTCACGGTTGAGCAGCAGCAATCCTTGGACATACAAAGAATAATAGAAAAAATTTTGTGTCTCAAAGTAGCGTTTTTCCAGGCTAGTCAAGTAGTCGAGAGTCAGTGTTCGCTCATAGTAACGGGTATAGAAATCTTGCACCAGCTGACGTTTCTGATCCGTGGCTTCGCTGTCGATCAACAGACTGAACTCATGAACCGTAATATTCATTTTGTCTAAGTAGTCAAACAGGGTTTGTGAAGAGAGGTTTGTTTTACGATTTTCGAATGAAGAAAGGGTGGTACGTGAGGAAATACCTTCGGCAAGCTTGGCTTGCGAGATTTTGCGATCTGTGCGCAGTTTTTTGATTAAAGAGCCTTGCTGTTTCATGGGGGACCTCCTTAATTGTGACGCATTTCTGAACAATGTGATTTTAATAACATGTTATCAAATATAATAAGGTATAGCAAATAATAAAGGAGGTAGTTTTTCATGGAATTTGAACCATTCGGCCCTTGGGAAATCAACCCATTTAAAAACTAGTACTGCCTTTTCTGCGAAACCTTATCGTTGACCTTTCAATGATAAGTCTTGTGACTGTTTCCTTTATGATAGGAACAGCATTTTCCTCGCTCTCTGCGGTTTTTATCGCAGGATCGAGCAACATCTTGAAGAATCGAAAGGTTATTTGATTGCTTCCCCCTCTCAAAGACACCTTTTCGTTTGTGGAAGTCATGAAGCGCATGAATCGCTAAAAGCGGTCAGTCACATTGAATGTCTGTCATGCACCAGACCTTCCCCAATTCTTTGATTCTTTGTGATTGATCGTTTTTTGTAAAGCATCATCCTTCTAGCTATGACCGTAATGTACGAAGATTACGGTTTTTTTGTTGTGTGCTGTTGGATAAAATCTGCAAGAGTTGTCACAGAGGGTTTATACAGAAAAACCCCTCACTATCAGTAAAAAATCCACTTCAAATAAGAGTGAAACAAAGCCGAAAAGGAAAAAAGAAAAACGTTTGCAAAAAAAGTGTTGACATTTTTTCTCAGAATGAGTACTATTATCTCAACGGAACATGAGAGTGTTCTCATTACTGGATTCGTTACTGTTCGGCAGGCAAGACCAGAGGAAAAAAGTGCGTTGATTACCCAAAGTTTCTTGGGTTGTACACTTTTTTGCTTTGGTCTTCTTTTTTTGCTCCATTATTTCTAATAGCTAAAAAAAGAACCGGTTCCAAGGTAAGGTCCAGTCATTGATCAGCAAAGGAGGGGAGAAGTAAAACGCAAGGAACTGCCAGCTAGGTTTGACGATAGCCTGCAACACTTTCTAGAGCAGTCAATCACCTTGTCACTTAACGGCACGTCAGAGAAAGAAAAAAATACAAGACCTTCTGCATAGACGTCAAAGGATGCAACGTTTTTTACGGGCTATGCTGATCAAGGAGGATCGTTCGTGAAGATTATCAAGAGGATCAACAACAATGTTGTACTTTCAAAAGAAGATGAAGTTGAAGTGATCCTAATGGGAAAAGGGATCGGCTTTCAAACGAAACCGGGTGACCCGATTCCAGCTGAGCGAATCGAAAAAAAATACTATCCAGAAGATGATTTGACAGTGGAACATATGTCGAAAGTCATGACAAAGGCTGACGAAAAACAAATGGCCGTCATTTATGAAATCGTGCGTCTTTTTCGGGATAGTGTTGGAACCGATTTCAATCCAAATGTTTATTTCACACTGATGGATCATATCTTGTTTGCCATCAGTCGTCAAAAGCAAGAAATTGTTTTGACCAATCCCATGCATTGGGAAATCAAGAAAATTTATGCCAAGGAATATGCGGTCAGTGTCCAAGCGGTCGAGTTGATCCGCAAAGAGCTGTATCCCGATTTTTCACAAGAAGAAGCTGCGTTTATCACTTTGCATTTCGTCAATGCGCAAATTGAAAAAAGCGCCAATCAAAGTGCTTATGAGCACACCGAGTTGACGAACAATATTTTACGGATCGTTAAGTACAGCATGAACATCGAGTTTGATGAGAATTCTTCCTACTTCCAACGGTTCGTGACCCACATTCGCTATTATTTAATTCGACAAAGTCAAGAAAAAGAAGAGCCAGTATTGGCAAATCCAATGATTGCCTTGGCCTTCAGCAGCTATCCAAAAGAAAAAGAAACCGCAGATTCGATCAAAGAATACTTATTTGAACAAAAGGGCTGGCATGTCAACGATATGGAATTGATGTATTTGATTCTGCATATCGGTAACTTAGCCGCTCACTCAAAATTAACCTAAGAATGGAAATGGATTCGTTACAGTTCGGCTGGCAAGACCTGCACTTTCTTACAATACTCGATGAGGAAACCCGTCGCTCTTTTTTTAGGGGGTCTCTCATGCTTGTTTATTGTAGAAATGGCTGGTCTTTTTATTTTTATTAAATGACCAATAAAAAAGGAGCAATCAAAATGGCAAAATATACTGAATTAGCGCAAGACATTTTGGCCCACGTTGGTGGCAAAGAAAATGTCTCATCTGTAAAACACTGTGTGACTCGCTTACGATTCCACTTAAAAGACGAAAGCAAAGCGGACACTGATTATTTGCAAAAACGTGACGGTGTCGTGACCGTCGTCAAAGCAGGCGGACAATACCAAGTCGTTATCGGCAATCATGTGCCAGATGTTTATGATGAAGTGTTGAAAGTCGGCGGATTAGCCGATGGTGGCAGTCTTGATATCGATGAAGGCGACGGGCAAAAAGGCAGCTTGTTTGACCGCTTTATCGATGTTATCTCAAGCCTGTTCCAACCGTTCTTAGGTCCATTAGCGGCAGCCGGTATCTTAAAAGGGATCACGGCGTTGCTGGCAGCAACTGGGATGGAAGCGACCAATGGTATCTATGTAGTAATGAATACTCTAGGCGATGGTTTGTTCCAATACTTACCAATGATCTTAGCCGTCACTGCAGCGAAGAAATTCAAGATGAACACCTATACAGCATTAGCGATCGCAGGGGCGATGGTCTATCCTGGCTTAGCAGAAAGTGTGGCTGAAGCGAGCAAAGTCTTCGGTCTAACCTTGACCTTACCAGCAGGTGGCTACTTTAACAGCGTACTGCCAATCATTTTAGCGATTTTTGTCGCTTCGAAAATTGAACAGTTTATGCGCAAAGTCACACCTGACGTAGTCAAAATGTTTGTGGTTCCGTTTGTAACGATTTTGATCACTGTGCCGTTGACCTTCTTTGTGGTAGGTCCAGTCGCAAATACAGCATCTAGCTGGATCGGTGTTGCTTTCCAAGCGGTGTACGATTTCAGCCCAATCATTTACGGCTTTGCTTTAGGGGCATTATGGCAAGTATTAGTTATGTTTGGTCTTCACTGGGGTCTTGTACCATTGGCGATCATGGATATGGCACAAAACGGCTCTTCGATTATTTTGACCGCAGCAGTGCTACCATGTTTCACGCAAACGGGTGTGTTAGCAGCGATTTGGTTGAAAACGAAAGAACCAAAAGTCAAACAAGGCGCAATGCCAGCATTGATCTCATCGATCTTCGGTGTGACTGAACCTGCGATCTACGGGTACACGTTGCCAATGAAAACACCATTTATCGTTTCTTGTTTAGTTTCAGGTTTCGTCGGTATCTACTTGTCAATCTTTAACGTCACTGGTTATGCAATGGGTGGTATGGGGATCTTCTTGTATCCTGCATATATTGATCCAGCAACAGGCAGCTTCCATAGTGTGATCCACTTGGCGATCGGTACAGTGATTGCGATCGTAGCGTCATTTATCATCATGATGTTGTTGAAAGTACCAACATTGTATACAACTGTTGATTCACCAGTCGACGGTCAAGCAACACCAGCAGCGCCAGCGCCAAAAGCAAAAACCGTTTCTGCCAGCGTCAAAGACGAAACAGTCAAAAGCCCAGTAACCGGTCAAGTGGTTGCTTTAGCAGATGTGGAAGACAAAGTCTTTTCTTCAGGTGCTATGGGAAAAGGGATCGCAGTTGAACCAGCGATCGGTGAAATCACTGCGCCAGCAGATGCAGAAGTCAAAATCTTGTTTCCAACAAAACATGCCATCGGTTTAGTGACAGAAGATGGAACAGAACTATTGATCCACATCGGCATGAATACGGTAGAACTTGAAGGCAATCACTTTACTGCCTACATCAACCAAGGAGACAAAGTCAAAGCTGGTCAAAAATTGATTTCTTTTGATACAGAGGCGATTCGTGCGGAAGGCTATTCCTTACTGACACCAGTCATCGTCACGAACTCTAACGACTACAGTGACATCCAAACCACACAGTCAAAAGAAGTAACAGCGCAGGACGATTTGATCGAAGTCGTAAAATAAATGCGTTTAACGGCACGTCGCAGGATCAGTAAGAATGCTTTCTTACTGATCTGCTGTGTCGATTATTAAAGAAAAAGAAAGTAGGCTAATCATGACAGAAAAACAATTTCCAAAAGGCTTTTTATGGGGCGGCGCCACTGCAGCCAACCAATTTGAAGGAGCATGGAACGAAGGCGGACGTGGTCCAGCGACATCCGATACAGCGATCGCTGTCAAACCAGAAGACCGCAAAAACATGGCAGAATTTGCTGCACCAATGACACGGGAAAAAGTTTTGTTTGCCTTAAATGACAAAGAAGGCTTGTATCCAAAACGTTGGGGGTCAGACTTCTACCATCGCTACAAAGAAGATATCGCCTTGTATGCAGAGATGGGCTTCAAAACCTTCCGTCTGTCCATCGCTTGGTCAAGAATTTTTCCAAATGGTGACGATGCTCAGCCAAATGAAGAGGGCTTGCAATTTTATGACAATGTGTTTGATGAGTGTGCGAAATACGGGATCGAACCCTTAGTGACCCTCTCTCACTACGAAACACCTATCGGGATCGCGTTGAACTATGGCGGCTGGAAAAATCGCCAAGTGATCGATTTGTTCGTCAAATACGCAGAAACCGTGTTGACCCGCTACAAAGACAAAGTCAAATATTGGTTGACCTTCAATGAAATCAATATCATGGGGATCTCTGGCTATGTTGGTGGTGCCTTGTTATCCGAAGACGGCACACAAAACCTTTCTGACATGTATCAAGCCGTGCATCATCAATTTGTGGCTTCTAGTTTAGCAACAAAATTTGCCCACGAAATCAATCCTGACATCAAAGTAGGGATGATGTTGGCACGGATGCAAGCTTACCCAGCTACACCAAATCCAGCAGATGTGATGGAAGAAATCAAGCGTGACCACGAGAATCTCTTCTTCTCTGATGTCCAAGTTCGTGGGAAGTATCCCGCATATACGAAGCGCTTCTTTAAAGAAAACGGCATCAAAGTGACCTTCGAAGACGGCGATTTAGACATTCTTGCGCAATACCCTGTCGACTTCATGTCCTTTTCTTACTACATGAGTTCTATTGCTCGCCACAATCCTGAAGAAGGCGGCGAAGCAACTGCTGGCAATTTTTCTTTAGGCGAATCAAACCCTTACTTGGAAGCCTCTGACTGGGGGTGGCAAATCGATCCAATCGGCTTGCGTGTGACTTTGAATAACTTGTACGACCGCTACCAAGTACCGTTGTTTATCGTTGAAAACGGCTTAGGTGCCTTGGACACGGTGGAAGAAGATGGTTCAATCCATGACAGCTATCGCATCGATTATTTGAAGGCGCATATCGAGCAAATGTATGAAGCGATCGAAGATGGTGTGGAATTGATGGGCTATACGCCTTGGGGTTGTACCGACTTAGTTTCGGCTTCCACGTCAGAAATGTCGAAACGCTACGGCTTTGTCTATGTAGACGCGGATGATGAAGGAAACGGCAGCTTTGACCGTTCCCGCAAAGATAGTTTCTACTGGTACAAAGAAGTCATTGCCACCAATGGCGGTAGTTTGTTACAGAATTAAAAACTACACCAAAGCGGATCTCTTTTGTGAGAGCCGCTTTTTTTGCTGTGTTTAGAGAACAAAGAAGAAAAAGGGAATCAGCAGCTGCCATGCTAGATAGATCAAAGAGACAGTCAGCGCCCACTTCTTCATTTTTGGCTTAGGCACAACGGATTCAGGCATCAAATACACAAGGGAAAAAACCGTGAGAAAAAATAGCAGGGTCAGTGGTTGGACGACAAAGGTCAGCCAGCTCATAGGAAACGCTCCTTTCAAGAGGTTTGATGATTCTTTGTTATGATGTGGTAATTTACAATTTTATTATATATTTAATTATTTAGGAAGGCAATGTGTTCTTAGGGATCGCAAGTGTCGCAACGAAAGGAATCAGAGAGAAAGGCTTGGCATGCCGTGATCGGCGAAAAGTGATTTTTTCATCAAAGCAGACTGAATAATAATGAGTGAGGATGAAGAATAAAAAATCCCCTCGAAAGGGGATGAAAGGAGCTACTTCATAGGTATAGCTCGTCTTTGTTGTAGTCAAAAGGCATTAAGAGGGTGTTTTGGCGCGAGTCAGGCGCAGCTGTAGTCAACGTTTTCTACTACGCAAATAAAAAATATACCCAAGCAGACTAGCAGAAATCAAGAAACCCATAAAATAAACGGTTAGTTTCATATCTGGCATGACATAGGAGTATTCTAAGATTTTACAAACAAAGATGATCAAAGAAACAGTGATCGTTAGAGAAACCCATGTGAAACGCGGCAGTCGTTTCGTTAGGAAGACCAAACCTAACGAAAAAAAGATGACTGGTACCCAAAAGATCAAGCGAGCAAGTTGGATCATTTTATCTCTCCTCATTCTTTCTTATTTGAGTAAAAGGATAACGTAAATATTCATTTTTTTTAAATAATATCCATTGGTTGTGAAAAAAATAGTTAATAATCAGAAGGGTATGTGAAGACCCGCTAATGTTTTTAGTGCCGCGAATAAACAGCATTTTTTTTAGAAAACGAGCATGCTTTTTATTACTTTAGAAAGTTTCAGCACATATTACAGACACCAAACACTGGATGATCGACAGCCACCACAGTCATCCCGATGTTTTTCTACAGACCGCAAAGGAGATGGAGGCCTTTCGTCGGGCACTCCTCGAACTGCTAGAAAAGTAGCAAAATCAACCACTGCACACAAAAATTTCATTACGATTTCCCAGCAGAATGATGAGATACCTGGGGGCGTTTTCACTACTGAGTCATGCAGCATTTTCGTTTTACTAAGCATCTGTTTTCTTACAGATGCTTTTTTTCTGGTGAGCGTTTCGTTTCTCATTCGCTCCATCTTCCTTTACACTTTTAAGTAAGGTCATAACAAACGATGACAAATAAGAAGTAGAAATAATCAAGGAGGAAACGAGCATGTCAGAAAAAATCAACAATCCGTTAACGAAGTATTATGATGGCAAATTTGAAAAACAGGTGCAAGAAGCACCGGCGATTCAAGGAAAGATGCAGCCAGTACCTGATTGCGGGGAAGAAAGCTACGCAGGTTCAGGCAAATTAGCTGGACGCAAAGCATTAGTGACCGGTGGTGATTCTGGTATTGGTCGAGCAGCAGCGATTGCTTTTGCCAAAGAAGGCGCCGATGTTGCAATCAACTATCTTCCTTTTGAAGAAGAAGACGCGCAAGAAGTCAAGGCAGTCATTGAAAAAGCCGGACGCAAAGCAGTTTTGATCCCAGGAGACTTGAAAGATGAAACTTTCGCTCGTCAATTGGTTCATGAAGCAGCCAAAGAATTAGGCGGGTTAGATACGTTGGTTCTAAATGCTGGGATGCAACAAGCGGTGAAGGACATCAAAGAGTTGACTACGCAACAAATTCAAGACACCTTTACAACGAATATCATCTCGATGTATTGGACAGTCCAAGAAGCATTGGATTACTTACCAGCTGGTGGAAGCATCATCACGACCACTTCGATCCAAAGTGCGGAACCAAGCGCCCATCTTTTAGACTATGCAGCCACGAAAGGTGCCATTACTTCCTTTAGTAAAGGGCTAGCTGCGCAATTAAGTGAAAAAGGCATTCGGGTCAATACCGTTGCGCCTGGTCCAATCTGGACGCCACTTCAAATTTCTGGTGGACAACCACAATCTGCGATCCCAGAATTTGGTCAAAAAGAATTGATGAAACGTGCTGGACAACCAGTCGAATTAGCACCAGTCTACGTTTTCCTAGCCTCTGATGAAGCAAGCTATGTAACTGGTCAAGTGTACAGTGTAACGGGTGGTAGCTTCTTCGCTTAACAATCCCTGGATAAACTTGTAGGAAAAAAGCTCGAGCAAAGATGCTCGGGCTTTTTTTGCGGATGAAAAGGGAATCGGCAGCTTACTTTCCTTGTTTGGCAAACATCTTGGTCATCATCAGTTGATTGATCTTTGCAAAAACGGCTGCCCACTCTTGTTCGGCTTGTAGGTTAGACAGTAAGACTAATTTTTCGGAAAACATCACTTCTTCATAGCTATCGGTGATTAAAAGATCGGCTGCTTCCATCTGGTTAACAAAAGTCACTGATGCTTTGGAATAAATCGAACGGATCCTTGTCTCGATCATTTGCTTTGTGCGGTATTGGATCGTCGTTTGAATATAGATCGACACGGTCGGGGGCGTATTCATCTGTGTTTCCAAATACAAGAGATGCGCGAGATAAGGCAACTGTGTCTGTTCAAAATACTCTTTGTCCAAGTCAGCAAATGGATACCTTTCAACATGGGTCAGTAAAAGTGTGCAGATTGCTTCATAGGTTTTGTCTTTCGAAGGAGTGTTTTCGGTCAACAGTTGGTGTTCGAGCTGCCACACTTCCAGAAGATCGATGCCGATAATGATCGATAGATTGAAGACCAGCAGACAGCTGCTTAATAGTTTTTCAAATTCGGCGACTTCTTGACTTGGAGCAAAGGTATCGTGCCAATCTTTGATCATTGCAGTGAAAAAGCGCACAAGATCGGTATCAGAATGTTTGATCTCTTGGATGATCGCTTGATTCTTCGCTTGGGGAATCACCCCTGGCAAAAACACATGCAAAAAGAAATTTAAGTAAAGATATTCTGACTGAAGCGTCTTTTCTGAGGCATAATCGGCACTCAAAAAAAGCGATTCGAGGATTTCCTCTGGTAAAAAACAATAAAAATTCATCAATCCCATGTATTTTTCAGGGATCGCTGGCAAATATTTTTTCTGGATCGTTCGGCTGACCACTGCTTGCCAAAATGCAGCGAGTTTATTTTTCGTCAACGGATCAAAGTGAGAAACAGCAAAGAACGCTGTAAACTCTTCGACATTCTTATGGGAAACGCTCGGCAATAGCCACAAATCAGCAGGCGCACTTTGGGTCAAGAAACTGTAGGTGAAAATACGGATATCAAGCTCTTTTCCAGCAAGAACGATGCGATTATTCAGGTCTGTTCGAATTTGGATTTGAAACTTTTCCAATAGTTGATTGATTTTCTTGATCAACCGATACATATGCGATTGGCTGACATGCAAATCCAAACATAATTGCGTCAAGGTCATTTGCGGGCGCCCAATCAAGTAATGAATCAAGGTATATTGTGTGGAGTTGAGCAAATAATGATACATCAATTTTGCATAGAAAGGTTCATCGTCATCTGCTCGATCAACAAAATACTGATTGTAATGATTTTTTGATAGAAGCAGGTGAGGGGAGAGCAGCTGCAAATCTTCATTTAAAAAATAAATATATTTTTGCAGACTTTTTTGTGGGATGTTCAAAACTTCTGACAGTTGGACCAATGTCACACCATTGGAATTACAGACAACTTTGAAAATCTCTAATTTCTTTTCTTCTGCGGGAGAAATGAATTCTCGATACATAAGGGATTCTCCTTTTTGGCGTTTTTTTTACGCTAAATCTGTGAACCGTATGATAACCATGATGGATTATACTTATGATAGATGAGAATAGAATGAAAAAACACCAATTAAATTATTATTTTTTAAGGCTGTTTTTTCGATTAACCTCGGTTTCTCATTAAAAAAAGTGAAGGAAGAGATGAAAATGAACAAAAAGGCAGTAATGTTAGGTTTGGTCGGAATGGGTTTAGGAATGGCGCCGACTGCGGCAGCTGCAGCAGAAGCGAATCCAACGGCTTCAATGACGAGTCAAGCAACGCTAACGATCGAACAAGGAATCTTGTCACTGGATCAGGTGACTAATTTTAACTTCGGTACAAGCAGTATCCAAGAGATCGCTACCGATGAACAAGTGATTCAAACAACGTCGAATGAAGTGACATCGATCACGGATTACCGTGGGCCGAATCAAGCTGGCTGGCAGTTGACGGCGCAATTATCGAAAATGACGAATGCGAGCGATAACGAGCTGGCAAATGCCAAAGTCACTTTAAATGGTACAACGGCTTCTGGCGATGCAGCGCTAGTCTCGGGCACCGAATTGATGGTAGGGGCAACAGATCCAACGCTGATTGCTTCTGCTAATGGCACAACTGGCTTAGCAACCAATGACTTTAACTTTTCCAATGCTTCATTAACCGTACCGAAGCAAAATGTGAACAGCGGCACTTATAGCGGCACGATCACTTGGACATTAGCGAACACGTATCAAGCAGAGTAGGAAAGAAAGGGCGACAATGAAAAAACAAATCAAGTGTTTCATACTCATTAGTTTTTTTATCAGTTTGTGTTGCGTTACGAAAGTCACCGGTCATGCACAGACCACACGGTTCACTGTAACCCCTGAACTTCCCCAAAATCAAGTCAGTGACGTCACTTATTTCGACTTACTGGTAAATCATGAGACCGAACAGAACTTGACCGTTGCCCTTCATAATACAAGTCCAGACCCGTTGACCATTAAAGCATCCGCACTAAATAGTTATACGGCCTCTACTGGGATTATTGCGTACCAAGCAGAACAGACCGCCGAAGAGAATCAAGGAATCTCTTTTAGTGAATTGATTGAAAATCCAAGGCAGACGATCCAACTTGCCCCTGGAGAAAGCTATCAGGTTCATTTTACCCTTTCAATGAAAGGAAAAGAATTTGCAGGAGAAATACTTGGTGTGTTTGCCTTTGAAGAAGAACCGTCAGAGACAACTGAAAGCCAGCAAACAAATCTGCAAGCCAACTATAAAATTCAGCAAGGGGTCCGCTTGCGTCAGAATGTGGCAACCATGCCTGATCCCCAATTGTCTTTGATTAATTCTGAGGCGGCGGAAAGAAATGGTTCTGCTGCTCTCAAAAGCAGTATCCGCAATAGTCAGCCCACAGCATTTGGCAAAATATCTGTGAAAACGATCATACGTGAGCAAGACAGCGGCAACAAAGTTGGTGGTTTTTCTGCAGAGAATTTTCAAATAGCTCCAAATTCGGTTTTGGAGCTATTTAGTGCCTTTGATCAGAACATTCTCGAACCGGGGACCTATCTGTTACGGATCGAGTTGAATGCGCCTAAAGGAACGTGGGTGTTTGAGGATTCGGTGGTGGTTGATCGCAAGCAAGCCAACCTTATCAACCGTCAGACAACATTAGGTGCAGCGTATCTTCAAAAACAGTACTGGTTCTATGCTTTAGGGATACTACTCTTCCTGCTTGTCTTGCTTCTTTTGTTCTTTTTGTACAAGCGACGCAAAAAAGCAGAAGCAGATGATGCACCGGCAATGCAAGAAGAATCAGAATGAAGAAAGTAGGGGACAGCGATGAAAAAGTTTGGCATTAAACGATGGTTCTATGTACTTCTTTTTAGTTTCTTTCTGATGGGCTGGCGGCAAGAGACAATCTATGCTGCGGTATCTGTTCCGGACTTTCCTACGTTGGCGATTGACGATTCTTTGATCACTCCTGTGGGGCAAGCGGGTTCGCCACAAGGAGAGTCAGGATTCAATTATGTTCAGATCAATGATGGAACTACTACCAATTCCAGTGGTGGTGTTTGGTTTAATAAGCCAGTTTCCTTTACTCGCTCCTTTCGCTTAGAAATGGCATTTTGTATCGATAATACAGCAACGGACAGTGATGGGATCGCTTTTGTGATGCAAAGCAATGGTTTAAATGCACTGGCGCAACAAGCGGGACCGACGATTGGTGTCTGGTCAAATTCGGGAGGAGCGACTCCTTTAAGTACTGGGGCGATCCCCCAAAGTTTTGCGATTGAATTCGATACATTTTATAATAATGCAGGGTTGACGGGGGACGGAATGATGGATCTTGATGTTCCTTCCGGCCATCATATCGCTTGGAATTTTCCAGGTTCAAATGACGCATATACCACCGATGGTTGGCTGATTATTGACAAAGTCTTAAACCATCGAGATACGGTATCCGTACCAGATATTTCCGATGGGCAGTGGCATATTTTTACAGTAGTCTTTGATCAGCCGACGCAAACGTTGCGTTACACCGTACCAGATTTCGGTGTTGATGTGACGGTTCCTGTTGATGACACCTTCAAATCGAATTTGAATCTCACCAATAGTGCACCGGTCTATTTTGGTTTTACAGGTGCAAACGGGGGCTATGTTCAAGAAAAAGCTGTGGCCTTTGTCGATGTTGAAGGACTAGTAGAACTTGATATGCGAACCGGTGTTTTTGAAAAAGACCCAGTCAAACTATTGTTGGATACTGGTACGACACTTGCCCAGCCAGCCACTGTCGACAATAGCAAAACCATTACTTATGCGACCTATCTCTCCTATAAAAGCACCAGTGATCTAGCTGACTTGGAATCGGGAATCTTGCTCTCATCGCTTTTTCCAGAAGGACTATCATTAGTTCCCGAGGCGGTTTATTTTGGGAAAGCCAGTGAAATCATGGTTAATGGCATGCCTGAAGGCGGAACTGCCCTGCCCTTTGCCATTGAAAATGGACAATTGGTTGTGACACTGCCCGACATGGTCAAAGGGAATGAATACATCGTTCACTTTTCCGTCAATTACACAGAAGCTCCGCTCGATCAGAATTTAGATGTAGCCATCCCTGTCCAAACTGTTTTTAATGGAAATGCTTTTGTTTCCAGTATGACATCAGGTGATCCAGAAACTCATTATTATCAAATGACCGGATCCTTTCCACCGACTCTTTCAACAGGTTCGGCGTCATTGGCAGAAGCAAAAGCAGACCTGCAGATCGTGCGGCAAAAGCGCAATTCCTACATACCGATCACGATTGATGACCAAAATTCGACCCAAGCCAAAATATATGTCACGGATTTCTTTACGGAGGATAAGACAATCACCGAAACGGATTTCTCTGAAGCAGCGTTGGTTGAACGGGGAACATTGTCGGAGCCATTGTCGGATACATTGGCACTAGACACCTCAGATCTAGAACCGGGCACAACCTATTATCTTGCGTCTTATGTGATCGATACAGAAGGCAATCGATCGGCGACACGTTATTATGGCATTGACTTTCGAGGAATCGTGGTATTTGAGCGTGCGCCTGCTTCAATCAACGCAGCGGCAGTGACCTTGAATGAACTCGCAAGATCCATCAGAGACGATGGCTTTGCTTATTTAACGATTTCTTTTGATCAAGAAGCCCTTTTGTCTGTCAGCAATACCAGCGAAGGGACCTGGCAGTTAAGCGGCCAGATGACTGATTTTATGCAAAATCAGCAACAATTAGCGGAGGAAATCCAATTGGTCCTCTATGATCCGGTGACCAATCAGCTGGTGGCTTCTGTCACTTCTGAAGAACAAGTGATTTTCCAACAGCAGCCAACAGGATCAACGGACTTAACTCTGGATCTTCAGGAATATGATTGCTACTTTCGCTTTGTTCCCAAGTTGGATTTGATAGAACCTGGTACCTATTCAGGTACGGTCAATTGGCAGTTGGAGAGTACGATTGTAGACAAATAAAAAAACGCCATTACGGCGTTTTTTTTATTAAAGTTCTCAGTCGATCACTGCTAAGCTTGTCGACTTTTCGCAATTTTTAAAACTAATGATAGGCCTGCTAAAGCAAAACTGCCGTATTTAACGAATTTTTCCAAGGAATCTAAAGTTTGCTGTTTTTTGCGTTTGCAGTCCGGACAGCTTTTTTCATTGCCAGTTAACTTCTTGCCGCATTTACAATGGTTCTTCATCTTTGCTCCACTCCTCGTCTCGTTTATTTTGATGATTTTCTCTACTTTAATTATACATGTTGCTGAAGGTTCTGTCTGAAATTATGCTGTCTCCGTTTTTTGTGAAGGGCAATAAGGGCTGCTGGTTGTTTGTTTCAAATCGATCGCTGATAAGGGATGCGATCCTTGGCGGTTGATTTTTCGTATAGAAGAGAGGCAATCTATCTAAAAAAGGAGGGAAATCTGACAAATTTCTCATTTTCAGATGTTGCTGATTCGCTTTGCTTATCAGTTCAGCAAAATTTTGCTATTGTGGAGTAAGATTGAGGAATCAAAAAACGACTTCTCCTTTTTTTCTTGATTCTATCCTTAATCTGAGAACGAAAATCACCGATAGTATGCTATATATAGGAACAGGGAGCCATCCTTGACGATGTCGAATATGGCATTTGAATGAAAGGATTGATGAAATAAGTGATTTCTTCAATAATCTATACGGACACAAAGGCTTATTTGGATAAGGTGGTCGATCAAGCACTGTTGGATTTGTTAAAATCTGATTATCCCAAAGTCTATGATCATGTACAACAATTGATTGCTAACTTTGAAGAAACGATCCAACAAATTGATCACTCAAATTTTTGGCAATTGATGCCAGAGATTTTAGGCTATGATTCACGCTTTGTCTTGTTGAACTCGCTGCAATTGTCAGAAGACAAATTTTTGACGGAAATCGAGGTTATTCAGATGATCGAACGCGATTATCCGAATTTGAATAAAGAGTTTTGTGGCTATTCCTTAAAAGAAAAAGAGCACGAAAGCCTGATCTTCAACATCCAATAAGCGGTTCTTCTTAGGATCACTTGATAGAAAAGAAAGCGACTAGCGCATCTAGTCGCTTTTTTTTTATGGAGAAGAAGGAGAATTAAACGTGTTATTTATCATTAAAATAAAAATTATTTTGAAATTATGAATAAAATAGATTATTATTGGTATATAATCCTTTTAGTGAAAGAAAAAACAATCGTAAAATGAAGAGGATAGATAGCTTATGTCAATAGCTACGATTGTTTTGATTAGAAAATAAGAACCAGCCTGATTGGCATGGAAAGGAGCAGTTATGGATTACTTGAGTTTTTCAAAAAAAGAGTGGGAAGTCTTAGTTTGTTTTTGGGCTGTGGATGAGCCGCTATGCTGTACCGAATTTAGTGAACGCTTCGGCTTGAATCGCAACACGTCATTGTCAGTGATTCGTAAGTTAGTTAATAAAGGGATACTTGAGATCGCAAGTATCAAGATGAGTGGATCAGTTTTGGCTCGTCGTTTCCAACCAGCCGTCACCGAATTGGAGATTTTGCAAAGTGGTTTGACGGAGGAACAAATTTTTGAACTGGTAAAAATTGCGATCAAAAAAATTGAAGACCCAGAACAATTAACTCAGTTGCGAAGTGTTATTGGCGAATTGAAAACCAAAGCTTCGTAGGTCATCCCGTTTTCTTCGCTGTTTGTTAGTGAAGGTTTAAAAGATAAAAAAATGATCCACTGTGAAAACAGCGGATCATTTTTCTTGTTCTTGAAATTTTTGGACCATTTTGGTCGTCAATTCGTGGAGGACTGACAGTTCTTCCGGTTCAAGGGGCAAGAATTCAGTTACTTTGTAGGGGATCTCTAGCGCTTGTTCATGGAGTCCTTTGCCTAAATCAGTCAAAGTGACCCGCAAGGAACGTTCATCGTCTTGATTTCGATTTCTTACTAGGTATCCTTTTGCTTCAAGCTTTTTTAAAACCGGTGTCAGTGTACCAGAATCTAGACATAATTGCTTCCCCAATTCTTTGACACTGATCGCTTCATCTTCCCATAACACCAACATCACTAAATATTGGGTATAGGTCAAATTCAACGGGTCCAGTAAGTCTTTGTACTGTTTGATAATTTCTTTTGAAGCGGCGTATAGAGGAAAACATAATTGGTTTTCTAACGCTAAGACATTCATGTTTTCACCCCTTTTTCTAACATCCGCCTCTTATCATAGCTGTTTTTTCAACGAAAGTCTACTCGCTAACGGCTTTGACAGTCACTTCAATGTTGCCAGCTGTAGCTTTTGAGTAAGGACATACGGTATGAGCGATTTCAAGCAATTCTTGTGTTTCTTCTGTTGATAAACCTTCGATTTGACCTTCGATCTCAACGCCTAAAACAAAGCTTGATTCACTTTCTGCGTATAAAGTCACTTGTGCACTGACAGTTGAAGCACCGTCGATTCCTTTGTTGCTTTTCACTAATTCAAGGGCACTATTGAAACAAGCACTAAACCCAGCCGCAAAAAGTTGTTCTGGATTGGTGGCATTTTCAACACGTTTGCCAGGTGCAGTGATGTTTAGCTCAAATGAATGATCGGGACTGTGTACTTCTCCTGAACGGCCACCAGTGTTAATCATTTTAGTAGAATACATTTTTTTCATCATTTCTTCACTCCTATTTTTTATATTTTGTACAATTAGATTGTATGCAATTTAATGAGAAAATGCAAGGAATTGGTTTTCGTTCTATGTTTTTTTTCTAAAAAAAAGCGGAATCTGCATAAGTTTACTGTTCTCTTGGGTGAAACGTGCTATCATAGTTAGTAACACTTGTAATAGATTAACAAATGAGTTTGAAGCTTCAAATTTACTGCATGAAGGCAAAGAGGGTGAAAATCATCGTAGATTATATGGAAAAACGAGCGGTTGGACGTTATTTTCGATCGCTGACGGATCATTATTCAGGCTATATCCGTCTTTATGGCACCTACACAGAATATCGGGTGATTGCAGGGATTCCTGCTGAAAATGTCATGTTAGAAATTATCGGGGTTGAAAACGGTGTCTTATTGACCCGTGTTAACAATACATTATTTGAAAATGGAAGAGGGTTTTTACAATGATCATTATCCAAATTATTTTAGTTATCTTCGTATTAGTGGTTCTGATTTGGCTGATCGCAAGCACTGCTGTGATCGTTCGTCAAGGGGAAGTCAAAGTTGTGGAAAGTTTTGGGAAATATGTTCGAACGTTGGAACCAGGTCTTCATTTTCTTGTTCCGATTTTATATACCGTAAGAGAAAGAGTGTCCTTGAAACAGATTCCTCTGGAGATCGAACCGCAAAGTGCAATTACGAAAGACAACGTAATCGTGCAGATCGATGAAGCAATCAAATACCACGTCACAGATGTTCGTGCCTTTGTTTACGAAAATGAAAACTCCGTTATCTCAATGATTCAAGATGCCCAATCAAACTTACGGGGGATCATCGGGAAAATGGATCTGAACGAGGTTCTAAATGGAACTGAAGAAATCAACGTGGCTCTATTTACTTCAATCAAAGACATCACTGCTGGCTATGGGTTAGCGATCGACCGGATCAATATCGGGGAAATCAAAGTTTCCCAAGAAATCATTGAATCAATGAATAAATTGATCACAGCTTCAAGAGACAAAGAATCCATGATCACAAGAGCCCAAGGGGAGAAATCTTCTTCAGTCTTAAGTGCCGAAGCCAAAGCTTCTCAAATGACGATCGACGCGCAAGCTCGGGCAGAACAAACCCAAATCGATGCAGAGGCGCGGGCAAAACGTGTACGGATCGATGCTGAGGCAGAAGCGGAACGAATCGCGAAAATCACTGAAGCTGAACGCAAACGGATTTTAGCTATCAATGAAGCAATCAAAGAAAGCCAGCTAGACGAGCGCTCCTTATCTTATCTAGGGATCGAAGCCTTTAAAGACGTGGTCAACAGCAATACCAACACGGTCATTCTACCATCCAATATGACGGAACTAGGAAATATTCCAGTCGTCAAACAACTTTGGGAAAACGCACCATCTAAATCAGCAGAATAACTTCTAAGCGCAACAAATGAAAAAAGCTCAAATGCACCGAGAACAAACCGGCGCATTTGAGCTTTTTTATTTCGTTTTGTCTGCCGATTGATTATCGACGATCAACAGGGCAATCATGACATAACCGATCCAACTGTCCCGAGAATATAAGATGTAGCGAGGGGACCAAGAAGCGGCATATTTCTGTTTGTATTCTCGTAGCCCTTCAAAAGAATAGAAGCGAGAACCAAACGTGTAAACGAGATAGGCGATCCGCTCTTGCAAGAAACTACTGCGGAACGTACCAACATTGGCTAATGGTGCCATACCTAAATCGAATTGTTGGTAGCCTTGTTCTTTAAAATAATCAAACAGCTGAATAAACAAGAAATCCATCGTTCCGTTCGGGGCTTTTTCAGGATCGTGACGCATCAGATCAATGGAAGCTAAGCCTGTCTGATAGGTTGGCATAAAGGAGGCAAACGCGACGATTTCTTGTTGCTGATTACGGACGACTGCAATTGGTGCGGTACTCAGATAGGATTCTGAAAAGAATCCAAGGGAGAACCCTTTTTCTTTCCGTCCATCTAGCCAGTTATCAGAAATTTCCTTAAGAGTGGCAAAGGTTTCGGCTGAAAAGGGTGGGGTGAGCACATCAAAGGTAAAGCCTTCTTTGGTGATCTTGTTGTTCAAAGCCCGCTGTCCCTTCATTTTCTTTCCTGAGAGGGTGAAACTAGGCAGATCCACATAGGCTTTCTCACCGAATTTGATAAAGTCATACCCGAATTCATGCAGCAGCATCACCATTTCTTCACTACTTTCATAAAAGACTGGCAAGTAATTCCACTGATCCATCTCTGTTAGAAAAGTTTCCAGTGCCTGGGGAAAGTCTGCTTGCTTCCCAGAAGGATCACCCATGACTAAGCATTTATTATTAAAGGTCGTAAATTGAAAAAAGACCGTCGGCTCGCCGATTTCTGGATAAACGTACACTTGCTTGTCTTTTAAATAGACAAGATGGCTGTCGCTATTGCCGCCATAAGTGTTCAAAACATGCTTCACTTTATCGGTGGCGGCACTGACGCCGAGTTGGTGCTTTGGTCCCATCAAGTAGCGTGCAAACAACAGCATCGCAACGGCGACGAATAAAATCGCAACGAAGCCTTGGAGCCATAATTTTTCAGAAGGGAAAAGCAAAAAATCCATCGAATGGTGATGTGTCGGATGCCGATTGATATGGGGCATATTGTAGACCCCGATAATGACATAGAGGATCGTCAACGAACCAATCAGCAACCCATCGATCGTTAGCCATTCCCAAGCGAAAACCAGTTGTTTTCGGAATAACTCGCTTTTTGAAAAAATCATGATCGCCAGTAATAATAGAAGAAACAGCATGGTCGAAAAGCGGAAACCCGCAAAAATAGCATAGCCGATCGTTGCTGCAATCAACAAAAGCGTCGGCATATACGCGCGACTGACACGGGCAGAGATGCCGCGACCGGCGATCAAAAAGAGATAGCCGAGAAAGATACTCGGGTACTGCATCACAAAATTCAAGCGAATCGGATTGAGGTGGGCTAACCATTTGATTTGATCAAAGGCTTCTGGGATCGTGGCGGAAAGCACCAACATCGTTCCAGTCAGATAAAGCAGCAACACTTCGATCTTGTGGAACACTTCCAACAACAAGCTTTTTGGAATACCAGAAAAGCGCTGGTTGAGGGAGACACCGACATTTTTTGAGAAAAAAAGCAAACCGATCAAAAAGGGAATGATGTAATAAAACAGACGGAACAGCAAGAGCCAGGCAATGACACTTTCACGGGGAATCTGTAGTGAACCCATTCCCATAATCATCATGACATCAAAGGTTCCCAGTTCGCCAGGAATCATCGAGACGATCCCAATCACGGAAGCAGCGATGAAAAGCGGCAACAGTTGAAACACATCGACCGAGAGACCCATCAACAGACCCGTCGTAAAGAAGGCGGCAAAAACACCTAGCCATTCCAATAAGGAAGCGGCGATCAGCTGCAGACGATCACGTCGTTGCAGCCCACCTAAGTAGGCATTTTTTTTGGAAAAACTAAGCGCATAGACGATTGGAAAATAAAGACTGCCGCCTAAAAGCCAGATCCAATACTGTTGGAGATAATCGGTCGTGGGACCGAAGAGGACGAATGCCAGCGCTGCAAGCGATAAAATCGAAAGACCAGACATCAAGTAGATAAAAATCTTCGATATTGCTTGGGCAACGTCTTTGCCTTTTTTTCCTTTGCCATAAAATTCCGACCGTAACCCGATACTGATGAAACCGCCAAAGCCGATCAAATTGTTCATGGTATTGATGATCCAGCTGGTTTCTAGTAAATAACGGCGATCAGGCTTGTCCCCTAGCAAGCGATTCAAGACGATATCATATAAGACCATGGGAAAGACACACAGTAAGCCAATGGCAGCCATTAAAGCCACTCGCCAAAGAGATAGCTGCGCAAACAATTGTTTTAGTTGATCAATCGAGATCGTCTTGCTTAACGAAAGCAGCTCGCCGAACACGATCACGGCGACTGCAATTAAGAAGAGTGTTTTAAACAGTGAGCGGTGGTCGCGGAGCCAAGTAAAGATTCTCATAGTTATTCACCGACCTTTTCTAAAAAAGATAATACTTTCGTGTTAAATACCTCTGGATTCTTTCGTGCAAAACTATGTCCTTGTCCTTTGACGACGATAAAATTGGACTGAAGGATACTGTTTGCAATATAAAAAGAATGGGAAAGCTTGATCGAATCACGTTTGCCGACCAAAATCAATGTCGGCACACTGAGGTGATTCAAATCGGCTGTAGATAAACCGATTGGACGAAACAACAATCCCAAAATAGGCAGAAAGCCCCGCATGCCTTTGGAGAATGGGGAACAAAGCCAAACGATCAGATATTGCAAGACACTGCCGATTCGAGAAAAGAGCCTCACACCTCGCGGTTCCGTGTTGCCAGAGTTTAAAATCATGCAGCTGACATGCTCTGGGTAAAGATGGCAAAAGACCATCGCCAGATTGGCACCATCGCTAAATCCTAGTAAGGCGATTTTCGTTAGCTTTTCTTGCTGAATAATTGCTAAAAGATCTGTTGCCATTTTAAAAAAATCGATTTTCTTCTGCGTATTAGTGGATTTGCCATGCCCTCGACTATCGATTAAATACAGTTGATGTTTTTGACGCAAGGCGTCGACCTGCTTTGAGAAATAGGCACTGCTGCCGCCATTTCCGTGCAGTAAAAAAAGAGGGCGTCCTGAACCGGTTTTCTCGTAATAGAGGACAGACCCGTCCGGTAAGGGCGCGTAACATTTTTCAACTTCCATTTTTTCACCTACTTTCTAAGAGTATACCTTGAAGTCAGGGACGATCACAAATATATCACTAGATAAAATGAGAAAAAATAACAATCTGCTCATCTTTTTTTTACCAGAAGTTCAGGAAAAGGCTTTTTTCTTTACAATGTAAAGAAAAATAATTGGTAAACATAATTAATTTGTTTTCAGAAAATTCTTTACAAATGGACGATCGTTGTCTATAATCGAACTAACTAATTGAGAATGATTTTCATTTACGAAAGAGAGGCTAGCCAATGACCACTATAGCAGATGTTCTGATTATCGGCGGAGGACCCACTGGACTCTATGCGAGTTTTTATGCTGGATTACGTGATCTATCGGTCGTATTGTTTGAAGCACAAGCCGAATTAGGCGGGAAGATCAATTTCTATCCTGAAAAAATGGTCTGGGATGTGGGTGCATTGCCGCCAACCAAGGGAAAGAAAGTCAAAGAACACTTGATTGAACAGGCCAAGTTGTTTGATCCAACGATCTATCTGAAAACGAAAATCATTTCATTGACCAAGGAAGACGACCTTTTTTATGCAGTGGATGACCAAGGAAGGACCCATCTTGGACGCACCGTTTTAGTCTGTATCGGCGGCGGTGTCGTTTCTCCGCAAAAATTGCCATGTTTCATCCATAATAATGTCGACAACTATATCCACTATCAGTTTCCTGACCAGCAAGCGATCCAAGGCAAGCATCTAGTGATCTCTGGCGGCGGTGATGCGGCAGTGGATTATGCGATCGAAGCAGTGTCTTATGGTGCCAAAGTCACCCTGTGTTACCGAGGAGAAAAATTGAAAGCCCATGAAGCACAAGTAAAGAAGATGAAAGCAGAAGGGATTCAAGTGCTGATGAATCACACCATCGATGGGGTGAATCAAGCAGAAACATTCAATATGGTTCTACGACTAAAAAACAGTGCCAACCATGAGACGATCGATTTTTTATGCGATCATCTACTGATCCAACACGGGTATGACCGTGACAGTGGCTTGTTAGATAAAGTCTCCTTTGATCTTGCACGCCATGAAGACTTTTACCTCAATTGCGAGATTCCTACAAAAACTAGCCATCCCGGTGTTTTTGCAGCTGGCGACATTCATTATTTCAAAGGCAAAGTGAATCTTTTGGCGGGAGCCTTTCAAGATGCTGCGCAAGCAGTCAACCAAATCAAACACTATTTAGAGCCGACCAGTGTCCCGCAGGCGATGGTTTCTTCCCATAATGAGAAATTTAGTGAAAGAAATCGACAGCTGCTGGTGAACGAGTAGCAGCGATTCTTTGTGAAAGAAAAAAAGCAAAAAACAGGATTCCCTTTGGAGTCCTGTTTTTTGGTAGCCTCAGAACAGAAATTCGTTTCACTAGAAGTGAATGTTTGCCACTCCTAAAAAATAAAATCTCTCAAATAAATGATGCAATTGATGAAAATTTCAGCTATTATTTTCAAGTTGACTATTTGGAGGGGATGACATGAATCAAACAAGATACGCAGAATTAAAACAAGCAGAAAGAGGCGCCATCTTAAGTATCGTTGCTTACATTTTGGTTTCCATCGCCAAACTTGCCATCGGTCGTTTGGCAAACTCTGAAGGACTATGGGCAGATGGGTTGAACAATGCGACGGATATCGTAGCGTCGATCGCTGTCTTGATTGGTTTGCGTTTGGCTCAAAAGCCAGCAGATGAAGACCATAAATATGGTCATTGGAAAGCAGAAAGCGTGGCGAGTCTCGTAACGTCCTTGATTATGCTGGCAGTCGGTCTGCAGGTCTTATGGTCTTCCATTCAAACGATTCTACTCGGAGAAACGCAAAGTCCCGATATGATCGCGGCAGTCGTCGGTATCATTTCAGCTATTTTGATGTATGGCATGTATTATTATAATAAGCGATTATCCGCTCGCGTAAAAAGCTCCGCTCTGCTAGCAGCTGCTAAAGACAATCGCAGCGATGCGTGGACGAGTATTGGAACGGCGATCGCTATTTTTGCCGCCTCATTTGGTATCGGTTGGTTGGACAGTTTGACTGCGATCGTGGTTGCTCTTTTGATTATCAAAACCGCCGTCGATATTTTTCGTGAGAGTGCCTTTTCACTTTCTGATGGGTTTGATGAATCGTTAGTCGTGGAGTATGAAGCGGCAATCGCTGGTTTTTCTGAAGTGAAATCTGTCAAATCGATTCGAGGAAGAATGTATGGCGCCAATGTTTTTCTCGATGTCGTCGTGACGATGGACAAATCTTTGACGGTTGAAAAGAGTCATAACGTTGCAGATGCTATTGAAGATCTCTTAGCTGATCGTTTTCAGGTGTTTGATACTGACATCCACATCGAGCCTGCTACCGAATAAATTTTCTGGCAAAACCTTGATAGGACAAGGATGTAAACCACCCGTTTCCTGTTTGTAAACTGAAAAGTTCTTACGGAACCTGCTCATTCATGGCAAACTAGAGGTAACAAAGGAAGAAAGTAGGGAGCCCTATGAATAATAAGCAGGTAGTAGAAAATGAATTAGTTATTTCTTTAGATAAAATGGATGAAACAGAAATGATGGCACTTTGCCAACAATATATTGCGGCTATTGATGATAGCCAAGTCCTCTTCGCTTTACTGAAAAAAGTTCAAGCCTCAAAAGCAGCAGTAAGTAAATAAAAAACAAACCGGCATCTTATGCATTGATGTTCCCCTCAGCGAAAGCGAAAGGCGCATTGATCAACAGGAAAAGATGCCGGTTGTTTTTTAATTTATTTGAGTCTTTTTAAAAACTTTTAAAGGACGTTTAATAGTGCGATTAGCCCATAGATGATCAAAGAGGCTATTCCTAGAGGAACAATGCGTCGGAATATAATCTCTTTCAAGCGCTTGCCTGCTTGTCGTTCTTTTTCATAGTTAGGATCATGGGCATGCGCTTTAAATTGCTGAGGAGAACGAGAGAAGATCAAGCCGTTGGTCATCGATAAAACCCAGCCAATCAACGCCAGGAAGAACGAAACAAAAATGATTGCCAGTAAAAGTAGTTGCAAGAGCTGCATGGTGTTGCTACCTCCTTTTCGTCACCATTTTTTCACTTCTAGTTTACCATCTTTTGAGACATTTTGGGGTCTTTGTTCCACGTGCCCTTTCTTTTTTTTCCTTATCCCTTATAATAGAGATATTTATAAACGAGTTTTTGTTTCGTGCAGCAGAAAGAAGGGGTTCTTATGGCAATCACAAAAAAAATCGTTCAATCACCTGAAGATTTCCAAACGTTGGATCGTTTGATCAAAGAAATCTGGCCAGAAGTGTTTACACCTATCATAGGGTCCGATCAAGTCGCGTATATGCTGGCTCATTACCAATCACCAGCAGCGATTCAAAACGAAGTCCAGCAAGGAGCAGTCTATCTTTTGTTATTAGAAGGAGACCGAGCAGTAGGATATACAGCGTATGAAGAAACACAGCAGCAGATTTATTTAAGTAAATTGTATCTCCATCAATCCACTAGAGGCAAAGGCTATGCCAGCCAAGTCTTTGATTGGTATGAGGAGATCGCCTCAGGCAAAACACTGCATTTAAACGTCAACAAACAAAACCAGCAGGCGATCGCTGTTTATGAGCATCGCGGCTTTACGCGCGTTTCTGAACGTACTGTTATGATTGGTTCGGGATTTGTGATGGATGATTTTATTTATGAGAAGAAAGTATAATTAAGTAGAAAATTCATTTGAAAAACTAAAAAACATTAAATGAATCAAGAATACTATTTTTGATTTTAATATCGTGCCTATTGGAAAACATTGCCAATAGGTTTTTTTGTATCAAGCTATTCAAAAATCCCTTATCAACACATAAATTTTTAAGTTTTGATATTGTGTAAAATTACGATGAATAAATGTTATTTTGAGTTGTTAAAAATAGTTTCGTCTATTCGTAAAAAACATATTTACTCCCAGGAAGCACTGTGCTATTATCCTTGTATAAACATTATAATGTTATAAACTAAGGAGGCAATTATGAAAGGGTTTGTAGAATTTATTGAACAGAAGTTGATGCCGATTGCAAATAAAGTGGGGATGCAACGGCACATGGTAGCGATTCGTAAGGGGATCATCGCTACGTTACCATTAACGATCGTTGGGTCTTTCTTCACGATCTTACTGAATTTTCCCATCGAATCAGTCGCTGCGGTGATCGAACCGTATCGGGAAGTTTTGGATATTCCCTTTCGTTATACAGTCGGATTATTGGCATTGTATGCAACATATGGGATTGCTTCATCGCTAGCCAAAAGCTACAAGCTGGATTCATTGACTGCGGGTATCTTAGCAACGATGTCCTTTCTTGTAACCGCTGCACCACCATTGCGAGTCTTTGATTCTGTGGAAGGCATCATTGATGCGGGACGTTATATCAATGTGGCAAACTTAGGATCAGGCTCTTTGTTTGGCGCGATCGTCACGGCGATCTTGTCCGTTGAAATCTATCGTTTCTTTATCGTAAAAAACATTACCATCAAAATGCCAGATGGTGTGCCACCAGAAGTAACGAATTCATTTATGGCGTTGATTCCTGGAGGAGCGATCCTGATTTTGTTCTGGGTGATCCGTCATATGTTAGGCTTTGATATCAATGGCTTTTTAAGTAACTTGTTGATGCCGTTAAAAGACGTGCTAGCTGGTAACAGCTTGTTTGGTGGTTTATTGACTGTCTTCTTGATCTGTTTCTTCTGGGTACTGGGGATTCATGGACCAGCCATCATGGGTCCTGTCATTCGTCCATTCTGGGATATTTCCATTGCTGAAAATATGGAAGCGTTCCAAGCATCTGGCAATGCGCATGAATTGCCTAATATTTTTACGGAACAATTTTTACAATGGTTCGTCTGGATCGGTGGAGCCGGTACGACCTTAGCGTTGGTCGTTTTGTTCTTCTTCTCCAAATCAAAATACTTGAAACAATTGGGCCGTTTGTCCATCTTGCCAGGCCTATTCAATATCAATGAACCAGTGATTTTCGGTGCACCGATCGTAATGAACCCAATCTTAGGCATTCCGTTCTTGGTGGCACCATTGATTACGACAACGATTTCTTACTTCGCGACTATTACGGGTGTCGTACCGATGATGGCTGCCAGACTTGGGTTTGCCATTCCAGCACCAATCGCCGCCTGGATGAGTACGGACTGGAGTATCGCAGCAGCGATTTTAGTAATCGTCAACTTCTTTATCACACTCGCAATCTACTACCCATTCTTTAAAGTCTTTGAGAAACAGCAGATTGCCCGCGAACAAGAAGAAACAGCCGCTTAAGCAAGACAAAAAAGAGTGAGGTGCAAACATGGGGATTTATGCCATTTGTTTATTTTTTGGTTGTCAAATTTGGTTAACAAAATCAGCACAAGGGAAAAAAATTCAAGAAGTGCCGTTTTGGCGGATGCTTTTGTTCGGGATTCTTGGCGTTGCTGCAGCGATCCTACTGAGCCGTCAGTTTCCGTGGGGACCATTTTTGACGATAACGGCGACGATTGTTTGCAGTTCGCTTTTACTGACACGTTTTACTGCTTTTTATGAAGAAATGAGGATGAGATAAGTTGAAAAGACAACTAGGAGTATCGGTGTATCCCGATCACAGTGATTTTGAAACAGACAAAGCCTATCTGCAATTAGCCCATGATTATGGCTTTAGCCGCATTTTTATGAGTATGCTGGAAGTGAGTGACGGCAAAGAAAACGTGCAGAAAAAATTTAAAGCGTTGATTGATTTTGCCAAAGGATTAGGCTATGAAACGATTTTAGACGTGGCACCAGCCATCTTTTCGGAACTAGGCATCTCCTATGATGACTTGACCTTTTTCCATGAACTAGGTGCCGATGGGATTCGTTTAGATTTAGGCTTTGACGGCAATAAAGAAGCGATGTTGACCTACAATCCCTTTGGTTTAGCTGTTGAATTGAATATGAGCAATGATGTGGCGTATTTAGACAATATTTTGACCTATCAAGCCAACATTCCTTACTTATACGGCTGCCACAATTTCTATCCGCAAGAAGGGACTGCCTTACCCTATGATTTCTTTGAAAAATGCAGTCGTCGTTTCAAGGAAAAAGGCATTCGAACCGCCGCATTTATCTCTTCTCAAACGGGAACGATCGGACCTTGGGATATTAATGATGGCTTACCGACCTTAGAAATGCACCGAAGAATGCCTGTAGAAACTGCCGCAAAGCATTTGTTTGCCACAGGCTTGATCGACGATGTCATTATCGGAAATGCTTATGCTTCTGAAGCAGAATTGGCAGCGTTAGGAGCGATTGATCGCTACCAGACTGCATTTGCTATTGAATTTGTGCCTGAAATCAATGAAGTTGAACGCCAAATCGCCCTGGACGAGCAGCATTACCGTCGAGGCGACATCACCGATCGGATGATCCGTTCCACAGAAGTTCGTAAAAAGTATAAGAACCATGACAATCCTGTCCATGACCACGAAGGCGTCTTTCAACGAGGGGACGTTGTGATTGGCAATGATCGTTTTGGCAAGTACAAAAACGAGCTGCAAGTCGTGCTAGAGCCTCACTCAGATCCACGAAAAAATAAAATCGGTTCGATCGTCGAACAAGAGTTAGTTCTGCTGCCCTTTATCCATCCGTGGTCGAAATTCACTTTCACAGAGAGGAAGGTGTAACGAAATGTTTGATTTGATTATTCGTCAAGCCCGCACGATCGATGAAGAAGTATTTGATATTGGGATTCAAGACGGCAAAATCACTGCTCTGGCACCCACGTTGCAGGAGCAGGCGAAACAAGAGCTGACCTTAGCAGAAGGGGAGTTCTTGTCAGCTGGTTGGATCGATGACCATGTCCATTGTTTCGAGGAAATGACGCTCTATTATGATTATCCAGACGAGATCGGTGTCAAACAAGGCGTCACGACCGTTATTGATGCGGGGACGACTGGCGCCGAAAATATCCATCGGTTTTATGATTTAGCCAAAGAAGCCAAAACCAATGTCTTTGCTTTAGTCAACATTTCCAAATGGGGCATCGTAGAGCAGGATGAACTTGCGGATCTGTCAAAAGTCAAAAAAGAATTGGTCAAAGAAGCGCTGCAGAAGTTTCCTGACTTTATCGTCGGGATCAAAGCCCGAATGAGCAAAACGGTGATCGGCGAAAATGGCATCACGCCGTTGAAATTAGCGAAAGCGATCCAAGCTGAAAATCAACCGCTGCCTTTGATGGTCCATATTGGTTCAGCACCACCGAATTTAGCAGAGATTCTTGCTGAATTGGAAACAGGCGATGTGGTGACCCATTGCTTTAACGGCAAAGCCAATGGGATTTTGGATCAGACGAACCAAACCATCAAGCCTTTCGTCTTTGGTGCCTATGAAAAAGGCTTGGTCTTCGATATTGGTCATGGGACAGACAGTTTCAATTTTGACGTGGCGGAGACAGCCTTTGCCAATCAGCTGAAGGCTTCTTCCATTAGTACAGATATCTACATTCGCAATCGTACCAATGGACCAGTCTTTGATTTAGCGACGACTATGGAAAAATTAGCGGTCGTAGGGTATGATTGGCGTGAGATCATCGAGAAGGTGACCAGTGCCCCTGCGAAGCAATTTCATTTACAAAACAAAGGCGAGATCGCATTGGGATATGATGCTGATTTTACGATTTTCCGCTTTGAAGCGGGCGAAAAGGAATTGACGGATTCTAACGGCAATCGTCGAATCACGACACAACAGATCGTGCCGCAAAAAGCGGTGATAGGAGGGGAACTTTTTGACACTGAATATTGAAGAATTAGGCTTGAAAGAAGTCATCAATGCTTCTGGCAAAATGACGATTCTAGGTGTCTCGAAAGTCAGCGAAAGTGTGCTTGTAGCCCAGCGCTATGGCGGGGAGCATTTCTTTGAAATGGCAGATCTAGCAGAAAAAACTGGTGCCTATTTAGCAAAATTGTTGAAAACGGAAGATGCACAGATCGTTTCTTCCGCTTCAGCGGGGATCGCCCAATCAGTGGCGGCACTCATCGGTCAAGGCGACAGCTATCATTTGTATCATCCATATAGTGAGAAAATCAGTAAGCGGGAGATCATTTTGCCCAAAGGCCACAACGTAGATTATGGCACACCAGTGGAAGTGATGGTGACACAAGGTGGTGGGAAGGTAGTGGAAGCAGGCTATGCCAATATGTGTACACCCGAGCACATTGAAGAGATGATCACACCCGAAACGGCGGCGATCCTCTACATAAAGAGTCATCACACCGTTCAAAAAAGTATGCTGACGGTAGCAGAAACGGCCCAAGTTGCCAAGGCACACGATCTTCCATTGATCGTTGATGCGGCTGCTGAGGAAGATTTGTTTGCCTATACCCAAGCTGGTGCTGATTTAGTGATCTATTCAGGTGCCAAAGCATTTTCAGGACCGAGTGCTGGCTTAGTGATCGGCAAGCAGCCCTATGTCTCTTGGGTGCGCCTGCAATCCAAAGGGATAGGTCGAGCAATGAAAATCGGTAAAGACAATATTCTCGGATTTACCCAAGCCGTGACGGATTATCTAGCGGAGGGAACAGAATCTGGTGCTTCGATGCAAGAGCGTCTGCAACCATTTATTGCGGCAATCAATGAAATCACTGGTTTCGAAGCAAAAATCGTTCAAGACAGCGCTGGCAGAGACATTTATCGGGCGAGTGTTAAAGTGAAAGAACCAAGTGCCAAAGCAGTGATCGACGCGCTAAAAGCAGGAGAACCAGCGATTTATACCCGTGAGTACCAAGCCAATAACGGCATTATTGAATTTGATATCCGAGCAGTCAATGAACAAGAAATGGCAGTGATCACTGATCGCTTACAAGAAATTATGTTAGGAGCAACCCAAAAATGAAAACTTCACCCAATTATTTCGCTGACCGTATCTGTCTAAATGTGTTAGCAAACTCCATCGACAATGCGAAAGCTTGTTACGAAGCAGCAGAGGGCAACATCGTCCTAGGTGTTTTATCAAAAAACTATGATAGTGACGAGGCGGCTATCGCTGACATGAAGAACTATCAAGTGGCAACAAATAATGCCCTTTCTGTAGGGCTTGGTGCTGGCGACCCCAATCAAAGTGAAATGGTCTCCCGAATTTCCGCTGTTCTTCAACCACAGCATGTTAACCAAGTGTTCACGGGAGCGGGGACCTCACGAGCTTTGCTAGGACAATCTGAAACGATCGTCAATGCCCTTGTTTCACCAACGGGAAAAGTCGGCTATGTCAATATTGCGACTGGTCCATTGAGTTCACAAACTCCAGCTGCAGAAGTCCCAGTTGAAACAGCGATCGCTTTATTAAAAGACATGGGCGCTAGTTCTATCAAGTATTTTCCAATGAAAGGGTTGGCTCATAAAGCAGAATATCAAGCGGTAGCCGAGGCTTGTGCCGCGAATGATTTTTATTTGGAACCGACCGGCGGTATCGATTTAGAAAACTTCGAAGAAATCTTGCAGATCGCTGTTGATGCAGGCGTGAAAAAAATCATTCCGCATATTTACAGCTCGATCATCGATGGAGAAACAGGGGACACACGCCCTGGAGATGTACAGACATTAGCAGAAATGACGAAAAAGGTGTTGGCAGCAGCCAAATAGGGGGGATCAATGATGCGGATCGGTGCTTACGGTGAGGTAATGATGCGGTTGACGCCACCAGAATATCGAACATTGGAACAGACTCACTCTTTGCGAATGGATTTTACGGGAACAGGGGTCAATCTGTTAGGTAATTTGGCGCATTTCGGCTTGACGACGTCGATGCTGACACAGGTGCCAGCCAACCGATTAGGAGATACGGCAAAAGCCAGCTTGCGTTCCTATGGAATCCAGACGGCATTTGTTGGCAAAAAATACAGTCATATCGGCAGTTATTTCGCCGAGATCGGCTACGGCGCTCGTCCGACCTATGTGACGTATCAAAATCGCCATCATAGTTCCTTTGGCGTTTCTGGTCCAGAAGAATATGCTATCGATGGATTTTTAGAAACGGTCGATCTCATTCATATTTGCGGGATCTCTCTTAGTTTGACTGAGAAAACCTGGCAAACAGCTTTGGCTTTGGCGAAACAGGCCCATGCCAAGCAGATTCGCGTCTGCTTTGATTTCAACTTCCGTCCAAGCTTGAATGAAGAATTAAATCGGGAGGTACTGAAACAACGGTATGAAACGATCCTACCCTATTGTGACCTAGTTTTCGGCTCTGTCCGTGACTTGGAGGAGCTATTGGCTTATCCCTTAGAGGAAACAGAAGGCGCAGAGCTTGCGTTGATCCAATCCTTTATTGACCAGTATCAACTCGAATGGTTCTGCGGGACACGGCGTCTAGCCGTGGAAGACAAGCAGTTTATCAGCGGAAGGATCATTACGGCACAAGATGCCTATGAAACGGCACCGCAGCTGCTGCAAGTATTGGATCGGATCGGGGCAGGGGATGCCTATGCTGCTGGCGTATTATTAGGCTACGCCGAAAAATGGTCACTCCAACGCACCGCTGATTTTGCTATCACGAATGCAGTATTGGCTCATACGATGCTGGGAGATGTCCCCTTAACCACCAAAGAACAAGTGGAACAAGTCTTACAGGCACCTGGGAAAGACTTGATTCGCTAGAAAAAACACTTGCGTCCTTCTCTTGATGGATGACTGCGCAAAAGTACACCAATCGGCTGCTTTTGCGCAATCATTCACCGCTTTTAGGAGAAGGACGCAAGTGTTTTTATTGTTTTAAAAAGGCTTCTACTTTTTTCTCAGGGATCACCCACAACAATAGCACGAGACTATCCAGTGTGATGATGAATAGGGGATGGATCAGCCAGCCGAGGAGCAATGCCAGCACGTTGATAAACAACGTAAAGTAGAGTTTCTTGTATCCGCGAAACAGTTCTACGATGGCTTGATTATCAGGGTTGGCACGCACCAAGGACTTTCCTACAAGGAAATAGCTGAAATCCGTCAATAAAATGACAGCCCCGTATAGCAGCTGAGGGGCAAGAGCGACTGGATAACGACTGACCCATGACGTTACAAAAGGAAAGAGGGTCAGTGCCAGGATCAACAAATGATTCGCCCACAAGGTCCAACCGTCGATTTTAGACACTACTTGAAACAGATGATGGTGATTGTTCCAGTAGATCGCTAACATCACAAAGCTGATCAAATAAATAATAAATTGCTGTTCCACTCCTAAAAAAGAAGCAAAGGTATCGCCTTCGGGCTGGTGCAATTCCAATACTAATAAGGTCATTACGATCGCAATGACCGCATCGGTAAAGGCTTCGATTCGATTTTTTGACATGTACATCCATCCTTTTAAGTTTCTGTTTACTGGATCAGTGTACGCGATTGTCAGAAATTCGTCGAATGATTATTCTCGGGACAAAAGCCAACGTTCCAGCTATTTCGCAATTGGCCCATTGCCTAGTGCACCGAATAAAAACAAATCGATCGCTTCTGGCATCTTGTCTTCTTTTTCTGGTGAGTCCAAATGAGCCGCCATCAGTACTAACAACTGACTGGTGACAAATTCTGGGTCGACATCCGAACGGAGATTGGAATCACTGCGACGAAACAAGTCAAGAAACGGTTCTTTATAATTTTTCCGCCAAAGCAAGTACAGTTTTTTAGAAGTGTCCTCAGAAACGGTATGCTGAATGTCGTGCATCATCATATAAAAATTGATCCGATGCCGACTTCTTAAAAAAAGAAACATGTTCAAGATTTTTTCAGAGATCGTCAAGGAAGTATCTTCAACGGTCTGATTTAGCTTTCCAGAAACCTCTTGTGCCAAAGAGACCATCACTTCATAATAGATGGCTTCTTTGCCTTTGAAGTGATAATAAAGATTGGGTTGGGTGATGCCGACGGCTTCTGCGATCTGTCTAGTAGAAGTTGCTTGATACCCCTGCTGCATAAACAGGTTCTCTGCCACTCGTAATATTTTTTCTCGCAAGTTCAAAGTCAGCCCTCCCAACGTTCCTGACGAAGCATTTTTTTCGCGGTAAACAAAAGTTGGATTTTCCGTTGTTTCGGTACTGCTGTTTTTTCAGCAAATACTTGATAGTTGTTTTTGCGAATCACAGTCAAGATTTCCCGATAGATCAAAGCAGCTGCTAATAGAGCTTCACGGCAATCTTCATCGATTTGCGGCATCATGACAAAAGATTCTTGATAAAGCGTCTCTGCCAGTTGCGCCTCGTGTTCCCACATCTCGATAAACTGCGGGTTTTGATTGCCAGCGGCTAAAGCCTCTCGCGAAAGGTTGTATTGCGCCAAGACCGTTTGCGGCAAATAGATGCGGCCCATCCGCAGATCCTCGCCAATATCACGTAAAATATTGGTGCGCTGCATCGCTTCACCCAATTTGATGGCGGGCTCTTGAATCGCAGCGGCTGCTTGCGAGAGAATCGGCAAGAGCATCAGACCTACACTGCCAGCTACGTAGTAACTATAGTCAGAAAGCTCTTTTTCAGAGGTGGGCTGCTGGAAGTCAAGGTCTTGTTTTTGCCCCACCAATAGGTCGAAAAAGGGTTGAAATTGCAGGTCAAACTGTTGGAAAGAAAGGGTCAATGCCCGCCAAATGGCTTCATCAGGATTTTCTTCCTTGACGGCTTGCGGCAAGTCGATCGCATCGTCTGATACTTGTTTTTGCATTTCTTCCAAGCGTTTTTTCATGGCTTCGATCAACAATGGGTCTTGCTTTTCATCGACGGCATCATCGGCACGTCGGCAAAAGGCGTAGACGGCATAGACGGCGCGGGCTTTGTCTTTTGGCAATTGAGAAAAGGCGGTATGAAAATTTTTCGAATGCTTTTTTATGATGGCCTCACAGTATAAAAAATCGTTGTCGTATTCATCAAAGATGCTTAATGATTTAACGGTCATCTTTTAACAACTCCTCCACAGCTAACTTGGCACTTTGCATCACGATTGGCACGCCCGCTCCCGGATGCGTACTGCTGCCGCAGAAGTATAGGCCTTCTGCATAATCAAATTTATTATGGGGACGATAGTAATTGCTTTGTGCCAAGGTCGGTTTCAAGCCAAACGTCGCACCGTTGTAAGCATTGAACCGATCATTGAACGTATCTGGCGTATACATTTTTTCATACACGATGTGTTCATCAATATCCGTAAAGATCGTTTTTTCTTTTAATAATCCAATGATCTGCTGGCGGTAGCTTTGGATCGTTTCATCCGTCCATTGATCAAATTTAGATAATTCAGGCACTGGGACTAAAACATAAAGACCTTCTTGACCATCAGGTGCTAAGGAAGCATCTTTCAGGGTTGGACGATACAAGTAGAAGGAAGGATCTTCTGGCAGTTTGCCAGCCTCGAAAAGATCGTCTACATTGCGTTTGAAATCATTGGCAAAATAAATGCTGTGGAGTGCGCTATCCTCATATTTTTTGTCCAGACCTAAATAAAGCAAGAAACAAGAACAAGAATAATCCATCGAAGCGATTTTTTGATTGGTGTATTTGCCGCGTTTTGATTCATCAGGAATCAAGCTTTCCATGGCATAAGGAAAATCAGCCGCACAAATCACGGCATCTGCGGTGATCGTTTCTCCATTGACACGAACGCCTTTGGTTTGCTTGTTTTCGATCAATAATTCATCGATCGGCGTATTGTAATGGATCGTACCGCCTAATTCTTGGAACAAACGTGCCATACCAGTGGCTAACGTATACATGCCGCCTTTGATGAAATAGACCCCATACATCAACTCGATCATAGGGATGATCGTATAAAGGGACGGCCCTTGGTAAGGGGAGACACCGATATACAAGGTTTGAAACGCCAATGATTTACGCAGGCGATCATCTTTGACAAATTTAGAAATGGAAGAGTAGGCGTCACTAAACGTTCGCAGCTTTAACCCTGCCCATAATGATTTGGGATTGTAAAAATCTCGCCATGTCCGAAACGACTTGGTGATGAAGGACTCTTTGGCGATCACATAGCGTTTGTAAATATCTGCTAAAAAGGCAAAATAGCCTTGAGCATCTTCTTCTGAGATCGCTTCTAGCGTTTTGGTCAATTCTACTAAGTCATTTGAGAAGGTCAGCGGTTCGTCTTGGGCAAAATACAGCTGCAGCATCGGATCGACTTTCTCCATAGGAATATAGTCATTCGGATCAACGCCAGCAAATTCAAACACTTCACGATAAATTTCAGGCATCATCACGATGGTGGGGCCCACATCAAAGGTAAAGCCGTTTTCCTTGATCTGATTCATTTTGCCCCCAGGTTGACCTTCTTTTTCGTAGAGGGTGACGTCATAGCCAAGTTTTTGCAAACGGACAGCAGCAGCTAATCCTGACACGCCCGCACCGACAACAATAATTTTTTTCATGCTTGCTCCTTCTGCGAATCATCTGATTCGGCTTCTTTTTTCGTGTGTTCTTTTTCTTCTAAAACGCCATCCTTCATGACGAGGACCCGATCACAATAATCTGTCAAACGGGTATCATGGGTCACCATAATGGTGGCTTTTTGTTTTTCTTTGGTTTCTTTCGCTAAGATTTTGACGACTTCGACGGCTTTTTTTGAATCAAGACTCGCCGTTGGTTCATCTGCCAAAATGATGGTGGGATCATGATAGAGCGCTCGGGCAATAGCCACACGCTGTCTTTCTCCACCAGATAGTTCATCGGGGTATTTGTTCTGCAGCTTTTCAATCCCTAGTTGTTCAAACAATTCAGTAGCTGATTGCTCTTGGGGTTCTTTGCTGACCTTATCCACCAATTGGAGTTGCTTTTTGACCGTCAAAAAAGGGACAAGGTTGGAAGCTTGTAAAATAAAGCCGATCTTTTTGAAACGAGTTTTTGCCCGTTGCTTTTCTTTTTGATTACTGAAGGGTTCGTCATTGATAAACACTTCGCCTTCAGAGGGGGCTTGTAGACCACCGGCAATCGTCAGAAAGGTACTTTTCCCAGAGCCGGAAGGACCGATGATGGCGACAAATTCGCCTTTTTCTACTGAAAAGTTGGTTTCTTTCAAGGCTTCGATTGTCGCGTCCCCATCTTTAAATGTTTTTTTGACTTGTTTGAATTCAATGGCACTCATGTTTTTTCCTCCTATCCGATTGCTTTCAATGGGTCGATTTTTACAATCGTTCGCACCGAGAAGAAAGCACCTAGCATCGCGATCAGAATCATCATGATACTGATACTAGCAAAGAATAATAGATTGATTTGGAATGGCACTGCCGCAGGTAACACGAGGGCGGTACCGATCGTTGCCAAACCACCGATCAAAACACCCGAGGTTGCCAATAAGAACGTTTGGGCGATCACCGAAAAAGCAATGTAGCGGCTAGAGATCCCTTGAGCTTTCATGACACCAAAAATTTCTGATTTTTGCATCGTTAGCACATAGATGAAAATTCCGATAACGATGGCAGCGATCACGATCAAGAACCCGATCATAAAGCCAAAGGTCAGCACTTGCGCGTTGTAACCAGGCAATTCATTAATAAATTTGCTGATATCCGTAGCGACCAGATCATCTGGCACTTCTTTGATTTTGCCACGAGTCACGATCGCGTTGATACGGGCATTTTCAGAATCATCTTCTTTTTCAAAACGAATTTCTTGATAGGCACCGATCGAGGTGTAGAGGACCGGAGCGACACTGAAGCGGGCGTTATCTGTAAAACCGACGATTTTTAATTTTTTGTCACTGCCTGCTAATTTGATGGTGTCACCAATGGAAATCCCGTATTCTTCCTCAATACTGCTGTCGGCGACCGCTTCATCATCTGACGCAAACATCTCGCCATCGGTAATATTGGGTGCTAAAAATTGATCTGGATCAATGCCGAAAAAGGTGACATCGACTTTTTCACCGTTGTCTTCTTTGGTCACAACTCCAGCGGTTTGCGCCAAAACTGCTTTTTCTGGTGCATCGACTTCATCATAAAGACTGCGAGGAAGCATCGACATGTTTAAATTATCATTTGCTTCTTCGGTCAACAAAATTTGATCTGCCTCCCATTTGTCGACCGCCATCCGATTATCTTGAGCCAACCCATAAGCTAACCCAGTTAAAAAAAAGACCAAATAGGCGATTAAAAACATGACCCCTGTGACTAGGGCGTAACGCAATTTGGAATGGCGTATTTCATTGATTGCCAAAAACATAACGATTCCTCCTAATATTTTATCACTTGATAAAATAAAAATACCATTTTTTTTATTTTCAGCAAACTATCTTGCTTACAAAGAGTAAATTCGGTGAAGAAAGGAAGGTTATTTAGAAGGGGTGTCTGTTGATTGAAGAAAACCACTTGCTGCCCTTTGATTTGAATAGGCGCGTAGGAGCAGCGAAGGGGCGGGGGATTTTAGTGGAGAAAGAACGTTTAGAATAACAGTAAAAGCCCTCTGATTCAGTGCAGGCACAACTGCGGCGCTGAATCAGAGGGTTCCTATTTGAAGTTTGGTGCTGGATCAAAGTGTCAATCGTCAGTTTCTTTGCTTGTAGCGATAACTAACGGCACGATTTTTTCAAAGGAGTGACGGAAGCTTTCAGGTTGTGCTAATTTTTGATAGATGATCGCCAAACCGTCTTGGTTTTTGCGATAATCCAACCAAACCTTCAGCTTACTTTGAGGACCGTATTTCTTTGAAATGTACTGATACGCTTCATGATGCAATTGTTCTAAATCTGTCAGCTGCTTTTTCTCATAAGCAAAAAGCAAGGTACGCTTGAGGATTCGCTCAAAATCTAAGTCGCGATCGGCTTCGGAAATAATTTTGCCATAAAGCGAGCGAGGCTCATAGGGCAGCGAGGCGCGATGATCTTCTACAGCTTCGCCGATCATTGAAATGACTGGAGGAGAGAAAAAGCGTGGCAACACAGCATCTTGTTCAACGATCTTGCGGGAATTGCTTTCGTGGTTTTTGCGGCCATAGAGCAAGCCGATATCATGGTAGGCAGCTACCGTATAGACGATATTCAGGTCAACGGGCAATGTTTCAGCAATTTCAAAACTATTTTGGATCACTTGGTGGACGTGCGCTGGGGAGTGACTGCTATCCAATTGGTTGTATTGCGGGATGATGGAGCTTTCAATATAGTGCTTTAGTTGTGGATCAATCGGTGCATCAATCTTCATTTGTCTGGTTCTCCTGCCTTTCATGTGCTAGATGAGGGGGAATTGAGCCAGTGCCAAACCGATCAATTGTTTCTAGACCTAGCGGCTGACGACAAAAGCCAAAGGGCTGTCCATCAATGGTGATTTGCTGCTTGAGCCACGGAAGGTAACTGATGGTATTGGTTGGATCGCCAGCAGCTGCTTGTTCCATATTCTGCCATTCATTCGACGTAGAAATCGTTGCATCACCTTTCAATAAGCCCTGCCAAATCACCTGGATCTCCTTGGGACAAAGGTTTCCTGCCATTGATGACAGCCCGTTAAACCCTAGTGCGACCTTTTCCGCCAAGTCCGCTTCACCACCAGCATAAAAGCGAAAATCGGCAGCCGTCTTTGTTTTTAGTTGAGGCACTCGCTCCTTCCTGCCAGCTTCTTTTAAGCCGATCACCCGAGGGTCAGCGATCAAGGTCAAGATACTTTCTGCAGATAAATCAAAGCCCGTGCGGCGGGGATTGTTGTATAAAATAACTGGTTTTTCGCAAGTATGGATCAATCCCTGAGCATAGAGCACAGCTTCCTTTTGGGTCAGGCAAAGATAAGGGGGAAAGCCTAAAACCACACCATCGATTCGGGGATTTTTGCTAATTGCTTCTGCCAACGCGAGCGTTTCATGAAATACGATGCCAGCTAAACCGAAGAGGACTTCGAAATCGGCTGCCCAGCTGGTTTCTTGCGCTAAGGCATGTAGAAGCTGCTTTTTTTCTGTTAAGGTCAATGAGTGCTGTTCACCGGTGGAGCCGCACACCAAAACCGATTTGATCCCTTGCTTTTGCAGTTGCAAGATATGAGCGATCGTCCTTTTCGTGTCAAGTCTTTCTGCATGATCAAATGCTGTTGGGACGGCGACATGCAGTGAGTGATTCAATGAAGTCATCCGATTCATCCTTTCTTGTGATACGTTTAGCCAGCGATATTCTTCTTGCTTCTGGTGCAAGCCAAGGAAGACGAAACAACTGATTATCCACTAAGTGTAGCAAACTTCTCGTTTCAGCAAAAGGCTTAGCAAAATATTTTTCAAACGGTGGTTGCGTTTTCAAATAAAGCATGGTATTATGCAAGTAATAAAACAGGCATGTGACTGGTAATGCAGGCAGGACCTATAAAAAACATGGAAGGGATCGTTGGATTCCGTTCAATGTTTTTGTAGGTGCTGCCTGCTTTTTTCTTTGTTTGGCCAACAAAGGAAAACTAATTAAAGGAGAAGAAAATTATGAATGTAAAAGAAACGGCAACTGCCATCGTTGAGTTGATTGGCGGAAAAGAAAATATCGCACATTTGGAACATTGCTCCACACGCTTGCGCTTTACCTTAAAAGACAATAGCCTCGTACAAAAAGATGCCTTGGAAAAAGTCGATGGCGTGATTGGGGTGCGACAAAATGTCCAATGCCAAGTCATCATCGGCAATGATGTCGTCGAAGTGTATGATGAGGTTATGAACGTGTTAGGTCATGAGCTAACAGCGGATGGAGGAAGTGAAGGCAAACAAAAACAATCGTGGGGTGCGGTCCTGCTTGATTTTATTATCTCGATTTTTCAACCGTTGATTCCAGCGGTCGCTGGTGGGGGCGTCTTGAAATCCTTACTGTTACTTGCTTCTGTCACTGGATTGATGGACAATACGAGCCAGACGTATCAAATTTTGAATCTGATCGGTGGCGCACCATTGTATTTCTTACCGATTTTAGTGGCGATCACCACGGCAAATAAATTAAAGGTCAACCAATTGGTGGCGGTTTCCGCTGTCGGTGCCTTGATTTTGCCTGAACTAACGACACTATTGACAGATGGCGCAGCGTTCATGGGCTTCGGTTTACAAAATATCGCCTATGCGTCACAAGTATTTCCAGCAATTTTAACGGTTTTATTTTACGCTCAAATTGAAAAGCTATTTACCCGAATCTCACCAAAACCGATCCGTATCTTCTTTGTTCCGATGATGAGCTTAGTTATTACGGTTCCAGTTGCTTTATTGATTTTAGGCCCATTAGGCTTTGAAGTCGGAACGATTTTTTCAGCAGCGATCATTTGGCTGTATGCCCATTTAGGTTGGGTGGCAACAGGGATTTTAGCCGCTGTTTTACCATTGATGGTGGTTACTGGTATGCACAAAGCCATGATTCCCTATGCTGTTTCGTCCATGAGTGAGATGGGGGCAGAGCTGTTATACTTGCCTGCCTCATTGGCACATAACATTGCAGAAGCTGGTGCTTGTTTTGCGGTGAGTGTTCGGACCAAAGACCAAAAACTTCGTTCAACCGCTGCTTCTGCAGGCATCTCCGCCCTTTTTGGCATCACCGAGCCTGCTTTGTATGGGGTGACGATCCTGCATAAACGAGTGCTTTACGGCGTGATGGCTTCCAGCCTAGTTGGTGGAGCGGTGGCTGGTTTGTTTGCCATCAAGGCCTTCGCATTAGTTGGCCCTGGTCTAGCAAGTATCACTATGTTCGTGGATGAAGCCAACCCGATGAATCTTGTGTGGGCATTGGTCACGTTAGGGGTATCCTTTGCTGTTTCTTTTGTCCTTGTCCTTTTCTTATTCAAAGACAAAGTGGTAGAAAATAAGACGACTGTTGCCGATTCCAAAGCCGAAGTATTGAGCAAACCAGTAGATGGGCAAGTGGTAGCTTTATCTGAAGTCAACGATGAAGTCTTTTCAAGCGGTATGATCGGAGAAGGGTTCGGGATCATTCCGACGTCTGGCGAATTGATCGCACCAGAAGATGGCGAGATCACGATGTTGTTTGAAACCAACCATGCGATCGGGTTAAAAACCCGTAATGGCGCAGAATTGCTCTTTCATATCGGCTTGGATACCGTTCAACTAGAAGGCAAACACTTTACCCCTTACGTAAAAGCGGGGGATCAAGTGAAACAAGGGCAACCGCTGATCCAATTCGATCTAGATGCCATCAAAGCAGCTGGTTTTGATCCAATCGTGATCTGTGTGGTCACCAATCAAGAAAACTTTACGGTCAAAACGATCGAATCAACCGATGAGCAAAGCGACCAAGGTGTCCTATCGATCGCACCGCTCGTCTGAACAAATGAGCAATGCAACAAAAACAATGTAAAAAGGGGATTGAAAAAATGACTGAAACAACTTTTCCAAAGGACTTCTTATGGGGTGGCGCTATCGCCGCAAATCAAGTAGAAGGAGGTTGGAATCTTGGCGGCAAAGGCTTGTCGGTGGCGGATGTGGCGACCTACAAACCTCATGTCGATAACAAAGATTATGCGGCGCACATGAGCGTGACCGTAGAAGCCGTCAAAGAAGCGATGGCAGATCCAACAGATACCATCTATCCAAAACGGCGAGGAATCGATTTCTATCACCGCTATCCAGAAGATTTGGCTTTGTTTGCGGAGATGGGCTTTAAAGTGTTGCGATTGTCGATTGCGTGGACCCGTTTGTTCCCAACCGGGGAAGAAACGACACCCAATCAAGAAGGGATCGCTTTTTACCGCAATGTCTTTCAAGAAATGCAGCGCTTGGGGATCAAACCGATCGTAACGTTGTCTCACTATGAAATGCCGCTAGCCCTTAGCTTGAAGTACAATGGCTGGGTGGAACGTAAAGTAATCGATGACTTTGTCCGCTTTGCAACCGTCTGTTTCGAAGAATTTGGGGAGTATGTGGAATATTGGCTGACCTTTAACGAAATCGACAGTATCCATCGTCATCCCTTTACAACAGCAGGCATCATTCCAGAACAATCAGAAGCAGGCAAAGAAGAGCAAGAGGTGTATCAAGCGCTCCATCACCAATTTGTTGCCAGCTCATTAGTGACCAAAATCGCTCATGAGAAAAACCCAAACAATAAAGTTGGCTGTATGTTAACGAAACTAATGACGTATCCATTGACTTGTGACCCATTGGATGTTGAATTGACCTTAAAGAAAAACTTGGAAAATGATTTTTATGCGGACGTTCAAGTCAAAGGGGCTTATCCGCGAATGATTGAAAAAGATCTGGAAAAACGCGGGATCAAGATTGAAATGGCACCAGAAGACCGCCAAATCTTGAAAGATCACACCGTTGATTTTCTTTCCTTTAGTTATTATATGTCTATGGCCGAATCAGGTGATCCAAATGCCGAACGGACACCGGGCAATACGGTTTTAGGGGTAAAAAATCCCAAGCTGCCATCAACTGAATGGGGCTGGCAGATCGATCCTAAAGGCTTGAAAATCTCCTTGCTTTCATTGTATGATCGGTATCAAGTGCCATTAATGATCGTTGAAAATGGTATGGGCGCCGTGGATGTCCTTGAAGACGGCCAAGTGCATGATCCGTATCGGGTCGATTATTTCAAGGCACACTTCAAACAAATGAAGGAAGCCATCGATGAAGGGGTCGATTTGATTGGTTATACTTCTTGGGCACCGATCGATCTGGTCAGTGCGGGTACGTCACAAGTGACGAAACGCTACGGCTTCATTTATGTGGATGCCGATGATGAAGGAAACGGGAGTTATGACCGTTTGAAAAAAGATTCCTTCGATTGGTACAAAGAAGTGATCGCTACCAATGGCGCAAGTTTGGCAGAATAAACAGTGAGGAGCGAGAGTGCATGATTTACATCAAGAAAGTCTTAAATTCAAGTGTCGTACTTGTTGATAAGGAAGGCCAGGAAATGATTGCACTTGGGAAGGGGATCGGCTATGGAAAGAAAGTCGGCGACAGCATAGCCGATACCCAGATCGATCAAGTTTTTCTGCCAATCGATGAAAAAAAATCGGGTCAGTTTGCCGATTTAGTGGATGAGATTCCGTTGTACTATTTTGAAATGACCAAAGAAATCGTTCAGCTGGCGCAAAAAATGCTGCCGTATCCGCTAAATTCAACGATTTACCTTACCTTATCGGATCACTTGCACTTTGCTGTGGAACGTCAGCAAAAAGGCTTGAGTGTGACGAATCGGCTCTATTGGGAAATCAAGAATTACTATACAGAGGAATTTCGAGCCGCCGAACAGGCACTGCGCTTGTTGAAAGAGAAGTATCAGATTGAGCTGCCAGAAGAAGAAGCCTCCAATATCGCGTTTCATTTGATCAATGCCCAGTCGAACACCGAGGAAAATCAAGATGGGTTGAAAAAGGCCAAATTGATCGGGTTGATCGTCAATATGGTGCGCTACTCGATCCAGCAAGACGTCAACACCAATTCGATCCATTACAATCGCTTTATCACCCACGTGCGTTTCTTCGTTGACCGATTCTTTTTGGATGGTCTGCTGCAAGAAGAAGATGAAGGACTATACCGTCAAATGTGGGCTCTTTATCCGAATGCTATGGAGATTGCGACAAAAGTCAAAGCCTATATCGATAAAGAATACCAAACGAAGATCCCTGTCAATGAAATCGTCTATCTAGGCGTTCATATCAATCGATTGATGAATCATTCAGCGATCAATTCCTAAGCGTCCTCATTTTAACAAACATAATCAAGCCGTTTTCCTTTGCTGGAGAAACGGCTTGTTTGTGTTTAGTAGGCTTGCTTGTTAGGAATCACGCCTCGAACGCCACCTTTTGGCCGCTCCACGTCGCCTTGGTAGCGTGGGATCAAATGACAATGGCAATGAAAGACCGTCTGTCCAGCAGCCTCCCCGCAATTGAAGCCGATGTTGAAGCCGTCTGGTCGATAGGTTTCCAATAAATAAGCTTTGCCTTCCTGCAACAAAGCCTGCAAGTCTTGTAATTCCTCTTGGGTGAGAGCAAAATAATCCCTGCGATGCGCTTTGGGGATCACTAGCAAGTGTCCAGGGGTGACGGGGTACTTATCAGGGATCGCATAAAAGCGTTCGTTTTCAATGATCGCATGTTTTGAGGCAGTACAAAAAATACAAGTCAAAATTTTCCGCTCCTTTTTTTCAGCTAAAAAGCGTATCAATATCTGATCTTAGTGTACCAAAAGCTGATTTGAAATGAAACGCACGACAAAAAGCATGTCCTTTTGAGTCAATTGACAGTAAAATAAAAAAAAGTTTATAGATTCGCTTGACTTAGAGTGCACTTCAACCTGTATGCTTAGTGTAACTTAAAAAAACAGGAGGACGTAAAAATGGACTATGTAAAATTTGGCAATACAGGACTTGATGTGTCACCTTTGTGTTTAGGGACAATGGGATTTGGCGATCCCAACAGCGGGTTTCATGAGTGGGTGTTAGAAGAAGACGACAGTCGTGAAGTCATCAAAAAAGCCTTGGATCTGGGCATCAACTTTTTTGATACGGCAAATGTCTATTCTTATGGAGCGAGCGAAGAAATCGTCGGTCGAGCATTGAACGATTTTGCGCCCCGGGATGAGATCGTGGTTGCCACAAAACTATATTCTAAAATGAAACAGCGACCTAACAGTGGAGGCTTATCCCGAAAAGCGATTTTTTATCAAGTCGAACAAAGCTTAAAACGCCTGCAAATGGACTACATTGATTTGTATATCATCCATCGTTGGGATTACCACACGCCAATTGAAGAAACCATGAAGGCATTACATGATTTGGTAGTTTCTGGAAAAGTACGCTATATCGGCGCATCTGCGATGTACGCTTGGCAATTTGCCAAAGCACAAGCAGTCGCCGAAAAAAATGGCTGGACCAAATTTGTTTCGATGCAAAATCACTTGAACTTGCTTTATCGAGAAGAAGAGCGGGAAATGATGCCCTTGTGTGCCGATCAAAAAATTGCCGTGACGCCATATAGCCCATTGGCTGCTGGACGGTTAACAAGAGATTGGGGTGCAGAGACTAAACGGTACTTAACGGATAAAACCGCCAATCAAAAGTACGACAAAACGATGGAACAAGACCGAGAGATCGTGGCGCGGGTCGCACAGATCGCTGACAAACACCAAAGCAAACGGGCGCAAATCGCCTTGGCATGGTTATTACAAAAAGAACAAGTGGTCGCACCAATTATCGGCGCAACAAAAGAAAGCCATTTATTAGATGCATTACCTGCCCTTGATCTAAAGCTGACTGCCGAAGAGATTGCGTATTTGGAAGAGCCTTACTTGCCTCATGCAGTGGTAGGAGCGGAATAACGAGTAACAAAAGGGCTTCTGGCTCGTAGCATACAAAACGATCTAGGAAAAAACGCAAAACAAGGAAGTGAAGCCATGAATATCAAAAAAGTCAGTGAACTGAGCGGTGTCTCAGCTGATACCATCCGTTATTATGAAAAAATTGGGCTGATCCCGGCAGTCAAACGCAACAAAAATGGCGTTCGTGAATTCGATGAAGATGATTTAAAATGGATCACCTTTACCAGACAAATGCGCAACGCTGGACTATCGATTGATGGGCTAAGTCATTACCTGGCTTTATTTGAAGAAGGGCGAGGGACGGTTCCTGAGCGCAAGCAGCTGTTAGCCGAACAAATTGCAGTTTTGCGGGAGAAAATCTCAGATATGACGGAAGCTGTTGAACGTTTAGAATACAAATTGGAACATTACGACGAGCATGTTCTGCCGACTGAAGAACGACTGCGTCAACGCAAAGCCAATCTCATCAACCAGACTTTATGACAAGCCATTTTTTCTACTCAAAGAACGAGGCTTGAATTTTTCAAAAATGAAAGGGAGCTTATGAAACGACTTGCGATTTTAGGTGCTGCTGGCACGATCGGTCAGCGATCACGGCAAATACTTTTGGAAAGAACCAATCGACCACTCGTACTCTATGCCCGCCGTGCAACGGAGCGTTTGCAACAGGTTGATGCTGCGCGTGAGACGATCATTGATGGTGACTTTCTCGATTTAGGACGACTCGTTCGAGCATTGCAAGGTTGCCAGTCGGTTTTTTTGACGGATATCCATGATCCGCGGGCAACGCTGCGGGTGATCGAGGCGATGAAATTAGCAGAGGTCAGCCAATTGATCAGTGTCGCACCAGAAAGAAACCTTTGTCATCCAGAGGCATTAAAGCAATTGGTGTCCGCAACTGATCTTTCCCTTTCCCCGAAAAAGCATCAGCTGCTCTTGCAGCAAAAAAATCGCTTAATGTCCTACCAATTGATTGTAGGCTCAGAGTTGGCTGTTCGCTTTGTTCATTTGCCATCAATGGAAGAATGCACGGTACAGCCAGGGGGATGGCAAGAAGCAGTCGCAGAAGAAATGCTTGCGATGTATCACTCCTATACAGCCTAAAGCCTGTGCATTTGTGATGAAAACCAACATGCTTTCTTGAAGTTCAGAATCATTTTTTTCATGTTTTCATGAAAAAAATGGTTCTTTCTTTTGAGCTTTTTTTGATAGAATAGACAGAAGCTTTTATCCATTAAATTAGTTGCCAGATTGAAAGGAGAACGTTGATGGAATCACTTATCAAAAAAAATCTTGCTTTATTGCTTGGGGTGCTGTGGATCTGCATCGCATTAAACTTTTTCCTTTTGCCTCACAGTATTGCTTCTGCTGGTGTCGGGTCGATCGGCTACCTGATCGAAACCGGCTGGTCGATCAATCGTCATATCGTTGTCTGGGGGATTAATTTATTGATGCTGGCGTTGGCATTTTTGCTTTTAAAGCGAGAGGTCTTTGTCAATACGGTTATCGGTAGTCTGGCATTTCCCGTTCTTCTGGCGCTTTTACCAGAGATCATGCTCTTGCGTTTTTATTCTGTTTCCTTGATTTTAGGTAGTTTCTTCTTTAGCTTCGGTATTTTTTCACTTTATAAAATCGGTGCTTCCAATGGTGGGGTCACGATTCCGCCGCTGATTTTGGAAAAATACTATGGCATTCGAAAGTCTAGTGGTGTCTTCTTAACCAATCTGATCATCATCTTGTTGAATCTCCTGATTTTTTCTTGGCAAGAAGCCCTCATTTCCGCTTTCTCTATCTATTTGATTGCCTTTTTCATGCGCTTCTTTATGCGGATCGAGCAAAAAACACAGGCAAAAAAAGCAGTGAACGTTCAAGAAACAGCAGAACTAGAATAAACTAGCAGAAGCAAACCATCGGTGCAACAGGTAGTGACCCCCAAGAGTTAGACGAAACGTCTACCTACAGGAGGTCAGTACAACATTTGCACCGATGGTTTTTTAATAGTTTCTTTTTCTCAAAACAGCAATAGCCCCCGCTAGGCAGCTGATGATCAATAAGCAACTCAGCAGCAGCGCTGGCATCAGTTCTCCTAGTTTGATTTGGTTGGTTAAGTAGTTAGGAAATTGGCTAGAAAGAGAATAAGGGTTCCAATTTGTTAATTGGCTCCACAAACTACCTAACAGTCCGATCAGATAACAAGCGCCAATAAACAACAGTCCTTGATAGATACTTTTAGCAAAGCTGGAACCTAGCAGCAGGATGCTGATCGCTAATAAACCAAACAGCCAATAGTTGAACAATGCGCTAGGGACTTGGGCAGCGCTGGAGTCATCGAAATAAATCATCGTATAAAAAGCACTGACACTGGCACTTAGGAGGTAACTCAAAGACCACAGAATCGTTAAATAGCCAGCTTTGGCACAGACGATCGTCGTTTTCGGTAATCCTTTCGTAATCAGCTGAATAAAGGTCCCTTGGGCTATTTCGGCAGAGAGCGTATCGGTAAAAAGAACTACAAATACCAACAGACCAATCGTTCCAATATTGTTGTAAAACTGCAGCCATGCATCGATCGCAGTCGGATCAGCGATCGTGATCTCAATCGATTCTGGCATCATGCTGGCCATCAAATCGGGCATGATTTTCGCGGTAAAGGGAGAGAGCATACCAATCAGCGCAAACAGAATCAAACAAATCAGCAGTTTTTTGCTGCGAAGACCACCGAGAAATTCTTTCTTTAAGAAAACAAGAAACACCTTCATTTGATCACCTCCAAATAAATCGCCTCTAAAGTCGGTTCGATCCGTTGAAAGGATTCAGGTACTATCTGTAGTTCATTGAGCAATCGCAGCAACTGCTTTCCAACATTCGTGTCGGCAGTTTCGTCGATCAGTAATTGATTGTTCTTTCTTTCTGCCGCAATGCCGTGGGATGCTAACAGATTGGCAAATTTCGAATGGTCACCTTCGTTGGTAAAGACGATCCCAAAGGCGGTTTTTCGATAATGTTTTTTTAAGGAATCCATCGGTTCAAACGCCTGGATCTGGCCTTTGTGCAAAATCGCAATGTAATCTGACAGCTGCTCGACATCTGCGAGAATATGGGATGAAAAAAGAACTGTCGTTTCTTCTTTGATTTTAGCCAATACATCAAGAAAGGCCTTGCGACCTAAAGGATCGAGTGCAGAGGTCGGCTCATCACAAATCAAGATAGCTGGTCGGTTGATCAATGCTTGAGCTAATCCAAGACGCTGCTTCATGCCTCGAGAAAAGCCAGCGATTTTTTGTTTCGAAGCTTCCAGGCCTACCAACGCTAAGACTTCCATCACCCGCTGAGGCTGAAAAGGTTCTTGATTGGGCTGGATCTTTCCGCAAAAAGTCAAATATTCTACAGCTGTCATAAACGAGTAAAACTGCGGTACATCTGGTAAATAGCCGATCCAGCGATTGGTCTTGGCTGAGCCGAATTGCACCACTTCGCCGCAAACGGTGATTTCGCCTTCATCAATGGGGAGCAATCCTAAAATTGCCTTCATGGTCGTTGTTTTGCCAGCACCATTTTCCCCGACAAACCCCACAACGCTGCCCTTTGGAACCGAAAAGGTTAGGTCTTGCAGCACTTGTTTGCGCCCAAAACGCTTGGATAAATGGTTAATCTCGATCATCTTCATTGTTGGTCCTCTTTTCCGAAAGCAAAATAAAGGATAGGACCGATCAGGCTAACAAAACAGGCGATGAAAAGCCAAAGAATACGGGAGCCAAATTTAAACTGTTCTTGTTTTAAAATATCGCGAACCGCCAAGATGATCAGGACCAATTGCAAAACAATCAAGGGGATCAGTACGGGCAAATAATCAGACATATTTTCTGGTATATTTAGTGAAACACTATTCATGTGAAGCCCTCCTTTGTGGCTCATTTTCTTGTTCGGACAGTTTTTGCAGCTGCTGAAATAATTCTTCAAATAGTGGTTGCTTCAGATAAGGTTCAAATAATGGTGTGAACTGCGCGATTTCGAGAAATTGTTTTTTGACATTGTCTGAGTTCCGCGGGATCTGACTGCCTAATTCTAATTCGCTGATCCACTCATCGATGCTGTTGAAATAATCGTCTCCTTTCAAAACGATTTCCTCAGGCGTGTCTGCTAGTGTTTTGACATACAGCGTTAATGCTTGCAGCAATAAGCTTTCTTTTCCTAAAGCGGCAAAAGAAACCATTCCAGCGGCTAGAAAATTTAGTAAAGAGAGGGGATGCAGCTGGGCCAGTTGGAAGCTCTCGCTGAGTGCCAGCCCACGTGCAAAGGTTTTTTCCAGTTGCTCCTCGTCTTGTGTGAGCATTGCCAAATAATTTGTCAGTAAGCTCATAAAAAGAATCAAGTATTGGTAAATCGCACTTTGCGTCACAATCTCAGCTTGTTGCAACTGATTTTTTTGCTGAAATGCGGCGGCAATTAACGGTTCCCTAGGTAAAAAAGAGAGAGTTTTCGTGCCAAGGATCGCCAAAACCTCATCGGGTTTGTTTCTCATCAGCAGACAATAGGCTTCGATTTGTTGCGCTTGTTGTGCCAACGCATTGTCACCATGCGCAATGATCCGTTGATAAAGGATTTCTGCTTCTTTCAAATAGGTAGTTTTCTTCGCTTCCATCAAGGCTTCTTCAGAGGGGTGCCCTTCTGTGCTATCTGCTACAGGGACATCTGGCAAAAGATCCCAATGATTTAAGTAAAAGGAGCCCATCTGTAACAAGAACGGGTAACAAGAGTAATACCGTTTGGTAAAACTTTGTGCCAGCGCGAGGACTTCGCTTGGTGTTTTTGTTTGAAAGGCGTCTTTTAGTAATTGATAGATGCGTTGGATCTCTTTAGGGGATAGCTGCGAGTCCAAAATTAATAATTCATCGACGCTGCAATCAAAATACGCGGCTAATAAGGGCAGCGAGGTGATATCTGGATAAGACTGTCCCGTTTCCCATTTCGAAACGGATGCTTTGGACACATTCATAAACACTGCTAATTCTTGCTGGGTAATACCTCGTTGTTTTCTTCTCCGAGCGATTTCCTCGCCAATTGGTAAGTCCATAGTGCACCTCCGATAGGTTTGTTTGGTATACTTCTATCATAAGAGGATAAGAGATGACTTACAATGGATTGCTAGTTAATTTTTGGTTGATTTAATTAACTAAAAGTTGATTATAAGGCGAAGTATTCCAATCTTTGGGAAAGAGATGATCGTAAATGAGAGGTAGAAAATTGAAAGTTGTAGCAGCGATCGATTCCTTCAAAGGAAGTGCCACTTCCGCAGAACTAAATCAAGCGGTCTTAAGCGGGTTTTCAGACCAGTGGGAAACACGCAGTATCCCAATCGCTGATGGGGGAGAAGGGTCAATGGCAGCAGTCATTGCTGCGCTGGGAGGCAATTACGAAACGGTTTCAGTGACCGCTCCATTAGGCGGTAAGTTGCAAGCCCGTATGTTGGTCACAAAAATCAAGGAAGAAAAAATTGCCCTGATTGAATCTGCAGAAGTGATTGGGTTGCAACTCGTGGAACCTAGTGACGAGACCACCCGCAATAGCTCTTCTTTTGGTTTAGGCCAAATGGTCTTAGCAGCTTGCAGGCAAGGTGTGAAAAAAATTTACCTGACCCTTGGCGGTAGCGGCACTTCTGATGGGGGTGTAGGCTTTTTACTTGCGCTAGGAGCAACCATTCAAAGAAACGAGCGGATGGAAAACAATCCTTTGCTGCAAGCAGAATCTCTGGCGCTCAGCCAGTTGAACCCTCTGCTTGCACAAATTGACCTACTTGCATTAGCCGATGTAACGAATCCCTATTTTGGCAATCAGGGATTTGCGCAGGTTTTTGGTCCGCAAAAAGGGGCATCCCAAGAAACGATCCAGCAGTTGGATCAGCAGGCAAAGCGTTTGGCTGAGCACATCAAGCGGACCACGGGGATCGATCTGGAAGTCCCTGGTGCTGGTGCGGCAGGTGGGCTTGGTGGTGCTGTTCGTTTGGCAGGTGGTCAATTGGTTCCAGGATTTGCGACGATCGCTTCATTGGTTGGGTTTGAGGAAAAAATCAAAGGAGCAGATTTGTTGATCACGGGTGAAGGACGCATCGATGGGCAAACCGCTGGGGGAAAAGTACCCTATGGCGTCGCGTTGCTCGCCCACAAATATCAGGTCCCAGTTGTTGCCATCTGCGGCTCCCGAAGCGACGATCTAGGAAAACTATCGCAACTACTATCTGCCGTCTTTTGTATCCAGCAAGGTCCGATTTCGTTGACAGAAGCGATGGAGAAAAAGCGGACCTTAGTGAATGCTCAACAGACTGCTCAAGCCATCGCTGGTTTTGTGGAACAGTGGCAAAAAAAGACTGAATCAGACGCTTCAAATAGGACTGAATAAGAAGATAACACCAAAAAAACTTCGTATTGGCTACTGCCTTTTGTACGAAGTTTTTTTGGTGTTTCTCTCTGTGCTTAAGCCAAGGTAGCTTGTGCTTCAATCTCTACTTTAAATTCAGGGGCAACCAAGCCGGCAACAATTACGAGACTCATGGCTGGTTTGTTTTCTGCCAAAATAGTTGTAAACGCCGTACGGACAGCAGCTAAGTAGGCAGCATCTGTTAAAAAGACGGTCATTTTGACCACTGATGACCAAGTCAACTGATTGGCTGATAGTAGCTGTTCGATCTTTTTCAAAACGATGGTTGTTTGCTCTTGCGGGTCCTCAGGTGTGGCTCCGTCTTGCGACGGCGTTTGACCAGAAATGAAAAGAAAAGGTCCTTGAGCGATTTTTGTATCGGTATAGATTGCCATTTATTTGGCTCCTTTCTTCTATCTTACCTTTGGATGATGGGGACAGATAGCAATTGATTGGGTGTGTCTTAGTTTACTTGATTCCACCTGCAAAAACAATCAACAAACGTTTTCTGTTGGTTTTGTGAAACCACGGGACGAAGCCGCCCTTCCCCTTTAATAAAAACACTCATTTTTTTCAGGCTCCACTGAAATTATCGCCAGAATTTTATGGTTTTAATGTCTTATACTATGTTCAGATCAAATAAATAAACAAGGAGGAAAAAAATATGAATTGGTACAAAAACACAACAGAAGAACTATTACATACGTTGCAAACAACACGGCAGGGCCTTTCCTCCGAAGAACGCAACCAGCGTTTAGCAAAGCAAGGTGAAAATAAAATTAGTGAGGCAGCGCAGATCCCTACATGGAAGAAAGTCGGCAAGCATTTTACAGACTTACTGATGTTGGTCTTAATCGTCGCAGCCGTCTTAAAAGGGGTTTCGGGTGATTATATCGAAAGCGGCATTATTATGGCGGTCGTCGTCATCAATGGATTAGTCGGCTACTGGCAAGAGCGTAAAGCCCAAGAGTCACTGGATGGGTTGAAGCAATTCATGGGGCAAGAAGCAACAATTTATGTTCATGGCCGCAAGAAGAAAATTGCTGTTTCTTCCTTAGTAAACGGAGATTTAGTCGTTTTAGGACCAGGAGATGTCGTACCAGCAGATATGCGCTTGATCGAAACCCATGATCTTGTGATTGAAGAGTCTATCTTAACTGGCGAATCTGAGCCTGTTCAAAAAATGACCGAGCCTATTACTCAAGAAAGTACGATTGGTGACCAGCGGAACATGGCGTTTTCTGGTACCCATGTAGAAAGCGGAACTGCCAGCGGGATCGTCGTTGAAACAGGCGACGATACGCAAATCGGCCAGATCAATCAAGCGATTCAGTCTGTGAAAGCGCAAGAAACCCCGTTGATCAAAAAAATGAAGCAATTGAATCACCAAATCTTTAAAGGCATTATCGGATTAGTGGTTTTCTTGATCTTCTTTACTACCTTCCGCTACGGCTTTGATCTTGATCTCTTGTTCTCATCAGGTATCGCCTTAGTGGTAGCGATGATTCCTGAGGGCTTGCCAGCCGTGCTGACCATGATTTTATCGATGGGTGTCAAGGAAATGTCTGAGGAGCAAGCAATCATCAAAACGATGCCATCAGTAGAGACACTAGGTGCCATGACGGTGATTTGTTCAGACAAAACAGGAACCTTGACCAAAAATGAAATGACGGTCGTCGATGTCTTAGTTGAGTCAAACGTGGATAAAGCAACGGTGCTTGATATCATGGCAAATTGTCAAGATTTGAAGCAAGACGAAGGACAAAAGGCGGCTGAACTCGTTGGAAATCCAACCGAAAAAGCCTTGTTACAATACGCAGAATCAGCGCAGCAACCATTGCGTAAAACAGTCGATAAAATTCCTTTTAGTTCCTCTTACAAGTACATGGCAACACGCCATCAAAATCAAGAAGAGCCGAATGCCTCGGTAGTGTTTGTCAAAGGTGCGCCCGAAGTGTTGCTTGAGAAAAGCCAACTGACTTCAGATCAAAAGCAATGGTGGTTAGATGAAAGTGCAAAATTAGCAGCGAAAGGGCAGCGGCTGATCGGCTTTGCGCATCTGACGCTGTCGGCACAGGAGTCCTTGTCCCACGAAGGGCTAACCAATTTAACCTTTGTCGGGATCGCTGGTATCATTGATCCTCCGAAAGACAGTGCCATCAAAGCGGTAAAAGAGTGCTTGCAAGCGGGCATCCAAGTCAAAATGATCACAGGAGACCATGGCAAGACCGCTCAAGCCATCGGCAAGCAAATTGGCTTGAAGCACACGAATCACGTGTTGGAAGGGTTAGAAATCGATCTGCTGTCGGAGGAAGAGTTGCAGCAAGCCGTCCAAAAGACAGATATCTTTGCTCGAACGACCCCAGAGCATAAATTACGGATCGTTAGTGCCTTGCAGGCGAATGAAGAGATCGTCGGAATGACCGGTGATGGCGTCAACGATGCACCAGCGCTGAAAAAAGCCGATATTGGGATCGCTATGGGGATCAAGGGCAGTGAAGTAACCAAGCAAGCAGCCGATATGGTTTTGGCAGACGATAATTTTCATACGATCGCCAATGCCGTCCGAGTGGGTCGTCGAATCTACGATAATTTGAAGAAAACCATCAACTTCTTCTTACCAACTGCGGTTGCCCAAGGATTGATCGTTATTGCGGCACTCTTGTTGAACCGACCACTGCCACTAACACCTGTCCAAATTTTATGGGTAAATATGGTGACAACCATCACGCTTTCTTACGCACTCGGTTTTGAAAAGGCAAGTGCGGATGTCATGAATCGACCACCACGGCAAATCAAAGAAGGTATCTTATCTTGGTACAGTCTGTTCCGCATCTTCTACGTCTCGCTGTTGATCATGATTCCTTCCTACGTCTTAGCGATTCAGTTTGAAGGAACGGTCCTTCAGCAAAGCATGCTACTGCAAAGTATCGTCTTTGCTCAAGCAGTCTACTTGTTGAACTGTCGGGAGCTGGTCAAGCCAGCCTTGAATCGCCAACTCTTTGCCAATAAAGCACTCTTAGTCTCCCTGGCACTGCTGATCGTATTGCAGGCAGCGATTTTCCTAACCCCTCTTGGGCACCAGCTTTTAGGGATCGGTTCTTTGACCTTGATGCAGCAGTTGAGTATCGCTGCTAACGGCGCACTCCTTTTCGCAGTCGTCGAAGGTGAGAAATTTATTACAAACAAGCTGCAAGGACGGCAAAAAGCCGCCCCAGTGAAACAATAAAGGCAGCTTGATGATTCTAGTGATAACTTAAATAATAGGTTTGGATGAGCTCAGTCACTTGATTGAGCTCATTTTTCGTTGGTACCATCGATAAGTAAAAAACTGGAACAGATACTTCCTCTAAAGGGAAATTTGAGAGAATAAAATCAACCTCGATTTTCGCCAACGCTTCTAGTTGACCAGGCTCGATCGCCGATAAAAGGATGCGGGCACCGAGGAAGTCATTCAATTCTTGCAGGAGATAAGCTTTCCAGGCAGGCTCACCTTGGAAAACAAAATATCCTTTTGCGCGAATGGGATTGATTTGTAAAATCGCTTGTTGGATCAGTAAGGTGGTGGTTGACCATAATGGAAAACTCATTTCCGATTGACTGGCTGTTTGCTCTTCTAAAAAGTCATGGATCGTCGCTTCGATCGATAGCGAATAGGGTTGATTTAACCGTTGGATCTCGTGAAATTCTAGCCCGAACAATTCTGAGAGCTTGGCTGACTCTTGCGATTTGATCAAAAGCAACAGTAGATTCTCAATCAGTTGTGTATCACTAGCTAAAGACAACTGCAACAAGCGGTCTAGTTTTCCAACAAAATGGGTCGTTTTCTGATAAATAGTTTGGTAGGATTCAAGGGTTGCTTGGATCGTTGCGGACCAGTCGTTATTGTAGTTCCAACTTTCTAAGAAGCAGTAGAAGCTAAAGAAGTGTTCGCTGCGTTCTAAATAAACGCCTTCTTTTTGATACAGCTGGCTTAATGGCTGTTGGAAAAGGCTATAAAGGGGATCGTCCCCTTGAAATTCAAAGGAATCGATACGGCAATTGGCTTTGATGCGAATCGTATTGATAAAAAACCAGCAGGTACCGTAGATTTGTTCCACTTCGATCTGCAGCTTGGCTTTTGCTAAGCGATCCAAGAAATGAAAATAGTGGGACTCATGAATCGTATATTCCTCAAAAAAGTAATTATTATGGGTGTATGGCAGTAACAGGCGATGAAAAAAAACACGGATGTTGATCTCACTTCCTTCAAAGCGGATCATGCGATTGGTGATCCGAATCCGCAACGAAAAATCAGTGAGACTTTTGTTTAATTTTGTCACATGTCGTCGCAAGGTCTCATAGGATGTCCCTGTTTGGCTAAGAATATCTTGCGTACGGAGTTCGCTGGAAAAAAGCAATGCTTTCATCAAAGAAACACCGATCGATTGAGGGAAAAACGTTTCCCAGAGCTGACTCATCAACAATGGCCCATCATGGGTCAGAGCAAAGCCACTACTGGCAGCTTCGATCTGCCAACCATCAGGCAATTGTTGGCGAATATAGGTTAGATCGGAAAAAACGGTTCGCTCCGTCGTATCGATCAATTTTGCTAGTTGCTTGGCAGTGATCATTTTGTGATTCGCCAGTTGTTCCAAGAGAAGGATCTGACGTAATAAATCCTTCTCCGTAATGATTTTTTTCATCATCCCATCCATGACAAAAACTTCCTTTCCGAGTCTTGAAGGTCAAAAGAGTCACATTGACTGTTTTGATGAAAGACAACTCTTTCGTGTTCTTTCTAATTTTATACGAAAAAGGCAAGTTTTGCTATTTCCAATTCACTGGATGATGTTTTTTTTATTAAAAAAGATGGGATCGGCAACCTTCTGAGTAACTGTCTAAAGGAATGCGTTTGTTTTATGTGTTTTAACGGTTAGAGGTCTATCATGTGTTCGTATTTCTTCATTCGCAAATACATAGAATAACTTTCTTTCGACAATTTTATTTTTGAGGAAAAAAGACTCTTTTTGCGAGAGGCGTAGAGTTTTCGATGGAGCGCAGAATTGATGATCCATTCAATTTCTGCTTGTTCTTCCTCGGATAATTCGACTTTTTTCTCATTGGATCGAATGAGAGAGTAAGTAAATTCTAAGCAGCTCATTTTATAAATAAAGGTGGAAAAATATAATTTGTCTATGTGCATTTAATCACCCTTTCTTACATTCGGTTCAATCATATAGAAGAATATTTCAAATAACAACTTTGTTTTTTCATGATGTTATGAAAATTTTGGATAAATGTCGATTTTTTGGCAAAATTATAGCAAAGTTTTCACTCTTTGATCTTCACGCAAGGGTTATAAAAAAACAAATATTATTTAAATAGAGTGGCAGCTATAATAAAGTACGCTGAAAGAAGTGAAGGAGATTTTTGTCCTAAAGAATGTCTTTTTATTTTGGTTAAGGCAACCCATTGTAGGTTGTTTTCTTGTATTGTCAAAAGGAGTCAAAAAAATAAAATTCGCTTTTTTCTGTTGACAGATCTGCAAAAGCCACGTAATATAGCTACCAATAACTAGTAAAGACCAAACAAAAGAGAAGTATGAGGACGTTCGTCTTGCAGAGAGCTGATGGTGGTGTAAATCAGCAGATTGACGCTTCAGAAATGGACTTTTGTGTCGAAAGGCTGAAATCAGTAGGCTTTTTTCGGGATCTCCCGTTACAGAGAACGATCGTTGATAGACGATCTAGAGAACCAATTGAGGTGGCACCGTGAGTAATCGCCCTCATGCAGACGAGTTTGTTTGCATGAGGGCTTTTTTGTTTTTCTTGCCCTTCAACCAATAGAAAAATAAACGTAAAATCAAACTAAGAGAAGTACTTGAGTCTTTTTTGGTTACAGAAAGTCGGCGGTGATGAGAGTCCGATACCAAGAAATCAAGGAAATGGCCTTAGTCGATCATTTTTTGAACCCTTTTTTGGCAGTAGGAAAATGCGGGAACTCCCGTTATAGAGGAAGACCGTTGTTAGACGGTTGATAGAGAAGAAGTTGTTTCTTTAGGCAACTTTCAATTGAGGTGGTACCGCGGTCATTCGCCCTCAAGCAGACGTTTTTATGATGTTTGCATGAGGGCTTTTTGTTTACAAAGAAAGGAGCAGCTTATGTATCGAATGGAACGAATCAACAGCGATTGTTTGACACCTGTCTCAGTGTTTTTACGGATTCAAGGGGCGCATAAATGTTTACTGGAAAGTATTCCCAGAGAAGAAGATACCGGACGCTATTCGATCCTCACTTTTGATCCTGTTCAGAAACTGACCTTTAAGGATGGTGTTTTTCAAGTGGAGGATCTTTTGGAAAAAACGGTCAACAAGTATCCCTGTCAGGACCCTTTAAAAGAAATGGAGCGGTATGTAGTCAAAAAAGAAATCACCGCTTTATCGGATCTGCCGTTGCAAAGTGGGGCGATCGGGTATGCGGGCTATGATATCGCCGCTTGCTATGAAGATATTGGACAACTGCCCGCAGATGAATTGCAGGTGCCTGATATGGCCTTTTGGCTTTTTGAAACTTTTCTCGTTTTGGACCATCAGACGGAAACTTTAACGATCATTCTTGAAAATTGCTACAGCCAAAGGGGGACCGCCGAGATGAAGCAGGTACTCCAAGCGGTGCAGCAGCAATTAAGGACACCGGTCGCAGCTGAGACCCGTGGGTTATCGAATGAAAAGCTGCATTTTACAAGTAATGTTACCCAACATGCCTATGAAACGATCGTTCGTGAGGCAAAAGCCCGAATTACGGCAGGGGATATGTTTCAAGTGGTTCCTTCCCAACGTCTGCAAGCAGCATTTACACAAGATCCTTTTGACTATTACCGAAAACTGCGAGTGACGAATCCGTCTGCCTACCTTTATTATCTTGATTTCGATCACGGATTCAAAGTGATCGGCAGTTCACCTGAAAGCTTGATTCGGGTTCAAGGAACAACGATCACCACAAATCCAATCGCTGGTACCCGCAAACGAGGGGCAACCAAAGCAGAAGACGAAGCTTTGGCGGCGGAACTATTAGCAGATGAAAAAGAACGTGCAGAGCACCAAATGCTGATCGATCTGGGGCGCAATGATTTGGGACGAATCGCTGAACATGGCACGGTTCATGTTCCTTTATACATGGTGATCGAGAAATACCGCTATGTCATGCATATCGTTTCGGTGGTGGCTGCTAAGCGCAGAGCAGGTGTGACGGCAATGGATGCCTTGAAAGCAACCCTGCCAGCAGGCACGGTCAGCGGGGCACCAAAGATTCGTGCCATGACTCGCATCTATCAGTGGGAAGCTGTTCGAAGAGGGGTCTATGCGGGAGCCGTTGGGTATTTTTCTCGAAATGATCAAGCGGATTTTGCCATCGGGATTCGGACATTGGTATTGAAAGACGAGATTGCTTATGTCCAGGCAGGGGCGGGTGTCGTTTATGATTCTGATCCCTCATCGGAATACCACGAAACCTTACACAAAGCCAAAGCACTATTGGAGGTGTCAGCCAATGATCTTACTCGTCGATAACTATGATTCGTTTACTTACAATCTTCTCCAGCTCTGTCCAGAAGAAACAGTCGTCTTGCGAAATGATGATCCAGACCTTTTCCTTGTTGCTAAAGAAGCAGATGCCATCATTTTTTCCCCAGGACCAGGACGGCCCGCAGAGGCAGGATTCATGATTCCTTTGATCAAAGCCTACCACGATAGCAAGCCGCTTTTAGGTATCTGCTTAGGTCATCAAGCCATTGGGGAAGCGTTTGGTGCCACAGTGATCCAAGCACCAGCTATTATGCACGGCAAGCAATCGAGCCTTACGTATCAGAAAAAAGGCGTGTTCGAAACCTACCTAGGAGATATGACGGTCATGCGCTATCACTCGCTGGTTATTGAGCCAGCGACCCTTCCTGCACAATTTGAGGTATTGGCTGAAACAAAAGGGATCATCATGGCGATCCAGCATCGACAAAAGCCGATCGTAGGACTCCAGTTCCACCCTGAATCAATGGGGACAAACGAAGGGGCGTTTTTTATCCAACGGTTTCTTGAACTCATTTCAGAAAACTCAGCAAAAAGCAGCAAATGAAAAAGGAGGAACTTTTTATGGAAGCAGTCAAAATACAGCAGCCACAGCAAATCACCCAGCAGCTTTTTAATGGCCGTCATTTAAGTTATCAGGAGATGCGTCACTTTGCTCAAGGAATTTTAAGCGGGGTGTTTTCAGAAAGTCAATTGGGCGCAGCATTAGTTGCTATGAAGATCAACGGCATCACAGCTGCCGAATTGACTGCTTTAGCAGAAATTATGTTAGAGCATGCCGTGACCATTCCTTATGAAGGAGGAGACGCCATGGACAATTGCGGCACTGGCGGCGACCACTCCAATAGTTTTAATGTCTCCACTACGGCTGCCTTCGTTTTAGCAGCCGGGGGAATCACGATGGCAAAACACGGCAATCGCAGTATTTCTAGTCGTTCAGGCAGTGCCGATGTCTTAGCCTGCTTGGGGGTATCGATCCAAGCATCACCAGAAAAAATCGCTGAGCTATTAACGACTGTCGGCATCGCGTTTCTCTTCGCTCCCTCGTTGCATCCAGGCATGAAAGCAGTGATGAAGATACGGCAAGAATTAGCGACGCCAACGATTTTCAATCTATTAGGCCCCTTGATCAATCCTGTTCCGTTGACTACGCAACTGATTGGGACATACGCAGGCGAGAGCTTGGCCGACACCGCTCAGGCGTTAGGCAGTCTTGGTCGGCAAAGAGCAATGGTGATCCATGGATGCAACGGAATGGATGAAGCCAATTTGGCAGGTGAAACGGCGATCAGCTTTTATCAAGGAGGAGCGGTAGCCAATTTTTCTTTGGATCCACAAGCATACGGCTTTAAGCCAGCACCGATCGAGGCGATCGTCGGCGGGGATGCCGTTCAAAACGCCGCGATCTTAACTGCGGTGTTGAAAAATCAACCCTCCGTTTATCTAGAAACGGTGGTCTTAAATGCAGGGTTAGGTTTTTACGCTAACGGCAAAGCCGCCACGATAGCGGAAGGGTTTGCGATGGCACGGGCGTGTATCGCTTCGGGCGCCGCCTATGACAAACTGCAGGAGTTGATCCGCCAGTCAAATAGTCAATAATTACGAAAGCTGTAAGGAGGAGAATCATGGATTTTTTAGAAACGATCATCCAGAAAAAAGTTGAAGAAGTTGCCGCGATGCCACAAGAAACCGAAAAGGTCGTAGCGAAACGCCCATCATTTTATCAGCAAGTCAAGGAACGACCACAAAAGATGCACCTCATTGCTGAAATCAAGCGAGCTTCACCTTCAAAAGGAGACATTAATCAAGCGATCGACCCAGTCACGCAAGCGCAAGCTTATGAAGCCGCGGGTGTCAGCGGGATTTCCGTTTTGACCGACCAGCAGTTTTTCAAAGGGTCGCTGGCAGATCTTGAAGCAGTCAGTAAGGCTGTTTCGGTGCCTATACTATGCAAAGACTTCATTATCGACAAAAAACAATTGATTCGCGCCAAGAATGCAGGTGCCAGTATCGTTTTATTGATCGTGGCTGCGTTGGAGCCAGCCCGTTTGGTCGCGCTGTATCAAGAAGCCGAAGCACTAGGGTTGGAAGTACTCGTTGAGACTCATAATGCGGCTGAATTTCAACAAGCCCAAACATTAGGTGTCAAAATCATCGGCGTCAACAATCGTGACCTAAAAACCTTTGACGTTTCCTTGGATGTCAGTGTTGCTTTAGCACCTCAGCCGTCAGAGGCGGTTTACATCAGTGAATCTGGTATTCGAACTGCCTCCGATGTGCTGCAGCTTGCACCGTTTTATCATGGAGTTCTCGTTGGAGAAACGTTGATGAGAAGCAATCGAATTGCTGAAACAGCTGCAGATTTGCAGGTGAGCCGCCGATGACCAAAGTGAAAATTTGTGGACTCACCGAACGGCTGCATGTCGAAACTGCCATCAGTGCAGGAGCAGATTACCTTGGCTTTGTTTTTGCCGAAAGCCGTCGGAGAATCGATCCGACCCAAGTCCGCAAGATAACGGAGCAAGTACCCCAAAATGTAGGGAAAGTCGGGGTTTTCGTTTCTCCAAGTGTTGAAGAAGTGCAAGCGGCAATTCAAGCCGCCCAACTGACAGCGATTCAGCTCCATGGAAAGGTTCTGCCATCTTTGCAAACAGCCATTCAGAAGGGCGTTTTTGCTCATCAAAAGATCGCAGTGATCCAAGCCTTTGATGGAGAAGCAGAGACTTTAGAGCAAGATTTCCTGAGCTGCCAGGCAGATTTTGGGTTATTGGACGCTCCGGTAAGAGATCACCCTTATGCTGGCGGCAACGGCCAGTCCTTTGATTGGCAAAAAGCGGCGAGAGAACCGTTGCCGTTGTCTGAGCGATTTTTTATTGCTGGCGGGTTGCACGCGGAAAATGTAGAAGAGGCGATCCAACTTTTTAGGCCTTATGCTGTCGATGTTTCTTCAGGCGTTGAAACCCGGGGCAAGAAAGACAGTCGGAAAATCGAACAATTTATTCATTTAGTAAAGGAGAAAAAAAGATGACTCAGTATCCCACAAAAGCAGGATTTTATGGTTCTTTTGGCGGACAGTTTGTGCCAGAGACATTGATGTATGCAGTCAAGCAATTAGAAACTGTCTACCGTGAAGCACAAGCGGACCCAAGTTTTCAAGCTGAATTACAGGAATATTTGCAAGAGTATGTAGGAAGAGAGACCCCCCTTTATCATGCACAGCGCTTGTCACAACACTTAGGCGGTGCCAAAATTTATCTGAAGCGAGAAGATTTGAATCATACGGGTGCCCATAAAATCAATAATGCACTTGGCCAAGTCTTATTAGCAAAACGGATGGGGAAAAAGAAAGTGGTAGCGGAGACCGGTGCTGGGCAGCATGGCGTCGCCACAGCAACTGCGGCCGCGTTGTTCGGTATGGAATGCACGATTTTTATGGGCGCGGTAGATGTTCAGCGGCAAGCACTAAACGTCTTTCGAATGGAATTGTTGGGAGCAAAAGTGGTTTCAGTCACATCAGGCAATCAGACATTGAAAGATGCTGTCAATGAAGCGCTGCGCTACTGGGTCGCAACCGTCGAGGACACTCATTACGTGATGGGTTCGGTACTCGGTCCGCATCCTTTTCCAGAGATCGTTCGAGATTTTCAAAGTGTGATTGGCAGTGAGACACGGCGGCAACTATTAGAAAAAGAAGGACAACTGCCAACGACAGTCGTTGCGTGTATTGGCGGCGGCAGCAATGCGATGGGAATGTTTTACCCTTTCATCAACGATCAAACCGTTCGTTTGATTGGCGTTGAAGCAGCTGGAAAAGGCGTGGATACTACCGAGCATGCGGCGACTTTAACGAAAGGCAGTATCGGTATTTTACATGGTACCAAAATGCATTTGCTGCAAGACGATGATGGGCAAGTGATTGAACCCTATTCGATTTCAGCTGGTTTGGATTATCCAGGGGTCGGTCCCGAGCATTCTTATTTGAAGGAAATTGCACGTGCGGAGTATTTCGCGGTCACTGATGAAGAAGCTGTTGACGCCTTTTATCTCTTGTCTCAAATCGAAGGCATTATTCCCGCTTTGGAAAGTGCTCATGCCGTTGCCTATGCTTTAAAGTTAGCGCCAACGATGACAGCAGAAGAACGCTTAGTTATCTGTTTGTCTGGGCGAGGGGACAAAGATGTTCAACAAATCAAAGATCGGAAAGGGGAAGCGAAATGACCAGCAAAACATTGACGATGAAACTAAAGGAGCGCCAAAAACAAGGCAAGCCTTTGTTTGTACCTTATATTATGGCGGGAGCCAACGGACTGGAACGCCTGCCAGCAGAAATTGAGCTATTGACGACACATGGCGCAGCCGCCATTGAAATCGGCGTGCCCTTTTCAGACCCAGTCGCAGATGGAGCGGTCATCCAAGCAGCTGGAACGCAGGCATTAGCCAATGGCACCACTTTAAAAAAGATCATTGTTGCACTGCAAAAGATCCATTCTGAGGTTCCGCTGGTATTGATGGGGTATGCCAATTCATTCTTTCATTATGGGATTGAACAGTTAGCAAATGAGTTAAAAACGACAGATGTGAAAGGGTTGATTATTCCAGATTTGCCATTTGAACATCGATCACTAGTAACGCCTACGTTTGATGTGGCGGATCTCGCGCTGCTCACACTGGTCTCTTTGACCAGTCCTCCAGACAGAATTCAGACGCTGATCGAAGAAGCGGAAGGATTCGTTTATGCTGTGACAGTGAACGGTGTCACTGGAGAAGATCGCCAATACAACGAACAGCTGGATCAGCATTTGCAAGCCATTTCGGAAAAAAGTCCGATTCCTGTACTAGCTGGTTTCGGGGTCTCGACCCACGCAGACGTGCAGCGCTTTGCCCGAGTGTGCGATGGGGTAGTGATCGGTTCAAAAATCGTAGCAGCCTTACAGAACGAGCCACTGCCTAAAGTCAGTGAGCTGTTAGCAGAACTTGTCGGTATTTCATAGAAAATCAAGGTGAAGGAAAGAACCCGAGTTGGGTTCTTTTTTTTATGAGAAAACTAGTATTCGAGATACTGATGGGCTGCTATGGAAAAAGAACACGATGTGTGAAGAGGAAGAAAGGCTGATGGAAGATCAGCCTAAATTGTTGTGATTATGCCAGTGTATCGGTGTCGATGGTGACTGTCTCGCAAAAATGCCCTCTGCCCCCAACATAAACACGTTGGATTTCCTTTCGCGAGGACGTAGCTAGTTTGACAAAGATTTCAGAAGGTTCACCTAAATTGCTGCCTTGTTCAAAGCGATACACTTCTTTTTCAAGGGAACATTTTTGATGCAAGAAGCAAGCCAAAGCGGCATTGGAAGTACCTGTGGCAGATTCTTCATTGATGTCAAACAATGGGGCAAAGTTACGGCAAACGATTCGTTCTTTTTCCATTGCATATAAGTGCATGCCAACTACTTGTTGCAGCGCACTTACTTTTTTTATTTCCTCAAAATCAGGTGAAACATGCGGCAACTGGGCCGTTGTTTTGATTGGAACAAGGATATCTTTTAATCCTGTAGAAACGATTTGAATAGGAATTTGATCATTGATAGCATTGATATCGAAACAGTCAGCTAATTGTTCTAGTGAAAGGACATCTGAAAACAGCGGTTTGTTCTGTTCCATGAAAATGACACCGTCTTTGATGGTGATCGACAAACGTCCGGCGTTGGTGTCGATGCGATACTGTTGCTTGGAAAGTTTGTTCAAATATGACAATAGAGCAAAGGAAGCAATTGTTGCATGTCCGCATAAGTCAACTTCTTCTTTTGGTGTAAAATAGTCAAATCGGAAATCGGCCTCCGGGGATTTCGATAAAAAAGCTGTTTCTGAAAAGCCTAACTCTTTTGCGATGGCTAACTTTTGTTGTGGTGTAAGGGGCTGTTCCAGCAAAACGACTCCAGCCTTGTTGCCACCTGTTTGATTTTTACTAAACCCGCTTGCGATATATACCGTTATCTCCATAGGACACCTGCTTTCTTTATTCTTGTCAAGCATAGCATAATTTTTGCAGGGGGAGGATAAGAAAAAGGATTGGTTGAGCGTGTTATACTGAAGGTACGACAGAGGAGGGACTTCATGAAGAGAGGGAAAGTAATTGTAGTCAGTGGTGTTACAGCGTCCGGCAAAACGACATTGGTTCGTGAATTGAGTAGATTGGCAGATGGAATAGTGATCTCCTTTGATGATTATAGTATCGATGCATTGCCCTCAGCACCATCTTTTGATTATTTTTTACAAGATCCCCGCGCAGCGATCAATCAATATGACATCAGTCTGCTACTGAAAGATCTGAAGAGAGCGATGCTACTTTACCCAATCATTTTTGTGGACTTTCCCTTCGGATATGAGCACCAAGATTTGCGTCAGTTGATCGATACGGTGATTTATTTGAAAACACCACTAGATATTGCTTTTGCTCGTCAGATTAAACGGGATTATACGAACGAATCAAAAGAAGCGATTTTGACTTGGGCAGATACTTATCTTTCCTATGCAAGGGAGCTATTTGTTTTACACGAACAGATCATTGCTGAAACAGCCGACTATGTACTGGATGGTGCTCGACCAGCTGATCAGCTAGCAGAACAAGTAAAGTATTATCAAGTATTTTAAGAAGCGCTTTTAAGTAAGATTTAGTCTACTGAGTTTTGTTTAAACTCCCTTACTATCTGTTTCAAAGGTCAAAAATGCCGCTGCTTCCTCTAAAGAGAGCGCTGCTCCATTGAATGTGGACCACGCATTGATACCGTCACATTTTTTTCTCGGAATCAAGTGAAGATGAAAGTGAGGGACTGATTGACCCGCTGCTTGATTTGCTGCGCTTAGCAAATTAATCCCATCAAATCCTAAGCGAGTGACACAATGATCTGCTATTTTTTGAACCGTTTGAATGAGGTGAGCAAGAAGAACGGGGTCGCAGTCTAAAATACTGGTGTAATGTTTTTTAGGAATAACCAGCATATGATAATCCACGTCTTTGGCATGATCAAGGAAGGCGCAAACACTGTCATCTTCATAGATTACATGGCTTTTTATTTTTCCAGAGACGATACGGCAAAAAGGACATTCTTCCATCAAAATTCCTCCTACGGAATAAATTTTGTTAGTTGTGTTCGAGAAGTATAATATCTAAAAACGTGAAGCTACTGGATTATGGGAAACCATAAACGAGCTTTGCAATTAAGCCGCTCTTTGAGAGGATAATATCATATTTATTTAGCAGTTAAAACTATATGTGATAATTAATGATGTTTTAGATAATTAGTTAATAGGTTGTTTGCAAAAGAAAAGCACCGTGCTGCTGATTTGTGGTAAAAGTGACGTTTGAAAAAAGTGGCTTTTAAAAAATTTGTCAAAAAAATCGCTAGGAATAAAGATTCCTAACGATCTGCTAGCGCTATGCACGATAATATAACGTTCCAGGAGGGATTCGAACCCCCGACCGTTCGCTTAGAAGGCGAATGCTCTATCCGGCTGAGCTACTGGAACAAATAATTTTCAGCGAATGCTCACTTCGCCTAAGCTGTTGAAATCAATCAGCAACAAATAACATTATAGAAAAAGGGCGCAGCAATGTCAATCTCTTTTCGCCCTTTTCTTATTTTTTCTTTGAAAAAAGGAAGCGCAGCTGCCCTCAACCTTTCTCAGGTTCCTCAAGGATTACGCTATCTGCTTCTTTCGTAATGAGAATCACGCCATCTCCTAAAGGGACGAGGGTGGAGGTCAGCTGAGGATGGTTCATCACGGTATCCAAGAAAAGATTCAACTTGCGATGGATCGCTCGCTGGTTGCGAGGGATGTCTTCGATGGGTTGTAGAATCGTTCCAGCTTGAAACACGTCATCCACCATCAACACACCGCCTTTGCGTAATAGACGCAGACATTCTGGTAAAAATTCAATGTATTTCGATTTGGCGCTATCCATGAAGATAAAATCATAAGGACCACTCAATGTAGGCAGGACGTCTGCCGCTTGTCCTTCTAATAGCGTGATTTTGTCTTCATTTCCTAAGCGAGCATAGGTTTCTTTGGCTTTGCGGATCATGACGTCAAAGCGATCGATCGTTGTGACATGGCCCTCTTTCACACATTGCGCCATCAAGCTTGAAGAAAAACCGATCGCTGTGCCGATCTCAAGGATTTCTTTTGGCTGAAGCTGTCCCAATAAAAACTGCAAAAAGACCACAGTTTCATGTGGGATGATTGGCACTTCTTTTTCATGAGCGGCTTGCTCGATTTCACCAAGTTCGCCGGGTAATTGTTTTTGTTTTTCACGCATAAACGCCACTAGTTCTGGTTTGACTACTGGACGATGCATCATTTCGTTGCGCATCTTCATCCTCCTCATTTATCGCTGCCCCTTATTATACGAATAACTCACCTTAAGTTCAATCTTTTCGAGTCTTTGGAACAACAAAAAAACCAGTCATACGACTGGCAGGATAAAGGGGTGAAAAATATTTTTGGGATATTTCTATCATAACGGTGTTATGTGGAGGTTTGGTTAAAATCCTGTGAAGATCTCGTCAGGTTCTGCTTAAATTTTCATCAAGGAAGAAAAGCAACCCATCATCAGGGCGAAAACGAACTTTTTATCGAAATATTCAGAAAATTCAGGGAAAAGTGTTGACAGAGGAACCTGCTGTTTGGTATCTTCATAACAAGATAAAAAAAGTGATAGGTGACGACGATGGATAAACGATTGAAACAAACAGCTGCATTTTTATTATTATTATCGTAAGGACTCTTTTTCTATGACCCGCCTTTTTTAAGGCATCATTTGAAGAGTCCTATTCGCATTGCATGAAGGAAACCCTTTATGGAGTGCTTTTTTTATACCATTTTTTCAATTGTGTTTGAATGAGGTCGCGCCAAGCGTGCTCCTACCACTGCTAAGGAGGAAATAGTGATGAGAAAAATCCAGTTTTTTGATACGACATTGCGAGACGGTGAACAGACCCCGGGAGTCAACTTTAATACGAAAGAGAAGGTTCAACTGGCGCTGCAATTAGAAAAATGGGGCATCGATACGATCGAAGCAGGTTTTCCGATTGCATCAGAAGGAGATTTTCAAGCAGTCAAAGCGATTGCTGGGGCGGTGACGAAAATGACCGTTGCAGGACTTGCCCGTTGTCAGAAAAAAGATATTGATCGTGCCTATGAAGCTCTTTATCAAGCCGTCGATCCACAGATCCATGTCTTTCTAGCAACGAGTAAGGTGCATCGCCAGTACAAGCTGAATATGACGAAAGCAGAAGTACTCGCTTCCATCAAAGAACATGTGACTTATGCGCGTGAACGCTTTGAAAAAGTTCAATTCTCGCCAGAAGATGCCACCCGCACCGATAAAGCCTTCTTGCTTGAGGCGGTTCAAACAGCGATTGATGCCGGCGCGACGATCATCAATGTGCCCGATACAGTAGGGTTTACCAATCCTACAGAATATGGTGCGCTTTTTGCCTATTTGATCGCCAATATCAAAAGCGAGCAGCAGATCATTTTTTCTTCCCATTGTCATGATGACTTGGGAATGGCGACAGCCAATGCGCTGGCGGCTATTGAAAATGGTGCTGATCGGGTGGAAGGAACGATCAACGGGATCGGCGAACGAGCGGGCAATACCGCACTAGAAGAAGTGGCGCTGGCGTTGCATATTCGCAATGATTTCTATCAGGCTACCTCCAACATCAAGTTAAACGAAACAAAACGCACCAGCGATCTGGTGGCACGTTTGTCTGGGATCACGGTACCGAAAAACAAAGCAATCGTCGGCGGCAATGCCTATGCTCATGAATCTGGGATTCATCAAGATGGCGTCTTGAAAAATCCTGAAACTTACGAAATCATTACCCCGCAACTGGTAGGCGTACAAACCAACTCACTGCCTCTTGGCAAACTTTCTGGCCGCCATGCGTTTGTCGATAAAATGCAGCAGCTGGGGTACCAGTTTGACCAAGAAGAAACCAATGAATTGTTTAAACGCTTCAAAGAGTTGGCAGATAAGAAAAAGCAAGTGACCGAACAAGATTTGCTGGCTTTGGTGGCCGATCAAGGCCGCAGCCAAGAAGGCGGCTGCGAGTTGGACGCCGTTCAGCTACAATACGTGTCCAATGGCCATCAAGGAGCAGTGGTTTCTATCATCAAAGACGAGGAAAAACAAGTGGCATCAGCCATCGGTGCCGGCAGTATCCAAGCTATCTACAACTCGATCGATCAGATTTTCCAGCAGCAGCCGAAGTTGTTGAATTATGAGATCACTGCCTTGACCAGTGGGGAAGATGCGCAAGCGGAAGTGCACGTGGTCATTGAATGCCAGGAAACCAATGAAAAAATCAGCGGGATCGGCTTAGACTTTGATGTCTTGCAGGCGTCAGCCAAAGCATATGTACAGGCTAGTGAAGCTCTAAAGAATCGAGGTGTCCTTGTTTGAAAAAGATCGTGGTTTTAGCAGGAGATGGCATCGGACCAGAAATTATGGACAGTGCCCTTGCGGTATTGAAAGCGGCTTGTCCGAACCATCTCCAACGCTTTCATTTTGACCAGCGGCCATTTGGTGGGGCGGCGCTGGCACTTACTGGAGAGCCATTGCCGCAAGAAACACTACAAGCTTGCCAGCAGGCGGATGCGATCCTTTTAGGAGCCATCGGTGATCCAGCTTGGGAAAACGCACCGACAACACCCGAGAAAGGACTTTTGAATCTGCGTCAAGCGTTAGGGCTATACGCCAATATTCGACCCATCAAAGTAGTTGATGCGGTGATTGCTTTGTCTCCCATCAAAGAAACGATCCTTCGAGGGACAGATTTTGTCATCGTTCGTGAGTTGACTGGCGGTATCTATTTTGGCGAAAAAGCAGAAAAACCTGAAGAAGCCTACGACATCAATCATTATCACCAAGCAGAGATTCGACGGATTTTGCGTAAAGCCTTTGAGATCGCCCGTACGCGGAAGAAGCGGGTTCTCTCTGTCGATAAAGCAAATGTGTTGGCGACTAGCCGGCTTTGGCGCCGATTAGCGGAAGAAACGGCACAGGAATTCCCGGATTGTCAGTTGACTCATCAATATGTTGATTCCGCCGCTATGAAAATCATCCAAAATCCCAAAGACTTTGATGTAATCGTGACCGAAAATCTCTTTGGCGACATTTTAAGTGATGAAGCCTCGGTTTTGCCGGGGTCATTAGGGGTGCTACCAAGCGCAAGCCATGGTGCAGAAGGGGTTTCTTTATATGAACCGATTCATGGCTCTGCACCTGATATCGCTGGGCAAAATTGCGCCAATCCGGTTTCCATGATTTTATCTGTCGTCATGATGCTAAGAGAGTCCTTTCAAGAGGAAGAGCTGGCGGATACCATCGAAAGTGCTTGTTACGAGGTAATGAATGCGGGGATCTTGACCCGTGATCTAGGTGGTACAGCAACGACAACTACCTTTACAGAAGCGGTTATTGCACAGTTAGGAGTGAGCAATTATGGGGAAAACGCTGTTTGATAAACTATGGGATCGGCATGTCATCACAGGAGAAGAAGGGCAAGCGCAGCTGCTTTATGTCGATCTGCATATGATCCATGAAGTGACGACACCGCAAGCCTTCGAAGGATTACGGCAAGCGGGACGGACAGTCCGTTGTCCCGAAAAAACCTTCGCAACGATGGATCACAACGTGCCTACCAAAGATATTTTTACCATCACTGATCTGGTTGCAAAAAAGCAAATGGACACGTTACGTAAAAACTGTCGAGATTTTGGGATCGAATTGTGTGACAATGGCTCTGCCAACCAAGGAATCGTCCACATGGTTGGCCCAGAAGTTGGCTTGACCCAACCAGGGAAAACGATCGTTTGCGGGGATTCCCACACTGCCACCCATGGTGCTTTCGGTGCGATCGCGTTTGGGATCGGTACGAGTGAAGTAGAGCATGTCTTTGCGACACAGACGATTTGGCAGACAAAACCGAAACGCATGGGAGTTGAGATCACCGGTCACCTGCAGCCGGGAGTGTACGCCAAAGATATTATTTTGGCATTGATCGCGACCCATGGCACTGATTTTGGTGGTGGCTATGCCGTAGAATTCTTTGGCGAAACGATCCGTAGCCTGACGATGGAAGAACGCATGACCATTTGCAATATGTCGATCGAAGGTGGGGCGAAAATGGGCTTGATCGCCCCTGATGAAACGACCTTTGCTTATGTGAAGGATCGACGCTTTGCGCCACAAGCGTTTGCCAGTGCGGTGGCTGATTGGCAAAGCCTTTATACCGATGAAGATGCTAACTATGATGCTCTGATCACCCTAGACGCAACAACCTTAGAACCCTATATCACTTGGGGAACCAATCCAGAAATGGGGGTACCAGTCAGCGAAGCGTTTCCTGAAGTGCGGGATCACAATGATCAGCAAGCCTATGAATATATGGCGCTGCAACCTGGACAGACAGCTGCTGATATCCCCATTGAATACATTTTTATTGGATCGTGTACCAATGGTCGTTTGTCTGATCTGCAAGAGGCAGCGGCGATTTTGAAAGGTCAGACCATCAAAGAAGGGGTCACTGGTATTATCGTTCCTGGTTCACGCCCTGTTCGTAAAGCAGCGGAAGCGATCGGTTTAGACAAAGTCTTTATTGACGCTGGTTTTGAATGGCGGGAGCCTGGCTGTTCCATGTGCTTAGGAATGAATCCTGATAAAGTACCAGAAGGCGTCCACTGTGCCTCCACATCAAACCGCAATTTTGTTGGACGGCAAGGGAAAAACGCGCGGACGCACCTCTGTAGTCCAGCGATGGCGGCAGCAGCTGCGATTCATGGGCGCTTTGTCGATGTACGAGAAGTGTTTGGAGGTGTTGGTTAATGGAAGCTTTTACGCAATTTGAAGGTACGACGCTGCCTTTGATGAATGACAATATCGATACCGATCAAATCCTACCGAAAAATTATTTGAAACGCGTTGAAAAAACGGGCTTTGGCGAATTTTTATTTGACGATTGGCGCTATTTGCCGCAACGCAAGCCTAATCCAGCATTTATCTTGAATGATCCAGCATATCAGACCGCTCAAGTCCTCGTCACTGGTGATAATTTTGGTTCTGGCTCTTCTCGAGAGCACGCGGCATGGGCGCTGTTGGATTACGGCTTTAAAGCCGTGATTGCTGGCAGCTTCGGTGATATTTTCTATATGAATGCCACCAAAAACGGGCTGCTGCCCATCGAGCTGCCATTGGATGTTCGCCAAAGGATCGCTTCGCTGCCTGCTTCAGAAAAAATCAGCATCGACTTGCCGAGGCAATGTGTGACCGTTGCCGGGGAGGAGCATTTCTTTGCAATCGATGCTACCTGGAAACACAAATTGATCCACGGTCTCGATGAGATCAGTATCACGTTGCAGGAAGAGGCGAAAATCACCGCCTATGAGCAGACGATTCCAGCGTATTGGCAGTAGGGCTAGGGGACTGGTCGTTATTCGTCGGCTGGTATTTGTGAGAGAATGTTTCTTAACCCTCGCCAATCGGCTTCGATTTGCGGAGTCAACGTTCGATTGTAAAAGATCGCAGCGGGATGATACATCGGCACGATCAAATATTCTTTTTCCGACCATTGATAGCCATCTTTTGTTGGATTGCTTTCTTGTATTTTGGAACGGATCACTTCGCCATGGTGATCTTTGATATAATAGGCGTTGCCTAATAATCGCTGCAGTCCGATATTGCCAACAGTTGCAATGACGGGTGGATCTACAACGGACAACTCGTAGTCAAGCAGCGGTGCGTGTAGCAAGACTTCTTTTTTGGTAGGTGTCCGATTGGGATGGACGATCTCATGGGCACCGCTGCGTTTGTTGATTCGTTCTTTGATGGAATATGGGCGGCTGCGGACAGCACTGGTGATGTAGACATCCTCACGGGTCAAACCGGCTAAAGCCAACGATTTCATCAATTCTTTTCCTGCTTGTCCGCTAAAAGGAATAAAATTCTCGATTTCGGTTCGACCAGGGGCTTCCCCGACGATCATCAATTTGGGCTGCAGCGGTCCTTGACCGGGAACAAATCCTTCCAACGGATAACTGCGGGATGCCTGTTGAACGGCAGTGGCTAATTCTTTTGGGTATTGCATGAAAACTCCTCCAATTCTGTTTCACTTGTGCTCTTTCTTCTATAGTAATAGAAAACAAAAAATGCACAAAAGGAAATGACTAGTAGCAAAAGAATTCTGTCTTTTCCTTAATTAGTGATTGACTTTAGGAAAACATTTTGATAAAGTTAATCTGTTGTAATTGTGGACTCCACAGCTACAACCGCACAGAACAAGTAGTAAGTACGAAAGTCACTTGGGATGGCGAGTCTAAGTATATTATAAGGAGGTGCTGTAGAGCATGTACGCAATTATCAAAACTGGTGGGAAACAAGTAAAAGTTGAAGTGGGTCAAGCAATCTACGTTGAAAAATTGGACGTTGAAGCTGGACAAAAGGTTACTTTTGATGAAGTTATCTTAGTAGGTGGCGAATCAACAAAAGTTGGTGCCCCAATCGTTGCAGGAGCAACTGTTGAAGGGACTGTTGAAAAACACGGCAAACAAAAGAAAGTCGTAACTTTCAAATACAAACCTAAAAAACATTCACACCGTAAACAAGGTCACCGTCAACCTTACACAAAAGTTGTTATTGACGCGATCAACGCTTAATTCTTACGAAAAGCAGGGTAACGAATATGATCAAAGGGACATTCAAACGAAATGACTCTGGTCGGATTGTTTCTTTTGAACTAGCTGGACACGCACAAGCAGGAGAATACGGCAAAGACATCGTCTGTGCTGCAGCATCCGCTTTAGCGATCAGTGCAGTCAATGGGATCGATGCTTTGGCTGGCGTTGCGCCAAAAGTTGAAGCAGATAACGAAAATGGTGGGTACTTATTAGTCACACTGCCTTCTCGTTTAACCCAAGAGCAGTCGAATATCGCACAAATTCTTTTAGAAAATTTGTTGATCGGCTTGCAATCAGTTCAAGAAGAGTACAACGATTATATCCAAATCAAAACTACTAAAGAAAACTAGGAGGTGCATCTCATGTTGATGAAAATGAATTTGCAATTCTTCGCTCACAAAAAAGGTGGGGGTTCTACTTCTAACGGACGTGACTCTCAATCAAAACGTTTAGGTGCGAAACGTGCTGACGGTCAAACCGTTTCAGGCGGATCAATCCTTTATCGCCAACGCGGTACTAAAATTTACCCAGGGGTAAACGTAGGTATCGGTGGAGATGATACATTGTTTGCAAAAGTTGATGGCGTTGTTCGTTTCGAACGTAAAGGCCGCGACAAAAAACAAGTATCTGTTTATCCAGTAGCGCAAGAAGCATAAGAAAATGACATCCAGATTACGTAAAAGTAACCTGGGTGTTTTTTTATACACCAATGAAACCGTTTTAATGAAATAGTTATTTGTAATGGCTTAGATAAGGAGAGAAGCAATGATTCAGTTAAAAGAAATCACGAAAGAAAACTATCGTGCGTGCATGAATTTGAAGACAGCGAAGGAGCAAGAAGACTTTGTTGCGCCCAATTGGTACTCAATGTTAGAGGCGATCTATGAGGAACCTCGTCAGGCATTTGCCCTATACAATGGTGAGGAAATGGTCGGCTTTATCCTATTTAGTTTTTACGAGGCGGATGAGGATTATCCAAAAGCTTCGTGGTGGATCGAGCGGTTTATGATCGCAGAAAAATTCCAAAATCAAGGGTTAGGCACTCAGGCGTTTCTTGCTGGGTTAGATTGGTTCAAAACCCATATCCAAGCGCAAGAATTAAGGATCTCCGCTGTGGATGGCAACGAGATCGCAACGAAGCTTTACGAACGCAATGGCTTTGTTTTGACGGGTGAAATGATTGAGAACGAGCATGTACTCTTGTTGCAGCTGCCAACGGATCAAGGGTAAATGACTCTTTTTACAGTAAGAGAATGAGGTCAAAAGCAGAGGTGCTTAAGGGAATCCTCTGCTTTTTTTGTATTGTTTCGTAAAAAAAAGTGTGCGGTCATCTTCTGGTTAGACGTTTCAAGAAAATTTGTGCACTCGGGGTAAGAATGACGAGTGTGTCCATGCTTTGTTGTTCACAAAGTTCCTTTTGCTGTTAACAGAATCTTTACACGTTGACAACACAAACCTTATATTCATTTGATACTCTGAAGAAGTAGAACAAATGGAAAGAAACTTTCGAAAAACGTTGATTATTGAGAATGTGCTCACGAATGATTTCGGTCAAAACACGAACATTGTCAAAAAAGAAAACGTTCGTAATTCGAAAAAGATTGTTTTTAATTCGGTGGTTTTTTATAATCAAAAAGGAAAGTTCGGAATTCCATGAGTTCGATTTTTTATATGAAAAGGAGAAAAAGTGATGAAAGTTTGGAAGAAAACGGCAATGTTTGGTTTAGGTTTGGTGGCAGCAGTTACGCTGGCGGCATGTGGCTCAGGTGGAGCAAGTACTGACTCGGCGGCTGAGGAAGCAGGATATGTACCAGAAAAGTTGACCGTTCAATTTGTCCCATCACAAGCAGCAGAAACATTAGAAGCAAAAGCAAAACCACTTGAGCAATTGTTAAGTGATGAATTGGGGATTCCAGTTACAGTGAGTGTTTCCACTGACTACAATACAATCGTCGAAGCAATGGCTTCGAAACAAGTAGATGTCGGCTTTTTACCGCCGAATGCCTATGTTTTAGCAAATGAGCAAAGCAATGTAAAGGTGTTATTGCAAGCACAGCGTTATGGCATCAAGCAGCCTGGTGGCGAATCAACGGATGAATTGGTTGATAGCTATCGTTCAATGATCGTCGTAAAAAGCGGCAGCGACATCAAAGAGTTGGAAGATTTAAAAGGCAAAACGATTGCCACGCAAGATGTTACTTCTTCTGCCGGTTATGTTTGGCCAGTAGCAGAAATGAAAAAAGCAGGCATCGATATCAATACGGATGTGACGACTGTTCAAGTCAAAGGCCATGACCAAGCGGTCTTATCTGTCTTGAATGGCGACGTTGATGCGGCGTTCGTTTTTGAAGATGCCCGTAACACGGTCAAAAATGATTACCCAGAAATCATGGATGAGGTAGAACCAATGTACTTTACCGAACCGATTCCGAACGATACGATCAGTGTTCGCAGCGATATGAGTGAAGAGTGGGACAAAAAAATCCAAGATGCCTTTATCGCGATCGGAAAAGATGAAGAAGGAAAACAAATCATCTCTGATATTTACTCTCATGAAGGATACGTTGTTTCACAAGACAGCAATTTCGACATCGTAAGAGAGTATGCGGAACAAGTCGGACAATAATTAATAGATGAATAGATCGGGAGGGTACCGGTAGTTGAGGTACCCTTTTCGAATGGACAGCAATTTTTACCTAATGGAAAGAAAGTAGGAGAATCATGGCTCTAGAGAACGAAACGATTATTTCATTTCAGAATGTGACCAAGCAATACCCAAATGGGGTGTTGGGGTTGAAGGACTTGAACATCGATATCAAAAAAGGGGAATTTGTCATCGTAGTGGGTTTGTCCGGTGCAGGTAAATCGACGATGCTGCGCTCCATCAATCGACTGCACGAGATCACAAGCGGCGAGATTTTAATCGATAACAAGTCGATCACAAAAGCAAAAGGAAGAGAGCTGCGCTTGATTCGTCGAGACATTGGCATGATTTTCCAAAGCTTCAATTTGGTGAAACGTTCGAGTGTCTTGCGAAACGTCTTAACGGGGCGGGTGGCTTATCATCCCACGATCAAAATGCTGCTTGGTCTGTTTCCGCAAGCGGACAAAGAGTTGGCGTACCAATCACTGCAGCGGGTCAATTTAGCAGAAAAAGTCTATACCCGAGCCGATGAATTGTCTGGCGGTCAGCAGCAGCGGGTTTCGATTGCCCGGGCGTTGACGCAAGAGCCGAAGATTATTTTAGCGGATGAACCAGTTGCTTCATTGGATCCGTTAACCACTGAAAAAGTCATGAATGACTTAAAACGGATCAATCAAGATCTGGGGATCACCATCGTAGTCAATTTACATTCTGTCCAATTGGCAAGAGAATACGGCACGCGGATCATCGGGTTGCGAGACGGAGGCTTGGTTTTTGATGGCCCTGTCAGTGAAGCGACCGATCAGCGATTGAAACAGATTTATGGCAGTGAGATCATGGAAGAGCAGGAAGGGGCGGGACAATGACGACAAATACGTTGCCGAAACGCAGCGGACTATGGAAAAATGTTCTTTGGCTCGTCATTTTTTTAGTGGTATTGTTCGTTAGCGGCTCTATTTCAGGTGTTGATTTGGCACGGTTCTTTAGCAATAGCAGTCAAATGAATGTCATCTTACAAAAGATGGCTCATCCTGATTGGGCATATGCCAAAATCATTGTTGAGCCGATTTTGCAAACGATCCAAATGGCGATCATCGGCACAACCTTTGGTGCACTGGCGGCCTTTCCGTTTTCACTTTTAGCAGCACGAAATATCATGACCAATCATTGGATCAGTGGTTGTTTCCGTTTTGTTTTGAATATCATTCGGACGGTACCCGACTTGATGCTGGCGGCTTTATTTGTTGCCATTGTCGGAATTGGTCCCGTTGCAGGGGTGATCTCCATCTCTGTGTTTTCTTTTGGGATGATCACCAAATTGTTTTATGAATCGATTGAAACGATTGATGAAGGTCCGATCGAAGCGATCACGGCTTCTGGAGGATCGAAGTTTGATATCATCCGCTATGCAGTCGTACCGCAAGTCATGAGTCATTTTCTTAGTTACTTGCTTTATGCCTTTGAGATCAATGTGCGGGCATCGACGATTCTTGGGTATATCGGCGCAGGCGGAATCGGTGTTTTCTTACAACGATCTTTAAGCCAATTTCGATATGACCAGACGTCGATCATCGTCTTAGTGATTTTTGCAGTTGTTTTGGTGATTGATACCATTAGTAATAGAGTAAGGGAGCGATTATTATGATGTTGCCAGCAGAACCGAAAAAGAAAAAAATACGGAATTGGCTGATCGCTGTAGTCGTTATCCTCCTTTATATCTGGGCTTTTGCTGGCGTGCCCTTTGCTGGTGTTAAAGAAAATGTCGGTCAAATTGTCGGCTCGATCTTTTATGGCCTGATCCATCCTGATTGGGGCTATGTTTATACCGGTGATGGCGAAGATTTGATCAGTCTGATGATCGAAACCGTCGCGATTGCCTTTGTTGGGACCTTTTTGTCATCGATTTTAAGTATTCCTTTTGCCTTTTGGGCGGCGCGCAGCAAAAACAGCCCTCGCTGGTTATCGGGATTTGGGAAAATCGTGCTGACGGCGATTCGAACGTTTCCAGAAATCGTCTTAGCCATCATGTTTATCAAAACGGTAGGTCCGGGCTCCTTTGCTGGTGTCTTGGCGGTCAGTGTCCATTCCATTGGGATGCTGGCAAAGCTTTACAGCGAAGCGATCGAAAACATGGACCATGGTCCCTCGGAATCCGTCATTAGTGCGGGAGGAAGCCGCTGGGATGTATTAGGCTTTGCGACATTGCCGCAACTGATCCCGGAATTTCTTTCTTTTACCTTGTATCGATTTGAACTGGCTGTCCGTTCAGCTTCGATCTTAGGGATCGTAGGGGCAGGTGGGATCGGTACACCGATGATCTTTGCCATCAATGCGCGTTCATGGAGCCGTGTAGGGATCATTTTATTAGGGATCGTGGTGACGGTCACGATCATTGATTTTATTTCTGGGCGTTTGCGTAAACGATTGGTTTAATAAAATGAAGTGAGTACTCGAAAAAACACAGTCTGATTAGGCTGTGTTTTTTTTGTAGGGGGATAGGCGGAGGTCGTTTAAGACAGGTTTCGTGAAACTTGTTATACTGGATTCATAGAAAATGAACCCAAACAAGGAGGCTGTTTTATGAAAGCATTATTGATCGTCAATCCAAGCTCTGGTGGGGAAAAGGCCCAGGAATATGAGCAGCTGGCAGAAGAAAAGTTGCGGGAAGCTTTTTCAGAAATCGTGGTCAAACATACCGAAAAAGAAGGAGATGCCACACGTTTTGCCTCTGAAGCGGCAGCAGAATTTGACAGTGTCTTTGCAATGGGCGGTGATGGTACCGTCAATGAAGCGGTCAATGGCTTAGCCCCTCATGACAAACGACCAAATTTTGGTTTCTTCCCGCTGGGAACAGTAAATGATTTAGCCAGAGCATTAGCGATTCCACTAGATCCTAAGGAAGCTATCGAATCATTTGCAGTGGATCACACCCGCAAAATCGATATTGGGCAGGTCAATCAAGACTATTTTACCAATGTGGTGGCGATTGGTATGATTCCAGCGGCGATCAACAATGTGGAAGTTGAAGAAAAAACCAAGCTGGGAAAAATGGCCTATTTTGTTTCTGGTCTACGGGAAGTGCGGAAAAATGAAAGTCATCCGTTTGAAGTGACCGCCGAAAATAATGGCGAAAAAACGACAATCGAGGTTGAAAGCAGTACGATGATCGTTGGTTCATCCAATACGATCGGCGGTTTCGAATCTCTTTTGCCTAAAGCGAGTACCGATGACGGCAAATTACATCTGATCTACTTAAAGGATACGAATCTTTGGGAAACTGTCAAAAGTGTGCCTGAGCTTCTCAAAGGAGTTACGGAATCAAATGATGTTCTTGGTTATCAAACTTTTGATAAAGCTGCGATTCGTTTGACGAATGGGGCAACGATCGAAACGAATGTCGATGGTGATCCAGGGCCGGAATTGCCAATCACAGTAGCGGTACTGCCACAGCATCTTACCGTGTATTGCGGAGCTGAAAAAGCCCGCTAAATCATTTATCACTAGGAAACGATCCGTCAAAAGCGGATTGTTTTTTTTGTTCAGAAAGAGTATACTGGGAAAAAATTTACTGAAAGAAGGGATTCTATGACGATACGTTCTGCCACGATTGCAGATGCCCAAGCCTTGACAGCGATCTATGCTTATTATGTAGAAAATACACCGATTACCTTTGAAACGGAGGTGCCATCGGTTCAAGAATTCGCGGAACGCATCGCCAAGACCTTGAAACGCTACCCGTATCTCGTTGCAGAAGAGGCTGGTGAAATCGTCGGTTATGCCTATGCGTCAGCTTATAAAGAACGGGCTGCGTACGATTGGACCGTTGAAGTAACCGTTTATTTAGCACCGGATGCCAAAGCAAAAGGGCTCGGCACCGCTCTTTATCAAGCGCTTGAAGAAAAATTAAAAGCGCAAAACGTGGTCAATCTGACTGCATGCATTACAGGAGGCAATCAACAAAGCGAGGCTTTTCATGAGAAGCTTGGGTATCGGAAAGTTGCTGATTTTGCGCAGGTCGGCTATAAGTTCAATCAATGGCACGATGTGATTTGGATGCAAAAAGAACTGCAATGGTTTCCTGAGAAGGTACCAGCGTTCATTCCCAATGAAAAAGCCTAACGCATCCTGACTTTTGAATATCTTTTTTTGGCAAAATGCTTTATGCTGAGAGTAGCATGTGATAGGACGTTCTATTGCTCTTTCGAACAAAGTATTTTGCTTTTTCTGTGCGGAAAAAAAGTTGCTTTTTTATAGAAAAATGAGTAAAGTATTCAAGTGGAAAAAACAAGGAGGCGAAGCTGTTGGGCAAGCGAATCGAACGGATTTATCAATATATCGTCGAAAATACGATGAGCGGCTTAGGGGAAAAGAAAGGGTTGTCTACTTCAGAAGTTGCCGATCATTTAGCCATTCAGCGCAGTAATGCCAGTAAGGATTTAAATAAGCTTGTCAAAGAAGGGCGCGTCGAAAAAAGCGACTCGCGGCCTGTTCGCTACTGGGCGGCAGGGGTCGATCCCAGCAGTAGGGAAAAGTATGTGCCAAGCTACAAAGAAAGTCGCCCGCAAAGAGAAAAAGCCTTCCCTCAACGGGTACAAGGAAAACCCTCTGACCGAGATATTTTTGCGACGATCATCGGTGCCAACGGAAGTATGAAAAATGCCGTTGAGCAGGCGAAAGCAGCGATCTTGTATCCGCCAAAAGGGCTAAACTGCTTGATCACAGGGCCTACTGGTTCTGGGAAAACCTACTTTGCCCATGCAATGTTTCAGTTTGCCAAAAGCAATCAAGTAATTGCCGATGACAAAGAATTGATCGTCTTTAACTGTGCAGACTATGCAAATAACCCAGAGCTTTTGATGAGCCATTTGTTTGGTTATGTACGGGGGGCCTTTACGGGTGCCGATCAAGAGAAGATCGGTATTATTGATCAAGCGGATGAGAGTATGTTGTTTCTCGATGAGATCCATCGATTACCGCCAGAAGGGCAAGAAATGATTTTTTACTTTATGGACCATGGAACGTTTAGTCGTTTAGGGGAAACGGGCAAAAATCATCAAGCGAATGTCCGAATCGTTGGAGCGACTACCGAAGACCCCAACTCAACGCTATTAGATACCTTTACCCGACGCATTCCTATCAATATTCAACTGCCCTTCTTTGAGAAACGACCCGCATCAGAAAAAGTCGATCTCGTTCGGGTGTTAGTCGGGCAAGAGGCGTCCCGTATTCAGCGGACGATCACCTTGACAGAAGATGTAGTCAAAGCGTTGATCGGCAGTGTCAGTTTTGGGAATATCGGTCAATTGAAATCCAATGTCCAGCTCGTCTGTGCTCGGGGCTTTTTGAATCATATGCAACAAGATGAGATTGAGATCGATTTGATCGATTTGCCAGAAGGAATTCGTTCGGGATTGATCGTTTTGGGGAATCGCCGCAATGAGCTGGCGGAGCTTTCTAAAATCCTTGAACCGAAGATCAGCATTCAACCGAATCAAAACTTAAACAATATTCAATCAGATTCCTATGAATTGCCTTACAATCTCTACGACATCATCGGGGATAAAGCAGCCTTATTAAAAGCAGATGGTTTGGATCAAGAAGCAATCAATCATTTTATTTCAACCGATATCAATGTTCATTTGAAATCTTTTTATAAAGATCACGGCTTCTCTTTTAATTCTGTCAATAAACTAAGTGAATTTGTCGATCAGAAAGTGATCAGTGTAACAAATCAAATTTATGAGATGGTTCGGAAACGGTTAAATTACGATTTCCAGCAAAACTTTATTTACGCGATGAGTTTGCATATCAGTTCTTTTTTGAAAAAGATCCATTTGGGAGAAGAACGGCAAACCAACGACAACATTCGTCAAATGGTGGCGGATTACCCCCAAGAGTTCGAAGTTGCCAAAGAAGTCCGCGACTTCATCGGCGACAGCTTTCACGTGGCGATTCCTGAAAGTGAATCCTATTACTTGGCAGTTCTATTGGTTTCACTGCGTACGACACATTCCTCTGGGAAAATTGGTGTCGTTGTGGCAGCTCACGGCAACAGTACGGCTAGTAGTATGGTACAAGTAGTCAAGCAGCTGTTGGAAGTCGATCAAGTGACAGCGGTGGACATGCCATTAGATATGCCACCGGCTGTGGCGTTGAAAAAAATCGTGGATAGTGTACGAGCAGTCAATGACGGCAGTGGGGTGATCCTCTTAGTCGATATGGGGTCCTTAGCGACCTTTAATAATGAAATCCAGCGAGAAACGGGTGTGGCTGTTCGAACAGTCGATATGGTGACTACCTCCATCGTCCTTGAGACGGTCCGTAAAGCATCAGTGATCGGCACAGACCTCGATCAGCTCTATGATTCATTACGGAAGTTCCGCGGATACGGAGCGGTCACTGTGGAAGAACCAGTGACACAAAACCACCACCCTAAAGCGATTCTAGCGGTCTGCGCTTCGGGAAAAGGGACAGCGGAGCGCATCAAAGAATTGATCCAAAGCTCATTGTCAAAACGCCAAAATCAAAATGTTGACGTAGTGACCTTATCGGTGGCGGATCTGAGAACGGACTTGGATCAGATTCAACAGCGCTACCGGCTGATTGCTGCAACGGGGATCATTGATCCGCATATCGATGCACCGTTTATTTCATTAGAACGTTTTATCGACCAAGATGTTGATCTTTTGTTGGATGATATCTTATTGGAAAACGATTTGAGTTTTGAAGATGAAGTGCAGCTAGATGATCGGCAGGCAAAGGAAATCTGTGTTCGGTATTTAGAGGAAAACTTTACCTATATCAATGCGAAAAAAGTGGTAGAGCCGTTGTGGAAATTTGGCGAAGAGATCATTCACGATTTGGATTTGGTAGGGGCGCAGCAAGGCTTTCAGATCAATTTTGTGATGCATGGCGCAGGTATGCTAGAGCGGATCTTACTGCGGCAGCCATTGACTGTTTCTGAAATTGATTTAGCAGCGATGGAGGAGAATCCTCTTTACGGCCAATTGCATGTGCATGTCCAATCGTTTTCGCGCTTGATGAATATCGAAGTGCCTAAGACAGAAGAGTATTACCTGCTGGAGCTGATCAAAAACCATCACGAAAAAGAAATGTATTTTTAAATCCTGCAAATAATACAGATACACTAAAAAAGATACAGTATTTTTTAGTGTATCTTTTTTAGTGTATTGTCCGAATGCTGATTCTTAAGGTTTTTTCAAGAATAGTGTATCGAAAAAACTTGGCACGCTTCTTGCTTCTATATAAGTGGATACAGGAGGTGATTGAAAAAAGAACAGATCCTCAATATGAAAAGCGGATCGATGGATGTAGGAGGCTTGCACAATGGGAATGGATATACGTCTTGCCCGAATCGACGATCGGTTGATTCATGGTCAGGTCGCCACAGCTTGGTCGAAAATGACTGGTATCAATCGAATCATCGTGGTCAGTGATGAGGTCGCAAATGACCAATTACGGAAGTTTCTCTTGAAAGAAGCTGCTCCACCAGGAATCAAATCCAATGTGGTGACAGTAGCAAAAATGCTTGAGGTGGCGCATAACACATTATTTAATACGCAAAAAGTCATGTTATTATTTACCAACCCTCAAGATGTCGTGACTCTGGTCAAAGGAGGCATTGACATTCGTTCCGTCAATATCGGCGGCATGAGCTTTTCAATGGGAAAACGGATGATCACTAATTTCGTGTCAGTCAATGATCAAGATCTTGCTTCGCTGCTTTATTTGCAAAATCAAGGCATAGAAGTAGAGATACGCAAAGTTCCAGCTGATCGTAAAATCTTTTTGAAGGATATTTTGGAAAAAGAAGGTAGTCACCCTTAATTTTTTCGATGTTGTTTTTTCTTTCGTATTCGTGTCACATTTTTCAATTTTGATATAGGAGGTAAAAAGATGGTAGGAATTATCCTAGCAAGTCATGGAGAATTTGCTAACGGCATTTTGCAATCTGGTTCAATGATCTTCGGCGAACAAGAAAATGTTAAAGCTGTTACATTGATGCCAAGTGAAGGTCCAGATGACATCAAGGCAAAAATGCAAGAAGCAATTGCTACATTTGACGATCAAGAAGAAGTATTATTCTTAGTTGATCTTTGGGGTGGTACTCCTTTCAACCAAGCAAACAGCTTGTTTGAAGATCACAAAGACAAATGGGCAATCGTTGCTGGTATGAATTTACCAATGGTGATCGAAGCCTATGCTTCACGTTTTTCAATGAACACTGCGCATGAAATCGCTGCGCACATCGTTGAAACAGCTAAAGAAGGGGTTAAGGTCAAACCAGAAGAGCTTGAACCAGAAGAAGCGACAGCACCAAAAGCTGTGCAAGACGATCAACCTAAAGGATCACTTCCTCCGGGAACTGTTCTAGGCGATGGCAAAATCAAAATCGTGCTTGCGCGTGTGGATTCTCGTTTGCTACATGGTCAAGTCGCTACAGCTTGGACAAAATCAGTCAATCCATCTCGGATCATCGTTGTTTCTGATGCAGTGGCAAAAGATGATTTGCGTAAAAAACTGATCGAACAAGCAGCTCCTCCAGGAGTAAAAGCGAACGTCATTCCAGTGGACAAAATGATCGAAGTTTCTAAAGACCCTCGTTTCGGGAATACGAAAGCTTTACTATTATTTGAAAACCCACAAGATGTATTGCGTGCAGTTGAAGGCGGCGTTGACATCACTGAAGTGAACGTTGGTTCAATGGCTCACTCTGTTGGGAAAGTTGTTGTAAGTAAAGTATTGTCGATGGGTACGGACGATGTGAAGACATTTGAAGATCTAAAAGGACGCGGCATCAAATTTGATGTGCGTAAAGTGCCAAATGACTCTCGAGACAACATGGACGAAATCTTACGCAAAGCCAAAAATGAATTGGCGAATAAATAGAAACGTATTCAACTAAATAGGAGGTCTATCATGACTATTATATCTATGGTATTAGTAGTACTCGTTGCCTTTTTAGCTGGTATGGAAGGAATCTTGGATGAATTCCAATTCCATCAACCGCTAGTCGCGTGTACTTTGATCGGTTTAGTGACCGGTAATTTGGAAGCATGTATCATTTTGGGCGGATCATTACAAATGATCGCACTTGGATGGGCAAATATCGGTGCCGCTGTTGCACCTGATGCTGCATTGGCGTCTGTTGCATCTGCAATTATTTTAGTTTTAGGTGGACAAGGAACTGGTGGTGTTGATACAGCGATTGCCGTTGCGATCCCTCTAGCTGTTGCTGGTTTGTTCTTGACAATGATCGTTCGTACATTGGCTGTGCCAATCGTTCACTTTATGGATGCGGCTGCTGAAGAAGGCAACATTCGTAAAATCGAAATGTGGCATGTGATCGCTGTATGTATGCAAGGGGTTCGTATTGCGATTCCTGCAGCTGCATTGTTGGCAATTCCTGCTGCAACTGTTCAAAACTTCTTAGAATCAATGCCTGCATGGTTAACTGATGGTATGGCTATCGGTGGTGGTATGGTCGTTGCCGTTGGTTATGCAATGGTTATCAACATGATGGCAACTCGCGAAGTATGGCCATTCTTCATTATCGGTTTCGTTATCGCAGCTATTTCTCAATTGACATTGATCGCTATCGGTGCTTTGGCAGTAGCAATCGCATTGATCTACTTGAACCTAACTAAAATGGGCGGATCATCAAATGGAGGCGGCGGCAGCAACACTGGCGACCCTCTAGGCGATATCTTGAATGACTATTAGAATCGAAGGAGGAGAAAAAAATGGCAGAAAAAATTCAATTAAATAAAAAAGATCGTTTAGCCGTAGCATGGCGCTCTACCTTCATTCAAGGTTCATGGAACTATGAACGTATGCAAAATGGTGGTTGGGCATTCTCAATGATTCCAGCAATCAAAAAATTATACAAAACAAAAGAAGACCGTGCCGCTGCATTGAAGCGTCACTTAGAATTCTTTAACACTCACCCATATATCGCATCGCCAATCTTAGGGGTAACTTTAGCGCTAGAAGAAGAACGTGCCAATGGCGCGCCTGTCGATGACGTAGCGATCCAAGGGGTAAAAGTTGGGATGATGGGTCCTTTAGCCGGTGTCGGTGACCCTGTGTTCTGGTTTACTGTACGTCCGATGTTAGGTGCTCTAGGTGCTTCTCTTGCTTTAGCTGGAAACATCTTAGGTCCAATCATCTTCTTCGTTGCATGGAACATCATCCGTTGGGCATTTATGTGGTACACACAAGAATTCGGCTACCGTGCTGGTTCAAAAATCACTGATGACCTTTCAGGCGGATTGTTGCAAGATGTAACAAAAGGTGCTTCAATTTTAGGGATGTTCGTATTAGGGTCACTCGTTCAGCGTTGGGTATCGATCTCATTTGCGCCAGTTGTCTCAAGCGTACCGCTTGATGAAGGTGCTTATGTCGATTGGGCGAACTTGCCTTCTGGCTCTGCTGGTTTGCAACAAGCCTTCCAACAAGTTGCTGAAGGCCGTGCGTTGACTGATACAAAAGTAACAACATTGCAAAACAACTTGGATCAATTGATTCCTGGTCTAGCTGCACTATTGCTTACTTTATTATGTATGTGGTTATTGAAGAAAAAAGTTTCTCCAATCATCATTATTATCGGTCTATTCTTAGTCGGTATCGGTGGACACTTGATCGGATTGTTATAATCTTTTCAACGAAAGGTGCTTGGGGCAACCCAAGTACCTTTTTATTTATTCGCCAAACCTGCTGCAAAGACGTATAATAAGATAATAAGACGATATAGAATGGAGTAAGCGCAAATGGTACAATCTCTTAATACAAAAGTGGATTTGACGATCGATGCTACGTCTTTTTTAGGGATCAATGAGTACGGCAAAATCATGATCGGCGATAAAGCCTTTGAGTTTTACAATGACCGTGACAAACGCAAGTTTATTCAGATCCCATGGGAAGATGTCGACTATGTGATCGCTTCGGTCATGTTCAAAGGACGTTGGATACCACGCTATGCGATCCGCACCAAAAAGAATGGCACGTATACCTTCTCCTCAAAAGAACCAAAAAAAGTCTTGCGAGCGATTCGTGAATACGTCGATCCAGACCATATGGTGCATTCATTAGGCTTTTTTGATGTATTAAAACGAGCCTTCACTCGCAGAAAATAACAAGAGAGCATATATTTTTCCAATTGATTCTCAATATGGTACCCTTTTTATAAGAAAGTTTAGGAGGGGTTAGTATGCACTTTTTATGGACATTGATCGTTGGAGCGGTCATCGGTTCAATCGGTGGTGCCATTGCAGGCGAAAAACGCGGTTGTATTTTTGATATCGTTGCAGGACTTGTAGGCGCATCGATTGGTCAAGGACTTTTTGGCACTTGGGGACCGCAAGTAGCAGGAATGGCTATCGTGCCAGCGATTATCGGCGCGGTCATTTTCGTGGCAGTCGTATCGTTCTTTTTGGGACGTAAAAGATAATCTAGTAAAACGGAGTAAAAATGATCTAAATATACTCCAAATTGCATGAAAGACTAAACCTGATTTCAACCAGTCATACATTGGTATGTCTGCTGCTTGAAATCAGTTTTTTTTGTTGTCCAAATTTTCTTAATTACAGGAGAATGATTATTTGTAAACATCTATGCGACTGTATATTAACTTTTTGAAATCTTCAAATGATTGACAATTACGAACTTCCTGAATTGTAGGCTGGTCGTTAAAAAGCGCAATCAGCGATTCATATAATTCACGAAACGTTTGTTTGTCTGCTTTATTGATCGCAATTAACAAAACTAAATAAACCGTGTGTTTCCCCCAGCGGATTCCTGTCTTGGAAATAGTAACAGCGATACTAGTTTTTATTGCATCCATCTGTACTGAATGAGGAATGGCAATATTTTGAAAAGCAGTCGCAGCAGCTTCTTCTCTTCGATAGACTTGTTTTTCAAAAGCAGGATCGACATATCCCTTTTCTTCCAAACGTCTGCAAAGAAGTGAAAGAACTTGATTTTTGTTTTTCATGCTTGATTTTGCCACAAATAAATCGCTCTCGAAAAACTCGTCAAAATGTTCTCTTAATTTCTGGTTTTTATAATTATTTTGGTTTTTTAGAATGGCTTCTTGAATCAGATCATACTGTTCATGAAGGTTAAATGGAGAGATATGAACGATGGTATCGCTTTTGATCCTGGTGACTGGAATCGTACTGATGATCATATAGTGTCGACAGTCGGATACCTCTGATTTAAGTGATTGCAAAGCTTCCTCAGATTGAATACTGTGGACGATGTTTATTTGGTTGCCAAAATCAAGTAATAACGTATTCAAAAGATTAGTACGCAATGAATGATAATCAGGGCACAGCAAAATAACCGGGATCTTCGATTTGTTTTTATTTTGGCGTTCGATTTCAGCACCGATATGCATAGCGATAAAAGCAGTTTCGTCTTCATTGATAATTACTTCGTAGGATTCCATTAAATCCAAGCTAATATATATAGCCATGTCAAAAATTATCGGGCTATTCAACTTGATATAGTCAGCCATTGGATTGTTGGTGAAACGCTGATTTCTTGATCGAAAAAGCAGTCCTTTGATATGGAGTGAAAACGGTATGGTGAAATCTTCACTTGAAAGATCGATCATATACATTGTGTTGATATCTTGCACATAGCGATTAGTCAAAGAAAGAATTTCCGTTCCAATCAGCTCAGTCACTTCTTGTTTTGTCGTGGACAATGAATAATTGGCGTTTGCTCGAAATAAAATTGACAGTTCTGCTAATTCATAAGGATTTAAATGAATATCAAATTTTTTTTCTATAGAAAGATATAAATCATCCAGTAAGTTTTGTTCTTGTTCAGTTATTGTTGGCAGTAAATATTCATTAGAGCGTAATGGGTTACCTTGATATTTCCGAGTAATCATGATCACAAGATGGAATAGCAGATTTGAGAGAGCAAAATCGTTTAAATAGTAATTATGATTTTTAAAGACATCTTTAATAATACTGTATAAAGCATCGGTATCAAAGTCAGGAAAACAATGTTTAATTTGTGTAATGTCCGTAAAACTGTTGCCTGATTCTTCGCTTATGACATAGCGAATAAGTTTTCGTTTGTCCTTTTCATCGCCAATAATCTGTAAACAATCATTGTTAGATGTAAATTTAACATTGTAGGTTTTGTACATTGTGTTCATTTTTGTCAGTAATGATTTAAGTGTCGAATAGCTGATGCAAAGTGATTCACATAAATCAAATAAATGTAGTTCAGTTGAGGAATGAAAAATTAGCTGCTTAATTATATAAAAGGATCGATCTTCATTGGATTGGGGAATCTGTTGATTAGTTTGCGCTAATAAACTTGGAATAAGCGAATGATTGCTGAGTAGATAACCGTTTCTTGAAGAGATGATAATTTTACTTTCAAAGAGTGTATTTAGTTGAGATACATAATTTTTAATTGATCTTGTTGAAATATTTAGAGCATTTGCTAACTCAATACTGGTTACAATTCGGTTTTCATTGCTGAGGTATTTCAGCAATTCTTGCTGTTTTTCATTAATCATGATGCTCCCGTTCCTTTCTTCATTTAATTCTAACTATAGTTAGAATTGGAAAGCTGCGTCAAGCGTACTTTTGCCCCTTAATGGGAAAATGCTTAGAAGATTCCTTGCCCTTTAAAGTGAAAAAGTTCGGTTGAAGGTCGTAGTACATATTTCCTATAGTGGAGCTATCAAGAAGGAGGAAAAAATATGACTAATTTAAAAATACTTCTATGTTGTGGAGCTGGAATGTCGAGCGGATTTCTTGCTAGTAACGCCCGTAAGACTGCAAAGAAAAGAAAATTATCCTTAAATGTAGAGGCAAGGAGTTATACAGAAGTGAATGATTATTTATCATCTATTGACATTTTGATGATTGGCCCGCATTACGCAAGTGAATTATCAAAATATGAAGCATTGGCATCCCCCTACAATGTTCCTGTTGTGGTAATCCCGCAAGATGTATACGCGCAGTTAAATGGAGAAAAACTTCTGGATATTGCTCTTCATAAAATCAATGAGCGCAAGAGTTGATCGTTTCTAAAAGGCAAAATATCTGTTTTTACTGAAACTAAAAAAGGAAGTTATGAATATGAAAAAATTTATGAATTGGCTGACGAATTCGTTTGCCCCAACCATGAACACTTTTTTCTCAAAGCCTTGGCTGGCTGCTCTTTCAAGCAGTATGCAAAAAATCATTCCATTTATTTTAACCGGGTCACTTATCTATTTTTATAATGTGTTTGTATCGTTTTTTCCAGCATTACCTGATCTTTCTCCGATTTTGAATTTTAGCTTTGGACTGATTTCATTAATTGTCGCTTTCATGATGGCAAATCAGTGTATGGAGAAACTTAACCATCCGTTTTATATTACCAATGCGGGCATTACTTCAGTCTGCGTATTATTGATGGCGGTCATTCCACAAGAAGAAAATACAGATAGTTTATCTGCCTTTCTGGGAAACTTGGGACCATCTGGAATTGCTGTTGGGATGGTTATCGGTCTTTTTGTATCGCTCGTGTTCCATTTATGGGCTAAGGTTCGTTTCATGGAAGGGAGCAGTGTACCCGACTTTGTGACTGGTTGGATAAACACCATTGTGCCGAACGTTATTGCTCTAGGAATTACAATGGTTTTGGTGAATGTTCTTCATGTGAATCTCTTTGAAGTGATATTAGCTGCTTTTCAACCAGTTGCCTCAATAGGACAAACCTTACCTGGGTTTATATTAATCTGTTTTGTTCCGGCATTCTTCTATACGATGGGGATTTCAAGTTGGCTTTTTGGTGCAGTTACCACACCAATTTTTCTAGCAGGTATCCAAGAAAACATCGAGGCTGCTGCTGCAGGAGGAGTGGCTCAAAATATTGCAACAAGTGAAGCGGTTTTTACGCTAGCGTTTATCACAATGGGTGGTATGTGTGCAACATTAGGTCTGAATATCTTGATGTGCTTCTCAAAATCCAAGCAGCTGAGAACTTTAGGTCGTGTCTTTCTTGCCCCGTCAATTTTCAATATTAACGAACCAGTTATGTTTGGGGCTCCAGTGGTATTCAATCCGCTGTTGATGCTTCCAGCTTGGATAAACTCTATTGTCGGAGCGTTGTATGTTTGGTTTCTGATGAGCACTGGCTTACTCAACATCCCTTCTAAAATGATCCAAGTCGGACAAGTGCCTGCGCCGATCTCAAGTGTGATGGTAACAGAAGATTTACGAGCTGTGTTGTGGTGGGTACTCTTATTTATTTTATATTTGGTTATCTGGTATCCATTTTTTAAAGCTTATGAAAAAGAAAAGCTCATAGAAGAATCACAAGCAGTAGAACTAGAAATTTAGGGATTGGAGACGAGCAAGTTTATGGAAGAGCAATACGAAAATGAACTAATACCAATAGCTATGCAAATCATTATTCATGCCGGAGATGCTAGAAATCTATTAGTTGATGCAATGAAAATGGCAAAAATATTTGATTTTTCTGCTGCAGAAAAAAAGCTTTTTGAAGCTGAAAAAAAAATCGTGTTAGCACATAAAGCACAAACAGAAGTTATTCAAAAAGAAGCCAACGGACACTATTATGAGATATTTTTGCTGTTTGTTCATGCACAGGACACCTTAATGACAATTAATTCCGAAGTTAAGATGACAAAAGAGATGATTGATATTTTGAGAATAGTTGAAAGAGGGCAAAAAGAATGAAACAATTTCCAAAAAATTTTTTATGGGGCGCAGCCACGAGTGCTTATCAAGTGGAAGGCGCGGCATTGTTAGATGGCAAAAAAGCATCTCAGCAAGATGTGATCAATGAAAAAAGCTTTGAAGAAAAGGGGTTTGCTTCTGCAGAGATCGCGAGTGATCATTATCATCATTACAAAGAAGATGTTGCATTGATGGCAGAAATGGGGTTTTCAACCTACCGATTTTCAATTTCTTGGTCTCGAGTTTTTCCTGATGGTGTTGGCGAAGTAAACGAAAAAGGAATTGAGTTTTATCGAAAATTGATTGATGAGCTTTTAACTTATGGAATAGAACCAATCGTTACACTGTATCACTATGATTTACCATGGGCTCTTTTCGAAAAGTATCAAGGGTGGCTGGATAGACGAATTGTTGCAGATTTTGAATATTATGCGAAGTTTGTTATCAACGAGTTTAAAGATAAAGTTAAGTATTGGACGACTATTAATGAGCAGAGCATTATCGTCCAGTATTGGACACAAAAATGTTATATCCCGAAAGAGCTTCAGTCACAAAATCAGTTGCGTTATCAAATCAACCATCATATGAACCTTGCACATGCGACGGCCTGTAAATTGGTGCATGATTTAGTGCCCGACGGATTAGTAGGAGCTGCTTTAGGGTATGCACCGATTTATCCTCTTACATCTAAACCAGAAGACGTATTGGCTGCTTTAAATGCCCATGACTTAAGAAATGCTTTCTACTTAGATATTTATTTCAAAGGCATTTATACAGAGTCGGCAATGACTTATCTCCAAGAAAATCACTTGGCACCAATTGTTGAGCCAGGGGATATGGACTTAATTAGAGAAGGATATTCAGATTTTCTTGCATTAAACTATTATGCAAGTGAATGTGCAAAAGCTTGTCCTAAGGAGTCAGGGAAAGCAATACGATACAGCGGCGTTAATCTTTCTGGAAAAAAAGGCGAGATTTCTGGTTTTGAAACACATCCTGGTTTTTACGAAATGTGTAAAAATCCCCATCTTGATACAACTGATTGGGATTGGGCGATTGATCCATTTGGATTAGAATATGCGTTCAGAGATATTTATACTCGTTATAATAAACCCTTGATGATTACAGAAAATGGCTTAGGAGCATTCGATGAACTTACTCCAGAAGGAAAAGTGCATGATGAGTACCGCATCTCCTATTTAAGAGACCATGTTAAAGCGATAAAGAGAGCAATGGAAAAAGGGGTTGAGGTCTGGGCTTACTGCCCTTGGTCAGCGTTGGATTTACTGTCCACAAGTAACGGAGTCAAAAAACGTTACGGTTTTATCTATGTTGATCGGACTGATGATGATCCGAAAGATTGCGCTCGTATCAAGAAAGACTCTTTTTATTGGTATCAAAAGGTTATCCAGTCTAATGGAGAAAATTTATGATTGTGAATCATTTAGGAGGAGAAGAATGACAAAAAAAAGTTTTCCAAAAAATTTTTTATGGGGCGGAGCAGTTGCAGCTTGCCAAATTGAAGGTGCTTTTGACAAAGATGGACGCGGTTTATCAACTTCTGATATTCATGCGTTTGATCCTGAATTAAATAGAAGCAACATAAAAAAAGAAGGCGGCGGGACATTAGCTGAGATAAAGTTTGCTGTAACAGATTGTACCAACTATTACCCTAAACGGTTGGGAATTGATTTTTACCACACGTATAAAAAAGATCTTGCCTTGTTGAAAGAGCTGGGATTAAAAGCATTTCGAACAAGTATCTCTTGGTCAAGAATTTTCCCTAATGGCGATGAAATGCGGCCAAATGAAGCTGGGTTAAAATTTTATGATGATCTGATAGCCGAAATTATCAGTTGCGGTATGGAACCAATTATAACAATGAGCCATTATGATATGCCGCTTCATCTGGTGACAGAATATGGTGGTTTTGCAAATCGTAAAGTAATCGATTTTTTCGTACGCTACGCAAAAGTATTACTAAGTCGATACAAAGGAAAAGTTAAATATTGGATTATCTGTAATCAAATCAATTTGGTACCAACCGTTCAGTTTGGTAGTTTAGGTATTTATGATGACCAATCTGATAATATGGAACAACTGATGTATCAGGCGGTACATCATCAGTTTGTAGCTGGAGCCAAAGTTATCGAATTAGGGCGAGAAATTGATCCAGATGCTAAACTAGGAACAATGGTCGCAGATGCAACATTTTATCCGGCTAGCTGCAAACCAGAGGATATAGTCTTAACGATGAAAAAAAACCGTATGCAGTACTATTTTACTGATGTCCAATTGCGAGGAACATATCCAGAATTTGCGTTGCGCTATTTTAAAGATCAAGGGTTTTCTATCGAGATGCATCCGGCAGATCTGCCATTACTAAAAGAGAATACGATGGATTTTCTAGCGATTTCTTACTATTATTCACGTATCGTCGACGCATCCAAAAATACGATGGCACCATTTGATGGTGAACAAAATCCATATTTGAAGCCCACTGCATGGGAATGGCGAGCAGATCCTTTAGGTTTTTACAATTGCTTATCTCAATACTGGGACCGCTATCAAGTTCCTCTCATGATTGCCGAAAACGGCTTAGGTGCAATCGATACAATCGAACAAGACGGAACCATTCGAGATCAATATCGTATTGAGTATTTGAAACAACATATTGTACAACTAAAAGAATGTATCAAGGACGGTGTTGATATTCTTGCTTATTTGAGCTGGGGCCCTATAGATTTAGTCAGCTCTTCCACTGCAGAAATGAGCAAACGTTATGGGTATATTTATGTTGATTTAGATGATTATGGTAAAGGAACCAGGGAACGCATCAAAAAGAGCTCCTTTTATTGGTATCAAAAAGTAATTGAAAGCAATGGAGAAGAATTGTAGAGCAAAGACCGTCTAGTTTTCTAGATGGTCTTTTTGATAACTTGAGGTCCCAAGTTTCTGAAGGTTCATTTTTTAGAAAACTTTTCGCTTGCTTTCCGCTTTTTCTGGAAGTTTGTTATAATACTATCGTATAGAACAAGAAAGTAGGGAACGATACATGTTAAGAGTTGAAAAATTACGTGAAGCAATGAGAAAAGATTCGATTGATGGGTTCTTGATCACCAGCCCATACAATTTGCGTTACTTGACAAACTTTACTGGGACAACTGGTTTAGCAGTCATTACGTTGGACAAAGCTTTTTTTGTAACAGATTTCCGATATACAGAGCAAGCAGCGGCCCAAGCCCAAGGATTTGAGATCGTAAAAAATAGTGGACCGATTTTTGAAGAAGTTGCAACTATCTGCCAAAAGGAAGAAATCAATGTCTTAGCTTTTGAAGAAAGTTTCGTCAGCTTTGCCGAATACTCCGTCTTAGAAGACTTGATCGAGGAATCATCCCTTGCCCCTGTATCGGGTATGATCGAGGCTTTGCGGGAAGTCAAAGATGAGGAAGAGATCGCATTGATCCAACAAGCCTGCCATATCGCTGATCAAGGATTCGAACATATTTTGAAAATGGTCCGCCCAGGAATGACAGAAATCGAAGTGGCGAATCAGTTAGATTTCTTTATGCGTTCATTAGGTGCCACAAGCGTATCTTTTGAAACGATCGTTGCTAGTGGTCTGCGTTCAGCAATGCCCCATGGGGTTGCCAGTGAAAAAGTGATCGAACAAGGCGATCTGATCACGTTAGACTTTGGCTGTTACTATCAAGGCTATGTGTCTGATATGACTAGAACCTTTGCAGTAGGAGATCCTGGCGATAAATTGAAGGAAATCTATCAAATCGTACTTGAAGCGCAAGAAAAAGTCTTGGCCGCAGCAAAACCTGGAATGACCGGAATTGAACTAGATGCGATCGCTCGGGATCACATTGCTTCCTTTGGCTACGGAGATGCCTTTGGTCATTCAACAGGTCATGGGATTGGTTTAGAGATCCACGAAGGACCAAATGTATCCTTCCGCGCTGATAAAGCATTTGTTGTCGGAAACGTCATTACAGATGAACCAGGGATCTATCTTCCAGGAATTGGCGGCGTTCGTATCGAAGATGATCTTTTGATCACCGAAACTGGTAATAAAGTGTTGACACATTCACCGAAAGAATTGATCATTCTCTGATTCATCGACCTTGTTTTTCAGAAAATTCATTGAGAATAGTGGGTTATTATAGATTCTCAGTGCAGAAAATGATAAACTTAGAGCGAGAAGAAACACTGTGCCATGGATGTTATTGATTGAATCAAGCGTTGGTTTGCTTCAAACGGAAAAAACGAGCGGTTTTTTTACAAACAATACGGTACAGCTGTTTAGAATGGAGGCAAAAACGTATGAATGAAGATAAAAACCTTGTATTAAATGCAAGTCCTGAATTAGGCGAGATCGTCATCGCACCAGAAGTGATCGAGATCATTATTGGGATCGCTGCTTCTAAAGTGGAAGGTGTCTATGGGATGCGAGGAACACTGGCAAACAGTGTCACTGAATTATTAGGTCGCGCAGCTCATGGCAAAGGGGTCTACTTAACGATCGATGAAACAGGGATCAAAGTGGATATCTACTGCTATATTACTTATGGGATGTCAGTGCCTAAAGTGGCAATGGAGATCCAAGAACGGGTCAAACAGCAAGTCTTATTTATGACAGATGTGCAACTGGCTGAAGTAAATGTTCATGTTGTGGCAGTCGTGCCAGAAAAAGTAGATTTACCAGACATCGAAGAATTATTTGGAAACGACGAGGAAGAAAATGAGTAAAGAATTATCACGGCATGAAATACGGAAAATGGCGTTACAAGCTTTATTTCCACTAGACTTTAATAAAGATTTAACGAAACAAGATGCCATCATGCATGCCATCGAGTTGGAACACCATGAATTGATCGATGAAGAACAAGAGCATTTTGTGCCTGTTTATTTAGATCAATTAGTGGCAGGTGTCTGTCATTACAAAGAAGCCTTGGATGAAGTCATTCAAAATCATTTAAAAGCTGGTTGGAAAATCCAGCGTTTATCAAAAATGGACGTGACGATTTTACGAATTGCTTTGTATGAAATGATCTATGTGGATAATGTGCCGAATCGTGTGGCTTTGAATGAAGCGATCGAGTTAGCGAAAACTTTTAGTGATGATCAGTCCAGAAAGTTTGTCAACGGTATTTTATCGACAGTCAATCAAGAGCTAGAAACAAAAACCAACCAGGTAAGTGAGTAATTTTCAGCCCTAACACGATCGATCAAAAGAGATCAGCTTTTTTTCGATCGAGTCAGAAACCGAACGATTTATGAGCAACCGCCTTGTTTTGACGGTCCTGCTTGATCGTTCGGTTTTTTTGCACGCACTTTGTCGGTTTACCCTCGTTTTTTCCGAAAAAAGGGAGCCTTAGACGGTGTTTTTCTTTTCAGAAAATGCTATGATAGAAAACATGAAGAAGCATATCGACAAACGATTGGTGCGTTTCTTTTTACAAAATAAGTCCGTATAATCAGGTTGGAGGAGTTGTCAGAATGGGTACATTAATCAATGGAAAAGAATTGGCTGAAAAAATGCAAGCAGCGTTTCTTTCAGAGACAGCAACACTAAAAGAGCAGGGTGTGACACCGGGATTAGTTGTTTTGCTTGTTGGAGAAGACAAAGCAAGTCAGACTTATGTGAAAAATAAAGAACTAGCTGCGGCGAAAATCGGCATCAATTCCCGTGTTGCCCGCTACCCTGAATCCATTACTGAGGCAGAATTATTAGCAGAAATCGAACAGTTCAATAACGATGATGCCTTTCATGGAATTTTGGTTCAACTTCCTTTGCCAAAACATATCAATGAAGAAAAAGTACTGTTAGCCATCAAACCGGAAAAAGATGTCGACGGCTTTCATCCAATCAATTTAGGAAAATTATTCGCAGGTGTACCTGACCGAATTCCTTGTACCCCTTATGGCATCATGAAAATGTTTGCTGCGTATGGGATCGAATTGGAAGGGAAAAATGCCTTAGTGATCGGTCGCAGCAACATTGTCGGAAAACCAATGGCGCACTTACTCTTGGGGGCAAATGCCACCGTGACTATTGCTCATTCAAAAACCAAAAATCTGCCCGAGTTGGCAAAACAAGCGGACATTTTAGTCGTGGCGATCGGCCGCGGTCATTTTGTCACAAAAGACTTCGTAAAAGAAGGGGCTGTGGTGATTGATGTTGGGATGAATCGTGATGCCAACGGCAAGTTGATCGGCGATGTGAAATTTGATGAAGTCGAACCGATCGCTAGCTATATCACACCGGTACCTAGAGGTGTAGGTCCAATGACGATCACGATGTTGATGGCCCAAACGATCGAGGCAGCAAAGGAGACAATGAAAAACTAAATGGCGCAAGAATATTTAACGGTAACCGCATTAACAAAATATATCAAGCGTAAGTTTGACGTCGATCCGTATCTAGAGCGGGTTTATTTGACGGGGGAGATCTCCAATTTTCGTCGTCGCCCCAATCACCAATACTTTAGTTTGAAGGATGATGGTGCAAAAATTTCGACCGTCATGTTCAAAGGCGCTTTTGACAAGTTGCGCTTTCAACCAGAAGAGGGCATGAAAGTCATGGCGGTTGGGCGTATCACTCTGTATGAGGCAAGCGGAAATTACCAGATGGTGATCGATCATATGGAACCAGACGGTGTCGGCGCTCTTTATCAAGCCTATGAACAATTAAAGCAGAAATTGGCAGCAGAAGGTTTATTTTCTGCACCGAAGCAGTCCTTGCCGAAATACCCGAAACGCATCGCAGTTTTGACCAGTCCTAGTGGGGCGGTGATCAGAGATATCATCACGACGACACAGCGGCGTTACCCCATTGCTCAGATCGTTTTGTATCCAACCGTGGTACAAGGCAATAAAGCTGCGGATGATGTGGTGAAAAATATCCAACGAGTCGAAGCCGATGGGACCTTTGATACTATGATCATCGGACGTGGGGGTGGATCGATCGAGGACCTCTGGCCTTTCAATGAAGAACGAGTGGCAAGAGCCATTTTTGATGCAAAAACCCCCATTATTTCTTCAGTGGGGCATGAAACCGATACGACGATTGCCGATTTAGTGGCGGATGTACGGGCGGCAACTCCGACCGCCGCTGCCGAATTAGCGGTGCCAGTGCTGTCGGAGGAGATTTTGCGGATCGAAGAAAGACAAGCCCGATTAGAGCAAGCATTTATGCACCAGATCCAGTACAAACAAGAACGCTATCAGCGAGTGATTGGATCGTATGTTTTTCGACAACCAGAGCGCTTGTATGAGGCACAGTCCATCAAACTCGATCAGTTGCAGCAGCGGATGCAGCAAGGCTTGCAAACCTTGCTTTATGACAAGGATCGCCAGGCACAGCAATTGATTTCACGGTTGGCCCAGCAACAACCAAAAGCGCGATTACAAGCCAGCAATCAAGAGGTCAGCTATCTTTCTCAACGCTTAACGAAAGCCATGAAAGATATTTATGCGGCAAAAGAAAATCAATTTGCAAATGCAGTCCAATCCCTTGATTTGTTAAGCCCACTAAAAATCATGGGACGCGGCTACAGCTATACCACGAAAAATGAGCAGGTGATCAAATCGATTGATGCGATCGAGCCAGAAGATCAGCTGACGATTCATTACCAAGATGGCCAAGCGCTTGTTGAAGTTATTAGTACAGAAGGAGTTAATCATGGCAAATCCAACATTTGAAGAATCATTACAAGAATTAGAACAAATCGTAACCCGTTTGGAACAAGGTGATGTTCCATTGGAAGAAGCGTTAGATGCTTTTCAAAAAGGCATGGTTTTGAGCAAGCAATGCAAGGACACCTTGAGTAAAGCGGAAAAATCCTTAACAAAAATGATGACTGAATCCAATGAAGAAGTCCCCTTTGAAGAGGAAAGCCAATGAGTGCTTTGAAGGAATTTACGAAAGAACACGCCCCATTGATCGAAGAAGTTATGGAACGTTTTGTCAAAGAACACACTTCTGATCAACGACTATTTGAAAGCATGCAGTATTCGATCCAAGCTGGCGGCAAACGCATTCGCCCGCTTTTATTGGCAGCAACAGTCGCCGCTTTTCACAAACCCATCAATACCGCGGTGTACCAGTGTGCAGCAGCCCTAGAAATGGTGCATACGTATTCGCTGATCCATGATGATCTGCCTGCTATGGACAACGATGATCTGCGCCGAGGCAAACCCACCAACCATAAGGTTTTTGGTGAAGCTTTAGCGATTTTAGCTGGAGATGGTCTTTTGACGGCTGCGTTTCAATTAGTCGCTATGGCGGAAATCGAAGCCAATCAAAAAGTCTTGCTGCTGCAGCAGTTGAGTAAAGCAGCGGGCACGCAAGGGATGGTCGCCGGCCAAGCAGCTGATATTCAAGGGGAGAACCAAGCCCTTCGTCTTGAGGAGCTGATGTCGATCCATGAACGAAAGACTGGAGAATTGATCCGCTTTGCGGTGATTGCTGGTGGTGTCTTAGCCGACCAGACGGAAGAGGTTCTGCATGAATTGGATCGCTTTGCCCAGCATATTGGGTTAGCCTTTCAAATTCGCGACGATCTGTTAGATGCCACTAGTACGACCGAAGAGCTAGGCAAAGTTGTCCGCCGAGATGACGAGTTGGCGAAAAGTACCTACCCTGCTTTACTTGGCTTAGCAGGCGCGCAGCAAGCCTTGACTGAAGAATTGAGCAAAGCCAAAGAAATTCTGGCACAGTTAAGCCGATACGGTCAATTTACGCCAGATGTTTTGTTGGCATTTGTGGAACGATTTGAGATTCGAGGGAACGCATGAAGAAAGAACGAGTAGATGTTTTAGCAGTCCAGCAAGGCCTCTTTGAGACCCGCGAGCAAGCCAAACGAGGAGTGATGGCTGGATTGGTGTACAAAGAAAAAAACAATGAGCGCCTAGATAAGCCTGGAGAAAAAATTGCCGCAGATACACTGCTGCAGATCAAAGGGAAGAAGCTGCCTTATGTTTCTCGTGGTGGTCTCAAGTTAGAAAAAGCACTCAAAGTTTTTGATTTTGACGTAACCGATAAAATCATGTTAGATATCGGCGCTTCCACCGGTGGCTTTACTGATGCGGCGTTGCAAAATGGCGCCAAAAAAAGCTATGCACTGGATGTCGGTTACAATCAGTTAGCATGGAAGCTGCGGCAAGATGAGCGAGTGATCGTAATGGAACGGGTCAACTTCCGTTATGCAAAACCAACAGACTTCCTGGATGGTCTTCCTGAAGCCGCTACGATCGATGTTTCTTTTATTTCACTTAAACTGATCTTACCTCCCCTTTATGATATTTTGGTAGCGGATGGCGAAGTGATGGCGCTGATCAAACCACAATTTGAAGCGGGCAAAGAAGCGGTCGGAAAAAATGGGATCGTTCGTGACCCCAAAACCCATGAACGAGTGTTGGAGGAAGTACTGGCATTCGCTAAGAAAACAAACTTCGATGTATTAAACCTAAGTTTTTCACCAATCACTGGTGGCGAAGGGAATATCGAGTTTATCGTACATTTAAAGAAAAGCCTGCAAGAAGGCACCGCAGCAGGGATCGACATCCCGAAAGTTGTTGCATCAGCACATGAGACCTTTCATCAACCAAAATAAAGAATGGAAGAGAGTGGACATTTTACTTGTCGGCTCTCTTTCTTTCTTGCGCAAAATAGGATAAAATTAGTAGGAATTCATTCAGGAGGAACAAGAGATGAGAAAAAAAGAACGGCATCGCTTGATTACACGTTTGTTAAGTGAACAAGATATTCAGAAACAAGAAGATTTTGTCGAGTTGTTAAAAGATCGCGGCGTCTCAGTCACACAAGCAACCATATCAAGGGATATCAAGGAATTGAAGTTAGTGAAAGTTCCTTCCCAAAAAGGCGGCTATCGCTATAGTATTCCACAAGAGACAACGGAAGACGTGAGTGGTAAACTAGATAAAATCCTAAAAACGGCGTTTGTTTCTGTCGATCGAATGGACAAATTTGTGATCCTGCGCACACTGCCTGGCAATGCTTCGGCTTTGGCGAATTTGATCGATAAGCGTTATGCCAAAGAATTATTTGGCACGCTAAACGATGATGACAACGTCTTGATGATCACCAGAACAGAAGCAGATACCGAGAACCTATTCAAGGATTTCCAACGTTACGTATAAAAGAGGAGGCAAGGGATGCTTTTAGAATTGTCGATCCAAAATTTTGCGATTATCTCCAATCTGCACCTGTCTTTTCATGAGGGGATGACGGCTCTAACAGGTGAAACAGGTGCTGGGAAATCAATCATTATCGATGCGATGGGCTTACTAGCAGGTGGCAGAGGATCCAGTGACTATTTGCGTCAAGGCGCAGAAAAATGCCGTTTGGAAGGGATTTTTGAATGGCCGAATCAGCAGGAGTTCAAAGAGCTGACCGCGGATCTGGGTATTGATGAAGAGGAAGTTTTGATCGTACAACGAGATATCTCTCAATCGGGGAAAAATATTTGTCGTGTCAATGGTCGAACCGTTACCTTGTCGGTTTTGCGTCAAATTGGTTTATTCTTAGTCGATATCCAAGGACAAAATGAGCATCAGGAGCTACTGCAGCCAGAAAAACATTTGGCGTTGATGGATGGTTTTGGAGATGATGCCTTTAAAGCGGAACTTGCAAGTTACCGTCAAGCCTATCAAGCCTACCGCTCCTTAGAAAAGCATGTGCGGACCATCCAAGAAAATGAGCAGCTCTATGTCCAGCGAATGGACATGCTGCGTTTTCAACAAGAAGAGATCGCCCAAGCGGAATTGATGGAAAATGAAGAAGAGCAGCTGATCGATGAACGAGAAAAACTGACCAATTATCAAAAAATCGTGGATGCTCTAGGGCAAAGCTATGGCGCTCTATCCGCCGAAGAAGTAAATAGCCTAGATGGAGTCAGTGTGGCATTATCAGAGATCCAGTCGATCGCCCATCTTGATCCTGCGTATGAAAAAATCAGTGAAGCGATCCAAAGTGCGTATTACTTGTTGCAAGATGCAGCCACTGATATTTCGCGGCAAGTCGACAACCTTGAATTAGATGAAGGCCGACTGGAAGAAGTCATTTCACGACTAGAAACGATTCGTCAATTGAAGCGCAAATACGGGGAATCGATTCCTGTGATCCTTGCTTATTATGACGAGATCAGCAAAGAAATCAGCGAATCTGCCTATACAGAAGGTCAGTTGGAGCAATTAAAAGAAGAGCTTGCCCAAAAAGCTGAAGCAGTTTGGCAGCTGGCGGAAGCCTTGCACGTCAAACGACGTGAATTGGCTCATCGTTTAGAAAAAGAAATCGTTCAAGAGTTAAAAGAGCTGTATATGGAGCACGCGCAATTTGAAGTACGGTTTGCATCTGGCTCAAAACAATTAAGCAGCAGCGGCTTTGATACCGTGGAGTTTTATTTGACAACCAACCCCGGTGAAGGCATGAAACCGTTAGTACGAGTTGCTTCTGGAGGAGAGCTTTCCCGGATCTTATTAGCGCTTAAATCGATTTTCTCCCGTAAGCAAGGAATCACTAGTATTGTCTTTGATGAGGTGGATACTGGGGTCAGTGGCCGAGTAGCTCAGGCGATCGCCGAAAAAATCGCCAAGATCGCTGCGAATTCGCAAGTCTTGTGTATCACCCACTTGCCGCAAGTAGCGGCTGTGGCGGACAATCAATATTTTATCGAAAAAGCAATACAAGAAGGTCGGACAGAAACCCATGTCCGTAAATTATCAGAAGAAGAACGAGTGGCTGAGATCGCCCGTATGCTCTCAGGTGCAGAAATCACCGATTTAACAATCGAACATGCACGAGAACTATTGGCGCTGGCTCACCGATAAAAATTGGAAACACTTATAAAAAGATTCAGGAGATGATGGACCCGCAAGTTTCGTCTGCCATCCTTTCCTGATCTTCTTTTTTGCAGGAGGATATGATGAGAAAAAGAACAAAAGTTTTGATCGGTGTATTGATCACCGTTGTTATTTTAACTATTGCCGGTTGGGTCGGTTGGCAACAACTGCATTACCCAGCAGTGGATGCTGCAGTTACAGCTGCGAAGGAGGCAGATGAGGAGGGGAATGTCCTTTATTTTGCTGGAGATGAAGAAAAGCCATTGGTTATTTTCTATCCTGGTGCTCTTGTCGATGCGGAAAGCTATAGTGTATGGGCAGCAGGTTTAGCTGAAAAAGGCTATCCTGTCGCGATCGTTAAAATGCCCTTTAACATGGCTGTTTTAGCAGGCAATCGTGCAGAAGCGGTTTTGAAAGAAATTCCCCATGACTCCTATGTGATAGGTGGTCATTCATTAGGTGGCGTCATGGCAAGCCGTTTTGCAGCGAATCAGTTGGCCGCAAATGACAAGGATTTAAAAGGGGTCTTTTTCTTTGCAAGTTATCCCGATGAAAAAGGTTCGTTAGCTGATCAATCGATTTCTGTGTTGTCACTATCAGGTAGTCAAGATCAAGTAGTAAATCAAGAAAATTGGCAAGCCGCCCGCAGCTTCCTACCAGATTCGACCATCTTCGAAACAATTGAAGGCGGCAATCATGCTGGCTTTGGTACCTATGGGTTACAAAAAGGAGAAGCAGCAGCGGATCTACCAAATGAAGCACAGCAAGAAGCCATCATTGAGCAGATGGCGGCATGGTTAAGTGAATTAGAATAAAAAAAAGACGGCAGAAGATGCATAGGAATGCTTCTTTCTGCCGTTTCGATTCAACAGACATTTTGGGGAAATGTTGATGAAATCGTGAAAACGCTGAACATAACAACATATTGTACTTGATTGGGGAAGCAAGATTAATAATTATGTTCTTTTTAAAATACGTTTCCTCTCACAGTATAGCACAGCATACCTTCTGGATGCACGTAATTTAATTAAGAAATCTTGTCATTTTATTTACAAAATAGTTATTTTGTAAAAGAAAAAAAGCGTTTTAAATAAAGGGACAGACTCAGCTCAAGAAAAAAAAGCAAATAATAATTTTCATTGATTTCAACTAATGGTAAAATGAAAATAATTGATTTTTATAATCAATGACTTTCGAAAGTACAAGGAGCGTTATGATGAAAAAATTAAAACTTCTAAGTCCTATCATCGGATTGGTTATTTTACTCTCAGGATGTGCCAGCTGGGCAGATCGAGGAGAATCGATCACAGCAGTCGGGTCTTCTGCCTTGCAGCCACTCGTAGAAACAGTTGCGGAAGAATTTCAAAACTCAAATCCGGGACGATTTATCAATGTCCAAGGAGGCGGGAGCGGCACTGGGTTAAGTCAAGTCCAAGCAGGTGCAGTCGATATTGGGAATTCTGATTTGTTTGCAGAAGAAAAACCGGGGATCGATGCCGATGCACTCGTTGACCATCGGGTGGCAACGGTGGGTATCACACCGATCGTCAACAAAGGCGTTGGGATCACGGATATTTCAACAGAGGACTTAAAAAATATCTTCTTAGGAAATATTACAAATTGGCGTGAAGTTGGCGGAAATGATCTGCCCATCGTTTTGTTGAATCGGGCGACTGGAAGCGGCACGAGAAGTACGTTTGAAAAATGGATCATGGATGGTGAAACAGCGATTCCTTCCCAAGAGCAAGATTCTAGTGGGATGGTCCGTTCGATCGTTTCAGATACACCAGGCGCCATCAGTTATGTTGCATTTTCTTATGTAACGGATGAAGTCAACGTCCTTTCGATCGATGGGGTTCAACCAACGATTGAAAATGTAACGACCAATGATTGGAAAGTTTGGGCTTACGAGCATATGTATACAAAAGGAGAACCAACGGGATTAACCGCTGAATTTCTAGAATACATGCTTTCTGATGAAGTACAAGAGCATATCGTCGGGGATCTGGGTTATATTCCAATTTCCATCATGCAGGTGGAAAGAGATTGGGAAGGCAACATCGTCGAGTAATCTTTACACAAAATTTACACAAGCTTTAACAGAAATTGATGTTGAACCGATAAACTAATGGTTATGAGTTTAGTTTGATTTTTGAGGAGGAACCCTCGTGGAAAATGTAAAAGAAGTGTTAACAAAAAAATCCAAGCGCGCAAGAATGGAACAAAGAGGAAAGCTGGTTAGCTTTCTATGTATTGCGTTGATTGTATTGGTTGTGATCTCCATTTTTTATTTCGTTGCTAGCCGTGGATTAGCGACATTCTTTGTAGACAAAGTCAATGTTTTCGACTTTTTGTTTGGTACGCAATGGAACCCAAGTGCTGTTGGTCCTGATGGCCAACCATTAGTAGGTGCTTTACCGATGATCCTTGGTTCGTTCTTTGTAACCTTCCTATCAGCGATCGTCGCAACACCTTTTGCGATCGGTGCAGCCGTCTTTATGGTGGAGATCTCCCCTCGTAACGGAGAGAAGATTTTACAGCCCGTCATCGAACTATTAGTCGGTATTCCTTCTGTAGTTTATGGTTTTATCGGTTTGTCTGTCATTGTACCAGCAGTCCGTTCTGTTTTTGGCGGTACGGGGTTTGGGATCTTGGCGGGGACCTTTGTCCTATTTATCATGATTTTGCCGACAGTGACCACGATGACTGTCGATGCGTTACGGGCAGTCCCTCGGCACTATCGTGAGGCATCCTTGGCTTTAGGTGCAACGCGCTGGCAAACGATCTATAAAGTTGTTTTACGAGCAGCTGTCCCAGGGATTTTAACGGCGGTTGTTTTCGGAATGGCTCGCGCATTTGGGGAAGCATTGGCGATCCAAATGGTTATCGGTAATGCGGCATTGATGCCGACGAGCTTAGTGACACCTGCATCAACATTGACATCGATCTTAACCATGGGTATTGGGAATACGATCATGGGAACAGTCCAAAACAACGTTCTATGGTCATTAGCATTGATTCTCTTATTGATGTCCTTACTATTTAACATTGTCATTCGCTTTATTGGGAAGAAAGGAGCATTGAAATAATGAATGCAAAACGTTCAGATAAAATTGCTACCGGCGTCTTGTATGCTGTTGCTGGAGTCATTGTTTTGATTTTGGCTTCCTTACTATTGTACATTTTGGTACGTGGTATTCCCCATATCAATTGGGAGTTTCTGACTTCTTCTTCAAAAGCGTATCAAGAAGGTGGCGGGATCGGCATCCAATTGTTCAATTCCCTATACTTGCTTTTAGTGACAATGATCATTAGTTTTCCGATTTCTTTAGGAGCGGGGATCTACTTATCAGAATATGCGAAGAAAAACTGGTTGACGGATATCATTCGGACATCGATCGAAATCTTGAGTTCACTGCCTTCTGTGGTTGTCGGTCTTTTTGGTTTCTTGGTCTTTGTTATCCAGTTTGGTTATGGCTTTTCGATCATTTCAGGTGCCTTGGCATTGACTTTCTTCAATTTGCCACTATTGACTAGAAATGTGGAAGAATCTCTACAAGCGATTCATTACACACAGCGTGAAGCGGGCTTGTCTTTAGGCTTATCCCGTTGGGAAACTGTTACACGCATCATTGTTCCAGAAGCAACACCAGGGATTTTGACTGGGGTCATTCTAAGTTCTGGTCGGATTTTTGGTGAAGCGGCAGCGCTGATCTATACTGCAGGACAAAGTGCACCGGCCCTTGATTTTACCAACTGGAATCCATTGAGTGTTTCCAGCCCAATCGGTCTTTTCCGACAAGCGGAGACGCTGGCAGTCCATATTTGGAAAATCAATACAGAAGGTACGATGCCTGATGGCGCTCAAGTTTCAGCCGGGGCTTCGGCGGTATTGATCATTGCCGTCTTGCTATTTAACTTTGGCGCCCGTGCAGCTGGCAAACGGTTGTACAAGAAAATGACGTCAGCATAAGGAGAATGACAGTATGAACGATTACAATTGGGACGATCGAAATATCATTACCTTCGATAAACCAGAAGATGTGGCGCTTTATACCACTGACTTGCATGTATGGTATGGATCAAATGAAGCCATCAAAGGCATTGATCTACAATTTGAAAAAAATAAAATCACCGCATTGATCGGACCTTCCGGTTGCGGAAAATCAACGTATCTGCGTTCTTTGAATCGAATGAATGACGGGATCGCAAACACGAGAGTCACAGGAAACATCATGTATAAAGGAGTCGACGTCAATACCAAAGAAGTCGATGTCTTCGAAATGCGTAAGCGTATCGGCATGGTTTTCCAACGACCAAATCCTTTCAGTAAATCGATCTATGACAATATCGCCTTTGCTTTGCGACGTCATGGAGAAAGAAACAAAAAGAAATTGGATGAAGCAGTCGAAACCAGCTTGAAACAAGCCGCACTTTGGGATCAAGTAAAGGACAGCTTAGATAAAAGTGCTTTGGCATTGTCCGGTGGACAGCAGCAACGTCTGTGTATCGCTCGAGCAATTGCGATGAAACCAGATATCTTGCTTCTAGATGAACCAGCTAGTGCCCTTGATCCAATCTCAACAGGGACAGTGGAAGAAACTCTTATCAACTTGAAAAACGACTATTCAATCATCATCGTGACCCATAATATGCAGCAAGCTGCTCGGATCAGCGATTATACTGCCTTTTTCTACTTAGGAAATGCGATCGAGTACGATGAGACCCGTAAGATATTTACTCGTCCAAAAATTAAAGCAACAGAAGATTACGTATCCGGTCATTTTGGCTGAGCCGATTCGATCAGTAAACGGAGGCAAAACAATGGCAGAAGAAATTATTACATCGAAAGATCTGCATTTATACTACGGAAAAAAAGAAGCATTGAAAGGGATCGACCTTTCCATCAAAAAAGGCGAGATCACTGCAATGATCGGACCTTCAGGTTGTGGGAAATCGACCTACTTGCGTTCTCTTAATCGAATGAATGATTTGATCCCTGGTGTGACAATTACAGGAAGTGTTGTCTATAAAGGGAAAGACATTTATAGTCCAAAGCAAGACATCGTTGATTTGCGCAAAGAAATCGGGATGGTTTTTCAACAACCGAATCCTTTTCCCTTTTCAATTTACGAAAATGTGATTTATGGGTTAAAATTAAAAGGAGTCACGGACAAGGCGATTCTTGATAAGACGGTAGAAGAAAGCCTGAAAGCAGCTTCTGTCTGGGAAGATGTCAAAGACAAACTTCACCAAAGTGCGCTTTCTTTATCAGGTGGACAACAGCAGCGGGTTTGTATCGCTCGGGTATTGGCTGTCGATCCAGAAATCATTTTGCTGGATGAACCAACCAGTGCGTTAGACCCCATTTCATCAGGGAAAATCGAGAATACCCTTCTAGCACTGAAAGAACGCTACACCATGATCATCGTGACCCACAACATGTCACAAGCTTCAAGAATCTCAGATAAAACCGCGTTCTTTTTGGACGGCAACTTGATCGAGTTCAATGACACGAAAAAAGTGTTCCTAAGTCCAAGCAAAAAAGAAACAGAAGATTATATCTCAGGAAGATTTGGTTAGGAGGAAAAGGGATGTTGCGTACACAATTTGAAGAAGAATTATTAAATTTACACAATCAATTTTATGAAATGGGGATGCTAGTCAGCAGTGCCATTCATAAATCTGTGCGAGCATATGTCAGACATGACAAAGAAATTGCGCAGGAAGTAATTGAAAATGATTTGGCGATCAACAATATGGAAGTTCGTTTAGAAAAAAAGAGCTTTGAGATGATTGCTTTGCAACAACCAGTAACGACCGATCTACGAATGATCATTACCGTGATGAAAGCCAGCTCTGACTTGGAGCGGATGGGGGATCATGCGGTATCCATCGCGAAGTCAACGATTCGGGTCAAAGGCGAAACGCGGATCGCCGAAATCGAAAAAGAAATCTCAGATATGTCGGATTACGTCAAAAAAATGGTTGATAATGTCTTAGTGGCGTATGTAAAAACCGATCAAGATGATGCCCGCATGATCGCTCAAATGGACGATCGGGTCAATGAATATTACAAAGACATTTATTACAAAACGATCGAGAGTATGAAAGAAAATCCAGAAACAGTTGTCAGCGGGACCGATTATTTATCCGTTGCTCAGTACCTAGAACGTATCGGTGACTACGTAACGAATATTTGTGAATGGATCGTGTATCTTGCTACTGGGAAAATCAGTGAATTGAATACAAACCGTACGGAAATGATTTAAGAAACCAGCTTGGGTTCTTGATCACATATCTCTTTTAAAAGAGATGGGACGGACCGTCGAAAGAAGTTGTCCTTTAAGGAGTAACTTCTCTCGGCGGTCTTTTTGATTTGGAAGAATCGCTTCAATCGATGACGTGAACAGGATAGGCAAATTAGAAAATGGCTCCTCCATAAAGATGGCCAATGGAAATCGATTCTATCGTCCCTGAAATTTACTAGTTGAGCCGTCTATGCTTTTCGTCGCCGACCTGCAGTGAAAGGAGCAATCACTCATTTACTCTAGCAGGCCTATTCCTTAAGAATTCTACTAGCTGAAACTTTTGTTTCTATTGGTTTTTCGTGGTACTGTTAATAATAGGAAGATCGTTTTGAGCCTAGTGTAATGAAGAAAAAGTGTCGGTTTTGCTTGCCAATCTGCAGATTGAGAAAAACTTGGTACTTAAGACCTATGACACTTTTGTAAAAACAAGGCATAATAGGTTCGTAAGCTAAACTTGCAATCACACATTTGCTGAAGGAGGCAATTTCCATGAACGAAAGAGAACGTATATTGGATCTAGTAAAAAAAGGTGTGCTTTCTACAGAAGAAGCCTTGGATTTACTAGAAGGTATGGCAAAAGCCAAAGACGAAAAACAAATTAACAAAGCTGCTGCTGAGGTAACCGCGGATAAGAATGCGACAAGCCCATTTGATGATACTGAAAACGACGATGAGATGTTCACGTTTGACAGCGAAGAAAAACTTCGTCAAAACGAAGCGCAAGACAAAGAAAATCTTGAAAAGATTCTCGATGGTTTAGCAACGGAAGCCAACCAAGCATCTGCTGAGTTGGACGAAATCAATGCTGAAATTCTTGGCGTCAAAGAAGAATTAAAAGAAGCACAAGAAACACTGATGCAATTGAACACCAAAGAAGAGTTGGATCAATTGTCAGAAGATGAATTGGCTACGCGTCACGAAACAGAAGCGACTATTACTGCCTTGGAAGAAACCTTAGATGGTTTATCTGAAGAAAAAGCAGAATTGGAAGCAAAATTAAAAAATATTCGCAAAGACCAATGGTCTCAAACAAAAGAAAAAATTTCTCAAAAATTAGATATTCCAGAGGATTGGAAAGAGCAAGCGACTGACACCTTCAACCAAGTAAGTGAAAAAATGGTCGATGCCAGCACACACTTCGGACACTTCTTGAAGAAAACGGTTCGGGCAGTGACAGAGTCAGTCAATGACAACATGGAATGGAAAGACATCAACTTGAAAGTTCCTGGTGTTGCAGCGACAAAATTTGAGCACACATTTAGCTATGATGAAACGGCAGCGACATTGATCGATGTGAAATTGGCAAACGGCAATGTTTCCTTCCAATTATGGGATGAACCAGGTGTCAAAGTAGATGCCAAAATCAAACTATATGGTAAAATGGATGCGGCGGAGCCTTTCGATGCTTTTGAAGCAAGAAGCCAAATCAATGTCGATGATGAACGCATCTCTTTCCAAATTCCCAACAAACGCATTCGTGCCGATCTCGTTTTCTACTTGCCAAAACGTACCTATGATCATGTGGCAGTGAAATTGTTGAACGGCAATGTTACATTCAATGAATTGGATGCGAAAGATGTCTATACAAAATCAACAAACGGCAATATCGATTTCCGCAAAGTAAACGCATCGATGTTAGAGATTGAAGGCGTGAATGGAACGATCACTGTTCAAGAGGGTGAGATTTTAGATGCCATTATTGAAACGGTGAACGGCGACGTTACGTTGACAGCAACGCCACAAAATACCGGTATTTCTTTAGTTAACGGCAACATCCGTGTGACCTACAAAGAAGAAACGGTCCAAAAATTAAACGCCAGCTCTGTAAATGGGAATGTCAAAGTAGCATTACCGACAGGAATCGGTTTTGAAGGGATCGCAAAAACAAGTTTAGGTAGCATCAACAATCGTTTAAGCGAGATGGAAGTTGTGCGTGAGAAAAAAGAACGCCTAAACCAACTATTGCAATTCCGTCGGGTTGCCGATAAAGTCGCTCAAATTGATCTATCTACAACAACAGGAAATGTCTTTATCAAAGATACAGACAAATAAGAATCGCTGGGTTTACACTCATTAAAGAAAAGAAGGAAGGTGTAGATAAATGAACAAAAAATTAACAAAATCAGCCAATAACGTTGTCATTACAGGTACTCTAGGGGGTCTGGCAGAATACTTGCGAATCGATCCAACCATCGTTCGCGTGATCTATGTCTTTCTATCTTTAGTGACTGCTGGGTTCCCTGGAATCACTTTATATATCATCATGGCGGTCTTGATTCCTTCAGGACGCAAGAGCACCTCAGGATATGGTCACGACAATCACTACTACAAACAAAACAAATACAATGAAGCAAATCGTCCCCGTAAAGAAGCGGAAAAGGTGGAGGATGAGGACTGGAGTGACTTCTAGTGTCTTATTTTCAACGGCTTATCATGAATACACTGACGTTTGTCACATTGGCGGTTCTATTACCAAATATGATCCACGTTCAAAGCATTATGACTGCAGTGATCGCCAGTTTCGTACTGTCGATCCTGAATGCTTTGATTAAACCAATTTTGATCGTCATTTCATTTCCATTGACTTTACTGACGCTTGGGTTTTTCACCTTTGTGATCAATGCGCTCATGCTGAATTTGACTTCATATTTTGTTGGGTCAGCCAACTTCGGCTTTTCCTCGTTTGGGGCTGCTTTATTAGTGGCACTGATCATGTCAGTGATCAATATGATCGTGACCGAACACCATATCGAAAAATATTCACGTTAAAAAGACGTTTCACGTTTTCTCCCACTAGCTATCAAGCTAGTGGAGAAACGGAAACGTCTTTTTTAGTTTAACTGTTCTTCTTTGATAGCAGCAAGGTACGTATCTACTGCCTGTAACGTCTCATCAAGCGCCCCTTTTTCAAAAGGTGAACGCAAATGAGCAAGAGACAGGATCTCAAGGAATGTTTTCGTGCCGCCGACTTCGCAGATGGCCAAATAATCTTGCCAAGCGGTTTCGTCTTTTGCCACGATGAATCGATACCAAAATTGGAACGCACACACTTGCGCCAATGTATAATCGATATAATAGAAAGGTGATTCAAAAATATGCCCTTGTCTAAACCAATACAAGCCACGATCAAGGTCTGGATATTCTGAATAATCCCGTTCTGGGCAATATTGGCGCTCTAATTCCCGCCAACGGGCTTTGCGCTGTGCTGGTGACCATTCGGGATGCTCATAAACATCTTGTTGGAAGTGATCCACTAAAACGCCATAAGGCAGAAATTGCAGGCTACTAGCAAGATGCGCAAATTTGTATTTTTCTGTTTCTTCTTCAAAAAAAGCATCCATCCATGGCCAGGCGATAAACTCCATCGACATTGAATGGATCTCGCAAGACTCATAATTGGGAAAGAGAATTTCCGGTTCTTTGATCCAACGAGAGCGAAAGGCTTGAAACGCGTGGCCAGCTTCGTGGGTCAAAACATCGACATCGCCAGAAGTGCCGTTAAAGTTGGCAAAGATAAATGGCGATTGATAGTCTTGGATAAACGTACAATAGCCGCCAGATTGTTTGCCTTTTTTGCTTAGTAGATCAAGTAGGTCATGCTCGACCATAAAATCAAAAAATTCGCCAGTTTCAGGGGATAGTTCCTGATACATCACACGGGCTTTTTCTACTAGTTCTTCAGGAGTTCCTTTAGGCTCTGCGTTACCACTAGGATAAACAAGCGGCAGGTCGGTAAAGGTTGCCTGAGTTAATTGATTACGCTGCGCCTGTCTTTGGTACAGTTTTTGGGTAATTGGGACGACTTTTTCTAAAATTTCCCGACGATAGGTCTCGATCATTGAACGATCATAGTCCCAACGATTCATTTGGGTATCCGCAAAGGCAACATAATTTTCAAAGCCGAGCTTGTGGGCGATCTCGGTACGAACCTTGACCATCTCGTCATAAATTTGATCAAAACGGTCTTCATTTTCCGTGAAGAAAGCCGTTTGTTTTTCAAACGCTTCTTTTCGAACACCGCGATCTTTGTTTTCGGTAAATGGTCGCAGTTGTGCGAGGGTATAGGTTTCTCCTTGGAAGTCGATTTGGGCAGAAGCGACCAATTTGCTGTAATCGGAAGCCAATTGGTTTTCTTTTTGAAATAATTCGATCAAGGCCTCATCAAAAAGCTTCACACGGCTTTCGGCAAATAAAAAAAGTGTTTCTGGATATTCGGCTTTTAATTCATCTAAGACAGGTGAAGCCAGGAGTGCTTGATAGAATTGAAAATCCAGAGCTTCAAAATGAGGCTGGTATTCATTCCAAAAAGTGTCTTCTGCTTCATAAAAGGCATCGTTGGTATCGATCGAATAGCGGATCGAAGCCAAGTTCATTGCAGTATCGATCGTTCCTCTTAGTTCGTTCAAAGCATCAAGGGCTTGCTTCGCCTCCGAGAAGGTATCGGCTGACTGAAGGTTTGCTAATGCTTTTTTGAATGTTTCTTGATAGACTGGAAAATCAGGGCGTTGATACTTGTATGCTGAAAATTTCATTAAAAATCCCTCCTTAGTAAAATAATAACACAAACGAAAAAGAATGAGGACTTCTATTGGCGAAGGTAGTAACTTTACTGATAGAATGATAAAATAGAACCAGAGTGTCGTTTAAAAGAAGCAGCGGCAAGAATCATTGAGAAAAGAGGGAAAACCTATGGCAGAAACCGTCAAAGTCAGCGAGCTGGCGGAGGCTTTAAATTTAGAGATAGTTGAAGGAACTGAAAACAGTTTAGAAAGAGAAATCATTACCGGCGATATTTCCCGACCTGGTTTGGAATTGACGGGTTATTTTAATTACTATTCCCATGATCGTCTGCAATTATTCGGCAGCAAAGAGATCACCTTTGCGGAACGAATGATGCCAGAAGAACGCTTGATGGTGATGCGCAAAATGTGTGCTGAGGATACCCCAGGGTTTATCGTTTCTCGCGGCTTGGAAGTACCAGCAGAAATGATTCAAGCCTGCAAAGAACACGAGATTACGATTCTACGTTCACCCATCTCAACGTCACGTCTGCAAGGAGAGCTGTCTAGTTTTCTCGATGGGCGTTTAGCAACAAGAACCAGTGTCCATGGGGTATTAGTGGATGTCTATGGTTTGGGCGTTTTGATCCAAGGCGATAGCGGAATTGGGAAAAGCGAAACAGCCTTAGAGTTGATCAAACGTGGGCATCGGTTGATCGCTGACGACCGTGTGGATGTGTATAAGCAAGATGAGTTGACTTTGGTAGGGGAACCGCCGAAAATCTTGCAGCACTTGATCGAGATCCGCGGGATCGGGATCATCGATGTCATGAATCTTTTTGGTGCCAGTGCCGTACGAGGGTATATGCAGGTTCAAGTAGCAGTGTATTTAGAAGCTTGGGCGAAAGACAAAAAGTATGACCGACTAGGAACCGATGATACGACGGTTGAAATTGGTGGCGTCGATGTACCACAAATCAAGATCCCCGTAAAAACTGGTCGAAATGTTGCGATCATTATCGAAGTCGCTGCCATGAATTTCCGAGCGAAAACGATGGGCTACGATGCAACGAAGACCTTTGAAAATCGATTGACGCAATTGATCGAAGAAAATTCTGGAAACTAGAGAGGATAAGATAGATGTTAGGTTTAGTAAATCGAGTCGCATTTGAACTATTTGGTTTGCCGATTTATTGGTATGCGATCATTATCGTATCAGGCGTGATCATTGCTATGTGGTTAAGCACGAGAGAGGCGGTTCGTGTCGGGCTCAAGCCAGATGATGTGACTGATTTTATGTTGATTGGATTGCCAGTATCGATCATTGGTGCGCGGCTTTATTATATTCTGTTTGACTTGCAATACTACATTGATGACCCAAGTCAAATTTTCAATATTCGCTCTGGTGGGATCGCCATCTACGGCGCATTGATCGCTGGGGGGATCTGGCTGTACTTTTTCTGTCAACGAAATTTTATTTCTCCCTGGACCTTCTTAGACATCGCCGCACCAAGTGTCTTATTGGCTCAAGGCATCGGGCGTTGGGGCAACTTTATGAACCATGAAGCATTTGGAGCAGAAGTCAGCCGCTCTTTTTTAGAAAGTTTGTATATACCGAAATTTATTATCGATAATATGTATATCGATGAAGCGTTTCGGCAGCCGACCTTTCTTTATGAATCGGTTTGGAACGTGATTGGATTTGTCGTTTTGATCTTCTTGCGTAAGAAAGCTGGGTTATTAAAAGAAGGCGAAGTCTTCTTAAGCTACTTGATTTGGTATGGATTCGGGCGCTTCTTTATTGAAGGAATGCGTACCGATAGTTTATACTTATTTGGTGGAATCCGTGTGTCACAGGCACTTTCCGCTTTATTGTTCTTTGGAGCGATCGCTTTAATGATCTGGCGCAGGAAAAAACAAGCGTTAAAGGATTACAACCGCAGCTTTGGTAAGAACCAAGCGATTATCTAAACAGTTATTTTATCGAAATTATGGTAAAATGATGAAGTGCATGAATTTGCGAAAAGGATAGAGGAGGTTTCCATAGTGAAACAGAAAATCGCCGTCTTAGGTCCCGGATCATGGGGGACTGCTTTGGCACAAGTCTTGTCTGAAAATGGACATGAAGTGACTATTTGGGGGAACAATCCCGCCCAAATCGATGAAATAAATACGTATCATACGAATCGGCATTATTTGCCAGATCTGAAGCTTCCTGAAAATATTCTAGGCTGTAAAGATTTAGAAGAGGCGATCCAAGGGGCAGATGCCGTCTTGTTTGTCGTACCAACTAAAGCGATTCGTGCCGTGGCACAAGAATTCACTAAGAAAACAACTGGCAAGCCAGTCATTATCCATGCCTCAAAAGGGTTAGAACAAGGCAGTCATAAACGAATCTCAGAAGTACTTGCCGAAGAGATCCAAGCTGATAAACGGCAAGAAATCGTTGTTTTGTCAGGACCATCTCATGCTGAAGAAGTCGCTGTCCATGATATCACGACGATCACGGCAGCTTCAGAAAATGAAGCGGCTGCTAAGTATGTACAAGAGCTATTTATGAATGATTACTTTAGAATCTACACGAATAACGATGTGATCGGTGTCGAAACTGGCGCCGCTTTGAAAAACATCATCGCCATTGGTGCCGGTGCTATCGCAGGACTTGGCTTTGGGGATGATGCGAAGGCAGCGATCATGACCCGTGGGTTAGCAGAAATCAGTCGTCTTGGTGTGGCAATGGGTGCCAATCCTTTAACCTTTATCGGATTGAGTGGGGTTGGCGATTTGATCGTCACTTGTACCAGTGTCCATTCACGGAATTGGCGTGCAGGAAACCTATTAGGAAAAGGCCATAGCTTAGATGAAGTATTAGACAATATGGGGATGATCGTTGAAGGAGTTTCAACCACAAAAGCTGCCCGCGAATTAGCAGAAGCTTTGTCGGTGGAAATGCCAATCACAGAAACGATTTATTCGGTCTTGTATGAAGGCAAAGACATCAAGCAAGCAGCGAAAGATATTATGCTGCGAGACGGCAAAGAAGAAAACGAATTTTCGGTAGATCAATCATTATGATTAAAGGAGCGAGTCACATGAATGTTAAAAAAGCAGTTATCCCAGCAGCTGGTCTAGGTACCCGATTTTTACCAGCTACAAAGGCAATGGCAAAAGAAATGTTGCCGATTGTTGACAAACCAACGATCCAGTTTATCGTGGAAGAAGCTTTACAATCGGGGATCGAAGATATTTTGATCGTAACAGGGAAAGCAAAGCGTCCAATCGAAGACCATTTCGATGCCAATTTAGAATTAGAGATGAATCTAAAAGAAAAAGGCAAGACGGAGCTTTTGAAATTAGTGGAAGAAACAACTGACGTAAATCTTCACTTCATTCGCCAATCTCATCCGAAAGGATTAGGCCATGCCGTATTACAGGCTCGGGCATTTGTCGGAAATGAACCGTTTGTAGTTATGCTAGGTGATGACTTGATGGAAGATCAAGTACCATTGACGAAACAGTTGATCGATAATTATGAAAAAACGCATGCATCAACGATCGCTGTCATGGATGTTCCTCATGAAGATACATCAAAATACGGGATCATTGATCCTGGTATGGAAGTTGAAAAAGGCTTGTTCAATGTCAAAAACTTTGTTGAAAAACCAGCGCCAGAAAATGCGCCAAGTGATTTAGCAATTATTGGTCGCTACTTGCTGACCCCTGAAATTTTTGATATTTTAGCCAATCAAGAACCAGGTGCTGGTGGCGAGATCCAATTGACGGATGCCATCGACACATTAAATAAAACCCAACGCGTGTTTGCTCATCAATTTAATGGCAAGCGTTACGATGTTGGAGACAAATTCGGTTTCTTAAAAACAAGTATCGAGTATGGTCTAGTGCACCCTGAAGTCAAAGACAGCTTGAAAGAGTATTTGATCGAGTTAGGAAAAGAACTAGCTCCGGCTCAAAAAGAAGTCAAAGAAGCACCGAAAGCGTCAAAAAAATAACAAAAACTCCTAAACAAGGCGATTTCTGATGAAATTGCTTTGTTTTTTTATTATTTCCTGTTGAAAGCGGATAATTTTCTTAAAAATGCAGTCTTTTATTTGTAGAAAGTGCAGTGAAATGCTATTCTTAATATAAGTAAATGGGGAAAGGAGCCATTCTATGTCAGGAGGAGAACTAGCTGCATTGATTGCTGCGATTGCATTTGTCGTATTGGTCATTTTCGTCGTTCGTTTGTTGATGCAAGTCAGCAAGACAATGACCAAAGTAGACAAAACGGTCGAAGAGGCAAACACAACCATCCGTGTCATTACCAAAGACGTTGATATTCTTTCAAAAGAGGTTGAAGGTCTTTTGGTAAAAACGAATGAGCTTTTACAAGATGTGAACGGAAAAGTCGCAACCATCGATCCTTTGTTCACAGCAGTTGCAGATCTAAGTACCAGTGTTTCAGAACTAAATGTTTCTGGAAAAAATTTAATTACGCGCGTGGGTAGTCTTGGCCGGACCACTGCCAAAGCAACGGTAGCTGGAAAAGTCGGTCAAACAGCCATGAAATTTTTCAAAGACAAAAATAACCAAAAATAAAAGGAGGACTTTCAATGAGTAAAAAAGGCGGATTTTTATTAGGAGCAATCATCGGAGGAACAGCGGCAGCAGCAGCAGCACTTTTGTTGGCGCCAGAATCTGGTAAAACATTAAGAAATAAATTAGCAAAACAAGCAGACGATTTATTAGATAAAGCATCTGATTATGGTGATTTAGCCAAAGAAAGAAGTACGGATCTTGTCGATATCGCTAAAGACAAAGCGGCAAAACTAAGCGAGCAAGCATCTGACTTCACCGGTTCTTTAACAGCGAAAGTCGATGACTTAAAAGAAACAGCAGCTGGTTCATCAGAAGAAACCGTTGAAGAGTTAAAGAAACAAGCAGGTGATCTATCAGAACGCTTCAAAAAATCAGCGAACGAGGTCAAAGAATCAGCGAAAGATGCCAAAGTAGACGCTGATGACACGGTGCAAGATATCATCATTGATGCAAAATCTTCTGCAGCGGATATGAAACAAACCGTCAAAGAAGGGGCACAAGAAGCAAAACCTGTCGTTGAAGAAGCCAAAAAAGACGGTCAAGCAGCCGCAGCTGAATTGAAAAAAGAAGCTGGAAAAGCAGCAGATGATGCCAAAAAAACAGCGAAAGCAGAAACAAAAGATGCCAAAGCTGACTTAGAAGATGCGAAAGAAGAATTAAAAGATACATTAGAAAAAAACAATCCTGAAGCATAAGTAAGGATACAAAAATTTGATTACTTCAAAAGATAAAAACGTTCGCCAGTTAAATCGGCGAACGTTTTTTGTGATTTTGGTAGTTATTCGTTTGATGCTTGGGCGATTTCCCAATCGCAAAGTTGATAGAGCCAATCCTGCAGTTGACTGAATGAAAAACCAATTTCCTCAGCGAGCTCCACATTGATCGAATAAGCAGGTGTACCATTATAAGGGCCTTGATCGCCTGTTTCTGAAAAGAGCGGGGAAAGACCAGTTTTTTTCGTTACGTATTGCAGCACTTCTTCTAAGGAAACTGTACCTTTTGACGCACCATTGATGGGTCCTGTGAACGAGCTAGTACCTAGAAACGCTAAAAATTTACCAGCTTCTTGGGCATCCACAAAGCCCATTTGATGCGTTAGATTATCGACAGCCATTGGCTTTTGCTTTATCAGATGGTCAATGTAAAAGGTAAAACGTTTTGTGTAATCATCTGCACCGATCACATAAGGAAAGCGGACAAAAACGGACGGGATCTGACTGTATTTTTGGGTCAGGATCTCTTCCACGGTTCGCTTGCCTTGTGCATAATCGACCTCCTCAGAGCTGACCAGTCTGAAGGGTTCTTTAGCAGGGTCAAAATCCGCTTCAATCAAATCGAAGTGTAATTCATGGTACGCAGACATTGAGCTAGTAACGATGTAGCGCTTCGGTGTGACATGACGCAGTAGAATCTCAATGTCGTTGGAAGTATAAGCAATATTGTCAAAAATGACCTCATAGGTTTCTTTTGTTAATGCCGTTTTGATACTTTCTTCGTCCGTGCGATCGAAGATGATTCTGTTGACTTGATCGCCAAAGGAATCTTTTGTGTTCCCTCGGGTAGCGATCGTCACGTCCAATCCTTGATCAATTAGTGATTGGACCAAATATTTACCGAAAAAACGCGTACCGCCTAAAACCAACACTTTTTTACTCATAAGAACACTCCTTTTCATGTAATGCCAACATGTTGCACCGTTTCATTAGGAAAATCAAGATAAGATCAATAATTCTTTTGCTGTCTTGGTAAAAGGTACACAGCCATCTGCTGTGACATACACACAGTCTTCAATGCGGACACCGACCTGATCTGGTAAATAAATGCCCGGTTCGATAGAGAAGCACATGCCTTCTTCGATCACTAAATCATTGCCAGTGATCAAAGAGGGGAACTCATGAACCGTGGTCCCGATGCCGTGACCTAGACGATGGTTGAAGTAGTCGCCATAGCCATAGCCAGTAATCACATCACGAGCAATCTTGTCTAATTCTCCAGCGGTAATCCCAGGTTTGACCGCTGCTTGCGCTGCTAGTTCTGCTTCAAGAACGATGTCATAAATTTTTCTTTGTAATGCAGTCGGTTCTTTATAGGCAACCGTTCTGGTTGCATCACTGCAATATCCTTTCCAAACGACCCCTAGGTCAAACAAGACGAGTTCATTGGCAGTCACTTTGCGGTCACCAGGTACGCCATGAGGACTTGCTGCATTGGCACCAGCTAACACCGTTGTATCGAAGGACATATGGGAAACCCCACGCTTTTTCAACTCGTACTCAATTTCTGCCACGATTGCCATTTCGCTGACGCCTTCTTTGATGGCAGCAAACCCAATCTCAAAAGCAACATCTGCCCAGTTGCCAGCTTCTAGCAAGGTGTCGATCTCAGCAGCCGTTTTAGTTAACTGCATTTTTTGAATGACCGGAGTCACATCTAAAGAAAAATCGGTCTGTGGCAAAAACCGTTTCAATGCTTCATAGCGCTCGACGGAAAGGTCATTTTTTTCTAGTGCCAAGGAAGAAACTTGGTAACGAGAGGTCAATTCCTGACAGATTTTCGCCCAAGGGTCTTCGCTATCGAGATAACCGATAATGTCAAAAGGCCAGCCGCTATTTTTTGCTTCTTCTACTTCCAGAGCTGGTGTGAAAAGAAAGGGATCTTTTCCAGGTGCGACAAACAAAGCAAGGACCCGTTCATGAGGTTCACTTTTAAAACCTGAAAAATAAGCGATTGTTGCTGGATTAGAAATATAGGCAACATCTGCGCCATTGGTTTTCAACCAGCCATTTAACTCATTGATTTTTTTATCATTCATTTGAAAAAACCTTCTTTCAAGTATTCTTTTTCTATTTTATCATGCTTTCGAAGAGAATAGGGGCGGGGAAAGTAGGAAATTGCTAAGTTTTCATGAAAACAAAATTAAAACGGTTGCAAATACGGAAAAAATTTGCTATCCTAACAAAGAAATGTAAATAAGATTTTCTGAAAATAGAATAAGGGAGATATATCATGGAAAAACAAACAATTACGATTTATGATGTTGCACGGGAAGCGAATGTATCGATGGCAACTGTTTCACGGGTAGTCAACGGAAATCCAAATGTAAAACCAGCAACTCGTAAGAAAGTGCTGGAAGTGATCGACCGCTTGGATTATCGTCCAAACGCAGTTGCTCGAGGGTTGGCAAGTAAAAAGACCACGACTGTTGGTGTCATCATTCCTGATGTCAGCAATATGTTCTTCTCATCACTTGCTCGTGGGATCGATGATGTAGCGACCATGTATAAATACAATATCATCTTAGCCAACTCTGATGGCGATACAATGAAAGAAGTCAACGTTTTGAACAACTTGTTAGCAAAACAAGTGGACGGCGTTATCTTCATGGGTCATCGCATCACGGATGAAATTCGCGGAGAATTCTCTCGCTCAAAAACACCAGTCGTTTTAGCTGGTTCGATCGATCCTGATGAACAAGTAGGAAGCGTCAATATCGATTACACAGCAGCTGCCAAAGATGCTGTTTCATTATTGGCGAAAAACAATCAAAAAATCGCTTTTGTCAGCGGTGCTTTGATCGATCCAATCAATGGCCAAAACCGCTTGAAAGGCTATAAAGAAGCCTTGAAAGAAAACAACCTTGACTATTCTGAAGGGTTGATCTTCGAATCACCATACAGCTTTAAAGAAGGCTTAGCCTTAGTTGATCGCATCATCAACAGTGGTGCAACAGCAGCTTATGTCACAGACGATGAGTTAGCCATCGGCGTCTTAGATGGTTTGTTAGACAAAGGTGTTAAAGTTCCTGAAGATTTCGAGATCATCACCAGCAACAATTCATTATTGGCTGAAGCAGCTCGTCCACGCTTATCAAGTGTGACGCAACCATTGTATGATATGGGTGCCGTTGCGATGCGTCTATTGACAAAAATGATGAACAAAGAAGATGTAGAACAAAAAACGATCGTCTTGCCTTACGGTATTTCAGAAAAAAGCTCTACGAAATAAGCAACGATTTGATCAAACGATAAGTGGAACAACGCCTTGTTGTTCCACTTTTTGCTTCAACGATCGTTCGTGTGAGGAGAAAATCTATGGATTTTCTCCTCACACTTTTTTTTTGCATAAAAAAACTGATCAGCACAAGGCTGATCAGTCATCATCATTGTTAGTATTTTGTTGATTATTGTCTTGCTGTTCCTCATCGTCATCCTCATCATTTGCCGTAGGTGTAACATTGTTGGATCCGTTATTCGATGATGTATTCGACGAACGATTGGTTGAACGGCTAGAAGATGCTTTTTTCCAATAGTCAGCATAGTTTGCATCTGAACCACCGAGTCCAAATTTGAAATCGACCGTATCTGGTCCGCCAGTGGCCCAATACGAAGTAACGGTACTGCTTGGATTGGTATAGGTTCGATTATCGACTCGCACGGTTCCTCCTGGTTGGGTACCAGTAAACTTGGAAACTTGAGCTTTTTTGACATCACTAGAAAGTTCAAACTTCTGATTCACACCAAAGACTTCTTGGTTTGTTTGATAAATACGATTGATCAAGTAAGCCATATAGTTGGCTGTCCGAGTTCCTGCAGCGCTATCGGTCCCTTTATTGTCATCTCGACCTGACCAGCTGCTGATGGTGATCGATGGGGTGGAGACGACTAGCCAAGAGTCCGACCAGTTGTTGGTGGAACCAGTTTTTCCGACCCAATCGGCATTTCCGAGGTTCCAATCCAATCCGCTGATAACCGATTTAAAGGAACTGGTTTTTTGCTCATCGATGACACTACGCATCATGTCGGTCATGATGGAAGCCGTCGCTTCTGAAAAGACTTGGACAGGTTTGGCTTCATGCTGGTAAAGCACTTCGCCTTCATTGTCTTTGATTGATTCGATGATATAGCCTTGCTGATAAACACCATTATTGGCAAATGTTTGGAAGCCATTCGTTTGATTCAAGACTGTGACATCTGTAACCCCTAACGGCGCTGATTCATACGCCCAGCTATTATCTTCGGGATAGCCCATTTTGCTTAAATAATTTGTGTAGGCATAAAAATGATCGCCTTCTTTTTCCCAAAGATCTTGGAAAATATTTGTCGCTGCGATATTACTGGAAACCTCCAATGATTCACGAATCGACATAAAAGTATTGGTTCCACGGTTTGTGGCATTGACGATCGGCTCACCGGCGTTTTCTCCTGTCCGCCATTTTGCGGCATAGTCAGAAACCATCGATTCAGAGCCCATTAAGCCACTTTCGATCGCCGGTCCGTAAACCAGCATGGGTTTGATACTTGAACCTGCTTGGCGTTTGGCATCAAAGGCATGGTTGAATTGATTGTCAGCATAGTTACGACCGCCAATAAAGCCTAGTACTTTCCCAGTGGCGTTGTCCATCATGACATTGCCGACTTCGATGGTGGAGTCACCCCAGTTGTCTAGCATATAGCCGTATTTGTCGACGGCATCTTGCATCGCATTATAAATATCTTTATCGATCGTTGATGTGACGGTATAGCCGCCATTAACAAGTTTTTGCTGCGCCAATTCGAAGTATTTTTGATAGGTTTCCTCTTTGGCGTATTCTTCGTCACTGACATCATCTTCATCTGCCAGCTGTTTGGCAATAATGTCTTTTGCTTCATTTAACACAGTGTAATAAAGGAAGCTTTGATCCGTTTGTTCAATGGCTTCTTGTTTTTTGAAGTCTTGTTTCAAGTCATAATTAAGCGCCTCTTCGTATTCTTCTTTCGTGATATCGTGGTTACGATACATACTGAAGAGCACGAAGTCTTTTCGTTCTAAGCCAGCGGTCAAGTTTTCCTTGATCTCACCCGTATTTGTATAAGGGCTGTAGACGATCGGGCTTTGTGGCAGACCCGCAATAAAGGCTGCTTGCGGTAAAGACAGGTCAGCTGCGTTGACGCCAAAAATTCCTTGCGCCGCTTCTTGCACACCTGCGATATTTTGCCCTTTATTGTTTCGACCAAAAGGGGAGATGTTTAAATACATAGTGACGATCTCATCTTTATCGAAAAATTTTTCCACTTCCATGGCTAATAAAATCTCATTGGCTTTGCGTTTAAAGGTCGTTTCACTGGAAAGGATTTGTTGTTTTACCAGCTGCTGGGTCAAAGTGGAACCCCCGCTGCCGCCAAAGCCTGTCGCTTCTGATAATAATGCCCGCACGACTGCTTTTGGTACGACCCCATTATGAATATTAAAATATTCATCCTCTGTTGCGATGATCGCTTTTTTCAAATAATCTGAAATTTGATCGGAATTAACCGACGTTCGCATTAGATCCGAGCGAATCGTTGCGATTTTGCTGCCATCAGCGTATGCGAGTTGAGAAGTCTCTGTGATGTCGGTCAATTCTTTTTGTAACTCATCTTTAGAAGGAGCTGCGGTATCTTCCACAAGAAAAGCAAAGTAGCCGGCACCGATCCCTAAGGCTAAAGAACCGCCTAGAACCAGCAAAGAAATAGCAACTAAGAACAAGGCATGTAAAACCCTAAGACTGATGTTGAAATAGAACCAGCCTCTATTTTTGTTTTCTGTATTCTTTTGATTTTTCGTTTTCTGGGACAAAAAGAGTCACCTCAATAAATTAGAATAGATTCCGTGTAATTATAGCAAAAAACAAGGCGCTTGGGTAGCACCCTATCTGTTATCGAAAGAAGTGTGCGAGAAAATGCCAGTTGGTGTTTGTATTGAACCAGCGATAATAAAGGAAAATGAACGGATTTGCCTAAAAGTTTCTTTTTTGGTAAAGGACTTTGAGAGAAAGACTTTTCATTGACCTCTTTTTCAGTTAAGATGAACAATGAAGCAATTATTAGGAGGAGAAAGAATGAGTACAGACTTTTTTGAAGAGCTAAAGCAACGCGGATTAGTTCATCAGACCACAGACGAAGCAGCCTTGACCAAACAATTAAATGAAGAGTCTGTGAAACTATATATCGGCTTTGATCCTACCGCAGATAGCCTGCATATTGGTCATTTATTGCCTATTTTGATGTTGCGCCGTTTCCAACAAAACGGACATGTGCCGATCGCATTAGTAGGCGGTGGTACAGGAATGATCGGTGACCCATCCTTTAAAGATCAAGAACGTCAATTAAACACACTAGATACCGTTTTAGAATGGTCACAAAGTATCAAGAGCCAATTATCTCGCTTCATTGATTTTGATGACCAAGAAAATCCTGCCATCATTGCCAATAACTATGAGTGGCTAGGGGAATTGAAACTGATTGATTTCTTGCGCGACACTGGGAAAAACTTTACCATCAATTACATGATGAGCAAAGAAAGTGTCAAACGTCGGATCGAAACTGGGATCTCCTACACGGAATTTGCATACCAGCTATTACAAGCCTATGACTTTTTGAATCTTTACGACAACCACGGTTGCTTGTTGCAATTAGGCGGTAGCGATCAATGGGGCAATATCACCTCTGGGATCGAATTATTACGTCGTGAGCGTGAAGTCCAAGGGTTCGGTTTGACTATGCCATTGATCACAAAAGCAGATGGAACGAAATTTGGGAAAACAGAAGGCAATGCGGTTTGGCTAGATGCCAAGAAAACGACGCCTTACGAGTTCTACCAATTCTGGATCAATACGGATGATCGTGATGCAGTCAAATTCTTGAAATATTTCACCTTCTTATCATTAGAAGAAATCGCTGCGATCGAAGCAGAATTTAACGCTGCACCAGAATCTCGAGCAGCACAAAAAGCCTTGGCAAAAGAAGTCACTACTTTGGTTCATGGGGCAGAGGCTTATGAACAAGCCGTACGTATCTCAGCAAGTTTATTCAGCGGCAATATCAAAGAATTGAACGCTGAAGAGATCGAACAAGGCTTCAAAGGGGTGCCAAGCCATCAGGTAACAGCAGATGATTCTTTGAACATCGTTGAAGTGTTGACGACTGCTAAAATCGAACCATCAAAACGTCAAGCAAGAGAAGACGTTCAAAATGGTGCCATCTACATCAATGGGGAACGCGTCCAAGACCTAACGTACGAGCTCCAAGCAAGTGATCGGATCGGTGGAAAATACGTCGTGATTCGTCGTGGCAAGAAAAAATATTTCTTATTAACATTTTAATCGCAAAAAGCGAACCGCCTTGTTGGTTCGCTTTTTTCAAATTTTTGTAGAGGAAGGGTTTTTGTTGGAATGGGAAATATAGTGTTGAATGCCACCGGTTTATTTGCCATGATCTTCTTAGGGTATTTTCTTAAGCGGCTAAATGTCCTTTCAAAAGCGGATGGCTCGATCTTATCCAAAATTATTTTGAATGTGACGTTACCGGCAGCAATCATTTTGAATTTAGCTTCAATGCAAGTACAAGTCAGTGCGCTTAGTTTGATTGTGATCGCGTTGATCATTACGATCGTTCAGATCCTCTTCGCATTTTTCTTGACCAAAAAAGAATCGAACACGCTGCAGCAGTTTGCGATGTACTGCGGTTCAGGCTTTAATATCGGCAATTTTGCGATTCCTTTTGCCCAAAGCTTTTATCCTTTAGGGATTCCGTTGATTTCGCTGTTTGATATGGGGAACAGTATCATGTTGGCAGGGGGAACGACGATTTTCATCGAATTCTTGATTGGAAAGCGGACGACGTTTGAACCAGGGAAAATCTTTTTGAATCTCCTGCGTTCGCCAACGTTTACTATTTATCTAGTGATGCTGATTATCCGCAGTGCGGATTGGAGGATTCCCGAAGCGGCATTGGCGCTTGTCCAACCAATCGGGATCGCAAATACGTTTTTGTCCATGTTTATGATTGGCTTATTTTTGGATTTCCGCTTACCGAAGCACACCACCCAAACCGTGATCAAAATTTTAAGCTTGCGGTACGGACTGGCATTCGTGCTGTTCGCAGCTTTCTATGTTTTACCAATCCCAGTTTTATTAAAGCCAGTTCTTTGTTTGTTAGTGTTTGCTCCAATTCCTTTATTCGGTGTCATTAATTCCGTGATTGCTGGAATGGAGGAAGAAGCGGTGGGGTTCGTTTCTTCCATTAGCTTTTTGATAAGTATGCCGCTAATGACGGGTGTTCTGATGTTATTTGGACTCGCTTGATAAAAAAAATACGGCAATGAGCAAAATAATCGCTTTACAAGGCGCTTTTATCGATAATAGAGAAGACTAGATTTAGGAGGAAAAGAAAAATGTTGATTGGTTCACACGTTTCAATGAGCGGCAAAAAAATGCTTTTAGGAGCAGCAGAAGAGGCAGCTAGCTATCAAGCTACTACGTTTATGATCTATACCGGAGCTCCGCAAAACACGCGGCGCAAACCGATCGAAGAGATGCAGATCGCAGCTGGACAAGATTTTATGACGGAAAAAGGAATTTCGAATATCGTCGTCCATGCCCCGTACATCATTAATTTAGGCAATACCATCAAACCAGAAAACTTTGGCTTTGCTGTTTCGTTCTTACAAGAAGAAATCCAACGAGCCCAAGCTTTAGGTGCAACTCAAATCACATTGCACCCCGGTGCCCATGTCGGTGCAGGACCAGAAGCTGGGATCAAGCAGATCATTAAAGGCTTGAACGAGGTCCTTGAAAAAAATCAAACTGCCCAGATCGCATTAGAAACAATGGCAGGTAAAGGCACCGAGATTGGTCGCAGCTTTGAAGAATTGGCAGCAATTATCGATGGTGTCACCTTAAATGAAAAATTATCCGTTACACTAGATACTTGTCACACGAACGATGCTGGCTACAATGTCAAAGAAGACTTTGACGGCGTGTTAAACGAGTTTGACAAAATCATCGGGTTGGATCGCTTGAAGGTCATCCATGTCAATGATTCAAAAAATCCACAGGGCAGCCACAAAGACCGACATGCGAATATTGGTTTTGGCACGATCGGCTTTGAAGCCTTGAATAAGATCGTTCATCATGAGCAATTATCAGCGTTACCGAAAATTTTGGAAACACCCTATGTTGGCGAAGACAAAAAGAATAAAAAAGCCCCTTATGGCTATGAAATCGCGATGCTGCGGGAAAAGACCTTTGATCCTGAGCTATTGACGAAAATCATGGCGGGTGCTTAAACGGTTCATTTAACCATGAGCCAGCTTATTATTGGAGGAAGAAAAATGGACTTTCAGTTGCTGATCGATGCCGCGAAGCAAAAACTGGGATTCAGACAGCTCTCTCAATTTGTAGAAGCAGGGAGTGTCGCGGCAGCTCTGGCTACTGCAGATGGACAGATTTATACAGGGATCTGTATCGATACCAGCTGTTCTATGGGTTTTTGCGCCGAACAGGCTGCGGCTGCGCAAATGATCACTGATGGTCAGCAGCGGGTGTTACAGATGGTTGCAATCAATTCGGTAGGTGAGCCGATCCCACCTTGTGGTCGTTGCCGTGAATTCATCAGCCAGCTGGATCCTGCCAACCATAACACGCAGGTCATGATCGCAGCAGGAAAAATCATGACGCTAGAAGAGCTGTTGCCTGTTGATTGGAAAGCATCAAAATAAAAAGAGTCCCCTTAGACCGCTGTGTTCTAAGGGGCTTCTTTATTTTATCGATCCCATGGACGAGCTACGTTTTTGGATAAAAAAACTCCTCAACAAGCAATAGCGCTTTGTTGAGGAGTTGATTGATAGCAATGATTAGAATTTTTTCGCAGCAGCTGCTACGCGTTCTAAACCTTCAGCAATGATTTCTGCTGTTTTAGAAGGATCTGCATTGTGGCCTTCAATGATTACTTCTTCTGTGATGTTCATGCCGAACATACCACCGAAAACTTTTTCCATAAAGGTTACAGCGTTTTCCATTGCGCTCATTTCGCCTGAGTAAACACCACCACGGGCATTCAATAGAACGATTTCTTTGTCTTTCAATAATTGGTTCATTGAACCATCTTCGTTATAAGAAAAAGTAAAGCCAGCTTGGAAGATATAGTCGATGAATGTGTGCAAGGCAGCAGGAATCGTTAAGTTCCACATTGGGAAAGCGAAAACGATGGTATCCGCTGCTGCGAATTTGTTCATCACGTCTTGACGGACAGTCATCAATTCTTGTTCTTCTTGGTTTAATTCTTGTTCTTGTGAAAGTTTGCCAAATGCTTCAAATAACGTTTGACCGATATAAGGCATTGGTTGTGCGTACACATCAAAGGTTACAACGTCCACATTGTTGGTATCAAGATTTTCAACGAACGTATCAAACATTTTTGCAGATACTCCATCAGGACGGTTATTGGCTTTAACAACTAAAATATTTTTCATTTTTTTCCACCTTTACTTTAAGTAAGTTTTAATCACAAAACGTAGTATACTATAAAATAATTTTGCTTACAATAAATAAGTACACTTTTTTTAAAAAAGCTGGAATTTTGCAGTTTTTTTCACGCAGTTTTGGTAAACTTTAGAGAAAACAGGAGGATTTCTATGAAAATATTCGTGGTCGAAGATGATAAATCGTTAGTCAAAATGATGGAAAATCAATTATCCCGCTATGCGTATCAAACCTTTGTTCCAGAAAATTTCGCTGCGGTTTTAGATGAATTCTTGATGATCCAACCTGATTTGGTTTTGTTGGATGTCAATCTACCTTATTATGATGGGTTTTATTGGTGCCAAAAAATCAGGGAACGTTCGTTGGTTCCAATTCTCTTCATCTCCGCCCGTGACGGCAATATGGATCAAGTGATGGCTCTAGAATATGGTGCGGATGATTATCTAGTCAAACCTTTTTCTTATGATTTGCTGCTGGCAAAAGTAAAAAGCCACATTCGTAGAGTCTACGGGGATTATGCACAGTCTGATCGGGCGAGAAGTTTGAAAGCTGGCGAATTGATCTACTATCCCGAAGCATTGAAGATGGTCTATCGTGAATCCAGTGAATGGCTGACTGTTCGAGAAGGAGAATTATTGACCCTGTTAATGTCGGCACACCCAGAGATGGTCAAACGGGAACGGATCTTAAATCTATTATGGGATGATGAGCGCTTCGTTGATGACAATACGCTTTCTGTCAATGTCGGCCGTTTGCGAAAAAAACTGGCGGCAATGGGCATCAATGATCCGATCCAAACGATTCGCGGAAAGGGCTACGCCTTATCAGTGATAGGTACGGAAGAATGAAAGCATATGCAAGTGTTCATTTACCTAAACTACTCGTTACGTTCCTAGCCATTTCATTGTTCGTTTTAGTGATTTGGTTGGATGGCTATCGAAATTACCTCGTAATTGGTTATGGTCTGCTTCTATTCGGGCTGTTCATTGTTCTTGTTTATTTGGTAGATTACCTTTCCAATACTGCGTTTTATCAGTATATCAAGCATGGAAGAGCGACACACCGAAGCAATGGCTACCTTTCCAAGCAATGGCGCAAGCAGTTCGATGCCCATGAACAGCAAGAGCAAGAGCGGCTGACAGAATTAGATCAGCACCATCAAAATCATATTCGTTTCATGAATATCTGGGTTCATCAAATGAAAACACCTGTCTCAGTTTTGGCGCTAATGGCTGAAAGTGAAGAAGTCGATAGCTATGATCTTTTGGCTGAAACAGATCGCTTAAAAAGTGGCTTGGCGACTGCGCTGAATTTTGTGCGCTTGGAAGATTTCACGGAGGACTTCGTTATCGAATCAGCCTCATTGTTGGAATTGTTAAAACACAGTATCGGTGACCAGAAGCGAAATTTTATTCGCAGTGAAGTCTATCCGAAGCTGATGAGTGAAGCAGATATCACGGTGACAACAGACAAAAAATGGCTAGGTATTTTGCTCTTTCAACTCATCAGCAACGCCATCAAGTACTCAAAGCCAGACAGTAAAGTCTATTTTGAGATCGATCCTTTTTCTAGAAGCTTAACGATCGCAGATGAAGGCTGCGGGATTGCAGCAGCGGATCTCCCCCGGGTTTTCCGCCCCTTTTATACAGGTCAGAATGGGCGGCAAACAGGAGAGGCAACTGGGATCGGTCTTTATTTAGTTGAAACGATCAGTACGCAATTAGATATCGATGTATCGCTTGCCTCTAAGGAGAATCAAGGCACGACGGTTACCTTAACATTTCGGAGGTGAAGGCTTTCTTACAATTTTGTAAGCTTTCTATCATGAAATCGATAACTGATTGCGGTGTCGCCTGCTAAACTGGTAGCAAAGGAGTGAAGATGATGGCTTTACTAGAATTGAAAAATGTATCGAAAACCTATACAGGGGAAGTGTCTGTTGAGGTTTTACAACAAATCGATCTCAAAGTGCCAGAAGGAGAATTTATCAGCATTATGGGTCCATCTGGCAGTGGCAAGACCACCATGCTGAATTTGGTGGCAACATTGGATAAACCGACTTCAGGTTCGGTGATCCTCAAGGGAGAGCAGCCACTAGAATTATCTAAGCAAAAACTCGCGGAGTTTCGTCGTCGGCAACTAGGCTTTGTTTTTCAAAACTACAATTTACTTTCGCCATTGAGCGTGCTTGAGAATGTGATTTTACCACTGACATTGGATCGGGTGGCAGTTCCTGAGATGAAAGAACGTTCGGAGCAGCTATTACGTGAACTTGGGATCTATGAGAAAAAAGACAAACGTATCTATCAGCTTTCCGGTGGAGAGCAGCAGCGAGTTGCGATTGCTAGAGCTTTGATCCATCAACCAGAATTGCTTTTAGCAGACGAACCGACGGGTAATCTTGATTCCAAGGCAGCACGAGATGTCATGGAAATACTAAGTCAGATGAACAAACAGCGAAAAGTCACCACTATGATGGTCACCCATGATCCGTATTCCGCCAGCTTTTCTGATCGGGTCGTTTTCATCAAAGACGGAAAGCTGTATAACGAAGTCTATCGTGGTGCTGATCAACAGCAATTTTATCAAAAAATTCTTGAAGTCCTAGCACATTTAGGAGGTCGCCGTCATGAATTTCAGACAGTTGATCATTCGTAATCTGCAGGGGAATTTTCGAACCTATGCAGCATACTTCGTCAGCAGCGCCTTTGCGGCGATGGTGTTTTATATCTTTAGTCTTTTGCTCTTTCATCCGCAATTGGAAGAAAACTTATCTAATAGCGATACACTTTCAAGCTTAGCTAAGGTTGGTCTATCCGTCGCACTCGTGGTGATCGCCTTACTGTCGCTGTTGTTTTTATGGTATACATTTGTGGTCTTTTTGAAACGACGCAAACGTGATCTGGCGATCTACTTGATTTTGGGGATCGAAGAAAAAGATCTGCGAAAGATTTTGTTTGTCGAAAATGCCCTTTTAGGAGCCGGCGCCACAGTGACCGGTATTGGGTTGGGGATTTTAGTGACGAAATTGTTGCTGCTGATTGCGCAAAATGTCATGTACTTAACAGAAGGACTGAAATTTATGGTTCCTATGGAAGGTTTAGGATTGACCTTTGGGATCTATGTCTTTATTTTCCTCTTGATCTCCTTTTTCAGTACTCGGGCCTTGCAAGGAGAACAGATCATCTCATTGATCAAGGAAAATGAAAAACCACGTCCTGAGCCAAAAAGTCATTGGGCATTGGCATTTTCAGGAATTGTGCTGTTACTAGTTGGCTATGGATCGGTCTTTTATTTTAGCTACCAAACCTACTCAATGCTGCCACTTATGCTAGGAGTCTTGTTGACTGTTGCAGGCACGATTTTGTCATTCCATCAGTTCAGCGTATTTCTGTTGAAACGATTAAAAAAACGCCCGACCTTCTTACGTGGGACTCGGATGCTGACTATCAGCGAATGGATCTTTCGCATGCGAGACAATGCGGCGATGTATAGTTTGATCGCTATTAGTACCTCCGTGGCATTCGTTGGGATTTCCGTGATGCTGGCGATCGGCAGTTCTTCTTTTTCTTCAATCCAAGGAATCAGTGTAGCCTATGTGTTTCCGTGGTCTGGGCCAGAAGACCTCGATCATTCTGAGGGGAAAATGAATGAAATTAAAACTGCCATAGAAGAAAAAGGGTACTCACCTGTAACGGATAGTGTTTCCTTACTATGGGCCTATGCGAATCTTGATGAATCTGCAGTTATGAATGATTCATTTTATACGACGAATGGCTTTTCAATTATGCGAGAAAGCGACTATCAGAAAATGATGAAACAAATCGGTGAGGAAGCTGATTCCGTTGCAGATAATCAAATAATGACACTTAGTGCTAATTATTCACGTCGAAAACAGCTTCTAGAAGTCCCTGAGAACGAACGCACAAGTATCTATCCACTTGAATTGGGTTCAGAAACCGGTATAAAAAAGGATATTACGATTGTCCACAGCCCCTCAATGCTTTCTCTGGATTACTTTGGATTGTCAGTTGTGACAGATAAGACCTTTGAGGAATGGCAAGCTCTCTTACAAGAATCTAACGATGATATAGAATCTGGTTTTATTTGGTTAGACTATCCAGAATGGGCTGAAACACCTGAATTGGTATCTGATTTCAATGGAAAGTTAGATAAAGAAAATGCCTTGATCGATCAGCAATACGAAGAACTCAGTCGGGAGTTTGAAGCCAAAGGTGACTATACAGATGAAGAGTGGTCAGAAGCGGCAAAAGACATTCCGATGCGTACGTCTTATACCTCGAAATACCAAGTTTTCCAAGAAAATCGTCAAGGAAATGGCATCATTTTAATGATCACGGTATTACTAGGTTCGGTTTTCTTTATTTTCTCCGCTTCGATTATCTATTTCCGTTTATTTGCAGATTTAGATAAAGATGGTGCGTATCATCGTTCCTTGCATATTTTAGGTGTGTCGCCCAAGGAGCGTCACAACGTTCTGAGACGCCAGCTGCAAGTGATGTACTTCTTGCCAACAGTCGTGGCAATGATCCATTTTGCGGTGGCAATGACCGCTTTGCGTATTTTAGTAGAATTGCCTGTTTGGCAATACTATGGTGTGATCGTTAGTCTCTTTTTGATTTTCCAAATCGTTTTTTACTTTGTTTGTCAGTACCGGTACTTCCAGCAAATTGATCGAATCGCCGATCCGACAGAGTGATTTATTTTTTAGCCAAATCCCTTTCAATCAACACGGATTGGGATTTGTTTTTTTTGTTTGCTGCATTGTTATTTTCTTTCACCAATGAAGCGTTTTAATTGTGTAAATCACCGAAAAGCAGATAAAATTAGGTAACACTGATTCTATTAGGCAGTCGCGGATACGCGGCAAGAATGTGGCAACTGGAAGTCTATTTTTCTTACCGTGAAACGAAAAGACAACTGTTAATGAAAATATTCATGTCGAGTACAGTAATTGCTGTGACCGATGGGTTTAGCTAAGCGATCACTTAAGGGAGGAAACCAATGATCAAACGTTTAGGAAAAGCATTTGCTGTCTTGCTGCTGTTGATTCCTGTTTTTGCTGGTATGCGGGTTGTTTATGGGGAAACCGATGTGGGTGCCAAGCTGATCACCAATGTATCGATCGTTAATAGCCACAACGAGGTCATCACAAGTATTGAAAAGGATGATTCCTTTAAAATAGATATGACCTGGAGTTTGGAGGACTTAGGTGATTTAAAAGCAGGTGACAAAGCGACCGTCACCTTGCCAGCTGAGATTGAAGGCGTCAATAATACGTATGCTTTATACGATGAAAATAACAACTTAGTGGTCAATGTTACCCAAGTTGGCAATCAGCTGACCTTTGTTTTCACGGAATTTGTCGAACAAAATACCAATGTACATGGGGACTTTTATTTTTGGACAAAGTTCAGTGATGACGTGATAGAAAACCAGATCAACAACATCAACTTTGAAACGGCAAATGGGACGCAATCGGTGCCTATTTTTATTCAAGCAGTGGATGATTCAGGGGAGGGTGCCTTACTCACCAAACAAGGACTGTATTTAGGTACGCAACAACCCAAACGGATCATTGATTGGCGAGTGTATATCAACTCGTTTGACACGGACCAAGTGAGGATCAAAGATGGAACGTTTATTGACTTTTTAGGTCCTCATCAGACACTAGTCAGTACGAGTGCTCGAGTGGTCTATGGACCCAGCGTTTCCAACCCAACGTATGTCGAGCAAGTACCGATCGTTTTAAATAGTGACGGCTCCTTTGAAATTCCTTTGCGGGATACAGAGGAACGGATCTACATTACCTACAAAACAGAAACGGATGGTTCATTGGAACAATATACCAATCGGGGCATCCTTGATGCTTTGGTCAATGATGTGCCAAGAACAAGCAGTATTACTGGCTATACGCCACGCTATGGTGGCGGTGGTGGCGGAACCGGTGAACCAGGAGAGTCCAGCAGCACGGAACCAAGTAGCGAAAGTAGTACAAGTAGCAGCACGGAACCAAGTAGTGAAAGTAGTACAAGTAGTACAAGTAGCAGCACGGAACCAAGTAGTGAGAGCAGCACCAGCAGTAGTACGGAACCAAGTAGTGAAAGTAGCACCAGCAGTAGCACGGAACCAAGTAGTGAAAGTAGCACCAGCAGTAGCACGGAACCAAGTAGTGAAAGCAGTACAAGTAGTACTACCGAACCAAGTAGTGAAAATAGCACCAGCAGTAGCACGGAACCAAGTAGTGAAAGCAGTACAAGTAGTACTACCGAACCAAGTAGTGAAAATAGCACCAGCAGTAGCACGGAACCAAGTAGTGAAAGCAGTACAAGTAGTACTACCGAACCAAGTAGTGAAAGTAGTACAAGCAATAGCACGGAACCAAGTACTGAAAGCAGCACCAGCAGTAGCACAGAACCAAGTAGCGAAAGCAGCACTAGTAGCAGCACGGAACCAAGTAGCGAAAGCAGCACTAGTAGCAGCACGGAACCAAGTAGTGAAAGCAGCACTAGTAGCAGCACGGAACCAAGTAGTGAAAGTAGCACCAGCAGTAGCACAGAACCAAGTAGTGAAAGCAGTACAAGTAGTAGCACGGAACCAAGTAGTGAAAGTAGCACCAGCAGTAGCACGGAACCAAGTAGCGAAAGCAGCACTAGTAGCAGCACGGAACCAAGTAGTGAAAGTAGTACAAGCAATACACTGGAAGGTTTGCTAAATAATAGTGGATCAAGTCACTCTTCCAGCTCGGCAAGAAGTGATGGTGCCAACCATAATAAGCAGAAGCTTCTCCCGCAGACGGATGAAGTCTTGAATGATCGGTTGATTTTCTTAGGGATAGTCATACTGTCTATCGTTACCTATGTGACGCTAAAAAAATCAATGGGGAAAAGTCCCTTCAACAGATAACAAAAGTCTACAACGGGCAAAAACAAACATAATTATTCAATGGGGACATGGGTTAGCAGAAAACAGAATAAAAAGTAGCGACAAAACCGTTCATGTGTTTTGATCGACTGATTCAGTAAAATTTAGTTCTTTTTGCTGAAAGAGGTCATCAAGGGCATTATCGGTTTTTTTTGCTATTTTCTCGATGGGGTGACCTACCGTTTTTACGCTTGTAGCCCGCCGATTACAGAAAAAATTTGGCTGTTTTGGAATTCTTAAAATGGTTTCTGTAACATTTATCAAGCAGAAACGATGCGGATAACTATCTCACATACCCTTTTTATTCGCGAAGAATATTTGTATTCTTAGAGCAAGTTAATAATCATAAACCGCTTCCATACGCTGACGCTTTTTCGACATATGACTGGAAATGTGCGAGAAATATCAGAAGTTCCCTTAGTCTAGTTAGTGTTTCGGACCCTTCTTTCTAGAAACTGATTTTTGTTTCGATTGCTCGGAAAATGAGCAGAATTCTTCAAAAACATTTACTGACCAAAGGATTGTGATTTTGTTAACAAGAATGAGCGAAGAAGGGTTTAGTGGTATGCACAGGAAGCAATTTATAAAAACGTAAAGCGTTTTGATTACGAAGCATGTTTTTCTTCAAACTGAACAAACCAAAAATAATAGAGAAGGTGGAATGAATATGAGTAAAAATGGTTCTCCAAAAGTGACAAAGATGCAGGTGTTTCCGATTGCTGGGTATGACAGTCCGACCCTTACCTTAAGCGGGTGTCATGCACCTTATTTTACGAGGAATATTGTTGTATTAGAAGACGAAACTGGGAATAGAGGCATTGGTGAGATCCATGGCGGTGAAGACATCACCAAAATGCTGGAGAGTTACATTCCTTTTGTCGTGGGTCAAGAAATTGCCAATTATCGTAATGTGATTACAACGATTCGCAAAAATGCAGCGGCGATGAAAGGAAACGATGGGGAAGGACTTCAAGGGTTGGATTTAAAAAATCTGAAATTTGTCGTCCAAGCGGAGGCAGCGGTTGAATGTGCGATGCTGGATCTGCTTGGCAAGTTTCTAAATAAACCGATGTGTGCATTATTAGGTGATGGTCAGCAGCGTAATGAAGTTGAAGTGTTGGGGTATTTGTTTTATATCGCCGATGCAGGGAAAACCGATCTGCCTTATCGCGTAGAGGAAGAGCCCAAAGATGAGTGGGAGCGCATTAGAAGACAGGAAACCTTAACACCAGAGGGAATGGTGCAGCAAGCAAAAGCACTTGAGGCACGCTATGGGTTCAAAAATTTCAAAGTCAAAGGTGGCGTGCTGAAGGGAACAGAGGAAATGGAAGCAGTAGTTGCTTTACATGAGGCGTTTCCAGAAGCGCGAATCAATATTGATCCTAATGGTGCTTGGTCGTTAGCAGAGGCAATCGATCTTTGCAAAGACAAACTAGACACGATTTCTTATGTGGAGGATCCATGTGGTCCTGAAGCAGGTTTTTCAAGTCGTGAGATCATGAATGAATTCAAAACAGCCACGAGACATCAAGTGGCAACAAATATGATTGCGACCAACTGGCGACAATTTTATCATGCATTAAATTCAAAAGCAGTAGATATCGTTCTGGCTGATCCGCATTTCTGGACATTAAACGGAAGTGTTCGCATGGCCCAAATCTTGAATGACTGGGGATTGACTTGGGGTTCTCACTCCAATAACCATTTTGATATTACGTTGGCAACATTCGCACAGTGTGCCGCAGCTGCACCAGGAAATATTACACCAATCGATACACACTGGATTTGGCAGGATGGACAAGAACTTTGCGATGACACTGTCTTGATTCAAGATGGCGTGATCAAAATCACCGATAAACCTGGCCTAGGTATTGAAATCAATATGGAGAAATTGCTGGAAGCACATCAATTGTACCAGTCAATGGACCCCAAATACCGTGATCGTGATGATTCAATTGCGATGCAATACTTTATTGAAGATTGGCAGTTTGACTCAAAAAAACCTTGCTTTGTGCGCTAAAGGTATTTATTGAAGGACTACTTGATGTCAGAGATATAGCTGAAATTTTTGCTTGAAGTTTCAGCTATATTCCTCTTTGACTGATCTATTATTCGGAGGGATATAAAAAATGAGCTATTTAGCTATTCTTGGCTTTGTCATGATGACATTGATCACGGGTTTATTACTAAGAAATAAAATAAATATACTTGTCTGTTTTGCATTGATACCTGTCGCATTTTCTTTCTTAAGCGGGGCAAGCTGGACAGCGACGGAAGGATATATCGCTGACGGTCTTGATATGACACGAGACATCTTTTTGATGATCATGTTTTCATTACCTTATTTTTCTCTGATATCTGATGCAGCAGTCTTCGATATTATGGTATTCAAGTTTTTGAAAAAAGTAAAAATCAAAGCGCCGATTCTCTGCAGCTTGACTGTGTTTATTTCGGTGATCACCACATTAGATGGAAGTGTCATGTCGACCTATCTAATTGCGATCCCGTTGTTTTTGCCGCTATTTAAGAAGTTGAAAATCGATCCGGTGATACTCGTTTTTCTTTGCTCAGTCGGTATCATGTTAGGATCGATCACACCATGGAACGCACGGATCTTACGGGCTGCAAGTCTGCTTCCAGATGTACCCAATGCACCGATGACCTTATTTACCACCTTACTACCTGTTTGGATCACTGTCTTTATCGGAACGATGATCCTTGGTTATTTCTTAGGTTTAGGTGTCCATAAAAAGCATATGGCAAATGGAGAAAAATTTGAAGGGATCGCTGATTCATTAGCGAAAGAACAAAACTATGGACCGCTTGCTCGTCCCAAGCTATTTTGGTTCAATCTGATCTTGACCATCCTCTTAGTGATCGCTTTGTCGTTTTCAAACCTGCCTTCTTACTATATTTTCGCAGCTGGCTTGATCATCGCTTTGTGCGTGAACTATCCGGACTTCAAAGATCAAAATCAATTGATCAGCAAATATGCTTCAAAAACATATCCGATTGCGCCCATCGTTTTGCTTTCTGGGGTTGTCGTGGGGATCTTGCAAGGAACGGGCATGATGGATGCGATGGTTCAAGTTCTCGTGAATATTATTCCCGCAGCTGTTGGTCCCTATGTTCATATTGCGATCGCTATCTTTAGCACACCATTGATGCTGTTGTTTACCAACGATACTTGGTTTTTTGCGCTCATTCCGATCATTGCAGCTTTAGCAGGAGAATATGGCGTTGCTCCAGATATTGTTGCCTTGACATTATTCTTTAATATTGGTGCGTTTGCTTCACTGATTGCCCAACCACAAATCATTATGGCTTGTGATTTAGGGGAAACCAATGTACGAAAATTCTTGCGTTATTCCTTCTTTAAATTCTGGGGAATCAGCTTAGCATGGACGCTAGTAGGGATCTTATTGGGGATCTTTATTTAAAAATGTTCTTTAGCACAGAAATTCACTGTTTTTCGACGAAAAGTCTGCACTCGATACTCTGTATTCTTTTTTGGGGAAACAGTATATTAAAAACTATCAATTTGACTAGGAGAGATTTTGATGATTCCAAAAATCGTAAAAATGGAAGTTGTCCCTGTAGCAGGACATGACAGTATGCTATTAAATCTAAGTGGAGCCCATGGCCCTTTCTTTACTAGAAATATCGTTATTTTAACTGATGACACGGGTAATACGGGTTTAGGAGAAGTGCCAGGTGGTGAGAAAATTCGTCAGACATTGGAAGACTGTCGTGAATTAGTTGTGGGTCGGACTTTGGGCGAATACAAAAACATCGTAAAAGAGATTCACGAACGTTATGCGCAGTTGGATGCTGGTGGGCGCGGGAACCAAACATTTGATTTGCGAACGACGGTTCATGTTATGACTGCTGTTGAAGCGCCATTGTTGGATTTACTAGGACAGCACATGCAGGTGCCCGTTGCCGCTTTGTTAGGTGAAGGACAAGTGCGCGAATCAGTGAAGTTTTTAGGTTATCTGTTTTATGTAGCAGATCGCAACAAAACAGACTTGCCTTATGCTTCTGACAATACGCTCGATGATTCATGGGGAGCACTACGTCGTGAAGAAGCGATGACCCCAGAAGCAATCGTCAAGTTAGCGAAAGCTGCCTATGAGCGCTATGGTTTTGAGGACTTTAAATTAAAAGGCGGCGTGTTATCAGGGCAAGAAGAAGTACAAACCGTCAAAGCGTTGAAAAAAGAATTTCCCAATGCTCGGATTACCCTTGATCCGAATGGCGGATGGTTACTAGATGATGCAATTGCGCTTTGCAAAGACCTTCACGGCGTATTAGCGTATGTAGAAGATCCTTGTGGTGCAGAAGGTCGCTTCTCTGGTAGAGAAACGATGGCAGAATTCCGCCGAAAAACAGGATTGCCGACGGCGACGAATATGGTAGCAACGGATTGGCGAGAAATGAAAGCAGCGATTCGCTTAGATAGTGTGACGATTCCGCTGGCAGATCCGCATTTTTGGACGATGCAAGGCAGTGTGCGTGTGGCGCAGTTATGTCATGACCTAGATTTGACTTGGGGTGTGCATTCCAATAATCATTTTGATATTTCTTTGGCGATGGTCGCTCATACTGCAGCGGCAGCACCTGGGGAAGTAAATGCCGCAGATACCCACTGGATTTGGCAAGATGGCGAAGGCTTGACCAAAAATCCGCATCAAATCAAAAACGGTGAAATTACTATTCCTAGAAATTCCCATGGCCTTGGGCTGGAACTTGACCGAGAAAAGCTTGATGCGGCGCATCAACTGTATTTAAAAGAAGGCTTAGGGGCGCGCAATGATGCGATTGCCATGCAGTACTTGATTCCTGGCTGGACATTTGACAATAAGAAACCAGCTTTAGTCAGAGAGTAATCGAGCGAATACAAATTAATCGAAGCTTTGAGTGAGAGGATTGACCATAATGGAAAAAGAAAAGATTAAAGGGATCATTGTTCCTTTACTCACGCCAGTGAATGAAGAAGAAATGATTTGTGAAACTAAGTTGCGAAAGATCGTACGGCACGTGATCGATCATGGTGTTCATGGCATTTTGGCTTTTGGCAGTAATAGTGAGTTTTATATGTTCGAACATGATGAAATGCTTGCAGCAACAGAAATCATTTTAGATGAAGCCGCTGGAAAAGTACCTGTTTTCTTTGGGATGGGCCCAATACGTACGAAACATGCGGTGGCGCTTGCCAAACAGGCAGCAAAATTGCCGATCGCTGGTATTTCCGTTTTACACCCAATGTTCATCAAACCCACAGAAGAAGCACTGTACAATCATTTTAAAGCAATCGCAGACGCGGTTTCCGATACGATGGTGCTTTTGTATAACAATCCAGCAAGAGCTGGGTATTCGCTGAGTCAACCATTGATCGAAAAGCTGGCGCATACCGTTGAGAATATCGTAGGGATCAAAGATTCAAGCGGAGATTTGACCTTCCTAAGCGAACTGGTTCGACGGAATGCTGATGTTGGCTTTCGAGTGATTGCAGGAAAAGATACCATTGTTTATCCTTCACTCTGTATGGGAGCAGTCGGCGGTGTCTGTTCAACGGCAAATATTTATCCTGAATTGGTTTGCGGTATTTATGACCAGTACGTATCTGGTGATTTCCAAGGCGCGCTAAAGAACCAATTTACCCTGAACCCGATCCGTTTATCGCAAGATGCAGCAAGTTTCCCTTCAGCTACCAAAGATATGGCAAACTTGATGGGCTTGAATGTGGGACCTTCGATTTTGCCGACGGAAGCAAGTAAGGGCGTTGTCTTAGACAAGATGATTGATGAAATGAAGAAGGCGGGTTTCTTATAATCAAGCCTAACTATAGAAAAGGGGGTGGATTCATGGAAGAACAGCGAATTGTGATTGCAGCAGATTCTTTCAAAGGAAGTGCCTCCAGTAAAGATATCTCAATGTGGTTAGAAAAAGGGATTCGTCGGGTTTTGCCCCATAGTCCTATCGATAAATTTTCAGTCGCCGATGGTGGAGAAGGCACAGTCGAAGCTTTAGTTGATGCCTTGGCAGGAAAACGAAAAAGGATAACTGTTCAAAATCCATTGGGAAATCCTGTGAAGGCGCAATATGGTGTTTTACCTAATCAAATCGTCGTATTAGAAATGGCAGAAGCAAGCGGGATTACTTTAATCGAGCAAAATGCTGAGAATGCCTTAAACGCTTCGACTTACGGGGTAGGGGAGTTGCTTTTGGCTGCCCTCGATGAAGGCGCAAAAGAGATTTACCTTGGCATAGGCGGCAGTGCAACGAGTGATGGCGGGACTGGAATGGCAAAAGCATTAGGGGTCTCCTTTTACGACGATCAAGGAAAGGACATCCCGAGAGGATTAGCTGGATTAGCAAAGCTTGCTTCGATAGATATTTCTAAAATCGATCCACGATTAAAGGATGTAAAAATCAATATTTTATCGGATGTAACGAATCCGTTAGTCGGTGAAAAAGGTGCCATTGCTATCTATGGTCCTCAAAAAGGCATTCCGATTGACCAAACGAAAACCTGTGATCAGTGGATGAAACATTATGCCTCTGTGATCAAAAAAGAGATGCAGATTGATATTGCTGACGCACCAGGTGCAGGGGCAGCAGGCGGTCTAGGGGCTGCATTGCAAGTGTTTTGCCAAGCCAAAACGTGCAACGGTATTGAAACGATCTTAGATTTAGTAGAAATTGAAAAGAAAATTGCCCAAGCTGCTCTCGTCATAACTGGCGAAGGCAAGCTTGACCAGCAATCGCTGAATGGCAAAGTTCCTGTGGGAATTGCCGAGCTAGCCAAAAAGCACCATAAACCGGTGATTGCTGTGGTCGGTAGTCGGGAGAAAGAGGTTTCGGCAGCTTATGCCGCTGGAATTGACCTTATTTTGCCAATTATCCATCGACCAATGAGTTTGCAAGAAGCAATGACACAAGTAGAGGAAAATGTGGTGATCGCTGGAGAAACCGCGATCCGAGCATATTTATTAAATCAACGAAAGTAGGAGATGGTATTGATGAAAGTAGGATTTGTCGGTTTAGGAATCATGGGTAAACCAATGGTGAAAAATATAGTAAAGAATGGCTATGAGGTTATTGTGTTTGATTTTAACCAATCCGCAATCGATGAAGTTGTTTCAGCTGGTGCACTTGCAGCCGAGTCAGGCGCCAAGGTGGCAGAAGCAGCAGAAGTGATCATTACGATGCTGCCGAATTCTCCAAACGTAGAAGCGGCACTATTCAATCCTGGAGGGATCGCTGAAGGCTTGTCAGCTGGTAAAACAGTCATTGATATGAGTTCAATTGCACCAAAAGCCAGCCAAGACTTTGCAGCTCGTTTGAAAGAACAAGGAGTCCATTTTATTGATGCGCCTGTCTCTGGTGGAGAACCAAAAGCCATTGATGGGACGATCGCGGTAATGGTTGGCGGAGAAAAAGCAGTTTTTGAGAAATATGAAGCTTTATTGAAGACGATGGCTTCTTCTGTGACACGAGTCGGTGAAGTAGGTGCTGGAAATATTACGAAACTAGCCAATCAAATGATTGTAGCGATCAACATCGCAGCTATTTCTGAAGCTTATTGTCTAGCCAAAAAAGCAGGTGTTTCTCCTGAAGCAGTTTATCAAGCCATTCGCACAGGTTTGGCAGGAAGCACAGTCATGGATCAAAAATCAGAAAAGATTTTTTCTGGTAACTTCGATCCTGGTTTCCGTATCGAATTGCATATCAAGGACTTGCAAAATGCATTAGACACCTCACATGATAGTAATGTTTCTACACCATTTACAGCATCTGCAATGGAGATTATGCAATCACTGAAAGCCTACGGATTAGAAAAAAGGGATCATTCTGCAATCGCAAACTATTATGAAACGATCAATGATTTAAAATTGCAAGGTTAACAGTAACGAATCGAGGTCATTTGTTTTCCTTTTCACTGAAAAGAGAGCACGAGCTGTTCACAACTAAAGGACATAATAAAAGAGCGTTTCTTCTCAGAGGAGCGCTCTTTTTGTTGCGTGTATTGAAACTCAAAAATACAGTGTAAAAACAATTTTGCGTCAACTGGAAGACAGAAAACAGGGAAACGTTGCTGGTGCTATGAGTTAGGCTGTTGATGGATGATCAGGCTGATTGGAAACAGATGACTTGAACAACAAATGATACCATCGATTTAAAATGCGAAGTTTGTTACGCTGAAGCATTTGCTTGTTCAACAAATTATCTCTCTAGATTAGACAAGCGATAACTCATAAAAGCCGCCGACAACACAGTAAAATCACTCAAATTACGTGGATTGTAGCCCGTCTTTTCCGTGATGCGATTCAGTTTGTTTTGAAAAGTATTCTTGTGTAAAAAAAGTGCCTCGGCACACTTCATAATACTACCATTATAGCGTTTATACGTTTCAAAGATCAATTGGAACTGCTTAATCTCCTCAACAGTCAGACTGCCAAGCACTTTCTTTTGCAATTGTTTATTATCTTCTGCAGAAATCCCGACAAAGAGCAACCCATAATCCATTTCTTGATAAGAAGAGATGGTCGCACTTTTTTGATTGATCAACCAATTGACGGTTTTTTGCGCCTTTTCATAACTAGACCAATACTCATCGATGGTTTCTGCTAAACCGCCGATCCCAAAGGACATTTGACGATCAAAACGCTTAGAAATATCCTTTTGCATTTGCATCAGTAAGGGGATCAGCGAAGCTTCTTCCTGCTTTTCGAAAAACAGGCAAATTTCTTGATTGATCAGCGAGAAGAAACTACCTGGAAAAATGTGCAAATGCGATTGGATGGTATGGAGCAGTTTTTCATAATTCAGATTATTTTTTTCTCTAGTAAAAAGAAATTTCCCTATCACGAGGATGCGAGGTCGTTCCAAATCAATGTCTAAGAGCGAGGCTAAATAAGCCGCCAAGCTATCATCTCTTTGAGGAGCGATCAGCATCGTAGCTAGACTGTGGTAGTTTTGCCGTTGATGGAAATTTGTCAATTGAATCCAGTTTTCTCGGATCAAAATCTCCGTCATTTTTTTGATAATATTCCCCAAAGGCTCTACCTTTGTACGCTCGCCAGTAATTCCAATAATTGCTACAACGGATTGATTAAAAAGGACCGGGATATTGATTCCTTTTTTTGCTCCTTTAAACTGATTGTCATGTTCAATCGTTAATGTCTGTTGATTTTTGGCTGCTAAACGGGCGCCTTCATGACTGGTACCAATCCGCACGGTATCTGTACTAGCTATGATCGTACCCGAGGTGTCAAAAAGATTGATTTCATGGTTGATGATATCTTTTAAGCTTTTAACAATCAATTTTGCTACTTTTGGCTCTAATTCCATCGATCACGTACTCCTAAAGGTTGATTTGCTTATACTTGAATTTTAGCACAAAAATGGTCATATATTATATATGATATATATTTAAATGATAAATAATAAACTGTTTTGTTGGCGGTGGTAAAAGTTCGAGAGAGTTTCAAATGCGGAAGAGGATGGTAAATATCTTTTCTATATATAATACTCGAAATTAAAGATGCCATTTTATTGGGTCTTTCCTTTTTTTTTCGGCGCATGTTTTCTCTGAGAATTTATTATAATTTCCTTATCAAGTTATCTTGAAATATTCATTTAGGAAGTGAGGAAATGAGAAAACTGGTTGGAATTGTGTTGATTTTGCTGTTAGCGGGATTATTGCTGCTGGTGTTTGGTTTCGATCATACTTCAGCAAAAGAACGAGCCGGAGGGAATTTATCGTTTTCTGTTCAAACGAATCGAGTGATCTATGATGAAGCCTTGAAAGTCATTACGATCCCGGTACGGCCGAACAAAACGATGACTTCACAAAACGTTTGTATCCGTTTAACTTATGGTTGGGATGGCAATGGACACAGTGAAAAGGTGATTGGTGAAACGTATCTAACAAATGTCGATTGGTTTTCAGGTGTTGAAAACTACTTAAGGATCTATGCTGAGATGGCCATCGATGAGATCAAAAGTGTGGATAAAGTAGATTTAGTTGTGATTTATGACGGTGAAACAACGATTACTGAAAACTTGAAGCCTAGTCAATGGCAGGTAATCACACCCCCGAGCTCTAGTGAGACCACGAACTCTGAGATAAGCGCAAGCTCTAAGGTGTCTGAAGAAACAAGCTCTTCCTTTAGTAGTATCGAACCGAAATTTAGCGACTCTCAATCGACGGATCCAAGGACTTCTACTACGGAAAACACAAGTCAGGATTCTCAAAGTATCGAAAGTAGTCACTATGCAAGTGAGTCAGAAAACTTCAACACCCAACCAGTTAGTGAGAGTGAATCGAGTCAGACAATTAGGAGTCAAGAAACCACCGCAACAACAGGAACAATGACCGTTAGTGAAGCGGCATCTGAGGATCTTTCAGATTCAGAAACGAAACCAAACAAATTAGCGCCTAACCAAAGTCAGTCAAGCAAGCGAAGTGTTTCCTCCAATGATCCCGTAGGCAAACAACTCGCTAAAGCATCGTCTTCAGTGAAAATGGAACAGGAACAACGTACGGAGACAAGCAGTGCTAAGGAGGTCAATGGAGCCTTACTACCGAAAACCGGCAGCAAAAATACGAGTATTCGCTATTTACTCTTTGGTCTAGGCGTGGTTATCCTTACTGTCTTCCTTTACTGGCTGAATCGAAAGTTATTTTCTGATGAGAGACAGTAAAGAAAAAAGCCGAGGATAATGAGAGAATTGATAACCCACGATTGGAATTTTCTTCCCCAGAAAGCACAATCACGTTTTGTTTTACCGTTTTTAACAAAAAGTCTGACGATCGTTTTGAGGCGTCAGACTTTTTTTATGAAAATATACAGATAACGAAAGGAAAATTTGTTAAAAGTGATTTGACAGAAAAGAGCGCACGGTGGTACGATCACCAAACACTGCCAGCTTACAATTTTGTAAGATGACAAATTTAGGATAAAAACAGCGTTTGCTGATTATACAAGCGAGGGAAATTTCATGTTACAGGCACTTTTGGATACGACAGAAAAACAAATTTATGCGTTTCTAAGTTATTGTTACGAAACGAACAAGAAAGACTATACAATTAAAGAGCTCTCAGGTGTTTTCGATAGGAAAACCAACAAAATGCAGTCGATCGTTCAGCAAGTAGAGGTGTTTCGTGCACGCTATCCTCAGTTTACTTTGACCTATGATCGGCTGGAAAAAGAAGTGTCGATTGCTTTTTCTCCACGATTTCTATTGAGCCAAGCCTATAGTGTATTGTTGCAGGGAACCGTTGGGTTTATCTTGCTGGATGCACTCTTTCAGGGGGATTATCATTCCCTTGAACAACTCAGCCACAAAACCTTTAGCAGTCCCCGCACGATTCAACGAAAATTGCAGGAGTTAAATCATGTTTTGGCGAACTATCATTTGTCCTATAGTTTAAAAAAAGGTGATCCTTTAGCAGGTGCTGAATATGCGATCCGCTATTTTTATCATCTTACCTATTGGCAAATTTTTGATGAGAAGGACTCACAAGTCTTGGCATCGATCAAGGAGAAAGCGCAGGCTGAAGCGTTGTTTGAAACCCATGCTTCTTATATGAGAAAAATCGATATCGATAAATTTCTTCATCTATTCGCTATAACCGTGCAAAGAATCCATCAAAAGCATCCGCTTTCGTTTTTACCCAACGAAGTACTGACGTTTGAGCACCCATTAATTGAAAAAAATCAGTTTGATCAGGTCTTTTTGAACCCATTGTTTAACAGGAGTCATCTGCCGTTTTCTGAAATTTCGGAGGTTGAACGCAGCTTCTTGTATTATATGTTTGGGGTAATGAACACCTATCTTGAGGAGGATCTCGATGCTGCTAACATCTCGTGGCTGACTCAGCCAAAGTACCAGCAAGAAGCGCAGCTCGTTGAAAAACTAGCCGTGTATTTTCGGTTGACGTTTACAGAGGCCGAAAAAAACTATTTACTGGTTAATCTGGTAATGATCCATTCCGCCTCTGGCTGTTTTGGTACGCGACAAAAAAGCGATAGTTTTGGCAAAACAACCGACGAGCAAGAGCTGCAAGCCGCTTTTCCAGTGCTTTATCCAACCATGAAACGGTTTTTTTTGGAAGCGACTGTTTCTTTACCAGAGTTGCGTAGATTACTGCAAATGAATGATCGTTTGATTTTCCAATACTGTATGTTACTGAGAGTTATTTTTATCAAATATGAACAGCCGGTCACGTTCTCGATCCATTCGAAATACGGAAAAACGCAAGAGCTTTGGATCAAGAACCGCTTGATGAATGCCACGCATCGAGCGATGGCCCATTATTCGCTGTCTCAAAAACCAGATTTGGTGATCAGCGATTATCCGATCCATCAGGAATTTTCCGAGGAAGAACAGCCTTACCTCTTTTATTGGAATGGTCACCCAAGCGCAAAGGAGTGGAAACAGCTCAAGCAAGTGATCAAACAGATCAGAAGTGCCAAGAACAAGGCAGCGTTCGCCCAACTGGCATTCACCCAAACGGAGTGAACCCGCTATAAGATCGAGCAAATAGAACTTATAATTTTGCCAAGCTTTTGACCAGCAGCAATAGGGCAAACGTGAAAAGCAACAGTGATACAGGAAGTTGTCAAGAAGCAAAAACAGGAGCATCGATGTTCCTTTTTCACTTCTTGACTTTTTTTTACAGAGATGGCATGGTATACATATTATCATAACGTTTTTTATTTAAAATCGTTGCAGAAATGGTGTTAGGAAGAAGGGGTAACTTTGACAGAAGTATTAGCACTGCAAAATGTTTCCAAATTGATTGGAACCAAACGAATCATTGATGATGTTTCCTTTGTGGTGGACCAAGGACAAGTCGTTGGTTTATTAGGGCCCAATGGGGCTGGGAAGACGACGATCATCCGAATGATCGTTGGCTTGATGAAGCACAACACAGGATCGATTGCCATTATGGGAAATTTATTGGATTCTTCTTTTAAAACAGCGATTGCCTCAGTCGGAGCGATCGTTGAGAATCCTGAGTTTTATAATTATATGACCGGTTATGAGAATTTGATGCAGTATCAACGTATGGCGAAGAAAAAAGGCACAGCCTCTGAGCTAGAAGCCCTGATCCGTCAGGTGCATTTAGAAGGACATATCCATCAAAAAGTCAAAACTTATTCTTTAGGGATGCGTCAGCGTTTAGGTGTTGCCCAGGCGCTGGTCCATCAACCAGATCTATTAGTTTTAGATGAGCCGATGAATGGTCTGGATCCTAAAGGCATGCGGGAGTTTCGGGAAATGATTCTTTCTTTGCGAGCAAAAGGGGTCTCTGTTTTAGTTTCCAGTCATCAGTTAAGCGACATCGAGCAAATTGCGGATCATTTGATCGTGGTGCAAAAAGGAAAAGTCACCCATCAAGTAGCAATGGCAGAGTTGAAAGCAGAGAAAAATGTGTTGATCATCAAAACCGATGATAACTTGCAAACAGAAGCACTGTTAAAAGCTTCCTTTGACGTCGAGGTCTTGCACGTAGAAGACGAATTGCACGTCACGCTGCAAACAGATCAGCGTTCTGAAATCGCTGCAGCGATCGTGACGGCGGGTATCGGCTTAAAAGAACTACGGACAAAGCAATCTTCTTTGGAAGATACATTCTTGGCTTGGACCGAAGAAGGAGGTTTGTAAGCATGCTGACATTGATAAAAAATGAATGGATCAAATTAACCAAAAAGCGTTCTACTTGGATCATGCTGCTTTTATTGGTTTTAATGACGTTTGGCTTGACCTATGTTGTACGCTTAGGTAGTCCAGAAATTGGAGCCAATGATTTATTTGCTTCTTTAAGCGATATGACGTCGTTCTTAAACTTATTTGTAGTGATTGTGGCGGCTTCTTCAGTGGCAGAAGAGTTCAGTCGTGGAACGATCAAGTTCTTATTGATTCGGCCTTTTTCCAGAAGCCAAATCTTAGCAGCAAAAGCCATCAACACGTTTTTATTTGCGCTGTTAGGGACCGCTGTTTTACTGATCAGTAGTTTAGCAGCTGCCAATTTATTTTTAGCTGCTGAATCACCTTTTGCTGCTACTGGCTACAACGGGCTAGCGGCGATTCTCGTTGCCCTTGTTTTTGCGGGAACCAACTTGCTATTGATTGTCTTTTATATTGCATTGACCATCTTTATCTCAGCCGTGATTCGCTCCCAAAGCTTGGCGGTAGGCTTAGGCTTGGGTATGTTGTTTGGAAGCAGCATCATCAACTCGATCATGCTTTTTGCGCAAGAAAAATACCCATGGCTGAAGTGGAATCCATTTAATTTTATGAATATTAAAGAGCAAATACCGAGTTTATTAAATAGTCCTGACATGCAGATGACTGCTTTTGATCCGGGATTGGGCTATTGGGAAATGGCGATCGGGATCCTTGTTTACAGTGTTTTAATCTACCTTTTAACAAATTGGTTATTCAACAAAAGAGATGTCGCATTAAGTTGAGGAAACGAGTGAAAGTTTTTGGATAAATCCAGCTTTCACTCTTTCTTTTTGTGTTTTTTTCTAGTAAAATGATTCATTGAGAGTACAAGAGAAAGGAGAGTTTTCAAATGACTATTAATATAGGAATCGTAATCGTGATCGCTGTTGTTGCAGCATTACTAGGCGCTGTCGGCGGCTTCTTTTTGGCGCGTAAATATATGCAAGATTATCTAAAGAAAAATCCTCCCGTTAATGAGGATATGCTTCGCTCGATGATGATGTCAATGGGTCAAAAACCTTCTGAGAAAAAAATTCGTCAGATGATGCAGCAAATGAAAAACCAAAAGTAGGTTTTTTTCTAAAAAGCGGGCTGATTTTATCAGCTCGCTTTTTATTGCGGCAAAACGCAGCAACGAATCAAAAATGTCCCCAGGCTACTTTATTTATTTCTGTTCTGTGAATAGCGGGGGAGTGAATGTAACTGAATCCAATGAATATTCGGAAAAATCGCAAAATTTAGGCAACAGGTCATAAAGAAATGGAGAGTGTTATGTCAATATTTAGGAAGTTAGGTTGGTTTTTTAAACAAGAAAAGAAACATTATTTGTTAGGCGTAGGCTCTTTAGTCTTGGTCGCCTTGGTACAGTTGGCACCTCCGAAAGTTATCGGGATCATCATCGATGAGATTGCGGAAAAAGAGATCTCGATGCAGACGATCTTTTTTTGGGTCATGATCTTGATTGCTTCAGCCATCGCTCAATACGTGTTTCGTTTTGTCTGGCGAACGCATATCTGGGGCAGTGCCGCTCGGCTAGAAAAAACGTTACGCAGACAGCTATTTGCACATTTTACAAGGATGGATCAGTTGTTTTATCAAAAGCATCGGACAGGTGATTTGATGGCCCATGCCACCAATGACTTGAATGCCATCCAAAATGTGGCAGGGGCGGGGATCTTGACCTTTGCCGATTCTTTCATCTCGGGAGGGGCAACCATCATTGCGATGGTTCTCTTTATCGACTGGCGGTTAACGATCATTGCTCTATTGCCGCTGCCTTTCTTAGCAGTCATGGCAAGGGTTCTTGGCAGCAAATTGCATGATGCGTTTCGTGACTCGCAAGAAGCATTTTCTTCCATCAACGACAAAGCCCAAGAAAGTATTACTGGGATGAAAGTCATCAAAACCTTTGGACAGGAAAAAGAGGACATCGCTGATTTTCAAACCAAAATCGACCATGCCATCATCAAAAACCGCAAAGTCAATTTTCTGGATGCCTTGTTTGATCCGTTTATTACGATCATCATCGGAATCTCCTATGTGCTGACGATCATCGTCGGTGGCAATTATGTCATGGACGGTACCATCTCGATCGGTCAATTGGTATCTTTTATCAGTTATATCGGCATGTTAGTTTGGCCGATGTTTGCCATCGGACGTCTGTTTAATGTGCTGGAACGAGGCAATGCTAGTTATGATCGGGTTGCCGAATTGTTGGCGGCCAAGACCCATATCATTGAAGCCAAAGATGCGGTCGATGCCCCAGCCCAAGGAACGGTTGACGTTCAAATCAATGATTTTCACTATCAAGGAGATGATTTTGCTCTGCAAGACATCCACTTTACTTTGCCTGCCGGGCAAACACTTGGTGTCGTCGGGAAAACCGGTGCTGGAAAAACCTCTTTGATGAAACTTTTGTTGCGAGAGTATGATTCATTTGATGGAGCGATCACCTTCGGGGGCATCGATAGCAAGCAATACTCCTTGAATGCTCTTTTGGGTTCGATTGGCTATGTTCCGCAAGATCATTTCTTGTTTTCCATGACGATTCGAGACAATATCCGCTTTGCGCAACCACGGGCTTCTCAAGCAGAAGTGGAAGCAGCTGCTGGATTGGCAGTGATCCACGAGGATATCAGTCAGTTTCCTGAAGGGTACGAAACGATGGTGGGGGAACGTGGTGTTTCTCTTTCTGGTGGACAAAAACAGCGGTTATCCATTGCCCGTGCTTTGATCACTGATCCAGAATTATTGATTTTAGATGACGCCCTTTCAGCAGTAGATGCCAAAACAGAAGAAGCTATTTTACAACAGTTGCGGACGTTCCGTCAGAATAAAACAACGATCATTGCTGCCCACCGCCTAAGCAGTGTCAAGCACGCAGAAGAAATTCTCGTGATCGACAATGGGAAAATCAGTGAACGTGGGACCCATGAACAATTATTGGCTGCAAATGGCTGGTATAAAAAAATGTGGGACAAACAGCAACTAGAAGCCAAAATCGAAGGGAGTGAAGCCTAATGCAAGAATCAGAATGGAGTAAATCGATTCCCTTTAAAGAGCAAAAAAACATCATCAAACGAATGTTTCTTTTTGCCAAGCCATTTCGAAAAACCTTCTATGCAGCGATCTTTTTTGCTTTTGTGCTATCGATCGTCAATATCCTGTTGCCTTTGATCATTCAAACCTTTATGGATAATTATTTGACCAATCAAACGGCGACCCAGCAAGTCATTTATTTCTTTGCTGCATTGTATTTCTTTGGGGTGTTGGTAAAAGCTGTGATTTGGTTTTTCCAATGGTTCCTTTATTCGATGGGTTCTTTAAAAACCTATCAGTATATTCGAGCAAAATTATTTGAAAAATTGCATAGTCTTGGGATGCGCTATTTCGATCAGACGCCAGCGGGTTCGATCGTTTCACGGGTCAGCAACGACACAGAAACGTTGTATGAATTTTGGTATGTCTTCTTGATGGTATTGACAGGAATTTTTGCGGTGGTTTCTTCTTTTGCCGCCATGTTCCGCATCAACGTCAAAATTGCCTTACTGAACTTGATTTTTCTGCCGATCCTAATGGTAGTCATCTGGTATTATCAAAAATTCAGCTCTCGTATCTATCGTCAAATGCGGGAAAAACTGAGTCAGCTGAATACGAAATTGAATGAATCGATTTCTGGTATGCAAATCATTCAGCAATTCCGTCAAGAGGCGCGGCTGAATGAAGAATTCGAAGCGACCAACGATGATTATTTGAAAACTAGATACGCTATGATCCGCACGAATGCGCTGCTATTATCACCAATCATTAGTTTGTTGTATGCCTTAGCGATCGCCTTGTCGTTGACGGTCTTTGGGTTTGATGCCTTAGAATCGCCCATTGAAGTCGGGTTGATTTTCGCCTTTACGACCTATATTCAAGGATTTTTTAATCCCATGACACAGATGATGGATTTTCTCAGCGTCTTTACTGATGGGATGGTCGCCGGCAGCCGTATTCTAAAGATTATGGATAACGAAGAATACACGCCCCAGCAAAACCCCGATGCGAGTCAAACCATCACCAAAGGAAAAATCGAATTTCGCGATGTCAGTTTTTCCTATGATGGTAAAAACAACGTATTGAATCATATTTCTTTCATCGCCTATCCAGGTGAGACCGTGGCTTTAGTCGGTCACACAGGAAGTGGCAAGAGCTCGATCATCAATGTGTTGATGCGTTTTTACGAATTCGGGGAAGGGCAAATTTTGATCGATGATCAAGATATCCGCGACTTCACGATGGAAGAGCTTCGGAAAAAAGTCGGACTCGTATTGCAAGACGCCTTCATGTTTTATGGGGACATCGCTGACAATATCCGCTTATTGAATCAGGACATTCGTGAGGAACAGATCGAAGCAGCAGCAAAATTTGTTCAAGCAGATGCCTTTATTCAAAAATTACCTGGTAAATACCACGCCAAAGTGATTGAACGGGGCGCCAGCTATTCAAGTGGGCAGAGACAATTGATTTCCTTTGCCCGCACCATGGTGACCGATCCGAAAGTGCTGGTCTTGGATGAGGCGACTGCCAATATCGATACTGAAACAGAAGGACTGATCCAAGAAGGGTTGGCAAATATGCGTCAAGGGCGAACCACGATCGCGATCGCCCATCGATTGTCTACCATCCGCGATGCCGAGTTGATTTTGGTGCTTGATAAAGGCTCGATCGTCGAACGAGGCACCCATGATGAACTTTTGGCTCAAAAAGGGTTGTATGCCGATATGTACCGTTTGCAGGCAAGTGAAGTTTAATAGTTTTAATAGTAACGCTAACCTTAAAGACTTTCGTTTTTAAGGTTTTTTTGCACGAAAAAAGAAAGAAGGGATGAATATAAAAATAACGAACAACGATTGACAGCGCTTTCCACCTTTGCTATGATAAAGATAATAAAACTGGTTCTAATGGATAGTGATTGTTGATTTTTAACAAGCTAAACCTGATGAAGCTGCGGTATTTGCGCTGCTTTCATGAGGTTTTTTCTGTGTTGACTGTTGGCTCAGCAATAAAGACAAGCAATGAACCATATCCGCAATGATAAAGTAAGTGGGGGTAGGACATGAAAATCAGTAAAGTGTTAAACAATAATGTTGTGATCACTACCGATCAAAGTCAAAACGAGATTATTGTTATGGGGCGGGGGATTGCATTTAAGAAAAAAGTGGGAGATGAAATTTCTTCAGAAACGGTCGATAAAGTGTATCGCTTAGAAAATCAGACGATCTTATCTCAATTTCAAGAGCTGCTTGCTGACTTACCACTGGAATATCTTGAATTATCCAATGAGATCATTGAGTATGCTCGGCGAGAATTGTCATCCCCAATCAATGATTCCATTTACATCTCGTTGACGGATCACATGCACTGTGCCATTGAACGATCGAAAAAAGGAATGACGGTCAAAAATGTCTTATTGTGGGATATCAAGCGTTTTTTCCCCGATGAGTACCAAATAGGCTGCAAAACAGTAGAGAAAATCAAAGAACATTACGGGATTCAGCTGCCAGATGACGAAGCTGGCTTTATTGCTCTGCATCTCGTCAATGCGCAAACTGAGAATGGTGACCAAGGCAATATTGCTGAACTAACCCAAACGATGCAAGACATCATAAACATTGTTAAATATTTTTTCAAAACAACCTTTGATGAAGAGTCCGTTTATTTTTATCGCTTCACTACGCATTTGAAATTTTTTGTTTCAAGAATGCAAAACCATACTACTCATGTGGATGAAACCGATGAAGATCTTTTGGCTATGGTCAAAGTGAAGTATCGAAATGCGTATCAATGCGTACAAAAAATCGCTGAGCTATTAGAAAATCAGTATCAGTATCAAATGTCCAGTGACGAAAGTTTGTATTTAACGATTCATATTGCCAGACTTGTGCAAAAGAATCGTTGATTGAAAAAAACAAGAAAGGAGAAGGATTTCTTGATTCATGAGAAGGTGTCGAAAAAGAAAAATTTCTTCGCAATGATTCTTATCAAACGTCAGCTTCAAGGCATCTGACCATGTAGCAAGAAATCAAAATAAGAAAACATTTTGGATAGTGACATTCAGTTGGCTAAACCTTCAATACAAAAAAATTGGAGGAATCAAAAATGGGAAAATATCGTGAATTAGCAGAAAAAATCGTAGCAAATGTCGGTGGAAAAGAGAACATCAATAGCTTGACGCATTGTATCACACGCCTGCGTTTTAAATTAAAGGATGAAGGCGTCGCAAATGATGAAGTCTTAAAGAACATGGATGGGGTAGTGACGGTCATGAAGAGTGGCGGTCAATACCAGGTGGTTATCGGAAACCATGTACCTGATGTCTATGCAGAAGTGATCGATGTAGCAGGAATCAGTGGTGATGCTGAAGAAACAGCTTCAGGTGGCAACTTGTTTGATCGTTTGATCGATATTTTGAGCGGCTGCTTCCAACCCTTCTTAGGGGCTTTGTGTGCGGCGGGGATGATCAAAGGACTAAACGCACTGTTGCTTTTTATTGGTACAACAGGCTTGATCGATTATACAACGACGACTGGTACCTATGTGATGTTCAATGCGATCGGCGATTCGATCTTCATGTTTATGCCAGTGATTTTAGGATATACGTCAGCGAAAAAGTTTCGCTTAAATCCAATGGTGGGAATCGTGATCGGGTCAGCGCTTTGTTACCCAACAATTCAAGGATCTGCTTTGCAAGCCGCATTTCTTGCAGGCGCTGGCGAGGGAGCTGCTGCACCGTATAGCTTGTTAGGCTTGCCTGCGTACGAAACGTTTTTAGGAATTCCGTGGGTTGGCGCAACGTATACTAGCAGTGTGGTGCCGGTCATCTTTATCATTGCCTTTGCTGCGCAAGTTCAAAAATTTGCGAAAAAAATCATTCCTTCTGTTGTCCAAACGTTCTTAGTGCCGTTCTTGGTTCTCTTGATTGCATTGCCAATTGGGTTTTTGGTGATTGGACCTGTAATCAGTATGTTGACGGACCTTTTGAGCTCAGGATTTGAAGCGTTGATGGACTTTTCACCAGTTGTCTATGGCTTGTTGCTAGGTTTTTTCTGGCAAGTATTGGTTATTTTCGGTCTTCACTGGTCAGTTGTTCCGCTACACATTATGCAAATCACGCAACTTGGTTATAGTCAGATTTTGGTAGCTACGTTTGGTGCCAGCTTTGCTCAAACAGCCGTAGTGATGGCGATGTACTTTAAACTGAAAGATAAAAAACTGAAAGCACTATGTCCACCAGCTATTATCTCAGGGCTTTTCGGTGTAACGGAGCCAGCGATTTATGGGATCACGTTACCGAAAAAAATGCCGTTCTTCTACTCAATGATCGGTGGTGCGGTCGCAGGTGCCTTCTTGATGATCAATGGAACAACGAGCTACACCTCTGGTGGGTTAGGGGTCTTTGGCATTTTCAACTACATCACTCCAGAAGGCGACGCTAGTGGCATGTGGTTCTCTGTCTTCGGAATCTTGATCGCTGCAGCGATTGGCTTTGGTTTGACCATGGCTTTCTGGAAAGATGATGCAGTGGAAGAAGAAATCGCAGAAGGACAACCAGCGATGACTGTTCGAAAAGAAGTGATCACTTCTCCAGTAGAAGGAACGATCGCGCCACTAAGCAGTGCCAAAGATGAAGCCTTTGCTCAAGGAGTGCTAGGAAAAGGCATCCTGATCCATCCTTCAAAAGGCGAAGTTGTGGCTCCTTTTGATGGTACTGTGATGACATTGTTCCCAACCAAACATGCCATCGGGTTGATTTCTGAGAATGGTTTAGAACTTTTGATCCATATTGGTTTGGATACTGTTCAATTGAATGGTGAGTTCTTTGAAGCGCATGTGAAGCAAGGCGATAAAGTCACTCGTGGGCAAAAATTGATCAGCTTTGATAAAGATGCATTGATCAAAGCAGGATTCAATATTGAGACCCCAGTGCTAGTGACCAACTCAGCGGATTATTTGGATATCATCGAGTCTGACAAACGAGAAGTTGGTTGTTCCGATGATTTGATCACGGCTTTAGTTTAGGAAACATTTTCCTGCAAAACAGCTATATAAGGATAAAAGCGATCGGTCGTGAAGGCTCGATCGCTTTTTGACAGTCATTTAATTGGGAAATAGTGAGTCTTTATAATGAAGGTTTTTATCATAGGTTGGTTCAGCGATTATCGTTGATGAAGTGGGGCGCTTATCATACGCCATCCCAATATCGATCAAATGCTGCAGATTTTTCTCATAATGTTCCGAAAAGACGACTGCATACAACAAATCTAGTAAGTAGCAAACCGAGGTATTGATCGTAAAATTCGCAATCTTTGAATAAAGCCTTTCTCTTGTTGTGATATTTAAGACACAATCGCTTAATTTCGCTAACGCATTCTCGCCAATACTGGTCATCCCAATGATGGAGACCTGCCGTTCGGCGAGGATCTTACCGATTTCTTTAACCATTTTATTTTCACCTGTGTAAGAAATCAAAATCGCGGTCGTATCGGAGGTACAGTTGGATGCCTCATAGGCACTTTCGCCGAAGGTATCGCAGACGTGGATACTTTTTCCTAAACGCCGCATCTTCAAAACAAAGTCTTGAGAAATCAAGGTGTTGGCATTGCTGGCGAAAATCCTGATATGGTTGGCATTGAGCAACGATTGTTTCGCTTTTTGTAATTCATCATGATGGATCAAGGAAAGCGTATCTTCAATCGTTGTTTGTTCAAGCTTTGCCAACTTTTTGGCGATGGTCATAATCCCGTCATGGGAAGAGAAGGGAAAGTTCGCATCCACATCGGTAAAATGGCTGCTCATATAAGTTTGCTCTTTCACAAAGGCCGTTTTTAAGTCGAGCCAACCATTGAAGCCTAATTTTTTGGCGATCCGAATAAAAGTAGAAGGATGAACATAGGTTTTTTCAGATAATTCCTTGATGGTTTGATCCGCCATCGCGGTCGGATTGGCTAATAAATAATCAATCAACGATCGTTCGGCGGGTGCTAGTTTGATTTGGCGCATTTTTTCTTGTAACAACATGGTATATATGCTCCTTTTTACATTTTTTATGATTATTTGTAAATGGTTTTTACAGAAATTCGTTTTTATTCAGTACCTAGCGAATCGTTTACATCCTAATTATTCCTTATTTGATGCTCTTTGTAAATCTTTTTTACAAAACATCTGCAAGAAGAAGCGAGATTTGCAAACGCTTTTTCTAAATATGCTATTTACATTGAATCAAATGTTTTTATGAATGATAATAAGAATGTAAATAAAATAGCAAAGGAGCAATACAATGACAAAAGGAATTAAAATTGCAACCATTGGTGGCGGCAGCAGCTATACCCCGGAGTTAATGGAAGGCTTTATCAAACGCTATGAAGAATTGCCGATTCGTGAGATTTGGCTAGTAGATATCGAAGCAGGAAAAGAAAAATTAGCAATCGTTGGTGCGATGGCACAACGGATGTGGGATGCGTCACCCTACGATGTAAAAATCCACATGACATTGGATCGAGAAGAAGCATTAAAAGATGCTGATTTCGTTACGACACAATTCCGAGTAGGATTGCTGAATGCCCGTATCAAAGATGAACGAATTCCTGCCTATTACGGCATGATTGGTCAAGAAACCAACGGCCCTGGTGGTATGTTCAAAGCGTTTCGTACGGTTCCAATCATTCTTGAAATCGTTGAAGACATGAAACGCTTGTGTCCCGATGCCTGGTTGATCAACTTTGCGAATCCAAGTGGTATGGTGACTGAAGCAATCGTGCGTTACGGAAAATGGGACAAAGTCATCGGGTTGTGTAACGTGCCTGTCATGGCAACGATGGTTGAACCAGCGTTGCTTGGCAAAGAACCTGACGAATTGATTTACAAATTTGCAGGATTGAACCACTTCCACTGGCACAAAGTTACCGACTCACACGGCAATGACGTTACGATGGACATTATTGATAAAATGTATGAAGAAGACAATGGCTTACCGAAGAATATCTTTGATGTACCATTTTACAAAGAACAGCTGGAACAAATGAAGATGATTCCTTGCGGGTATCACCGTTATTACTATCGTCAAGAAGAAATGTTGAATCATGCGATCGAAGAGTACAAGACTGTCGGTACACGCGCACAGCAAGTGAAACAAACCGAAGCCGAATTGTTTGAGTTGTACAAAGATCCTGAATTAGATCATAAACCAGAACAGCTGCAAAAACGTGGTGGTGCTTACTACTCAGATGCAGCGTGTGAAACGATTGCTTCCATTTATGCTAATAAAAATACCCAAATCGTCGTTTCAACCAAAAATGAAGGCGCCGTTCCAGATCTTCCTGCCGATTGCGTAGTCGAAGTAACAGCTTACGTTGGCGGACAAGGGGCTAGAAATGTTGCCTTTGGTGAGTTACCGACAGCTGAAAAAGGTTGGTTACAGGTAATGAAAGCAATGGAATTATTAACGATCGAAGCAGCTGTGACGGGGGATTACAATATCGCATTACAAGCCTTCACCATCAACCCATTGGTTCCATCAGGTGATACGGCAAAACGTGTCATGGACGAACTGTTTATTGCCCACAAAGATCACTTGCCTAAATTTAAGGAAACGATCGCACGTCTTGAAAAAGAAGGCGTAGAAGTACAAGATGAAGTAGCCCGCGAACTTGATCGCGAACTAGTTAAATAAAGAGAAAGTAGGAAAGAAACATGGCATTTAGAAAAGACTTTTTATGGGGCGGCGCAACAGCTGCCAATCAATGTGAAGGAGGCTACCAAGAAGGCGGACGCGGCTTGGCAAACGTTGACGTGGTACCAATCGGCAAAGATCGTTTTCCAGTCATTACTGGTCAAATGAAAATGTTCGATTTTGATGACGAACATTTCTACCCAGCAAAAGAAGCGATCGATATGTATCATCGCTACAAAGAAGACATCGCGCTATTTGGCGAAATGGGCTTTAAAACCTACCGTTTGTCGATCGCTTGGAGTCGGATTTTCCCTAAAGGGGATGAAACAGAACCAAATGAAGACGGCTTGAAGTTCTATGAAGATCTTTTCAAAGAATGCCACAAATATGGGATCGAACCATTAGTAACGATCACTCACTTTGATTGCCCAATGCATTTAGTTGAAAAATACGGGGCATGGCGTTCTCGTGAATTGGTCGGATTCTATGAAAACTTGTGTAACGTGATTTTCAACCGTTACAAAGGATTAGTAAAATACTGGTTGACCTTCAACGAAATCAACATGATTCTCCATGCGCCATTTATGGGAGCAGGTCTTTACTTTGAAGAAGGCGATAACGTTGAGCAAGTGAAATACCAAGCGGCTCACCATGAGCTATTGGCCTCTGCGATCGCAACGAAAATCGCTCATGAAGTCGATCCTGAGAACAAAGTAGGCTGTATGTTAGCTGCTGGCGCATACTATCCATATACAAGCAAACCAGAAGATGTCTGGGAATCACGCAAAGCAGATCGCGAAAACTATTTCTTTATTGATGTTCAATCACGTGGGGAATATCCACAATATGCGCTGAAAGAAATGGAACGCAATGGGATCGAAATCAAAATGGAAGAAGGCGACCTTGAGCTGTTGAAAGCTCACACCGTAGACTTTATTTCCTTCTCTTACTATTCTTCCCGCGTATCAACCACGGACGCTGAATTATTAGAACAAACGGCTGGCAATATTTTTGCCTCTGTGAAAAACCCATACTTGGAAGCAAGTGAGTGGGGGTGGCAGATTGATCCACTTGGTTTGCGCATCACAATGAATGACATTTATGATCGCTACCAAAAACCATTGTTTATCGTTGAAAACGGCTTAGGAGCTGTGGATACACCAGATGCAGATGGCTATGTGGAAGATGACTACCGGATCCAATACTTGGCAGAGCATATTCAAGCAATGAAAGATGCGGTTGAACAAGATGGTGTCGACTTATTGGGTTACACGACTTGGGGTTGTATCGATTTAGTTTCAGCTGGAACAGGTGAAATGAAAAAACGCTATGGTTTCATTTATGTGGACCGTGACAATGAAGGAAACGGCACCTTGAAACGAACAAAGAAAAAATCATTTGATTGGTACAAACAAGTGATTGCTTCAAACGGTGAAGATTTATCGAATAACTAATTATAAGAAGCTGCAGTTGATCCCTTAGAGAAATCTAAGTAGATCGACTGCAGTTTTTTTAAAGTCTTTTTAAAAACTATTGAAACGAATGATTTGTAAATAAGTAGAAATGGCTGTTCAGAGATTATTGATAACCGACAATGAGAGTGCTGTAAAAGGCTTGCGTTGCAGCAATTACAAAAAAGGGCGACCTTAAGCATGACATGTTTTGTCCTTAAGGTCGCCTTTATCCATTTTTTAAAGAACTTTTTCAATTTCTGGAATCATTTTTTGAGGATTGGTTTGTGGAGCAAAACGCTCCACGACTTTACCTTGGCGGTCCACCAAGAATTTCGTGAAATTCCATTTAATGGCTTTGCCTAATGTACCCGGTGCTTCTGCTTCCAAATAGCGAAACAAGGGATCTGCGTCTTTGCCATTGATCACCGTTAACTTGTGCATCGGAAAATCAACACCATAGGTGGTTCGGCAAGAGGCTGCGGCTTCTTCGGCTGAGCCGACTTCTTGTTTGAACTGGTCAGAAGGAAACCCTAGAACGACCAACCCTTGGTCTTTATAGGTTTCATAAAGACTTTGTAATTCTTTGAACTGCGGGCTCAACCCGCACTTTGTAGCTGTATTGGCGATCACCAGCGGTTGACCTTCGTAGTTTGCTAGCGAATAAGTTTCGCCGTTTTCTAATGTTGCTTGGTAGTCATAGATTGACATAGCAAACGCTCCTTTTAATGTAAATCATAGTCGATAGTTTCTGAGATAAGTATAGAGCAAAGTCTTCAAAAAAACCAAGCAAACTTCTTGGCGCATTTTATTTCTTATAAAAATCAAAAAATCCAGCGGCCGTTGGGACCACTGGACTCTTATTATGCTTCTGGTAAGACTTCTGGTTCTGCTTCTTGTGGATGAACGACAGATTTAGTTTTCCATACCCCAGAATGCCAGCGATAGATCATTAAGACGCTGCGCAATGCTTCGTCAATGGCATAAGCGATCCAAACGCCGATCAAGCCAAATTTAAAGACGATGGCCAGTGAGTAGGAAAACGGTAAGCTGATGACCCATAGAACAATTAGGCTGCAGATCAATGGGAACTTCACGTCACCACTTGCATTTAATGAACCAACTAGGATCATATTGACTGCACGCGCTGTTTCTAAGACGATCTCTACTAAAAAGACACCTTTAGCAATCTCGATTACTTCGGTATTGGAAGTAAAGATCCCCATGATCGGTTCAATAAATAGATAGGTCAATAAGCAGATCGTTACCGAGGCGATGATCCCGATCACCATCGTGCGCATGCCTCGCTGATGCGCACGATCGAATTCACCCGCACCGACATTGCGGCCAATCATGATTTGGTTTCCTTGACTTAATGCGGAGGCGATCAAATAAACAAATTGGGTGATAGCTGTTACGTAAGATTTTGCAATCAAGACACTTGCGCCAAGTTGAGCCACGATCATCGTCACCACGACTTGCGCTCCTTGATAGGAAAGAGACTCGCCAGAAGAAGGCAATCCGTAAGTCAAAATGTTTTTCATCACGCCCCAAGAGACATTCGAGAAACGGGCAGATAAAACAGAAAAATTCACATGTTTCTTCAGCAACATGGCGGCAATTAGTAAACCGATCGAATTACCAAAGACGCTAGAAAATGCCAATCCAGTCACACCGAAATTCGGTAAACCAAAGGGGCTGTATAAGACAAAGTAATTGCCAATGACGGCTAGGATGCTAGCAAACATCGGTACCAATAACGCTGGTTTTGTGAAACTGTGGCTACGCATGACAGCAATTATGACCGCCGTGATCGATGAAAGGAACAGACTTCCGCCATACACTTGTAAGTATCCATGACCTAAAGCAACTAATTCAGCATCTAAGCCCATGAATCGCAAAAGGTAGGTTGAGCCGAAAAGAAACATCAAGCTGATCAAAATCCCGATGAACAATGACCCAAAAAGAGCGGTATTGATGACTTTCGGTATCTGGTCGCGTTTTTTCGCACCAATCAATTGTGCGATAATGATCTGAGTACCCACGGTGATGAAACCGTAAATAAAGACCGTTAAATTCAATAGTTGATTGGCAGCACTGACGGCCGCTACTGCTGGCTCGGAATAATGAGAAATCATCCAAACGTTGACATTCCCAATAACGACCCGCAAAAATAGCTCAACAAAAATCGGCCAGCTGAGAAAAATCAGTTCACGGTCTGATTTTCCTAAAAGTTTTTTCTTATTCAATTGTAAGGACTCCTTATTTTCTATATAATAGACGTATCGTGAAAATTTTACAAAAATTGAAAAGAAAGTCAATGTAATTTTCAAAAGTAAAAGCAGGAATATCTTATTATTTTTTGTAAGCAGATGAGTTGAAAGAATTTGCTTTTGAAAGTAAAGTATGGGTAGTCCAAATTGGAGGGAAATATATGTATGATGTAATTATCATCGGCGCAGGCCCTGCGGGGATGACAGCAGCGCTTTATGCGTCAAGATCGAATTTATCAGTACTAATGATTGAACGAGGAGCACCTGGCGGACAAATGAACAATACGGCTGAGGTTGAAAACTATCCTGGCTTCGAATCAATCTTAGGCCCTGAATTAGCATTTAAAATGTATGAAGGTGCCATTAAATTTGGTGTTGAAAATGCCTATGGGATCGTTCAAAGCATCACGGATCAAGGTGAGTTCAAAGAAGTTGCCACCGAAGACAAAACCTATCAAGGGAAAACAGTCATCATTGCCACAGGATGTGTACATAGAAAGTTAGGCGTCAAAGGCGAAGAAGAATTCGCAGGACGCGGAGTTTCATACTGTGCGGTTTGTGACGGTGCCTTTTTCCGTAACAAACGCTTGATCGTTGTTGGTGGAGGCGACTCAGCAGTCGAAGAAGCTATCTACTTAACGCAATTTGCTTCTGAAGTAACGATCGTTCACCGTCGTGATGAATTACGAGCACAAAAAATCATCCAAGACCGCGCATTTGCCAACGAGAAAATCTCTTTTATTTGGGATTCTGTTGTGGAAGAAATCAAAGGCAATGAGATGGTCGTAACTGGCGTGCAAATCAGAAACGTAAAAACGGATGAAGTGACAGAAGAAGCTGCTGGCGGTGTCTTTATCTATGTTGGTTTAGATCCGTTGACAGAACCATTCAAAGCTAGCGGTATCACGAATGATGCTGGCTGGATCTTAACAAATGATCAGATGGAAACTTCAATTCCTGGTGTTTACGCGATTGGCGATGTTCGTGAAAAAGGCTTGCGTCAAATCACAACGGCAGTCGGCGATGGCAGTATTGCTGGTCAACAAGTGTTTGATTTTATTGAAACACAAAAGGATGCGCAATTAACAAAATAATCTAATGGAATTAGCTGTTATTTTTAAAGTGTCAATCACTTTTGATAGCAGCTTTTTTTATTTTTCGTTTGGTTATTCTTTGAGAAATCTGTAAGTAGTGTTATACTAATTTTAGAGCATTTTAACGGAAAAAGGAGAGGTTATTTTATGGCATGGGAACAAACATTTAATCAATGGAAAAACAGTGAACACTTAGATCCACAATTAAAAGAACAATTGACCGCATTAGAAACAGATCCTGCGATGTTAGAAGACGCTTTTTATATGCCTTTGGAATTTGGGACTGCTGGCATGCGAGGGATTTTAGGACCTGGTATCAATCGGATGAACATTTATACGATTCGTCAAGCAACGGAAGGTTTGGCTCGCTTTATGGATACACAAGATCCCGAAACAAGACGTCGTGGCGTAGCGATTGCCTATGATTCCCGTCATTTTTCACCTGAGTTCGCGATGGAAGCAGCAAAAACATTGGCAAAACATGATATTCCAGCCTTTGTCTTTGAAAGCTTACGTCCGACGCCAGAATTATCTTTTGCTGTGCGTTACTTAAAAACTTTTACTGGAATCATGATCACTGCTTCTCACAATCCAGCCGAATACAATGGCTACAAAGTATATGGGGAAGATGGTGGGCAAATGCCACCAGCAGATGCGGATGCATTGACAAAATTTGTTCGGGAAATTGAAAATCCGTTGGAGATCCCTGTATTAAGTGAAGAAGAAGCCAAAAACAGCGGCTTGATCTCTATTATTGGCGAAGAAATCGATACTGCCTATCTGAAAGAAATCAAAGAAGTCACGATCGATCAAGAATTGATCGATACGGTGGGCAAAGATTTGAAACTTGTTTATACACCACTTCACGGAACAGGGCGGATGCTTGGCGAGAAAGCGTTGAAACAAGCTGGTTTCCAACAATTCATTATTGAACCCTCACAAGCGGTTGCTGATCCAAACTTCAGTACAGTAAAATCACCGAATCCAGAAGAGCGCTCTGCCTTTGAATATGCGATTGCTTTAGGAGAAAAAGAAGGTGCTGACCTATTGATCGCAACAGATCCAGATGCCGATCGCTTAGGGGCTGCAGTAAGAATGCCAGATGGCAACTACCAAGTCTTGACAGGTAACCAGTTAGGTGCATTGATGATCCGTTACATTTTAGAAGCCCATAAAACAGCTGGAACATTGCCAGAAAATGCAGCAGTCTTAAAATCGATCGTTTCTAGTGAATTGCCAACAGCGATCGCTAAATCCTACGATGTTGATATGATCAATGTTTTAACTGGCTTTAAATTTATTGCCGAAAAAATCCAACAATTTGAAACAGACCATTCTCAAACTTTCATGTTTGGCTTTGAAGAAAGCTATGGCTACTTAGTTAAACCATTCGTACGGGATAAGGACGCGATCCAAGCGCTCGTTTTATTAGCAGAAGTGGCTGCTTTTTACAAACAATCAGACAAAACATTGTATGATGGTCTGCAAGATATTTTTGAAGAGTACGGCTACTATGCAGAAAAAACGATTTCTGTAACGATGAGCGGCATGGAAGGGGCAACTAAGATTGCTGCCTTGATGAAGACTTTCCGTGAAAAAGCACCTTCCGTCTTCGCAGGAACCCCTGTCGTGCAAACAGAAGACTTTAAATTGTTGACTCGTGTGGGCTTAGATGGTCACCAACAAAAAATGACCACACCGCCTTCTGATGTTTTGAAATACACCTTGGAAGATGAAAGCTGGATTGCTGTTCGTCCTTCTGGGACCGAACCTAAAATCAAGTTTTATATTGGTGTAAAAGGCGATACGGCAGAAGCAGCAGAACAAAAAATTGCTGATCTGCAAGCAGCGATCGAAGAAATCACAGGTGAATAAAGTCATCTGATGTCTTCATAATCAAAAAAATTGCAATTGACTGAATGATCCGAGTGGTAGAAAAAGAAGCGTTCGCTTCCCTCAGCAAACAGGTGTTGAGGGACCGAAGCTTCTAAAGGGAATTTTCTGACGCTTGGATCTATTCTTGTCTTTTAGCTCGTTTCTTCTCCTTGATCGTCGAGCATTGATTGACAAGCTGTCTATCAAGGGCTAAAATGCAAAAGGAAATAAGAGAGGATGTGGCGCGATGACTACGCCGAAACTAGAAGAAATTCAGCAAGTAACACAGATTTTTAAAATGCTTAGTGATCCCACTAGACTAAAAATTTTGTTGTCTCTTCAAGAAGGAGAGCGCAATGTCACTTCGATTGCAGAACAAGTACATATGGAACAATCAGCAGTTTCTCATCAGCTGAAACTTTTGAAAGATAATCGGATCGTAAAGTCGGAAAGACAAGGAAAAACCATCCTTTATAGTCTTGATGACAAACATGTTGTGGATATTTTGCAAAAAACATTCGAACATATCCATCACCGTTAAAACTAGGGCGAGAATTTCTCAAAAGTCCTAGTTTTTTCTTATTGTTTTTGGTATGCTAGTGGAAATATTAAAATTAGATGAACGGTTTTTAATAACGTTTTCAGTTAGGGGGCATTATGGGTAAGCAATTGAACATTGGATTATTAGGAATGGGTGTTGTCGGCATCGGGGTATGCCAAGTGTTGGCAGAGCAAAAAGAAGCCATTCTGGCACGCACAGGAGTCAGTGTGCAAATCACGAAAGCATTAGCTTCGCCTTACGAGGATAAGTCTGCGTTAGCGGCTAAGTACGGGTTTGCGTTGACGAATGAGGCAAATGAGTTGTTTGAAGATGAGACCATCGACGTAATTGTGGAATTGATCGGGAAGATCGATCCGGCAAAAGCGTTTATTTCAGCTGCTTTAGAAAATAAGAAGCACGTTGTGACGGCAAATAAAGACTTGATTGCCACCCATGGACCTGAACTGCTGGCAATCGCTGAAAAAGCCGGGGTGTCTCTTTATTATGAAGCCAGCGTGGGTGGTGGCATTCCGATCTTGCGTACATTGAGCACCCACTATCTGCCTGATACCATCACAGGGATTTTTGGTATCGTCAATGGGACGACCAATTATATGCTGACAAAAATGACGGAAGATGGCATGACCTATGAAGATGCTTTGTCACAAGCCCAAGCAAAAGGTTTTGCCGAATCAGATCCTACTAATGATGTTGACGGTATCGATGCGGCCTATAAAATGGTGATCCTGTCCAAATTTGCTTTTGGGAAAACGATCCATGTTGCTGATGTGGCAACAAAAGGCATCCGCGGCTTAGCTGTGGCAGATATTAAGCAGGCACAAGCCTTTGGTTATGAAGTGAAGTTGATCGGTGCAGCACAAAAGACAGTTGACGGTTCCCTTACTGTGTCAGTTGGACCTGTATTAGTGCCGAAAAACCATGCGTTAGCGACGATCCAAAACGAGTTTAATGGCATTTTTATCGAGAGTGAAGGCATCGATCAATCAATGGTTTATGGACCAGGAGCAGGATCACGACCGACGGCCACCAGCGTGGTAGCGGATTTGACCGTTTTAGCAAAAAATAAAAGCTTTGGGATCGTTGAACCTTTTCTAACTTTTGAAAAAGAAACAGCATTAGCATCTGTAGAAGAAGTCCCTAGCCAGCATTATGTGTCTTTTTCAAGTCAAGAGATCAAAGGGAACGCTCTTCCAGAATGGTTTGCGTTTGAGCAAACGGTGTTCAACGAAGCAGACCAACGAATAGCTGGAATCACCAATCCAATGAGCGAAAAAGAGTTAACAGAAAAACTCGCAACTTATACCGATGCACAAGACATACAAATAATGAAAGTGATGGAGGAATAAACATGTATCAAGGATTATTGCATCAATACAAGGAATATCTGCCAGTCAACGAAAATACACCAGCATTGTCGCTGGCTGAAGGCAACACGCCGTTGATTCCCTTACCAAGCCTTTCCAAGGAATTAGGGATTCAATTGTATGGAAAATACGAAGGGCTGAATCCGACAGGCTCTTTTAAAGACCGAGGGATGGTCATGGCGGTGGCAAAAGCGGTGGAAGAAGGTGCCAAAGCAATCGTCTGTGCATCGACAGGAAATACCAGTGCGGCAGCAGCAGCTTATGCGACCAGAGCGGGGATCAAAGCCTATGTTGTTATTCCAGATGGCAAGATCGCTATGGGAAAATTGGCGCAAGCAATCGTTTATGGAGCCGACATCATTTCGATCCCAGGAAACTTTGATGAAGCGTTAAAAGCAGTACGAGATATTGCAGAAACCGAAGCCGTGGCGCTAGTAAACTCAGTCAATCCTTATCGTTTAGAAGGACAAAAAACAGCGGCCTTTGAAGTATGCGAACAATTAGGACAAGCACCGGATGTTCTTGCGATTCCTGTCGGTAATGCAGGGAATATCTCGGCATATTGGAAAGGGTTCAAAGAATGGCATGAGAAAAAAGGCACCGCGTTGCCAAGAATGCATGGGTTTGAAGCTGAAGGTGCTGCTGCGATCGTCCGTGGTGAAGTCATCGAACAACCAGAAACGATTGCTACAGCGATTCGGATCGGCAATCCAGCCAGCTGGCAGTTGGCAGAAGCCGCTCGTGATGAATCAAATGGACACATCGATGCAGTAACCGATGAGGAAATTTTGAATGCTTACCGTAAAATTGCTGCGCAAGATGGTGTGTTTATTGAACCAGGCTCAGCTGCCTCGCTGGCTGGTGTCATCCAGCACGTGAAAGCAGGGAAAATCAAACCAGGTGAGACTGTCGTTGCCGTCTTTACTGGAAATGGTCTGAAGGATCCTGATACAGCTATCAAAGCGACAGAAGTAACCATCAATAAGATGAGTGATTTAGAAGAAATGCGTCAGCATCTTCGTGAAGGAGTTGCCAATCTATGAAGATCCGCGTTCCTGCAACCAGTGCGAACTTAGGGCCTGGTTTTGATTCCTGCGGGATTGCCCTGTCAAAGTATTTGTTCATTGAAGTTTTAAAAGAAAACGATACGTGGGAAATCATCCATGAGCTAGGTTCAGAGATCCCAACGGATGAAACCAACTTGCTTTTGCGTGTGGCATTGAAATTAGCACCAAACATGAAGCCTTTGAAAATCCGAATGAGTTCGGACATTCCTTTGGCAAGAGGCTTAGGCAGCAGTTCCTCGGTGATCGTCGCCGGGATTGAACTAGCCAACCGCATGGCCCACATGAATCTGAGTGCAGCACAAAAGCTTGAGATCGCAACTGCCATCGAAGGGCATCCTGACAACGTTGGACCAGCGATTTATGGAGATTTTGCGGTTGCTGCTTACGACCATCAGCACAAGCATACGTATTTAGTCAAGCATCATTTTCCAGAGTGCGAGATCATTGCCTATATTCCTCATGAAGAACTGTTGACTGAAGCAAGTCGTCAAGTCTTGCCGCAGACCCTTTCGCACGAGCAAGCTGTCGAAGCCAGTGCGATCGCCAACGTGATGATCGCAGCGGTCATCAATGGCAATCTGCCTCTTGCAGGAAAATTGATGCAACAGGATCGTTTTCATGAAGCCTATAGGGAAAAGCTTGTGCCGCACTTGTCGACTATTCGCCAAATCTGCGAAGAAGAAGGCGGCTATGGCTGTTTCTTAAGCGGCGCAGGTCCTACGGTCTTAGCGATCGTCCCAGAGGAACGGGCAGAACGAATCTCAAAACTTTTGCATGCCTTGGAGAGCAATGCGTATATCGAACAATTACAAATCGATCGTGAAGGGCTGCAAGTGTTCTAAAAGAGAATAATAATAAATGAGCCACAGACCAAAAACGGTGAGCAGAAGATTTTCTGCTCACCATTTTTCATTGCTTCATCGATGTTAGTCTTTCGTTTCTGACGTGTAATAGCTATGATCTTCTAAGTTTAATGCATTTAAAATCATAGAGGCGGTTTCTTCGATGGAAAGAGAAGCGACATTGATCACGACACAGCCTAGTTTTTCATACAGATCATTGGCAAACGTCAGCTCCGCTTTGATTTTTTCGATATCGGAATACGCAGAATCTGGGTTCAAGCCGTAGGAGCGCATCCGTTCTTTGCGAATACTGTTTAACACATTCGGATCGTTTGTTAGCCCGACGATTTTTTTCGGATCGATTTCCCAGAGCTGTTTTGGGATGTGGGCTTGCGGTACTAAAGGCAGGTTAGCAACTTTTAAATTTTTGTTTGCTAGAAATAGACTCAAAGGCGTTTTTGACGTCCGAGAAACCCCTAGTAACACGACATCTGCTTCCAAGAAGCCACGAGGGTCTTTCCCATCATCGTACATAACCGCAAATTCCATGGCTTTGATGCGTTTGAAATAATTTTCGTTTAAGTGGTGCAAAGCCCCTGGCTCTCGTGAAGGTGCTACGCCAGTTCGTCGTTCTACTTCACTTACTGGAGGGGTCAATACGTCGAAATGGTAAAGGTCAGCTTCTTCACAAAAATGATTCGTCAAATCCACAAGTTCTTCTTTGATCAAGGTATGAAGAATAATGGCGTTGTGTTTTTTTGCATCAGACAAAGCTTTGATCAAATGCTCTTTTGTGTGGATAAACGTGCGTCTAAAAAGGTTAAATTCGACGCTGGGGTATTGGGCCATTGTCGCTTGTGCAAGCTTCGATGCCGTTTCGCCGGCAGAGTCCGACAACACGAACATCGTCACTGCGGCACTGGTTTGCAATTTTTCTTGCAAGTCTGGTTGTTCAGGTTCAGTTGGCTTCATAAGAAAAATCCTCTCTTGCTTTTTTATTGATTTCATTATACCATACTTAAGATCGATAGAATCGGAATGATTTTGATTTATCAGGAGGGCCTACGATGAAAAATCAAACACTTATTGAGCATGCCATGACTACATTGAAAGAAAATGGCTTTAAATACACCAAAAAAAGAGAAGCGATCATCACCTATTTAGTGAAACGCAATCGCTATTTGCCAGCCAAGGAAATTCATGAATACATGTCAGAAAAGTATCCTGGCTTGAGCTATGATACGATCTACCGTAATCTGCATGATTTTTCTGAGATCGGTATTTTAGAAGAAACAGAGCTGAACGGGGAGATGAAGTTTCGCTATAACTGCTGTGCAGAATTAGAGGACCATCATCACCATCACTTTATTTGCACGGTTTGTGGCAAAACAAAAGAACTGCATATTTGCCCGATGGACTTCTTCCAAGAACAGCTTCCTGGCTGCTTGATCGAGGGACATCGCTTCGAGATTTTGGGCCGTTGTGAAGAATGTCAATGAAAACCCAAACAAACTTGATGGGATCGAAGACTTTTTTAACAGAATGCCTTGACACTTTTTCAGGGGTTAGCTATAATTTTTAAAGGACAGTCGTGTTTTTTGGGATTTTATTTCAATAACAACTACGGTTACTTTTTAAGCTCGGAGGGAGGGAATTTACATGTCAAAAACAGTCGTTCGCAAAAACGAATCACTTGACGATGCTCTTCGTCGCTTCAAACGTTCCGTGTCAAAAGCGGGTACTTTACAGGAATCTCGTAAACGTGAATTTTACGAAAAACCTAGCGTAAAGCGTAAGAAAAAATCTGAAGCAGCTAGAAAACGCAAAAAATTCTAATTTTCTACTGTTTTGAGAATTGGAGCTGGTAGTGTGACACTACTAAGTACACTGAATGATGACATGAAGACAGCGATGAAAGCCAAAGACAAGGAAACCTTGCAGGTGATCCGCATGTTGAAAGCATCCATTCAAAATGAGCAGATCAAAAAAGGTTCTGACTTGAATGAAGAAGAAGAGTTGACCGTTTTGTCTCGTGAGATGAAACAGCGTCGTGACTCTTTAAATGAGTTTGAGAAAGCTGACCGAAATGATCTAGCAGAGAAAGTCAAAGTTGAAATTGCAGTTGTTGAAAAATATTTGCCAGCACAACTCGATGAAGCGGAAATCCGCCAAATCGTCGCTGGAGCGATTGAAAAGACTGGTGCTTCTTCTTCCAAAGAATTTGGAAAAGTGATGGGTGCTGTAATGCCACAAGTTAAAGGCAAAGCAGACGGCAATCAAGTCAATGCGATCGTTAAAGAATTATTGGATCAAATGTAAGCTCACGCCGCAAGTATGGATGACATGCTTGCGGCTTTTTTTTCTGATTTCGAAAACTTAAAAAAAGCATAAGGACAAGGGGAAACGACTGTTGTGCTTGATAAGTAATTTTTCTTTTTTCCATCTTATGTTATTATTAATAAGAACGCCAAAAAAGGAGCTGTAACATATTTGACAGACAAAACAATAACGATCGAGATAACACTTAGTGAAAACGATGACGTTCGTTTATTATTAGGTGCCCACGATAAGAACATCAAAATTATTGAAGACTCCACAGGAACGGTCATTCACACTCGTGGTGAGCTGATCCAAATCGTAGGAGAAACTGAAGCCGCTGAAAAGGCACAATCCGTGATTCGGGCTTTGCAAGAGTTGATCAAACGAGGCATCAATATCAGTACCCCTGATGTGATCACTGCGTTGAATATGGTGAATAAGGGCAGTCTTGATTATTTCAAAGATATGTATGAAGAAGAGATCATCAAAGACCGTAACGGCAAACCGATCCGAGCGAAAAATGCTGGGCAAAAAAAATATATCGAAGCCGTCCGTAAACATGATGTAGTGTTTGGTGTCGGCCCCGCTGGAACCGGAAAGACCTTCTTAGCAGTCGTAATGGCAATTGCAGCTCTAAAGAAAGGCCAAGTGCAAAAAATCATTTTGACACGTCCCGCCGTTGAAGCAGGAGAAAATCTTGGTTTCCTACCAGGAGACTTGAAAGAAAAAGTCGATCCTTACTTACGCCCCGTTTATGATGCGTTGTATCAAATTTTTGGGATGGATCATACGAACCGTCTCATGGAACGAGGCGTCATTGAGATCGCACCATTGGCATATATGCGTGGACGTACGCTAGAAGATGCCTTTGTCATTTTAGATGAAGCGCAAAATACGACGATTGCTCAAATGAAAATGTTTTTGACCCGTTTAGGATTCAACTCTAAAATGATCGTCAATGGCGATACCAGCCAGATCGATTTGCCAAAAGGGACTTTAAGCGGCCTGATCCACGCCGAACGAACGTTACAAGAGATCCCTAAAATTGCTTTTGCTAATTTTGAAGCAGGAGATGTCGTGCGGCATCCAGTTGTTGCCGAGATCATTCGCGCATATGAAGAAGCAGATCTTAAAGACAAGCGCTGATCGTCTTTTAGGAGGAGAACTATGATCATTCAACCACTACGGAAATTTAGAGAAAGACTTGGGAAATTCTATCTACCAGTTTTGATGTTCCTTTTCTTTCTTTTTTCGATTGGTATCATGTACACCAGCGTCAAACAAAACAATGTCGATTATAGCGAAGGTCAAGTGGCGGAAGAAAATATCCGTGCCAATAAAACGATCGAAAATACCGCTGCGACGGAACAAAAACGTAAACTGGCTGCCGAAGCTGTACCACCAGAGTACACGTATCAGGATACACTGGCGCAAACGCAGCATGATCGTATCGATCATTTATTTGACTTAGTTGCTTCAGTCAAAAAATCAGTGGATGAAGCTCATGAAAAAAAAGTGGCTGAAGCCGATGAGGATGAAAATATCCCTAAACCTAGTACAGATGAATATATCGCAGCCTTAAAACAAGAATTTGAAAAAATGAGTGATGATGAACTAGATTTTTATCAGTCATTTACCAATAATTTTTTGACGACGATGTTCTCATTAAGTGATGATGAATTAAATACAGTGCGTACCTATGCGCTACAATTAATAGATGAACAAATGGCGAAACAGATCCGCCAAACGGAACTAAGTACGTTCCGTTCTGAGGCGGAAGATAAGATCCAGTTCTTAGATGTTAGCTCAGATATGGCTTCTGTCTTACGTTTCTTAGTCAATCAAGGAATCGTCGTGAACGATATCCCAAATGAAAAACGGACAGAAGAAGCACGGCAAACCGCCATGGATGCTGTTCCTCCAGTGATGATTTATCAAGGAGAGATCATTGTCCGTGAGGGCTCGCAGATCGATGCCAATGCCCTAGAGAAGCTGCAGCTTTTAGGAATGACCAATCAGACCTTTTCTGTTTTTCCATTGATCGCTTTAGTGTTAGCAACAGTCTTACAGATGCTGATGGTGTTTTATTACACGAAACAGACGAAAGACGTGGAAAAACGGATGAATGCGGTCACGTTTTATATTTTGGCAATGGCATTCAGTATTTTGATCATGAAGTTTTTCCAACTTTTCCAATCTGAATTAGTGACCTTTATCCCGCTGTTTTTCCCAGCTGCGTTTACACCGTTGATCCTGAGTATTTTCTCCAGCCGTCGTTTGGGGATTTTGTCTGCGATTTTCCAAGTAATCAGTGCACTCTTTATTTACTTTGATTCTAGCGGAACCAACTTGTTGACGACCGTCTTAGTCACCTATTTGTTCTCTGGCTTGATGGGAACGATGATCAAGCGCGCCCGCATCGCTAGTCAAGGGAAAACGGCAGTAGCGTGGGTGATCGTCTTTCCGCTCTTACTGAGTTTTGTGCTGGTGATTTTCCAAGGAATGGATTTTGCTCGCGGGAACACTTGGACCACGATCATTTGTGGTTTAGCAGGCTCTCTCTTAAGCTATTTGCTAACGATGGGACTACATCCTTACATCGAATTGTTGGTGACGGATGAGAGTATGATCGTGTTAAATGAATTGAGTAACCCGAATCATCCATTGTTAAAACAGTTGCTGGAAGAAGCGCCAGGAACGTATCATCACAGTATGATGGTTGCCAATCTTAGTGCCAATGCCGTTGCCGAAATCGGCGGGCAAAGCTTACTGACTCGTGTGGCTTGTTATTACCATGATATCGGCAAGGTCAAACATGCCAATTTCTTCGTAGAAAATTTACCTGCTGGTGCCGAAAACCCGCATAATTTCTTGTTGCCTGAAGACAGCAAACAAATCATCTTCGGTCACGTGATCGATGGGGCGGAAATTCTCGAAGAAGCCAAAATGCCGCGCATGGTGATCGACATTTGTCGTCAACACCATGGCACGACCTTGATGCGTTATTTCTACGTAAAAGCCAAAGAGCGTAATCCCGAGGTGACGGAAGAAGATTTCCGTTATCCTGGTCCAAAACCGCAAACACGAGAAGCTGGCGTTGTGAGTATCGCGGATAGTTGTGAAGCAGCTGTTCGAGCGATGGAAAATCCAACAAATCAAAAGATTCAAGAATTTGTTGCAAATCTCATCAATGATCGGATCTTAGACGGTCAACTGGATGAAACAGGCCTGACTTTGAAAGAAATCCGAATGATTGAAAAATCACTGGTCAACGGACTTTGCAGTACCTTCCATTCACGGATCAAATACCCAAAAATGAAGTCGGAAGCAGAGAAAATGAAAGAAGAACAAGAAAGAAGAGAGCGCTAATGGAGATTACCTTTTTAGATGAGACAAATTCAGTGGGGGAAACCAAGATCAAAGAGATCGAAGGACTACTGCAATTTGCTGCAGGACATTTAGAACTTCCAGAGGATACGGAAATGTCCGTCACATTTATGGACAATGCGGCGATCCAAGAAATCAATCGGGAGTACCGCGGCAAAGATATGCCAACAGATGTCATTAGTTTTGCCTTTGAAGAAGAAACTGACGAAGAGCTGTCGATCATTTTTGACGAAGCCCTTGAAGAGCTGCCGCGTGATCTTGGAGATATTATGATCTCCATTGAACGAGCGAAAGAACAAGCTGCTGAATACGGGCACACCTATGATCGGGAGCTGGGTTTCTTGGCGTTACATGGTTTCTTGCATATCAATGGCTATGATCATATGACACCTGAAGATGAAAAGGAAATGTTTGGACTGCAAAAGGAAATACTGGATGCCTATGGACTCAAAAGATAAGAATATTGGGAAAAACAAACAATTTATTTCGTCGATCGAATTTGCTTTCACTGGTATAAAAACCGTCTTTAAAGAGGAACGCAATATGCGTAAACATGTTGCACTAGGAATCGTTGCGATCATTGCAGGCTTTATTTTCCGTTTGAGTCAAATGGAATGGCTCTGGTTGCTGCTAGCTGTTTTCTTAGTCTGGATCGTTGAGATCATCAACACCGTCTTTGAAAACGTCGTAGATATGTTTACAGATTTCCATTTCCATCCTATCGGAAAAAAAATCAAAGATATGGCAGCTGGTGCCGTGCTGATGACCGCAGTTTTTGCGTTAGTCGTCGCAGCGATCATCTTCTTGCCAAAATTGCTGCAGCTCTTCTGATGCGCACCAAAACACAAGATAAAGGGGAACAACAATGACAACACACAAATCAGGCTTCGTTGCGATCGTCGGGCGGCCAAATGTTGGGAAATCAACACTACTAAATCGAGTCGTAGGACAAAAAATCGCGATCATGAGTGACAAAGCGCAAACGACCCGTAACAAAATCCAAGGGGTCTACACGACGGATGACGCACAGCTGATCTTTATCGATACACCAGGGATCCACAAACCCAAACACCGTTTAGGCGATTTTATGGTTGAAACCGCCTATAGTGCACTGCGAGAAGTTGACGTGACGCTATTTATGATCAGTGCGGACCAAAAGCGTGGGAAGGGCGATGATTTTATTATCGAACGATTGCGCCAAAGTCAGACACCGGTTTTCCTCGTGATCAATAAAATTGATAAAGTCCATCCAGATGCCTTATTGGCAATTATTGAAGACTACTCCTCACAAATGGACTTTGCTGAGATCGTACCGATTTCTGCAACAGAAGGCAATAATTTCGAAACGTTAATGAAGCTACTGATCGATGAAATGCCAGAAGGGCCTCAGTACTTCCCAGAGGATCAAATCACGGATCATCCAGAATACTTTATCGTTTCCGAATTGGTGCGGGAAAAAGTCTTGCTACTGACCAGAGATGAAGTACCTCACTCAGTAGCGGTCGTGGTTGACTCCATGAAACGAGACCACAATGACAAGGTGCATATTCAAGCGACGATCATTGTCGAACGTGACAGTCAAAAAGGCATTATCATCGGCAAAGGCGGAAAAATGCTGAAACAGATCGGTACGAAAGCTCGTTTAGACATTGAACACTTGTTAGATGACAAAGTCTTCTTGGAATTATGGGTAAAAGTTCAAAAAGATTGGCGCGACAAGCAAACATTCTTAACAGATTATGGCTATCGCAAAGATGAGTATTGATGACATGCAGATCAAACATGATCTGTTTTAATGAAGAAAAACTGATGCAGTTAGCGAACTGGATCAGTTTTTTTAAAGAAATGGGGTGCGACGATGAATCTTGTTGAAACAAAAGGAATCTTACTTTTTTCAAAAGACCATAAAGAAAAAGACAAGCTAGTCAAAATCTTTACGGAATCTGCTGGGAAGCAAATGTTTTATGTCAAGGGTGCCCATCGGAAAAACAACCCCTTGGCACCAGCGCTGCTCTCCTATACTGAAGCCACCTACATGGGAACCATCAAAACGGAAGGCTTGTCCTTTTTAAACAATGCCAAAGACATCCATCCTTTTCGTACGATCCAAAGTGATATTTTTATTGCTGGTTATGCAACCTACTTATTGAATTTGGCTGATTCTGCTATTGATGATCGGGTCTATGACCCACATCTATACCAATTTTTACATGAGGCCTTGCAATTAATGGACCAAGAAAACGACGCAGAGATCATCACCAATATCTTTGAGATCCAGATTTTGCACCGTTTCGGGATCACCCCGAATTGGACCCATTGTGCGATCTGCGGAAAAACCGACGGTCGGTTTGACTATTCCTCAAAATATAGCGGTATTTTATGTGAACAGCACTGGGGGATGGACGAACGTCGTTATCATGCTGATTCTCGGGCTATCCATTTTATTCGCTTATTTTCGCAAATATCCTACGAGCAGATTGCTTCAATCAAATTAAAGCCAGAAACGAAAGCCGCGATCCGACGAGTGATTGATTTATTATATGATGAATATGTGGGCATTTATTTAAAAAGTAAGAAGTTTATCGATCAGATGGGGCAATGGCAAGACGTCTTAAAACCGAAAAATCAATGATAGAGTTGGCGAAACTTTAATGGAGTTAAGCCGACTCTTTTTTTGAATAATGCTGTAAAGTGACTTGCATCTTGAAACCCCACTGCGAAGGCAGCTTGTTGAATGGGCAGATCTGGCTGTGCCACCAAAAGCTCTTTGGCTCGGGTCATGCGGTAGTTCAATAAATATTGTGCAGTAGATTGCCCCAAAAAACGTTGGAACAAACGTGAGAGATACTGTGGTGACACATAGACGAGCCCTGCTAGTTCTTTGATCGTGATCGCCTGATCGTAATTCGTTTCGATTTCTTGTATAACGGGAACCAGATATTGTTGGAACAGCGGGTGTTTTTCTGTTGGATTCCCTGAGCGTTCTTGCATGATCGCCAATAAAAAGCGGTAACATTCGCTAGAAGCCCGTAGCGGGTCCCAACTGATTTGTTGGTCTTCTTTGATCCGTTGATTGATCCAGGTGACATAAGAAAAGGTTTCTGACTCTTCAGCTAATATATAGGGCTGATTCGTGTACTGCTTTAACACCTCAGCTGCCAAAGGGCCTTGGAATGTGGCGAAGGATGTTTTCCAGTTAGTCAATGGATAATAGCGATGGGGCGTAAAAGGAAAAATCAAAATGCCTTCATTCGGACGTAAGATAAACGATTCCTGACCAAATGTGATTCGGCCTTCCCCTTGCTCGGTTTGCAGCCAATGGAAGTAGGGATAGCCATCAGGACGAGCGACGTCATCTTGCGCCCAATCGTTGCCGATGCTTTCCAGAGATAAAGGCAGCTGCTGATTGGTTTGATAAAAGTAGATAGGCATAGTGTACCTCCGTGTTTCGAAAAGTTATAAAATAGTGTTTCATGTATTATACTACAACAGAATGAAAAGCCTTACAATAAGAGAGTAGAAATCATTTTATTTTAAAGGAGCGTTCACTTACATGACAAAATTTTTTGATAGAATTCTATTTGGCGGCGATTATAATCCAAATCAGTGGCCGAAAGAGATTTGGGAAGAAGACATTCGAATCTTTAAAAAAGCAAGTATCAATAGCGCGACCGTCAATGTTTTTTCATGGGCAAAGATCCAACCCTCTGAAAATTGTTATGATTTTGAGGAATTGGATCAAATCATCGAAAAATTAAGTACGGAAGGTTTCGACATCGTCTTAGCCACTTCCACAGCTGCTTTGCCAGCTTGGATGTTTAAGAAGTATCCAGAAGTCGCTCGCACCGATTATGATGGACGCCATCATAAGTTTGGGCAACGGCACAATGCCTGTCCCAACAGTTTGGTTTATCAAAAATACGCAGAACGCTTGGCAACGAAATTAGCCGAACGTTACGGCGAAAATCCACAAGTGACTTGTTGGCACATCAATAATGAATACGGCGGCGAATGTTATTGCGACAACTGTGAAAAAGCGTTTCGTGTCTGGTTAAAGGATAAATATCATACGATCGAAGCACTGAATAAAGCCTGGAATATGGAATTTTGGGGTCATACCGTGTATGAATGGGATGAAATCGTGTTGCCAAATGCGCTGTCAGAAGGAATCGGCTATGACAAGACGGCATTTGCAGGAATTTCTATTGACTACCGGCGGTTCAACTCGGATAGTCTTTTAAAAAACTACATGATGGAGCGGGACGCTATTCGGAAAATCGATCCCACAACACCGATTACAACGAATTTGATGGGAACCTTTAAAGGACTGGATTATTTCAAGTGGGCAAAGGAAATGGACCTTGTTTCGTGGGATAATTATCCATCGTACAATACGCCATGGAGCTTAGTAGCCATGACCCATGATTTGATGCGCGGGTTAAAACAGCAACCCTTTATGCTGATGGAACAAACACCTTCCCAACAAAACTGGCAGCCTTATAATTCATTAAAAAAACCAGGACAGATGCGGGCGCAAAGCTATCAAACGATTGCTCATGGGGCAGATACGATCCAATACTTCCAATTGCGACGTTCCTTTGGTGCTTGTGAGAAATTCCATGGTGCGGTCATCGAACATGTCGGTCATGAAGACACGCGGGTTTTCCGAGAAACAGCAGCTCTAGGTGCCGAATTAGCGCAGCTTTCAGACATCATTGGCACGCAAACCCAAGCACAGGTTGCTGTGATTTTCGATTGGGACAATTATTGGGCATTAGAATATACGAGTGGTCCAACCGTTGACCTGAAATATGTAGAACAGATCCATCGCTACTATCGCTATTTTTACGAACAAAATATTGCGGTCGATTTGGTTCCCGTGGATGCTGACTTATCAAAATACAAGCTAGTCGCAGCTCCGGTTCTGTACATGATCAAAGAAGGGATGCAAGAGCGGCTAACTGATTTTGTTAAGCAAGGCGGTGCTTTACTTACAACGTATATGAGCGGCATCGTTGATCAATCAGACAATGTTCACTTAGGCGGTTACCCTGGCCCCTTGCGGGAGTTAGCTGGCATCTGGGTGGAAGAAATCGATGCATTAGCCCCAGAACAATCAAACGAGGTTTCGTTAGTCAATGAAGACCTTACAGGAACAAGTAATTTAGTCAGCGATTTGATCCATTTAGAAAACGCCGAAGCGCTAGCGCATTACACGAGCAATTTCTATGCAGGAATGCCGGCAGTGACCAAAAATACATTTGGCGATGGCACCGTCTATTACTTTGGTGGACAGTTGGAAGATCAGCTGCAAGATCAGCTTTTCAAAACGATCGTCAAAGAGACCGATATTACCCCAGTGATCGAGGAGGCAACAAAACTAGAAATTGCCTGTCGTGAAAATGCAGAGGCGAAATTTTTCGTCATCATCAATTTCCACGAAGAAGCACAACCGCTGCCAGAAATGTTTGTTGGAAAAACGGATCTTCTGACGGGTAAGGTTCTTTCTTCAGAAATGATGCTGACGCAATACACCACCTATATCGTCAAAGAGGGGCGTAACTGATGCGAACTTTTGCTATTGAAGATGACTTTTATCTAGACAACAAGCCTTTTAAAGTGATCTCTGGAGCGATCCATTATTTTCGTGTCGTTCCTGAATATTGGCAAGATCGCTTAGAGAAACTACGCTTAATGGGCTGTAATACCGTCGAAACCTATGTTCCTTGGAATCTTCATGAAGCACAGGAAGGTGTCTATCAATTTGATGGGATCCTTGATTTGCGGCGATTTATCCAAACGGCACAAGAAGTAGGGCTTTATGTCATTTTGCGACCAGCACCTTATATTTGTGCGGAGTGGGAATTTGGGGGACTGCCTTATTGGCTATTGCAAGACCCTATGATGAAGCTTCGGTTTGATTATCCCCCATTTATGGAAAAAATCACTCGTTATTTCGCCCATTTGTTTCCACAAGTGCGGGATCTGCAGATCACCCAAGGCGGTCCGATTATAATGATGCAAGTAGAAAATGAATACGGCAGCTACGCCAATGATAAAGAGTATTTGCGGAAAATGGTGGCTGCGATGCGGCAGCATGGTGTAGAAACGCCGTTAGTGACCTCTGACGGACCTTGGCACGATATGCTAGAAAACGGCAGTATCAAAGACTTGGCATTGCCTACGATCAACTGCGGCTCCAACATCAAGGAAAATTTTGAAAAACTTCGAAAATTTCACGGAGAAAAACGGCCACTGATGGTCATGGAATTTTGGATCGGCTGGTTTGATGCCTGGGGTGACGACCAGCACCATACGACCTCAACACAAGATGCAGTAAAGGAATTGCAGGATTGTTTAGCATTAGGTTCTGTCAATATCTATATGTTTCATGGCGGGACCAACTTTGGCTTTATGAACGGGTCAAACTATTATGAACGCTTAGCGCCGGATGTCACTAGCTATGATTACGATGCCTTGTTGACAGAATGGGGAGAACCTACTGCCAAATACCAAGCCTTCAAAAAGGTGATCGCTGACTATGCGGAAATTCCTGAGTTTCCATTGAGTATGGAAATTGAGCGAAAAGCTTATGGAACATTCTCAGTGAAAGAACGAGTCTCCTTGTTTTCGACGATCGACACGATCAGTCAACCGATTATAAGTAATTACCCGTTATCGATGGAAGCCTGCAATCAAGCGACGGGTTATATCTATTATCGCTCACTGATTGGGCCTGCTCGGAAGATTGCCGACTACCGTCTGATCAATACGATGGATCGTGCCCATACGTTTATCAACCAGGAACTTTTGCGCATCGATTACGATCAAGAAATCGGTCAAACCTACAGTTTCGATTTATCAGTATCAGAAAACGAGTTGGGGATCTTGGTGGAGAATATGGGGCGGGTCAATTATTCCGTAAAAATGAACCATCAGCACAAAGGCATCAAAGACGGTGTGATCATCAATGGCGCCTTCCAAAGCAACTGGGAAATCTATCCCTTACCGATGGATAATTTGCATGCCATTGATTTCCAAGGAAAATGGCAAAAAGGACAACCAAGTTTCTCACGCTTTGAATGTGTTTTTGATGAATGTGCAGATACTTTTATCGAATTGCCAGGCTGGGGTAAAGGGTTTGTCCAAGTCAATGGTCATACGATCGGCCGTTTCTGGGAAAAAGGACCGCAGCAGCGCTTGTACGTCCCAGCACCGTTTTTAAAAATCGGAATGAATGAGATCATCGTTTTTGAAAGTGATGGGAAAATCGCTGATGAGATCGTCTTTCATGACCAGGCGGATTTAGGCCCAGAAGCATAAAAGTTCAAATTAATCATTGACAAACCCTAGCTTCAACTACTATCATAAGGGTAATCGAATCCGTGCTATGATCGGAAGAAAGAAAGAAGACCATTCCATGAAGCGAACTTGGGAGAGTGAAAGCCAAGTTGGAACCTTATTTCGCAGGCGTCCGTGAGCATGATCAATGAAGCTGCCGACTTGTCGGAAGTAGGGTGGAACCGCGAATTTATCGTCCCTATATCTATACAAAGTGTATAGATATAGGGACTTTTTTATGTTTCACACCAAGAATAGCCAAAAACAAAGGAGGGTTTTTATGTTATTTGATATGACGATTCCAGCAAGTGCGTTTACCGAAAAAAAGCTCAAAGTATTAGCAAGTATTCCACTGCAAGTTCGCCTTTTAAAGGATGAACAGCTTTTACATGAATTTACAACGAGTCCAGACCAAATGCTTTACGACTTATCGGATGTTTTAGAAGCAGATGTCGTGGTCGAAGTGAAATTGATCCCTGGATCAGTTGTCGAATTTTATCCTGTCGTCAATGCGTTATAAGAAAGGAAGAAAAAGATGAGTAAACTAACTGTGCAAGAGATGATTTTGACCCTGCAAAAATTCTGGTCTGAAAACGGCTGTATGCTGATGCAGGCCTATGATACAGAAAAAGGGGCTGGGACCATGAGCCCATACACATTTTTACGTGCAATCGGTCCAGAACCATGGAACGCCGCTTACGTAGAACCTTCTCGCCGTCCAGCTGATGGCCGCTACGGGGAAAACCCAAATCGTTTGTATCAGCACCACCAGTTCCAAGTCGTGATGAAGCCTTCTCCTGAAAATATCCAAGAGCTTTATTTAGAAAGCCTGCGTCTTTTAGGGATCGATCCATTAGAACATGATATTCGTTTTGTCGAAGATAACTGGGAAAATCCTTCGATGGGTTGTGCAGGTCTTGGTTGGGAAGTGTGGTTAGACGGGATGGAGATCACTCAGTTTACGTACTTCCAACAAGTCGGCGGCTTAGCATGTAAGCCAGTGACATCAGAGATCACTTACGGCTTAGAACGTCTAGCATCTTATATTCAAGAAGTTGAAAGTGTCTACGATCTTGAATGGTCTGCAGGTGTCAAATATGGTGAGATTTTCCGCCAACCTGAGTATGAACATTCAAAATATTCCTTTGAAGTCAGTGACCAAGACTTGCTTTTAGGGAACTTCGATCGTTTTGAAAAAGAAGCAAAACGCTGTATCGATGAACGCTTAGTTCATCCAGCTTACGACTATATCTTAAAATGCAGCCATACCTTCAATTTGTTGGATGCACGTGGTGCAGTCTCCGTCACTGAACGTGCTGGGTACCTCGCACGTATCCGTAACATGGCACGTCAAGTAGCAAAACTATTTGTAGCAGAACGGGAAAACCTCGGTTATCCATTGCTTGATCCAGAAGTGGCGCAAAAACTGATTGAGGAGGGAAAATAAGATGGCACAAAACCTATTATTAGAAATCGGCTTAGAGGAATTACCTGCGCATGTCGTAACCCCAAGTATGAAACAATTACAAGAAAAAACGGCAGCTTTCTTAGATGCTCATGCGTTGCCTTATACAACGATCGAAGCCTATTCCACACCTCGCCGCTTGGCTGTCTATGTCACCGGTATTCCTGAAAAACAAGCGGATACGCAAGAAGAGGTCAAAGGACCAGCGAAAAAAATCGCGTTAGATGATGCAGGCAATTGGTCGAAAGCAGCTCAAGGGTTTGTTCGTGGACAAGGATTGACAACCGATGACATCACCTTCCGTGAATTAAAAGGTGTTGAGTATGTCTATGTAACGAAACATACCCAAGGTCAACCAACCGTTGAGGTATTGAAAGGATTGCAGGAAGTAATCACGAGTTTGACGTTTCCAGTAACGATGCACTGGGCAGACTACGATTTTGAATATATCCGACCAATTCATTGGATCGTAGCACTCTTTGGTGAGCAAGTCATTCCTTTCCAAATCCTTGATATTGTTACCGGTCGCGAGTCAAAAGGTCATCGTTTCTTAGGTGAGGCAGTCACATTTGATCATGCGGACGACTATTTGGAAAAAATGAAGCATCAATTTGTCATCGCTGATCCAAGCGAACGTCAACAAATGATCACCACACAAATCAATGCGATCGCTCAAGAAAACAACTGGCGGATCGATTTAGATGAAGATTTACTAGAAGAAGTGACAAATCTAGTTGAATACCCAACAGCCTTTGTAGGGGACTTTGAAGAAAAATATCTTTCTGTCCCTGAAGAAGTATTAGTTACTTCTATGAAAGAACATCAACGTTACTTCGATGTTCGCACCCTTGACGGAGAATTGCTGCCGCACTTCATCTCTGCCCGCAACGGGGATGCTGTGAAAATCGATAATGTCATCAAAGGAAACCAAAAAGTCCTGACCGCTCGTCTAGAAGATGCTGAGTTTTTCTACAATGAAGACAAAAAGCTGACCATTGACCATTGCGTAGAAAAACTTAAGCAAGTCACCTTCCACGAAAAAATCGGCAGCTTATATGAAAAAATGCAACGTGTCGGACTAGCAGCGCAAATCATCGGGAAGACCGTTGGTTTAACACAAGAAGAACTGACCGACCTTCAACGGGCAGCTCAAATCTATAAATTTGATTTAGTGACCAATATGGTAGGGGAATTCCCTGAGTTGCAAGGGATCATGGGGGAAAAATATGCCCTGATCCAAGGAGAGAAACCAGCAGTTGCCCAAGCGATTCGTGAACACTACATGCCGATCTCAGCAGAAGGCGAGCTGCCACAATCAAAAATCGGGGCTGTTTTAGCGATTGCGGATAAATTAGACAGCTTACTTGCGTTCTTCGCTGTTGATATGGTTCCAAGCGGTTCAAACGATCCTTATGCTTTACGCCGTCAAACCTACGGGATTATCCGCATCTTAGCTGAAAAGCGCTGGTACTTCCCATTTGCTCAGTTGCAAGAAGAAATTCGTGAAGCCATTAATGCTCAACCAGAAGTTTTTGGGATTCAACTTGCCGCTGGTCAAGAACAAGTGACCGATTTTGTGAAAGGTCGTCTGCGTCAATTCTTACTCAGCAAAAATACGCGTCATGATGTCATCGAAGCTGTCTTAGGCGCACGTCAAGCAGACATCAGTACGTTGTTTGAAACGGCTCAAATGTTAAGAGAACATCTGCAGGACAACGACTTCAAACCATCGATGGAAGCTTTGACACGGGTGATCAATTTAGCGAAAAAAGCCGAATTGGATCAAGCAGCAATTGATCCTGCCTTGTTTGAAAACGACTCTGAAACTGCCTTGTATGAAGCGGTCTTAACAGTAGAGGACAAGTTCCCACATCAAACGATGGAAGAAAACTACCAAAGCTTAGTGGCACTGCGCCCATTGATCGAAGCTTATTTTGATCAAACAATGGTCATGGTGGAAGATGAACAGATTCGCCGCAACCGTTTTGCCTTGTTGGATAAAATCGCGAAGATGAGTCTGGCAGTGGCTAGTTTAGATGCTTTGATTACGAAATAAAAGAAGCTTGCAAGTTGCACGTTTCTAAATAAAAAAAGCTGGAACTGAAAGAATCAGTTCTGGCTTTTTTCTATGTTTCTCGATGTACTTGTGTTCAGTCCCAAGAAAACCGTCCTTTTTGTACAATGAAAGGACGGTTTTTGGTGTTAAATTTTATAGCCGATCCCCCAAACGGTTTTGATATAAGAGGACTTCTTGTGGGTATCGTGCATTTTTTCCCGAAGGTTTCGAACGTGGACCATGATGGTATTATTGGAAGACGTGTAATATTTTTCGCCCCAAACCTCTTGAAACATTTCCTCAGAGCTTACCACTTGGCCTTTTCGCTCCATCAATAATTTTAAAATGGAAAATTCGATCGGCGTCAGGGAAAGTTCTTCTTCTTGCAAGAAACATTTTCGCTTATTGACATCTAATTCCAACTCCCTCACGATCAATTTGTTTTGATCTGAGCCGTTGTATTGAGTCGAGCGGCGTATCTGAGCTTTCACCCGAGCGATCACTTCCAACGGACGAAAGGGCTTGGTGATGTAATCATCGGCACCAATTGTCAAACCAGTGATCTTATCGATTTCCTCAGATTTAGCTGTCAACATAATAATTGGGTAATGATGCTTCTTGCGGATGATTTTACACAGGTCAAAGCCTGTGATATCTGGCAGCATGACATCAAGAATCGCCAAAGAAAAGCTGTTTTGCTCGATCTGTACCTGAGCTTCATGCCCATCTGCACAAGTGATGACAGAAAAATTTTCGTTTCGTAAATAAAAGGCAATCAAATCTGAAATTTCTTTTTCATCTTCAACTAAAAGTATCTTTTCCACTCGTATTGACCTTCCTTTTCAGTTAACTGACTTTCTAGTTTTTTCATGTTGATTTGTCGCTAAAGGCAATGTGACGATCATTTGAATCTCATTGTTCTTGCTAGCAGCTCGGATCGTTCCCTGATGCGCCAAAATAATTTCTTTGGCGATCGCCAATCCGAGACCTGCTCCACCTGTCTTGGTTGAACGAGCTTGATCCAGACGATAAAATTTTTCAAATAATGCCTCCAATTGTTCTTGTTCGATCGGCTCACTTTGATTCGCTAGGATAAAAGTTGCTGCTTGTTCGTCCACGGTTAGCTGCATTGTGATCGTGGTTTGATCAGGCGCATAGGCAATGGCATTTTTTAACAGATTGTTTAACACTCGCGCCAACTGTTCACTATCGGCTTTTAATTTCAAGCTCTCTGGTCCAGAGTAGCAGATGGTTTGTTCTTTTTCTTTCAGCAGCGGATAGAATTCTTCTTGGATTTGCTTCAGTAAGAAGACGAAATCAAGTTCCCGTTGATACAATTGGATGTCTTGTAGATTAAAACGGGTGATGTCGAAAAATTCATTCATCAGCGTTTCCAAACGCTCAGACTTTTCTAGAGCAATCGTCAAGGATTGCGTCATTTGTTCATTGGTCAAGTTTTTCGTATCCAACAATAGGTTGAGATAGCCGATCACTGAAGCTAAGGGAGTCTTCAAGTCATGCGCCAAATAGGTGATCAAGTCCTTGGTGCGCTGTGTTTCTTCCTTTAAAAGAGCCTCATTGCGGTTCATCGAATCTTTTATTTTTAATAATTCATGATCGATCGCTAGGCTGCCCGTCGAACTTGCTTCCGATTGAGAGAAAAAGAGCTGAATTCCTTCGGCGATCCTTGCAATTTTTTTCCTTGAAACATAACGATAGATAAAATAGCAAATCAAGGTAACGGCAAAAACGAGAAAGAAGGAGAATGCCAAGAACAATTGTTTAATAGGGCGCCAGTCGACAAAGGTACCAACGATCATCCCGCCTTCGCCATCACTTGTTTCCACAACGCCATCTGTAACAAGGTTTGACAAAAAATTATCTAGCACCATTTGAATGAGTCTCGTTTCCTTTAATAGCCATAAGGCTCCTACCAATAAGAAGAAGCCAACCAGAAAAAAGACAAATGAAGAATATTTACTACGCATGAAACAGTCCTTTCTAACTCGTTCTTGATTCTTTCTTGATTATAGCAAAGAGGAGTAAGAGCGAATAGCTAATTCTTCTTAAGAATTCTTCATATTAATAAAAAAAGAATGGAGAAATTCTATTTTCTTAAGAAATCTTCAGCAGATATTAAGAGAAACGTTCAAAACGGAAATTGATTCAATGGTTAAATAAAGGTGGTCATTCGATTAACCAATCAGGAAGGTGAGATGTTTGAGAAAGCATATGAACAAATCAAAAAAGAGTTTTATGATCATCAGTAGTTTACTGATCATCGGCAGTTTAGGCTGGACGAGTGCCTGGGGGATTGCTCGTCGTGAAGAACCTTCCATCACTCAAATAACTTTGCAAGATCTGCAACCGAGAGCAGATTTTTACTTAGTAGGAGTCGTTGAACCAGCAAGAACGGTTGAAGTCAAGGTGGATAGCTCAAGAGGATCAGTTGTTGAGAAAAAAGTAGAGGCAGGGGATCAAGTCAAAGCAGGGCAAGCTCTTTTTGTTTACTCTAACCCTGAGGGGGCTTTGGCCATTAAAGAAGCAGAACAGGCGACGGCAAATCGCTCGAGAGCTGTGGAACAAGCAAGACGGCAAACGAATCAAAAATGGGAACAATACAATAAGGTCACGAATCAGCTGGAGGAGACGAAACAAAAAATTGCCAGTGCGGAAGAAGAGGACAAAGAAGGGCTGGAAGATCGTAAAACCGATTTGGAAATGCAGCAAAGTCAATTACTGCTAGAAGCGCAAAACTTGGAAAGCAGCATTGGCGATGCCGAATTAGAGCTGGAACGGGCAGAATTAGAACTACGTTCAGTCAAAGAGCAACATGGCTCAGACGTCGTGGAAGCCGAAATTGATGGAATCGTTAAAGACGTGGACGAGCGACAAATGAATCGAAGCGCAAGTGAAGCGGCTCCAGAGAATCCTTTTATGACGATCGTTGATACCAGTCGGCTCTTTTTAAAAGGGACTGTGGATGAATTTCGCCGCAATCAACTTGAGCCTGGTCAAAAGGTGGAACTTAGAGACCGTAATGGCGGCAGTCAGCGATGGACTGGAAAGATCACCCGAGTTGGGGATATGAAAGAGCCTTCGGTAGTGGTTGAAGAACAAGGCGCAAACCCCAATTTGTCGCAATTTAGTTTTGAGGTCGTTTTAGATGAAAGTGAAGAGCCACCTAGTATTGGCATCCATTGTTTTGTAGAACGCATTGAGGAAGAGCAAACCGCGATCAAGCTGCCCAAATCTTTCGTGTTTTATGAAGAAGATAGGCCCTTCATCTACGTCGTTGAGGACCATAAAATCAGTAAACTATCCGTGGAAATCATGGAAGATGAAACGGATGAAGCCATGTATCTGTTAGAAAGTGAACTGGATATGCAAGTGGTGCTCGTCTTCCCAACAGTTCGGATCCAAGAAGGAATGGATGTGAAACCAAATGATCCAACTGATTGATGTCTGCAAAACGTTCCCACAGGGCACTAGCGAAATTCACGTTTTGAAAAAAATCAACTTAACAATCAATGCTGGCGAGTTTGTTTCCATCATGGGCCGATCAGGATCAGGCAAGTCGACCTTGATGAATATTATTGGCTGTTTAGACACGCCAACAACGGGTAGCTATCTACTTGATGGTAAAAATACCAGTCATTTGAGTGAAGTTGAACTGTCCGAGATCCGCAATCAAAAAATCGGCTTCGTGTTTCAAAATTTTGAACTGTTGCCCAAACTATCCGTTTTACAAAATGCTGCCTTACCGCTCTTGTATGCTGGTGTCAATCAGGAAGAACGAACGACTCGAGCAATTCACGCCTTAGAAAGTGTCGGATTGAGGGATCGGATCGATTTTAGGATCAATCAGTTGTCAGGAGGGCAAAAACAACGAGTAGCGATCGCTCGGGCATTAGCAGGAGAAGCAAATGTGATTTTAGCGGATGAGCCGACGGGTTCTTTAGATACCGCTAATAGTCATGAGATCATGGCGCTATTTACTAAGCTGAATCATCTAGGAAAAACAGTGGTTTTGATTACCCACGAACAAGAAGTCGCGGACTATGCAAAGCGGCAAATCGTCATTAAAGATGGTGAAGTTGTTGAGGAGGGCACAAGATGACCGAAAATATTCGCTTAGCCATTCAGGCAATCTACCAGCATCGTTTGCGTTCCTTGTTGACGATGCTAGGAATCATTGTCGGGATTGCCTCCATCATTTCCATTGTGAGTATCATCAACGGAAATACTGAGAACATGAAAAAGCAGCTGATTGGTGGTGATACTAACTCGATGCGGATCGAATATGACGCCAGAAGTGCTTTTTTAGCGGGCGAAAGCGGCAGAAATGATCGTTTGCCTGATTACGCCCCGCAACTATCAGAAGGAGAGCTGCAAAAGCTGTTGACTATTGATCATGCCAAGAACGTTAGCTTGTTCTATGAAGCCAATCTGACAGTTTTCCAAAGAGACCAGCAAACCGATACGATAGTGCTAGGCATGGATCGCGGGTTCTTTGAAATTTTGCCCCATACGATCCTTGCTGGCAGAGCAATGAGTGAAACCGAATTGCAGACACAAAAACAAGTTGCGGTGATTACGAAAGATTTGGCGGAAATTTTTTTCTCGTATCGTGATCCTATCAATCAACTGATCGAAATCAATGGGACGCCCTTTCGCATCGTTGGCGTAGCTGTTTCTGACACGGAGCAACTGTCAGGAAAATATGTCTTCATCCCTCGAGGCAGCCAAAGTTTCGTCGAAGGAAAGCTCAACCAAAGGCCAACAGTGCTGTTTCAGGCGACGAATGCGGACGTCTTAGAATCAGCAGTCGTCCAAGCCAGCCATGAATTGACCAAGAGTATTCCGCCTTCAGATTTTGTTTTTTCCATCCGCAACTATGATGAAGTGCAGAAAATGACCGATGATGTCAATCGATCGAATATGATTTTACTGGGGGGGATTGCTAGCATTCCCTTACTCGTCGGTGGTATCGGAGTAATGAATACGATGCTAGTCAGTGTGACAGAGCGTACCAGAGAGATCGGTTTGAAGAAAGCATTGGGTGCCAAACGTAAAGTGATTTTGCAGCAATTTTTGACAGAAGCAATCGTTTTATCGGTGATCGGCGGGCTGATTGGCATCTTCGTCGGTCTGTTGATCAGTCTGATCGCCTTGCGTCTGTTAGAGTATTCGATGACGATCTCATTGTTATCCATTTTGATCAGTGTGTCATTTTCAATGCTGATCGGTACTATTTTTGGTTACTTACCCGCTTATAAAGCGTCGAAATTAAAACCGATCGAAGCATTACGCTATGAATAAAAGGAAGGTGTTTTTTATGATAAAAAAACAAACAGCAATTATCTTGTTTGTGGCATTACTTAGTGGTTGTGGTGTTGCTACGAATGACCCACAGACAAACAACGACAACGTACCCATCAACAACCAAGTCAATACGCCGCAAACGCAAACACAATCAAGTCAAAGTGGAGACGAGACGCAAAATAATCACGATCAAATCGATCAAACCGATCAGACAAAAGCACAACAAGTGACTCAGACAGATGCAGAGCGAGCGAATGAGGAATTGGCACAAGCAGATGAAACGGGCACACTCATTTTTATTGATGGTGATCGTTTTGAGATGGAGTTGACGAACATTTCTCAAGGAACAGGGGAAGACGGCGAAGTCTTTGATATGGCGATCGCATCTGAGGAAAGATTATCCTTTACGATTACTAGCGAGACTGAGATAAAAGTAATTCTATATGATGCGCAATCACATAATTCTCGAATCGTGGAGGGGTCACGTGCGGATCTGCAGCTTGAACGATCGGTAAGTCTTTATGGGCAGCGAGTAGGGGACACCTTTATTGCCACGAAAGTCCTCGTCTTACAAATCAATTAATCGTTATACTTAAAAGACAACGAAAACAGCATTCGCCCGACAGATCACAAGATGATTTGTCAGGCGAATGCTTATTTGCGGGTCAATTTTACCACTACTTCGCAGCGGGCGGTTTGTGGAAACATATCTACTGATTGCAGATATTCTACGTGAAACACTTTGGCTAATTGGACCAAGTCTCTTGCTAAAGTAGAAACATTACAAGATATATAGACCATCTTCTTCGGTGGTTGTTTCAGCAAAGCTTGCAATAATCGTTCATCCAAGCCTGTCCTTGGCGGATCAACAATGATGCTATCAGGTTTGAAGCCTTCATTGAACCATTTTGGTAAGAGCTCCTCAGCAGTTCCCGTTTTATAATGGGTATTTTGGGCACCAATGCGGCGTGCATTTTCTTGGGCATTTTCAATTGCTTGAGGAATAATGTCCATGCCGCGGACTTCTTTGGCATAAGGAGCCACGCTCAACCCAATCGTTCCCACACCGCAATAGGCATCAACGACTGTTTCATTTTTGCTCAAGTCAAGGGCTTTTAACCCTTCTTGATACAAGATGCTGGTTTGCTGTGGATTCAGCTGGAAGAATGCGCGGGCGGACAAGTCGAAGGTCAGTTCATTCAACCGTTCTTCGATCGCTTCTTTGCCCCAAAGATGAATCGTTTCCTCTCCCATGACGACGGACGTTTTTTTGTTTTGCACATTTTGCATGATGGAAACGACTTGCGGCAAGCGCTGATTGATCTCGCGAATCAGCGCATTTTTTTGCGGCAGTTTGACAGAGTTGGTAATAAACACGACTTGAACTTCGCCAGTCGCGATCCCGATACGAACCATCAATGTCCGTAGAATCCCGCTGTTTTTGCGTTCATCGTAAATCGGGATCTGGTATTTATTCAACAATTGGACGATGCCGTTGATCACTTTTTGCGTATCTTGTTCTTGTACGAGGCAATCATCAATGGCGACTAAGCGATGAGACTCCATTTCGTATAAACCCGCTTCGATTCGTTTGGTTTGACTGTTGTAACGCAATTGAAATTGTGCTTTGTTGCGGTAATGCCAAGGAACATCCATGCCTAAAGTATCCCTTAGTTCAAACTGTTGGTAGCCTTTTGGCTTAAATTTTTCAAGTGCTTGTTTCAATAGGTCTTTTTTGAAGTCTAATTGTTTGTCGTAGACTAAGTGCTGCAATTGGCAGCCGCCGCACCGGTCGTAAAACTTGCAGGGTGGTTGGATGCGATCGCTGCTTGGCTTGATGATTTTGGTCATCTTGGCTTCCGCAAAGCGGGGAGATGCTTTGGTGACTTCGGCAATGACCTGTTCCCCCGGCAGAACACGGGGAACAAAGATGATCAGCTTTTTGTAATACCCGATGCCTTCTCCGTTGATCCCCAAGCGTTTGATCGTTAGTTGTAGTTTTTGTCCAAGCTGGACTTGTGTATTTGCCATGTGAACTCCTTAAATAAAATAGTCAGTTCATTTTACCACATTTTTTCAGCTTGATTAGAAGGAATTTCATCGTAGTTGTGGTAAAATAGAATGTACGTTCGCGAGGTGAAGAAGATGAATACAATTATTCGTATCAATAAAGGAAAAGGACCATTTTATGAAGTGGCGACATCAGAAGGTGAAACACTGCGGGTCTCAGAAGATCTTTTGGTCCATTTTCGGCTATTAAAAGGCAAGGAACTGAGTGAAGAAGAATTAAAAGAAATCAAAAAAAGTGCGGGGTTTGATTTAGGATTGCAGCAAGCCATGAACTATATCAGCTATCAGCTGCGTTCTGAAATGGAAGTCCGTACCTATTTGAAAGACAAAGAAATCGAAAAACAAGACAGAGACTTAGTCGTTGAACGTCTGAAAGAGCTGAATTTGATCGATGACAAAAACTACGGAGAGAGCTACATTCGCACCCAAGTCCGCATGAGTGACAAAGGACCCGTGGTCATCAGTCAGCAATTGAGAAAAAAAGGATTAAAAGATCCCGTGATTCAGGAAGTATTGCCTTTGTATACCGAGGAAATGCAGTTTGAAGTCGGTTATCATACGGCTGAAAAAGCGATGCGTCGTTTTCACAACAAAAGCCATAAGGAAATGATCCAAAAGATAAAAATGCATTTGATGCAAAAAGGTTTTCATCAAGGAGTCATTCAAATGATTTTGGATGAATTACCAATGGAAAAAGATGAGGACCAAGAAAATGAAGCGCTCCAAAGAGAAGGTGCTCGTCTTATGCGGCGGCATCAGCGATTACCGTTGATGAAACGAAAAATGAAAATCAAGCAAGGCCTTTATCAAAAAGGGTTTGCCATCGATGATATACAACGATTCTTAGATGAGGAAGTAATGGATGAGTAAGCAATGGGAAACTTGGGATGTAGAAAAAATCAAGACGTTCCAAGAAACATTTTTAACTTGGTATCATAAAGAAAAACGCAATCTGCCTTGGCGGGCGACCAACGATCCGTATGCAATCTGGATCTCAGAGATCATGCTTCAACAAACACGAGTGGAGACAGTGATTGGCTATTTCTATCGTTTTATGGAACAATTCCCGACGATCCAAGACTTGGCGGCAGCCGAAGAACAAAAGCTTTTAAAGGTTTGGGAAGGTTTAGGTTATTACTCTCGTGCCCGTAACCTTAAGGCTGCCGCCCAGCAAATCGTTGCCGAATTCGACGGAGAAATGCCCCAATCAATTGAAGAGATTCGCTCATTAAAAGGAATTGGTCCCTACACAGCTGGAGCCATTGGCAGTATTGCTTTTGGCTTGCCAGAACCGGCAATCGATGGAAATGTGATGCGGGTCGTCAGTCGGTTATTTTGTATCGAAGCAGATATTGCGAAAGCCAGCAGCCGAAGACCATTCGACGAGGCGATGAGAACGATCATTTCCCCCGATGAACCTGGTGAGTTTAATCAAGCCTTGATGGATCTTGGCTCACGAATCTGTACACCCACCACACCGAAATGTGAAGAGTGTCCCATCAGTCAGTATTGTCTTGCTTATGCGGAGAATCGACAAACAGACTTTCCAGTGAAATCGAAAAAAGCAAAGCCAAAAGATGTCTATTACATCGCAGGCGCCATCGAAGATCAAGGCTCGTTTTTACTCGTGCAGCGACCTGAAACAGGCTTATTGGCTTCTATGTGGCATTTTCCTTTGGTGGAAGTGACGAAAGAACAGTACGAGGCTCTGCAGCGAACATGGGCAAAAGAGGAGCAGCTGCAGTTGGATTTGATTGCCGAAGATGATGCGCTCGAGATTTTTCCTGATCTGCCTGTCGTTTGGCAAAAACGACATTTTGGCGAAATCACTCATATCTTTAGTCATTTGAAATGGCACGTCCTTTTATTTTACGGCAGAAAACGTGGAGAGCTCACGTTACAAGACAGCGAATGGGCAGCAAAAGAATCCTTTCAAAACTATGTTTTCCCAAAACCCCAGCAGAAATTGGTGGATCAATTAAAGAAATATCAGAAACTCGATAAAGATTTCTAGGCAAAGCTTTCTTTTATTGCTATAATATTAACGATGTCGGTGTAATGAACACCCAAACAAAACGCAAGTTTTCTTGCTGAGGGAAGGGTTGCTATGCGAGTTCCAAAAGAAGGAGAGTTTGTCAGCATTCAAAGCTACAAACATGACGGCAATTTGCATCGAACGTGGCGGGATACGATGGTCTTAAAGACCAGTGAATTCTCAGTGATAGGGGTCAACGATCATACATTAGTGACCGAATCAGATGGAAGACGCTGGGTTACCCGTGAACCAGCAATTGTATATTTTCATAAAAAATACTGGTTTAATGTTATTGCAATGATTCGAGAAAAGGGGGTTTCCTATTATTGTAATCTTGCTTCACCGTATTTACTTGATGAAGAGGCATTGAAATATATCGATTATGACCTTGATATCAAAGTATTTCCTGATGGCGAGAAACGTTTACTAGATGTGGATGAGTATGAATTGCACAGTAAGATTATGCAATATCCGCAAGACATTGATTTTATCTTGAAAGAAAATGTCAAAATTTTAGTAGATTGGATCAATAATGGCAAAGGACCCTTTTCGCAAGGGTATGTGGACATTTGGTATGATCGCTACAAGCAGTTGTCTCAAAAATAAGTGAAATGGGTCGGATCGCTCATTTTTCCCGAGAAACTTCAACCATTTCGGTTGAAGTTTTTTTGTGCTGTGAGAGGGTTGCTTCTAGCAGTTGCCTTTAAGTTCTGTTTAAGCTGCTAGTCCCATGATAGAAAGACCAAGAAAAAAGTGGGGGAAGCAAATGAAGAAAAAAGGGAAGCTTGTTATCGGTACTACCATGATTCTACTTTTTGCGGCAGGTTTTGCTGTGTTGAGAAATGATCATTTTGTTCAAGAAGAGACCCAAGAAAGCACGGCTCAAACCGAGTCGGACGCTCAAGCAGAAGAGGTCGCACAAACGGCAAGCATGGTCCAAATTTACGTGGATCCCTCAGAATACGATGCAGCGATTGAAAGTGAGAACGATTATGTATCGATTTATCAGACAACAAGTCAAGAAACCGTCATCGGGAAGATCCACCGTGGAAGTTGGGCAACCGTACTTAGTCAAACAGAAGAGATGGTTGAAATCCAAACTGACGATGGAATAACGGGTTACATTGAAAAGCATTCTGCATCCATCCAAGAAGTTCCACTTTCGGAGACTCCAAAAAAATTGTCAGACTTTAAAGTCGTTCTTGATGCGGGGCACGGCGGCGAAGATTCTGGGGCACTGTCAACGGATCAAACGATCATGGAAAAAGATTTGACGTTAGCCACCGTCCAAACGATCGGCGAAGTACTGACCCAAGCGGGAATTCAAGTCAGATATACACGCACCGAAGATCGCTATTTAGCGCTGTCTGAAATTACTGCAGCTTCACTCTCGGAGGAACCAGATCTATTTATCAGCATTCATTTCGACAATTCAGAGCTACCAAACAGCAATCAAGGACTGACAACTTACTATTACTATACTGGGGCAAAAGAGATGGCAGAAACGATCACTTCCAGTTTGAGTAGTTCAGTGGCATTGAGTTCCAACGGCACTCGTTTTGGTAACTATTATGTTTTACGAGAGCAATATATTCCAGCAGTTTTGTTGGAGTTAGGCTATTTGAACAGTGACACTGATTTAGCGGTGATTACAAGTGAAGGCTATGATCAAAGGGTGGCGCAAGCGTTGCTGACAGCGATTGAAGAGATCGTTGAAGCAGAGGAATAAAAAGCAGCGACCACAAAACAGAGGAAGGATCTGTTTTGTGGTCGCTGTTTTAAGTAATCACTGCTCGTTAAAAGGTTTTGCTCATTTTGATATGGGGCATATCCGCGTCTAAAAAAACATCGCCTTCAGGCTGATAGCCTAACTTCAAGTAAAATTCTTTGGCAGTTAACTGTGCCCCTAACGTGACTTTTTTGATTCCTTGTTTTTGAATGAAAGCTTCCGCTCCCTCGATCAACTGCCTGCCGTAGCCTGAACCTCGATGAGCAGCTGGCACCGCCATTCGCTGTAATTTCACCTCATGATCAGAGATCGGTAAAAAACGTAAGGTTGCGACTGCTTCATTGTCATCGTCATATAAGACGAAATGAACAGCCAATGCCTCATTTTCATCTACTTCTAATGCTAATGGAACCCCTTGCTCTTTCACGAACACTTGATTTCGTATTTTCAATGACGCCAAATAGATCTCACTTAGCGTATCTTTTGTTTGTGCGATATGCATAAAAAAACTCACCTCAGCTATGATTTCTCCGTTATTTTTATTAGTATACCACTTTTTTTACAAATTTCTTTTTTTTGCGGCTAAAGTCGCAAGCTTTTTTTTACAAAATCAACTATAATGTTATAAAAAAGGGAGGGAATCTTTTGTTCGACAAATTCAAACAATCAAAACTGTTCTTTTGGTCATTGGAAGCATTGGTTTTAGTGACACTCGTGTTTGTGTTAAGTAAAGTCAATTTTCTATTTGCACCGATCGGCACGTTTTTTTCTACTTTATTTGCACCAGTATTGATTGCTGGCTTTCTGTATTATCTGCTAAATCCAATCGTCCTATTTTTGATGAAAACGACAAAAATAAAACGACTGTTTGCTGTCATATTGGTTCTATTGTTATTAGTAGCAGCAATCATCTTGATTTTCGTCAGCGTTATTCCTAATCTGGTGAGTCAGATTACTTCATTGGCGGAAAATATTCCAACATTTGCCAAAAATATGGAAAGCTGGATCTCAAGAATCGCAGATGATCCATTTTTCAAACAAATCGATATCGCGCAGCAGTTAGAAAACCTAAATCTTTCTTATGGTTCTTTGCTGCAGCAGTTTCTTAGTGGGTTATCCACTAGCTTAGGATCGATCGTCAGTACGATTGCTTCCGCGACGATGATCATCGTTACAGTCCCATTCATCCTTTTCTATATGTTGAAGGATGGAGAAAAGCTAGTTCCTAATCTGAAAACAGTCTTTCCAGAAAGAAGACGAGATCAGATTGTTGGGTTGCTAGGTGATTTAAACAAGACACTATCCAATTACATTAGTGGGCAAGCGATCGAATGTATTTTTGTCGCTACCTTCACGTTTATTGGGTACTGGATGATCGGCGTCAACTATGCCTTTCTTTTTGGGGTGATCGCAGGGGTCACAAACTTGATTCCTTATTTAGGTCCGTATCTTGGCTTGATTCCAGCAGTCTTAGTAACGGTCTTTGATGAACCGTTCCGCGCATTGCTGTGCTGTGTCGTGGTACTAGTCGTCCAACAATTAGATGGAAATGTTATCTACCCGAATGTGATCGGAAAATCATTAGCGATCCATCCATTAACGATCATCTTGGTTTTATTGGTCGCTGGAAATCTGGCAGGTTTGCTGGGAATTTTCTTAGGAGTACCGTTTTACGCAATTTGTCGGACGATCGTGGTCTTTATTGTTCGTCTGATCAAAGATGACAAAATCAAGAAAAATCAAGAACGGTTGATCGAGTAATCAATGACTGGTGTTTTTTATTGCAAAGAAAAAAACTTTGTGATAGGATTTTATCGTGGGCTAAGCCCACGATTTTTTTTAGAATATGAAAAAATAAGGAGAGAATGCTATTATGAATGCTGACCCCGAGAGTCAGTCGCTTCTAGCGCAAATTTTATTATTGATCGTTTTGACATTGATCAACGCTTTTCTAGCGGCCTCTGAGATCGCAGTCGTCTCAGTCAACAAAAACCGTGTGGAGCAAAAAGCGGAAGAAGGAAATGTCAAATCACAAAAATTATTGAAAATCATTGATAATCCAACAAATTTCTTGTCAACGATCCAAGTTGGGATTACCTTGGTGAATATCTTATCTGGGGCATCTCTGGCAGATACCTTGTCGACCCGTCTGGCACCTTTATTAGGTGGAGGAACGGCGGCTAAAAGCTTAGCGAACATTATCGTTTTAGCGATCTTGACCTATGTGTCGATCGTTTTCGGTGAGTTGTATCCAAAACGTATCGCCATGAACAAATCAGAAGAAGTTGCCCAGTTCACTTCTGGTGTGATTCGAACGATCGGGATTATTGGAAAGCCCTTCGTCTGGTTCTTATCTGCTTCAACAAGCTTATTGGCGCGGATCACTCCAATGGAATTTGACGATGAAGACACAAAGATGACCCGTGATGAAATGCGGTATATGTTGGAAACAGAAGGGGTCTTTGAAGAAGATGAATTAGAGATGTTGCAAGGGATCTTTTCATTAGATACGAAAGTCGCCCGTGAAGTCATGGTTCCTCGAACCTCTGCCTTTATGGTGGATATCAATGACTCAGTAGAAGAAATTTTGAATGAAATTTTAGCAGAAAATTATTCTCGTATTCCTGTATATAATGAAGATAAAGACAAAGTCGTTGGGATTTTGCATACCAAAAATCTTTTGAAATGTGCCTACAAATACGGCTTTGAAACAATGGACATCAAGCAGATCTTGCAAGAACCACTGTTTGTTCCAGAAACAGTCTTTATCGATGATTTGCTTTATGAATTAAAGAAAACCCAAAACCAAATGGCGATCTTGCTTGATGAATACGGCGGAGTCGTTGGGTTAGTTACGTTAGAAGACTTACTTGAAGAAATCGTCGGTGAGATCGATGATGAATCCGATGAGGTCGAAGAGCTTTATGAAAAAATCTCTGATAAAGAATACGTGATCCAAGGTCGGATGCTGATCGATGATTTCAATGAAGCTTTCAATATGAGCTTGCATATGAGCGACGTCGATACGATGGCAGGCTACCTGATCACTGCTTTAGGAATGATTCCAGATGAAGGAGAAAAACTTTCCTTTGAAGTCGATAACGTGAAATTGATTTCTGAAGAAATGGAAGGATCACGTGTCTTGAAGATCCGTGTAATCTTCCATGATCCAGAAGAAGGCGAAGTGGAACCAGAAGAAGAACGCCGCTATTTCCGCAAAGATTTTGAGGAAGATGAGCCTCGCCGTTAAAGTTCCGCATGAATGAAATGAGAAAGACCAAGGCAACTGCTGGGCTCCCCGTCAAGTGGACAATGAAATAAAATAAAATTATTTTGACGACTGTCTACCGAAATTCGGTAGGCAGTTTTTATGTTTTTTACTTTGTTTAACCTCAACTTTGCTCGACTGGCCTCCTTTTTGGTTAAGCGGATTTATTCTATTCGCTTGTCCAAGAGGGGGAGTGATTAAGCTGCCATTAATAATTCTTGATGAACTTGGATCGGTGTTTTGCTCTTCAAACATCGTTGATAGCGACCATTGTTGTAATAGTTCATGTATTTCTCGATCATTTCAACGAGACTTTCTCTACTGATAAACTTTCGCCGATAATATTTTTCTCGCTTAAGCATTCCCCAGAAGCCTTCCATTGGACCATTATCGGTACAACGGGCGACACGAGACATACTCTGCTTCATTTTCGCTTTCTTTAGCTTTGTGCAAAATACTTTACTTGTATATTGAAATCCGCGATCGCTATGAAATAGCGGATGAGCGGTTGGTTCGGCGGCGACTGCTTGATCGAAGGTATCAAAGACTAATTTATTGTCATTTTTGTCGCTGATGACAAATGAAACAATGCGACGATCGGCGAGATCGAGAATAGCGCTCAAATAGATTTTCTTCACTTCGGCCCCTTCATAATACTTGAATTCACTCACATCTGTTAGCCATTTTTGATTCGGTTGATCCGCATAGAACTTTCGATTCAAATAATTTTTCGCAATATGATACGGAGTCTTGGATGCCTTAGTGATACTATTGCCTGAATGCTTGATGGTTGATTGGATTTGAAGTTTGCGACAGATTCGAAGAATACGCTTGTCATTCACTTGAAAGCCATAATCATTCACGAGATCTTCACAGATTCTGCGATATCCTTTATCGTTGTCTGCTTCATAAATATAACGAACAAGGTCTGCCAACTGTTCATTCAATACCACTTCAGGCAGTTTGGGATTTTTTAACCAACGATAATAGGCCGATCTTGTGACATGGAGCAGGGTACACATGGTGTTAATTGGATAGCTTTTTGTCTCGTGCAGCTCTTTGATCGATTGGTATTCAAACGTATGACGAACTAATTCAAATCCCGCCTCCTTTCTAACTCGCTGACTTTTTTTAACAGGTCATTTTCCATTTCAAGCAACTTGATCCGTCGTTCTTGTTGAGCCAGTTTATCGCGCATTTCTTCTTCGGGTGTTCTGGCAGGTTTACTTCCCGCTCGTTGCCCTCGACGGTCTTCTAAGCCTTTTTCTCCCATCTCGTCGTATTTCAACACCCAGTTCCGAACTTGTTGGTAAGAGACTTGGTACTGAATCGCGGTTTTCCCATAGTCTCGACCGTTGATAATACAGTCATGCACAATTTTAATTCGTTCATTCAATGTTGTTTTTCTGGATTTACTCATTCTACTTCCACCACTTTCTGATTTGAAGTTTCTATGAGTATTATATATCTTTAACCAGTCTTCTAATTGTTTTTTGTTACGAAGCCCGTATTTCTTGGCGACAGCTCTTAAGCTACCATGTGTTCCAGCTAAATAATCATGGACCGCATTCAGTTTCAACTCTGTTGAGTATGATTGATTCCTTTTTGTAGGGAGTAAACTTGTGGGTCCTTCATTCTCATAAAGAGTGATCCACCTTTCTATAGTACTGAAACTTACTTGTGCTTCTTTGGCCAGGCTGTTTATGCTAGCTTCATTTTTTAAAGCTCTTTCTACAAAAGCTAGCCGTTCTTCTGAACTTAATTTCATTTTTCCTCTAGACATACAAACTCCCCCTATATAAGCCACTTTATATTTCAGTGTCCTATATAGGGGGAGCATATCAACTGCTTTGGTCTTTTTTGTTCTTTTTTTTACTTATTCCCCTTGATTTGTTTGTAAGAAACGGTTACGATAAATCTAATCAATAATACAGTTTAAAAACAGATAAAAAAACACGTGTATCTTATCGTTAAGCAGTTTGATTGCAATTTTCCGTAAGAAAAGCGAGAATATCCATAGAAATCTAATAAGAACGAGGGGCTTGAAATGAAATTTTACCGTATGCTTAGTGAGGATATCCGTTACAATTTGGCAACTGAAGAGTATTTAATGAATAACGTAGATGTTTCAGAACCTTGTCTTCTGTTATACATACAAAAACCATGTGTTATAATCGGCAGAAATCAAAATGCGTATCAAGAGATTGATTTTGACTATTTAAGGAGTCGCAATATCGTGTTGACTCGCAGGACATCTGGCGGTGGAGCAGTTTATGACGATCTAGGCAACATGAGCTTTAGTTTTGTCACCAAAAAAGATGCCACGAGTTTTGGTGACTACCAAAGTGCAACACAACCGATCATGAAAGGCTTAGAGGCAATGGGAGCCAAGGAGGTAGAAGTGCATGGCCGCAATGATCTGTTCATTGATGGGAAAAAGTTTTCTGGCAATGCGATGTATACAAAAAAAGGTCGAACGTATTCTCATGGCACATTGATGTATGATGTGGATCTAGAAGAATTAACAAAAGTCCTACACGTTGCCCAAGAAAAAATTGCCTCTAAAGCAACGAAATCCGTACGGAAAAGTGTGACGAATATTAAACCGTATTTGGCAGAACAATACCAATCAATGGATACCAAGGCATTTCGAGACACACTCCTTTGCCGAATCTATGAAGTAGAATCGATTGATGAAATCAGTGAGCAAGAGATCGTCTTGACGGATACGGATCGCCAAGCGATCCAAACGTTGTTTGAAGAACGTTACGCGAACAATGAGTGGATTTTTAATGAAGCGCCTGCTTTTGAATGGCAAAAAAGAAAGCGGTTTGCGCAGGTTGGGATCGTTGAAGTCGATTTTACTGTCAACAAAGGCAAGATTGCAGCGATTCAAATTACCGGTGATTTTTTTGGACAAAAAGAGATCAGTGAACTTGAAGCGATGCTGCAAGGTATTGATTTTGAACAAAACACCATCAGCCGCTTGCTAAAGGATATTGCCATCGAGCAATTTATCCATCAGATGACTAACGCTGAATTTCTTGCGTTGCTGTTTGATTAGGAGGAAAAAAGATGTTAGAAGCGATCAACATCAAAAAGCGTTACGATCGAAACGTCCTAGATGGTCTTTCTTTTGCTGTTCAGCCGGGGGAAATTGTTGGGGTCGTCGGCAAAAGCGGCTCGGGGAAATCAACGTTGCTTCGGCTTTTGAACTTAATTGAGACACCTGACAGTGGGGAGCTGCTCTTTGACGGGAAACGAATCGATCCCTTAAACAAAAAGCAACTGCTACATGCGCAGCAGGAAATCGGCATGATTTTTCAAAATTACAATCTGCTACACAATCGAACCGTTTTTGAAAATGTCTATTTGCCCTTGAAGTTAATGGGGAAATCATCAAAGAAGGTGTTGGAGATGCTTTCATTTGTTGGGATGGAAGACAAAGCTGACAGTTATCCAGCCAAGTTGAGCGGTGGGGAGAAACAACGAGTAGCTATCGCACGGGCGTTGATCCGTGAGCCGAAAATCTTGCTGTGTGACGAACCCACTAGTGCGCTGGATGAAGATACGAAAGCCGATGTACTTGCTTTACTGCAAAAAGTTCAACAGACGTTTCAGCCAGCAGTCATTTTCGTTAGTCATGAGCTAACCGCAGTCAGACATATTTGTCAACGTGTGTTTGTATTGGAAGATGCCGTCTTTGCGGCGGAATTTGTCAATCATCCGCAGCCAATTGTCCGCAAAGAAAGCTCTTATGTGGACAAAGTGGAGAGGAGTTTGCTGCATGACGATCAGTGAGAGTATTTTGTATTATCTGCCTGAACTACTTCAGTCTTTGAAAGAAACAGCGATCATGATGGGGATTTCGATGCTCGCAGCCATTGTCTTAGGACTACCGCTAGGTGTCTGGCTCTTCCTTAGCCGCAGTCGTGGAAAAATAATCTCATTTCTTTATGAGGGTTTGAATCTCGTTGTGACGATCATCCGCTCGTTTCCGTTTCTATTATTTGTCGTAGCCTTGATCCCACTGACGCGAATGCTTTTAGGCAGCTCATTTGGACCGATTCCCGCCAGTTTCCCTTTGAGTATCGTTGCTATGAGTATTTTTGCTCGCTTGACGGAGCAAGTACTGCTGGATGTCCCAGAAGAAGTTTCTTATTTGGCGAAATCCCTTGGCGTCAGTCAATGGCAATACGTTTGGTCGTTTTTACTAGTGGAAGCTAGAAGCGGCTTGATTTTATCTTTAACGACGACAGCAGTCAGTATGGTTTCTTATTCGACGGTGATGGGGATCGTCGGCGGTGGTGGTATCGGCGATTTTGCGATCCGCTATGGCTATCAACGATATGAATATGGCGTCATGTATTTTGCAATTATCATCATGATTCTTTTGGTCTTTATCCTGCAAGGGATTGGCAATCAAGCAGCAAGAAAACTTGATAAACGAAAATAGGAGGAATGAAAGTGAAAAAAGGATTTGTTTTAGGATTTAGTGTATTGGCATTAGGTGTATTGGGGGCTTGCGGTACGGGTTCGGATGAGGCGAGCGAAGAGAAAATCATCAAGGTCGCTTCGCAAACGACGCCAATGACCGATGTCGTAAAAGTTGCAGCGGAAGCAGTGGAAGATGGCTGGGAAATCCAGTTGGTCCAAGTCAATGACAATATCCAGTACAATGAGCTGCTGAATAATGACGAGGTCGATGCCAACTTTGCGCAACATGAACCATATATGCAAATGTATAATGAAGAAAAAGATGCAAACCTAGTGGCATTAGATAAAATCTACAACGCAAAAGTCGGTTTTTATTCCAAAGAGTATACGGATATCAATGATATTCCAGAAGGAACAAAAGTTGCATTGCCGAATGATGTGTCTAACGAAGGTCGAGCGTTAGCGATTTTAGCAGAAGAAGGATTGATCACCCTTAAAGATGGCGTTGGTGTTAATGGAACACTTAAAGACGTTACCGAAAATCCCAAAAACTTTGAATGGTTATCTGTTGATTTACTGAATCTTGCGGAAGCCTATGATGAACCGAATGTATCCTTGGTATACAACTACCCAACCTATATCGCGAAAATCGGTTTGAAACCAGCCGATGCCCTTTTCTTAGAAAAAACGATCGATGATCGCTTTGCTATCTCATTGGTTGCTCGAGAAGACAATCAAGATTCTGAAAAAATCGCCGTTTTGCGCCGTGCCATGACTAGCGATAAAGTTCGCGAATTTTTAGAAAACGACCATAGCGATACCTTATTGCCAGCATTTTAATTTCTTTCCATCAAATGGAAAGAACGCCCTTTGCCTAACTCTGTAAAAGAGAGTAGTCAAAGGGATTTCTTGTCTTTTTTTGCTTTTTTATCACCCTTATCCATGATATACTGATTTGGTCAGAAAACTAGCGACAGGTTAAAATAGACACTGTTCGCATTGTAAATACAAGAAATGGAGCAATAAAATCAATGGATAATCCAAAATTAAAACAACAAGTAGATAGTCGCCGTACCTTTGCGATTATTTCCCACCCGGATGCGGGGAAAACAACCATTACAGAACAATTATTATTATTCGGTGGCGCGATTCGCCAAGCTGGTACGGTCAAAGGGAAAAAGACTGGGAATTTCGCAAAGTCCGACTGGATGGAAATTGAAAAACAACGGGGGATCTCCGTTACCAGTTCTGTTATGCAGTTTGATTACCAAGGCAAACGGGTCAATATTTTAGATACCCCTGGGCATGAGGACTTTTCTGAAGATACCTACCGTACCTTGATGGCGGTGGATAGTGCGGTCATGGTGATCGATAGCGCAAAAGGGATCGAAGCGCAAACGAAAAAACTCTTCCAGGTCGTTAAAAAACGCGGTATTCCGATTTTTACCTTTATCAATAAACTCGACCGTGATGGCCGCGAACCATTAGAATTATTAGAAGAACTAGAAGATCTTTTAGAGATCGAATCATTTCCAATGAATTGGCCGATCGGCATGGGGAAAGGCTTAGAAGGACTGTATGATATCCATAACCAACGGGTCGAATTTTATCGTCCAGACAATCACGGTGGGGAACGTTTAGTTGCCCTAGATGAAAATGGTCAATTTCCTGCAGATCATCCATTTGCCGAAGATGGGCTGTTCCAACAAGTTTTAGAAGAAGTAGAATTACTGCAAGAAGCTGGCGATGCCTTTGATACAGAAAAAATCGCACGAGGCGATCAAACACCCGTGTTCTTTGGTTCCGCCCTTACGAATTTCGGCGTGCAGACCTTTTTGGAAACCTTCTTGTCCTTTGCACCAGCGCCTTACGGTCACAAAACTTTGGCTGGTGATGAAGTCAGTCCTTATGAACCAGAAATGTCTGGGTTTGTGTTCAAGATCCAAGCAAATATGAACCCTGCCCATCGTGACCGGATCGCCTTTGTCCGTATTTGTTCAGGAACCTTTGAACGAGGCATGGACGTGACACTTGAGCGTACTGGCAAAAAAATGAAACTCAGCAATGTGACACAATTTATGGCAGACACCCGAGAAAATATTGAAGAAGCAGTCGCTGGAGATATTATCGGGGTTTATGATACGGGAAATTACCAAATTGGCGATACGATCTATGAAGGAAAACTAAAAGTTGCTTACGAAGAGTTGCCATCGTTTACTCCGGAACTCTTTATGAAAGTCACTGCAAAAAATGTGATGAAGCAAAAATCTTTCCACAAAGGAATCTATCAGTTGGTCCAAGAAGGGGCTATCCAGTTGTACAAGACGTATCTGAGTGATGAGTATATCATCGGTGCTGTCGGGCAACTGCAATTTGAAGTTTTCCAATATCGCATGATGAATGAGTACAATGCCGAAGTCATTATGACCCCAATGGGCCACAAGATCGCCCGTTGGATCGATCCGAAAGACTTGGATGAGCGTATGAGCTCAAGCCGTAACATTTTAGCGAAAGACCGTTTCGACCAGCCATTGTTCTTGTTTGAGAACCAATTTGCGATGCGCTGGTTCGCAGATAAGTACCCAGACGTCGAATTGAAGAGTTTGATGTAAGAGTCGTTTCCCGCGAGACTGTCTAGGTATGCGCAACATTGTACGTAAGGCTGATCTTTTTTAATTGAACGATCGTAGAAAGTCCTTTCTTATCCAAATGGATAAGAAGGGGCTTTTTTTGCTGAAAACGTGCTTTTGATACAGAAGGAAGGTTGCGTGATTGGGGGCAATCGTCCAATGATCAGACAATTATCCTAATTCATAACCATTCTTTTAAAAGAAGATAAAATGAGTCGGAAAAAGAGCGTAGTATTAAAGGTGACCACAAGGAAATACACTTGAAATGAATAGAAAAAGATCATAGGCACATTTGATGGTTCAGGAAATTTTCTCCTTGTTTGAAAGTAGGGGGAAAGCAGAGAATAGATTGCAGTGATAGAGGTCGTTTAATCATTTGATCGAGGGACATGTTCTTTTTGTCAGATGCTACTAGTGAAGCCTAAGCTTTCTTTATCTGAGCATGAATCGGTGATAGCCCTTGAAACTTCATTTGAAGCACTTCTAACAGATGGTTTAAGTATTCAGTTGGTGTACCATGGCTTCGGGACGCCAAAATGAATTAGTCTTATTGCTAGTCTACTAGTTATCTATCTATCGATTTTGCTAAAGCAAATGATTATATATTAAATAAAAGTGATTTCTGAAAGCAGAAAGGGGACCAGGTAGTGCTAAAAAGCTTGTTATTCATATTTTCGGCGATATTTTTCTTTCCAACAGTAGAGGTTGCGGCTGATGAGGTTTCCAAAATTTTAATTTTTGATTTGAACACGATTGACTTTAAGGACGAACACTATTATTTGTTGAAAACCACACAAGATCTTCAGCTGACCGTCAATAGCAACGGCAGTGAAGGTGCTTTTGACGTAACGATCACGGCTGTCGGAGAAGGATTTTCAGCAGAATTAAACAGCGTGAACGGTTCGGAAGAGAAGATCATTCAGATTGAGGATACTGATGAAGCATCAATGATTCTTAATGTAGCCGCAACATTGAACATAAAGGAATATCTTGATGCCAACTCTGAGTACTACCTATCAGTCACGTTTACAGCAATTGATGATTCAGAGACCTTTACGAAAGATATAAAAATGAATCAGTCGGATGAGGAAAAAGAAGAGACATCGGATGAAAACTTGACAGATGAAGACCAAGAGGATGAAAAGAAAGAAGACGATGGCATTGAAGATGAATCTGAACGCCCAGAGGAAGAAGACTCATTAGAGAATGATTCATTCAGCCAAGAAGAATCACTTGAGGATATCAATGATGATACTGTCCATGAGGATCGTTTAGAGGAAGAGTGCCAGTGCGAGATAGAGACAATTTTTATAAAAGAAGTGATTTTTGATAAAAGATATGTTTAAAACTAGTGTAGGAAAAACCGCTTAGCTGAATAGGAGCGGTTTTTTGCTGCACATCTTTTTCTAATACTAGGTGATAAGTGCTTTTGCTGGAACAAGTTTGTGACTAATTGGTGGTACTAAAAAAAGGAGCTTTGAAGCGACCTCCAAAAGTTAGTCCTAAAAGCTAACTTTTGGGGTCACAACACTAGCCCTCTCTTTTTCTTTTTGATTTAAAAATATAGATGACTGCAGCTGCCAACGCTGCAACGAGAACAAAGATGATCCAGATAAGGATTTGATTATTTTTCTGAACATCGGCAGTGTTCGTTGGACGGTTCTCTTTTTTGAAGTTATCCAAGTCTTCTTTCTCATAGGAAAAAGTAGTCGTGATCGCTTTTCTAGTTGTTTCTATAGTTAAACGGTATTCGCCTTCAATAAGTTCACTATCGTCTATTAAAGGAATCTGCATTCTTGATCTGGTTAACGGCGTTAAAAGAACGGAATCTGCTAACTCCCCAGAGGCAATTGTTTCTCCATTTGGGTTTATTAGTTCGTAGAGCGCATTGTTTAAGTTGCCTAAAATAGGATTATAGTTGAGGGCATAAAATTGTAGGTTTACCGTATCTTGAAGCGCAACAAAGAAGAAATCTTCATAAACGACGTCTTTGAGCTCTTCTACATCACTAAAAAGTAAGTTGATAAAAATAAGTGACTCATACACAGATTTGATACCAACTGAATCTTCTGCTGTTTCAAGACCCATGATCTGACTAAAATTGATTGCCCCCATCACGGTTCCTTCACGTGCAGGCTCCTCTGGAAGAGTGATTGTAACGGTCACAAGAACGGATTCATTTGGGAGAATCTCGATTTGATCATCGTCATCTAATGCTTCTGATTCGATCAATGCATAATTTGAAAAGTTATACTTATCATCTAGCAGTAAAGTCAAGTCATCGCTATAGATGATAGCCGATTCTCGTGAGAGAGCAGTAGAGGTGTAAGGCGTGACAACAATGGATGAGTCACCAGATCCAACATTTTCTAGAAAAATTTCAACAGTATACGCCGTCTCCTTTTCCGGAGAAATACTCAAGGTATTATCTGAAATTTTGTACTCCGTTTCTCTCAGAGTAAGTTTCAGTGAGTTCGTCGTCTCATCGGCATTTGCATTACGGATGTTTGTATTGCTGACCAGTGTTAGTAAGAGAAGCAACACAGAAATCCTTAGAAAAGGATTTCTGTGTTTGAATGTATGATTCATGATTTTTTTTCCTTCTGAAAATTATAAAGGTGGAGTTTCACCAGTATCGGTAGCATCTTGTGCAGTTATTGTAATGACAGGTCTGTTTTCGTCATCATATGCTATGGCGGAGACTCTATCAATCGTGAACGTTACTTCTTTACTTTCGTTTGCAGCAGAATATGCCAATGCCTCTACAGGAATTAGTGCATTTTCTGTGATGCTGATTGTATTTTCTGGTGCAGTAGTCACAATATTAACTGTTTTTGCAGCAGAAGTTAAGTTTTGTAATGTACCCCCAACGTTTGGTATGGCTCCAGAGACTTTTCCGCCGTTTTCTTCCAATATATCAGAAGTAATTTCTACAGAAGACGTTTCTTCTGGCATTAGTTCATTAAACTGGAATGTTGCAACACCATCAATAACTTCAATTTCAATAGGTTTGGTAATTGTTGGTATAGTATTGGCAAACGCGTTGACTCCTCCGGCTAACAACAAAGATGCAATGAATGTAGTACCCAAAATAACTTTTTTCATAATAAAACCTCACTTTAATTTTTGCAGATGAATTACTGCTTAAATAAAGTATACAATGATGGTGTATTATGTTATTATCCGTTTTTTCGCTATTTTTAATGAAAAAGTAGAAAGTATTTTATTAATCTGATTTTTTTATACAATAATTTAATTAAATATTCTAGTGGTCAAATGATGCTGATTATCAAGTCGACCTATCTTTCTGTCTACGAATTATCAATTCGGTAATAATGACTATGAAAGTAAATTTGTTGCAGGGTCATATTTTGGCTTTTATTTTAAGTCAAAGCCTTCTCAGAGTTGAAAGAATTGTCGTTCCAACTAGGATTGGACCTAAAAAACGAAAAAAATGTTATTCGTAGTCTCTGAGAATTTGCTCTGAATCAGTCGCTGTCAGAGAAACGAGTTCTGAAAATTCATGTTTAATATTTCTTTAGTGAACCCCTGCAATTCAATAGAAATCAACTTTCTATCATTTTTAAGAAACTATTTTGGAAGTAGCTTTACGCGTATGAACAGTTGCGTAGGGTGGTGATTAAAAAGTATGATTCTATATATGTATTCCTATTGGATAGGTATATCAAAGTTACTTATTTAAAAAATATCAATTAACGTTTTCATTCAATTTGTAATCTGCCCCTACAAATCTTCTAGCTTCAAGCGACAGAGACATCAAGGGTTACTCCTGTGTTAATAAACGTTCATGTTTGTTTCATTATAAAGAAATCTCAAAAAACTAACTGTGTGGGATGGCTATCTCATGAACCATAGATTTTAATAGGAAGCATATTTTTTTAAGAATATACAATCAGACTCTTTGAAGAAAGCTTTGAAAGAGTTTTTTTGTCTTTCTTAATTTTATGAAGTTGCTACCCGTTTCTAATCGACAGGTCTTTTAGTCAGTAGAAAGAAAAAGAGTGACAATGATTATTTTATTTGTAGTTTTTTTGAAAAAAAGACGATAAAAATCAGCTGGTTCTTACTATATCCTTAATAGCAGAGGATCAAAGTTCTTTTAAGGAGTGAATCAAAATGCTGCAAACCAGAATAAATTTCAGTGGACAAAAGAATGCTACCATGTTGACTGTGCGCTTTTTCAGCAACAAGACGAACACGATTTTAGAGAGAAATTTAATTGTGGATCAAGAGGATGATCGTCAATCGGTTCTTGACTACTTAGCAGAATCACTAGGGGAAATCAACATCTTGCAATACTCTTCGAAAAACGTTTTGTGTATCGCTGAACGTTCAAGGCTAGAAAAAGCAGGAGGCACGCATCGATTGGAACATTTTTGGGGAGATGTCATCAGTTATATCGTTGAGTGCGTGGATAAATCTGGTATTCATTATGATTTGCATGTCATTGGCAATGTTGATTCGGATGATGAAGAAATTATGCGGGCAATTAATGAGATGAGTGATGAATTGTCGATCATCAACATTTATGAATACAAAGATTGCTGGCTAAAAAGAGAAGATATTTTATTACAAGCTCTTTGAAATGAACTTGATTCCTCAAAGAAGTTTGTCCAGCTAGAAAATGATTTTACTCTCCAAGTCACTTACCAATCAATGAAAGAATACGAATTTTTTCTAAGTCTATGGAAACAGCTAATTCACAGGATCTTTTTAATGGTTTCCTACACTTTTTTGTTACAAAAGGTAAGAATCGTTTCACAAGTTTTTCTCACCCGTTCTGTTTTAAGAAGCGGGAATTTTTCTGAAGTTTTTATTAAAATTGTCCGTTTAATGAAAAAAGAGGCTCAAATTTAAGTTTATTTTACTATAATTGGAAACTAGGATACTTTTTAAATAAGGCGGGTAAAAAATTTTGGAATATATAGAAAAGTTGTATAGGTTTTATTTAACCAAAAAACAGGTAGATAAATTAACTATTATTAGAAATATCATTTTGGAGAAGCAGCTGTCTCTTGATAAAATATGTGAAACGATAAACAAATCTTTGTATCAGGTGAAAATATTGATCAATGAAATCGCCGAAGATATGAGAGAGTTTACGACCTTTGACGAGTCTATTTTTTTGTTGAAAAAGAGAACCGTTTATTTGTCACGAGAATTAAACGAAGAACAAAGCCTGCATATTTTTGTGAATCTAAAGAAGAAGTATTTCTTAGAATCTCCTTATTATCGTCTATTATCCTATTTGTTAAGAAAAAGAAAGACCCGTATGGTGGACATCTCAGAAGAATTGATTTTTAGTATTTCTTATTGTTATAAATTGATCAGCTATCTGAAAAAAATGCTGGTTATCCAAAATGTCCCGATTACTATCAATAACAATACAGATTCCATTGATCTGACAGGGGCAGAGCCTTGTGTGCGGATGTACCACTATTTAGTTGAGATCATGGCTTGTAATGTTTACATCAATCAGCGCACCCGTGCAAGCGTTGAATTAGCTGCGAAAGAATATGAGCCGTTGAAAACTACAAAAGTGAAGCACGACATTATGTTTTCAATCATTGAAAATGCGGTGTTGAGGGGCTATATCGTCAATGAATTAGACGAAGCTTCCATCGCTATTTATGAGCAAATCAAGCAACTCAATGGGGAAAAACAAGTGATCAAGCTGCTGCCGATCAGAAGTCAGCAAGATATCGAGAAAGAACAGATTTTTTATCATTTCTGGGTTTTTCTCTTCATACCTGAAACGATCTCGGATCAAGAGAAACTTCTTTTAGGAAAACAGCTGCGAAACCTCTCGGGGAATCCATTGGTCGAATTTTCTGCCGATGTTGTGGCTGTCTTGTCGCAAAAGTATGATCTTTCCAAAGCGATCGAAGCGTTTCTTACCTATGAATTAGTGATGAATACATGGGGCTGTCTTCATCTCTTTTTGGATAGTTTTGTGTCTACTGAAGATTTGTCCTCTACGAACGAACGCGTATTAGAGGTGGAGGAGCTGATTGGGACCGTCTTGCAGCGCCATTCGTTTGTAATAGAAAAAGAAGCCCTTTTCTTAAGGAAAATCGCTCAGATTACAGCATCTTATTTACCTATCCAAAAAGAGGAACCGATTCGCATTGGTATTTCTCTTTTGAACCACCCAGAATATATTCCGGTCATTAAGAACAAACTATTGAAAATTTACAATGAAAATGTGATTCACTTTAGTTCGAACTTAGGAGACTCAGACATACTGGTTTCTGATGGCGTGCTGATCCATAATGAGTCACAGAAATTTACATTTTTTGGCAATGTTCATAGTACCAAGGATTGGCACAATCTACATGTGATGATCCAGTCGATGATTTCTAATAAATATACTTGAAAAAGAGAGCGTAACGCTCTCTTTTTTTGCTTGACTATCAGGTAGCGTTGGTCGAAGTACTAGGCGAAAGAAGGAGGAGAGAAGACAAAAAAAGATATCTATAAAAGAGGGCTGCGACAGTCACCTTTTATAGATATTTTTTAAACACGTGATTAGGCAAAGCTAACGTGAGGAAGACAACGTTTTTTTGATGGAGATTTCTACCACTTCGGGCATTTGGATCACAGAGATCGTAGCAGGATCATAGGAGCCATCAGGTAATTTTTTCAAGAAGTAATTTTTGATTTCTTCTACTTCCGTCGGGCGAATATTCCGTTTTTTATTGATCAGCAAAATTTCATTGTGGTTCGGCGCTGAGGTAAAGATCACGGTCGTGTCTCCGGCAGTGTAAACCTTTACAAGTTCTGCGTCGGTATTTTCAAGTTGATTCAATACTAGTCGAGAATGGCTGTTTGTAACGTTGATTAATTTCACCAGACTCACCTCACATTCTATGTATTTATTAATAACATTATAGGTCGTTTTTTTTCAAAAGAAAAGCCAGACAACTCGGAATTACCCAATTTTTTGGCAAAACATGGTTGTCTGGCAAAACGAACGGATTGGTCACCGTTTTGACACGTTATTGCTCATCTGTTTCCGATGGTTTTTCCTCTTCAGCAGAAGGTGTTTCTTGAGGAAGTGCAGAGGATTCGGCTGAAGTTACAACGATTTTATCGGAATCCTCCAATTGTGCTTTTAATTGACGAACTTGAGGATGCTCAAGATAATATTCAGCAATCCCGTCTTCGATTTGATCTTGGATGGTCCTGCGCAATGGGCGAGCACCCATCGTTGCACTGTAACCTAGATCGACCAGTTTTTCTTGCACGTCTTGTGGAACATCGATATGCAATTTTTGATGACTAAGTGTTTGATTGACATCATGCAGCATAAGGGACACGATCGATAACAAGTTTTCCTTGCTTAGTACCTTGAATTCGATGATCCCGTCAAAGCGATTGAGAAATTCTGGCGTAAAGTAATTGTTCAATTGATTTAACACGGAACGAGTGATGCCTTCACGCGCTGCGCCAAAGCCGACGTTGGCTTCAACTTTGCCAGTTCCAGCATTACTTGTCATGATGATCAAGGTATCTTTAAAGCTGACTGTACGTCCTTGGGCATCCGTCAAACGACCATCATCGAGAATTTGCAAGAACATATGCAATACATCAGGATGGGCTTTTTCCACTTCGTCTAATAAAATCAGGCTATATGGATTCCGACGAACTTTTTCCGTCAATTGACCCGCTTCTTCATAGCCAACGTAACCAGGAGGAGAGCCAATCAGTTTGGATACACTGTGTTTTTCCATGTATTCTGACATATCGAAACGAATCATCGATTCTTCAGAACCAAACATCTCATAGGCTAATTGTTTTGCTAATTCGGTTTTCCCGACACCGGTTGGACCGACGAATAAGAAAGAGCCAATTGGACGGTTTTGTTTGCCTAAACCGACCCGATTTCTGCGGATCGCTTTGGCTACTTTATCGATCGCTTCATCTTGTCCGATAACTTTAGCTTTCAAGTCATCCGCAAGATTTTTCAATTGCGTTTGTTCTTTTTCTTTCAATTCACCAACTGGAATATTTGTCCGTTCTTCAACGATTTGTTCCATGTCTTTTTCGGTAATGACTGGCGTTTCTTCTTCGCTGATTTGGCGTTCCTTCATTTTTTGCAATTTATTGATTTGATCGCGATAGTAAGCAGCTTTTTCGAAATCTTCTTCTCGAGAGGCAGCTTGTTTTTGCTCTTCCGCTTCTTGTAATTTCTTTTCGATCGTTTTTGGATCAACGATTTGGATCGTTAAGTTTTTCTTAGAACCTGTTTCATCTAGTAGATCGATTGCTTTATCAGGCAAGAATCGGTCTTGGATGTATCGGTTAGAAAGGGTAGCGGCAGCTGCGATCGCTTCATCAGTATATTTCACATGATGATAATCTTCATAACGTGGTTGCAAACCTTTTAAGATGCGGATCGTTTCTTCCACAGAAGGTTCATCCACCCGTACTGGTTGCAAACGGCGTTCTAAAGCAGCATCTTTTTCGATGATGCGGTATTCATTTAACGTCGTTGCTCCGACCATTTGTAGTTCTCCACGGGCAAGAGCTGGTTTTAAGATGTTTCCAGCATCCATATTTCCGTCGCCAGCTGCACCAGCGCCAACGATTTCATGGACTTCATCAATGAACAAAATCACGTTTTCTGCTTGCTTGATTTCTTCAATCAATTTTTGGATGCGTTCTTCGAATTGGCCACGAATACCTGTGCCTTGAACAAGAGACGCAACGTCCAAACGAATGACTTCTTTGTCCATCAGTTTTTGTGGTACATCGCCATCGACGATTTTTTGGGCTAACCCTTCAACGACGGCAGTTTTCCCAACCCCAGGTTCTCCAATAAGCACAGGGTTGTTTTTTGTTCGGCGATTAAGGATCTCAATCACTCGTTTGATCTCTGAATCACGACCTACGACTGGATCGACTTCGCCATCACGAGCCATTTGGGTAATATTGATACCGTATTCTCCTAACAGACCTGCAGCTGCTTGGTTATTGCGTGGAGGCTGACCGCCGACAAAACCATTACCGCCGGTTTGCGTCGGAGGGGTTTGTTCATAAGGGTTATTTCCTTGCTGCATCTGGCGAGACATTTGACGAAATAGATCATCAATATTGCCGAATCCAAAAGGATCTTGCGCCATTGCAGCTGCAGCATTCCCAGATTGAGCTTTTAATTTTTGGTAACAACTTTGACAATAATCGAGTTGTTTTCTTTGACCATTGACACTGGCATATAAATGAATAGACGCTTCATTTTTGCCGCAATTTTGACAAAGCATAGATTCACGACCTTTCATATTTGTTCCAACACCCTTATTTTACGGCGCTTTTTTACACTTGTAAAAGAAAAGGGGCTGTGTGCATAGAAACGGTCATCTTCGAGGTAATGTGTTATTGACCTTTACTGACCATAATTCTATTATACTAACTTTTTGTCAGACTGCAAGAATTTTACTCGTAAAAATTTTTGCCGCTCTTTCATTAGCAGAAGCGTCTTTTAAATAAAAAGTAATTCCATTATAATAGAAAGAAAGAGGTGAGAATTGAGGATGGAGAACAGAGATTTTGCTTCAGAAATAACGCGTTTGCGCAATGGAGAGATCCAAGAATTGATTGTCCAACAGCCAGAATTCCTGGCGTTTAGAGATGTCTGGCTCCAGTTGGAAGATCGGTCTTCTTTTGTCGGAGAAGCGGGTTTAAATGGGAAGATCATCTACCGTTATGTGCAAGAAAATAAATAGGACATTTATTTCAATCGTTTATTTAAGAGAAAACGGTTGTCTATCGAGGAAAAAAATGGTAATCTTAACAGTTGAAAGGGCGATTTTTTTCGGGTGTCATTGCATGCATGAAAATTTTGCCTTCACACAAAAAAACGTATCATAAAGGAGATTGATCAATATGGAAAAGAAAGATTTTCACGTAGTTGCTGAGACAGGGATTCACGCACGTCCAGCTACATTATTGGTTCAAACAGCAAGCAAATTCAACTCTGATATCAACTTAGAGTACAAAGGTAAATCAGTAAACCTTAAATCAATCATGGGCGTAATGTCATTAGGCGTTGGCCAAGGTTCTGATGTAACTATCACTGCTGAAGGTGCTGACGAAGCAGATGCAATCGCTGCAATCGTAGAAACAATGAAAAAAGAAGGTTTGTCTGAATAATGGTTGAGATGCTAAAAGGAATTGCTGCTAGTGATGGTGTAGCCGTTGCGAAAGCCTACCTGTTAGTACAACCTGATTTATCTTTTTCAAAAGTATCAGTTGAAGATACTGCAGCAGAGGAAGCACGCTTAGATGATGCGTTAGCGAAGTCAACAGCGGAATTACAACAAATCCGTGACAAAGCAGCGCAAACTTTAGGTGAAGCAGAAGCACAAGTATTTGATGCTCATTTAATGGTTCTTTCTGATCCTGAGATGATTGGTCAAATCAAACAAAACGTGACAGATAACAAAGTCAATGCAGAAGCTGCGTTGAAAGAAGTTACTGACATGTATATTGGTATGTTTGAAGCAATGGATGACAATGCTTACATGCAAGAACGGGCAGCTGACATTAAAGATGTCGCAAAACGTATCTTGGCGCATTTGCTGAATGTGACTTTGCCTAATCCTTCAATGATCAACGAAGAAGTAGTCGTTGTTGCGCATGACTTGACACCAAGTGATACTGCACAATTAGACCGCAACTTTGTAAAAGCTTTTGTAACAGATATCGGTGGACGTACTTCTCATTCCGCTATCATGGCACGTTCTCTTGAAATCCCAGCAATCGTTGGAACAATGGAGATCACTGCAAAAGTGAAAGCGGGCGACATCTTAGCTGTTAACGGTATTATCGGTGACGTTATCGTCAACCCGACAGATGACCAAGCAGCTGAATTTGTTGAAGCTGGGAAAGCCTACGCAGAACAAAAAGCAGAATGGGAAAAATTGAAAGATGCTGAAACAGTTACCGCTGATGGTAAGCACTTTGAATTAGCTGCGAACATTGGAACGCCTAAAGATTTAGAAGGTGTCCACAACAATGGTGCAGAAGCAGTCGGTTTATACCGTACTGAATTCTTGTACATGGATTCTCCTGATTTCCCAACAGAAGAAGACCAATACAAAGCATACAAAGCAGTTTTAGAAGGAATGGCTGGCAAACCAGTGGTTGTCCGTACAATGGATATCGGTGGCGATAAAGAACTTCCTTACCTAAAATTGCCTCATGAAATGAATCCTTTCTTAGGCTATCGTGCATTGCGTATCAGCTTATCTGAACTTGGGGATGACATGTTCCGTACCCAACTTCGTGCGTTGTTACGTGCCTCTGCTCACGGCAACTTACGTATCATGTTCCCAATGGTGGCAACATTGAAAGAGTTCCGTACTGCGAAGAAAATGTATGAAGAAGAGCGTCAAAAATTGATTGACGAAGGCGTTGAGGTTTCTAACGAGATCCAAGTCGGAATCATGATCGAAATTCCAGCAGCTGCTGTCTTAGCAGACAAGTTTGCGAAGGAAGTTGACTTCTTCAGTATTGGTACCAATGACTTGATCCAATACACAATGGCTGCAGACCGCATGAACGAGCGCGTGTCTTACTTGTACCAACCATACAACCCATCAATTTTACGTTTGATCAAAAACGTGATCGACTCAGCGCATGCTGAAGGCAAATGGGCTGGTATGTGTGGAGAAATGGCGGGCGATCAAACTGCTGTGCCGCTTCTTGTAGGTATGGGCTTAGATGAGTTCTCAATGAGTGCAACATCTGTTCTGAAAACACGCAGCTTAATGAAACGCTTGTCAACGACTGACATGCAAGAATTAGCAAAACGTGCTTTAGAAGATTGCGATACAATGGAAGAAGTTGTTGAGCTAATCGAACAGTATGTAAACTAATCATTTCTAGGCAACAAGCAATTTTGCTTGTTGCCTTTTTTTTTATAATAAGAAGCCTTCTTGTTCGATTTGACTTGCAACAGCCTGCTCGTTTTTTCAGAAAACGAACAATTTTGTCATATCTTTGTATAAAGCTATGATTCCGTAGGTTTTTCACGTATCATGATTAAATGGGGAACAAAATCTAGGACCATGGTAGGAGTATGTCTCCGATTGCCTATGGTATACTAATATCAGATATAAGCATTTCCAAGGAGGAATCATCTTTGAAAGTACTTCTTTATTTTGAAGGAGAAAAATTATTAGCTAAATCAGGTATCGGTCGAGCGTTGGCCCATCAGCAACGAGCACTGACATCTGTCGGGATTCCTTTTACTCTTGATAAAAATGATGAGGACTATGATATCCTTCATATCAACACGTATGGGATCAATAGTATGCACATGGTCAACAAAGCCAAAAGACAAGGGAAAAAAGTGATTTATCATGCCCATTCTACAGAAGAGGATTTTCGTAATTCATTTATCGGCTCAAACCAGCTTTCGCCATTATATAAAAAATATTTGATCAATCTTTATTCTAGAGCCGATCAGTTGATCACCCCGACTCCTTATTCGAAAGAACTTTTGGAAGGGTATGGTATCCAAGTACCGATCGAGGCAATCTCAAACGGCATCGATCTTGACAAATATCAGCCGGATCAAGAGAAAGAAAAAGCCTTTCGCGAGTATTTCAATCTCTTACCAGATCAAAAAGTCATTATATCCGTCGGTTTATTTTTTGAACGAAAAGGCATTCTTGATTTTGTAGAGATAGCTAGACAGTTGCCTGAGTATACGTTTATCTGGTTTGGTCATACACCAATGATGACGATTCCTAAACAGATCCGCGACCTCGTCAATGAAGACCATCCAGAAAATGTGTTGTTTCCAGGTTATATCAAAGGGGATATCATCGAAGGCGCATATTCCGCTGCCGATTTATTCTTCTTTCCTTCTTATGAAGAAACAGAAGGGATCGTAGTCCTTGAGGCGTTAGCCAGCCGCCAAAATGTGCTTGTTCGGGATATTCCTGTTTATAAAGGGTGGCTAAGTAATGGGCGCAATGCATACATGGAAAAAACCAATGAAGGATTTATTGAGAAAATCAAAGGAATCGTGGAGGGCACGTTACCACCATTGAGTGAAGCGGGTTATGAAACAGCAAAGCAAAAGAGTATTGATGAAATTGGGTTTAAATTACAAGAGGTTTATACAAAAGTGATGAATACGGAATGAAGAAACTAATGTAAAGTTTGGAGGTACCGTTTTGAAAATCGGATTTTTTACTGACACCTACTTCCCCCAGGTAAGTGGTGTGGCGACATCGATCAAGACATTGAAAGAAGAGCTTGAGAAAAAAGGCCATAAAGTGTATATCTTTACAACGACCGATCCAAATGCTGATCTGGATGAAGAAGATATCATTCGCATGCCAAGTGTCCCGTTTGTGTCCTTCAAAGATCGGCGAATCGTGGTTCGCGGCATGTTGTATGCCTATTTGATCGCCAAAGAATTAGAATTGGAATTGATCCATACCCATACAGAGTTTGGTTCTGGGATGTTGGGGAAAATGGTGGGGCGTAAATTGCAGATTCCTGTGATCCATACCTACCATACAATGTATGAAGATTACTTGCACTACATCGCAAACGGAAAGGTCTTGCGGCCATCTCACGTGAAATATCTTTCACGGCTATTTGCCAACCACTCGACAGGTGTTGTTTGTCCAAGTGAACGGGTCATCGATACGCTGAGAGGGTATGGTGTGGTTTCACCGATGCGGATCATCCCCACAGGGATCGAAGTTGAGAAGTTTCGCCGACCGGACATTACAACTGACATGAAAAAAGAATTGCGGGAGAAATTGGGCATCACTGAGAATCAGCCCATGCTGCTTTCCCTCAGCCGTATTTCTTATGAAAAAAATATCCAAGCAATCATCGACGGCATGCCAGAAATTTTAACGAAGATTCCTGATGCGCAATTAGTGATCGTTGGGAAAGGTCCGCATAAAGAAAAATTAGAAGAAAAAGTGGTGGATATGGCTCTATCTGACCATGTTCAATTTGTTGGCGAAGTGGCAAATGATAAAGTGGCGATCTATTACCACGCTGCGGATTACTTCGTTAGTGCGTCCACATCAGAAACACAGGGACTGACTTACACGGAAGCAATGGCTGCTGGAACCCCGTTAGTCGTTGAAGGCAATGACTACTTAAATACCTTGATCGACGATCCGTCTTTAGGCGTAACCTATGAGAGTGATCGGGATTTCGCAAAAGCATTTATTGATTATTATGAACGAAAGATTCCTGCTGATCCCGAAGTTCTTGCTAGAAAAATGTACGAGATCTCGGCATTGCGCTTCGGTGAGTCGATGCTATCTTTCTACCATGACATGGTCGCTTATTATGAAACAGAACGCATCGAAAAAGAAACCGAGCAGACGCTAGAAAAATTCAAAGTAAAATTAAAGGCCTTTCGCCGAACGATCGATTAAACAGAAAATTTTCGCAAGTTCATGTTTTTAGCGTATACTAAAGACATGAACTTTTTTATTTTGGAGGGATCTGCATGAAATTAGGATTTATCGGTACTGGTGTCATGGGTCAAGCGATGGTTGGTCATCTTTTAGCTGCAGGACATACAGTGAATGTTTACAATCGGACGAAAGCAAAAACAGATGAACTCGTTGCGAATGGAGCAATTTGGTGTGACACCCCAACAGAAGTTGCATCAGAAAGTGAAATCATCTTTACAATGGTTGGTTATCCATCCGACGTTGAAGAGGTTTACTATGGGGCACAAGGGATTTTTCAAACGGCTGTGACGGGCAAAACACTGGTGGATTTTACCACCAGTACACCTGATTTGGCAGAACGAATCTACCAGACAGCGAAGGAAAAAGGAGCAGCGAGTATTGATGCGCCAGTTTCTGGTGGTGATCTTGGTGCGAGAAACGCCACGCTAACGATTATGGTTGGTGGCGATGAAGAAGCTTACCAACAAGTAAAACCACTTTTTGAAGTATTAGGAAAGACGTTTCAACTTCAAGGAGGGGCAGGGAAGGGTCAGCATACGAAAATGGCCAATCAGATCATGATTGCCGGAACCATGACGGGGATGACAGAAATGCTGGTCTATGCGAATCAAGCCGGTCTTGATTTACCACGAGTGATTGACACGCTTTCTGGCGGTGGGGCAGCCAATTGGTCCATGACGAATTACAGTCCTCGTATCCTAAAAGAGGATTATTCTCCAGGCTTTTTTGTCAAACATTTCATCAAAGATTTGGGGATCGCTTTGGATGAGGCCAAGAAGATGGGATTGGATTTGCCAAGCACCGCTTTAGCTAAAAAATTGTATGATCAGTTAGCTGAAAAAGGCTTCGAAAATGACGGAACGCAGGCGCTGATTAAACTTTGGTGGCAAGATGGAAAAAAATCTTAAAATGACAAAAAAAATACGAAAAATCAATGCAAGATAGAGGATGTTTTGATACAATATAACGGACAGAAAAAGGAGGCTTACGAATGAAAAGTTCGCAATTAGTCGCTATCATCAAACGTTTAGAAGCGATGGTCGAAGCGCAAGACAATGAAGTTCAAGTACGTCGTTTTGAAAAAGAAGGCGTCGAAAAATGTACCGTTACTTATGACAATTCGACAGAAACGTTTGAATTAACGGAAGCAGAATCAAGTCAATCTTATCAATTTGATAATGTTGATATTGTAGCCATGGAAATCTATGATTTGATCCAATAAGAATGAGTGGGACGTTCGTCGTCGCTTTCTCATTTCTAAACAGCAAGCCTACTTGGGCTTGCTGTTTTTTATTTATCTGCTGCTTTTTCTTGGCGATACAGGTGATTAAGGATGATCCCTAATGGATCGAGATCTTCCGGGGCTAAAGGAAGCGCAGCGCTTGCTGGCGGGAGTGGCTGGAATGTTTCCTCGGGAGAAAGAACTTTTGTTTGGATCAACTTGCCAAAGCTAACTTGATAGTATTTGATTTGAGTCGTCTGTGATCCTGGCTCCTCTAAGTCAAGGAGAATAGAAAAAATCACTTCTGGTTCTTGAATAAACTGATTGACCCTCACGATTTCTTGGTAAAAGCTTTGTGCTAAATGGATCTGGCGCTGCAGTACACTAGCTTGTTCAAACAATAGGTGATCAATCAGATATGCTAAGCGTTTTTTAAGGAGTGAAAAACAGTCGGTCTTCTTTCCTGCAAAAAAACAGCCGATTTCTCGCCACTTCTGTTCCAAGGGATACGCATCCATTTGAGGGAGTTGCTTACGTAAGGTCAATAGCGTCAGTTCGTTGACAGTCGGCAATTGAAAGGTTTCTGACAATACTTGAAACAATGCTGGCAATTTTTTTGTTTGCCGAAAGGGACCATAACTGCCAATTTGTGGTGTTTGAGTGATCGTGAAGGTATGATTCGTCAAGTCAACAAAGCAATAGTTGGCTGAATGGTTCATTTGTCGGTTGTAGATAGGATGAAAAGCTTGGATCAAACGACATTCAAGTAATAGTGCATCCAATTCTGTATCTGTTTCGATCGTTTCAAAATCAACGACATTATAAACAAGTCGAAGCACCTTATTGGCATGCTGCTGATTTTTTCGGAAGTAAGAAACGACACGCTGTTTCAATGATTTGGCTTTTCCTACATACAAGACTTCGTTGTGCTGATCCTTCATTAAATAAACACCAGGCTTTTCAGGCAGTGCATTTGCTTTGTTTTTTAGAAACTCTTTGTTCGGATTCATCGATCGTTCCTCTCCTTCCTTCAAAGAGTAGCAGATGAAGCGTAAGAGAGCAACGTTTGTTGGCTATCGACAATAAAAAATTAGAAATAGAGTGGAGGCAACAAAATGATAAACTTTGACATTCAAAGGAAATTTCTCTATAACAGAAACGGATTATTTTGTCAACTTGCAGCTTTTAAAATCTTAGAAAATCAATTCTTAAATAAAAATGCGCTTAAAAATAAAAAAAGTTCGAAAAAATTCTTGCATTTCTCAATAACTTCCGATATAGTTTGACTATCAAATGATTTGATTATCAAAGTATTCGGATGGTGAAGGTTATGGAACCCAATTTAGAAACAGTTAATGACTACTTAGTCAGCGTCTTTAATGACATCTTAGTGATTGAAGAATCTGAATTGAAAAAATCTCAATTCAAAGACCTTTCAATTACCGAAATGCATACCATCGAAGCCATCGGGATGTACAAAAAAAAGACCACGACTGAAGTTGCCAAAGAGCTTTCGATCACTGTTGGGACTTTGACCATCGCGATCAATCGTTTGGTGAAAAAAGAATATGTAGAACGGATTCGCAGTGAAGATGATCGGCGAGTCGTCAAACTAGGTTTGACGAAAAAAGGAAAACTCCTTTATCGTGTTCATCAGCATTTTCATCGTGAGATGGTGAAGGGTGTCTTGAGTCAGATGTCTCCTGAAGAGGAACAGGCACTGTTGAAAGCACTGAAAAATCTGCATGACTTTTTACAAGATTATAAGTGAGAATAATGGATGAATATGTTTGGAAAAATTACCGCGACTGCAAGTTATGTTCCAGAAAAAATCGTAACAAATGATGATCTATCAAATTTGATGGATACTTCAGATGAATGGATCCATTCTCGCACGGGAATCAAACGAAGAAGAGTCGCTGTCGGCGAAAACACTTCAGACCTTTGTATTCGCGTCGCTCAAACGCTCTTACAAGATGCTCAGCTTTCAGCAGAAAGTCTAGATTTTATCTTGGTAGCGACGATCACACCGGATTTCAATACACCGGCGGTTGCTTGCCAAGTCCAAGGGGCGATTGGGGCAGTCAATGCCTTTGCTTTTGATATCAGTGCAGCATGTGCTGGTTTCGTTTATGCATTGTCTATGGCTGAAAAACTGATTCGAACGGGCGCTAAAAAAGGATTGGTCATCGGTGGAGAAGTACTTTCAAAAGTCTTGGATTGGAACGACCGTTCGACGGCTGTTTTATTCGGAGATGGTGCCGGCGGTCTATTGTTGGAAGCATCTTCAGAGCAGCATTTGCTCAAAGAGTCTTTAAAAGCAGATGGGACGCGAGGCATGTCCTTAACATCTGGTTTTCGAACGAATGAGAATCCTTTTTCACAAAACGCTCCGGCGTATAGTGCTTGTATGCAAATGATTGGACGAGAAATCTTTGATTTTGCGACGCGTGATGTGGTCGCCTCGATCAATGATCTGACACAAGATGAAGCAATCGATTATTTTTTGCTTCACCAAGCAAATTCACGTATTTTAGACAAAGTTGCTCGCAAGCTGAAGCAGCCCCGTGAGAAATTTTTGCAAAATATGCAAGATTATGGCAATACTTCGGCAGCCTCGATTCCGTTATTGCTAGATGAAGAAATCAAACGAGGTACACTGTCACTTGGCAGTGGTCAAAAAGTGGTGTTCTCAGGTTTTGGCGGCGGATTGACATGGGGAACTATGTTAGCCACCTTATAACTTGTTCACGAAACAAAATTACTATTGAAAAACACATTGGAGGAATATACACATGGTATTCGAAAAAATTCAAGAAATCGTAGCAGAAGAATTAGGAAAAGAAAAAGAAGAAATCAAATTGAACACAAACATCCAAGAAGATTTAGAAGCAGACAGCTTGGATCTTTTCCAAATCATTAACGAGATCGAAGATGAATTCGATGTGAAGATCGAAACAGAAGATGGTATCACAACCGTTGAAGATCTAGTTAAATATGTAGAAAAACAACAAGCATAAAACAAAGGCTAGGCAGACAGCCTAGCCTTTCCTTTTTAAGAACGTGTTTTTGCTGATTCATAGACGAACTGCAAGAAGCCATGTTCTCCAACGACAACGATCAAAGTAATGAAGGAGTGCAAGATGAAGACAGCCTTTTTATTTAGCGGTCAAGGCGCACAGTACCCCCAAATGGGAGAAGAGCTCTATCACCAAGAAGCAATCGTTCGTGAGACGTTTGAACAAGCCAGCACCATTCTAGGATATGATATGGCCGAGCTATGCTTTACTGAAAACGAACGTTTAAACCAGACGGAATATACGCAGCCTGCCATCTTAACGGTAAGTACGGCTTTTTGGCGACTTTTGGATGCGCAAGGAATCAAAGCAGATGCTGTTGCTGGCTTGAGTTTAGGCGAATATACAGCCTTAGTCGCTAGTGGTGCGCTTGATTTCCAGACAGCAGTCGCATTGGTGCAAAAGCGCGGTCGGTATATGGCAAGTGCGGCGCCAGCAGGTATTGGGAAAATGGTCGCTGTGATGAACACACCCGCTGAAACGATTGAAGAAATCTGTAAAGAAGCAAGTCAAGTGGGGATCGTGACACCAGCGAATTACAATACGCCGCAGCAGATCGTCATTGGCGGTGAAGCGCCGGCAGTGGATAAAGCGGTGGAATTGTTACAAGCTGCTGGAACCAAACGGGTGATTCCTTTAAATGTCAGCGGTCCTTTCCATACTGCTTTGTTGGAACCCGCATCGCAGCAATTAGCACAGGAATTAGCTCAAATCACCTTTGATGAGTTACAAGTACCTGTCATCAGCAATACGACCGCGCAGCCAATGCAGCAAGACCAAATCAAGGAACTGTTGACGCTGCAAGTGAAATCGCCAGTGCGTTTTTACGAAAGCATTGCGACACTGAAGCAGCTTGGCATCCAACAAGTCATCGAGATCGGACCAGGAAAAGTATTGAGCGGTTTTATGAAGAAAATAGACAAAGAAATACAGACTGCGCGTGTAGAAGATAGCCAAACGTTGGCAGATACACTAGCCCGATTCAACTAGGAGGAATTTATGGATCTGCAAAATAGAAACGTCTTTGTAACTGGTAGCTCGCGAGGGATCGGTTTTACCATCGCGGAAGCCTTTGCCAAAGAAGGAGCGAATATCGTTTTAAATGGACGAAAAGAAATTCCCCAGTCACTGATCGATCGCATCACCAGCTACGGCGTGAAATGTGTAGCGATCAATGGGGACATTTCTGATTTTGATCAAGCGGCAGCCATGCTTTTAGAAGCAGAAGCGGCAGTCGGACCGATCCACATTTTAGTCAATAATGCCGGGATCACGAATGACAAATTATTGTTGAGAATGAAACCCGAAGATTTTGATTCAGTGATCAAAATCAATTTGACTGGTACCTTCAATATGACGCAGCACGCGTTGAAAAAAATGATGAAGCTGCGAGAAGGCCGCATCATCAATTTGACGAGTGTGGTCGGCTTGACGGGAAATATCGGGCAAGCCAACTATGCGGCAAGTAAAGCTGGCGTGATCGGTTTTACGAAATCTGCCGCTCGTGAAGGTGCCGCTCGGGGGATCACCTGCAATGCGATCGCCCCAGGATTTATCGAAACAGAGATGACTGAAGTGCTGTCGGATAAAGTCAAAGAACAATCATTGGCAAATATTCCATTACAGCGTTTTGGTTCCACACAGGATGTTGCGCAAACAGCAGTCTTTTTAGCAAAAAGCCCCTACATCACTGGTCAGGTGATCAGTGTAGACGGCGGGATGGCAATGCAAGGGTAGGAGGAAGAATAGATGAATCGAGTAGTAGTTACAGGATACGGCGTCACTTCTCCAATCGGAAATGACCCAGAAACATTTTTAGCAAGTTTACAAAACGGGACCAACGGCATCGGCCCGATTACAAAATTTGACGCAGAAGCAACAGGGATCTCAGTTGCCGCTGAAGTCAAAGATTTTCCGTTAGAAAAGTACTTCGTTAAAAAAGATACGAAGCGGATGGATCTTTTTTCCATTTATGGAATTTATGCGGCGTTAGAAGCGATGGAAATGGCGAAGTTAGATACAGAAACCATTGATGTGGATCGTTTTGGCGTGATGGTTGGTTCAGGGATCGGCGGCTTGCCAACGATTCAAGACCAAGTAATTCGGATGCATGACAAAGGAGCAAATCGGGTATCACCAATGTTCGTACCGATGTCGATCGTAAATATGGTTGCCGGCAACATTGCATTACGGGTAGGTGCGAAAGGCATTTGTACGACGACTGTTTCCGCCTGTGCTTCTGGTACCCATTCAATCGGTGAAGCTTTTCGGAACATCAAGCATGGCTACGCAGATGTCATGATCGCTGGTGGTTCAGAAGCGACGATCTGTGAAATCGGTATCGCTGGTTTTGCGTCTCTGACGGCGTTAACCACTGAATCAGACCCTGACAAAGCTTCCGTTCCGTTTGATAAAAATCGTAGTGGGTTTGTCATGGGTGAAGGCGCTGGCGTCTTCATTTTAGAATCATTGGCGCATGCGCAAAAACGTGGGGCAACGATTTTAGGTGAAGTCGTAGGGTACGGTGCGAACTGTGATGCCTACCATATGACTGCGCCAAATCCTGATGGATCAGGTGCTGGAAAAGCAATGAAATTGGCGATGCAAGAAGCATCGATCACCCCAGCTGAAGTTGGCTACATCAATGCCCACGGTACAAGCACGCCTGCCAATGACAGTGCAGAAGCGACATCGATCCAATACGGATTGGGCGAAGACTATAAAAAACCATATGTCAGCAGTACAAAGTCAATGACTGGTCATTTGCTTGGGGCGGCTGGTGGAATCGAAGCCATTGCTTCACTATTAGCATTACAACATCAATTTATTCCACCAACCATCAACGTGACAGAACAAGATCCTGAGATCGACTTGAACGTTGTTATCAATCAAAGCCAACCAGCAGAATTGACCTATGCCATGAGTAATTCACTTGGGTTTGGCGGTCATAATGCAGTGATCTTGTTGAAACGTTGGGAGGAAGCGTAATTGGAAACACATGAGGTAAAAGAGCTGCTCAGCCAATTCGATCAATCGACGTTAACTGAGCTTCAATTAAAAAAAGAGACATTTGAACTTTATTTTAATAAAAATACGACAAGTGGGCTACAAAGTGCATCCTCTGCACCTGCATCTGCTCCTGCAGCGAATGCTGCGCCAACTCCTACTGCACCAACGCCTGCTGTCTCAGCAACACCGGACACAGTAGAAACGGCAAAACCTGTCTTAGAGGGCAAAGAAGTTGTCTCTCCATTAGTGGGTGTCGTTTATTTGAAACCAAGTCCTGATAAAGACAACTTCAAACAAATCGGCGATCACGTGAAAAAAGGTGATATTCTCTGTATCGTTGAAGCGATGAAAGTCATGAATGAAATCGTCAGCGACGTCGATGGCGAATTAGTTGAAGTCTTGGTTGAAAGCGAACAAATCGTTGAATACAATCAACCATTATTCCGTGTGAAAGAAGGGTAAAGCAATGAGCGCATTAACGATTCAAGAAATCAAAGAAATCATCCCTCATCGTTATCCGATGCTTTTAGTGGATCGGGTAGAGGAGTTAGAAGAAGGCAAACGGGTCGTTGCGAAGAAAAACGTTACTATCAATGAGCCGTTTTTCCAAGGTCATTTTCCCCATGAACCAGTGATGCCCGGAGTATTGATCGTGGAAGCAATGGCACAAGCAGGTGCTGTGGCATTGCTATCATTGGAAGATTTTCGTGGGAAAACTGCCTACTTTGGCGGTTTAGACAAAGCGAAATTCAGAAAAAAAGTAACACCAGGCGATACCTTGATCTTAGAAGTAGAAATAATCAAAGTGAAATCTGCAGCTGGCATCGGCAAAGGAATTGCCTATGTTGATGGGAAAAAAGTGGCGGAAGCAGAATTGACTTTCATGATTGGATAGGTGAGACATGTTTTCTAAAGTATTGATCGCAAACCGTGGCGAAATCGCCGTACGTATCATTCGCGCTTGTCGCGAATTAGGTATTCGAACGGTCGCCGTTTATTCAGAAGCAGATAAAGAAGCGTTGCATACAGAGCTTGCCGATGAAGCGATTTGTATCGGACCTGCCAAAGCAGCCGACTCTTATTTGAATGTACAGCAGATCCTAAGCGCTGCGATCGTCACAAAGGCTGAGGCGATCCATCCTGGATTTGGCTTTCTTTCAGAGAATAGCCGCTTTGCTGCGATGTGCGAGGAATGCAATATCGTCTTTATTGGGCCAAAGAGTGAGACTATCGATGCAATGGGAAACAAAATCAATGCAAGACGCTTGATGATCGAAGCAGAAGTACCGGTCATTCCCGGAAGCAAAGGCGCGATTTCTGATGTGGAAGAAGCTTTAACGATCGCTGAAGAGATTGGTTACCCAGTCATGCTCAAAGCTGCGGCCGGCGGTGGCGGTAAAGGGATACGGAAAGTCGCCGATAAAGAAGCGTTGCCGCATCATTTTGCTTCGGCGCAGCAAGAAGCAAAAGCGGCATTTGGCAACGATGAAATGTACATTGAAAAAATCATTTATCCTGCTCGACACATAGAAGTGCAAGTGTTAGGTGATTCTTTTGGTAATATTATCCACCTTGGTGAACGCGATTGCTCGCTACAACGCAACAACCAAAAAGTGTTGGAAGAATCCCCTTCTGTGGTGATTTCTGAAAGCAAGCGAGCAGAACTAGGAGAAGCAGCGGTGCGTGCCGCACAAGCGGTAGGGTATCGTAATGCTGGCACGATCGAGTTTTTAATGGCGGACACTGGGGAGTTTTATTTCATGGAAATGAACACTCGAATTCAAGTGGAACACCCGATCACCGAAATGGTGACAAACATTGATCTAGTCAAAAAACAACTTGAAGTCGCTAGTGGCGAACCGCTAGGCTTGACGCAAGCAGACATCAAGATGACGGGCGCGGCGATCGAATGTCGGATCAATGCAGAAAATCCAGCCTTCAATTTTGCACCGTCACCAGGCAAGATCAACAATTTGTTTTTACCAAGTGGCGGCCTAGGCGTTCGTGTAGACAGTGCCATGTATTCTGGCTACACGATTCCACCTTATTATGATTCTATGATCGCTAAAGTGATCGTTCACGGCGAGAACCGTTTCGAAGCGTTGATGAAGATGCAGCGGGCGTTAGCCGAATTAGTGACCGATGGTGTCATTACGAATGCAGAATTCCAAATGGACTTGATCAGTCACCCGAAAGTGATTGCGGGAGACTATACAACCGCCTTTTTACAAGAGGAATTTCTGCCAAATTGGACACCTGAACAATAGGAGGGAAGATGAGTGGCTTTATTTAAGAAGAAAAACTACATTCGCATCAATCCTAATCGAGGTCAGCTGCCAACGAACGAACCAGTCGTACCAGATAATCTTTGGGCGAAATGTCCTAGTTGCAAACGAACGCTTTATACGAAGGAGATGGGGGCAGAGAAAGTCTGTCCTCACTGCGGGTATAATTTCCGAATCAGTGCCTGGGAACGGATCGCTATCACGATTGATGAGAAAAGTTTTGAAGAATGGGACACAGATGTAACCACAAAAGATCCTCTTGATTTTCCTGGATATTTGGATAAAGTCGCCCAAATGCAAGAAAAAACTGGGTTGCATGAGGCTGTCCTCACAGGAGAAGCAAAAGTTCAAGGATTGCCGTTAGCGATCGGAATCATGGATGCGAATTTCATCATGGGCAGTATGGGAACGGTCGTAGGGGAGAAGATTACCCGTTTGTTTGAACGTGCGATCGAAAAACAGCTACCAGTTGTTCTTTTTACCGCTTCAGGTGGTGCGCGGATGCAAGAAGGAATTTTGTCACTGATGCAAATGGCAAAAATCTCTGCGGCGGTAAAACGCCACAGTAAAGCTGGCTTGTTTTATCTAACGGTTTTAACGGACCCGACAACCGGTGGCGTCACCGCTAGTTTTGCGATGGAAGGGGATATCATCCTGGCAGAACCGCAAGCCTTGATCGGTTTTGCTGGACGACGTGTGATTGAACAAACCATTCGTCAGGAACTACCTGAAGACTTTCAAAAGGCAGAGTTTCTGTTAGATCATGGCTTTGTCGATCAAATCGTTCCGCGGACGAACTTGCGGGAGAAAATCCACCATTTGATTTCTTTGCATACGCGGAAAGGATGGGATCGTAATGACTAGAGCAGCCCACGAAATCGTTGAACTCGCTCGCAGCAAAGACCGTTTGACGGCACTGGATTACTTTGACGGCATTTTTTCTGAGTTTGAAGAGTTTCATGGAGACCGTCTGTTTGGCGAAGATGAAGCCGTTGTTGGCGGCATTGCTTGTTTAGATGGCAAGCCAGTGACCGTGATCGGTATTCAAAAAGGCCGTAATCTGCCTGAAAATTTACGCAGAAACTTTGGCTCGCCACATCCTGAAGGTTATCGCAAAGCGTTACGCTTAATGAAGCAAGCAGAAAAATTTCAGCGACCTGTGGTCACATTGATCAATACAGCAGGGGCGTTTTGCGGTATTGGCGCGGAAGAGCGCGGAGAAGGCGAAGCGATTGCCCGTAACTTGATGGAAATGTCCGATTTAACGGTGCCGATCTTGGCAATCATCATTGGTGAAGGCGGCAGCGGCGGTGCCTTAGCACTGGCATTAGGCGATGAGGTTTGGATGATGGAACATTCGATCTATGCCATTTTATCTCCCGAAGGCTTTGCTTCGATCCTATGGAAAGATGGCAGCCGTGCCAAAGAAGCTGCTGGCTTGATGAAGATCACAGCTCAAGAACTATATGAACTCGGTGTTATTGAAAAAGTGATTGCTGAAACCCATGAAGAGGCCTTTTTACCGAAAGAGCAATTGATGGAACAGATGAAAGCGGCAATTTCAACGAAACTTGCCGAACTTTCTACCTTGCAAACAGATGAATTGCTTGAGGCAAGGTATCAACGTTTTCGCCGATTTTAAAAACTAGGATATCCACTCTGATTAGAGGATGGGTATCCTAGTATTTTTTTATTAAAAGTGTTATTGAATAAATCGTACAAATGGCGAAGTTTTTAGTTTAAAATTTAATTATTCTGTGCTATTATGTATATATTCTGAATATAAGAAGATTATATTGCATAAATATTTGTTTTGAAGAGGAGCGTTTTTAATGAAAAAATTATTTGGAGCACTTGTTGTATTGACGGGGATTTTGGTTTTAGGAGCTTGTGGGAATGGCGGCTCATCGAGTACTGGAAGTTCTAGTGCCAGCGGTTCGTCGGATAATCAATTGGAAGCCATCAAAGCAGCTGGTGTGTTAAATGTGGCAACTTCTGCTGACTTTGCCCCGTTTGAATTTCATGCCTTGATCGATGGCAAAGATACGATCGTGGGCGCAGATATCGATATGGTCAATGAGATCGCTGATCGTCTTGGTGTCGAAGTGAATATTTTGGACCTTGATTTCAATGCTGTTTTGACTGCTTTGCAACAAGGGAAAGCCGATATCGCTGTTTCAGGCATCTCAGCAACTGACGAACGTAAACAGACTTTTGATTTCACCGATAACTATTTTACACCAGAACAAAAATTAGTTGTTAATAAAAACAATGAATCGGCATTTGATTCAATCGAAAGCTTGTCTGGCAAAAAAGTAGGCGCTCAAAAAGGCTCGATCCAAGAAATGATCGTTCAAGATCAATTAGCTGATTCGCAATTGGTTTCCATCGCCAAAGTTCCGAATCTAGTCAATGAATTGAAACAAGGCTCGATCGACGGTTTGGTCCTTGAAAGTGCGGTTGCTGAATCGTATGTTGCACAAAATGATGACCTCGTGATCACTGATGTAGCATTAGAAGCATCTGAAGGCGATTCTTATGCAATTGCTTTACCTAAAGGGAGTACCGAATTACAAGAAGAACTAAACAGTATTTTGAAAGAATTGATTGAAGATGGTACAATCGATGAGTATGTACAAAAGAACACAGATCTAGCCAACGAAAATGCGGCGCAATAGATAGAACGGAGTAGACACAATTATGGATTTATCCTTTTTAGCGATATATTACCCTTATTTTCTTTCTGGTGTGGTGATCACCATCGTGATCTCTATCATCACCGTGATCTTTGGAACGATTCTAGGGGTGATTTTCGCCCTGATGAAATTATCAAAAGTGACGCCTTTGCGCTGGTTTGCTAATGCGTATATTGAAGTCATCCGCGGCACACCGATGCTGGTGCAGATATTGATCGCTTTTGGTCTTTTGCAAGGAATGTTTGCCTTGCCGACGGTCTCGATCGGCGTGTTGAGTCTTGATTTTGGGCGGCTATTTCCTGGGATCATTGCGCTCTCGCTTAATTCTGGGGCATATGTTGCTGAGATCGTCCGAGGGGGAATCAATGCCGTTGATTACGGTCAAACAGAAGCGGCTGGTTCTTTAGGGTTGCGGCCTTTTCAAACGATGCGTTATGTCGTATTGCCACAAGCACTACGCAACATTTTGCCGCCACTAGGCAATGAATTTATCGTTTTGATTAAGGATTCCTCTTTGCTTTCAACGATCGGCATCTACGAGCTGATGAACAGTGCGCAGATCGTTGTCACCAGTTCTTTCCAACCATTAACGCCTTTCTATGTGGCGGCGGTCATTTACTTCATCTTGACGTTTACGACTTCGCGACTATTGAGTTTATGGGAAAAGAAACTAGGCAAAGGCTATCGTCGTTAAAAGGAGAAGACAAGCTATGATGTTAGATATTCAAGATTTACACAAAACCTTTGGCAGCAATCAAGTGCTAAAAGGGATCACAACGACGATCGATCAAGGAGAAGTCGTAGTGGTGATTGGGCCATCTGGGTCAGGAAAAAGCACGTTTTTACGCTGTTTGAACCTATTAGAAGTACCGACAAGCGGAAAAATCTTTTTTGAAGGAACCGATATTACCGATCCAAAGAATGATTTGTATAAGATGCGTGAAAAAATGGGTATGGTATTTCAAAATTTTAATCTTTTTCCGAATATGACGGTTTTAGAAAACATTACTTTGTCCCCGACGAAAGTCAAGAAGGTAGCAAAATCGGCGGCTGATCAGTTGGCAAAACAACTACTAAATGATGTTGGCTTACCAGACAAAGCAAAAGCCTATCCTCAAAGTCTTTCTGGTGGACAAATGCAACGAATCGCTATCGCACGTGCCTTGGCGATGGAACCAGACGTGATGCTCTTTGATGAACCGACTTCAGCGTTAGACCCAGAAATGGTTGGCGAAGTATTGTCCGTCATGCAGCGTTTGGCTCAGCAAGGAATGACGATGGTCATCGTCACTCATGAAATGGGCTTTGCGAAAGAAGTCGCGGATCGGATTTTATTTATGGATCAGGGAATCATTATGGAGGAAGGAACGCCAGAACAGATCTTTGATCATCCGAAAAATCCACGAACCATTGATTTTTTGAGTAAAGTATTGTAAACTGCGAGAAGTTCGCAGTTGTTAGTGATAAATTTGGACCTTTCCTAAGCATCCTTTCAGTAAAAGGATGCTTTTTTGACGGAAAAAAGACTACTTTAAAGAAGTGATAGAACAAACGGTTGTCTTGGCAGGTTCCTTTTTCAGTTCTTTTACAAGAAACCTGCAGAAACTGGCGCACTTGCTAGTATTCAAAAAGATTCTATTGTATAATTACAGGTTGAAGAGGTCTGATCTTGATAGAAACCATCTGCGTGATTGTAGGCAGATCGGACTGTTTCTTTTTAAGGATCGACAATTTGGATCGATGACTAGTCGCCGATTTTTAATACGTGAAGAAATCATGCAGCAAAGGAGATTTTATGTTTTCAAATTATAAACCGACTTGGATGGTCGATGCGATTTATAAAATCACCCCTAGCCAACTAAAGGCACAGGGGATCAAAGGGATTTTGACCGATCTTGATAATACCTTGATTGCTTGGAACAATCCTGACGGAACCGAAGAACTAAAAAACTGGCTACTGGAAATGAAAAATGCTGGGATACCGGTAGTTGTCGTTTCCAACAACAATAGTGAACGAGTGGCACGGGCAGTTGCGCCCTTTGGCTTGAAATACGTACACCGCGCATTAAAACCTTTTTCAAGAGGGATCAAACAAGGCTATCAGCAATTAGGCTTGAAAAAAGAAGAGGTCGTGATGATCGGCGATCAAATCATGACGGATGTACGAGGTGCCAATCGTGCCGGTGTTCGCAGTATTTTAGTGAAACCAGTGATCCCAACGGATTCTTGGAAAACCCAATTTAATCGAGCCGCAGAAAGAAAAATCATGAACTATTTATTGAAGCACAACCCAGAGTTAAAATGGCGTGGAGGAATTTAATATGACAGAAGGAATCGAAGAAATTCACTGTATCGGCTGCGGGGCAGTGATTCAGACAACGAACCCCAATGAATTGGGCTACACCCCGCAATCCGCATTAGAAAAAGGACTTGAATCAGGAGAAGTCTATTGTCAACGCTGCTTCCGTTTGCGCCATTACAATGAGATCCAAGATGTTTCCCTTACAGACGATGATTTTCTGCGTCTACTGAATGAAATTGGGGAAAAAGAAGCCTTGATCGTTAATGTCGTCGATATTTTCGATTTTAATGGTTCATTGATCCCAGGACTGCACCGCTTTGTCGGCAATAATCCTGTTTTATTAGTGGGCAACAAGGTGGATATTTTACCAAAATCTTTGAAAAAATCGAAGATGACCCAATGGATGAAGGAACGTGCCCATGAAGCTGGTTTAAGACCAGTGGATGTATTATTGACGAGTGCCAAGAAGCCAGGTGAAACGGAAGCTTTACTGCAAGCGATCGAAACGTATCGTGAAGGACGCGATGTCTATGTGGTGGGTGTGACGAATGTTGGAAAATCAACATTGATCAATCAAATCATCAAACAAACAGCGGGGATCAACGAATTGATCACGACTTCGCGTTTCCCGGGAACCACATTGGATAAAATCGAGATTCCCTTGGATGACGGACACTTCTTGATCGACACACCAGGAATCATTCATCGTCATCAAATGGCGCATTATTTAGGTAAAAAAGATCTAAAAATCGTGGCACCAGCCAAAGAGATCAAACCAAAGGTGTATCAGTTGAATCCAGAACAAACTTTGTTCTTAGGAGGACTTGCCCGATTTGATTTCATTCAAGGAGAACGCAGTTCATTTATTGCTTATGTAGCAAATGATGTGGCGATCCATCGGACCAAATTAACGAAAGCCGATGAGTTTTATGAGAAACATGTTGGTGGGCTGCTGCAGCCGCCGCGAGCAGATGAAGTGGCGGATTTTCCTGAACTCGTCCGTTTCGAATTTTCAATCAAAGAAAAAACCGATATCGTTTTTGCGGGACTTGGCTGGATCACGATCACCAAACCGTGTGTCATCGCTGGGTGGGCGCCAAAGGGTGTCGATGTGCTTAGACGTAAAGCATTAGTATAAGGAAGAAGGAAGAATATGGACTTACGAGGAAAACAAAAAAGATTTTTACGAAGTGAAGCGCACCATTTAAACCCGATTTTTCAAATCGGCAAAGGCGGCTTGAATGACGCGATGATGGCGCAAATTGAAGAAGCGCTAGAAAAACGAGAATTGATCAAAGTCTCATTGCTCCAAAACACCGATGAGGTTGCTGACGAAGCAGCTGAAACGATCCGTGAGAAAGTCGGCTGTGAAGTGGTACAGATCATCGGACGAGTGATCGTTTTATTCAAACCGTCAAGCAAAGAAAAATACCAAACGATTTCAAGCAAAGTTCGTTCAATTTAGGAGGGAGAAGGCATGCAAGGACAAACATTTGGAAAGGTACAAACGGTTTTAGAGACACAAACACAAGAACTTGTACCGAAAAAGCAAGTGGGCATTCTTGGTGGGAATTTTAATCCAGTACACTACGCACATCTGGTCATGGGTGAGCAAGTAGGGCAAGCATTAGGGCTGGATAAAGTTTATTTCATGCCTGAGTATTTACCGCCTCATGTTGATGAGAAAAAGACGATCCCAGCTGAGCACCGCTTGGCGATGTTGGAGTTGGCGATCGCCGATAATCCGCGATTTGCTGTAGAGACCATTGAGTTGGAACGAAAAGGTAAGAGTTACACGGTTGATACGATGCGGGAATTGACAGCTAAGAATCCAGATACCAATTATTATTTTATCATTGGCGGGGATATGGTGAACTATTTACCAAAATGGCATCAAATCGATGAGCTGATGGAATTGGTGACTTTTGTGGGGGTTCGTCGTCCAGAAGTGCCGATCGATAGCCCATACCCGATTATTTGGATCGATATCCCGCTAATGGATGTCAGCTCAACAACAATTCGTAAAAAAGTGCAACAAGGTTGTTCGGTTCGCTACTTATTGCCAGATAATGTGTTACACTATATTCAAGAAAAGGGGTTGTACTTGGATGAAGAGTGAACACTACACACAAGCAGAACGGGAACTTTTGATGCAAAAGGTCCAAATGCAGATGAGTCAAAAGCGCTTTGAGCATGTGTTAGGTGTCGAAAAAACGGCCGTTGCCCTTGCGGAAAAATATGGTGCTTCACCGGTCAAAGCCAGCATCGCCGCCTTGACGCATGATTATGCGAAAGAACGCAGCGATGAAGAATTTCAATTAGTCATTCGTAGAGACGGATTCGACTTGGATCTCTTGAACTGGAACAATGCCATCTGGCATGGACTTGTCGGTGCTGATTTCGTTCAACGAGAATTAGAAATCGATGACGAAGAAATCTTACAAGCGATCCGTTTGCACACCACCGGAGCTGCTAAGATGAGCCTGTTAGATAAAATCATCTATGTGGCAGATTATATCGAACCCGGACGTACGTTTCCTGGAGTCGTTGAAGCCAGAGAGATCGCAATGATTGACTTAGATGCCGCTGTTGCTTACGAAACGAAACATACCTTGCTTCATTTGATCGAAACAGAAGCAGTTATCTACCCAAAAACGATCGAAACCTACAATTTTTGGGTAGCCAAATATAGGAGGGAATTACCATAGATAGTCAGAAAATATTAGAAATTGCTGTAAAAGCCGCCGATTCAAAACATGCCGAAGATATTATGGCATTAGATGTGCGGGAAATCTCTTTGCTAGCAGATTACTTTGTGATCTGTTCAGGAAATAGCGAACGTCAAATCAATGCGATCATTGATGAAGTCATCGATAAAGAAGAAGAAAATCAAGTATCTGTTCGTCGTGTCGAAGGAAAAGATGGTGGAAAATGGGTCTTGATCGACTTAGGTGACGTGATCGTTCACGTATTCAGTGCCTCAGAACGTGCTTTTTACAACCTAGAAAAATTATGGTCTGATGCGCCGCTTGTGGATCTTAATGAATGGGTCGTGGCGTAATGGCTTACGAAACCTTCGCATTTGTCTATGACGAAGTAATGGATTCCAGTCTCTATAAAAAGTGGCTGGATTTTTCTTGTCGTCATTTAGGAAAAAGAAAACAGCTGTTAGAATTGGCTTGTGGAACTGGTGCGTTAGCCGTTGAGTTTGCCAAGGCTGGTTTTGACGTGACTGGGTTAGATCTTTCAGAAGAGATGCTGATGATCGCTAGTCAACGGGCTGAAAAAGAAGAGGCGGCTGTGCAATTTGTTGCGGGTGACATGCTGGATCTCGTAGATGTTGGCACCTATCAAGCAATTACCTGCTATTCTGACTCCCTTTGCTACATGGAAGACGAGCAGAGTGTGCAGCAAGTGTTTGATGGTGTTTACAGTTGTTTAGAAGAAGATGGCGTCTTTTTATTTGATGTGCATTCCGTATATCAAATCGATGAAGTCTTTCCTGATTATAGCTATCATTACCAAACCGATGAATTTGCCTTTCTTTGGGAAAGCTATCAAGGCGAAAAAGACCATAGCATTGAACACTTCTTGACCTTTTTTGTTGCACAAGAGAATGGGTTGTTTGAACGCTTAGATGAGCTTCATCAAGAAAGAACCTATCCTCTTGAAAGCTATTTAAGAATGTTAGAAAATGCTGGTTTTGCTAATGTTGAATGCTATGCCGATTTTATCGATACGAAGCCAAATGAAAAAAGCCGTCGCTGGTTTTTTGTCTGCCATAAGTAACCGTTATGTAAAACAGGAGGGATGTCGATGAAGGCTTGCGGACTAGTCGTAGAATACAATCCTTTTCACCATGGACACCAATACCATGTGGAAAAAGCACGGCAAGTAACGAACGCTGATGTCGTCGTTGCGGTGATGAGTGGGAATTTTTTACAGCGTGGCGAACCAGCAATCATCGATAAATGGCAGCGAGCTCAAGCAGCACTACAACATGGCGTAGACTTGATCGTCGAATTGCCCCCCGCTTGGGCCGTCCACTCTGCTGATTTTTTTGCAGCGGGAGCGATTAGGATTCTGCAGGATCTGCAATGTGAGTTGTTATGCTTTGGCACAGATACGAAACAACCCTTCGACTATGCCAAGTTTGCTCACTTTGAAAAAGAAAATCAACTAATGATCGATGACGCATTTCAACGCTTAGCGAGGCAAAATGCTACCTATAGTCAAAAAATGAGTGCGGTTCTCAGTGAGCTTTATCCTGAGTACCATGCAGAAAAAGATCAGCCGAATCATCTGTTGGGTATGGCGTATGCACGGGAAGTGTTACATTATGAAAAACCATTGCGCTTGGTCCCCATCCAACGTGTTGCGGCGTCCTATCATTCAGAACAATTCGATCATCCCACGATCGCCAGTGCAACAGCCATTCGCCAAGCAATCAAACAAGGTGCAGCTGTTGCGGATTTTGTTCCGGAAGCTACACAAAACTTTCTTTCACAAGCAACAGTCGACTGGGAAGCTTTTTGGCCGTACCTTCAATACCAGATCATTTCTGCCCCTCTTGAAAAATTAGCGGCTATTTACCAGATGGAAGAAGGACTAGAATATCGACTGAAACAATATGTGACGGCGGCGGATTCTTTTGCAGATTTCATCAAGTTGTTAAAGACGAAGCGTTATACCCAAACGCGGCTGCAGCGCCTTGCTTGTTATGTATTGTTCCAAGTGACAAAAGCTGAAATGAAGGAAGCCCAAGAACATTCCTTTATTCGAGTCTTAGGGTATACGAAGCAAGGGCAGCACTATTTAAAAGAGGTCAAAAAAGAGCTGACCCTGCCGCTGATCGCTAAATTCGGTAAGCAAGAAGCACAGCGCTACGGCTTGTCATTGCGGATCGACCAGATCTATCAGCAAGGGAATCCTCAAATCACAGAACAAAATTTTCGAAGAATTCCGCTTTTTATTGATAAATAAGTGAAAATTACTTCACAGAACGCCATTTGACAAGTATAATGAATAAGGATTTTTAAAAACAAGAAAGCGAAGTGAAATCATGGGTCGTAAATGGGCAAATATCGTAGCGAAGAAAACTGCTAAAGATGCAAACAATAGCCGAGTTTATGCAAAATTTGGAATCGAAATCTACGCAGCAGCAAAATCGGGTGATCCTGATCCTCACGCGAACCAAAAATTACGCTTTGTTATCGAACGTGCGAAAACCTACAATGTGCCAAAACACATTATTGACCGTGCGATTGAAAAAGCCAAAGGTTCTGGCGATGAACAATACGCAGAACTTCGATACGAAGGATTTGGACCAAATGGATCAATGGTGATTGTCGACACGTTGACAAATAACGTCAATCGTACCGCAGCCGATGTTCGGGCCGCTTTTGGTAAAAACGGCGGGAATATGGGTGTTTCAGGGGCTGTTGCTTATATGTTTGATAACACGGCACTCTTTGGCTTTGCCGGTGACGATGCGGATGAAATCTTAGAATATTTGATGGACAAAGAGATCGATGTTCGTGATGTTGTTGAAGAAGATGGACAAATCATCGTTCACGGTGAACCAAGTGACTTCCATGCCATTCAAGAAGCCTTGAAAGAAAAAGGAATCACTGAATTCTCAATTGCAGAAATGCAAATGATTCCTCAAAATGAAGTAACCTTGACGGGTGACGATCTAGAAAAATTCGAAAAAATGATCGATGTGTTAGAAGATCTTGAAGACGTACAAAACGTCTATCACAATGTGGCAGATGCGGAAGAATAAGTGTCACTTGGCAGCCTAGAGACAATCTGGCTGCCATTTTTTTAGTATGTTTTTTTATGTAGAGACTTTGTCGCTTATGCAAGAGAAATAATGAAGCGGTAGCGTTGCTCATTTACTGAAAATTCTTCTGTGTTGATCATCTTTTCAGTTGGTTTCTATACATTTTATGTGTTATGATTTACTACATAAGCAAACAAATCGTTAGGGGGGCAGACATGGAAGAAAAAATCGTTTTAGAGCCATTTAATCGAATCTTAAGTGGTTTTGAAAAGCTAGCAGAAGTGTCTGTATCGATTTCTGACTGCTCGGCTCTTTGTCGGAAATATCAAAAGTATGGGGTGGAAGGGTATCGTCTAGGTGATTATCGTGGCTCTTCTTATTTGAATCGTTATTTAAATGTCGTCGTTGATCGCGCACCCTTATTAATATATAAAGAGCGATTCTTGATTCCTTTAGTCTTTCGCATGTCGGAATACTCTGAACGGCTCTTTATCGATGAGTATCGAATGGAAGGGTTCTTCTTGCTGTTGGATTGGCTTTTAGAGCACCGACCAGAAAAAGCAATTATTGATTATAAACGAACGCGTGCTTTGCCTCATAGAAAAGAATTTGTCATCGACAGTTCCTATGTACTTTTTCGATTGACAGAAATTCTGGATGGCGCTGGCTTTCCTCTTAGTCGCTTTACGACGATTGAAGAATTTAGTGAGTGGAATCGTACCCATCGCTTGATCGATAACGGCAGCATTGGACGACATACAAAATTATTCGTTCCAGAAGATCCCGAACACGTTTCTGAGCTGCAAATGATTTTAACCATCGTAGGGATGCGCTATCCAGAAACCCGTTTATTTATTGGCGAGTTAAAAGGCTAAAAAAACATCACTTTCGGCTTGTTTCCTTTGGGAACTCGCCGAAAGTGATGTTTTTTGTTATACGATCGTTGATGCTTCTTGGAACTGATAAGTGGTAGGATCAGCTTTTGCTAGCAGCGGCAATTCCTCTTGGGTGAGGACGGTCAACTGATGCATCGCCCGTGTCGCCATTGTATAAAAAATCAATTGGTCTTGTTCAGTCACGAAAGTGGCACCTGGTGTCCAGACAAATACTTGGTCAAACTCTAGCCCTTTTGCTAAAAAGGCCGGGAAGATCATCACATTGCGTTTCATGAAGTCTTCTTCAGAGGTGATCAGCTGCACTTGTTCCTGCATTGTTTCTGCCAGCTGGGCATATAACTGCTGGCAATCCTTTGCGGTTTTACAAATGATCGCGGTGCGCCAACGCTGATTCTCAGCGGCGTCACGAATACTGGTTTCTAGGAAAGCCAGATTTTCAGTTGCAGTTCCTTTAACAATTGTTGGTACCGCCCCTTTACGAGCCGTCAATTCCACTTGATCACTGCCAACTAAAAATTGATTGGCGAAATCTGTGATTTCCTTAGTCGAACGATAGCTGGTTTTCAATTGATAACGTTTCACACTTTCGCGGGGGAATAATTCTGCTAATGCCCCGACGATCGTTTCATTGCCATACACTTTTTGATTCAAATCGCCGCACAGGGTGATGCCAGCCTTTGGATAAAGCTGACGCAGTAGAGCCACTTGTGCTGGTGGAAAATCCTGCATTTCATCGATAAAGATAAACCGAGCTTTTTCTTCGACGTGAACAGGATAAAGCTGTTTGATCAGTAAGAAAAACAAAACGGCGTCTTCTTGTTTGATCTGTCTTTGGCGCATGCCTTGTCGAATATCGGCAATACTTTGCTGCCAAGCCGCAGCCTCGATGCCAGTTTCTTTGACTGCAGCAGACTCAACCGATTGTAAAAAGTGTAAGTATTGCTTGGCTTGGTTGATAAACTGAAAGTTTTTCACTCCCCGCGTCAAGGAACGGAACTTCTTGCGGACGATCTGCTGTCTAAGTTTCTTCCGCAAACGGCGTTCGTTTTCTTCGCTGTATTCTTGATGAGGATCATTGGCAAATACTTGTTGCAATTGTTCTTCGGTCGCTTCTTTGACCCAGTCTTTTTTGGCTTCATCTTTTTCCAAGCCGCCGATTTTTTTTAATAATTTCGTTTGAAGCAGTTGGGTTCTTTGGTAAATCGGCAGTTCGTTATTGGTTTCTTGATACCAGCGGCGAATCTGTTCTTTTGTCAAATAGGTTTGCCCTTGGATTTTTAGATCACGGAACAAGGGACCGATCGGTGCAATCGAACGGACATAACGGTTGATTTTTTCCACCAAGAAAAGACTACTTTTGATTTTTTCAATGGCATCATCATCGTCGCCGCTTAAAAAGGTTTCTTCTTGTTGGGTTTCTTTCGTCACTTCATAGCCAGTCAGAATCAATTGGATAAAGTGGTGGAAGGTTCTTGTGGGCACTTCACTTTCACCTAAAGAAGGCAGGACCATGGAAATATAGTCAGAAAACAAATGATTGGGTGAAAACAGCAAGACTTGTTTTTCGTCCAACCATTTGCGATTCCGATAAAGTAAAAAGGCGACCCGCTGCAACAAAGCAGAGGTTTTCCCACTTCCAGCAATCCCTTCGATCAGTAAGAATTTATTGGTGGTATCACGAATGATTTGATTCTGTGCTTTTTGGATCGTTGAAACGATGTTACGCATTTGAGAAGAAGAGGCTTCATCCAATATTTCCAACAAAAATTCGTCATTGATGATCTCCGAAGTATCGACCATCGACAAGATTTCACCATTTTGAATTTTAAATTGGCGTTTCAAAAGCAATTCTACCGTAAACCGATCAGTGTCTGTTTCGTAGAAGGTCTCACCAAGCTCTCCTTCATAGTAAAGATTGGCGATCGGTGCGCGCCAGTCAATGACGATCGTTTCTTCATCTTTGTCTCGCAATGAAGCGATCCCCAAATAGAGGGTCTCGGTTTCTTGTTCTTCTTTGAAATCGATTCGAGCAAAATACGGATTGCCCGCCATCGTTGTTAAGGTTTTGACGCGTTTTTCTTGTGATTCAGCGGTTTGGTATTTTATCAGCAATTCTTGTTCATGCTGCTGGTACTCGATAACTGATTCATAAAAGGCTTCACTGTCGCCCCCGCGAATTTTCTTATCGGCGATTTCTTTTAATTGATCATCCATTTTAGCGGCTAACTCTTGTTTTTGCTGCGAAAGGATCGCTTGTTCTCTGTGGATCAGAGCAATGGTTTCATTGACATGTTGTTGTTCTTTTTGACGTTCGTTCACGAAGGATCCTCCTTAAAAAAATTGCGACATAAAATTATAGCATATTTTCCCTGCGAATGTCGTGGAAAAAAAGAAACTATGCTAATATTTATAAAAAGAGCTTAGGTGTTCAAAAACGAAACGAAAAAGAGGTGGAGACGGTGAGGGAAGAAGCAGAATTGCACCAATTGATCCTGTCTGTGGGGAAACGTGTCGGGGCACGTGCCATCGGTTTATCTGGTTCACGGACCGATCCACAGGCGCCAAAAGATTTTTTGCAAGACTTTGATGTGGTTTACGTTATGGATGATATTCAGCCCTTGGTCGATGATCCTTCATGGTTAGAAGCCTTTGGGCCGATCATGATCAAGCAAACACCTGAAGCAAGCACTATCTATCCGCCAAGTTTGGGCGGGTGTTTTACGTACTTGATGCATTTTTTAGACGGAGTAAGAATCGATCTCATGCTATGTCCACTTGCACTGGTCGATCGTCTGGCTAACGAACCAGGCTTGCAGCCGCTGCTTGATCCAGACCAAATACTAAGTTTTGCTAATCAAGCAAATCATTCGCATTACTGGATCAAGCGCCCGACCCAAGCCGCTTTTCAGGAACACTGCAACGAATTTTGGTGGGTAAGCACGTATGTCGTCAAAGGGCTGCTTCGAAAGCAGCTGATTTATGCTGCGGATCATTTATACACCATTTGTTGGCAAGAATTGTTATGGATTGAAGATTTGTTCGTTGCCCAAGCTCAGCAATTTCAGGTGAGTACTGGGAAAAATCATAAATACCTACAGTCGTTTCTAACGGAAAAGGAGTGGCGGGAATTGACCTCATTACTTGATTTTTCCACGATCACTGCCTGCGGTCAGTCCCTCTTGAAGATGCAAAAACGTTTTGATGGCCAAGCAAAGAACATCAGCGAGAAATTAGGGTTGGCCTATGATTGGCAAGAAGCTGAGAATGTCCAAGCATATACGAAGTATTGGAGTGAAAAAAATTGGCAGATGGAACCAGAGAATCAAAAATAAAAGACAGTCAGATTCAGGCGTTTTGGCAGCGGTTTTTAATAGCAAATCCAAGAAATCAATCTCCTTTGACCTATGAAGATGCTTGGTCCTTTGGTGATACACCACAAATGGCCGATGAACTGGCAGCACTGGTTTTAGCTGGCAAAAAGACGGCAACGACATCTGCCGCTGCGCTCTATGAAATCGAGCAAGAAGCATTGCCGCAATCAGGAACCTATAGTGTCCTTTTAAATGGGTCGGATGTACCAAAAGCTGTTCTTTACTTAGAGTCAGTGTCGATCGTGCCTTTTGATGAGGTGACAGCAGCCTTTGCCTTTTTAGAAGGGGAAGGAGATCGCACTTTGGCTTATTGGCGCCGTGTTCATGAAGCTTTTTTTCGACGAGCCTATGACTCAGCGGGTTTGTCTTTTCACGATCAAATACTGTGTGTTTGCGAAAAGTTTTCTGTCGTTTATCAGGAAGAATAAAGTCATGGTTTTCTTTGGAAACCAAGGCAATAGTTTTTGTCTTTTTGAAAAAGGTGTATAATCAAAAGCAAACAAAGGAGGAAATCGTATGCCATTTATCCATGTCGAACTAGTTGAAGGACGTTCGCAAGAACAATTGACGAATATGATGAAAGAAATCACTGAGGCGGTCCATAAAAATACAGGCGCCCCTAAAGAGCATATCCATGTTATCATCAATGAAATGAAGCAAGGAACCTATGCTGTGAATGGCGATTGGAAATAATTCTCTTGCTTTTTTATCAAGAGAGTGGTTTAATTGAGCCATAATCGATCAATAAAAAAGACACCTGAATTTGAGAGTCTTCGATAAGAGAGGGAAATCTTGGCTGAAAATTTCCTGGAAGAAAACCAAAGGATGACCACTTTTTTAAGACCTCTGTTGAAACGGAGGCGGTTGAACCGTTATCTCATGAAGAGGAAAACAGACTTTTTCTGTTTTTGAAGAATAGGTGGAACCACGAGTGATCGTCCTAGTATCGTAACCGATACTAGGACTTTTTTTATTGATTGAAATCATCAAAGGAGGACATTCATATGTCATTATTTATTACATTTCCTGATGGCGCAAAAAAAGAATTTGCTGTTGGGGTAACAACCAAAGAGATTGCTGAAAGTATCTCGAAAAGTCTTGCAAAGAAAGCCTTAGCTGGAAAAGTCAATGGACAACTGATCGATCTTTCACGTCCGATCGAAGAAGATGCAACGATAGAGATCGTGACACCCGATCATGAAGACGCCTTAGGCTTACTTCGTCATTCGACAGCTCATTTAATGGCTCAAGCTATGCGCAGACTCTATCCATCGATCCATTTTGGGGTAGGACCTGCAATTGATTCTGGTTTTTACTATGACACAGACAATGGGGAAAACCCAGTAACTACAGAAGATTTACCAGCAATCGAAGCAGAGATGATGAAGATCATCAAAGAAAATCTGCCAATCGAACGCCGCGTGTTAACAAAAGAAGAAGCGTTGACCCTTTTTGCCGAAGATCCATACAAAGTAGAGTTGATCACTGAATTACCAGATGATGAAACGATTACTGCCTATCAGCAAGGTGAATTTGTCGATCTTTGCCGCGGTCCTCACGTCCCATCAACTGGTCGTATCCAAGTGTACAAATTGTTATCAGTGGCAGGTGCTTACTGGCGTGGAAGCTCTGACAACCAGATGATGCAACGGGTATACGGAACAGCCTTTTTCGATAAAAAAGACTTGAAGGAATTTATCCGTTTACGGGAAGAAGCAAAAGAACGCGATCATCGCAAATTAGGAAAAGAATTAGAATTGTTCATGTTATCACCTGAAGTCGGCGCTGGTTTGCCTTTCTGGCTGCCAAAAGGAGCTACGATCCGTCGTACGATCGAACGGTATATCGTGGACAAAGAAATCAGCTTAGGGTACCAACATGTGTATACACCAATCATGGCAAACGTGGATCTATACAAAACCTCAGGGCACTGGGATCATTACCATGAAGACATGTTCCCGCCAATGGATATGGGTGATGGGGAAATGTTAGTATTGCGACCAATGAACTGTCCGCATCATATGATGGTTTATAAAAATGACATTCATTCGTATCGTGAGCTACCTATTCGGATCGCTGAATTAGGCATGATGCACCGCTATGAAAAATCAGGGGCATTATCTGGATTGCAACGGGTTCGGGAAATGACTTTAAACGATGGGCATACATTCGTCCGTCCGGATCAAATCAAAGAAGAATTCAAACGGACACTTGATTTAATGATCGGTGTTTATGAAGACTTTAATATCACCGATTATCGTTTCCGTCTAAGTTATCGTGATCCACAAAACAAAGACAAATATTTTGATGACGATGCAATGTGGGAAAATGCGCAAACGATGCTAAAAGCCGCTATGGATGAATTAGAATTGGATTATTTTGAAGCAGAAGGCGAAGCAGCTTTCTATGGACCAAAACTAGATGTCCAAGTGAAAACAGCTTTAGGCATGGAGGAAACCTTGTCAACGATCCAATTAGATTTCTTATTGCCTGAACGGTTTGACCTAACGTATGTTGGTGAAGATGGTGAAAACAACCACCGTCCAGTGGTGATCCACCGCGGAATCGTTTCAACAATGGAACGCTTTGTGGCTTATCTGACGGAAGTCTATAAAGGCGCATTCCCAACTTGGTTGGCGCCGATCCAAGCATCGATCATTCCAGTTTCAGTCGAAGCTCACAGTGACTATGCTTACGAAATCAAAGAACGCTTGCAGGCACAAGGACTGCGGGTAGAAGTGGATGACCGCAACGAAAAAATGGGGTATAAGATCCGCGCATCACAAACCCAAAAAATTCCTTACCAAATCGTTGTTGGGGATCAAGAAGTCAATGACGCGACAGTCAATATCCGTCGCTACGGCAGCAAAGAGACTCAAGTCGAAGAATTGAATCTGTTTGTTGATGCAATGGCTGCAGAAGTGAAAAACTATAGTCGAAAATAGTTTTATGATGGATGAAGCGAAAAAGCACCTTCTTTAAGACGGTGCTTTTTTGTCTAAATTCATAAAAATAAATAAATAGGTTTTGTTATGATGATTATATTGTAGTATAATTGATAAGTGGCAAAAATGAAAAAAAGAAAAGGAGTTTGTGATGAATTATAATTACGGAGTTAGAAAGAAATCGGTTGTATCGGTCATTTTATTAACATTTATTACTTGTGGCATTTATACATTCTTTTGGATGTACCAAACAACCAAAGAGCTGGCAGAGTACAGCGGGGATAATCGTCTTTCGCCAGAAACGTCGATTTTACTCACGATCCTTACTTGCGGATTGTACCAAATTTATTGGTGGTATCGAATCGCGGATATCTTTATGAGTGCACAACAACGAGCGAATATGCCTCGTCTAAGTGACAACAAAATCCTTTTTGTCGTCTTGAGCCTTTTTGCTTTTGATTTCATCAACATGGCGATTTTACAAGGAGATATGAACCAAATGTGGGAAGCAGCTGATCAAAATGCCATGACCTCATCTAACAATACAAACGATTCGTCTGATTCAGATGATTGGGTCGATTATTGATTTGTCCGTTTAAATGGTTAACGGGGTTTCCTTGTCCAGGTTGTGGCATGACGCGCGCCTACTTGCACTTATTTCAGGGTGATCTTGAAGGAGCGCTGCATTTTCATCCCTTGTTTTGGTTAGTGCCGATCGTATTCGGAATCGTTTTGTTCAAAAAAAATCCGAAAATCAGCAAACTTTACCACAGTCACAACCTGTGGCTGACCTTGACACTTTTGGTACTAGTGGTTTATGGTGGTCGGCTCTGGCTTCATTTCCCACATGACGCGCCAATGGACTTTGATCCAGAGAGCATTTTCCCACAACTACTACGTCGGATTGGTCAAGTGATTCACTAACAGCCATTCACCCAAGCATTAAAAATCTTTAAGAAAATGCTTTGTTTTTTTCTGAAAGCGAAGGGAACATGCGACAGTAGTTGAATCTTTATGAAAATTGTGTTATATTTACAATGTAATGATACTTAGAGTGAGTGAGCGGTTTTTTCGCTCACTCTTTTTAATGGAATGAAGTTCGTTTCGTTGAGAAATAAAGGAGGCGATGTTGTGAGTACGGTAGTGGAAACTGTTACAGATATAGTGACCCCTATTCTGGATGCGCAAAAATTTGAATTAGTTGAAGTAGAATTCGTGAAGGAAGGGAAAAATTGGTTTCTTCGTGTGTTCATCGATAAAGAAGGCGGAATCGATATCGAGGAATGTGCCTTTGTCAGTGAACAACTTAGTGAACAATTAGACCAATGCGAACCTGATCCTATTCCACAGGCCTATTTCTTGGAAGTTTCTTCCCCTGGCGCCGAGCGTCCATTGAAGAAAGAAGCAGATTATCAACGGGCAGTCGGCGAGTACATTCATGTTTCTTTATATCAACCGATTGATGGAGAAAAACAGTTCGAAGGCTTTTTACAGTCATTCGACGAAAATCAGCTAGTTATTAAGACCCGAATCAAAACCAGAGAAAAAGAACGAACGATCGACCGGAAAAATATTGCCAAAGCTCGTTTAGCCATTCAATTTTAAACACGGAGGAATGAAAGAATCATGAGTAAAGAAATGTTGAATGCATTGGATGCATTAGAAGCAGAGAAAGGCATTTCAAAAGAGATTGTCATCGATGCCTTGGAAGCGGCATTGGTTTCAGCCTACAAACGTCATTACGGGCAAGCACAAAATGTGGAAGTTGAATTTGATCAGAAAAAAGGCAACATCCACGTCTATGCAGTCAAAGAAGTGACAGAAGAAGTCATGGACTCGCAACTAGAGGTTTCATTAAAAGAAGCGATGACAATCAATCCCGCTTATGAAATCGGCGACAAAATCCGTTTTGAAGTAACGCCTAAAGACTTTGGTCGTATTGCGGCGCAAACGGCAAAACAAGTCATTTTGCAACGGGTCCGTGAAGCAGAAAGAAACATTATCTATAACGAATTTAGTGCGTACGAAAAAGACATTCTGCAAGGAATCGTTGAACGCCAAGACAATCGTTATATCTATGTAAACTTAGGCAAAATTGAAGCCGTGCTTTCAAAACAAGACCAAATGCCAAATGAGTTTTATCAACCCCATGATCGGATCAAAGTATTCGTTTCTCGTGTTGAAAATACTTCGAAAGGCCCTCAAGTATTCGTTAGCCGTAGCCATCCAGATTTGCTACGCCGATTATTTGAACAAGAAGTGCCAGAAGTATATGATGGTACTGTAGAGATCGTAAGTATTGCTCGTGAAGCAGGGGATCGTGCCAAAGTCGCTGTTCGTTCCTTTGATGCCAACGTCGATCCAGTCGGCACTTGTGTCGGCCCTAAAGGTCAACGGGTTCAAGCGATCGTCAATGAACTAAAAGGCGAAAACATGGACATCGTGGAATGGAATGAAGATCCAGCGATCTTTATCGCCAATGCGTTGAATCCAGCAGAAGTCAGCGACGTTATTTTCGACGTTGATAATCCGAAAGCATGTACTGTTGTCGTTCCTGATTACCAATTATCATTGGCGATCGGTAAACGCGGACAAAATGCTCGTCTAGCAGCCAAATTGACTGGCTTCAAAATCGATATCAAATCAGAAACAGATATGGAAGAGTTTTATGCGAAGCTGGATGAAGGCGACTATATCGATGAGTATGATGCAACTGCTTCAGAAGCTGCTGAAGAAATCAGCACAGAAGCAACAGAATCTGCAGAAACAGTTGATGAAGCGATCCTTCCATCAGACATGACTGCGGATGATTATGAAAATGTTGAGTTTGACGAAAAATAGTTGAGGTGAGATCGTGATGAAAAAACGAAAAATTCCTTTACGAAAATCAGTGATTTCAGGCGAAATGCTACCTAAGAAAGAAATGCTTCGTATCACTCGTTCAAAAGAAGGCGTTGTTTCCATCGATCCGACAGGAAAAATGCCAGGTCGGGGAGCTTATATAGCGATCGAACCGGCTGAAGCCCAGAAAGCATGGGATAAGCGTATCTTGGATCGAGTGCTGGAAACGAAATTGACAGATGAATTTTACCAAGAACTATTGGACTATGTAACGCACCAAAAAGCGCGAAAAGAGTTATTTGCAAATGAATAAAACCAAAGCATTAAATATGTTAGGACTAGCCATGCGTGCTGGGAAATTAGTGACTGGTGAAGAAATGACTTTAAAAGAGATTCGCAATGAGAAAGCTGCTTTGGTCATTGTCGCCAGTGATGCTGGTAAAAATACACAAAAGAAAATTAAGGACAAAAGTTCTTATTACGAAATTCCGCTCCTAGATGCATTTTCTGCTGATGAAATCAGTGCGGCCATTGGGAAACCAAGAATGGTCATTGGCATCTTAGATCAAGGATTTGCAAGGAAGGTGCAGGAATTAATATTAGGTTAGGAAGGTGATTGCATGGGGAAAAAAAGAATTTATGAACTTGCAAAAGAATGGAACAAATCGAGCAAAGAGGTTGTTGAAAAAGCACAATCTTTAGGCTTTGATGTCAAAAATCATATGGGCGCGATCTCAGATGGAGAGGCGCAGAAATTGCAGCAGTCATTAGGCGGCAATCCAAATGGTAAAACATCTGCAAACTCAAATCCCGCAAATCAGAAACCAGCCAACCAGCCGGAAAAACAAGAACAAAAGAAATTTAAAACGCAAAGAAATAATCCTAACTTCCAAAACCGTCATAACAATCAAAGTCAACAGCGAACTACGCAAAGCAATAACCGTCCTGCTGGTCAAGGACAAGTAGAGCGCACGAACAGTCAAGGAAGTAACAGACCAAATAACCAAGGAAGTCATAATCGAGTGAATAACCAAGAGAATCGTAACAATCAAGGGCAACAAAACCGCCCAACAAACCAAGGACAACAAAACCGTCCGAATAATCAAGGGCAACAAAATCGCCCAAACAACCAAGGACAACAAAATCGTCCGAACAATCAAGGACAGCAAAACCGTCCGAATAACCAAGGACAACAAAATCGTCCGAACAATCAAGGACAACAAAACCGTCCAAACAACCAAGGGCAACAAAATCGTCCGAATAACCAAGGACAGCAAAACCGTCCAAACAACCAAGGACAACAAAATCGTCCGAACAATCAAGGGCAACAAAACCGTCCAGCCGCTCAATCTGCAGGAAATACGCAAGGGGCAGACCGCAACAACAACCGTACGCAAGGCTCGAATGATTCCCGTGGAGGAAATCAAAACCGCGGCAAGTCAAATTACGGTGGACGCAATAACAATTTCAACAACAACAATCGCAATAAATTTAACAAAAAAGGGAAAAAAGGCCGTCAGCAGACGGAAAAGAAACCGCCAGTTCCAGCACGTAAATTCCGTGAACTGCCAGAAGTATTGGAATATACAGAAGGCATGAACGTAGCGGATATCGCGAAAAAAATCTACCGTGAACCAGCAGAGATCATCAAGAAGCTCTTTATGATGGGGGTTATGGTCAATCAAAACCAACCTTTAGATAAAGATACGATTGAACTGCTTGCTACCGATTACGGAATCGAACCACAAGAAAAAGTTCAAGTGGATATCGCAGACATCGATAAATTCTTCGAAGCAGAAGAACAAATTGAAGAGAATTTAGTATCACGACCACCTGTTGTTACCATCATGGGTCACGTTGACCACGGGAAAACAACATTGCTTGATACGTTACGTCATTCACGCGTAACAAGTGGTGAAGCTGGAGGAATCACGCAGCATATTGGGGCTTACCAAATCGACATCAATGGCAAACCAATCACTTTCTTAGATACTCCTGGACACGCGGCGTTCACCAGTATGCGTGCACGGGGAGCAAGTATCACTGATATTACGATTTTAGTTGTCGCAGCTGATGATGGTGTCATGCCGCAAACGGTGGAAGCGATCAACCATGCGAAAGCAGCAAAAGTGCCAATCATCGTTGCAGTTAACAAAATCGATAAACCAGGTGCTAACCCTCAACATGTGATGCAAGAATTAAGTGAACATGAGTTGATCCCAGAAGCTTGGGGTGGGGATACGATCTTCGTTGAAATCTCAGCGAAATTTGGGCAAAACATTGAAGAATTGCTTGAAATGATCCTCTTAGTAGCAGAAGTCGAAGATTTGAAAGCTGATCCTACCCAACGGGCGATCGGTACCGTTATTGAAGCGCGCCTTGATAAAGGCAAAGGTCCTGTAGCAACACTATTGGTACAACAAGGAACTCTTCATGTTGGTGATCCAATCGTTGTGGGGAACACTTTCGGTCGTGTCCGCGTGATGACGAATGATTTAGGTCGTCGTGATAAAGCAGCTGGACCTGCAACGCCAGTCGAAATCACAGGATTGAACGATGTCCCTCAAGCAGGTGACCGTTTCGTTACCTTTGAAGATGAAAAAACGGCTCGGGCAGCAGGTGAAGAACGTGCAAAACGTGCCTTGATGGAACAACGTGCATCAAGCAGTCGTGTGACATTGGATAACTTGTTTGAAAGTCTAAAAGAAGGCGAACTGAAAGAAGTGAACGTCATCATCAAAGCAGACGTACAAGGTTCAGCCGAAGCGTTAGCTGCGTCATTGAAGAAAATCGATGTTGAAGGTGTGCGAGTAAACATCGTCCATTCAGCCGTTGGTGCCATTAATGAAAGTGACGTAACGCTAGCAGCAGCAAGTAATGCTATCATCATCGGATTCAACGTCCGCCCTACACCGCAAGCCAAACAGCAAGCAGAAGCAGAAGAAGTCGATATTCGTTTGCATCGCATTATCTACAAAGCGATCGAAGAAATCGAAACAGCGATGAAAGGGATGCTTGATCCTGAATTCGAAGAAAAAATCACCGGTCAAATGATCGTTCGTGAAACCTACAAAGTTTCTAAAGTTGGTACGATCGCTGGTTGCTACGTAACGGAAGGCAGCATTCGCCGTGACAGTGGTGTACGGGTGATTCGTGACGGTATCGTCATCTATGAAGGCAAACTTGCCAGCTTGAAACGCTTCAAAGACGATGTCAAAGAAGTGAAGCTTGGGTTTGAATGTGGCGCGATGATCGAGAAATTCAACGATGTAAAAGTCGATGATGTGATCGAAGGCTATGTCATGGAAGAAGTACCAACAAAATAAACGAAATGACAACTACACAAGGAGGCTTTTTGAATGGCTAACTATCGAGATCGCCGAGTGGCGCAAGAAATCTTAAAAGAAGTCAATCAAATTCTTCGTAAAAAAGTTCGTGATCCTCGCGTGCAAGATGTGACGATCACAGATGTACGAGTAACTGGAGATTTGCAGCAAGCAACGATCTTTTACAGCACCTTGACGGACTTGGCTTCAGATAAGCAAAAAGCCCAAGCAGGACTGGAAAAAGCAACTGGGTTGGTTCGTCGTGAACTAGGCCAAGCGCTAACGCTCTACAAAGTTCCAGAAATCCAATTCGAGTTGGATGAATCTGTACAATACGGGAATAAAATTGATGAAATGATTCGCGCATTGCACTCAGAAGAATAAAAAAAAGAGCAGCTTCCAGTCGAAGCTGTTCTTTTTTATTTGGAAAAAGCATCAGGAATTCATCAGTAAAGTAACCAGTCCAGCAACACCTGCCCCTAAGAGCCAACCACCGATCACATCTGTTAAAAAATGGATCCCTAAGTAGACTCTGCTAAAGCCAATCATAAAGCTAAGCAAAATTGCCAGTAAGGTCATCGGGATGACAGCTGAGGGAACCAATTGTCCAAGATTCAAGGCGATCGTTCCATACATGGCAGCGGATGTGGCAGCATGAGCACTAGGAAAGCTGTGATCTTTTTCTTCAACTAAACGATGATCGATGGGACGATCTCGTCGGACGATTCGTTTGATCAAGTAAGCAGCTGCTGATACTATGAAGATACTGACTGCTGTTTTTGGTGCAAGATCCGCCCGCGATGATGGAAAGGCAAACAACAGTAAAGCGATCGCAACTGTCGGAAAGGCTTTTCCTAAATTGGTAAAAAAGTGCATCATGCGCGTCAAAGAGGGCGTACGGCTTTGGATGATCTGCAAAGCAAACGCTTCTTCCCAACGCTGCATCGTGCCGAGCTGAATCATGATCAAAAAAATGGCAAATCCAATAAATGACCCTATCGTTAAAACAACCATTTTAGGACCTCCTTATATGCTTAGTTTATCATGTAATGAGAAAGAGCGAAAAGGATTTTGTCGTGCAATGAATTTTTTTTATATGTTATAATAAGCAAGTTGAAGTGAAATGGAGGAATACGATGGACGGGATTTTACCATTATGGAAAGAGCGTGGACAAACAAGTCACGACTGCGTGTTTAAATTGCGAAAAATATTAAAGACAAAAAAAATCGGACACAGCGGCACACTAGATCCTGACGTGGATGGTGTCTTGCCCATTTGTATCGGAAAAGGAACGAAGATCGTCGAATACTTGGTTGATTCTGGAAAAGTCTACACGGGGGAAATCACTTTGGGCTTCAGTACCACTACAGAAGATCGGTCGGGGGATATCGTTGAACAACAAGCACTAACTCGTCCGTTTACGAAGGAAGAGATCGATCAGGCAATGAAACAGCTGACGGGGACGATTACCCAGATCCCGCCGATGTATTCGGCGGTCAAAGTCAATGGCAAACGACTTTACGAATATGCTCGCAACAATGAAACTGTCGAGCGGCCACAGCGCAAAGCAGAAATTTATTCCTTTGAACGAATTTCAGAGCCGATTATTCATGAGGACAATACGCAAAGCTGGCGTTTTGAAGTTGCTTGTGGAAAAGGGACTTATGTTCGCACATTAGCGGTCGACACAGGGAAATTGCTGGGTGTACCCGCGCATATGTCTGATTTGACTCGCCTAAAAAGCGGTGGTTTTTCAAAAGAACAATCCTACACGATTGCTGAGGTGCAAAAGGCAGTCGATGAACAACGTGTTTCGGAACTACTACTACCTTTAGAATACGGGGTATCAGAATTTCTTCAAGTGACGATCGATGCAGACCTCTGGCAGAAAGTAAAAAATGGCATGCGTTTGCCCTTCAGCGCGTTTGGATTACCAAAGCGCCCAGAGGAATTAGTGGCGATTTTTTATCGAGAACAATTGATCAGTATCTATAAAGCTCATGACAAATACCAGGATATGATGAAACCGGTAAAAGTCATCCGTACAGAAATAGGAGAATGAATATGGAAATCATTGAAATAAGACACCCTTATGATCACGCAGCGATTCCTGATGAGGAGATCGTCTTAGTTTTAGGCTTTTTCGATGGCGTGCATTTAGGTCATCAAAAAGTCATTGAAACAGGACGAAAGATTGCAGAGGAGAAAGGGTTAAAATTGGCGTTGATGACCTTTAATCAGCATCCCTCGATCGTTTTTCAAAAGGTTGATCCTGAAAAAATGCAATACCTGACCAGTTTGCCGCAAAAAGAAGCGCACATGGAACAACTTGGGGTAGATATTCTTTATATCATTGAATTTACTTCTGCTTTTGCAAATTTGGCACCGCAAGTATTTGTAGATGAATACATGATCGGACTGCATGCAAAAGTTGTTGTTGCAGGTTTTGACTATACCTATGGCAAGAAAGAGATAGCCAACATGGCGCTTTTGCCAACCTATGCAGAAGGACGTTTTGAAGTCGTGACTGTCGCGCAAGAATCGTTTCATGAGGAAAAGGTCAGCTCCACACGCATTCGCTCTGCACTACAAAATGGTGATATGGCGCAAGTCAATCGCTTGTTAGGGTATATTTATGAATTTGAAGGAACCGTCGTTCACGGTGATGCTAGAGGACGAGAACTTGGGTTTCCAACCGCAAATATCAAAGTGAAGAGCACCGTTCGGTTGCCAAAAGAAGGCGTCTATGTGACGGAAATCAAAGTTGGTGACAAGTGGTATCCATCGATGGGATCGATTGGTCACAATGATACGTTTGGTCAAGGTCGCCAGTTAACAGTAGAGATTTATATTCTCGATTTTCACCAAGATATCTATGGTGAAACCGTGGCGATCCGTTGGCATCATTTCTTACGTGATCAAGTCGCTTTCAATGGCGCACAAGCGTTGATCGAGCAATTAAAGCAAGATGAACGAGACACTGAAGCTTATTTTGATGGGCTTTCTGAAGAAAACTAGTCATTCGTAGTGAAAAGAAGCGTTTCTGGCTTCTTTTCACTTTTTCTTTTTCTCTCTTTTTATGGCTCTTTGTCAATAAGGACTGATGAGTTGTGCAAAATCAAATCTGGGTCAGAATGAACCACATTCTGGCTCAGATTTTTTGTTATCTTACATTGATTAATTTATTGATCAAAAAGATTCTAATTCTCATGTTCTCGAATGATTTAAATCCGTAGGATACTCGTTTCATTGTCTTTATGTGGGTATTCTTCGCTTCTATTTTTCCATTGGAATAAGGATAGATCATTGCGTTGGTGATGCCTTCTTCATAGGTCAGAAGGTTTTGAAGCTTCTCCCGAAAGCCGTCATCTAACGTTTTGGGAAGTTCTGCCAATATGCAGAAAAATAAGTCAGGGTCTTTGTCTCGAAAGGCTTCAACTAATTCATGAAAAAAGGGATACGCCTCCTTCAGGGGCGTAGAAAACTCAAGCAATCGATCAATCATCATTGCTTCAGTAAGAAATGGGTATTTTGGTGCTCGGAAACTTTTCCATGTTTTGTATTCATAATGGTTGATGTTTGCACGATTTTTTAGCAAAAAGCGCCAGTTCTTTTTCAGTTTTTCTGCCTGGCTTTTCTGTCCTGCTTTACGAAGTTCATTCATTTCACGGATACGCAACTCATTGAACGCTTGATTCATGTGTTTGACAATATGAAACCGATCAATCACTACTTTCGCATTTGGCAGAACACGTTTGGTGAGCTGGAAGTAGGCGGCGTTCATGTCTGTCACCAAGAATTCTACTTCTTCTGGATTGGTACAACCTAAGAAATAGCTTGTTAATCGAGGTAATTTACGCGTAGGCAAAACATCTATTAATTTTCCTGTTTCGCCATCTGCGCAAATAAAGCTCATTTTATCTTCTATGGAAGCATGCGAACGAAATTCATCAACCATCAATACTCTGGGGAGAATCTTCTTGGATTGCTTTGGTAAATAGCTTTTAAACTCTTTCAATGTACGAATAACGGTGGTCAAAGATACCTGACAGCTTTTCGCAATAAAAGATAAAGATACTTTTTCAGTCAGTAAAGAAGCAATTTTATATCTAACATGATTTGCGATTGAATGTCTGGGTTGGACAAAATAACTTTGAGCAGTCCAATGGGTTCGGCAGTTTTTACAGGTATAGCGCTGCTTTTTTAGGCGCATAACCAAAGGCATATGATTGTATTGTTCAAAACGGACAATCGTTTCCTTCTTCCCATTTTTCACTATAATTGCTTTCCCGTTTCCATCTACCACAGTAGAACCACAACTTCTACAAGCACGAGGAGTAGGCGAGAGAACAGCATCGACGACCAACGTCTTTTTCTTCTGAAGGGTCTCGTAAGAGACCTCTGTAATCATCAAATCTTTCTCTATTATTCTCAGCATTTTTTTGATAGAATCATTCATATAGCATATCGTCCTCTCAGTTGTTTATTTTGTGGTGATTTAATCATACTAGAGAACGATATGTTTTTTAATACCTAAAATGAAAATGGGACTGAAGAATCAATTCTGATTCATCAGTCCCATAAATTATAGAGCCCTTTTTATAACGTAGTTTATTTGAATTCTAATGCTTTCCCCATGAGGAAAAAACGTTTTTTCGATATACTAAAAAATAGGCTAAAATGATAATTTATGCAGTACGCTGCAAAGGGAAAGGGAGAGAAAAAGTGACAATTGGAAAAAAAGCGAAAAAGGGGAAAGAAAAGAAAGATTTAACCAAAATGAAAACGCCGCATACGTATGTCATCATTTTTGGGGTCGTGCTGTTGGCTTGGTTGCTGACTTTCTTAGTTCCTGCTGGGAAATTTAGTACACAAGAAATCGAGTATACCGATGCAAATGGTGACATAAGTACTAGAACGGTCTTGATGCAAGATTCGTTTCGTTATGCCTACCCGTTAGATAACGAATACGTCTATCAACAGTTGAATCAATTGGAAGACGATCCACAAGAGCTGGAAGAATTAGATGTCGATCCTGAGGCTTTAGCAGCTGTTCTAGCTGAAGGGCCTAAAGAGTTGTCCCAGAGTCAATTAGATGAGGTCGGGCTAACGGATGACACCCTTTACAGCCTTTATGGCGAAAAGATTTATGATACTTCTGAAAAACTGCATAAAACAGCCAAGGTTTGGGGAACCGATGACTTTGGCGGTTTCGGCTTTTTAAATTTTGTTTTTGAAGGGTTGGTTTCTGGCGACAAATACGGCTCAGCAGTTGGGATCGCAGCACTGATCTTAGTGGTCGGTGGTGCATTTGGTATTATCATGCAAACGGGAGCGATCGATGCGGGGATCTTTGCATTTATCAGCAAAACCCGTGGATTAGAACGTTTGGCATTGCCGCTGTTGTTCTTTGCTTTTTCATTTGGTGGTGCTACTTTTGGGATGGCAGAAGAAGTCATTCCGTTTTCGATGGTCATGGTGCCTTTCGTGATCGCATTAGGGTATGACTCGATCGTGGCGGTCACTGTCACCTATGTCGCCTCCCAGATTGGGAATGCCACCTCGTGGATGAGTCCATTTAGTGTGGCAGTGGCTCAAGGGATCGCAGGTATTCCCGTTCTTTCAGGCGCAACGTTCCGAATCATCATGTGGGTCGTGGTTACCGCATTATCCGCAGGATACCTCATGATCTATGCCGAAAGAATTCGCAAGAATCCTGAGAAATCGCTCACGTATCAATCAGATGCGTATTTTCGAAATCATCTTGAAAAAACCTCCAGTGAGCAAAAACCATTTTTATTAGGTCATAAATTGATCTTGGTTGAAATGTTGGCGGTCTTGATCTGGATCGTATGGGGTGTGACACAAAAAGGCTATTATATTCCCGAGATCGCTTCTCAATTCTTTGTTATGGGCTTAGGGGCAGGAATCATAGCGGTTCTTTTCAAATTAGAAAATATGGGCTTGAATGATGTGGCGAGTGCCTTTCAATCAGGGGCCTCAGAATTGGCAGGAACTGCAATCGTTGTAGGGATGGCCAAAGGGATTCTTCTGGTTCTCGGCGGTTCTGATGCCAATGTGCCATCAGCGTTGAATACGATTTTGCACAGCATCGGCGGTTTGTTAAGCAATGTTCCAGCTTTTATTGGTGCCTGGTTCATGTACATTTTCCAAAGCTTCTTCAATTTGATCGTGACTTCAAATTCAGGTCAAGCTGCATTGACCATGCCGATCATGGCGCCATTAGCTGATCTTTTGGGAGTTTCAAGACAGATCGCTGTATTGGCTTATCAATTAGGCTCAGGCTTCATGGATGCTTTCACTCCAGTATCGGCAAGTCTGATCGGTGTGCTAGGTGTCGCAAGAATCGAATGGGTGAAATGGGCGAAATTCCAGATCAAAATGCAAGGGTTCTTATTTGTATTAGGAACGATCTTCATCTTTATTGCAGTCGCGATCGGCTTGCAATAAGAAGCAATCAGACACGAGGAGGAAGCACTCATGAAGGTGATACGACAAGCGGAGGTTTATGCGCCTGACTATTTAGGAAAAAAAGATATTCTTTTAAGCGAAGACAAGATCATTGCTATTGAAGATTCGATCGAAGGAGGATTCTCAGGGGTTCCTCTTGAAGAAATCGATGGCACAGGGTTACTTGCTGTTCCCGGCTTTATTGACTGCCACTTTCATATCTTAGGAGGTGGCGGGGAAGGCGGCTTTCAGAACCGGACACCAGAAGTGAAATTGTCTCAGCTGACCTCTGCGGGGGTAACGACAGTGGTTGGGTGTTTGGGTACTGACGGAGTAGGCAGAGATATGACTGCCTTGATCAGTAAGGCCCGTGGACTAGAGGCAGAAGGCATCACGACGTACTTGTATGACGGTTCTTATCGATTGCCATTGACTCCGGTCACCGATTCTATCATTCAAGATTTTTTGACTATTGACAAAATCATTGGTATCGGTGAAATTGCCGTTTCTGACCATCGTTCTTCACAACCGAGTTTCGAAGAATTTACCCGCGCGGTGGCGGATGCCCGTGTTGGTGGGATGCTTTCTGGAAAAGCAGGGATCGTAAACGTCCACTTAGGTGGAGGGAAGAGAAAATATGAGCTGCTTTTACGAACCATCGAAGAAACAGAGATTCCAATCAGCCAATTTTTACCGACACATGCCAATCGGACCAGCGAGCTTTTCGAAGCAAGTATTGCTTTTGCAAAAATGGGTGGAACGATTGATTTTACAGCGAGTGAGGATCCTGATTTCTGGGAAAAAGAAGACGATGAGGTTCGCTTCAGTAAAGGATTGAAGCGTTTGTTAGCAGAAGGGATCGGGCTGGATCAATTTACCATGACCTCTGATGGGCAAGGCAGCCTCCCGTACTTTGATGAAAACAATCAATTCATAGGTCTGGGTGTCGGTAGTTCGCGAGCCTTGATCGTAGGCATTAAAGAAGCAGTCCAAAAAGAGCAGATTCCATTGGAGATCGCCATTCGAGCAATCACTTCTAATCCAGCGAAAGTATTGAAGCTTGATCAAAAGGGACGTCTTGCAGCAGGGATGGATGCTGATATTTGCTTGCTGAACAAAGAAACATTAGTAGTAGAAACGGTTCTAGCGAAAGGCAGAACGATGGTAGAAAAACAAGAAGTGAAAGTGTGGGGTACCTTTGAGCAACTAACATAAGAAGATTCCAGCTTTGACAAACTAAGAAACGGTTGTTTTTCTAAACAGAGTTTTAGAACAAAATAAGCAGCCCGATCCATGACCAGCATTTACTGGACTTGATCGGACTGCTTTTTTTCAATTAAACGTAAGCATTCTTAAGCTTGCAACGCATCTAATTTCTTCATGTCTTCTTCAGAAATTTCAAAGTCAACTTTAGCATTGTCAGCAATGTATTCTTCATGAACGGATTTTGGCAATGGCAGAATGTCTTTTTGTAGCAAGTAACGAATTGAAAGTTGTGGAATAGATTTTCCATAAGCTTCCGCAATCGTCTTCACGGCATCGTTATCGAGTAAACGACCGGTGGCGATTGGAGAATAGCCTTCCACTAAAATTTCGTGGTCTTTACAAAATGCCAATAACTCTTCATTTGTACGTCCAATATGGTAAACAAACTGGTTGACCATCGGTTTCACATCGCAATGATCAAAAATATTCTGTAAATCTTTTTGATCGAAGTTGGAAACACCAATTGATTTTACTTTCCCACTTAAGTAGGCTTCTTCTAGTGCTTTCCAAACATCGATGTTTTCAAGATAAAAATCTTTGTTTTCTGGATTGTTTCCCATGATTTTCCAAGGACGAGGAGCGTGGATCAAAATCAAATCGATATACCCTAAGTCAAGTTTTTTTAGAGAAGCATCAATGCTATCAACCGCTTCTTGATAGGTCTTCAACTCAGCAGGTACTTTCGTGGTAACAAAAATTTCTTCGCGGGCAACGCCTGAATCGCGCACAGCTTTCCCAACCGCTTCTTCGTTTTTGTAAGCTGCCGCTGTATCGACATGTCGATAACCGTTTTGAATGGCAAATTTTGTGGCGTTGTAAGCATCTTCTGGAGAAGATTGCCAGGTTCCAAGGCCAATCTTAGGAATAGTCAGTTTGTTCTGCAAGGTAAATGTTTCTTGTAATATCACGTATCTCAACCTACTTTCATCGCTTTTTTTTGTTACATCTTCCATTATAAAACGTTTTCTTGTTTGAAACAAATCAGACGCTGAAACTTTTTCGGTAAATTGACTTTCAAAAGGATCTTTGATACATTATCAGCAACCTAAACGCAGAAAGATGTGGAAAAAATGGATTTTGTAAAAGAAGATTTTGCCTATTATCGGCGCTCTTTTGAATTGATGTATCGCAGTTATTTCCGTAGAAGAATGATTGCCCTGGGTGTGGCGATTTTGATTATCTTAGGTTATTTATTTTTGTTACAAGAAAGTTTGCTTTTAAATATCATCTTGCTAGGTATTTTGCTAGGGATGATGGCGTGGCTGGTTTCACTTTCTCAGAAAGCGAGTGAGGTCGTACGTGCATTTGAAGAAGAAAATCAGGTGCCGCAAATTCATCAACTGACAGAATTCGAGGATCATTATGCGTTCCCAATGAACGATGGAACAACGATGCGCGTGAAGAAAAACGGCAATCGCAACTTCCCTTCCAATAATAAGCAGTACACGTTGATGGCAGGCTATAAAAAAGTTTTCTTTGTGCAACAACCCTTGATGATTTTTTACTATGACCTCTTGGAAATGAAGTATGATGAAGCGTATCGTTTGAAACGAAATCGCCAAAACGGGTTCAATCGTTGGTCGCGTTATTTCAGCTTTCGCTCCTTTAAGGGATCGATCGGCAATGTTTTTCAATTCTTGCTGGGAAATATTTTCTTCTTATTTATTGCGTATCGGTTGATCCGCTATCTGATCGATATTTTGCTGCACATTCTATAACGGTCGCCAAGGGGATAATTCTCATCGTTTTCATAGACTGGTGAAAAAGATGATAGGACTTAATTTTTTAAAAAAGGTATACTTAAGTCAGATAAGACAAGCAATTGTCTTTCAAGAATAAGAGTCCTGCTCTTGTTAAGTAAGCCGTCAGCAACAGCTTATCTATTGTGGCGCTAACAGTTTGGGGGAAGTGTTAGTTCTTGTAACAAACAGATTTTTTTCTGGGTGGGATAAGAACAAAAGCGGTATTTTACCGTACTTAATAAGAGTAGTGCTCTTAATTTTTGCTATGACTATTTGAAGACATCACTTCTTGGAAGTGGTGTTTTTTCTTGCCCAAAATAGTCCAAGTGATAGGAGAATTCTAAGAACTATGCTACAATGAGTGCCGATGCTCTCAGCGATGGGAGTAAAAAGAAGGTAGAGGAGAATCACTTAGGAATGCCTGAAGGTCAAACAATAAACGATCCATCTACAAAAAGCGCGCAAAATATTTCTGCGTATATACATATACCATTCTGTGAACATATCTGCTATTACTGTGACTTCAACAAAGTGTTTTTAGAAGGGCAGCCAGTGGATGAGTACATTGAAGCGTTACTAAAAGAAATTGAGCTGAGCCTCTTGCGTCAGCCTATCAATGAGGCGGAAACAATTTATATCGGCGGCGGGACGCCAACGTCGCTTTCGGCGAACCAGCTGGATCGATTGCTTTCAGGTGTGCATGAATTGCTGCCGACCCACACAACCAAAGAGTTTACCGTGGAAGCAAATCCTGGTGATTTGAGTGAAGAAAAAATGCTGGTTTTGAAAAACCATCAAGTCACTCGCTTGTCGATGGGGGTCCAAACCTTTGATAATCGCTTGCTTAAAAAAATTGGCCGCAAGCATACCGCTGAAGATGTTTATTCAACCATTCAGCTGCTGGAAAAACATGATTTTCAGAATGTGACGATCGATTTGATTTATGCACTTCCGGGACAAAGCATAGAAAGCTTCCGTGATACACTGACGCGAGCGATTGATCTCGGGTTGCCTCACTATGCGATGTATTCCTTAATTTTAGAAAACAAAACCATGTTTATGAACTGGGTTCGCCAAGGGAGAATGGCGCTGCCTTCTCAAGAAGCTGAAACGCAGATGTTTGATGAGGCGATCGCCGCGATGACAAAAGCTGGCTTGAATCAATATGAAATCAGTAATTTTGCACGACCAGGGTATGAGTCCTTGCATAATCTAGTGTATTGGAACAATGAACATTATTTTGGCTTTGGGGCAGGCGCCAGCGGGTATCTTGGACAGACCCGCTACAAGAATAAAGGTCCAATCCAGCATTATTTGAAACCATTACAGGAAAATCAATTGCCAATCCATGAAACCGAAGAATTGACAACCAGTAATCAAATGGAAGAGGAACTGTTTTTAGGCCTTCGTAAAAAGGCTGGCATTTCAAAAATACGCTTTGCAGAAAAATTCGGGAAGTCTTTTCAGGAAATCTATGGTTCAACTAGCGAACAGTTGATTCAAAAAGGCTGGTTGGCTAGTCAAGGTGATCGTGTCTTTTTAACGAAAGCTGGGATGTTCATTGGCAACGAAGTGTTTGAAGCATTTCTCTTGGATGGAGAAAAATAAGAAAGAACAAGGAAGAGAAGTAGCCATTTCGCGCTGCTTCTTTTTTTGATTTCTTTTTTTAGCACTCTCTTAGAAAGAGTGCTAAAAAAGTGATGCAAATACTTGACATTCCTAGCAAATATGGTATATTTATAATCGTGTTAGCACTTAATAGGAATGAGTGCTAACGGAGGAGTGGATAAAATGTTGACACCTAGACAACAAATGATTTTACACCTCATCATCCAAAACTATACGAATACTGGTCAGCCCACGGGCTCGAAGCGATTGATGGAAGATGGGGTTGAAGCTAGCTCTGCCACCATTCGTAATGAGATGAAGGCGCTGGAAGAAGCTGGACTTCTGCTAAAAACACATTCATCTTCAGGGCGTGTGCCATCAATAAAAGGGTATCGCTATTACGTTGATCACTTATTGAAGCCATCTGAAGTTGACCAAAACGAAATTCAAACCATTCGTCATTCTTTTGGAAAAGATTTTCATGAAATCAATGAAATCATCCAGCAGTCTGCCACGATCTTGTCCAACTTGACTAGCTATACAGCGTTGTCTCTCGGACCAGATATGAAGGAAAGGAAATTGACGGGCTTTCGAATCGTCCCTTTGAATGCACGACAGATCATCGCGATCATCGTGACGGATAAAGGAAATGTCGAAAATCAAGTCTTTACTCTTCCTGAATCGATGAGCAGCGAAGATTTGGAAAAAATGGTAAGGATCATCAACGACAAATTGATCGGTGAACCTCTAATGACGGTCTACCATCGATTAAGAACCGAGATTCCTATGATTCTGCATAAGTATTTTCAAACGACTGACGGAATCGTTGATCTCTTTGATACGATGCTGAGCCATATTTTTGAAGAAAAAATCTTCGTCGGCGGGCGAATGAATCTTCTGGATTTTGAACCGACGCAAGATGTTAGTCAGTTCAAATCGATGTATTCATTTATGAAAAACGCAGATCAGCTGACACAGCTGCTGGCGCCAAGAGATTCTGCGATTCGAATCAGAATCGGCTCTGAGCTTGGCAACGACTTGTTACAAAATATGAGTTTGATCCAAGCCAGCTATGAAATCGAAGGTCATGGACAAGGAACGATCGCTTTATTAGGTCCATCAAGTATGCCGTATTCACGGATGTTTGGATTGATGGAAGTTTTTCGAGGCGAGTTAGCAAAAAAATTGGCCGATTATTATCGCGCATTAGACGCTGCCAATGAATAAGCGGCAATGAAACAAATCGTAGAAGGGATGGTTGAAACGTGACGGAAAAAGAAGAGCGTTTAGATGAAGAATTAGATAAAACTGCTGAAGAAACCGCAGAAACAACTGAATCTTCAAATGAATCAACTGAAACTGAAGCACAGACTCCTCAACCAGAGGAAGAAGCAGTGGAAAAAAGCGAATTGGAACTTTTGCAAGAAAAGAATAACGAATTGGAAGATCAATTCCTGCGTGCTCGTGCAGAGATCGCAAATATCACTTCACGTAACCGCAACGAGCGGGAACTTTTACAAAAATACCGCTCGCAAGATCTTGGCAAAAAACTGTTGCCAGCAATCGACAATTTGGAACGAGCGATGGCCGCAGATGTCGATCAAGACCAAGCTGCGAATTTGAAAAAAGGCGTTGAAATGGTTCTTGAAAGTCTGCGCCAAGCCTTAAAAGAAGAGGGAATCGAAGAGATTCCTGCTGAAGGTGCAATGTTCGATCCGAACTTGCATCAAGCGGTGCAGACTGTACCTGCCTCTGATGAAACACCGGCAGACACAATCGTTACTGTCTTGCAAAAAGGGTATAAATTGCATGATCGTGTCTTGCGTGCAAGCATGGTCATCGTTGCACAATAGTTCTTTCTATCTATAAGTAGATGTTTAAATTAAAAAAGGGAGTGTATTACTTATGAGTAAAATTATCGGTATCGACTTAGGAACAACAAACTCAGCTGTTGCTGTCCTTGAAGGCGGCGAAGCAAAAATCATTACGAATCCAGAAGGAAACCGTACCACACCTTCTGTTGTCTCATTCAAAAACGGTGAGATCCAAGTAGGGGAAGTTGCAAAACGCCAAGCAGTAACAAACCCGAATACGATTTCTTCTATTAAACGCCATATGGGTGAAGCTGGATACAAAGTAGAAGTTGAAGGCAAATCCTATACACCACAAGAAGTTTCCGCAATGGTTCTTCAATACATCAAAGGATTTGCTGAAGACTATTTAGGTGAAAAAGTTGAAAAAGCAGTCATTACTGTTCCTGCATACTTCAACGATGCGCAACGTCAAGCAACCAAAGATGCTGGTAAAATTGCCGGTCTTGAAGTAGAACGGATCGTCAACGAACCAACTGCCGCAGCTTTAGCTTATGGATTAGATAAAACAGATAAAGATGAAAAAATCCTAGTCTTTGACTTAGGTGGTGGTACTTTCGACGTATCGATCCTTGAATTAGGGGATGGCGTCTTTGACGTATTATCAACTGCTGGGGACAACAACCTAGGTGGGGATGACTTTGATAACAAAATCATCGACCACATGGTAGCAGAATTCAAAAAAGAAAACGGCATTGATCTTGGAAAAGACAAAATGGCCTTGCAACGTTTGAAAGATGCTGCTGAAAAAGCGAAAAAAGACTTGTCAGGTGTAACAAGTACTCAAATCAGCTTGCCATTTATCACAGCTGGTGATGCTGGTCCATTGCACTTGGAAATGACCTTGACTCGTGCGAAATTCGATGAATTGACCGCAGACCTAGTCGAACGGACAAAAATTCCAGTACGCCAAGCTTTGAAAGATGCTGGCTTGTCACAATCAGAAATCGATGAAGTCATCTTAGTTGGTGGTTCAACACGTATTCCAGCAGTAGTTGATGCTGTTCGTAAAGAAACCAATAAAGAACCAAACAAATCAGTAAACCCAGATGAAGTGGTAGCGATGGGTGCTGCGATCCAAGGTGGCGTGATCACAGGTGATGTGAAAGATGTCGTCTTACTAGACGTTACACCATTATCATTAGGTATCGAAACAATGGGTGCCGTCTTCACAAAACTGATCGATCGTAACACAACGATCCCTACAAGTAAATCACAAGTCTTCTCAACTGCAGCAGACAATCAACCAGCCGTTGATATCCATGTCTTGCAAGGAGAACGCCCAATGGCAGCTGACAACAAAACATTAGGTAGATTCCAATTGACGGATATTCCACCAGCACCTCGTGGCATCCCTCAAATCGAAGTAACATTTGATATCGATAAAAATGGGATCGTCAATGTTTCTGCAAAAGATTTAGGTACACAAAAAGAACAAAAAATCACGATCAAATCATCTTCAGGTTTATCAGATGAAGAAATCGAACGCATGGTAAAAGATGCTGAAGCAAACGCTGAAGCCGACAAACAACGCAAAGAAGAAGTTGATCTACGCAATGACGTCGATGCTTTGTTGTTCACTGTTGATAAAACATTGAAAGAGCTTGAAGGCAAAGTGGATGCAGACGAAGTCAAAAAAGCGGAAGAAGCTCGTGATGAGTTGAAAGCTGCACTTGAAGCAAACAACTTAGAAGAAATGAAAACGAAACGTGATGCTTTGAATGAAATCGTACAAAACTTAACTGTTAAATTATACGAACAAGCAGCACAACAACAAGCACAAGAAAATCCAGAAGCTGCACAAGGCGGCGCAGACGATGTGGTTGACGCCGACTTTGAAGAAGTAGACGGTGACGATAAATAATCGCTGTTTGTGAAAAAGCCAAAGTCACCGCTTTGGCTTTTTCTTATGAATTTGCGAAACGTATTTTTCTAGAGCGAATTATATGCTAAAATACGAGAGACGCAAGAATAGAGTGGAGGGAAGCCAATGGCAGACAAAAGAGATTATTATGAGGTCTTAGGTCTACAAAAAGGGGCTTCGGATGACGAAATCAAAAAAGCTTATCGTAAGCTTTCAAAACAATATCATCCAGACATCAATAAAGAACCTGATGCAGAAGCAAAGTTTAAAGAGATTTCTGAGGCCTATGAAATATTAAGTGATTCCCAAAAAAGAGCTGCTTATGACCAGTATGGTCATGCTGGTACCGATCCGAACTACGGAGGCGGTTATGGCGGTGGATTCGGCGGCTTTAACAGTGGCGGATTCTCCGGTGGCGGTTTTGGTGGATTTGAAGACATTTTCGAATCGTTTTTCGGTGGTGGAGGCGGCAGAGCAGCCAATCCTAATGCACCTCGACAAGGAGCGGACTTGCAATATGCGGTTGATCTTTCCTTTGAAGAAGCGATTTTCGGAGTGGAAAAAACTGTTCAATACAATCGTGAAGAAACCTGTCATACCTGCGGTGGGAACGGGGCAAAACCAGGTACTTCACCAGAAACCTGTCATAAATGTCATGGTGCAGGTACCATCAATGTTGAACGTCAAACACCGCTTGGTCGTGTGATGAGCCGTCAAACTTGTGATGTTTGTCATGGAACTGGGAAAGAAATCAAAGAACCATGTACAACATGTCATGGTACTGGCCATGAAAAGAAAAAACACAGTGTGAAAGTCAACGTACCTGCAGGTGTCGAAGATGGACAACAAATGCGCTTGTCTGGTCAAGGAGAAGCTGGCACCAATGGTGGTCCTTATGGCGATCTGTACGTTGTTTTCCGAGTGGAAGAAAGTGATATTTTTGACCGTGATGGGTCGGAAATTTATTACGAACTGCCGTTAAACTTTGTCCAAGCTGCTTTAGGCGACGAAGTCAATGTACCAACGGTTCATGGGAATGTGAAATTAAAAATTCCAGCTGGTACGCAAACAGGCACAAACTTCCGCTTACGCGGTAAGGGAGCCCCTCGCTTACGGGGAGGCGGCAATGGCGATCAACAGGTCAAAGTGAAGCTGATCACACCTAAGAACTTAAATGAGGAACAAAAAGAGGCATTGCGGGCTTATGCAAAAGCCAGTGGCCATGAAACGAACGAACAACAACCAGAAGGATTTTTTGATAAAATGAAAGATGCTTTTGGTGGGAAAAAGAAATAACCATGAAAAAATCCAACTCATGCCCTTATAAAACCATCCGTTTTATAAGGGCATGAGTGTTTGTATGGCTATAAATGTGCAGTATGGGCAAGAATCGAATCTTCTTAGCCATCTTTTTTTCTTTTCCTTTGAAATCGCTTGCTTAGTGTGTCACAATAAAAGTAGACCAATTAAAGGAGGAGATACAATGGAAAGAATATTTGCGAGTCCGTCACGATACGTTCAAGGAAAAGGGGTCTTGAAGCATGGGTTATCCCATATCAAAGATTTAGGAAAGAAAGTGCTTCTTTTGACCGATGAAACTGTTTGGAAAATTGCCGGTGAAGAACTATTTGAGAACCTGAAAGCAGCCGAGTTAGATCCGGTAAAAGAAATTTTTGGTGGAGAAGCTTCTGCAAATGAAATCGATCGTATCGTCTCTAAAGCCAAAAGTGAATCAATCGAAGTGATTGCCGCATTAGGTGGTGGGAAAGCCATCGATACTGGGAAAGCTGTTGCGGATGAATTGAAAATACCGATTGCTGTTTTGCCAACGATTGCCTCCACTGATGCACCAACTTCGGCACTTTCTGTTATTTATACTGATGAAGGTCGTTTTGAAAAGTATCGTTTTTATAACAAAAATCCTGAACTTGTCTTAGTGGATACCGCTGTGATTGCCAAAGCGCCTGCCAAATTGCTAGCCGCTGGTATTGCGGATGCACTCGCAACCTATGTCGAGGCACGTGCTGTTGCTCGAAGCCATAGTAAAAATATGGTCGGCGGGGTGCAACCAATTGCCAGCATGGCGATCGCTGAAAAATGCGAAGAGATCCTTTTTGAGAATGCCTTAAAAGCCTATCAAGCGAATAAAAAACAAGTCGTTACCGAAGCTTTTGAACAAATCGTGGAAGCCAACACTTTGCTTAGTGGATTAGGCTTTGAAAGTGCAGGTCTGGCAGCAGCTCATGCGATTCATAATGGTTTGACAGCCCTTGAAGGAGACGTTCATGATCTGACCCATGGTGAGAAGGTTGCTTACGGAACACTCGCTCAATTGATGCTGGAAAATGCAGATCCTGAAGAGCTCGACCAATATATAGAATTGTATCAGGCATTAGAATTACCGACGACATTATCCGACATGCATCTTGCGGAAGCCAGCGATGCAGACCTATTAAAAATTGGCGAGCAAGCAACCATCGAAGGGGAAACGATCCACAATATGCCATTTCCGGTTTCTGCAGAAGATGTTGCAGCAGCGATCAAAGCCGTGGATGCCTATGTGAGTGCTTACTATCCTCTATGATGTTATTTTATTAAAGATCATCAATGTGTGCTCGGTGATTTCAAAAAACGTTTGACAATAAAAAAGAGTCGTGCTATTTTGATAACAAGCAAATTAAAGGAGGGAACAAGACATGACCAACGTCAACACACAAACTACCTGTTGTTGTTGTATGGTGCAAAAAGCAGCATACCGATTTGTCATGCCTATTATTAGTTCCTTTGTCGCAGAAGATCGCTGAAGTTTCTTTAGTGATTCACTTCTATCCGGATAAGACGACATTTTTTTGGGGTACTGATGTAATAGTCAGTACCCCTTTTTGTTTGCTGTTTTTTACCGCTTTCATTGGCGACGGCTGATGATTGCAAATGAAAATGAGTACATGAAGCATATGAGTTGTGCCAAACAAAGTTGAGCGAGGAGTCGAGCGATGATCGTTAATAATATAAAAGCATTGATTGGGCACACCCCATTCTTTGAATTTGATGCCGCAGCATTTGGCGGCAAAAAGGGAAGTACCATCTATGCGAAACTTGAGTATTTAAATCCTGGTGGAAGTATCAAGGACCGCTTAGGAAAGTATTTGATCGATGAAGCGTTTCGCGAGCATGTGATCGATCATGAGACAACCGTTATCGAACCGACAGCGGGAAATACTGGTATTGGTTTAGCTTTAGCTGGAATCGAGTATGGCTTAAAAATGATTTTTGTCATTCCTGAAAAATTTAGCCTTGAAAAGCAGCAACTGATTGAAGCGTTGGGCGGGACCATCGTTCATACGCCCACTGAAGCAGGCATTCAAGGGGCGATTGAAAAAGCAAAGGAAATAGCAAAACAGCTACCAAATAGTTATATGCCAATGCAATTTCACAATCAAAACAATCCTGCAGCCTACCAAGCAACCTTAGGCCCAGAGATCTTTCAGGAGTTATCTGGAAAAATTGACAGCTTTGTTGCTGGAGCTGGCAGCGGGGGGACCTTCGCGGGTGTCGCAACATACTTAAAGAAGCAAAAATCAAGCACTCGACTTGCTGTCGTTGAACCAGAAGGATCGATCTTAAATGGCGGGCCTGCCCATGGACATGAGATTGAAGGGATCGGTGTTGAGTTCATTCCACAATTTTTTGACGATTTGCTTATTGATCAAATTTATACGATCAGTGATGCGGAAGGCTTTGCTTTTACTCGTTACTTGGCAAGAAACTATGGTTTGCTTGTTGGAAGTTCAAGTGGAGCGGCGATGGCAGCAGCAGTAAAAGAAAGCCTCGAATTACCAACTGGAAGCTCGATCGTTACCGTCTTTCCAGATGGAGGCGATCGCTATCTATCAAAACAGATTTATGCGGGTGAATCAGCAATCACCCCATTCATAGGAGGAGTAAACCATGCATTTTAATACAAAAGTAATCCACGGCGGTATCAGCGAAGACGAAATGACTGGTGCTGTTAGTGTGCCAATTTACCAAACATCAACCTATCGGCAAAATGCTCTTGGTCAGCCAAAGCAATATGAATACAGTCGTTCAGGCAATCCAACTCGATTTGCCTTAGAAGAATTGATTGCGGATCTGGAAGAAGGCGCCCAAGGGTTTGCTTTTGCCTCTGGATTAGCAGCCACCCATGCGGTCTTCTCGCTGTTTCAGACTGGAGACCATGTCATTTTAGGGGATGATGTATATGGCGGGACGTTTCGTTTGCTCCATCAAGTATTAGAAAAAAGCGGATTGTCTTATACACTTGTCAAAACAAATGAGCTAGCTGCCGTTGAAGCAGCCATCCTTCCAGAAACCAAAGCGATCTTTCTGGAAACGCCGACTAATCCATTATTGAAGATCACGGACATCGCAATCGTTGCCCAACTAGCTAAAAAACAGGACATTTTGACGATCGTGGATAATACCTTTGCGACCCCTTACTTTCAAAAGCCGCTACAATTAGGCGCAGATATTGTGATTCACAGTGCTACCAAGTATCTCGGTGGACACAGTGATGTAGTAGCTGGGTTAGCGGTTGCCAAAGAGCCAAAAATCGCCGAAAGAATTGCTTTTTTACAAAACGCCATTGGTGGTGTATTGGGGCCTCATGATAGCTGGTTGATTCAACGAAGCATCAAAACTCTTGCTTTGCGGATGGAAGCACATCAAAACAACGCGATGAGAATTGCCCACTACTTACAAGCACATCCAGCTGTCGCAAACGTGTATTATCCAGGATTGATTGCCCATGAAGGACATGAGATCGCCAAATCACAGATGTCTGGGTATAGCGGTATGATATCTTTTGAACTAAACGATGAATCGAAAACAGCAGAATTTGTTGAATCATTAAAGATTTTTACTTTAGCAGAAAGCTTAGGTGGCGTGGAAAGCTTGGTAGAAGTGCCAGCCGTGATGACCCATGCCTCGATCCCTAAAGAAATTCGTGAGCAATCTGGGATCAAAGATGGCTTGATTCGGTTGTCTCTCGGCATCGAAGACGGTGAGGATCTGCAGGCAGATTTAGAGCAAGCGTTTGAAAAGGCAGGTAGCTAGTGATGGGGAGAGAGTTTATTCCAATTTTTTCTGACTGGGCAGCTGAGTACGATGAAACAGTTGCAGGTAAGGATGAAGAATATCGAGCGGTTTTTTTCAAATATGAACAGTTACTCGCTGAAATAGCTGAAAAAGCAGGGCAGTCTGTGGTAGAATTTGGTAGTGGAACTGGAAATCTAACACAAGCTCTGCTTGATCAAGGAAAAAACGTGCTGGCAATCGAGCCATCGCCAGAGATGCGGCGAATCGCCAAGTCAAAACCCAGTCTTTCTAAAGTGACTTTTGTAGATGGTGATATGGAGGTTTTTCCTGAGATCACGGATGTGATTGATACGATCGTTTCTACCTATGTTTTTCATCATCTTACGGAGGACGAAAAACAACGGGCAATCGGCAAATATGCTGCGATGCTGCCCAAAGGCGGGAAAGTGCTTTTCGGGGATACGATGTTTCTTTCTCTAGCCCACCAAATGGAACGAATCGATGAAGCACGGCAAGCTGGTCACCAGCGACTAGCCGCTGATCTGCAAAGAGAGTACTATCCAGTTATAGCGGATATCGAACGATACTTTCGTCAGCATGGGTTTACCAGTCGTTTTAAGCAGATCAATGAGTATGTTTGGCTTGTGGAAGCACAAAAAGAGTAGGAGAGAAGTACAATGAAAATGAATGTTGAAAGCTTTAATTTGGATCATAAGAAAGTCAAAGCACCTTATGTACGGGTTGCCGATAAAAAACAAGGAACGAATGATACCATCATCAAATATGATGTCCGTTTGAAGCAGCCGAACCAAGCGCATATGGATATGGCAAGTCTGCACTCGCTAGAACATTTGACGGCAGAATTGATTCGTAATCATGCGGATTATATCGTGGACTGGTCACCAATGGGCTGCCAAACCGGCTTTTATTTGACTGTCTTGAATCACGACGATTATGAAGAGATTTTGACCGTCCTAGAAAAAACCATGAAGGACGTTTTGCAAGCAACTGAAGTACCTGCCAGCAATGAAGTGCAATGCGGTTGGGCGGCGAACCATACCTTAGAGGGTGCGCAAAAATTAGCGCAAGAATTTCTTGATGAACGTGACAATTGGTCGACCGTTTTTGCCTAAATAAAAATAGAAGTAGAAAAAAGGTGCCTGCGTTTGGATTCGCAGACGCCTTTTTTGTTAAACCCGCAAAGAGACGGGGGTTCGATAGTTTTTGTTTATGGTTCTACTGCTTGGACAGTGATGCCGACTCCGTTTGGATTATAGGTTTGACTAATGTAAAACTCAAATCCTTCATGAACAAAGAAAAGTCTCCGAATGGCGCTAACGTCTCTGATGTGAGCATCTAAACCATACTGTTCGATCAATGTCTCTTTGATCTCCTCAATATCATCCTCTTTCCCGAATTGTGAGAAATCAATACCGAAAAATTCTGGGACATCAACCAATGTGATTCTCGATAAATGTTCATTTCCCGCGTTATCGGAGTCAAAATCAAAGCTGATTTTGGACAGTTTGTCCCTTGAACCTAAAGGAACTCTTTTTGTCTCGAGAGCGCTGCTGTCAGCCATCGTTGATAACAAATCAATGGCTGAATCAGGTAAACGAGTGGTTACTTTTCTTACTTCATCAACCATTGCTCCTTGATCGGGAGAAAAAACTTTTCTAGTCTCTTCCGTGACGATCACATTTTCGCGGCGCCGCTTTCGGTTAATGGCACTGCGCTCTTGGTTTACCCGATCACTACGTTTGATGAGATCGAGGCCAAGATCACTGATGGATTCAGGGGAAGGTCTTTCTTCCAGTAAAGCAGTTAAGTAATCGATCTCTAAAAACTGCTCGTAGGCAGCTGCTGGTTGATTTTCGCTGTAGAAGAGGACAGCTCCGAGTAAAAAACAACTAATGCCCAAACAAAGAAAAAGACTTCTTCTGCGATGCTCCCGGATTTTTTTCATAGGACGATTCAGTTTCATTTTATCCTTCAACTCCTAAGTTTTTTAGACGACTCATGATAATAGAGGTGTTTGAATTTCATCACGTATTTTACCAATCTTAGTTATGAGAGGTCGCTTAATGGATTACTCAATTTCTGTTTCAGAAAACTGATCATGCCAGGCCACATCAGAAACGGTTCGGTTAATAAGAGTGACAATGATTGCCTCACCATCGGAATTGATCCATGCATTAGATTCCACACCTACAACCGCTAGTCGCCAAGAAGGCAGTCCACCCATGATCTCAAGAACTTGATCGCAGGACATTCCTTCTTGCAATTGGTGGAGTAAGTCTTTGTTGACTGTTCGGTTCCACCGTCGCGGCAGCCCGATCTGCAATTGTTCACAATACGAAAATTGAGGGGCAGCTGTTTCGGTACTGCTCTGAGCTTGTGCAAAGTCATCAGAAGAACGAGCTGTTTCAGATGTGGGTTCGGATGTGTGGTTCTCAGTTCTGGAAGAAGAAGCTATAGTTTCAGAATCAGCTGACAAAGATTGAGAAGACGACGTTGCTTCTGGTAAAAAACTGCTCTTGGTGGTGTTATCCATGATTTCGTCAATTAAGGTACAGCCAGTGAGAAAGAGGGAGAGTAGCATTAGTAAGGGAAATAAAAAGATGATTTTCATAAGATAGGTTCCTCCAAAATGATTTTCGCTACTTTTCTTTGTTATTTTAATGTTGGTTTTTTATTAGAAAAATCCCGTCAGTTGCTATAAAATAAAAAAGAAAAATGTTTGTATGCCTATTTAGGTTTGGAGGGAGTGTTGTTTAATAAGTGTAACATGTTGCTTCCGTTCTGGCTACTTGATTTCCAATATCCTTTCGTGGTTTTAGTAAAATTGGTATCTGCAGCTTACGATGGTGAAAAGGAAATGTTATAATAGATTTAACTACTCAATAAAAATTTACTATTTTAAAGGTGAATCCTGTTTACTCTTACCAGATCAACAGGAACCAGCATACCTTTTGCTAAGAATTTATGTAAGGAATGATTTTTTTCATAACACGGAGAGGAGGAAGGAATATGAGCATCTTAAAGCAATGGCAAGCAAAACATCAAGCGAAAAAAGAAGCAAAAAAACAGGCGTTACGTTTAAAAAATGCCAAGCTTCGTGCAGCGGGGAAAGAGCCGTTGAAGGGCTGGGGGAAAATGGTTGATACTGGCATCGGCGGGGCGAACAAAGCAAACCCCATCGATACAAAAGTGTTTTTGGGGGAAAATCAAAAGCGGATCGCAGATGAAACGAAACGGAACAAACAATAAAGAAAACCTCTGCAACAGTTCCTTCGTCGGACTGTTGCAGAGGCTTTTTTAAATATTCAATACTTTGTCTAAGAAGTCTTTGGTACGCTCATGCTTAGGATTGGTAAAGATTTGCTCAGGTGTACCGTCTTCCAAGAAGTTCCCGCCGTCAATAAACATCACACGGTTTGCTACTTCTTTGGCAAAACCCATCTCGTGAGTTACGATCACCATGGTCATTCCTTGTTTTGCCAAATCCTTCATAACATTGAGTACATCGCCAACCATTTCTGGATCGAGTGCGGAGGTTGGTTCATCGAACAACATCACATCGGGATTCATTGCTAAAGCTCTAGCGATCGCCACCCGTTGTTTTTGTCCTCCAGACAGATTGTCAGGGTACATGTCTTTTTTATCTGCCAAACCGACCGTTTCTAATAAACGAATTGCGTTCTTTTCCGCTTCTTGCCGAGAAGCATTTTTTAGATCCATCGGTGCTAAAATGATATTTTCTAAAACCGACAAATGAGGGAAGAGATTGAAATGCTGAAACACCATGCCGATATGTTGACGAACAGCATTGATATTGGTGTTTTTATCCATCAGATGTGCGCCGTCAACGATAATATCGCCGCTGGTTGGTTCTTCTAAGCGGTTCAAACAGCGTAAGAACGTCGATTTCCCGGATCCTGAAGGACCGATCACACAAACGACTTCTCCTTCAGCGATTGAAACATTGATATTGTTCAATACGGTATTATCGCCGTATTTTTTTACAAGATTTTCAACTAAGATTTTTTCTTTCATGCTATTTCACCTTCTTTTCTAAAACTTTTGCAAGTTTCGTTAAAGCTGTGATCACGACTAAGTAAATAATCGCGATGATCAAGTAAACATAGGTACTTTGCGTAGTCCGAGCAACGATGATTTTCCCAGTTTGCAATAATTCTACGACTCCGATAACCGAGATGATCGTTGTATCTTTCAACGAGATAACGAATTGGTTAACGAAAGATGGAATCATGATTTTGATCGCTTGCGGTAAAATGATTTTCTGCATTGTCCGAGTGTAGGTCATCCCCAAACTACGAGAGGCTTCCATCTGACCTTTTGGCACCGCATTGATCCCGCCACGGACGATCTCAGCGATATAGGCACTGGCATTTAAAGTCAATGTAATGACCCCGGCTGCAAAGTCGGGAATCGTGATACCAATGGCATCGGAAAGGCCAAAGAAGATGAAGAAAGCCAATACCATCATAGGAATACCACGAATGATATCAACATAGATCCCTGCAAAAACCCGCAATGCTTTGATTGGAGCAACACTAAATAGTCCAAAAATGATGCCGATCACTAATGCTAAGGCAAAAGAAATCAATGCTAGTAAAAGGGTATTCCATAAACCTTTTAATAAGACGTTATAGTTGTTGCTGATCAAACCAGTGATCGTTGATTCATCCACTCGTTTTTCTGTGGCAGAGCCATCTTCAATGTATTTATTGATGATTTGATCGTACTCGCCAGTCCGTTTCATTTCTTTCAATGCTTCATTGAACATTTGGATCAGTTCAGGATTTTGGCCTTTTTTCACCGCAAAACCGTACTGACCGCCAGATTCTTTTTCAATCGGTGTCACTAGTTTTTGACCTTGGCTGATGGCATAACCGATCACTGGATAATCATCCATCATGGCATCGATTTGTCCGCCGTTAACAGCCGCATATAATTGATCGGCCGCATCATAATATTTGATCGAATAGCCATATTTTTCTTCGTTGGCGATCAAGAAGTCTGCACTTTCTGTCCCCACTTTCGCACCAACGGTTTTTCCATCTAGATCTTCATAGGAATTGATGGAATCATTGCCTTCTTTTACAGCGATCTGAATGCCGCTTTCAAAGTAAGAGTCTGAGAAGTCGTAGGATTGGCGACGCTCATCAGTGATCGTCATCCCAGCGATCATCCCATCTGCTTGGTTACCATCCAAGGCTTGCAAAGCTCCTGAAAAGCCGATGAAATTGAATTCGATATTGAACCCTTGTAATTCTGCCGCTCGGTTCATTAAATCAACATCGATCCCTACATATTCATTGTCTTCATTTTGGAATTCAAATGGAGCGAAGGCTGAGTCACTGGCAATTCGGTAAACATCTTTCTTTGGTTCAACTTTCACCATTTCACTGGTGTCTGCATCTGAATCAGACGTTGTGATGTAAGTATTGACGATTTCATCGTATTTGCCAGAAGCTTTCATGTTGGCTAAACCAGCATTGAATTTTTCAAGGAGTTCTTGATTTTGGCCTTTTCTGACAGCGAATCCGTAAGAAGCACCTTTTTCAGGTTCGCCGACAAGTTTCATGGGTTCGCCGTTGTTGATGGCATAGCCAAGCACTGGATAATCATCAAAAGCGGCTGCCACAGTACCATTGCGTACAGCGCCATACAACCCAGTAGCGTCATCATAAAGTTTGATGTCGTAGCCATATTGGTCTTTATTTTCTTCTAAAAAGCGGGCACTTTCGGTACCAACCTTTGCACCGACCGTTTCGCCCTCAAGATCTTCGTAGCTAGTAATGCTGTCATTGTCCGCAGCTACCGCCATTTGAATCCCACTATCAAAATAAGGATCTGAGAAATCAAACGTTTCTTTACGTTCATCAGTGATGCTCATCCCAGCAATCATGCCATCTAACTGATTTGATTGCACGCCTTGAATGGAGGCGTCAAAACCTAAAGGACGTAAATCAACTGCAAAACCTTGATCTTCAGCGATCGCGTTTAATAAATCTATATCGATCCCAACGTATTCATTATTTTCATTTTGGAATTCGAAAGGAGCAAATGTTAAATCTGTTCCTATCTTATACGTAGTTTCCTCCGCACTTGCTGACTTTACTGATAGCGTAAAAATGCTGATAATCAGCGCGATTAAAGCGAAGGACATGTGTTTTCTTTTCAAGAAAATTCCCCCTTTAGATATAACGTATTTATAGATTATATGGATTTTTTCTTCAACACACAAGTCTTTCTCTTTAAAAATATGACAAAATTGCTTAAACCTCACATCAGATGTTAGAAAATCAAACATGTTAAGTTATGCTTAATCGCATGAAACTTTCATAGCAAATGATGGCGAAAGTATGTTCGCTATGATATACTTATTTATGGAAAAGCGGCAGCGAGTTTTTCTTTTTTTGTTGTCGTTTAGAATAATCGAGGGGGAATGAAGATGATCGAAAGAACAACTTCCCATGAATTTGACTTAGTATCAAAATATCAACCAGCTGGGGATCAACCAGAAGCGATCCATCAATTGGTTGACGGGGTGGTCGGTGGAAAAAAAGCACAGATTTTGTTGGGAGCCACTGGGACCGGTAAGACTTATACGATTTCTAATCTAATTAAGGAAGTCAATAAACCGACATTGATCATTGCCCATAATAAAACACTGGCTGGACAATTATATGGCGAGTTTAAGGACTTTTTCCCAAATAATGCGGTCGAGTACTTTGTCAGTTACTATGATTACTATCAACCAGAAGCGTATGTTCCTTCTAGTGATACATACATCGAAAAAGACTCCAGTGTCAATGATGAAATCGATAAGCTGCGTCACTCGGCCACAAGTTCTTTATTAGAGAGAAACGATGTGATCGTTGTAGCTTCTGTCTCTTGTATTTTCGGTTTAGGTTCGCCGATCGAGTATGCCAGACAGGTTGTTTCTTTACGAGTAGGGATGGAAAAGTCTCGCGATCAACTATTAAAAGAATTGATCGAGATCCAATTTGAACGAAACGACATCGATTTTCAACGGGGGCGTTTTCGCGTGCGCGGCGATGTTGTGGAGATTTTCCCAGCTTCTCGTGATGAGCGAGCGTTACGCATTGAGTTTTTTGGCGATGAAATCGATCGGATTCGTGAAGTCGATGCCTTGACGGGCGAGATCATGAGTGACACCGAACATGTGTCGATTTTTCCGGCAACGCACTTTGTGACCAATGAAGACCATATGGAACATGCGATCGCTTCGATCCAAAGTGAACTCGATGAACGACTGAAAGTTTTGCGAGCAGAAAATAAGCTGCTGGAAGCACAGCGTTTAGAGCAGCGAACCAACTATGATATTGAAATGATGCGAGAAATGGGGTATACCTCAGGAATCGAAAACTACTCTCGCCATATGGATGGACGAAAAGAAGGCGAACCGCCTTATACGTTATTGGATTTCTTCCCAGATGATTTTCTATTAGTAATCGACGAATCACACGTAACGATGCCCCAAGTTCGTGGGATGTATAATGGTGACCGTGCTAGAAAACAAATGTTAGTGGATTATGGCTTCCGTTTGCCTTCTGCACTGGACAACCGTCCGTTACGCTTGGAAGAATTTGAGAAGCATGTCAATCAAATCGTCTATGTGTCAGCAACCCCTGGACCATATGAATACGATCAAACCGATACCGTCATTCAACAAATCATTCGTCCGACTGGTCTGTTAGATCCGGTGATCGAAGTACGACCGATCATGGGTCAAATTGACGACCTAGTAGGAGAAATCAATGAGCGAGTCGAGCGAAATGAACGGGTCTTTGTCACGACCTTGACGAAAAAAATGTCTGAAGATTTGACGGATTACTTTAAAGAATTAGGGATCAAAGTCAAATACTTGCACAGTGACATCAAAACATTGGAACGAACAGAGATCATTCGCGACCTGCGTCTCGGTGAATTTGATGTACTGGTCGGAATCAACTTACTGCGAGAAGGGTTAGACGTCCCAGAAGTTTCCCTGGTTGCGATCCTTGATGCCGATAAGGAAGGTTTCTTGCGCAGCGAGCGTTCATTAGTCCAAACCATCGGACGAGCAGCTCGTAACTCAGAAGGAAAAGTAATCATGTACGCCGATAAAATGACCGATTCGATGCAGCGAGCGATCGACGAAACAGCGCGACGCCGAAGTATTCAAGAAGCCTATAACGAAGAACATGGAATCGTACCGAAAACCATCATCAAAGAGATTCGCGATCTGATCGCGATCACGAAAGTGGCGGAAGAAACTGGCGAATACACCACGACTTCTTATGAAGAACTGAGTCGTGAAGAAAAAGCAACCTTGTTGCTGAAATTAGAAAAAGAAATGAAAGATGCTGCGAAAGCATTGGATTTTGAAACGGCTGCTACCTTGAGAGATACTATTCTTGAGCTAAAAGCTGCTGATTAGAAGGAGAAACAATATGGCAAATGATAAAATCGTGATCCATGGGGCACGGGCCCATAATTTAAAAAATATCGATGTGACGATTCCCAGAGACCAGCTCGTTGTTGTAACTGGTCTTTCGGGTTCAGGGAAAAGCTCCTTAGCATTTGATACGTTGTATGCCGAAGGACAGCGCCGGTATGTCGAAAGTCTATCGGCGTATGCCCGTCAGTTTTTAGGGCAAATGGATAAACCCGACGTAGATAGCATTGATGGACTTAGTCCAGCGATTTCTATCGATCAAAAAACCACCAGTAAGAACCCGCGATCAACAGTGGGGACGGTTACTGAAATCAATGATTATCTGCGGCTTCTTTACGCCAGAATCGGTCACCCAATCTGTCCCAATGATCATATCGAGATTACTAGTCAGTCGGTTGAGCAGATGGTGGATGAAGTTTTGGCATTACCAGAACGCACCAAGATCCAATTGTTGGCACCTATCGTTTATCAAAAGAAAGGGCAGCACAAAAAAGTCTTCGAACGTATCCAAAGAGAAGGTTATGTTCGGATGCGGGTGGATGGCGAAGTCTATGATGTCTCTGAAGCGCCTGAATTAGAAAAAAATAAAAAGCATGATATTGCCATCATCATTGACCGAATCGTTGTAAAGGAAGGCATCCGTTCTCGTCTGTTTGATTCCTTTGAAGCGGCATTACGTTTAGCTGATGGCTATGCGGTAGTCGATGTGATTGGTCAAGAAGAGATGCTTTTCAGTGAACATTATTCTTGTCCGTATTGTGGCTTTACAGTTGGTGAATTAGAACCACGGCTCTTTTCATTCAATGCGCCTTTTGGTGCTTGTCCAGACTGTGATGGTCTTGGTGTGAAGCTAGAAGTCGATGTCGACCTAGTGATTCCCGATCAAAGCAAAACGTTGCGTGAAGGTGCACTATTACCTTGGAACCCAATCAGTTCACAGTATTATCCGCAAATGCTGGAACAAGCCTGCCAAGAGTTCAATATCGATATGGACACACCCTTTGAAGAACTGCCAGAAGAACACAAAGACATTATTTTGAATGGTTCGAATGGAGAAATTTTCCATTTCCATTATGAAAATGATTTCGGTGGCGTACGTGATGTTGAGGTCGCTTTTGAAGGGATCGTACCAAATATCAAACGCCGTTATCATGAAACCAACTCTGATTTCACCCGTGATCAAATGCGTTTGTATATGACGGAATTGACTTGTAAAACTTGTCATGGCTATCGTTTGAACCCTCAAGCGCTGTGCGTGCAAGTCAACGGAAAACACATTGGTGAAATGAGCGAGATGGCAATCAACGATGCGTTGAACTTTGTCGAAGAATTGAAACTATCGGAACAAGAGCAAATGATCGCACGTCCGATCGTGAAAGAAGTCGATGATCGTTTAAGCTTCTTGAAAAATGTCGGATTGGACTATTTGACCTTGAGCCGTGCATCAGGCACACTCTCTGGTGGGGAAGCGCAACGGATTCGTTTGGCAACACAAATCGGCTCCAATTTGTCTGGGGTGCTTTACATTCTTGATGAGCCATCGATCGGTCTTCACCAACGGGATAACGATCGCTTACTAGATTCATTGCGGAAAATGCGTGATCTTGGGAATACCCTGATCGTCGTTGAGCATGACGAAGACACGATGCGGGCAGCGGACTACTTGATCGATGTCGGTCCAGGTGCAGGACACGCAGGTGGTGAGATCGTCGCTGCAGGCACTCCTGATGAAGTCGCAGCCAATGCGTCTTCCTTAACAGGTCAGTACTTATCAGGAAAACGACAAATCCCGACACCAACGGAACGCCGCAAAGGCAATGGTGAAAAGATTCGTGTGACCGGTGCTTCTGAGAATAACTTGAAAAACATTTCGGTCGATTTTCCATTAGGAAAGTTCGTCGCCGTTACTGGGGTCTCTGGCTCTGGTAAATCGACATTAGTCAACGAAATTTTGAAAAAAGCCTTGGCGCAAAAAATCAATCGGAATTCGAACAAGCCTGGTCGCTTTAAAACCATTACTGGTTATGAAGCGATTGAGAAATTGATCGATATCGATCAAAGCCCTATCGGTCGGACGCCTCGAAGCAATCCAGCAACGTATACCAGTGTCTTTGATGACATTCGCGATTTATTTGCTAAAACCAATGAGGCGAAAGTCCGTGGTTATAAAAAAGGCCGCTTTAGTTTTAATGTAAAAGGTGGACGCTGTGAAGCATGTAAAGGGGACGGAATCATCAAGATCGAGATGCACTTCTTACCTGATGTCTACGTACCTTGTGAGGTTTGTCATGGCAAACGTTATAACTCAGAAACGTTAGAAGTTCATTACAAAGGAAAAAATATTTCGGAAATCTTAGATATGACCGTGGAAGATGCAGTGGAATTTTTCCAACATATTCCTAAAATCCATCGAAAATTGCAAACGATCGTCGATGTCGGTCTAGGTTATGTCACGATGGGACAACCAGCGACTACTATGTCTGGTGGGGAAGCGCAACGGATGAAGCTTGCCAGTGAACTGCACAAAAATTCCAATGGCAAGAGTTTTTATATCTTAGATGAACCGACGACTGGTCTGCATACGGATGATATTGCCCGTTTGTTGAAAGTTTTGGAACGATTCGTCGACGCTGGCAATACCGTTTTAGTGATCGAGCACAACTTGGATGTCATCAAATCAGCGGACCATGTGATTGATCTAGGTCCAGAAGGTGGCGAAGGTGGTGGAACGATCATTGCAACTGGTACACCAGAAGAAATTGCTGCGGTTTCTGAAAGCTACACCGGTCATTATTTGAAAAAAGTCCTTTAAGCAAGGAAAAGAGCACTCACTTTTTTACTTGTCTGTCAATAGGTTTCGCTAAAGTTTAAGGAAGCGTGAAATATCTGCAAATTTCATGATAAGGGCTTGAAATCAAAATTTTATTTGATAGAATAGCAATAGGTATACGTATATTCGCATTGAATAAACTGCCTATAAGTTCTATCCGTTCAAAGTGGGAGAAAGCAATCAAAGATAGATACTTTGATTGCTTTTTTCTTTGTGGTATTATAATTCTATTGTAATTAAACGAAACGAGAGAGGTCGTTTTTCGTATTCAAAAGAGAGAGTGATTTTTGATGAGTCAGGAAAATTTTCTTCCCATATTATTAGGAAGCGATATGAATGTTTATGGTATGGCCAGAGCATTCCACGAAGCATATGGCATTCAATCAGTTGCTTATGCTGGTGCGGAACTTGCGCCAACCCGCTTTAGTAAAATTGTTACAATCAATCAAGTGGAAGGTTTTGACCATGATCCAGGATTCACTGAGACGTTGATCAAGTTAGGTAAAAATACTTACAACGATCCTGCCATGAAATATTTATTGATTCCCTGCGGCGATGGCTATGCAGAACTGTTAGCGAAGCATAAAGAAGAATTGAAGCCTTATTATACCTTTATTGCCAATGACTATTCCTTATTAAAACGGTTGATCAATAAAGTCAGTTTTTACGAAGTTTGCGAGGAATATGGCTTGCCTTATCCTAAGACCTTCATTTTAACACCTGAACTGTTGACGGAAGGAACGTTCAAAGGAGAGCTGCCTTTTGATTTTCCTGTGGCTTTGAAACCAGCAAATAGTGTCGCGTGGCTGTCAGTTGATTTTGAAGGGCGCAAAAAAGCTTTCATTATTGACAATCGAACAGAATTTGAAGAAATCGTTTCTCGCATTTATCAAGCGGGTTATCAATATGAAATGATCGTCCAAGATTTTATTCCTGGCGATGACAGCAACATGCGGGTCTTAAATGCCTATGTTGATGAGAATCACGAAGTTCGCGTGATGGGCTTAGGTCATCCTTTATTAGAGGATCCAACGCCTGGAGCTGTTGGGAATTATGTCGTGATCATTCCAGATGAAAATGATCAAATCTATCAAATGATCCGTAAGTTTTTAAAAGAGATCGAATATGTTGGATTTGCCAATTTTGACTTGAAATATGATGCGCGAGACGGTCAATATAAATTATTTGAAATCAACTTGCGTCAAGGAAGAAGCAGTTTCTTTATTACCTTAAGCGGATTGAATCTGGCGAAGTTCATCACAGAGGATTTAGTCTTCGAAAAACCTTATACAGAAACGGTTTATGGCAAAGCTGACGCGCCTGAAGCGAAATTATGGCTAGGAGTACCAAAAAACATTTTCTTGACTTATGCAAAAGAAAATCCTGCGAAAGAACGAGCAAAAAAATTATTAGCAGAAAATCGCTGGGGAACGACTGTCTTTTACAAAGAAGACTTATCTCTAAAGCGTTGGATTCTATTAAAGAGAATGTTCCATCTGTACAACAAACGATTCAAAACGTATTTCCATACGAAAGAAGGCTAGAAGATGGAGAATTTTTTTAGTATTTTAGGCGGCATGGGAACGTTAGCGACGGAAAGTTTTGTCCGCATTTTAAACCGACGGACACAGACCCATAAAGACCAAGATTACTTGAACTATGTTTTATTCAATCATGCGACAGTCCCAGATCGGACGGCATATATTTTAGACAACACGTTAGAAAACCCTGTTCCATATTTAATGGACGACATCGAAAAACAAAATTTGTTAAAGCCAAATTTTATTGTGTTGACTTGTAACACCGCCCATTATTTTTTTGATGAGCTGCAAGCTGCCACTGAGATCGAGATTTTGCATATGCCTCGTGAGGCTGCGAAAGTCGTTTTTGAAAAAGGCGTTACTGGAAAAGTGGCCTTTCTTGGGACAGAAGGCAGTGTCAAAGCCGGCATCTATGAGAAAGAATTGCGGAAGTTCGGACTTGACGTCTATCTTCCAGAGCCGACGATCCAAAAAAAGGTCAATACATTGATCTATGATCGAATCAAAGAAAATGATCATTTGGATCAAGAACTTTACTTTGAGATACTGGAAGAAGTCACCGAACGTATCGGCTGTGAAAGCGTAGTGCTTGGATGTACCGAGTTGTCCTTGATGGATGAATTTGTGACTGATAATCCGTATCCAGTCGTCGATGCCCAATCGATTTTAGTTGATCGGACGATCGAAAAAGCATTGGCAAATCGCCAAGCAATCTAAAGCTGATAGCGACGTTAGCGGCATTTTTTGAGCTAACGTCTTTTTTTATGCCGGTGTTCCAATGATACGCCCGGCATGATATAATAGAGTTGTTTCAGAAAGGAGTTTTACCTATGACTGAAGTGGATCATTTAGAATTGGTCATTATTACTGGGATGAGCGGAGCCGGCAAAACGGTCGCGATCCAGAGTTTTGAAGATATGGGGTACTTTTGTATCGATAATATGCCCCCAAGCTTGATCCCTAAATTTTGGGAACTGATCAAAGAATCAGGAAAAGTGACAAAAATTGCCTTAGTTGTCGATCTGCGTTCAAGATCGTTTTTTGAAGAAATCCAAAGTATGCTGATCGATATTGAAAACACGAATTTTATCGACACACGGATGCTCTTTTTAGATGCATCGGACAATGAATTGGTGTCAAGATACAAAGAAACGAGAAGAGCACATCCATTAGCGATGGATGGATTAGTTACGGAAGGCATTCGCAAAGAGCGAGCGATCTTAAACGATTTGAAGACGCGTGCCAGTATTGTTATCGACACAACGACGCTGACCCCACGGCAATTGAGAGAAAAAATCAATCAAGAATTTCGTGCTTCTCATGAGACAGGGTTTCGTATTGAAATACTTTCGTTTGGCTTCAAGTATGGCTTGCCGATCGATGCTGATATTGTGATGGATGTTCGTTTCTTACCGAATCCCCATTACATTCCAGAGTTGCGTCCTTTAACGGGTAAAGATGAACCCGTGTATGAGTACGTCATGTCTTTTCCAGAAACGGAAGAATTCTATCAGCAATTTAGTACACTGTTGCAAACGATCATGCCAGGCTATGTCAAGGAAGGCAAAAGCAGCTTGACGGTGGCTATCGGCTGTACTGGGGGCCAACACCGTTCAGTTGCATTATCTGAGCGCATCGGTGCGGTTTTGGCAGAAGGCTATCGCGTCAATATTACTCATCGCGACAAAGATAAGCGTAAAGAGACGGTGAATCGTTCATGAAAATGAAAACGTACCGGATCAGAAAGCCGAAGATCGTTGTGGTAGGTGGCGGAACTGGGTTACCAGTCATCCTGAAGAGCTTGCGGAATCAGGGTGTCGACATCACAGCGATCGTTACGGTCGCTGATGATGGCGGTAGCAGCGGCGAGATTCGCAATTTGGTTTCCTCTATCTCGCCACCGGGGGATCTGCGCAATGTTTTGGCGGCTCTATCTCATATGCCGCAACTGTATAATGATATTTTTCAATACCGTTTTAAAGCCGAAGACAAATTTTTAGCCAATCATGCCCTGGGGAACTTGATTATTGCGGCGATTGCTGAAATGCGCAGCAGTACCTATGAAGCCATTCAAATTTTGTCAAAAATCATGCATATCGATGGACGAGTTTATCCTTCGTCAGATCTGCCATTGGTGTTGCACGCTGTTTTTAAAGACGGCACCGAAGCGGTAGGAGAGTCCAAGATTGCGGTTGATCGCAAAACGATCGATCGGGTCTTTGTTCGTAATCAAGAAAATAATGATGAGCCGAAAGCAGCTCGTAAAGTTGTTTCTTCAATTATGGAGGCAGATATGATCGTCTTGGGTCCTGGTAGTCTCTTTACTAGTATTTTGCCCAATCTCATGATTAGCGAGATCGGCCAAGCAATGTTGGAAACACAAGCTGAAACGGTTTATATTTGTAATATCATGACCCAAAAAGGTGAAACTGAACACTTTAGTGATGCCGACCATGTGCGGGTCCTGCATAAGCATTTAGGCAAACCCTTTATTGATACGGTGTTAGTCAACACCGAGAAAGTTCCAGAAGGGTATATGGACCCAGAGATTTATGATGAATATCTTGTACAAGTGAAACACGATTTCCAAGGACTGCGAGAAGAAGCCAGCCGTGTCATTTCAGCTGACTTTCTGGAGCTTAGAGATGGCGGAGTTTTTCATGACGGAGATAAAGTGATTGAAGAACTTCTACGTATCGTTTACGGGGCCAAAATCTAAGAAAGGAGGGATTTTTTTATGTCCTTTGCAGCAGAAGTAAAAAAAGAATTGACCGCATTAGAAGTTCATCGCGAACATGCCAAGGCAGAATTGGCCGCTTTGATTCGGATGAATGGGTCATTAAGTATCAACAACCAACAATTTGTTTTAAACGTTCAAACAGAAAACGCGGCGATCGCCAGACGCATCTATTCGTTACTAAAAGATCATTACGACGTGCGCAGCGAATTGCTGGTCCGTCGTAAAATGAAATTAAAAAAGAACAACGTTTACATCGTTCGTTTGAAGCAAGATACACAGCGCGTGCTTTTGGACTTAGATATCATGGACGGGCTGATGTTTCAAAGCCATGTTTCTGATGAGATCATGGGCAATACTCAAAAAATGCGTTCCTATTTACGAGGCGCTTTCATGGCATCTGGGTCCATCAACAATCCAGAAACCAGCCGCTATCATTTAGAGATCTATTCCATCTACGAGGAGCATAACCAAGATATTTGCGATATGCTAAACGCATATGGATTGAATGCCCGTGCATTAGAACGCAGAAATGGGTATATCTCTTACTTGAAAGGCGCTGAGAAAATCGCTGATTTTTTGACACTGATCGGTGCCACCAATTCCATGCTGAAATTCGAGGACGTGCGGATCGTGCGTGATATGCGTAACTCAGTCAACCGTTTGGTGAATTGCGAAACCGCCAATATGAACAAAACGATCGACGCTGCTTCGAAGCAGATCGACAATATCGAATTTATTCAAGATCGAGTTGGCTTGCAAGCTTTACCTGAAAAGCTGCAAGAAATCGCCGAATTACGTTTGGAACATCCCGAGGTCAGCTTGAAAGAGCTAGGAGAAATGATTCCATCAGGAGCGATCTCGAAATCAGGAATCAATCATCGCATTCGCAAAATCAACGAATTTGCGGATCATCTTCGGGAACAAGTCAGCTAGTCGAATGGAATAAAAATGAATCAAAAAACAGGAGCCGATTTGACGTGGAAGTTCGCGTCAAATCAGCTCCTGTTTTTTGTTAGAGGTTATTCATTGATCAATGCAGTTAATTCCTCAGCAGAGATCGATTCATCAAAAATGTGCCCATCTAAGACAATCGTTGGCACAAATTGAATGTTGGCGTTTTTCGCTTCTTCCACAATTTCTCCTGCGATCGCAGGATGGTTTTGTTCAGATAGCCCTAAGGTATTTTTCGCATATTCTGCCACTTCAGGTAAAGATAAATGCCCCCATTCGTCTTGTGTTTGATAAATTTTTGTGATCTCAGCGATCGTTGCCTGAGGATCTGTACTGGAAACAAAGCGGTGCATCACATTGCCTCGTTGCAATGATTCTTTTTCTTTGTCGAATAATTTGATGACACGGCGTAGTTTCCCAGCTGCGACAGCTTCACTTAAGATCGGTAACGATTCCTCAAACCATTGCCGACAATAAGGACAGCGCAAATTCATAAATTCGACGATCGGTTTAGCTGATGGGTCTCCGATATGTATCCCTGTTACCGCATTTGTTTCCTGTGCTTTGATGATTGAAATATCCATTAAGATTCCTCCTTTTTCTTTTAGTTTACCGAAGTTTCTACTGAAAGAAAAGCCTCAGGTCTTTTGATTTAAGTCTGTGAAAAGAGGAGGAGAATGAGCTAAATACTATGTATTTCGTTTCACGAAATTAAGAAAAATCCCCTGACTGTGCTTTTATATTCCTTGATTTTCAGCTATAATGAATTGTGTTTTATTGTGCAAAATGATGATTAAAGGAAGTTATATAGATGAGAAAAAGAAAAACAATGGATGGCAATACGGCAGCAGCCTATATTTCCTATGCCTTTACGGAACTTGCGGCGATCTATCCGATAACCCCTAGTTCAACCATGGCTGAATTAGTGGATCAGTGGTCTGCTCAAGGAAAGCATAATCTTTTTGGGCAGCCGGTGAAAGTGGTTGAAATGCAATCTGAAGCAGGGGCGGCCGGTGTGGTTCACGGCTCATTAAAAACGGGCGCCTTAACGACGACCTATACGGCATCCCAGGGACTTTTATTAATGGTACCAAATATGTACAAGATTGCTGGGGAAATGCTGCCAGGCGTCTTTCATGTCGCCAGCCGAGCAGTGACCACCAATGCTTTGAATATTTTTGGAGATCATACCGATGTAATGGCCACCCGACAAACAGGCTTTGCTATGTTAGCGGAAAGCAGTGTCCAAGAAGTAATGGATTTAGCGCCAGTCGCTCATTTAGCAGCTATCGAAGCCAATATCCCATTTTTAAATTTTTTTGATGGGTTTCGAACCAGTCATGAGATTCAAAAAATAGAGGTCTTAGATTATGAGGAATTGGCACAGTTGGTCAATCATGAAAAATTGGCTACTTTTCGACAAAAAGCCATGAACCCGAATCACCCGACGACGAGTGGAACGAATCAAAATCCTGATATCCATTTTCAACAGCGGGAAACGATCAATCAGCATTATCAAACATTGCCTGAGATCGTTCGTTTTTACATGAAAAAAATCAATGCTTTAAGAGGAACCAACTATGATTTAGTGGATTATTATGGTGCTTCGGACGCCGAAGAAGTCATCGTTTCGATGGGGTCCTCAACGCAAACGATCCAGCAGACGGTGGATCATTTATGCGCTTCAGGCCGCAAAGTGGGGGTCTTGTCGATCCATTTGTATCGACCATTCCCACTAGAAGTCTTCTTAGAAAAACTGCCTGCTACCGTTAAAAGTATCGCTGTATTGGATCGCAGCAAAGAACCTGGTGCCAATGGCGAGTCTTTGCTTTTGGATGTGCAAAGTGCCATGTATGATGCAGCGATTCGGCCGACGATCATTGGTGGACGCTATGGTCTTGGGTCAAAAGATGTGACGCCTGATCAAATCGTTGCCGTATATGACGAATTGCTCAAGCCAAAAGCGAGCCAAAAGAAACGCTTCACCATTGGGATCACGGATGATGTGACGCAATTGTCGTTGCCATCAAAGGGCACGCTAGATCTAACTGATCCATCCACCTTCCAAGCGAAATTCTGGGGATTCGGCTCTGACGGGACCGTCGGGGCAAATAAGTCAGCAATCAAAATCATCGGTGACCATACCGAAAAATATGTACAAGGCTATTTCCATTATGATTCGAAAAAATCTGGTGGTCTAACGGTTTCTCATCTGCGATTTGGGGATACCCCCATTCGTTCTACCTATTTGATCGAACACGCGGATTTCGTTGCGTGTCATACGCCTGCGTATTTGCATACGTATGATTTGCTGAAAGGACTCAAAAAAGGCGGAACCTTTTTATTAAATACGACCTGGTCACAGGAGCAAATCTTAAAAAATCTACCGAAGAAAATGAAACGTTATCTTGCTGAAAACGAGATCCGTTTTTATACCATCAACGCCATGCAGTTGGCAATGGAAGTCGGCTTAGGTGGGCGGATCAATACCGCGATGGAAACAGCCTTCTTTTACTTGGCAAACATCATTCCGACCGAGAAAATCTTGCCGATTTTAAAAGAAGAGGCGCTGAAAAGTTATCGGCACAAATCGATGGCGATCGTTGAAAAGAACCAAGCAGCCATCGATCGCACCATCGAATTATTACAAGAAATCCCTGTTCCAAGCAAGTGGGCAACGATCGAAGTGCCGAAGAGGACATCCACTGCTACAACACAATTTGTGCGGGAAATCGTGGAACCCATCAACCGTCAAGAAGGCAACCAACTAAGCGTGGGAACCCTCGTACGAAATCAAATGACTGAAGGGGTGATCCCTGTCGGGACAACAGCGGTTGAGAAGCGGGGCATCGCTGTTGAAGTGCCCGAGTGGCTATCAGATCGCTGTACCATGTGCAATGAGTGTGCCTTTGTCTGTCCTCATGCGGCGATCCGTCCGTTTTTGGCAGATGAAGATGAATTAACCGAAGCACCTGAAGGCTTTATCGTCAGAGAGATGCGAGGCGCGAATGGGCAAAAATATCGAATTCAAGTTTCCGTTGAAGATTGTACAGGTTGCGGCCTTTGTGTGGAAGCATGTCCCGCCAAAGGGAAAGCTTTGACGATGCGTCCTTACGAAGAACAAAAAGAACAAGCTTTAAATTGGGCTTTTGCGATGACTTTACGTCAAAAAGAAAATCCAGCAAAACCAGGAACTGTTTTGGGCTCTCAATTCAATAAACCTTTGTTGGAGTTCTCTGGTGCTTGTGCGGGCTGTGGGGAAACCCCCTATGTGAAACTATTGACCCAAATGTTTGGTGATCGCATGATGATCGCCAATGCGACCGGCTGCTCTTCGATTTGGGGTGGAACCTCACCAGTATCTCCTTATACAACCAATCACTTAGGACAAGGGCCAGCTTGGTCAAACTCGTTGTTTGAAGACAATGCCGAATATGGCTATGGCATGTTCTTAGCCAACCAAACCCGACGGGAGAAATTAGCGGCCCAGCTGCAGTCGTTGAAAGCCAATGTATCAGAAGAATTGCAGACTTTGATTGATGATTGGGACCTTCATCGAGAAGAAAGTGCTGGGACGCAACAGCGAGCAGCAAAATTGATCGCCGCCTTAGAAGCTGAAGCTGCCACAACACCTCAGCTGAACAAAATCTTGCAGGAGAAAGATTTGTTTGTTAAGCCAAGCCAATGGATGATAGGCGGTGACGGCTGGGCATATGATATTGGGTTTGGCGGTATCGATCATGTTCTCGCTTCTGGTGCAGACGTCAATATTCTCGTGTTAGATAATGAAGTCTATTCTAATACAGGGGGGCAAGTCTCTAAAGCGACACCGACTTCGGCCATTGCTAAATTCGCTGCGAGTGGCAAGTTTGTTTCCAAAAAAGATTTAGGAATGATGGCGATGACCTACGGACATGTCTATGTCGCACAAATCGCATCTGGTGCAAATCAAATGCAAACGATCAAAGCCTTTGAAGAAGCCGAGCGGTTCCCAGGACCGTCAATCATCATTGCCTATACGCCATGTATCACCCACGGTCTTGCAGGCGGAATGCGTCAATCCTTGAAAGAAGCACAAGAAGCAGTTGCATCGGGGTATTGGAGTCTCTACCGCTATAACCCGCTGTTGGCAGAAAAAGGGAAACAGCCAATGACACTCGATTTCAAAAAGCCAGCATTTGATCAAATGCCTGCCTTTATGCAGACACAAGTTCGATTTGCATCCTTGCAGTCTGCCAATCCGAATGCGGCGCAAGCGTTGTTTGAAAAAACCGTTTCAGATGCGAAAACTCGTTTCTACAACTATGCCCGCTTAGCAGGTCAAGAAGAAAAAATACGAGCAAAGCTTGAAAAAAAGGTAAGTACTGATGCAGAACAACCAACGGCAGTAAAAACGGAGCGTGTACGAAGAGAAAAACAGCCGTTAAGCGAAGAACAGCTCGCTGAAAGAGCAGCACGGCGTGCAGCGCGCGCAAAGCGCCGTCAGCAAGAGTAATCGCTCGCTGAGGAATGACCCTGAAAAACGGTTTGGCCCGTTTTTCAGGGTCATTTGTTGTTTTTCCTAAGAAATGAGTGCAAGAAGCTCGTTTAGATGAAATCTTCTAAGACCTTTGACAAACAATGATTTCAGGATAATGGTAAACTAAGTAAAAGAGCTGTTTATTTTTTCAAAACTTTTTCATAAATTTGTTTTTTTTCAAATCTTTGAAGAGGTCCTATGTTATACTATTATCTGAAGTCTTAAGAATAAAGGAAGGCTGTTTATGTTGATAAATTTCAGGGATTTTTTTAATTTAGATTATTGGAGAGAATTGCTCTCATTTGATATATTTTCTTGGTCATTTTTAGTAAATGTTTTAGATGTGATCGTTGTTTGGTACTTGGTTTATAAGCTGATCCAGCTTGTGCGAGGAACAAAAGCGATCCAGTTGTTTAAAGGCGTCGGCCTATTCATTGTTCTAAGGTTTTTGGCAGGTATCGTAGGATTAAAGACGCTATCTTGGTTGATGGATCAAGTCATCACGTATGGGGTGATCGCCGCGATTGTTATTTTCCAACCAGAAATTCGACGAGGGCTGGAGCATCTTGGCCGTAGCTCTTTCTTCAAGACTTCTAAGAATGAAAAACGACGGGATGAAGTGTTGGTCCAAGCGTTGGACAAAGCTGTTCAATATATGGCAAAACGAAAAATTGGTGCATTGATCACGATCGAACGGACGACGGGGTTAGAAGAATATATTGAAACGGGGATTCCTTTAGATGCGGACGTGACGGGCGAATTACTGATCAATATTTTTATTCCCAATACACCGCTACACGATGGTGCAGTCATCTTAAGAGATGATAAGATCGCTGTTGCTAGTGCCTACTTACCACTGTCAGAAAGTCCGTTGATTCCCAAAGAATTTGGGACGCGCCATCGAGCGGCTGTCGGGATTTCAGAAGTTAGTGATGCGTTGACCATTATCGTCTCAGAGGAGACGGGAGACGTCAGTATTACCCTGAATAATCGGATGCTTACTGAGCTTTCGCGACAAGAGTATCTCGACGTGTTGAATCGCGAATTAGTGCCAGAAGAAAAGCCTGGTAAACGCAACTTGCTGCAATCTTTCTTTGAAGGGGTCAACAAAGGAGGAAGAAAATGATCAAGAAAGAACGTCGTCAAAACGTATTTTATGGTATACTAGCGCTGTTCTTTAGTCTGGTTCTGTTTTTCATCGCCAGCGGATCAAGCCTGCAAGTCAACCTTGCAGGAACTTCAAATCCTTATGAGGAAGAGATCGATAATGTACCGATTCAGACCACCTATGACACAGATGAATACTTTATCCAAGGATTTGAAACAACAGTAGACGTGACTTTGTCTAGTCGAAATCGGGTGCAATTGAATGCTGAACGTAGCGAGGAAACGCGGAGCTTTCGAGTAGTTGCTGATTTGACTGGACTTGATGAAGGAACCCATGAGGTCCCTTTAGAAGTGAAAAATCTTAGCTCAAGTGTGACAGCCGAAATCGAACCCAAAACCGTCACTGTGACGATCGAGAAAAAAGTCACCCAAACGTTTACCGTTGAGCCAGTCATCTCGACTGATGGAGCAACGAGTGGTTACGGCGTTGATTCAATGAGTGTTGAACCGCAAGAAGTAGAGATCACTACTGGCGACAAGACACTGGCAGAAATTGACCGAGTGGTAGCGATCGTGAATCCAGATGATATTACTGGCGATTCGATCACGGTGGATGGAGCGATCGAGGCTTGGGATAGTGAAAACAATCCTTTAGCGATCATTCCTGAGCCAGATTCGGTCGATGTGGCATTGATGATGGAAGCACCAAGCAAAGAAATTGAATTGTTTGTCACTCAACAGGGGACAACACCAGATGGGATCTCTCATTACATCTACCGGATGAGTAGTATCAGTGCGGTGCTAACAGGACCACAAAGTATTTTGGATGAGACCCAGCAGATCGGTGTCCCAGTGGATGTTAGTGAGATCACAACCACGACCGAACGGACAGTAACGATTCCAGTACCAGAGGGAACAACGATCAATCCAACAGTAGTGACGATCCAAATCACTCCGGTTGCAGAAACAACTACTGAGAATCAATCAAACAATGATGGCGATGAAGCAACGAACAGTGCGAATTCTCAAGCCAATTCTTCGACAGTCGACACGACGCAAGAACAAACAGAGAATTCCGCAAGCAGCACGACGACAAGCAGTTCTTAGTCGTTTGACTGTAGAGAATGAATAAGAGAGGTTATTAAAATGGGAAAATATTTTGGTACTGATGGTGTTAGAGGAGAAGCAAACAAGGAGTTGACACCTGAATTAGCATTTAAATTAGGTCGTTACGGCGGCTATGTATTAAGTCAGCATGAAACTGGGGACCGCGGTCCCCGTGTTTTGGTGGGACGGGACACACGGATTTCTGGACAGATGCTAGAAAATGCATTGATCGCTGGACTATTATCTGTCGGGATCGAGGTATTCCAATTGGGTGTTATTTCTACACCGGGTGTTGCGTACTTGACGAAAGTGCAAAAAGCGAGTGCAGGTGTAATGATCTCTGCCTCTCACAATCCTGCACAAGACAATGGCATCAAGTTTTTCGGGAATGATGGCTTTAAATTAGTCGATGAACAAGAAGCTGAAATTGAAGCATTACTTGATGCACCGGAAGACACACTTCCACGTCCTTCTGCCGATGGCTTAGGAACGGTGGATGAGTTTCCAGAAGGGTTGTTGAAATACTCTCAATTTCTACGTCAAACGATTCCTGATGATTTGGAAGGAATCACGGTGTGTGTTGATGCAGCAAATGGCGCAACAGCAACAAGTGTCAATCGTTTGTTTGCCGATCTAGAAACAGAATTCTTCACAATGGGGACGTCTCCAGACGGGTTGAACATTAATGATGGTGTGGGATCGACTCACCCTGAAGCGTTAGCTGAATTTGTCGTTGAAAAAGGGGCGGATGCTGGTCTTGCGTTTGATGGAGATGGTGATCGGGTCATCGCAGTAGATGAACTAGGAAACATCGTTGATGGCGATAAAATCATGTATATCTGTGCGAAATATTTAGCGGAGCAAAAGCGCTTGAACCAAGGAACGATCGTGACAACAGTCATGAGCAATTTAGGGTTCCATAAAGCAGTGGAAGCAATTGGACTGAAAGATGTCATCACACAAGTCGGTGACCGTTATGTCGTCGAAGAAATGCGTAAAAACGATTATAATTTTGGTGGCGAGCAATCAGGTCACATGATTTTCTTGGATTTCAATACGACAGGTGACGGTTTGCTATCAGGAATTCAACTATTGAATATCATGAAACAAACGGGCAAGAAACTGTCGGAATTAGCAGGAGAGGTAACAATCTATCCACAAAAACTTGTCAACATTCGAGTGACAGATAAAAATGGCGCGATGGATGTTCCAGCTATCCGTAAAATCGTGGAAGAGACAGAAGCAGAAATGAACGGCGAAGGCCGTATTTTGGTTCGTCCTTCAGGAACAGAACCATTGCTTCGGGTGATGGCAGAAGCGCCAACCATTGAAAAAGTCGACTACTATGTTGAAAAAATCGCAGCGGTCGTTCGAGAGGAAATCGGTGCGGAATAAATGAAGAAGTAAGACGATCAAAGACATCCTTTGGTCGTCTTTTTTGTCTACTTACCAGCAAGAAGCCAACTTGCGAATTAGAGAAACTTGTCAACGATTTTGTCGGCAACGCTTAACAGAGGAGACGCAGCGGGCAAGCCTTGCGAAGGATAGTTGCTTTTAAAAGTCTTTTCGGATTTGTTGTGCAGAAAATAAGAAAAAAAGAACCCCTATGAACGATCGAGTCATCGAACGAGGAGTTCTTTTTATTATACAGAAAATAACCAATTCGGTTTCAATCTTTTAAAAAACTTATTCAACGGTAACGGATTTTGCTAAGTTTCTTGGTTTATCAACGTCGAATCCGCGCTGTAAAGTGGCAAAGTAAGCCAGCAGCTGTGTTGGAACGACTGCCACTAAGCTGGTTACCAATGGGTGAACGTTTGGTAAAATGATTTGATCAGTCGCTTTTGCTAATTCTTGGCTAACGATCACAAGGGTATGAGCCCCACGAGATTCGACTTCTTTCAAATTGCCTCGCGTATGAGAGCCGGTCACTTCTTCCGTGATCACACCGATCACTGGTGTACCTTCTTCGATCAACGCGATGGTGCCGTGTTTTAATTCACCAGCCGCAAAGCCTTCCGCTTGGATATAAGAAATTTCTTTTAATTTCAATGCCGCTTCCATCGATACATAGTAATCATTTCCACGTCCAATGTAAAACGCATTACGGGTTTCGGAAAGGAAATCCTCAGCAAATTGACTGATAACAGCTTTTTCATCCACTAAAGCCTCCATTGCAGAAGCAACGATGCTTAGTTCATGGAAAACATCAAAGTCCAATGCTTCAGGAACAGCTTTTTCATCACCAATGGCTTTTGCTAATAACGTCATCACTGCGATCTGTGCAGTATACGCCTTTGTAGAGGCAACAGCGATTTCTGGACCAGCATGAAGCAATAAGGTATGGTTCGCTTCTCGAGAAAGAGTAGAACCAGCAACGTTGGTAATCGTCAGACTAGGAAGACCTAACTGGTTGATCGTCACTAATACTTGACGGCTATCTGCCGTTTCACCACTTTGTGATAAGAACAAGAAGAAGGGGTTTGCTGACAACAATGGCATGTTGTAGCCAAACTCACTAGATAAATGAACCTCAACAGGAATCTGTGTTAGTTTTTCTAAAATGGCTTTTGCTGCCCAGCCCGCATGATTGCTAGTACCACAAGCAATGATGTAGATCCGATCGCTAGCTAAAAGTTCGTTTTTTAACGCTGGATCGATCACTACTTCACCAGATTCTCCTTGATATTCTTGAATCAAGCGGCGCATCACAGTTGGTTGATCATCGATTTCTTTTAACATGTAGTAAGGGTATGTTCCTTTTTCGATGTCAGTCAGATCTAGTTGTGCTTCATAAGACTCACGGTACACAAGGTTTCCTTTTGGATCTTCGATTTCGATCGCATCGGCTGTTACGGTCACCATTTCGCCATCTTCGATCTCAACAAAGTGAGTCGTTTGATCGAGCATTGCTAAGGCATCGCTGCAGATGACATTGAACCCATCTCCCAAACCGATCAATAAAGGACTTTTGTTTTTGGCAACATAAATGGTTTCTGGATCATTTTTTTCTACTAAGGCAAAGGCATAAGAGCCGCGAATCAAGGACAAAGCTTTTTTAAAGGCTGCTTTGGTCGTGCTGTTGTCTTGCTCCTTCAATGCTTCAATCAAATGAACAACGATTTCCGTATCTGTTTGACCTTCAAATTGGTGGTTGTTTAAATATTCTTGATGAAGCTCTTCAAAGTTTTCGATCACACCGTTATGAACCAACACGAGTGCTTGGTTTGCTGAAGTGTGAGGATGAGCGTTCATTTCTGATGGCTTGCCGTGGGTCGCCCAACGGGTATGTCCGATACCGATCGTTCCTGTTACTTCAGAAGTCACTTTTTCTTCCAAGTTTTTGATTCTTCCTTGGGCTTTAATTAAGTGATCCGAAGTCCGATCAGCGACATAAAGACCTGCTGAGTCATAGCCGCGATACTCTAAGCGTTCCAATCCGTTCAAAATAATTCGTTCTGCATTTGATTTTCCTACGATTCCTACAATTCCACACATAATGATAATCCTACTTTCAAAAAATTTAGTTTGGCATTATGTATTTCTATCTGCGTAGCAAGTCTTTGTCATCACCTTACGATGAGATTTGTTCTTGCCTGTAGAGTGCAGTCCCTAGAGTCATCCGCCGAATGTTTCGATAAACTCTTTCCTCGTCATCTGTTTCCAGATCAGGCGCTATCCTTATTGGTCTATCTATCCTCCTTGTGAGATATTTTATAGAAATACAAGCAATATCATAATATTTATTCCTGTTTCTGTCAACTCAAAGTTATATAAAAATAATTGGTATAGTTATTGGTAAGGTTGATTTGAACCTGTTTAAAGGAAATCAAAACAGCTGACATAGCTTTGTCGAATAAGATTCCCAAGAAATTTCCTCATAAAGCTATGCTTTTTTTTTTAAGTTCGCTACAATAAAAAAGTAAGAAAGTGAGGGAATGAAATGCCAGAATTTGTAAATTGTATGACTTTTTCAGAGCTAAAGAAAATGGTAGCTGCGATAGAAAAAGATCCTAATGTCACAGATGAAACAAAGGTCATGTTGGATACGGGCTGGGACAGCTTGCAAGAAATTTTGCCTGGATCAGTCACCGTGGAAACCGCGCAAACATTCGAAGTCCAGGATGAACTGACAAAGGAATTTTTTGGTGGCTACGTCTTAGCTGAAAAAAGCGAGAAATTTGATGCGGTTGGAGACGAAGAAGCAGTGATCGTCATCAAAAATCTATACTAAAAATGGGAAAGGTGAAAAGTTAGGTGGGAAAATGAATAAAAGAAGATGGATCGCAGCGGCGATCGCAGCTGGGTTATTTATCTGCTCGGGGGTTTTTTCAGTAATCACAAATCGTCCAGAGCAAGAGGAAACTCAGACGCTACAAGGGTTAAATGCTTTGCTCTATGGAAGTAATGCGATCGAAGAGACAACGTTAGTTGCCGGAGATCAAGACAATCGTATTGTTCGCTTATCTTTAGAAGGAACCATCGCCAGCAGCTCCAGTGGTGGCTTATTCACAACAGAATCTTATGATCATCAGCGATTTTTAGAAGAACTACGGATGATCCAAGAAGATCCAACTATTGGGGGCATCTTGATGGAAGTCAATACCCCAGGAGGCGGCGTCTATGAAAGTGCGGAGATCGCTCGTGAGTTAGCAAAAATCAAAGAGTTAGGGATTCCAATGTATGTCAGTATGAAAAACATGGCAGCCAGTGGCGGTTATTATATCTCGGCAGGTGCTGATAAAATTTTTGCAACGGATGAAACCATTACTGGTTCAATCGGGGTGATCATGTCAGGGCTAAACTATGCTGGCTTATTCGAAAAGCTAGGGATCGAAGACAATACGTATAAAAGTGGCGCACTAAAAGATGTAGGTTCATCAACGAGAGAACCCACAGAAGCCGACAAGGAAGTCTTGCAGACCTATGTCGACAATGCCTATGGTCGGTTCGTAAAAATCGTAGCAGAAGGACGTGGCATGACAGAAGAAGCCGTTAGAAAGATCGCTGATGGCCGTATCTATGATGGTCAGCAAGCAGTGTCTGTTGGTTTAGTGGATGAAATCGGTTTTCCTGAAGATACATTAGCAGCAATGCAAGCAGATCTAGGCTTGGAAGATGCCGAGATTTTCAGCTATGATGTTTCCTCTACTGGATTTGCTTCTACTTGGTTAGGTTCAAGTTTAGCCGAACTGCAAGGATTAAAAGAATCAAACACAGAGCGAGTGATCCAATTGATGGAAAGCCTTGGAACCAGCGATGCTCCGAAACCTCTTTATTACTATGGAGGTGAATGACTATGACAGAGAAAAACAAGTATTCCGCTGGCACATCATCAAGGGATGACAATCACACAAGTTCGTCAATCGATCAAAGGGAACAGCGGGAAACCTCGACACCGTCAACCAATCATACGGATGTGCAAACTGAAGCGCAGGTTTCAGAAACAACCGAACCAGTAACTGCCAACAAAGCGATGAGGAACGCACAAGTAAATCATCCCGATGATTTTTACCAACAAGTCTTGACGTCTTTTAGGGAAGAAGAGTATACCCAAAGCGAGATCGAGGAAAAACAACAAGCCTGGCAACGGTATGAAGAACCTGAAAAACAGGCAGAAGACAAACGGTTCTTCAATGATTTTCCTAGCTACTTTTTTGCTGGGTTTTGGATTCGTTTCTTTGCTTATCTCGTTGATGTGTTGGTGATCCGAGCGATTACCCAAATAACGATCGGTAGTATCTACAATCTAGCGAATTTAACGGCAACCAATCAGCGGTTTGGCCTTTACAACATCTGTGCCTTAGCAATCTATCTAGGCTATTTTGTTCTAATGACAAAGCTAAATCATGGTCAAACGATTGGAAAAATGCTTTTTGGCATTCGAGTGGTTTCTTTTGTAGAGGAAGAACTCAGCTGGCAAACTGTGTTGATTCGCGAGCTTTGCGGACGCTACGTATTACAATTCAATCTTTTCTTTTATCTTGGTTATTTACCGATCGCCTTTAATAAAAATAAGCAGCAGGCTGCGGATTATTTTGCAGAAACCAGTGTGGTGACCATTAATCTGATCAAAGCTTTCAATAAACAAGTGGATGCCAATCACGTAATGATTGGCGCACAAAACTAACTAGCAGATCAAGCAAGTAGTAAAGGAGGGATCGAGAATGGGTGAGACGATTGATTTCCCAGGACCAAATGAACGGCTTCGGCTGGCGGCAGAAAAAGCCTACCAGTCAAAGGAGTTTTTGCAAGCTTTTCGCCTGTACAATGAACTCTATCAAAAAAATGCCAGTTTTGAGATCAATCAATGGCTGGTTGAATGTCTGCAGCAGTTGAATGATTTTGCCAAAGCGTTAGATCTGGCGGAAGACTATTTGGATGATTATCTAAAAGAAACCGACGGGTATTTACAAATTGGTCATCTGCTGATCTTGGATGGTCAGTATTTAAAAGCTCGGCGCTGGCTTACATTAGGTAAAAAAACAAAAATTGCAAGCCGCTATCAGGAACAGTTAGCAAGTGAATTAGCAAAGGTAGAAGAAGTTCAGCAAATTTTAGGACTGGAAGATTTTCATGGGAAACGCAAGCATTTACGTGCATTAGATGAAGCCAATCAACCGGTGAGTGCAACAGAATGGCACGTTTTTACCCAAGCCATTACCAAACCACAATTTGTCACGCTGATGCATGAAACGTTAGCTTCCATCAAAAATCCATATTTACTGCCCAAATTAGTGGATGAGCTCGTGCGTCTTGAAGTGGACGAACCTTTTGAACTGATCGATTACCTTGGGAATATGCAGCAAATCGTTCCGAAAGAGTTAAAACTTTTGCAAGAAGATGCCGCTGTTAAAGCGATCCAGAAAGAGATTGACGAAACGATCGCCCAAGAAGATCCGATTTTAGCAGAAAGCGTCTCAGCAGAGATCAATGATCATTTAGCCATCAGCTACCCATTTTTACCTGCAAAAGAGGAGGCAAAAGCATGGGTGGCAAGCTACATTGAAGATTATCGTGGGTTATTTGAAGAAAAAGAACAGCCAAAAGCAGTGAATGAAATAGAAGAACGCAAACGACACCTACGCAATATCCTACGATTGAGCATTCGCTGAAAGAAAAATTCGCAACTTTCATGGTAAAATGTTTACAATTAAACAACGTTAGTGTACTATTTAAAGGTATGCATGAAGCTATTTCATATGTAAATCAATTAATATTCGGAGGGAAATAAATGACTGCAAAATGGGAAAAAACAGGCACCAATGATGGTGTTTTGACATTTACGATCGCTCAAGCAGAAATCCAAAAAGGCTTGACGACTGCATTCAATAAAGTGAAAGGCAATCTTAACGTACCTGGCTTCCGTAAAGGGAAAGTTTCACGCCAAGTATTTAACCGTATGTACGGCGAAGAAGCGTTGTATGAAGATGCATTGAACGCTGTTCTTCCAGAAGCTTATGAAGCTGCTGTAAAAGAAGCAGGGATCGATCCTGTTGCGCAACCAAAAATCGACGTTGACAGCATGGAAAAAGGCCAAGATTGGGTTATCAAAGCAGAAGTTACTGTAAAACCTGAAGTAAAACTTGGTGATTACAAAGAATTAACAGTTGAAAAACAAGACCGTGAAGTAACAGAAGAAGACGTGGATGCACGCATCAAACGTGAACAAGAAGCGCAAGCTGAATTAGTTATCAAAGAAGACGAAGCAGCTGAAAATGGCGACACAGTCGTTATCGACTTTGAAGGCTTCTTAGGGGAAGAAACATTTGAAGGCGGCAAAGGTGAAAACTACTCACTTGAACTTGGCTCAAACTCATTCATCCCTGGTTTTGAAGAACAATTAGTAGGAACAAAAGCTGGTGATAGCAAAGACGTTACCGTTACTTTCCCAGAAGATTATCAAGCAGAAGATTTAGCTGGTAAAGAAGCAGTCTTCAAAGTAACTGTTCACGAAGTAAAAGCAAAAGAACTTCCTGAATTAGATGATGAATTCGCAAAAGACGTTGATGACAGCGTTGAATCATTAGCTGAATTAAAAGAAAAATACCGTGCTGAATTGACTGAAACAAAAGAAAAAGCAGCTGAAGATGCAAAAGATGAAGCTGCGATCCGTCAAGCAGTTGAAAACGCAGAAATCGTTGAATTACCACATTCAATGGTTCATGATGAAGTACACCGTTCAATGGATGAATTCTTGAACAACATGCAACGTCAAGGAATCTCACCAGAAATGTATTATCAATTAACTGGTTCAACTGAAGCAGATCTGCACACACAATTTGAAGGTGAAGCAGAAACCCGCGTGAAAACAAACCTTGTTATTGAAGCAATCGCTAAAGCAGAAGGTTTGGAAGCAACAGAAGAAGATATCGAAAACGAAATCAAAGAACTTTCTGAAGCTTACAACATGCCAGTGGATCAAATCAAACGCGTCTTAACAGAAGACATGTTGAAACATGATATCACGATGAAGAAAGCAGTTGAACTTGTCACAGGTACTGCAAAAGAAGCGTAAGCAAAATGCTTAAAAACGGCGAACATCTAGCGGTGTTTGCCGTTTTTTCTTGGGAGTAAGAGGGGCTAGTTTAACAATTACTAACAAATGATAAGAAAACGTTAGGCAACGTAAAAAGAACTTTTTCTTTCAAAAAAGTTATGATATGATTGTTTAAGACTGCAAAGTTAGTAAACAAAATTCCACTCCTTTAAATAGGTTGGAAAATTTTCAAGGGGTGAACAGTATGTACGATAATACAAACGGTAATGAAGCTGTTCGTTGTTCTTTTTGTGGCAAAACGCAAGAAGAGGTGAAAAAGATCGTTGCAGGTCCTGGGGTCTATATCTGTAATGAATGCATCGATTTGTGTAAAGAAATCATTGATGAAGAGTTTTACGAAGAAGCAATTCGTGAATTTACCGAAGTGCCGAAACCGCAAGAACTACTGAATGTTCTCAATGAATATGTGATTGGACAAGATCGTGCGAAACGGACATTGGCTGTGGCGGTTTACAATCACTACAAACGGGTCAATGTAGAAACGACAGCAGAAGATGTAGAATTACAAAAAAGCAATATTTGCTTGATCGGACCAACAGGTTCTGGGAAAACATTTTTGGCACAAACGTTAGCACGTTCACTAAACGTGCCTTTTGCAATCGCTGATGCAACCAGTTTGACAGAAGCCGGCTATGTCGGTGAAGATGTGGAAAACATTCTTTTGAAACTGTTACAAGCTGCTGATTATAACGTAGAAATGGCAGAAAAAGGAATCATCTATATTGATGAGATCGATAAAATCGCCCGTAAGAGTGAAAATGTATCGATTACTCGTGACGTATCCGGTGAAGGCGTGCAGCAAGCATTGCTGAAGATCCTAGAAGGAACGACTGCTAGTGTACCGCCACAAGGTGGACGGAAACATCCACATCAAGAGATGATCCAAATTGATACCACCAATATTCTCTTTATCGTTGGCGGGGCGTTTGACGGAATCGAAACCATCGTTAAAAACCGTTTAGGTGAAAAAACAATTGGTTTTGGCACGAACAATAAGCGTCTTGAAGAAGGCGAAAGTGTGATGCAGCAAATCATTCCTGAAGACTTGCTTAAATTCGGTTTGATTCCTGAATTTATTGGCCGCTTGCCAGTGATGGCTGCCCTAGAGAAATTAACAGTAGATGATTTAGTGCATATTTTGACTGAACCAAAAAATGCGCTGGTCAAACAATACCAAAAGTTAATGGCATTAGATGACACCGAGCTGGAATTTGAGCCAGAGGCTTTGCGTGCCATTGCTGCGCAAGCCATTGAGCGAAATACCGGTGCTCGTGGGTTGCGTTCGATCATCGAGAATATCATGATGGATGTCATGTTCAATGTCCCTTCTGATGAGTCGATCCAAAAAGTCACCATCACGGAAGAAGCGGCAAAAGGACTTGGTGAACCAAAAATCATTTACAATGAAGAGACCAAAAAAGCAGTCTAATCGAGACCAAGTCGGATAGTTTCATTGCTATCCGGCTTTCTTTTTGAAAAAATAGAAAGGAGCGATTCGATGAAAGTACATGATGCTGAAATCGTCATCAGTGCCGTTTCTCCAGCACAATATCCAGCTACACCTTTACCGGAGATTGCCTTAGCAGGCCGCTCAAATGTCGGAAAGTCATCCTTCATCAATACATTGATCAATCGTAAAAATTTAGCCCGTACCTCATCAAAACCTGGGAAGACGCAAACGCTGAACTTTTATTTGATTGAAAATACGCTGCATTTTGTCGATGTCCCCGGCTACGGCTATGCAAAAGTATCGAAAACAGAGCGAGCGAAATGGGGGAAAATGATTGAGACATATCTTGAACAAAGAGAGCAGCTGCGTGCAGTCGTATCTCTTGTTGATTTGCGTCATGCCCCCTCACAAGAAGATATTCAAATGTATGAGTTTTTGAAATACTACGAGATTCCAGTGATCGTGGTCGCCACCAAAGCAGACAAAATCCCTCGTGGGAAATGGAACAAGCATGAAAGCATGATCAAAAAAGCATTATCCTTTGATCCAGCAGATACGTTTATCCTCTTTTCTTCCATTACCAAACAAGGAAAAGAAGAAGCGTGGAAAGCGATTGAAGCAGCAATAAAATAATTATCATTTAGGAAACCGAAGCAAGAAAGTCCTTTGCTTCGGTTTTTCTCATTTTACATTGGAAATCAGCTGATTTAAGCTATTCTACGCAGCGTAGAGTGCTGAATTTGCTCCATTTTAGCGAAAATCTCCTTGTTATTTGTTAAACTTGTAACAAGGAGGTGTGGTCGAATGCATGAATCATTAAGTAAAAAATTAAAAGAGTATCGATCAAGACATAATTTAACACAGAAGGAATTAGCTGCGAGGTTATTTGTTTCTGATAAGGCCATTTCAAAATGGGAACGAGGAAATGGGTTGCCAGACATCGAGACATTGGTCCGTCTAGCCGATTTATTAGGCACACCAGTGGAAGAGCTATTAAAAGAAAAAAAAGAAACCTACTATTATGAATACAAAAGTGAACGGACGGTTCTGCGGCTTCCGTTAATGCACATTTTGATTCCCAATTTATTCTTATTACTGAATCAAGTGACGAGTGTTCGAGCGTTTTTTGTGCTGATGAAAGAGCTACCAACTGCCAGCGGCTGGTTTAGCCTTGGTGTCAAAGCCAAAGGGATTATTGCTTTGGGGGTTGTCAGTTTAGGCTTTTTATCGATTGGCTTATTGTCCTTCGGAATGTTGGGAATTGGGACAGTCAGTATCGGTGTCATTGCAATAGGGAATCTCTGCTTTGGCTTATTAGTTGGGATTGGCAATCTTGCGATCGGTTCGATCGTTGTCGGTAATCTTGGCGTTGGCTGGCTCGCTCTAGCAAACGTCGCAATTGCTTGGATTGGGGTCGCAAATTATGGTGTAGGGAGTTTTATGGCTGTTTTGCCCGCAAATTCATCAACGGAAGATTTTAACCAAGCGATTCAACAACTCTTAGTCTCAGAGATCCCTGACTTGATTAAAACCACTATCTTTGAACCAATGATTCGTTTTACAAGCTCACCGATTTTTGTGGTGATCTTCGTGGTGACGATCTTAGCAACCATCTTTTTTATTCTTTGCTTGTTGACCATTGGCTTGGTGCGATTACGTCAAAGCATGTTGTATGAAGAGCTATAAGAAAACCTCTAGATGCCGTTTCTGATCGTTGAACATATGTAGCTTCAGGGGCTCATTTTCTGTTACCACAAGTAAAAAAGGCAAGGGACTATGGAGTCCTTTGCCTTTTTTATTAGTCTGCTTTCTTACTATCTTTAGGTTGTGTTTTTTTCTCTTCAGCAGGTTCGTTTTTCAAGAAACGCTCAATATCGTTTTCCTGTTTTTTCTTGTCTTTGTCGTTATCGGGAAGAAAGGCAAAATCATCAAACATTTTATCTAGCGAGTCTTCTCGTTGGAATTTTAAGCCCATAGGTTCACCTCCAAGCGCCTTAAGTTTACCACGAACGGTGGTAGATTTCATCAAAAAAAGCGAAATAGTGTTCAATCGTTTCCCCCTTTACTATAATTAAAGAAAGGGGATAGAAAAGAGGGATAGCGATGATCAAAACTGAAAAAATCTATGGCTTTCTACAATCGACCCAAATGGAAGCAGCACAGTTGCGTTTGTTGATTGAAAATTGGTTCGCTTTGGTTCGTCTTAGCTATCAGCCGACGGAATACTACTACAATCAACAAGCAAAGAAACCTTATGATTTTGATGAAATCAGTCGGTTGTTGCATAACGCCCCTGAAGAAATCAATACAGAAATTATTGTCACGGATGGACAAAATGAGTCTAGTATCCATGTCATTCAAGAGGCAGTTTTACAACGGCATCTGTTTACAAAAGAGGTGTTTTCCGCGCAAAAACCAGTGATTTTAAGTTACTTTGATGAAACGATGCAAAGAGATGGCTTGTTCGGCTATTTGCGTTCATATGACGAGTACTTGATGCATAACGTCGAAGGAATCGAGAAAAGACAAAATTTTCAATCGATTGCTGAAATCAACGCGTTACCGAAGCGGAAAAATTTTGAACAAGAAATCGTCATCGACTGCAATCAATTTGCTGGGTACGATGTTTTTTACAATGGCTATACATTGACTTCTTGCTGGCGCATGTACTTTTCGGCATTCTACGCGCATATCATTCCTCAAGTGATCATTACTGATGCGCAACAGGTGGAGCAAGTGCAGGTAAGAGACCAAGGGGTCGTGATGGTGGAATTGTATCGCGATCCTTTCCAGTGGGATCACGAATTGAATCTATCCTATCAGCGATTGTTTCGCGATCAAACTGGAATCGATCAATTGACTTGGGATAACGGGGTCGGTATTTTGAGAGAACCATATATTGAATATGCCTTTGGGGATCACTTGATCCAAACCATCCAATACCAAAATGATCGACTGCAGCCGACAACAAAACGCAGCGCGACACATTTTGTCACCAGAAGCTTCGACCTCGTGAACGAAGAGTATCAAGAGCGACGAGTGAAAGGGTATCTGAATGCCCAAGCGTATTTTCCTTGGGTGGATCAAGAGCGGTTGCGAATGATGGATTATATCGTATTAAAGCCAGAACTAACGATAGACGATGGAGTAGAGGCTTATTCATTCTATATTCGTAGCCATCTTGAGATTGAATATTCAGAGGATCGTTTTAAAGACTATACTGCTTGCCTGCAATTTTATTTGCCGGAGACTGCTTTGAAGCACTTACCGCTAGATGCTTTGAAAGCGGCCATGCCTGATGTTCATTTTGGCTATCTGCACCGCACGCGCAAATATACATGGGTCAATCTAAAGAAGGATGGGAAAAAACTACGAGTGTATTTTATGAACACCCAAAAGCTAGTCGAGCAGCAGCTTTTTACCAATCAAGAATGAAAAAGACCCGCAAGTGTAGTGACCCCAAAAAGTTAGACTTTTATGGAGTGGAGAAATTCACTCCTTTTTTGTACGATAAGATTAACTGTTAGACAGCTGTTTTTACAGCTTCTCGAAACTGAACCGGACTTCGCCAATTTAATTTCTTTTTGATGCGTTTATGGTTGTAATAATAGATATATTGGTCAATTTTTGTTTTCAATTCATCTAAACTCCGATAGACTTCTCCATGAAAAATCTCTTGCTTTAATAAACCAAAGAAGTTTTCCATAGGTGAGTTATCTAAACAATTCCCTTTACGAGACATACTCTGGAAGATTTTATGTTGCTTCAATTTATTCTTATAAGCATTCATTTGATAGGCCCATCCTTGATCTGAATGGAAGGTTCTACGAAATGGACAATCATTTGTCATCTGGATTGCTTCTTCTAATCCTTCCATTATGGCTAGTGCGTTTGGTTTTTCAGAAATCCGATAAGATAGAATTTCACTATTGTAGAAATCCATGAAAGGATCTAAATACAGCTTTTTCTGACGAACGACACCTGTGGTGTCTACTTCATAATACTTAAACTCTGTGGTATCAGTTGTAATTTTTTGGTGACAGATATTTGTATAAAACCGACGATGAATACGATTTTTGGCGACAGTACCAACCTTCCCACGATAAGAATTGTACCGTCGAGATTTTCTAGTGTAAGACTTTACTTCGATACCTAGTTTTTTTATCAGACGTTGAATCTTCTTTTTATTGACATGAATCCCTTGATTCTCTAATTCTTTTTTTAGTCGCAGACAGCCATAGTCTTTATGCTCTTTGCGAATTTCAAGCATTTTTTCTTCAATTTCTTGGTCTGGGTTTGGTCTGTCAAACCGTTTCTGCCAATACATATAGGTTGCTTTAGGAAATTTCAATGTTTCAAGAAGCTCAACTAGTTTGAATGATCCTCGGAGGCTGGCGATGATTCGTGCGATTGATTCTTGCGTCTTTGCTGGGCTTCCTGTTTTCGCAGCTTCCTCAACTCTTTTAAAAAGGCATTCTCAATTTGAAGGGATCGGACTTGCTTTTCTAATGCCTTGATACGCTCGCGTTCTTCAGTTGTTGTATTTTCTTTTTTGTTTTCTTTTTTTCTAGTCAAAGTAAGTGGTCGCCCTTTCTCTTTTGAGAGCCCCTCAATACCTGCTTCTCTGAAATTACGCATCCAATTGGCAATAAGCGCAGGGTTGTTCATTTCTAAAGTGCTAGCAACTTCTCGATAGGACATCTCACTTGTTTGATATAACTCTAGCGCATTTAACTTAAATTGAACAGAATATTTCTGATTTTGATGCTTTCTCAATAGACCTTCCTCTCCGTATTCACGATAGGCATTCACCCAATTACTTACTTGAGACTTGCTTGAAATACCGTATTTGTTGGCAAGATACCGATATCCGCCCACGCCACTAAGATATTCTTTAACGATTTTTAGTTTTAATTCAAAAGGATATTTTGCCATACAAATAACGACCCCCAAAAGTTAGATTTTTTGGTCTAACTTTTGGGGGTCGCTTCAAAGATCACGAGGATCTTGTGGGTCTTTTAAATTAGGCTGTTTGCTCAGGTGCTTTTTTCAACAAACCGAATACGACGCCAGAAACGATCGCACCGATCAAGATGAATAGCAAGAACAAAATTGGTTTAGATAATAATAGGACAACGAAGATCCCACCATGTGGCGCCATCAATTGGATATCAAAGGCACCGACAAGTGCACCAGTCAGGGCAGAACCGACGATAAAGCTTGGGATCGCTCGCAGTGGATCTGCTGCTGCAAATGGAATCGCACCTTCTGTGACGAAGGACAGCCCCATGACGATATTTGTCAAACCTGCTTCTTTTTGGTCTTTTGTAAATTTATTTTTGAACAATAACGTTGCGACAAAGATTGCTAATGGAGGAACCATTCCGCCCGCCATTACAGATGCCATCACGACGCTACCACCTTCAGCAACGGTCGTTGCCAATGTTGCAGTACCAAAAACATAAGCGGCTTTGTTGATTGGGCCGCCTAGATCGGCTGCCATCATCGCTGCTAACAAAGCGCCAAGTAAAGCTGCGTTGGTACCACTTAAGCCAGTCAAGAAGCTGTTCAAACCGTCGTTGATAGCTTTCATTGGCACGTTGATCAGTAACATCAAGAAGCCAGTGATCAATAGGCCGAAAACAGGGTAGAAGAGGATCGTTTTGATTCCTTCTAATGATTTTGGTAAGCCTTTGAATAATGAACGTAAGAACTTGATGACGTAACCAGCTAAGAAACCGCCGATCAAGGCACCTAAGAAACCAGCACCACCTGTATTTGCTAACGCACCTGCTGCAAAACCGACGATCAATCCAGGTCGGTCACTGATACTTGAAGCGATAAATCCAGCTAAGACAGGTAGCATAAAACCAAATGCCGCGCTACCGATTTGATTGAACCAAGAAGCTGCTTGGTTGTAGTTTCCTAATTGACTCAAGGCATCTTGAGGGACACCCATGAACTGGTCCACCATGAAGGAAATAGCGATCATGATTCCACCGGCAATAACAAATGGCAGCATATGAGAAACACCATTCATCAAATCTTTATAGATTCGTTGACCGACTGAACCATCAGCAGAAGCGTCCTCTTTATCAGAAGCTTGGCCGCTACCATGAAAAACAGGAGCAGTACCGCTCATTGCTTCATTGATTAATTGCTCGGTTTTACGGATACCATCACTGACAGGACGGTTTACTAAATGTTTGCCGTCAAAGCGATCCATTTCTACTTTTTTATCAGCAGCTACGATTACACCAGTAGCTCGGGCGATATCAGCTTCTGTTAGACGATTTTTGATTCCTTCTGAACCATTTGTTTCGACTTTGATGTCAACACCCAGCTCTTTGGCTTTCTTTTTCAAAGCATCTTCTGCCATGTAGGTATGGGCGATTCCTGTCGGGCAAGCTGTAACTGCGACGATATAGGGACGTTCGCTAGCGGGTGCTGCTTCTTGGTTTGCCGCTTCTTCTGCTAAAGCATCGGCTTCTTGCTGTGCCTCAGCTTCTGAGAAAAGTTGCTGTACTTGATCAGCAGTCGTCGCTGTTTTTAATTTAGCAACGAAATCCGGATCGATCAACAAGCGAGATAGCGCTGCTAATGCTTGTAAATGAGTATCATTTGCTCCTTCTGGTGCTGCGATCATAAAGAAGAGGTACGTTGGTTGTCCATCTAACGCCTCATAATCAACACCCGCATTACTTTTTGCGAATAAGACCGTCGCTTCTTTGACCGCACTGTTTTTGGCATGAGGCATTGCGATGCCGTCACCTAGCCCTGTTGATGTTTGAGCTTCTCGGGCAAGAATTCCTTCTTTGTAGACCTCGATATCTGAAATTCGTCCGACAGCATATAATTTTGCTACCATTTCATCAATGGCACCTTTTTTGTCTGTTGCTTGTAAGTCCATGATCATGGCATCTTTCAGCATCAACTCATTGATTTTCATTTTTTCCATCCTCCTATAGATTCACTTGTTCAATTATGACTTCCGGTAGTAATTCTTCGATAAATGACGCCTCAGCTAAATCATCTGAAAACGCAGTGGCACTGCCACAAGCGACTCCCCATTTGAATGCTTCAACCACATCTTTGGTCTTTGCATAACGCCCAATGAATCCAGCAATCATGGAATCTCCAGCGCCAACTGAATTTTTCAATGGCCGTTTCAACACATTGGATCGATAGATCTCATTGCCAGTAAAGAGCAGGGCGCCATCGCCGCCTAGAGAGACAATGACATTTTTAGCGCCATCCTTTAGCATTCTTTGACCATAAGGCAAAATATCTTCGATTGTTGAAAAAGAAGTTTCATAAAGTTCGGCTAATTCATGATTATTTGGTTTGATCAGCAAAGGCTGATCGGATAAAGCATCAAAAAGTTCCGCGCCGGTCGTATCAATGACAAATTCCGCACCCGCTTCTTTAACGATTTTGATCAATTCTTTATAAAAGTCGGTTGGAAGACCAGCTGGTTTACTTCCTGAAAGGATGACGATGTCTTCGGCAGAAAGAGTGGCTAACTGGTGTTTTAATTCAGCAATTTCTTGCTGGCGAATGACTGGACCAAGACCGTTGATTTCTGTTTCTTCGCCGGATTTTAGTTTGATATTGATTCGTGTGTCCGCAGCGACTTGGGTAAAGTTGCTGTTGATTTCCTCTTTGGTCAGCCACTCTTCAATAAAACGACCAGTAAATCCGCCAACGAAACCAAGGGCAGTCGAGGCGATGCCGATGCGTTTCAAAATCCGTGAGACATTGATTCCTTTGCCGCCAGGTAGTTTAAAGTCTTGTTTCATTCGATTAAGGGCGCCGATTTCCAAATGATCGACATGGACGATAAAGTCGATCGATGGATTGAGTGTTACTGTGTAAATCATTGTATTACCTCCATAATGGTTGTTTTTGCTCTGAATTTCGCTAAATAGTTTTTTGGGCAATAATCGGTGATGATCGTCGCACCTTCGATAAAGGCAACTTGAGCAAAAGTCGTTTGCTGAAATTTGGAATGGTCTAGCAAGACATAGGCTTGTTGACTGTGCTCTAAAGCGATCTGCTTGATCAGGGCTTCTTCAGGATCAGGTGTTGTGAATCCACCCTCAGAATGAGCCCCGTTCATGCCCATAAAGCAACGATTAAAGCGTAGTTTTCGCAGTTGTTCACCAGCATTGATCCCTAACACAGCGTTCGTCGATATCTTAATGGTTCCCCCTAAAATCATGGTGTCGATCCCGTGATCGATCAATAGGGAAGCGTGTTTGACGGAGTTTGTGACCACCTTAAGGCCTGTGATAGCCGATAGGAAAGGAATCATTTCGAGGGTCGTTGTTCCAGCATCTAAGTAAATGACTTCACCATTTTTGATCGTCTGGGCAGCTGCTCTTGCTATCTTTTGCTTTTCCGTTTGAAACTTCGCCGTTTTTTCTGACATGTTTGGTTCGAAGCCTAATTGCTGACTTTTCTTGGCTCCACCGTGAATTCTGACTAAAAATCCTTTGTCTTCCAACTCTTGCAGGTCTCGACGGATCGTTGATTCTGAAGCATCCAACAGTTGAATCAGTTCACTGACCTTGACGATCTCTTCTTGTTCCAATCGTGCCAAAATCGCTTGATGACGCTCCTCTGTAAGCATTTTCATCACCTCTTCACCTGCCATGATACCATATGATTCGTTCAAAATCAATCATAAACAGTAAAAAACATTCAAAACGAAAGCGTGAATAAATGTATTCGGTCATAAACGGTCATGATAACCGTCATTTTGATTTAGTAGCTATCCTTATATTTGACAATTTTTACTATTATTTGGCTTAATTGAAGTAAGGGGGGATAAATAAATGAATAACAAAGTCATTTTACAAGGGTTCGAATGGGACCTGCCGGCAGATAGCCAGCACTGGAACAAATTGAAAGAAATGAGTAAAGAAATCAAAGAGTATGGATTTACCGCAATTTGGCTGCCGCCTGCCTATAAAGGGACAGCTGGGTCCGAAGACGTTGGCTATGGTGTCTATGATTATTATGATCTAGGCGAATTCGATCAAAAGGGGTCGGTGCCAACAAAATATGGGACAAAGGATGAATACCTAGAAGCCATCAAAGCACTGCAAGAACAAGGAATAGAGGTTTATGCCGACATCGTTTTCAATCACTTGATTGGTGCCGATGAAAAAGAAGTCGTTCCAGCGGTTAAATACAATACCGAAAACCGTAATGAACCGATCAGTGATGAGGAAGAAATCGAAGCTTGGACCAAGTTCACTTTCCCAGGACGTCAGGGGACGTACAATGATTACGTTTGGACGTGGCATAATTTTTCTGGTGTCGATTATGATGACCGCAACAAAGACCACGGGATTTTTAACTTCGCTGATAAGGGCTGGGAAAACCAAGTGGATGATGAGATGGGTAATTACGACTATTTAATGGGCTGTGATTTGGACATGGAAAATCCCGAAACAGTGGAACAACTCAATAAATGGGGCCAGTGGTACCAAGAACTGACCGGCGTTGACGGGTATCGACTAGATGCGGTCAAACACATTGAGTTCAACTATTACGCGGATTGGATCTTAAACCGACGTGAGGAAAAAGGCAAACCACTATTTGTTGTCGGAGAATATTGGTCAGGGGATCTGCCAAAATTAGAAGAGTATTTAGATTCTTCAGGAAATTTGATTTATTTATTTGATGTGCCATTGCACTACAATTTATATGAAGCATCTCACTCAAATGGCGAATACGATATGAGCCAAATTTTTGCAGGTACGTTGACCGCCGCTCGCGAAGATTATGCAGTGACTTTTGTGGATAATCATGACACGCAGGTTGGGCAAAGTTTACAATCTTGGATAGACGGATGGTTCAAAGTCCATGCCTATTCATTGATCCTTTTACGTAAAGCTGGCGTACCAGTAGTTTTCTGGGGGGATTTATTTGGGATTCCCGCGCAAGAAATCGCCCCTGTCGGGGATGCGCTGGTCCATATGCTGAAACTTCGGGAGAAGCTTGCATTTGGGAATCAAGTGGACTATTTTGATGATTCTAATTGTATTGGTTGGGTATTAACGGGGGATTATGAACACGAACTTTCTGGATTGGCGGTCGTGATGACCAATGCTCAAGGTGCGGAAAAAGAAATGACCATCAGCGCGATCCATGGTGGAGAGACATTCGTAGATATATTGAGAAATAATGAAGCGAAAGTTGTTTTAGATGATACCGGAAAAGGACTTTTCCCGGTAAATGATGGCCAAGTGTCAATCTATGTGAATGAAAAGCTAGTAGAGAAATACTTTAGCTGATCTCTTGCAATAGACATAATAAAAAGGCTGTGAGTTTACAGCCTTTTTATTATGTAAACAAACAATAGACTGACTTTTTTCTTTCAAAACTGATGGCTTCGTGAGTACTAAAATCAAAGCGCTTTTAATTAAAAGTTTTCAAAGCGTTCGGTTTTCCCCATTCACGGATAATGCTATAATTGAGAAGATTGAGAAAGAAAGGATGTTTAAAAGCATGTCATCCAAAAGTGAATTACTTAAACGCATGAATCCACGGCAAAAAGAAGCCGTTATGCATACGGAAGGGCCGTTGCTGCTGATGGCAGGTGCAGGAAGCGGGAAGACCCGTGTCCTAACCCATCGAATCGCCTATTTAATAGAAGAAAAAAATGTGAATCCATGGAATATTTTAGCCATCACATTTACCAATAAAGCGGCACGTGAAATGAAGGAACGGGTCAGTCAACTATTAGGATCGGGTGGAGAAGACGTTTGGGTTTCAACCTTCCACTCGATGTGTGTCAGAATCTTGCGCAGGGACGTTGATCGTATCGGCTATTCGAAGAATTTTACCATCATTGACTCTTCTGAGCAAAATACACTGATGAAACGGGTATTAAAAGAATTGAATATCGATCCCAAAAAATATGATCCTCGTTCTATTTTGGGAACGATCTCTCATGCAAAGAACGAGCTGTTGACACCTGAAGCTTACCAAGCCATGGAAGGTAGTCTATTTGAGCAGATCGTAGGTCGTTGCTATGAAAAATATCAAAAAGAGCTGCGCAACAATCAATGCATGGACTTTGATGATTTAATCATGAATACGATCCGCCTCTTCCAAGACAATGAAGATGCGCTGCAATTTTATCAACGGAAATTCCACTATATCCATGTCGATGAATACCAAGATACCAACCACGCCCAATACACGCTGGTCAATTTATTGGCCGCTCGTTTTCGAAATCTTTGTGTTGTTGGGGATGCGGACCAAAGTATTTATGGTTGGCGTGGTGCCAACATGCAAAATATTTTAGACTTTGAAAAGGACTATCCAGATGCCGCAACGATTTTGTTAGAGCAAAACTATCGTTCAACGCAAACAATTTTAAATGCGGCAAACCAAGTAATCAAAAATAACCGCAACCGTCCAGATAAAAATCTGTGGACAGAAAATCGTGATGGGGAAAAGATCACTTATTATCGCGGGGATAGTGAACGAGATGAAGCGCGATTTATCGTCAGTGAAATGCAGAAACAAATTGCAGAAAAGAACCGTAAATTCGGTGATTTTGCGATTTTGTATCGGACCAATGCCCAGTCACGGATCATTGAAGAAATGCTTTTAAAAGCCAACGTTCCTTATACGATGGTCGGCGGCAGAAAGTTCTATGACCGCAAAGAAATCCGTGATATTTTGGCTTATCTATCCGCGATCGCCAATCCTCGTGATTCCATCAGCTTGGAACGAATCATCAATGTACCAAAACGTGGGATCGGTGCGACATCCGTCGAAAAACTACGAGATTTTGCGAATCTTCATGAGTGGTCATTGCTAGAAGCAGCCATGAATGTCGAGTTGGCGAATATTTCTGGAAAGGCCGGCAAAGAATTAGGAAGCTTTGGGATGATGATGGATGGCTTCGCCCAAATGGTTCCTTACCTATCAGTAACCGAACTGACCAAAGAAATATTAGAAAAAACGGGTTATCGTCAAGAGTTAGTCAACCAGAATAATTTAGAAGCACAAGCTAGACTTGAAAACCTGGAAGAATTTTTATCGGTTACCCAAGAATTCGATAAACGATTTGAGGCGCAAAACGAAGACGATGCAGATGCACCAGATGAGAAGTTGAGTGTTTTCTTAAATGACTTAGCTTTATTGTCAGACGTCGATAGTTATGAAGAAGAAAGTAGTCAAGTGACGTTGATGACCTTGCATGCTGCAAAAGGACTAGAGTTTCCAGTGGTATTTTTGATTGGGTTGGAAGAAAATATCTTCCCGCTTTCTCGTGCCTTAATGGAAGAAAGCGAGCTCGAAGAAGAACGGCGCCTTGCTTACGTGGGAATCACTCGTGCCGAGGAAGAGCTCTTTATGACCAACGCTTTTTCCAGAACATTATACGGTCGGACCCAATACAATCGTCCGTCTCGGTTTATCGAAGAGATCGAACAAGATCTGCTGCAATCATTAGGCGAGCGTTCACAGCCGAAAGCTGCTGCACCGTTTCAACCAAAAGTTTTCAAACCGAGCTATACACAACCGCGTCAAACGACCGTCGCTTCTAAACAACAGACTTCTGCAGCTGGTAATACTTGGCAAGTAGGCGAGAAAGTTCAACATAAAAAATGGGGAATCGGTACGGTCGTTCGGACGACTGGCAGCGCGCAAGATGTTGAATTAGATGTGGCGTTCCCACAACAAGGCGTCAAACGATTGTTGGCGGCCTTTGCGCCGATTGAAAAAGTTGAAAAATAAGGAGGATATTAGGATGGATGTCCCTTCAAAAGAAATCCAATCACGAGCAGAAGAGCTGCGCACACAATTAAATCAGTATGCTTACGAATACTATGTAAAAGATCAGCCTTCCGTGGAAGATTATCTCTATGATCAGCTATATGCAGAACTGGTTGAAATTGAAACAAATTATCCGCAGCTAGTAACCGAAGACTCACCCACCCAACGAGTAGGCGGTATCATTTTACCTGGCTTTGAAAAGGTCACGCATGATATTCCGCTGTATAGCCTGAACGATGTCTTTGACAAAGAAGGAATCGTGGCTTTTGATGCCCGTGTTCAAAAAGCACTGGGGAAAGCGGTAGATTATGTCTGCGAGTTAAAGATCGATGGATTGTCAATTTCCTTGAAATATGAAGAAGGGCGCTTTGTTCGTGGAGCAACTCGAGGAGATGGTACGGTAGGTGAAAACATTACAGAAAACCTAAAGACCGTCAAATCGATTCCACTGAAATTAAAAGAACCGATCTCGTTGGAAGTTCGTGGCGAATGCTATATGCCAAAGGCTTCGTTTTTGAAATTGAATCAACAGCGAGAAGAAGAAGGGGCGGAAGTTTTTGCCAATCCTAGAAACGCAGCGGCTGGAAGCTTGCGACAATTAGACACACGGATCGCAGCCCAAAGAAACTTAAGCACCTTCTTGTACACACTAGCTGACTTTGGACCAATTGAAGCCAATGATCAATTTTCAGCATTGAATGAACTGGATAAATTAGGCTTTCGTACAAATCACGAACGCAGAGTGTGTCACACCATCGATGAGGTTTGGGCATATATCGAAAAGTTTCATGACAAGCGCAGTGAGCTTCCCTATGAGATTGACGGCGTAGTCATCAAAGTCAATAATTTCAAAGATCAAGATGCGCTAGGCTTTACCGTAAAAGCACCCCGATGGGCGGCAGCATATAAGTTTCCACCGGAAGAAGCGGAAACAGTGATCGAAACGATCGAATGGACCGTGGGACGGACGGGTGTTGTGACACCGACCGCTGTTATGACCCCTGTTCGTGTTGCTGGAACGACGGTCAGCCGTGCCAGTCTCCATAATGTAGATTTCATTAAAATGAAAGACATCCGCATTGGCGATTCGGTCATCATCTATAAGGCGGGGGACATTATTCCAGAGGTTGCGAAAGTCTTGGAAGAAAAACGAACAGAAGCAAGTCAACCCTTTGAATCGCCTACACATTGTCCCGAATGTGGGAGTGAGCTGATCCATTTAGATGAAGAAGTTGCCTTGCGTTGTATCAATCCAAAGTGTCCAGCACAGATCAAAGAAGGACTCAGCCATTTCGTTTCACGGAATGCTATGAACATTGACGGTTTAGGGCCCCGTGTTTTAGAGCAAATGTTCGATAAATCCTTAGTTAAAGATGTGGCCGACTTGTACTTTTTAACAGAAGAACAATTGTTGACCCTTGATAAAATCAAAGAGAAATCAGCCAATAACCTGTTGCGGGCGATTCATCAAAGTAAAGGAAATTCGGTTGAACGTTTGATTTTTGGGCTAGGCATCCGTCATGTCGGTGCGAAAGCGGCTCGGATTTTAGCAGAACATTTCGGTGATCTGCGGGCGCTCAGCAAAGCCAAGGAAGAAGAAATCATTTCGCTAGAAGCTATCGGCGCAACGATTGCTGAAAGTGTCGTCACGTATTTTGACAATCAAGAAGTTCACGACCTGTTAGATGAACTTGAAAGAGCGGGTGTCAACTTTGCTTATTTGGGGCTTAGAAATGAACAGTTGGAAGACGTCGAATCACCATTTAAAGAGAAAACCGTCGTTTTAACAGGAAAATTAAGTCACTTCACTCGTGAAGAAGCCAAGGAACGAATTGAAAATCTCGGTGGGAAGGTAACAGGGAGTGTATCGAAAAAGACCGATATCGTTGTTGCTGGGGAAGAGGCAGGCAGCAAACTGACCAAAGCACAATCCCTAGGTGTCACCGTTTGGGATGAAGCTCAAATGGTGGCTGCGATCGAAGGCAGTCATTCGGCAGATCAATAACCTTTAAGCATTGTCACAGACGAGAAGCAGTTGTTTTTTCTTGTCTAATTGAAATCATTTCTTCCCTGCACTACGAGGAAAGAAATGATTTCTGCTTTTATTTGCAATTATATTTGATAATTTTCAAATTCTATTTCATGATTTGTTAAAAAAATGATACAATACATTGGAAAAACGTAAACGTAGATTACGGATACGAGAAAGAGGAGGATTTTATGGCGATCAGCGAAGAACAAGTCAAACACGTTGCCAAACTAGCAAAACTTTCATTCTCAGACGATGAATTACATGAGTTTACCTCTCAGCTAGGGAAAATTATTGATATGGTTGAAACACTTGAAGAAGTGGACACCACAGGAGTACCATTCACATCGAATGTCGCAGAAACGATTAACGTGATGCGTGAAGATGTAACGACCGGCGGCTGGGACCGTGATGAATTAATGAAAAATGTTCCAGAATCCGAAGAAGGCTTTATCAAAGTGCCTGCAATCATTGATAATGGGGAGGCGGGTGCCTAATGACTGAATTATATAAAAAAAGCTTAGAAGAATTACACAGCTTATTAGTGTCAAAGGAAATTACTGCAACAGACTTAACGAGCGAAACCTTTGCTCGCATTAAAGAAACAGAGCTGAAAGTCGATGCGTTTCTAGCGTTGAATGAAGAAAAAGCGCAGGAATTGGCACAAGCCATCGATCAAAAAGGTATCACTGAAAGCAATGTGTTGGCGGGAATTCCAATTGGAATCAAAGACAACATCGTTACCAAAGATTTGCGGACAACAGCTGCTTCAAAAATCTTAGGTAATTTTGATCCAATTTACGATGCGACCGTTATGGACAAAGTTTACCAAGCGGACATGATTCCAGTTGGTAAGTTAAATATGGATGAATTTGCCATGGGCGCAAGTACCGAAACATCGTTCTTTAAGAAAACGAAAAACGCTTGGGACGAAACAAAAGTACCTGGTGGTTCATCAGGTGGCTCGGCAGCTGCCGTTGCAGCTGGACAAGTCCCCCTATCATTAGGTAGCGATACGGGTGGTTCGATTCGTCAACCAGCAGCTTTCAATGGGATCGTCGGGATGAAGCCAACCTACGGACGGGTTTCTCGTTTTGGTCTGATCGCGTTTGCATCATCTTTAGATCAAATTGGTCCGATGACGCGTGGTGTGAAAGACAATGCCTTTGCATTAAATGCCATCAGTGGGTTTGATGCGAAAGATAGTACGTCAGCAGGCGCTGCTGTTCCTGATTTTACAGCAGGTTTGACTGGTGATATCAAAGGAATGAAAGTCGCTTTGCCTAAAGAATACTTAGGTGAAGGGATCCAAGCAGGCGTTCGAGAAGCAATCTTAAAAGCAGCGGACACTTTCCGTGCGTTAGGAGCGACTGTGGAAGAAGTCAGCTTGCCACACTCAAAATACGGGGTAGCCGTTTACTATATCATCGCTTCTTCTGAAGCAAGTTCTAATTTGCAACGTTTTGACGGTATTCGTTACGGTTTCCGTTCAGAAAATGTCAGCAATCTAGAAGATGTCTATGTCAATTCTCGCAGTGAAGGATTCGGGGAAGAAGTAAAACGCCGGATCATGTTAGGTACGTTTTCACTAAGTGCTGGTTACTACGATGCCTACTTCAAAAAAGCCGGTCAAGTACGGACGTTGATTAAACAAGATTTCGATAAGGTCTTCAGCCAATACGACTTGATCATTGGCCCAGCTTCCCCAACGGTAGCATTTGGTATTGGAGAAAACATCAATGATCCGATCACCATGTACTTGAATGATATTTTAACCATTCCTGTGAACTTAGCAGGACTGCCAGGGATGTCGATCCCAGCAGGTTTTTCTGAAGGACTGCCAGTCGGCTTGCAGATCATTGGGAAACATTTTGATGAAGCAACCATGTATAAAGCGGCTTATGCCTTTGAACAAGCAACTGATTTCCACACGAAAAAACCAGTGATTTTAGGAGGGGATAAGGCATGAACTTCGAAACAGTCATTGGGCTTGAAGTCCACGTAGAATTAAAAACAGAATCAAAGATTTTTTCTCCAGCACCTGCTCACTTTGGCGCTGAACCAAATAGCAACACGAATGTGATCGACTGGGGCTATCCAGGTGTTTTACCAGTAATGAACAAAGCAGCTATCGAATTTGGGATGAAAGCAGCGCTTGCGCTGAATTGTGAAATCTCAAAAGAAACGCATTTCGACCGCAAAAACTATTTCTATCCCGATAATCCAAAAGCGTATCAAATTTCGCAATTCGATCAACCGATCGGTCATGATGGGTGGATCGAGATCGAAGTGGAAGGCAAAAAGAAAAAGATTCGCATCGAGCGAGTTCATTTGGAAGAAGATGCTGGGAAAAACATGCACGGCAAAGGCGGTTATTCTTATGTTGATCTAAATCGTCAAGGAACCCCTTTGATCGAGATCGTTTCCGAAGCGGATATGCGTTCACCAGAAGAAGCATATGCGTATCTAGAAGCGTTGCGTTCAATCATCTTGTTTACAGAAGTATCCGATGTGAAGATGGAAGAAGGTTCCATGCGTTGTGATGCGAATATTTCGTTGCGACCTTACGGCCAAGAACAATTCGGAACAAAAACAGAACTGAAAAACTTAAACTCTATGTCCTTCGTGAAAAAAGGGTTGGCATTTGAAGAAAAACGCCAAGCCAAAGTATTGCTTTCTGGAGGCGAGATCCAACAAGAAACTCGACGTTTTGATGAAGCAACCAGCAAAACCTTATTGATGCGTGTCAAAGAAGGTTCTTCTGATTATCGTTACTTCCCAGAACCAGATATCCCACGGTTTGTGATCGATGATGAATGGATCGAACGTGTACGTCAAAGCTTGCCAGAAATGCCGCAAAAACGTCGTGCCCGTTACATCTCTGAATTGGGCTTACCAGAATATGATGCAATGGTCTTGACTTTATCAAAAGAAATGTCCGATTTCTTTGAAAAAACCATCGATGCTGGTACTGATCCTAAACAAGCATCTAACTGGTTGATGGGTGAAGTTTCAGCGTATCTGAACAGCGAGAAATTGGAACTGCCAGAAACGAAATTAACCCCAGACAATTTAGCGGGAATGATTCGTTTGATCGCCGATGGCACGATCAGTTCGAAGATTGCGAAAAAAGTCTTCAAAGAGTTGATCACAAACGGCGGCGACGCTGAAGAAGTCGTAAAAGCCAAGGGATTGATCCAATTATCAGATCCTGCGCAATTACTACCAATGATCAATGAAGTATTAGATAACAACCAACAATCCGTCGATGACTTCAAAAACGGAAAAGACCGCGCAGTCGGTTTCTTAGTTGGTCAAATCATGAAAGCAACCAAAGGACAAGCGAATCCAGGTGTTGTGAACAAGCTGTTGCAAGAAGAACTAGCAAAGCGATAAGAGGCAAGCGATGAAAAGAGCAAGAGTAATCTACAACCCGACATCTGGGAAAGAATTGATTCGAAAAAACTTAGCAGATATTTTAGATGTTTTGGAAACTGGCGGTTATGAGGCGAGTGCATTTGCCACGACCGCTGCGCCATTTTCCGCTCGTGATGAAGCAAGAAGAGCCGGCGAAGCTGGTTTTGATTTGGTGGTAGCTGCCGGTGGGGATGGCACGATCAATGAAGTCGTCAATGGGATCGCTCCTTTAGAAAAGCGACCAAAAATGGCGATCATTCCTGGAGGCACGACCAATGACTACGCACGAGCACTAAAGATTCCCCGTACGGATATCAAAGCAGCTGCGGAAGTGATTTTGAAGCAGCAGACAGTGAAAATGGATGTCGGAAAAACACCCAACATGTATTTTATCAACATTGCTGCTGGTGGGCACTTAACGGAATTGACCTACGATGTTCCTTCTGAACTGAAAAGTGTTTTTGGCTACTTAGCTTATCTAGCAAAAGGAGCGGAATTACTGCCTCGTGTCAAACCAATCAAAATGCATCTAAAGTATGAAGACGGAGAATACATTGGCGGAGCGTCGATGTTCTTTTTAGGGCTGACGAATTCAGTGGGGGGTTTTGAACAGATTGCGCCTGATGCAAAGCTTGACGATGGGAAATTTTCGTTGATCATTGTCAAAACGGCCAATATTTTTGAGATCGTCCACTTAGTTGCTTTAATGATGAATGGTGGAAAACACATCAACGATCGTCGTCTGATTTATACGAAAACATCTTTTCTTGAAGTAGACGCACCAGAACAGGTCAATCGTTTAATGATCAACCTTGATGGCGAATACGGCGGAGATGCTCCTATGCGCTTTGAAAACCTACACAATCATATTGAGTTTTTTGCAAATGTCGATCAAATCCCTGACGATGCGGTCGTTGGTGAGCAAAATTATCAAGAGATGAGCGAAGGGTTTATTAAAGAAGTCGAACGTCTTTCCGATGAGGACATCAATGGGGATGGCAAGATCGGCGACGAAACAAAGTAAACGATTTTTCTTTTCATGCGAGTTGAAAGAACAGGGACTTTTGGACCTGTTCTTTTTTTAAAACGTAATTGTGGAAAAGCAGGCACCGATTTTTTTTCGAATACTTGATAGAATAGCTTTTCTTAAATTTTAGTAAAGGACGTTTTTTATAAAGTGTTTCACGATTTACCTTTGTTTCACGAGATCGGGCGCGGATCATATAAATAAAACGAATAAAATTTCCAAAACACGAATGATAATCATCAAAAAGCGAACTTTTCGAATATATGCTCATTAAAGTTCGTTATTTCCGTATTTCTATCCAATCTATGGATGCAAAAGCGAATAAGAATATGCTATAATGGTGAAACGAAGAAATGGGGGGACCGGAATGGAGCAAATCGATTCTACAAAAGCGCTTGATCTGCTGAGAGATGACGCAGAACGAATCAAAAAGCTGATCCGAAACCAAGAAAATAGTTTATGTATCGCACAATGCAAAGCATTTGAAGAAGTGGTTGATACCCAGATGTATGGTCTATCACGACAAGTGGCATTTGCGATCCGCTTGGGGATCGTTGATAATCAAACAGGGCAGCAATTGATGGCGGATCTTGAAAAAGATTTGAACCAATTGTATAGCGAGGTCTACGAGGACCAGCGGACACCTGACATCGGCAAGGAGGCATAAACTTGCCAGAGAAAGTAAAGAAAAGACATTTATTAGATTATAGTATTTTATTACCATATATTGTTATGTGTGTCACGGGCTTGATGATGGTTTATAGTTCCACATCTTACGTTGCGATGACCGCCACACAACCGACCACAGCTGCTTCTTACGTCATCAATCAAGCGATTTTCTGGTTGTTGAGTCTAGTAGCGATCACTGTCATGTATAAAATGAAAACGGATGTTTTTCGGAATAAAAAATTTGTCCAGATCGCTATGATCGTCATCTTGTTTTTATTGATCGCTGCCTTCTTTTTCCCAAGAAGAAACGGGGCCCATGGTTGGTTAACGATTGCGGGCTTTTCTATTCAACCAGCTGAGTACTTGAAATTTATTGTGATTTGGTTTTTATCGGTGACGCTATCTTATCGTCAAAAAGGCATCCAACAAGAGTTTTGGAAAACGGTTTGGCGTCCAATCGGAATCGTTTTCGTCTACACAGGGATTATGGCCTTTTATCCCGACTTAGGGAATGCTGTGATCGTCATGCTACTGGCTTTTGTCGTTTTATTATCTAGTGGATTGAATTACTTGTACACTTTGATATTGGGGTTGGCAGGTATCGTTGGGAGTATGTTGATTGTCCTATTTGTGAATCTAACTGGCGGTAAGCTTTTACCAGCTTATGTTTATAGTCGCTTTTCATCCTTTTTGAACCCGTTTGCTGATGAATACAATACAGGTCATCAAATGGTCAATGGGTATTACGCAATGTTCAACGGTGGGCTGTTCGGGCGCGGGCTTGGAAATAGTATCCAAAAACGTGGCTTCTTAAACGAAGCGCACACCGATTATATATTTTCGATCGTTATGGAAGAATTAGGGCTGATCCCATCGATCATCATTTTAGGTGTTTTGTTCTATATGGTGGGACGGATCTTTCTTGTCGGTATCCGTTCAAGAGATCCCTTTAATTCCATGATGTGTATAGGTATAGGGACATTATTTATGTCTCAGATTTTTATCAACTTAGGTGGAATCACTGGTTTGATCCCATTGACGGGAATCACTTTCCCATTTCTAAGTCAAGGTGGATCAAGCTTACTGATGCTATCGATTTGTATCGGTTTTGTGTTAAATATCAGTGCCGAAGAAAAGAGGAAACAATATTATTTGAATTATTGATCAATTGAATGGAGTGGATTAGATGAAGAAAATTCTTGTTGCCAATCGTGGAGAAATCGCGATCCGTGTCTTCCGCGCATGTGCGGAGTTAGGAATCAAAACAGTCGGTATTTATGCTGCGGAGGATGAATACTCCGTCCATCGCTTTAAAGCAGACGAAGCGTATTTAGTGGGGAAAGGCAAACGTCCGATCGATGCGTATTTAGACATTGAAGATATCATTCGCACGGCGAAAAAGGCCGGTGCCGAAGGAATCCATCCTGGATACGGCTTTTTATCAGAAAATCTGGGATTTGCTCAGCGCTGTGAAGAAGAAGGTTTGATTTTCATCGGACCATCCACCCATCATTTAGATATTTTTGGCGACAAGATCAAAGCAAAAGCAGCAGCGATCGAGGCAGGGATTCAATCAATTCCTGGCTCTGACGGTCCAGTTGCATCGATCGATGACGTTTTAGCATTTGCAAACGAACATGATTATCCAATCATGATCAAAGCAGCCCTTGGGGGCGGTGGGCGAGGCATGCGTGTCGCTCATGATGAAAAAGAAGCAAGAGACGGCTACGAACGTGCCAAAAGTGAAGCCAAAGCGGCATTTGGTAGCGATGAAGTCTACGTTGAAAAATACATTAGTAATCCAAAACATATTGAAGTCCAAATTTTAGGAGATACGCACGGAAACGTCGTTCACTTATTTGAACGTGATTGCTCGGTTCAGCGCCGCCACCAAAAAGTAGTCGAGGTGGCACCTTGTGTGTCAATGACTGATGAACAACGGGAAAAAATATGCCAAGCAGCCGTTCAACTAATGAAGCATGTCGGGTATATCAATGCTGGAACCGTGGAATTCTTAGTAGAGGGCGACAAATTCTACTTTATCGAAGTAAACCCACGGGTCCAAGTGGAACATACGATCACTGAAATGATCACCAATTTAGACATCGTGACGACACAAATTTTGATTGCACAAGGCAAAGACTTGCATAAAGAAATCGGAATTCCTGAACAAAAAGACATTCGCTTTGAGGGTGTTGCGATCCAATGTCGCGTGACGACAGAAGATCCAGCGAATAATTTTATGCCAGATACTGGTAAGATCGATACCTACCGCTCTCCAGGTGGGTTTGGGGTTCGTTTAGATGTCGGAAATGCTTATGCCGGTGCAGTGGTAACCCCTTATTTCGACTCGCTACTTGTAAAAGTCTGTACGCATGCTGCTTCGTTCGACCAAGCAATTCAAAAAATGATGCGCTGTCTGAAAGAATTCCGAGTACGTGGTGTGAAAACAAACATTCTCTTTATGCGTAATGTTGTTTCTCATCCAGCCTTTCGTTCAGGGGAAGCCAAAACCACCTTTATCGACAATACGCCAGAACTATTCAATTTCCCTCGGATTCGTGACCGTGGAAACAAAACCATGAAGTATATCGGTGAAATCACGATTAATGGATTCCCGGGAATCGAAAAACAAAAGAAACCTTTCTACAATGAACCACGGATGCCACAACACATCCAAGCAACGCCTGATTTTGTCAGCGCCAAAAATATTTTAGATACGAAAGGTGCCGAGGGTGTCGTTGAATGGATCGGTCAACAAAAGAATGTCTTACTGACGGATACAACCTTCCGAGATGCCCATCAAAGTTTGTTGGCAACTCGTGTAAGAACCCATGACTTTAAGAAAATTGCCGCGACGACGGAAGCTGGCCTACCACAATTGTTCTCAAGTGAAATGTGGGGTGGGGCAACCTTTGACGTTGCGTACCGTTTCTTAACAGAAGATCCATGGGAAAGATTGCGGATGTTCCGGAAAAAAATGCCGAATACACTCTTACAAATGTTGTTTAGAGGCTCCAACGCTGTCGGGTATTCCAATTATCCAGACAATGTTTTGGAAGAATTCATCAAAGAATCTGCGGCACAAGGAATCGATGTATTCCGAATCTTTGATAGTTTGAATTGGGTCCCACAAATGGAGAAAAGTATCCAAGCCGTTCGCGATACGGGCAAAATTGCAGAAGCGACGATTTGTTATACAGGGGATATCAATGATCCATCCCGCCAAAAATATTCGGTACAATATTACAAAGACATGGCAAAAGAATTGCAGAATCTTGGTGCCCATATTATTGCTATCAAGGATATGGCTGGATTATTAAAACCGCAAGCGGCTTATCGTTTGATCAGTGAGTTAAAAGATACGATCGATGTACCGATCCATCTGCACACCCATGATACTAGCGGGAATGGGATTATTACTTACTCAGCAGCTACCAAAGCTGGCGTTGATATCGTGGATGTCGCTATGTCAGCTATCAGTGGCGCAACGAGTCAGCCAAGTATGAGTAGTTTGTATTATGCTCTTTTAAACGGCGAGCGTTGCCCAGAGATCAATGTGGATAATATCCAACAATTGAATCACTATTGGGAAGATGTCCGCATGTACTACCATTCCTTTGAAAATGGCTTGAACGCCCCTCAAACGGAAGTGTACAAGCATGAGATGCCAGGAGGACAATATACCAATCTCCAGCAGCAAGCCAAAGCCGTTGGTTTAGGCGAAAAATGGGATGAAATCAAAGAAATGTATCATGAAGTCAATATGATGTTTGGAGACATCGTGAAAGTGACACCTTCTTCGAAAGTCGTGGGCGATATGGCGCTCTTCATGGTACAAAATGGCTTGTCAGAAAAAGATATTTTTGAAAAAGGCGATACATTGAGTTTCCCAGAATCAGTGATCACCTTCTTCCAAGGCGAGTTAGGTCAGCCAGTCGGTGGTTTCCCGAAAGAATTGCAACGCATTATCTTAAAAGGACGCCCAGCCTTTACGGAACGTCCAGGAACCTTTGCCAAGCCAGTTAATTTTGCCGAAGTGAAACAAGAACTAGCTGAAAAAATCGGCTATGAACCAAAACACGAAGAAGTTTTGAGCTACTTGATGTATCCGCAAGTTTTCCTTGATTATCGAAAAGCGTATGAGCAGTTTGCCGATGTAAAAGTCCTTGATACACCAACCTTCTTTAATGGTATGCGCTTAGGCGAAACGATCAATGTCGAATTAGAAAAAGGCAAAATTTTGATCATTCGTCTCGATGAAATCGGTGAACCAGATATCGAAGGCAATCGGACCCTCTTCTTTAACTTGAACGGTCAACGACGAGAAATCGTTGTGAAAGATAGTTCGATCATCAGCTCTGTTCAAACAAAACGCAAAGCAGAGCCAACGAACAAAGAACAAATCGGTGCGTCTATGAGTGGTTCAGTTTTAGAAGTATTAGTCAAAAAAGGTGATCGAGTGGCACGTGGACAGACGTTGATGGTCACTGAAGCGATGAAGATGGAAACTTCCGTCGAAGCTCGCTTCTCTGGTGTAGTTGAGCATGTTTACGTAACCGATGGGGAACCAATCCAGTCAGGAGATCTTCTGATTGAAGTCAAAGAAAAATAAGGAGTCGATCAGCAGATGAAGCGAAGGGGATTATTATTTTGCGGCTTATTTGTCCTAGCCCTGATAATCGTGTATTTGCAGCCAGTATTCATGCAAAACGCTTCAGATTCAAGAATGACGATCGAGAACCCAATCAAAGCACCAACGACCATGAATTACGAACCAATCGCAGCTCAAGGGTTAGCTGAATTGATTGGGGAGCCCGTTTCTGATTTTGAAGAAATCTATGGGCTTCCAGTTCAAACGTATCGCTCGGGCTACGAGTTTGAAATTCGGGTCTACAATCAATTAGACGATCAGCAATATGTTGAGATCAATACTGATGGTGAGAGTGTGCAGGCAATCAAAGTGATCGGCGCCGGGGGATCTTCCCTAGCGCCCTTTGCGATGGGCATGACCTTGACTGACTTGACTGAGCTGACCATGATTTATCCAAATTTCACCTTGACACAAAATGATCGCACCATCAGTTTTGAATTGATGGAAGAAGATATGAACTACCGACCCTTAGTAGCGTTTGATAATGGGACATTTGCTGTTTTATTCTTTGATCAAGAGACGGCTCAACTGCAGGCGATCACTTACTTGGATCAGACGACCCTGCTTAAGTTAGCGCCCTATCCCTTGACGGAAGGAGAACGACCGCTGTTTCAAGTTTCACAAACGATTGACCAAGCACAAGCTGATCTTGAAAAAGAGACGTTAGCCTTTGTCATTATTGATAAGCTTCGTAATCAAATCGGTTTGGAAAGCTTTGTACAAGATACCCAGACGCATCAAGATGCGGTCGGACTTTTAGCAGATTTGACGAATAATCTATCGGATCATTTGACCTCTCAACGCATCCATTCCTATCAACGTGCTCTTTCTTCGGAAAAAACGAGTAATTTTGTTTTGACGAACGATGAGTGGCAGGAGTTATTAGCAGCGAAGGAGTTAGAGGCTTCAGCTTCGATTTTTGAAGCGCCTGTCTATGATCCAACCTTTACTATTTTATCTTGGTTCAGTAACCCAAGATTTACTGAGCGTTTGACCCATGAACAATCAGAAAAGATAGGAATTGCTTTTTCTGAAGCAAATATGGTAGTCTTAGTGCAAGAAGATGTAGAAGGGACCGAGGATAGTACATCAGATGATTTACGATGAAGCCTTTTTCGAGATTGAAGATCAAATCGATTCGCTTGTGATGGCAATCAAAGCGAGTGAAACGTGTAGAAACTATCAAATAGCGAAACAAACCATGCATCAAGATCCTGTTGCTCAGGAATTGATGCGATCGTTTATAGAAAAAAAGCTGGATTTTGAAAGAATTGAAGCGTACGGCGCATATGCCCCTGATTTCAAAGAGAAAAAGCGTGCGATGCGCACAGCTAAGCGACAGCTGGATCTCAATGAGCAAGTGAGCGAGTACCGCTGGAGTGAAACGCAGCTGCAGCGTTTGCTGGATGAACTGACCGTAGCGATTTCTACGTGTTTTTCACCAACTGTCAAAGTGGATGCTGGAAGTCCTTTTTTTCAATCAAAATCAAGTTGTGGAGGAAATTGTCATGCACGAGGATAAAACGCCTTTTACGATGCAGAAGCGTCGAGGATTGATCGTATGGGTCTACAGCCTACGTCAACTAAAAAATTTGCGTCGTTTTGGCTTCGTTCATTATGTGTCACGCAAAATGAAATATGTGGTCATGTATTTGAACGAAGAAGAATACGAAAGCAAAAAAACAAAAATCGAGCAGTTTCACTTTGTTCGACAAGTTGAAGCTTCCTATCGACCAGATGTCGAAATGGATTTTGCTGAAAAAATTGGTACATCAGCAGCCTATCCAGTGAAAGATGAAGGGTTTGATATCGAAGAAAAAAATACGATGATTCGATTGGCAGAAAACGTGTAATAGAAAAGTGGGGGTGCCTTGAGTCACCGCCATTTTTTTATTGCTATTTATAGAAACAGTGCTATATTTGTATTTACGAAGATCTTGGAGGGAAAAACGCATGCGTGTAGTAGCCGGAGAATATGGTGGCCGCAGATTAAAAAGTCTTGCTGGAGATAACACTCGCCCCACGACAGACAAAGTAAAAGGGGCGATCTTTAACATGTTAGGGCAATATTTAGATGGAGGAGTTGTACTGGATCTGTTTAGTGGGAGCGGGGGCTTAGCGATCGAAGCGGTCTCTCGTGGTGCGGAGCATGCCGTTTGTGTCGACCGTAGTTTTCCAGCTATTAAAGTGATCCGTGAAAATATTGCAATAACCAAAGAACCAGAAAAGTTCACGGTACTAAAAATGGATGCCAATCAAGCCTTACGCCAGTTTACAGCTGAGGGACAAAGTTTTGACTATCTATTTTTAGATCCACCTTATGCAAAGCAAGAGATCCTGCAACAGCTAGAAGCTATGCTTAAGGATGAATTGATTCGTCCGTTTGCTTATGTGGTTTGCGAAACAGATAAGTCCATCGTCTTGCCAGAAAAGATTGGTTCTTTGCATTTGATGCGCGCCCAAACCTATGGCATATCTGCGGTGACGATCTATAGAAATGAGGGATAACATGAAAAAGATTGCTTTATTTCCAGGAAGTTTTGATCCGCTGACGTCAGGTCATGTGGATCTGATTGAGCGAGGCGCAACGCTTTTTGATGAGCTGATCGTGGGTGTTTTTACAAATACCAATAAAAAAAGTTTTTTTACAAGTGAAGAAAAAGTTCATCTAATTGAAGAAGCCCTCGCTCATATTCCAAACGTCAAGATTCTGGCGCAAGAAACGGAGCTGACGGTCACGATCGCGAAAAAACTAGGCGCCCAGTTTCTGCTTAGAGGCATTCGCAGTGTGAAAGATTATGAGTATGAGCGGGACATCATGGAAATGAATCATCACTTAGAACCTTCCCTGGAGACCGTCTTTCTTTTAGCAGATGCAAAGCATAGTTTCATCAGCTCCAGTTTGTTGAAAGAAATCTTAACCTTTAACGGCGATGTTGCGGAATATTTACCACAAAATATCTACGATGCTATAGTAAAGAAGCGTGATACCAATGAATCTTAAATCAACGATCAAATATGTTCTCCTGTTTGTTTTAGCGCTGATCATCGCAGCCTGTGCCTTTTTGCCGATTCCTTATTATATCGAGCAACCTGGTGCAACGATCGATTTAAAAGAATTGATTACCGTCAATCAAAAAGAAGACACCTCAGCCGGCTCCTTTTCTTTAACCAGTGTCGGGATTCGACAGGCTACCGTGTTTACGGCGATTGGAACGAAATTCAATGAATTTCAAGACTTGATCAGTGAGGAAGAACTTTTAGGCGGTGCGACAGATGAGGAGTACAATCGCATCCAGCGCTATTATATGGAATCCTCGCAAAATAGTGCGATTGAGCAAGCATTAAAGCTGGCAGACTTGCCTTATGAAATGACCTATAAAGGGGTCTATGTCATGGGGATCGATCCAAATTCCAGCTTTGCGGGGAAAATATCCGTTGGAGATACCGTCACCGCTGTCAATGGCAAAGAATTTAAAAGTAACCAAGACTTTATCGACTATGTACAAAGTCAAACCATTGGTGATGAGATCACCGTAACTTACTTGCAAGATGGTGAAGAAAAAGAAGCAACAGGCAAATTAATTGAACTGGAAAGCAATCAAAAAGCAGGTATCGGTATCTCACTCGTCGATCATACAGAGATCACTTCTGATGAAGAGATCGTGATCGATTCTGGCAATATCGGTGGGCCTTCAGCTGGGTTGATGTTCACCCTTGAAATCTATGAACAGCTAACTGGAGATAACTTGCGTAAAGGCCATAATATTGCTGGAACCGGAACGATCTCAGCTGATGGGACGGTTGGTCGAATCGGTGGGATTGACAAAAAAGTAGCGAGTGCCAGCGAAAGTGGAGCAGAAATCTTTTTTGCTCCGGACGATGAAATCACTGATGAAGAGCGTGAAATAGATCCTTCCATTAAAACGAATTACGAAGAGGCAGTGGCAGCAGCGAAGAAGTTAGACACAGACATGAAAATCGTTCCGATCGCCAATGTCCAAGATGCATTGGACTACCTAGCAACACTAAAAGAAGCAAATTAAAACGGCACTTGCCGTTTTTTTTATTGTCTAAAGAATACAGTAGGCTCAAAGAAAAGGTTATGCTATACTTTTAGATAAGGAGTGTGAATCTAGTGGAATTAAAAAGACAACAACCGATCGTTGAAGCATATCATTTTGATATGAAACCGAAAGACAAAGAAATGGAAACAAAATTGAATGTCGGCTTTGCGCCGTTAAAAGTCAAAGATGAAGAATATATGGAAGAAAACAGTATTATTGGTGCCCGCTTAGAATTCCAATTGGTGTTCCCTGATTACGTTTTGTCAGGACGTGTCGGACAAGTCAATCATATTTTGAATCGCAAAGTCAATTCTGGAGAGGATTTGACGAAAGCCGAAACAGATCGCTTGGTTGAGCCCTTGTTTGATATCGTCAAACGCTTGACTTATGAAGTGACAGAGATCGTGACCGACAAACCAGGTTTACAATTGAACTTTAATACCAATTCGAACGCTGCGCAAGAAGCGAAGGAAGCAGACGAATAACGAGAAATAGGAGGGATGCCCATTGTTTTCCAATCAAATGCAAGTGATGCTATACGTTGACGATGTGACGAAAGCAGTTGAGTTTTGGCAAGAACTAGGGTTTGTGATCATTGAACAACAAACCGTTGATGGAACATCCGTCGTTGAAATCGCGCCATCAAAAGAGGCGGAGGCACATTTTGTCTTATATGACCGTGAGTTTATCGAAACACATTCACCTGAAGTCGCTTTGAATTCCCCATCGATCATGTTTTTTGCAGAAGATATTACGATACTTTATAAGAAGCTTTTAGAGATGGAAGCAGAAGTGGGTGAATTGATTCAGATGGAAGAACAACTGGTTTTCAATTTTGCCGATCCGGATGGCAATTATTTTGCTGTATCAGGAAAATAGCTTTTGTCGATCGTAACCAATCATTCGTCCTTTTGAACCCGACTTTATGTTGTCGTACTGTTCAGGACAAATGGTTGGTTTTTTCGTTTTATTGCAAGACATTTTACAGGCAAAGGTCTAAAATTGATAACAAGAGAATCAATTGCCTTTAAGGAGGAAATGACTATGCAAAACTATCTATATGCAATCAGTGATATTCATGGAATGGCCGATCTGTTTAAAAAACTTCTTACCGATTATGACCCTAAGCTCCATCAGCTGCTTTTGATTGGAGACTTAAATGATCGGGGGCCGAAGTCAAAAGAGTGTTTTTTTCTGGGAAAAAAGTTAGTCGAAGAATACCAAGCGATTTATTTACGCGGCAATCACGAGGAGTATTTTCTGCAATTTCTAAATGCCCCTGAGGATTGGTTTGCCGCTTACGTACGCAATGGCGGCAAAGAAACGATTGAAAGTCTTTTGCATACAGGCGCTACTGAGGAGTATTCGCCGACGGAAATCGCCTTAATGATCCGCAGTAGCTATCGAGACTTAATAGAGTTTTTGATGGAGCGACCGCTTTATTACGAATGGGGAAAGTATCTCTTTGTTCATGCGGGCGTGGATTTAAGTAAAAAAGATTGGCGTAAGACCGCAGACCATGATTTTATCTGGATTCGCGAGCCGTTTCATAAAGGAAAAAACCGTACAGGAAAAACGATCGTTTTTGGCCATACCATCACGCCCATGCTGCATGGAGATATGCAGACGACGGATCTATGGCAACAAGACGACAAAATCGGCATCGATGGCGGGGCAGTATTTGGTGGATCGGTGCATGGCGTGATTTTTGATGGCAAAGGGATCGTTCAGGACATCGAATACCAAAATTTAGCAGGTCCTTGGCAACCAGACTTTTAAAAGTCTTTTTGAGAAAAGACAAAAGCAGCCATAACAAGAGTCGCGAAAGCAACATTGTTTTCGTGCAATCTTGTTCGCTCAATGGCTGTCTTTTTTATGTTAAAATAGCAAAAGCAACAAAGGAAAGGTGAGAACAAATGGCAGAAATGAATCAAGAGGTACTTGATTTAGTAAAACAAGAATTAACCGCTTTTACCCAAAAACAAATCAGTACGGTGTTGCAGTTATTGCAAGAAGGAAATACCGTCCCCTTTATTGCCCGCTACCGTAAAGAAATGACGAATGGACTTGACGAAGTTCAGATTCGAGAAATTGAAGAGCGATACCAATACTTAGAAAACTTAGAGAAGCGCAAGCAAGAGGTTTTGCGTTTGATAGAAGAACAAGAAAAGCTAACGCCTGAACTATCTCAGGCGATTTTAGCTGCAACAAAAATGCAGGCCGTCGAAGACCTGTATCGTCCTTATAAACAAAAACGACGCACCAAAGCGACGATCGCCAAAGAGAACGGCTTGGAACCATTTGCTCAGTGGCTGTTAAGCTTCCCAAAAGCAGGTGACGTTCAAGAAAAAGCGGCCGAATTTATCAGTGATGCTGTTCCTACTGTAGAAGATGCCTTAGCAGGCGCGCACGAGATCATTGCAGAAAGCGTTGGTGATACTGCAGAGTTTCGTAGTTGGATCCGCAGCTATTACACAAACAAAGGACTGTATCAAAGCACGGTCAAAAATGCTGAAAAAGATGAAAAAGGCGTTTATGAAATGTATTACGATTTCCAGCATCCTATCAATAAGATGGTATCCCACCGAATTTTAGCCACTAATCGTGGGGAACAAGAAGACATCTTGAAGGTCGCCCTTGTGGCAGATGAAGAAAAAATCATGGATTACCTACGTCGCAAATTGATCACGAATAGGGATTCACCCGCAGCCGGTTTTGTTGAAGCTGCAGCTGCTGATGCGCTGAAACGGTTTATTTCACCAGCCATCGAACGAGAGATTCGCAATGAATTGACAGAAAAAGCCGACGAACAAGCAATTGCGATTTTTGGAGAAAATCTTCGCAATCTGTTGCTGCAGCCGCCATTGAAGGGCAAAGTCGTTTTAGGTTTTGATCCAGCGTATCGTACAGGCTGTAAACTAGCCGTCATTGATGAGACTGGAAAAGTACTAGCGATCGAAGTGATCTATCCTCATAAACCAGCGCCTATGAATAAGCGAGAAGCTGCCGGACCAGCGTTTCGTCGCTTATTACAAACCTATAAAGTCGAGATGGTCGCAATCGGTAATGGGACGGCGAGTCGGGAATCAGAGCAATTCGTCGCTGAACAATTAAAATTGATCGATCAAGAAGTATATTATGTGATCGTGAATGAGGCAGGCGCTTCTGTTTATTCTGCCAGTCCGATCGCTCGTCAAGAATTCCCTGATCTGCAAGTGGAAGAACGCAGCGCCATCAGTATTGGTCGCCGTCTGCAAGATCCCTTGGCAGAATTAGTCAAAATTGATCCACAATCCGTGGGCGTCGGACAATACCAGCATGACGTTTCGCAAAAACGCCTCGCTGAACAATTGGATTTTGTTGTTGAGACTGTTGTCAACCAAGTTGGCGTTGACGTCAATACCGCAAGTGCGGCACTCTTGCAGCATGTAGCTGGTTTAAATAAAACCACTGCTCAAAATATCGTGACTTATCGAGAAGAAACTGGTGTATTTACGCAGCGGAATCAACTGAAAAAAGTCCCTCGCTTAGGACCAAAAGCTTATGAACAGGCGATCGGCTTTATGCGGATACCTGGCGGAAAAGTCATTTTGGACAATACCGGGATCCATCCAGAAAGTTATGACACTGCCAAAGAAATTTTGGCGATCGCGGGTATTTCTTTAGCGGAGCTAGGGAAAGAGCAAATGGAAGAAAATAAAGCGAAACTTGCCCAACTACGCCCAGCGGAGCTTTCCGCAAAATTGTCAGTCGGCAAAGAAACCATCACGGATATCCTAAAGGCGTTAATGCAGCCTGGACGCGATATGCGTGATGAAATGCCAGCGCCATTATTGCGTAAAGATGTGTTGAGTATGGAGGATTTAAAACCGGGAATGGAACTGAAGGGAACGGTTCGAAATGTGATCGACTTTGGTGCTTTCGTTGATATCGGTGTCAAACAAGATGGACTGGTGCATTTATCGAAGCTGAGCCGTTCGTTTGTAAAGCATCCGAAAGACGTTGTTTCCGTCGGTGATGTCGTAACCGTTTGGATCGAGCAAGTAGATGTCAAAAAAGGCCGTATCAGTTTAACGATGGTCGATCCGGGAAATGCAAAATGACCCAACAAGAACTGCAGCGGTTGGTGGAAGAGCTATCGCTGTCTGTTTTCAACAAACCATTCACGCATCGAGCGGTGTTTAATTCTCGCTTAAAAACAACCGGTGGCCGCTACCATCTAAGTGATCACCACTTGGATTTCAATCCAGCGATGCTCACAGAACACGGGATGGAGGTTTTTATCGGCATTATCAAGCATGAATTGTGTCACTATCATTTGCACTTAGCAGGTCTTGGTCACCGTCACCAAGATCCTGCTTTTAAAGCACTGCTGGCAAGAACGGGAGGCTTGCGTTATGCACCTCCTGCCAAAAGGTCAGCGAAACATCGCTATCGATGCCAAAATTGCGGCTGCGAGATTCGGCGGCAGCGACGCGTGGATATCAAAAAATATGTTTGTGGAAAATGTCGTGGACGTTTGCTAGAAATAGGAAATGATGAGAAAAGTCAAGTCGAAAAATAAAACTCGTTGCTATTTTTTTCATTTTGTATGATAATGTAGGTCGTGTGACAACCTGATATTTGTCAATACACGCGTTTTTTTACGACGCGGATTTGAGAAAAGAGGATTATAATAATGGAAAATCAAAACAAAATACATCATTTTGTTGGAATCAAAGGTTCCGGTATGAGTTCATTGGCTTTGATTCTGCACGAAAAAGGCTACCAAGTACAAGGCTCTGATGTGGAAGAATATTTCTTCACTCAACGTGATCTAGAAAAAGCAGCAATCAAATTGTTGCCTTTTGATAAAGCAAACATTCAACCAGAAATGGTCATTATCCAAGGGAATGCTTTCCCTGACACCCACGAAGAAATCGTACGGGCAAAAGAACTTGGTTTAGAAGTTACTCGTTATCATGACTTTATTGGCCAATTCATTCAGCCCTATACGAGTATTGCGGTGACTGGTTCTCACGGGAAAACCAGTACGACAGGATTGCTTTCTCATGTCTTAAGCGGCATCCGTCCAACAAGTTTCTTGATTGGCGATGGTACTGGTCATGGGGAACCTGATGCGGAATTCTTCTCGTTTGAAGCTTGTGAATACCGTCGTCATTTCTTAGCGTATTCACCGGATTATGCAATCATGACCAACATCGATTTTGATCACCCAGACTACTTCCACTCGATCGAGGATGTCTTCTCAGCCTTTCAATCGATGGCAAGTCAAGTGAAAAAAGGCATCTTTGCTTTTGGTGATGATGAATACTTGCGTAAACTTGAAGCCGATGTCCCAATCTACTATTACGGCGTCAACGATAACGACGATGTCCAAGCAAAAAATATTGAACGCACCACCCAAGGTTCAGAGTTCGACGTCTTCATCCATGGTGAAAATATTGGCCATTTTGTCTTACCAGCGTTTGGTCAGCACAACATCAACAACGCATTAAGTGTGATCGCTGTGGCTTACAAAGAAGGATTGGATATGAAAGAAGTTGCTGCTGAGATGATTTCATTTCCTGGAGTGAAACGCCGCTTTAGCGAAAAAATCGTGGCGGATATGACGATCGTGGACGACTACGCCCACCATCCTGCAGAAATCAAAGCAACGATCGATGGCGCTCGTCAAAAATATCCAGAGAAAGAAATTATTGCTGTCTTCCAACCACATACCTTTACCCGCACGATCGCTTTGATGGATGAATTTGCGGAAGCATTGGATCTTGCAGACCATGTCTATCTATGTGACATTTTTGGATCTGCTCGTGAATCACGAGGAGATGTTAAAATTGAAGATCTAGGCAAGAAAATCCAAAAAGGCGGAACTGTGATCAAAGAAGAGAACGTATCTCCGCTATTGGATCATCAAAATGCTGTCGTGATTTTCATGGGAGCAGGCGATGTGCAAAAATTTGAAACAGCCTATGAAAAACTATTAAGCAATACAACTCGTAACGTATTGTAATCAAAGACTCTTGTGGCGTGTTTGCTGCAAGAGTTTTTTACATCTGAAGTTTTTGCAAAAGCAGCACCGCGAACTTGCACTTTTGTCGGCATCTGATAGAATATACTCAGATGAAACTATTCTTTTTGGAGGAATTAAATTTTGAATATAGGGAAACCGCGAAAAATAGGAAAAAGTATTGAAGATATCGAGGAAGGCGATTCGTTATCCTTAACAGAATCGATCGAAGACAATCAACTGCTGTTATATTTAGGGCTGACTAATGATGCCAATCCTTTGTATATACAACATGACTACACACAAAAAACTGAGTACCAGCGTCCCATCGTACCATCCATTATGTTGATGGGGATCATTACCAGTGCCGTATCGAAACATTTGCCTGGTCCTGGCTCTCATGTAGTCAATTTTTCGGTAAACTTTATTGAACCTGTATATCATTATGAAACGTTGACCTTTGAATTCGAAGTGATCAAAGTGGATAAAATGAAAGACGTGGTAACTATTTCGGTTGAAGCGATCAACATAGAAGATCATCGTATTTTAGATGCTGTGGTCATGGTCCAGCCGCCAAAAGCAGTAGCAGAAAATGAGGAGGAACAATAAGATGAATAATTTAAATAATGAAACCGTCCAAGCCCAAGGCTTAAATCGCTTTTATTCAAAAGTGTATTTATTCTTCGGTGTTGGGCTTGCGATCAGTGCGATCTCAGCCTATATATTTGGGGAAGTCTTTCAAGCGCAAACCCTGCAATTTATCAGCAACTTTCCGCTAGGATTTACTGGTCTTTGGATCTTACAGATCATTCTAGTTATTGTATTAGGGGTGAAGGCGCAGAAAAATCCGTCCTTGACCGTTGCTGGCTTTTTAGTCTATTCGCTCTTGAATGGATTGACCTTGTCTGTGACACTGATGATCTATGACTTTGGATCGATCGTGGGAGCATTTGTTTCAGCAGCTGTCACTTTTGGTGTCATGTCAGCATTTGGGATCATGACTAAACGTGATCTAAGTGTGGTTGGTCGTATCGGCTATGGTCTGTTGATTGGGATCATCATCTCGACGCTCTTGAATGTATTTATTTTACGCAGTCAACCGGTTGACTTTTTCTTATCGATCGTGACCGTCTTTGTCTTTATGGGGATCACCGCTTATGACAATCAGCAAATCCGCAATGTATACTTCGCAACGAATGGTGGCGCAAATACAGGAGTGGCCGTTTTCATGGCATTACAACTGTATTTGGACTTTATCAACTTATTCCTTGCGTTATTGCGAATCTTTGGAAAAAACAACTAAAAAAAGTGCGAGGAAACTCGCCTTTTTTTTTGTATAAAATGAGAGAGAAAACAAAGCAATTCATCGCTTTTGTGCCCGTTCTTTGATAGAATAAAGAGGAACTTTTTGAGAAAAGGAGTAATCAAATGCCAAAAAATAAATTACTACTCGTTGATGGAAATAGTGTGGCTTTTCGCGCGTTTTTTGCGTTGCATAATTCATTAGAACGGTTTAAAAATGCCAATGGGCTGCACACAAATGCCATCTATGCGTTTCATACTATGTTTGAAAATGTGATGGCAAAAGAACAGCCAACACATGTTTTAGTGGCTTTTGATGCTGGAAAAACCACCTTCAGGACAGCGATGTATGAAGACTATAAAGGCGGACGTTCAAAAACCCCTGGGGAATTTAAAGAACAAATGCCTTACATTCGCGAATTGATCAACGCGTTAGGTGTTCAATATTACGAATTAGATAACTATGAAGCCGATGATATCATTGGCACATTGGCAAATAAAGTCGACAAAGAGCTATTTGATGTCGTCGTTTTATCTGGTGATCGCGATTTGACCCAGCTGGCAACGGAGCACGTGAAAGTTGACATTACGGTCAAAGGAGTTAGCGAAATTGAAAGTTATACGCCCGCTCATGTGGCTGAAAAATATGACGGCCTAACGCCTTTACAAATCATCGACATGAAAGGACTAGCCGGCGATGCTTCCGATAATATTCCTGGTGTCACCAAAATTGGTGAGAAGACAGCCATCAAGCTATTGAAAGAATATGGCTCTGTTGAGGGGATCTATGAACACATCGATGAAATGAAAAAAAGCAAGATGAAAGAAAATTTGATCAATGATCGTGAGATCGCCTTTCTTTCAAAACAATTAGCAACCATTGATGTGGATGCGCCCATTGAGGTCGATGTTGACAAACTGAAATATGAAGGCAAAGATTTAGAGAAGTTAGTGCCATTCTACCAAGAAATGAACTTTAATAGCTTCTTAGATAAGTTGCAGATTACAGCTGAACCAGTTGAGATGGAAGACATTTTGTTTTCCGTCGTTGAAGAAGTAACGGAGGATATGTTCCAAGGAGACATGGCATTGTATGTCGAAATGATGGGGGATAACTATCATTTGGAAGACATCGTCGGTGTTGCTTGGGGCAATCAAGAAAAGATTTATGTCAGCAATCGTGAAGAATTGTTTGAAAGTCCAGTCTTTACCGATTGGTTAAAAGACGAGAAACGTAATAAATTCGTCTATGATGCCAAACGCACGTACGTGGCGTTAAACCGGTACACGACAGCACCAAAAGGAATCGCTTTTGATGTTTTATTGGCAGCTTATCTTTTAGACACGAATGATACGAATAATGACATTGCAGGTGTTGCCGCTCACTATGGCTATGATGCGATCCAATCGGATGAAGCGATTTATGGAAAAGGTGCAAAAAAAGGTTTGCCAGCGGATGAGGAAGACTTCTTTGCTCATTTAGCCCGTAAAGTAGCAGCGATTACGAACCTAACACCAAAGCTTACGGAAGAATTGGCAGCGAAGAATCAAACAGCGCTATTTGAAGAAATGGAATTGCCTTTATCAATGATTTTAGCTGATATGGAGATTACTGGAATCAAAGTTGATGCGTCTCGCTTGCATCAGATGAAGGGCGAATTTGCGCAACGGTTGCATGAAATTGAAGAAAAAATCTATGCCGAAGCTGGTGAAACCTTCAATTTAAACTCACCGAAACAATTGGGTGTGATCTTATTTGAAAAAATGGGCTTACCAGTCATCAAAAAAACCAAAACTGGCTATTCGACAGCAGTCGATGTGTTAGAACAACTAAAAGAGCAAGCACCGATCGTTGAAGACATTTTGACTTATCGTCAAATCGCTAAGATCCAATCAACCTATGTAGAAGGTTTATTAAAAGTGATCCAAGGGGATGGCAAAGTCCATACACGATATGTACAAACCTTGACCCAAACTGGTCGATTAAGTTCTGTCGATCCGAACCTACAAAACATTCCGATTCGCTTAGAAGAAGGTCGAAAGATCCGTGAAGCCTTTGTGCCACGAGAAGCTGATTGGGTGATCTATTCTTCTGACTACTCTCAAATCGAATTACGGGTGTTGGCACATATTTCAGATGATACCCATTTGAAAGAAGCTTTTATCGAAGGTCAAGATATCCACTCAAGCACAGCGATGCGAGTCTTTGGTATCGAAAAAGCAGAAGATGTGACACCAAATATGCGTCGTCAAGCCAAAGCGGTCAACTTCGGTATCGTTTATGGTATTTCCGATTATGGCTTATCCCAGAATCTAGGGATCACCAGAAAAGCCGCCCAACAATACATTGATACGTATTTTGAAAAATATCCTGGTGTGAAAACGTATATGGAGGATGTGGTTCGTGAGGCGAAGGACAAAGGGTACGTTGAAACCTTGTATCATCGCCGTCGTTACCTACCTGATATCAATTCGCGCAATTTCAATATTCGGACTTTTGCGGAAAGAACCGCCATCAATACACCGATCCAAGGCAGTGCGGCGGATATCTTAAAGATTGCCATGATCGATTTGGCGAAACGTTTGAAAGAAGAAAAATTAGCAGCAACGATGCTGCTGCAAGTACACGATGAACTAGTCTTTGAAGTACCTGAATCTGAATTGCCTCGTCTTGACGCTTTAGTGAAAGAAGTGATGGAGCAAGCCGTTGCATTACATGTCCCTTTACTGACAGACAGCAATTGGGGCAAAACATGGTACGATGCAAAATAAATGAGGTGAACAGAGGTGCCGGAATTACCAGAAGTTGAAACGGTCCGCAAAGGACTTGAAAAACTTGTTTTAAATAAAACGATCGAATCGGTCGAGATCCTTTGGCCGCGAATCATCGAAAGTCCTGAAGTGCCGATCTTTTCGGCACTGTTGAAAGGGCAACGGTTTGAAAAATTTGAACGACGTGGAAAATTTTTGATTTTTAAATTGACAGATTATGATCTGATCTCTCATCTACGAATGGAAGGTAAGTACGAGTATTTTGAGTCAGACCCGATTGTCGATAAACATACACATGTCATTTTCCATTTTACGGATGGCAGTCAGTTAAATTACCATGATGTAAGAAAATTTGGTCGTATGACTTTAGTGGATAAAGACCAAAGCGCAGCCTATAAAGGCATCATGCAATTAGGTCCTGAGCCTAAGCCTGAATTGTTTTTATTAGAAGCATTTGAACAAGGCTTAAAGCGGTCTAAAAAAGCCATCAAACCCCTTTTGTTAGATCAAAAACTTGTGACTGGTTTGGGCAATATTTATGTAGATGAGGCGCTATGGCAAGCGAAGATCCATCCTGAACAACCAGCAGATTCGCTAACTCCAGCAGAAGCCAATGTGTTGCATCAAGCGATCATCGATGTCTTGGAACGCGCCGTTGAAGCAGGGGGGACAACCATTCGGACCTATCTCAATGCGTTGGGCGAAGCAGGAAAATTCCAAATGTCATTAAATGTCTATGGCCAAACGGGCAATCCTTGCGGGCGATGCGGGACACCAATCGTCAAGACCAAAGTTGCCCAACGGGGGACGCACTTTTGTCCTCAGTGCCAAAAATTGCATGTGAGGTCTAGCAAATGAGCTTTGTCTTAGGGGTCACTGGCGGGATCGCCACTGGGAAAAGTACCGCAGTCGCACATTTTCGCTCATTGGGCTTACCGATTATTGATGCCGATATCATCGCCAGAGAAGTCGTTGAACCGAATACGGAGGGCTTGCAGGCGGTGACACAAGCCTTTGGTCCGCAGATTTTGACCGATGACGGACACCTGGATCGGCAAACCCTCGGTGCCCTGATATTTAATGATCCAGAAAAACGTCGCTTGCTGAATCAGACGCTGTCGCCATTTATTCGACAAGAGATTTTGTCTCAGATCGAAGAAAAAAAGCAGCAAGTGCCCTTGTTGATCGTTGACATTCCTTTGTTATATGAAGCCGACTACGACCAATACATGGATCAAACCGCAGTCGTCTATGTGCCAGAAGCGCTTCAAAAAGAGCGGTTGATGGCACGTAATCAACTGAGTGAGCAAGACGCGCAACAACGAATCGACAGTCAGCTTTCAATTGAGAAAAAGAAACAACGGGCCGATATTGTCTTTGATAATCAAGGAACGATCGCTCAACTCCATCAGCAGATCGATGAATGGTTAGCATCCTTAAACAAATAGATAAGACAGCAGGTTCCCTTCAGCAAAAGGGAACCTGCTATTTGTCTTTCAATAGCAAACCTAGCCCTATCATTTTCTAAAAAACAACTGGCGCTGAATCACGTCGGAAACTGTTTGGTTTGGAAAGTAAGACGATCGTGTATGAATGGTTAAACATCAAAGTACCAGGCCTGATTTATTTTGGGGTCACGATCACGCGATTGCTGGAAAAGGGGTGAAGAACGATCGGCTGATCATAAAAAGAGGTGAGAACCTCCTCAGTAAAAATCGTCTCTCGTTGACCAGCGGCGTGGACTTCGCCGTTTTTTAACATCAGCAAATGAGTGAAAATCGGTAGTAGCTCTTCTGTATGATGGGTAACGTAAAGAAGAGTCGGCGTATTCGGCAGCTGTGAAAAAGCCTCTAGACGGGTTAGCAGTTCTTCTCGCGCAAATAAATCAAGGCCCGTACAAGGTTCGTCCAAAATGAGGATCTCTGGTTGTGCCATCATGGCCCGTGCGATCATGACAAATTGTTTTTCCCCTTGAGAAAGGACGTGATAGGAACGATGGATCAGATGCGACAAACCTAAGTCAGTCAAAAGCGCTTTTGCTTGGATCAGCTGCTCTTCTTCGTAGGACTCATAAAGACCAATACTGGAATAAAGCCCCGAAAGAACGATCTCTTCGGCAAGATCGCGACCATAAAACTTGCTTTGCAGCGCTGAACTGACCCAACCAATGCGCCGTTGAAGATCGGGCACAGACGTTTTTCCGTAACGCTCACCTAAGACCGTTCGTTGACCAGAAGAAGGCCATAAACTTCCCGTGATCATTTGGAGTAATAAACTTTTGCCAGCACCATTCAGACCTAAAATCGCCCAATGCTCATTTTTTTTCACTTGCCAATTGATCGCTTTTAATAAATAGTTCTTGTTGCGAACGAAAGAAACCTGTTGGAAATCGAGGATTGTCATCTATTGTCGAACCTTAAACAGGTTCTTCACCTCCAGTTGTAAGAAAATTCAGAAAATAATCGCTCATATTATAGCATAAAGAAAAACATTTTGCTGACTGTTTGGTATCGTATTCATATCTTTTGTCAGAAATCAGAATGCTTGTTATGATGAAAGTATACAGGAGGGATGATAACTATGGGTACTTTTAAAGATGAAAAAGATGTGATCGTTGGCAAAGCCAAAGAAAAAATCGGTGAGTGGACCAACAATGAAGAACTTGCCCACTCTGGGAAAGAACAAGCACAAGAAGGTCAAATCAAGAAAGAGCACGATCAAAAACGAGTCAATGAACTAGATGATCAAAATGATGAGCGTGATGCCCGCAATGATCGAACCACCCCTGAAAATGTCAGCAGCGAAGAACTATTGCGAGCTGAAAATCCCGATGCGAATAAAATTTCTTCGAATGATCGACGGGATGCAGACCAGCTGAAGCATTACACAGGAATTGAAGATAAATTATAAACGACCATGGATGCCTTCGTCTTCTAGACGAGGCATTTTTTGTTAATGAGACCAAAGAGAGGTTGAAAGACAACCACCTGCACAGTTGACAATTTCTCAACCTCTCATTATAATCCATTAAGATCGCATGGAAAGCAGCAAAGAAATTGGGAGGTGGTCATCAAATGCTTATTTATGCATTGTGTACGACTGTCAAGAAAGTAGAACAGCCGCAATAGGAAACGGAAAATTAGAAAGAAGGCTTTTTTATGATCGAACCTTACCAATTTCATTCAATTAAACATCAAGTATACCAATTAGTACGAACGTATCAATCGGTCAATGATCCTCGAACGATCAAAACGGTTGAAACGATGACAAAAGACGCCATAGAACAATTTTTTCCTGAAGAAGAAACAGCACCACGAGAAATTTTAGCTGCTTTCTTTCAACCGGGGATGACGATCAGTCGCAGCAATGAGCTGTTAACAGAGCTCAAAGAGTACGTCCGACCCTTTCAGGTACCGACAACAAAACAAATTGAAAAAATGTTTCGGAAAGTAAAAAAACTGAAAATACCTGATTTTGCTTCCGTTGATTTAAAAGAGACCACCTATCTTTCTTGGGATGATATCGGTAGTCAAAGCAAGTTTATGATCATTGCCACTGAACAAGGGTTTACAGGACTTCACGGTCATGTCTCAACCGAGGTCAAGAAAGGAATCTGTCCCTTGTGCCAGCATGAAGGGAATGTCTCGATGTTTCTTTCTCTGACGAAAAGCAATGGCGATGGAACGTATACCAAACGGGGGAACTATATTTGCCGTGATAGCCAACGGTGCAATCAGCAGATGGAACAGCCAGCAAATTTGCATGACTTTGTTTCTTTGCTGCAAATGAAAGATAAATAACGAAATGAAACGGCAGAAAAATTTCTGCCGTTTTTTCAAATTCAAAAAAACAGTAGTTATAACATTATTTAAATTTTGTAATAAATGAACAGAATAAACCACTTTGGCTATTGTACCAACGGATTTCATGTTATAATTAATCATAGAAACCGATGACTTTACGTGAATACGTAAGCGCATAAGAGAGAAAATGAGGTGGAACTATGCAATGTCCAAAATGTCATCATAACAATTCTAGGGTAGTTGATAGTCGACAAGCCGATGATGGACGTGTGATTCGCCGCCGTCGTGAATGCGAAAATTGCGGCTATCGCTTTACAACATTTGAACGTATCGAAGAGGCACCCCTACTTGTCATTAAGAAGAATGGTGCCCGTGAAGAATTCAATCGCGAAAAAATCCTACGGGGCTTGATTCGTTCTGCTGAAAAACGTCCAGTGACAATGGATCAGATGGAAACGATCGTCGATCATGTGGAAAGTCGTGTTCGTGCTCTTGGTGAAAATGAAATTTCTACAACACAGATTGGTGAGTATGTGATGGAAGATTTAGTTGATTTAGACGAGATCGCTTATATCCGTTTTGCCAGTGTCTATCGCCAGTTTAAAGACATGTCAGTTTTCTTGAAAGAACTACAAGACATCGTCGAAAAAGCGAAAGAACCACAAGAATAGAGGGGGACAACAAGTGGGCAATAGTTTACCGAATCAATCGTACAAAGTGTTCAAAAGCCGTCCACTTACAACGGAAGGGAAAGACGCCCTCATTTATTTGTATCAACCAATTATTGAAAGTGATGCTTTAGCGTTGTATTTGACACTAGCAAGCGATGTCCAAGCCCAAAGCTTTTCTGGCGAGGAGTCGATGACGACCGTGCATCTAGATATCTTGAATGCCATGAATGCGGGAATGCCTCGCTTCATAAAAGCCAAGCAAAACTTAGAGGGCATCGGCTTGCTAAAGTCTTATGAGAAAGCAGATGCTCAAAACGGGAGCTCGTATCTGTATTGGTTGCAAGAACCGGTCCATCCAGCAGCGTTTTTTCAAGATGAATTGTATGCCTATCTGTTGTTGGAAAGAGTCGGGGAGCGTAAATTTAATCAGCTGGTCAAGCTGTATCAGCCAAAGCAGTGTTCCTTGACCGATTATCAGGAAGTGACTCAATCCTTCTCAGCCGCCTATGGGTTAAATACCGCACGTTTTGCTTCACATGAAGAAACGTTACAGGCAGTCAGTGATTCTTTTCAAGAAACCAAAGCGAACTTGGTGCTTGACGAAAAGCAGTTGGATTGGGACTTTCTTTTATATGAAGCGCAGCGTCGGTATATCCGTGCCGCTAATTTCACGCCAAGTTTTCGACAAAAGTTAGTTCTATACCATTCTTTATATGGCTATGATGTGTTGGAATTGTTGGATTTGATGGCGGACAATGTTTCTTTGACAACAGGCGAGGTCGACCAGAAGAAGTTGGAACAAGCCATCATGAAGAAATCACGACAAACATTCACGAAAACATCAAAAAGAGAAGATCCCCAAGCGGAAAGCCAGTTGCGCCGCTTCAATACCTTAAAACAGAATGGTTTTTCAGAAAATGATGTCTTATTGATTCAAGAAAGTGAGAACAATGCACCGATCGCTTTTCTAAAGGCGATCAAAGCGGAGAAAAACAGTTTTATGACGGATTCAGAACAATGGCTGATCAAGAGCCTTGTCGAACGGTCACCATTGCCTAATAGTGTGATCAATGTTCTGGTTCATTATGTCTTGGTGGTCCAAAACAATGCCGCTTTGTCAGGGAATTATGTGAACAATATCGCCGCCCAATGGTCAGAATTAAAAATTGGCACGGCAGAAGATGCCATCAAACATGTTCGGAGCCTTGTTCGAAGTGCCAAGGAAAAACGCAGCCGACCACAAACCAGCGGCAAAAAAATCATTCGCGAAGAAAAGCTACCTTCTTGGGCTGAAAAACCAGTGGAAGAGACAGCCTTAACGCCAGAGCGACAAGCAGAATTAGATAAAAAACTGCAAAACTACTTGCATAAGAAAGCTGGTGACAAGTAATGGAAGATGTAGGGAAAAACTTAGGAAAACTATTGGATAAACGCAATTACCGTGATCAGTTTTCAGCAATGATGGCAGAGGTTTTACAAGATCCTGATGTCAAAGCGTTTATTGCCGAAAATGAAGAGGTATTGACCGAAGCAGATATTCAAAAAAGCTATGCGAAACTGTATGAGTTCGTCCAAGAAAAGCGGAAATTCCGCATCAATGATCCATCCATGATCGCACCGGGCTATGAGCCGCGCTTAGCATTAAATTTTCATTTTATTGACGTCACCTATGTACCAACGAAAGAACTACTGGCATATCAAAAACAAGAAGAAATTCGCAGTCGCATCAAAGCGATGGATATGCCTAAAGATATACAAGAAGCAAGTTTTGCAGATTATCAGCAAACGCCTGGCCGAATGGAGGCCATCGCAGCTGCCGTTGATTTTATTAGTGAGTTGACAGCCAATCCACAGGAGTTTCATAAAGGACTTTACTTTGTGGGGAGTTTTGGAATCGGAAAAACCTATCTGCTTGGCGCGATCGCCAGAGATTTAGCGGAGGCAGGCTACACGACGACATTGGTTCACTTCCCGACATTTGCAGTAGAGATGAAACAAGCAATCGGCAAAGATCAGGTGGGGGATAAGTTGAATGCAGTGAAAAAAGCCCCAATCTTAATGATGGACGATATCGGTGCGGATGCGATGAGCAGTTGGATTCGTGACGAAGTCTTCGGTGTGATTCTACAATACCGAATGCAAGAGCAACTCCCGACGTTCTTCACCTCGAATTTTACTATGCATGAGTTGGAGCAGCATCTTTCAGTAACGCAACGCGGCGAATCTGAACCATTGAAAGCCAAACGTATTATGGAGCGTATTCGTTACTTGACACAAGAGATCCAAATGACTGGCAAAAATCGACGAAATGATGGCTAAAAAGTGACCATTACTGGAGGAAGAAGATGATGAAAAAACAAGTGATTCTAGGTTTGTCCTTAGCAGCAGTGCTGCTATTAACAGCTTGTGGCAGTCCCGAAAACAACAACGCATCAAGTGGCGATAACACGCCTTCTGAATCAAGTGAGAATGCTAGTTCTGTTGCCAATAGTTCTTCAGAGAGCGAAACAGCGACGGTTTTTACTGGTATTATCCAAGAAGATGCCCGAGCAGGTTCAGATGATACCTTTCAATTATTTTTGAAAGACGTAGCGGCAGTTGAAGATGAGGATCAAGTCGTCCAAAGTTTTCAAAATGATGGGGTCATTCTCCATGTCCCTATCGAGGCCTATTCAGGAGAGATCGAGGAGTTAGTTGAAGGAGACAAAGTCCAAGTGTCGCTGCAAGGCGTCCCGATCATGACGATGTCGATCCCACCACAAATTCCCGGTAACTCGATTCAAAAGGTTGAATTAGTGAACGATTAATGCAATGTGCGCCTTGGCAATGGCACCACAGTCAAGACGCACATTTTTTTCTATTTATGGAAAGCGTGTTATACTACGAAAGAAGGAGTGACAATATGAACGAACATGCATTATCGGATCGTTTGGCTTGCGTGGGCGAACAAATTCCCGACCAAGCACGTATCGCCGACATCGGTTCCGACCATGCTTATTTACCTGTGGCATTAATGCTGCAGAACAAAATCACTTATGCTGTAGCTGGAGAAGTTGTTCAAGGACCTTATGATTCTGCCAGTAAACAAGTGCGTAAAAACGGGCTAACAGAGAAGATCGTGGTGCGGTTAGCAGACGGATTGGACGCTATTCAGCCAGCAGATAAGATCGACACGGTTGTTGTTGCTGGAATGGGGGGGACTTTGATTCGCTCTATTTTAGAAGAAGGCAGCAGAAAAAATCGCTTAGCGGGGGTCAAACGTTTGGTCTTACAACCGAATGTTGGCGAAAGGACCTTGCGGGAATGGCTCGTTGATCACAATTTTACGATCATTCATGAAGTGCTGTTAGAAGAAAATGACAAAAATTATGAAATCATCGTTGCGGAAACTGGAAAAGCGACGTACACGACCCAGCAATTATTTTTTGGTCCCTTTTTATTAAAAGAAAAAAATCCAGTTTTTTATAAAAAATGGCAGCATGAATTGAAGCAGCGTCAACGAGTGGTCAAAGAGTTAGAGAAAGCCAAAGAACCACCTGCTGAGAAAATGAATGAATTGAAAGAACAAATCGAATGGATCAAGGAGGTACTGGCATGATTTCTGGTCAAGAATTTATCAAACGCTTTGAAGCATATTGCCCATTATGGTTGGCAGAAGAAGGCGATCCTGTTGGTCTGCATGTTGGTACATTAAACAAACCGCTCGAGCGAGTCATGATGACCCTTGATGTCCGTCCAGAAGTGGTAACCGAAGCCATCGAGAAAAAGATCGACTTGATCATCGCGAAACATCCACCGATCTTTCGCCCTTTGAACCGCTTGTTGACCGATGATCCGCAACAAAAGATGTTGATGGATCTCGTTAAGCATGATATCGCCGTTTACGCCGCCCACACCAATATGGATATTATTGAAGACGGTTTGAACGATTGGTTTTGTGAACTGCTAGAAGTTGAACCAGATACGTACTTGAAGCAAACCCATCAAGTAAAAATGAAGAAACTAGCTGTATTTACACCTGTTGAATCGGCACCAGCATTGCGAAAGGCATTAGGAAAAGCTGGTGCTGGTCAGCAAGGCAATTACCAAAACACCAGCTATTCATTGATTGGCACCGGTCGCTTTACGCCACAACAAGCGGCGCATCCTGCCATCGGTGAGATCGGAAAAGAAGAACAGGTGCAAGAAGCGAAAATCGAAGTCATTTTTCCAGAAACGATCGAGAAAAAGGTCCTTTCGGCAATGATCGCTGCTCATCCTTACGAAGAGCCAGCTTATGATCTGTATGCCTTAGACAATTTGCCGAAGACCTATGGAATCGGACGAGTTGGCAACCTCGCTGAGTCTCTTTCCATAGATCAGTTTGTCGCACGTGTCAAAGAGCGGTTTGGTTTGACTGCTTTACGTGTTGTCAGTTTTCCTAATGCACCTGAAAAAATTCAGCGAATCGCCATTTGTGGCGGCAGTGGTCAATCCTTTTATTCCGATGCCTTACGCCATCAAGCGGATGTGTACATCACTGGCGATATCAGTTACCATTTCGCCCATGACATGCAAGCCAATGGGTTGATCGGGATCGATCCAGGGCACAATATCGAAAAGGAATGTATTCCTCGGTTTATTGAGAAATTCAATCAGTGGAAAGCAGAAGAGAACTGGGCTGTGACCTTTGTTCCTTCCACCACTTCAACAAATCCATTTGACTATAGATAGGAGAATCTTTTATGTACGAAAATTTATTGCCTCGCTTTTTAAAATATGTCAAAACAGAAACACGTTCGGATGCAACAAGTACGACAACACCTTCCACCCAAACACAGGTCGCGTTTGCTAAAGAACTGCAAAAAGAACTTGAAGAATTAGGATTAAGCGATGTTCATTACAATGAATCCAATGGTTTCGTGATCGCAACATTACCAAGTAATGTCGAACATGACGTGCGCTCCATCGGTTTTATCGCCCATATGGATACCGCCGATTTTAATGCAGAAAATGTCGATCCGCAGATCATCGAAAATTACGATGGCGAATCGACCATTAAATTAGATAAAGAAGGAAAATACACATTAAACACAAAAGATTTTCCAAATTTGAAAAATTATGCTGGCGAAACCTTGATCACTACTGATGGTACCACTTTATTAGGTTCTGACGATAAATCAGGTATTGCAGAAATCATGACAGCTATGGAAATCTTACTGAAAAACACAACGATCAAACATGGGGAAATCAAAGTCGCTTTTGGCCCTGATGAAGAAATTGGTGTTGGTGCCGATAAATTCGATGTGGAAGATTTCAATGTTGATTTTGCCTATACAATGGATGGCGGTCCAGTAGGAGAATTGCAATACGAAACCTTCAATGCGGCGCAAGCTGAAATTACGATCCAAGGAAAGAATGTCCACCCTGGAACAGCTAAAGACACCATGATCAACGCCTTGCAACTAGCAGTCGATTTTCAAAATGCGCTACCTGCTGATGAAGTTCCTGAGAAAACCGAAGGAACAGAAGGGTTCTTCCATTTGATGAGCTTTAGTGGTTCAGTAGAAGAAGCGAAAATGGCATACATTATTCGAGATCATGACCGGAGTCGTTTCGAAGAAAGAAAAGCACAATTATTAGCGGTTCAAGAAAGCTTGAATGCCTGCTTTGATGAACCACGAGTGCACGTACATCTATATGATCAATACTACAACCTGAAAGAAATCATCGAAAAAGATATGAGCATCATTGATTTAGCGAAAGATGCGATGAAAGCAGTTGGAATCACACCGATGACAGAACCTGTCCGTGGTGGTACGGATGGCTCGAAAATCTCCTATCTAGGGATTCCAACCCCGAATATCTTTGCTGGTGGAGAAAATATGCATGGACGTTATGAGTTCGTCTCACTACAATCAATGATGAAAGCGACCGATGTGATCGTGAAAATCGCCGAACTGAATGCGCAAGCATAGCAGCAGCTTCATCATTGAAAGAAAAGAACAACTTTAGGGCTGGGAACTCTTCACGCAGGTCTTGCGTAAGGCCCGGCCTTTTATTAGGATGTGAATAGGATGAAAATTCTCGTATTATACAATGATACAGCGGGGAAAAGTGAAGCAAAAGAAACAGCAGAAAAATTCCAAGCCTATGTGAACGAACAAGGCGATGAGCATCAAGTGTTTTTACAAGCATCAAATCCCGATGTTGACCCTGAGGATGTTAAAGAGGCAGCCAAGAAACATGCGGTCGATACGATTGTTATTATTGGTGGGGATGGAACGATCCATCATGGGCTGCAAACATTCAAAGAAAAGCTGGATGAGCTGAAGATCGGGATCATTCCTGGAGGAACGGTAAATAACTTCGCTCGAATGTTAGGTATTCCAGTCAAGCCAGAAGAAGCGTTTGAGAATATTTTAACAGGGGTTGAACGTCCGATCGATTATGGGATGGTCAATGATCAAGTAATGATCTCGACGATGACCATTGGTCTTTTAGCAGATACTGCAGCAGCAACTTCCCAAGAAGAAAAACAACAGTACGGTCCGTTGGCGTTTATGAAACGGTTCATTCATCTGTTGATCAAAAAGAAACAATACAAATTGGAAGTCATCGCTGACGAACGGAAATGGCAGGGGAAAAGTCAATTACTGACGATCGTCATGTCGAATTCAGCAGGTGGGTTTAAGAACTTTGATGAAGAAGCAAAACCTGACGATGGCTTGTTCCATGTTATTCTTTTGCCAAAATTGAACATTTTACGGTTTATTTTGTATTTGCCAAGAATTATTCGTGGTAGAATTGCCAAAGTACCAAGTGTTGAATATTTCACTGCCGCAAAGGTCTCGATCAAGGCGAAAGAAAAAACGGTTCATACTCGGACCGACGGTGATCCAACGGATGATCTGCCAATCGAGATGAAAGTCATTAAGCACGGGTTGACGATGTTGGTACCTGAGGAAGCACAAGAATCAAAATAATGGTCCCTACGATCAATCATATGGAGGAAATGGATGGATGCACTGATTTACAATCCATTGTGGTTTTATTTAATTGCAGTCAATCTTTATCTTTTCTGTCTGATGGGTTATGATAAATATCAGGCAGTAAAACAAGGTTGGCGGGTTCCCGAAGCAAATCTCCTTTTTATGGGGGCGATTGGCGGCGGATTAGGCGGTTTGATCGCGCAACGCGTGTTTCGCCATAAAACAAGAAAGAAGAAGTTTTATTTCTTTTTTGCTTTCGGCACCGTTTTTGCTATCCTGCTGATGGTCTTTTTTGCATAAATTCGGTATAACAAGCAAGGAGTTAATATGAAAACTAAAGTGAAGTTCGCCCTTAATTTACTTTTACTAGTAGGTATTCTGGGTGTGATGTATTTTTTTGTCCGTAACTCGATGATGGAAATTTTAGCGGGGCTAAGAGAGACCAGCTTTCTCGTCGTCTTACTGGTTATGGGGCTTGGCACATTGTACCTAGTGATTGAAGGACGAACGGTCAAAGAGATTGCTGTGACTTTCCAACCGGAATTCACCACCAAGGCGGGGTTTCTGACCGTCTGTTACAGTGGGTTTTACCGAATTGTGACCTTTGGCGCGGGCACCTTGATCTCAGAAGTGAATTTTTATCGTAAAAATGGCTTGCAGTTGTCGCAAGGGGTTGGGGTCACCACCTTACACATGGTGATGTATAAGTTTGCCATATTGACTTATGCGATCGCTGGGTTGATCATTCAATTCTCGCTATTTTATGACAATGCGCCGAATATGATTTGGGTGATATTGGCGGGGATCGTACTCGTCTTTTTGATCATTGCCGCTTTATTGGCACTTTCTGTCAGTATCAACATTCAAGTCTTTTTTGTGATCGTCAGCAATAAGCTATTCAAAAGTGCAGCGTTAAGAGGGATCGTTGACAAATGCAACACCCAGATCTATTCTTTGCGAGAAACGGTCAATGCGATCATTACCGACCGCACCGCTTTCTTACGCATCTATCTTTGGAATCTTTTGAAGATGCTGCCTTGGTACGTGATCCCTTATGTGATTCTTGTCGTGCAGCACCCAGAGATCGATTTCTTGTTGACGTTATCCTTCATCAGCTTTGCAGTCGTCTTGTCCGGGGTGATTCCAACACCGGCAGGGATCGGTTCCTTTGAATTTATTTATATGCTGCTTTTTGGGCCATTAGTCGGCACAGTCGATGCAGCATCTTCTATGCTGCTGTATCGCTTAGCGACATTCATTTGGCCCTTCATTATTGGCTTTGCATATGTAATGAAAGAAAAGCGCAAAGACATTAGCCAAGAGCTGACAGAGCTTAGAAAAGAAAAAGTGGAAAGTTAAAAAAACGCTTATCTTCGAGTAGAGGATAAGCGTTTTTTTTAGTCTTTCAAATCAATTATCCGATCAACAAAGGATTCATAGAATTCAGCTTCATGGGAAACGATCAGAACGGTTCCGGGAAAAGCTGCCAGGGTTTCTTCCAAATTGTTTTTCGTGTCTTGATCGATATGGTTGGTCGGTTCATCAAGAATCAAAAAGTTGCTTTTGATCAACATCATTTCAGCTAACTTCACTTTTGTCTGCTCGCCACCACTTAATAATTTCAATTCCTCTTGAGCAAGCTGGCTAGGTAATCCCGCACGAGAAAGTTGTCGTCGCAATTCTTTGTTGGTTGCCTTTGGGAAAAGATCCGCGAGGTATTGCAGAGGCGTCTGTAATGGATACTCCCAGTCAAGATCTTGAGAAAAGTAATTAAACTTTGTATGCTGTGGGTAAGAAACGGTTCCTTCAATTGCAGGGATCACACCAAGTATTGTTTTGATCAACGTCGATTTACCGATCCCATTAAATCCCCGAATCGCAATTTTTTCGCCATAGCGGATCGTTAGGTTGATTGGCGATAGTAAAGGCTTTTGGTCATAACCGATCACTAGATTGGTCGTCTCTAATGCCAAGGTCGTAACGATCAGTGCCAAATCAAATCCTAGATGCGGTTTAGGGACATCTTGGGGTGGGGTCAAACGTTCGATTTTTGCCAATTGTTTTTCACGACTCTTTGCCATTGTTGAACGAGAACCAGCTTTGTATTTACGGATATAGCTTTCGGTTTTCTTGATATGCTCTTGTTGTGCTTCGTATTGCTTCATATAGCTTTCATTTTGCAGCGTTTTTAGCTTTAATGCTTTGTCTAAATTCCCTGTATACTTAGAAAGCTTGCCAAATTCGATATCAATGATATGGGTCGTGATTTCATTCAAAAATTGACGATCATGAGAAACGACTAAGTAAGTACCAGTAAAGTCCTGTAAAAACTCAACCAGCCATTTGATATGCTCATCATCTAAATGGTTGGTCGGTTCATCTAAAATCAGCATGTCGGGTTTTTCTAGCAGCATTTTTGCTAAGATCAATTTTGAGCGTTGACCACCACTTAAGGAAGCAAGGGGGGTATCCATGCCGAGAACCGAAATACCTAATCCTTCTGCTAAATCATCGATCAATGTATCCATTTGATAGAAATTTCCTTGATCCAATTGATTTTGCAATTCGCCGGCTTTTTCTAAAAGCTTATCGTCAAGACTTTCGCCATAAGCAGTATAAAGATCTGCGATCTGTTGTTCTTTTTCGAAGTCTTCTGCAAAGGCAGAGCGCAAAAAATCGCGGATCGATTGCGTTTCATCAACATTGACATATTGATCCAAATAGCCCATTTTCAAATTTTTCGGAAATTGAACAAAGCCATCGTCTGGGAGAATTTCTCCTGTAATGATTTTGATTAAAGTACTTTTGCCAGCGCCGTTCCGTCCAATCAACCCGACTTTTTCCCCACGGTTGATTTGAACGGAAACATCTTCGTAAAGCAATTTGTCGCCAAATTGTTGGCTAATATTCGTTAATGTTAACATCGTTTCCTCCATATAAAAAAGCTGTAAACAGTAGACGTTACAGCTAAGTAGATAATCTTACTGAATAACTATCGCCAAAGAGCGATCAAAAGGATCAGGGAAATCAATAGTTCCTGACTAATCAGGACCTAGCATACCATTGCGGCTTCCTATCTGTCAATTTTCATGAAAGAATACTGAAAAAAATCTTGATCTTCGAGGGAAATCTTTTGACCATTACTGACCAATATTGTATAATAGAAGAGTAGAAAAAAGGATGCTGTTTGCAGCGTACTTATTTTTCTGACTACCATTTTGGGAGGGAAAAGTATGAACCCAGAAAAAATGACGACTACCTTACAGAGTGCCATCGCGGAAGCACAGCAGATTGCCATGACGCGTCACCACCAAGAAATCGATATTCCGCATTTATGGAAGATTTTATTGCAAGCCAATCAATTCGGCCGCAATTTTTATACGGATACAGGCCTTGATGTCGATGTATTTGAAAAAGAAGTTGACCAGCTACTAGATGAACTGCCTTCGGTTGAAGGAGGAAATGTTCGTTATGGTCAATCCATGAGTCAAAATCTGTTTCATCTTTTGTCTGAGGCAGATCAATTAAAAAATGAATTTCAAGACGAGTATCTTTCCACAGAAATCGTCCTTTATGCGTTGATGAAATTGAAAAATCATCCATTGACGGTGTATTTAAAGAAACAAGGAATCACCGCGAAAGAAATCAAGCAAACGATCGAAACATTAAGAGGAGGGGATCGTGTGACCTCACAAAATCAAGAAGAACAATACAAAGCATTAGAAAAATACGGCGTTGACTTGGTCCAACAAGTCCGCAGCGGGAAAATGGACCCCATTATCGGACGAGACGAAGAAATTCGCGATGTGATTCGCATCCTTTCTCGGAAGACAAAAAACAATCCCGTTTTGATTGGTGAACCGGGGGTTGGTAAAACAGCCATCGTTGAAGGATTGGCTCAACGGATCGTGCGAAAAGACGTCCCAGAAAACCTAAAAGACAAAACGATCTTTTCTCTGGATATGGGTGCCTTGATCGCAGGTGCTAAATTCCGAGGTGAATTTGAAGAGCGTTTGAAAGCCGTCTTACAAGAAGTGAAAAAAGCCGATGGACGGATCATTCTCTTTATTGATGAGATCCACAATATTGTAGGTGCTGGTAAGACGGAAGGCAGCATGGATGCTGGAAACTTACTGAAACCAATGCTGGCACGGGGAGAATTGCATACGATTGGCGCAACCACCCTTGATGAATACCGTCAATACATGGAAAAGGACAAAGCCTTGGAACGTCGTTTCCAAAAAGTGTTGGTACAGGAACCAACCGTTCAAGATACGATTTCGATTTTACGTGGCTTGAAAGAACGGTTCGAGATCCATCATGGCGTCAACATCCATGACAATGCGCTTGTTGCTGCTGCGACCTTATCCGATCGGTATATCACGGACCGCTTTTTACCAGACAAAGCCATCGATTTGATCGACGAAGCAAGTGCCACGATTCGGGTGGAAATGAATTCGATGCCTACCGAGCTCGATCAGGTCACTCGACGTTTGATGCAACTGGAGATCGAGGAAGCCGCACTGAAAAAAGAATCCGATGATGCATCGAAAAAACGTTTAGGCATTTTACAAGAAGAATTGGCGGAATTGCGTGAAGAAGTCAATACCATGAAAATGCAGTGGGAAACGGAAAAAGAAGAAGTCAATGCAGTTTCCAATAAACGGGCAGAGATCGATAAAGCCAAGCATGAGTTGGAAGATGCTGAAAATAACTATGATTTGGAACGGGCAGCTGTTCTTCGTCATGGGACGATTCCCCAACTGGAAAAAGAACTCGCTGAATTGGAAGAAAAAAACCAAGACGAAGGCATTCGGATGGTTCAAGAGTCAGTGACAGAAAATGAGATCGCCTTAGTCGTGGGCCGTTTGACAGGAATCCCTGTTGCGAAATTAGTGGAGGGCGAACGAGAAAAACTGTTGAAATTAAACGAGACCTTGCATCAACGAGTGATCGGACAAGATGAGGCAGTCGATGCCGTCAGTGACGCAGTCATTCGTTCCCGAGCTGGTCTGCAAGATCCAAATCGACCATTAGGTTCCTTCTTGTTCTTAGGACCGACCGGCGTCGGTAAGACCGAATTAGCGAAAGCGTTAGCGGTCAACCTCTTTGACTCTGAAGAGCATATGGTTCGGATCGATATGAGCGAATATATGGAAAAACATTCGGTGTCTCGTTTGGTCGGTGCCCCTCCAGGCTATGTTGGATTTGAAGAAGGCGGACAATTGACCGAAGCCGTTCGACGCAATCCATACACGATCGTCTTATTGGATGAGATCGAAAAAGCCCATCCAGATGTCTTCAATATCTTATTGCAAGTGCTTGATGATGGCCGTTTGACAGACTCAAAAGGACGCGTCGTTGATTTCAAAAATACCGTCTTGATCATGACTAGCAACATCGGCTCTCAAGTCTTGCTAGATGGCGTGACCGCAGAAGGGACGATCCCAGAAACTGTCGCAGAAACTGTCCGTAATCTCTTGAGAGGCCATTTCAAACCAGAATTCTTAAATCGGATCGACGATACGATTTTATTCACACCGCTTAGTCTAAGCGATGTGACAGGCATCGTCGACAAGATCATCGCACAGCTTTCACAACGACTGGAAGTCCAAGATATACTGTTGACGATCACTGAAGAAGCCAAACGCTGGATCGCTGAAAATGCTTATGAGCCAGCGTATGGTGCGCGACCTCTCCGTCGGTTTATCACAAGAGAAGTCGAAACCCCATTGGCAAAAGAAATCGTTGCTGGCAGAATCTTACCAAAGACCCAAGTCACGATCGAATTATTGAACGATCAGCTGGTTTTTGAAAATACGCCAATGACCGAGTAATAAAAAGAGAACAAATGAATAAATACAAAACGATGGTTGCCATTTCATTGGCAGCCATCGTTTTTTTGTCTCTCAACATATGACAAAAAAGTTCTCCTTGCTTGTTGTTTGGAGGAAATTCGCACTTCGATTATACTGTTCTTATGGAGTAGGAGAGGAATGAAAAGATGAATACTTTTTTTGAAACGTTGAATGAGCGAAAAGGGGAATTGCTGACAGCTGTCTTTGAACATTTGTCATTGTCGATCATTGCGCTGCTCGTGGCGATCGTTATTGCTGTTCCTTTAGCTATTTGGCTGGTTAATCATAAACGGGCAGCGGAAGTCGGCCTACAAATAACGAGTGTGTTACAGACGATTCCATCACTGGCACTGTTAGGTTTATTGATTCCATTCGTGGGGATCGGAACACCGCCTGCGTTGATCGCACTAGTTATTTATGCGTTATTGCCGATCTTTCAAAATACCTATATTGGCCTTTCGGAGATCGATCCATCAATCGAAGAAGCTGCTGCGGCATTTGGTATGTCTCGGATGCGCCGATTGATCAAAGTCGAATTGCCGATTGCTTTGCCTGTCATAATTTCTGGGATTCGCACGGCGCTGGTCTTGATCATCGGAACAGCGACCTTAGCCGCTTTGATTGGCGCTGGCGGGTTAGGTTCCTTTATTTTGTTAGGGATCGATCGAAATGCACCTGAGTTAACGTTGATTGGTGCGATCGGGTCTGCCTTGTTGGCGATTGTTTTCAGTACCCTGATCCGTTACCTGCAACATTTAAAACCGCGCTATACCTTGATCACGTTGGCAGCAATCATCTTGCTGATTGGTGGGGTTTCCTTCTCACAAAGTGGATTTTTTGCTCCCAAAACTATTACGATCGCAGGGAAACTAGGGTCTGAACCAGATATCTTGATCAACATGTACAAAGAATTGATTGAACAAGAAGACCCTGATGCCCAAGTTGAACTAGAGCCAAATTTTGGAAAAACCTCTTTCTTATTCAGCGCATTGGACAATGGTCAAGTTGATATATATCCAGAGTTTACTGGTACCGTGTTGGAGAGCTTAGTTGAGGTACCAGAAGAGCTTGCGAGTCAAAAACTTGACTCCGACGAAACCTATACCGAAGCAGTCAATCTATTGAAGGATCAGTTTGAGATGACCTTGCTTCAGCCGATGGCGTATCAAAATACCTATGCGTTGGCTGTGAAAAAAGAATTTGCTGAGGAAAATGGACTAACCACGATCTCTGATTTGAAGAAAATCGAAAATCAAATCAAAGCTGGCTTCACCCTTGAATTCATTGATCGGACGGACGGATATGCGGGGATTCAAGAACTTTATGGGCTAGATTTTCCAAGTGTCCAAAGTATGGAACCAGCATTGCGTTACCAAGCCATCAATAATGGTGATATCAATCTACTGGATGCCTATTCCACGGACAGTGAATTGCGTCAATATGGCTTAGTTATTCTAGAAGACGATCAGGAACTATTTCCACCTTATCAAGGAGCGCCTTTGATGAAAGAAGCCTTTGCCAAGGAACATCCAGAAGTCGTCCGTGCATTGGAAAAGTTGGCAGGGAAAATCACCGAAGAACAAATGAGTGAAATGAATTATCAGGTCAATGTCGAAGGAAAAAATCCAGCAGAAGTCGCACGTACCTTCCTGATAGATGAAGGATTAATTAAGGAGGGACAAGAATGACACCAATTATTGAATTTAAAAACGTCAGTAAAAAGTTTGATCAAAAACTAGTGATCGATCAATTAGATCTGAATATCAATAAAGGAGAAATCTTTGTTTTGGTCGGTCCTTCTGGGAGTGGGAAAACGACGACTTTGAAGATGATCAACGCGTTGTCAGAACCGACAGATGGTAATATTTACTTCAAAGAAAAACGCATCAAAGAATACAATATTCAAAAGATGCGTTGGCAAATGGGGTATGTTCTACAACAAATCGCTCTGTTTCCGACGATGGATGTCAAACAAAATATCGAAGTAATCCCAGAGATGTTAGGGTGGTCAAAAAAAGATCGCTCAGAAGCCGTGGATCGTTTGCTGACACAGGTCAAACTTGACCCAGAGCAGTACCGTCATCGAATGCCGAAAGAATTGTCTGGTGGAGAACAGCAACGGATCGGGATCTTGCGCGCGTTAGCTGCCAATCCCGAAATCATTCTGATGGACGAACCCTTTAGTGCCCTTGATCCAATTTCTCGTAATTCTTTACAGGAGCTAGTCCTCGATCTGCACAAAGAGCTTGGGACGACGATTATTTTTGTCACGCATAACATGAAAGAAGCGGTAAAACTAGGGACGCGCATCGCTGTGATGAATCAAGGGAAGATCGTTCAATGCGATACACCAGAAGTCATCGTTTCACAACCGAAGACCGCTTTTGTGAAAAGCTTCTTTGAAGAAACCGGGGAAGATGAAGCAAAACTGGTCACAGCAGGAGATTTGATACGGATGAACTTTTTCAGCAATGATATCAATCAAGCTGACCCGAAAATTGCAGCATCTACGCCATTAAATGAGTTGTATACTTTATTTTCGAGTCATGAGACGGTGGTGATCGAAGAAAATCAACAAGTGATAGGGAGTCTACGTCGAAAAGATGTGTTTGCTTTCTTGAGTCGTGATCGAACGTAAAAGGTTCTTTATGGCCACTAGAAATGTCATATTTTTTTAAAAATCGATGATTTCTCTTGCTCAAAGCAAAAATTCCACGTAAGATTGAGGAAGATATCTTTTGTCAAAATGGCAGAACAAGCTTTCGCTGATGACAAAAGATGCAGTAAAGGAGCGAAAGAGCAGCTATGGTAAAAATTCTCAAAGAAAATTGGTTACTGCTTTTCTTTATCGTCGCCGTGGTTCTCATCCGTCTGTTTGTCCTGACCCCTGTTCAAGTCAGTGGCCATTCTATGGACCCGACGTTGGCAGATAAACAGCGTTTGATTGCATCAAAAATCTCCTCCTATGACCGACAAGACATCGTGATATGTGTTGAACCAGATGATCCAAGTAAAATCGCTGTCAAGCGGTTGATTGGTTTACCCGGTGATACCATCGAGATGAAAGATGATGTCCTAACGATCAATGGAGAAGTATATGAAGAACCCTATTTAGATGAGTTTAAAGAGAAATTTGCAAACGATCAATTACAAGACGAATATTCTTATCGCGAAATGTTTCAGCAAATCGCCGCTGGTGCGGAACAGTTTACGGAAGATTTCTCAGTAACGGTGCCTGAAGGCAGTTATTTTGTGATGGGAGACAATCGTTTGATCTCTAGAGACAGTCGCAGTTTCGGGGTTGTAACGGAAGATCAAATGGAAGGGAAAGTGCTGCTGCGCTTTTGGCCATTGAATCAAATCAAACTATTTTAATCAAAAGAAAAAACATTCTTGCCAATGCAGCGAAAACGCCGCAACTGGCAAGAATGTTTTTTTAGATGACCCAAGCGACAAATGCAACCATTGAAAAGAACATTGTCCAAACCGCAATAATAGCTGATGCAATAAAAATAATTTTGATTGATAAAGGTTGGACAAATTTTCGGGCATCTTTAGAGAACGCATAGGTGATCGATGAAAAAATCAAGCAGCATAAAATAAAAAACACTGTTAGAACCATAAGCCTCTCCTTTACTGACGCAACGTCAAATGAATAATGTAATTATAACAGACCATGGTTTTTTGGGGAAATAAAAATGATTAAACGAGGGAATTTTTTTGTGGTTGTAATCGTTTTATAGGGAAATGTAAGAAAGGTCAAACCTTGATAGACAGCGAATCTATAAAAATAAGATGTGTTATTTAAGTATTTTTATAAATTTTTCTTTATGAATAAAAGAACAAAAGAAAAAAGCTTGTTGAAAAACGCTGGTTTCAACAAGCTTTTAAAGGTCGTTTATGATAATTTTTTAATCCGATAACTTTCAAAATAATCAGGTTTGCCTCGACCTTGCACATATGCGATCACGCCCATCAAGGCAGCACCAATCGTGTTGGTCAGTAAATCGCCCATCGTATCCATCAATGCTTCACGACCGATAAATGGGGTGCCATCTAAGGTTGCATAACGTTGGAGGTTCATTCCACCAACGGAATCGCAGATAAACTCCCAAAACTCCCAGAAGATACCACACAAGCCAGCAAAAGCAAAGCCCATCAGTAGGAATAACCAGGGAGAGACGTTTGAAACTTTGACTTCTTTCAACAGCAGACAGATCAACCCATAGCCGACAGCCGTCAAGACCATCGGGCTTACCGCATGCAGAATTTTATCCCAGAAAGCAATGGTTTCGATCAAATGTAAGATCGTCCCCATAAATACAGAGATCAGCAAGAAAAACCAATAAAAGTAGACGGTGGCATTTGGTAGCTGGATTTTCAAGAACTTTTTACTCATTTCTGGGACAAAGATCAATAAAATCCCAAGCAAGGCTTGGGCGAGGAAAATCAATCCTTGTGTTTGCGGATAGACCCCACGGAAAAATTCCCACAAAGAAAAACAAAACACGAGAATACCGAAAATAGTGAATACCTTTTGCAGTCGCTGATAATTTTGCCCCATTTAATTGTCCTCCGAAAGATAGTCGGCTAAGCCAGCTAAAAGGGCTGCTTCAGAGGAATAAATTTCCCCGTTTAGCTTGATCAAACCCACCGTATAAAGATTGACATAATGGAACTGATTTTCCGCAACGGTTTGTAATGCTGCCAGCTTTTGCTGATTGTCGGCACCTTGTTGGCGACTATCCGTATAAAGCCCTAAAACAGGAATGCCTTTTGCATAAGCGACACCGATCTCAGAGGCAACCCCAGCATCGATGGTCAAACCATCTAGCAATGCGATCATCAAATCACTTTCCAGCACTTTTTCGGTATCTGCCAAAGCGATCATTTTGCTATCCGCATAGGCGGATTTATCATTGATCGCGGCATTTTCTTGAGGTAAATAAATCTCCAGCTGCGGATACTGCTGACGAATCGACGCAACGAGTTCGGCGTTGTAGCGCAGGTCACTAGCAGCAAACAGGGGAGCAGCAAAATATAGTTTCATTCAAAAACACTCCTTAATCATTCATAGTTGTACGTTTTGTTGATTCGTTGTTTAGAAATAATCACTGAAATAGGCTTCCATATCAGGGATGATCGATTCCAGTAATGCCAGTGTTTCTGAATCGGTATTTAGCCGTTCCACACGCTCTAAGTAAGCCGGACGGCGGTAATTCATCAACAGACACGACAATGTCTGAATATCCAGTTGGACCGCTTTTCCGATAGCTTCTCTTGAAACCACGATCTCCCCGTGATTGTATTGGACACCGAAGATCCCGTTGTTCCAATCGGCAACTGGGTCGGAAACAACAAAGTGAAAGGGTGTTTGGAAGGCTTCAAATGGGAAGTTTTTCAAAAACTGTTCAACATCGACGATCCGCGCCATGTAATAAGGCTCGATGGTTTCTTTGATTTGGCTATCGTCCAAGTAGAAGGACAGGGGTTCATTTGAATAAATGTCTCCTTTGACCCAATAAACCATTGAGAAATGGGCAGAGATAAAATTCCATAGACCATTGCGGGCTTCTTGATTCAAGTAGAACATTTCCTTTACATGGAAGACTTCTTCGGCTACCCAATAAAAAAGTACACCAGTCGGATGACCACTGGCATTGTAATAAACAGCCGCGGTGCGCTCTTCTTCATTTTCATAGCGCCAATACTCTTCCCAGTGAAAAGAGGTCCGCTGCAAGGCACCATGGTTGTCGCGGGAGAATTGGTTGTAGACAGTAAAGACATCAGGGTCATCCACTTCTTTGCGCTCTACGATCCCAGGGACTTCTTTGGTTTTCGGAAGCTGGGTATCACGAATTTTAAAGGTCAGCTTGTCGGACATAATCTCCCAGCCTTTGCGACGATAGTAGGGCACATTATAAGGATAAAGGTAGGAGATCCATTGCTGATCTTCCCGCATCGTTTCTAAGGCAAGCTTGATCAAGTCTTTCATCAGGCCATGGCCGGCATATTCAGGGTAAGTCCCAACACCGGTCACTCCGCCCATTTTGATCAATTTGCCGTGTATATTGACTTCACAAGGATAAACGGCGATTTGCGAGATCAACTTGTCTTCATTGAACCAGCCAAAGACCTTGGAAAGCTCTAAGATCGGGCGCTTGGATTTGATCATTTCCCGTTTGCTCTCATAGCCGCTTTCTTCAATATCCGATTCAGTGATCTGAAAAACGTAGCTTAACAGTTCGTTGAACTGATCAACGTCTTTTTCATCCACCGCTCGAATATGTAGATTTTGATGAAAATTATTGTCCATTCTTTCAACTCCAATTTATTTGCTAGCTCTAGTATAGCAAAACCTGAATGAATATGTCTAAATAACGGTTAAGAAAAATACTTTAACTATTGGCGTTTCGTTGGTATAATAGAAAAGCTGACTAAAAGAAATGAGGAACGTATCCATGAACATAGAAGAAATGAAAAAACGACAGGAGAAGATTCGTAATTTCTCCATTATCGCCCATATCGACCATGGGAAATCAACATTGGCGGACCGTATTTTGGAACAAACCCATACGGTGACGTCACGAGAAATGCAAAACCAACTATTAGACTCCATGGATCTTGAACGTGAACGAGGAATCACGATCAAATTAAATGCCGTTGAACTTAACTATACCGCCAAAGACGGCGAAACCTACATCTTCCATTTGATCGACACCCCAGGGCACGTCGATTTCACCTATGAAGTTTCCCGCAGTTTGGCTGCTTGTGAAGGCGCCGTGCTCGTCGTTGATGCAGCTCAAGGGATCGAAGCACAGACATTGGCAAACGTCTACTTGGCGTTAGACAATGATTTAGAGATCCTACCAGTCATTAATAAAATAGACTTGCCAGCTGCCGATCCTGAGCGAGTACGAACAGAGATCGAAGATGTGATCGGTATCGATGCCAGTGAAGCTGTTTTAGCAAGTGCCAAAGCAGGTATTGGGATCGAAGACATTTTGGAACAAATCGTTGAGTATGTCCCAGCTCCAGCAGGTGATATTGAAGCACCGCTAAAAGCGTTGATCTTTGACTCCGTGTACGATTCCTATCGTGGGGTGGTCTTAAACGTCCGCATCATGGACGGGATGGTCAAACCTGGAGATAAAATCAAAATGATGAGCAATGGCAAGACCTTTGATGTTACGGAAGTTGGTGTCTTTTCACCAAAAGCCATTCAACGAGATGCGTTGATGGTGGGCGATGTTGGGTATATCACTGCTGCCATCAAGACCGTTAAAGATACCCAAGTCGGGGATACGGTGACATTAGCCAACAATCCAGCAGAAGAAGCCTTAGCTGGTTATCGTCAAATGAATCCGATGGTTTATTGCGGATTGTACCCAATCGATACTTCACGCTACAACGACCTTCGAGAAGCATTGGAAAAATTACAATTGAATGACGCAGCATTGCAATTTGAACCAGAAACCTCTCAAGCGTTAGGATTTGGGTTCCGTTGCGGCTTCTTAGGCCTATTACACATGGATGTCGTGCAAGAACGGCTAGAACGTGAATTTAACCTTGAGTTGATTACGACTGCACCATCCGTAATCTATCATGTCAACAAGACAGATGGCTCAATGGTCGTCGTTGATAACCCAGCAGAGTTTCCTGAACCAGTCACGATCGACAACGTGCAAGAGCCTTACGTCAAAGCACAAATCATGGTCCCTAATGATTACGTCGGTGCTGTAATGGAATTGTCCCAACGCAAACGGGGAGACTTTGTCACGATGGATTACTTGGATGATTATCGAGTAAACGTCGTTTATGAGATCCCACTATCGGAAATCGTCTTTGATTTCTTTGATAAATTGAAATCCAGCACCAAAGGCTACGCATCACTGGATTACGAAATGTCTGGTTACCGAACTAGCAAGCTAGTGAAGATGGACATCTTGCTGAATACTGAAAAAGTCGATGCGTTAAGCTTTATCGTTCACCGTGACTTTGCGTATGAACGCGGCAAAGCCATCGTTGAAAAACTGAAAAAACTGATTCCACGACAACAATTTGAAGTACCGATCCAAGCAGCCATCGGACAAAAAATCGTTGCGCGTTCCGACATCAAAGCCTTGCGTAAAAACGTATTGGCGAAATGTTACGGCGGTGACGTTTCTCGAAAACGCAAACTCCTAGAGAAACAAAAAGAAGGGAAGAAGCGGATGAAACAAATCGGCTCCGTCGAAGTACCGCAAGAAGCCTTCATGGCAGTTCTGAAGATGGACGAGGATGAACCGAAGAAATAATCTGTTTTGACGGATACCAACAAGAGGAATAAAATGAAAGTACCTTCGAGAGAAGGTGCTTTTTTTGAATAAAAGGAAAAATCTAAAATGACCGAAGGAACATTCACTGGTTGTTTAGTAGATAGTTTCAATCGATTGATGCGTGGCTTTTGATGGATTGAAGATCGGAGATGATTTGCGCATGAAGGCGTTGTATTTTAATGAATTCGGTGATTCAACTGTTTTAACATATGGGGATTTGCCTGATCCCATCATTCATGAAAATGAGCTATTGATAGAAATGATGTATATTGGGTTGAATTTTGCAGATATTTATCGAAGAAAGGGCAGCTATCATATTGAATCCCGAGACCCTCTTATTAATGGCTATGAAGGGGTAGGGAGGATTATTCAAAAAGGAACATCTGTCTCCAAGTTTCAGCTAGGGGAAACGATTCTTTTTGTGGATGTTCCTTTTGCTAATGCAGAATTGGTGGCTGTTCCTGAGGAAAATGCCATCCGTATTCCATCAGATATACCACCTAAATTAGCAGCCAGTATTGGTCTGCAAGGGTTGACAGCTGATTTTTTAGCTCATGATCTTGGCAATAATGTGAATCATAGTAAGGTCTTCGTCCATGGGATAAGTGGTGGCGTCGGACAAATTTTATCGCAATTATTAACCGCAGATGGTCTAGAAGTTTATGGCGTCACTTCTACGGAAGAAAAGCGACAACTGGCTTTAGACCAAGGAGCAAAACAAGTCTTTTTAAGAAATACAGAATGGCAAGATACCTACACTTCTTTCTTTGATACCGTTTATGATGGCATTGGGCATACATTAGCCGAAAGTGTCGACTTGCTCAAAAATAGAGGGAAGGTTGTCTTTTTTGGCATGGCCGGCGGAAATCCTCCAGCGATCGACTTTATTCCCTTGCTATCTAAATCAAAAAGTATTTTGACAGGAGATCTGTGGGATTACTTGACGAGTTTTCAAGAGCGGGAGAGAAGAAGCACCCGATTGTTTGACTACTTTAGCAAGGATCAAATGAAAATCAGTCAACCAACCATTTTTTCATTAGCTGACGGAAAAGCTGCCCATGATTATTTAGAATCTGGAAAAAGTATCGGTAAAATTCTGCTGCAACCATAAGAAGGTAAAAAACTAGATGTTTTTATTGCAAACGATACACCGAATGTTTGATTTTTCACTAAGGAATTTTTTTATATAATCGATAGTTCTCTTATGATACATCTTTAAGGATAAAAATAAATGTAAAATGAATAGAATATTGCAAAAAAATTATAGTTTATATCTATTCAGTGAGAATAAGATAAAACTTTGTGATACACAGTACATTTAATTTGAAAATATTTAATTACAGCGGTAAGATAAATATATCAAATACTTAAGGAGTGATATCTATGACAAACTATGAAGAAAAGGAAGCAAAAGCATTGGTAAAGATTGCAGAGGTTCTTGATAAGTTAGATGAAAATTTAGCTGAATTAGACACACTAGATGCAGATGCAAAAAAACATAGTATGAAGAAATGGATCGTTGAGAAAAAAGCGATTCATAAAATCAAAAAGATCGCACACGAAGCCGGTAAGTATGAAAAGTACGATGAAAAAGCACTACAAAAAGAAATTGATGAAGTTGAGAAGTATATGTAATTGAAGAATAATAAGAAATTGTCACCATTATTCAGCAATTGAAATCTGAATTGATAAAAGCCAGATTTCAATTGAAGATTTAGAATTGACAATGATCTCAATAAGCCCATGCTCTTATGAGTGTGGGCTTATTTGTGTCAGTCACAAGAAGTAGCTCTCTGAGAATAGTTGCGTTAAAAAACATGGGCCAAAATTTACTAATTGAAGGAATATTTAAGAAGATGCCAAAATTATTTTTCTTATTTTTGAAACGGTCTCCGCAACAGAGTAATGGGAAATATCAATTTTTCTTGAACGCAATTCAGTATATTTTGGTAACCTATCCAGTGAACGCTGTAAATCAGATAGTGTTCGTTTCCCGGTGGTTATATCTCCTTCAAAGTTTTTCTGCAATTTTTCTGGCGAGGCAATTAATGAGAAGTGTTGCACGTCAATATCTTCCAATGCGATGCCGTTCAAGACTCGATCCACAATTTTTTGCTCATCCATAACCCAGCAAAAATAAATGACGTTGATCATAGAGTTATTGATAAAAGAGTTTAACAGAAAATGGCTATTGTTGATCACCATATCCTTAGTTTATTCATTGACGACAAACAGATTCATCATCCAGCACCAATCCCCGTCAAGGTAAACAGACTGCTTTGTTTGTTTGGATAGTTCTTCAGTTATAGTTGATTTACCAATTCCCATCGTACCACTGATCAATATAAGCTTTTTCATCAGACTACCGCCAGCTTTCATATAAAAAGTATTTTTTTCTCAATCCAAAAACGTGTTTAGATTTTTAACTGTGATCCAACCATTCTCTTTCCACAGCCCAATCTCTTCAGAGCAAGCTACTTTTTCACTCGGTTCCTCATGCAAAAACAATTGGATTTTCTGTCCGTACAGTAGTTTTCGAGTCAAAGCAAAGGTTGCTTCCACAAAGCCAGCTGCACCGATATAACCACAGATGCATTTTTTTCTTTGTTATACAAATAAAAAATCTCGGCTTTTTCTATGTCTTTATAAAAGTCTACGAATAAGGTTGGAAACTGAGTAGAAAGATCGTCCGTGGCTTTTGGATAATTGATCACCTGATGACCGTTTTCAGTAAGTGTATTCGTTAGCTCTTCAAAATCCTTTTGAAAAGCGATACTTCCAGAAATAATTATTTTTGACATGCTATGGCTCCTTGTCGTTTATTTACTTTATTATATCAGGATGAAGGTGCTAAGCGAGAGAAATTTTAGATAACTTGTATCGCCTATTTGGTGATGAGAAGGACAAAATTATTGATTGAGTTAAAGCAATTTGTCTATGAGAGACGGGTTTGCTTAAAAGAAGACGATTAAAACCATAATATGAAAAAAGTCTGTTTTTTTTGTTTTTTCATCGATTTTCTCTATTTTTTTGGGTAAGGTTTTCATTTATTCTATATTTGTAAACGATATCAGAGCGTTCAAATGAGAATTATTTGAATGAGGTTCTGTTAATTCTAAGAGAAAAGTAGATTGACTGTGAAGCTACGGATAGAATGTTAGATACGGTGCAGTAGTTGGATTTTCTGTAGAGTTAAAATAATGAAAGAAATAGATGAAACGGGTGATTACATGGAAACAACATTTTTCATTTCGAAAAATACTTCTGTCACGTCAAAACAGTTGGAAAATGAAGTGATTGGACATGCTTGCAAGATCTTGCAGCGTGACATTTTAACCGTTGTGACAGACACGAGGAAGGCAAATGAAATTGAATTGGTTTTACTTGATGAAAAAAATGAAAAGGATGATTTTCAGATACTTTTCGTATCGCCAGATAAAGTAAAAGTGTGTGCTGAAACACCGTTAGGATTAATGTATGGGGTTCTTGAAATCTCACATAAAATTTTAGATGTTCAACCCTTTTGGTATTTCATGGATATTCCTCCAATAAAAAAGCAATTTGTTGAATGGATAAATTTTGATTTAACATTGCCTGATTTTGCAACGGACTATCGGGGCTGGTTCGTTAACGATGAGTTGCTGCTTGATCAATGGGAAGATAATGGTTCAAATGAATATGTATGGGAACGGATTTATGAAACATTGTTACGTTTAGGCGGAAATGTCATCATCCCTGGAACAGATAAGAACAGTCATAGACATCGAGAAAGTGCGCAAGCGATGGGGTTGATCTATACACATCATCATGCCGAGCCACTAGGCGCTGAGATGTTTGCTAGAAGGTATCCTGGTTTGAAGGCTTCATACGAGGAACATTTTGAGTTGTTTCAGGAATTATGGAAAAAAGCCTTACACGAGCAAAAAGGTACCAAGGTTATCTACACACTTGGTTTTCGCGGACAAGGGGATTGTCCTTTTTGGGCAGAAGATCTCGATCGACAGTGGTCAGCAGCGGAAAAAGCAGCAGTGATCAACGAAATCGTCCATCTGCAATATCATATGGTTAAAGAAGTCGATCCTCATGCAGTATGTTCAATGAACATTTATGGTGAGATGACGGAATTATTTAATCTTGGCTTACTTGAGCTTCCAGATGATGTGATTGAGATTTGGGCGGATAATGGTTATGGCAAAATGGTTTCTCGTAGACAAGGGAATCACGATCCACGAGATGAGGTGTTAACAAACACACCAAAACCAAATCAATCAAGAGGAATCTATTATCACGTTGCCTTTCATGATTTACAAGCATCTAATTTCTTGACGATCTTGCCTAATAGCCCAGAATTTGTTTCTAGAGAGCTAATGGCGGTTAGAGAAGTCAAGATGGATAAGTTTGTCTTAGTCAATACAGGCAACATAAACCCGCATATTTTGTTCTTACAAGAAATAGCGAATTTCTGGCGAGCAGATTATCAGCTACGAACCAAGCAAGAGATAATTTCAGAACATGTAACACAATACTATCAAAATCAGCAAGAAGAGATCCAAGCTGTCTATGAAGCTTACTTTGAAGCGGTTATCCGCTATGGAACACATGAGGATCAAACCGCTGGGGACGAGTTTGCCTGTTATTTGATTCGAAAAATTATTCAATCATGGCTCAAGCAAGAAACAAAAATCCCGAGATTAGAATGGTTGACGGGTAGTCGGAAAATCAAGGAGCAAGTCACAGAAATTTTCTCTATGGTAGGAGAAAAGATAGCAGCCTGGGAGAATCTATTGCTGAGATGCCAGCAGATTACATTATCCCTTCAGGATAAACATGCGCAAAATGCTCGCTTTTTTAATGATATTTACCTCTCAGTAGCTGTTCAATGCAAAACATTAAAAGCACTGCTCCACTTGTTAGACGCTTATCAGATGCTTGATCGGGAAGAAATGGTCTTTGTATTTGCAAAAGTTTTCGATGCGTTAGAAGAAATCCACCAATTAATTCAAATATTGAAGGAAAATCCTAGTGATAAATGGTATGATTTTTATGAAAACGACGGCTATACTAATCTAACATTGACAAAAGAGATAATCAAGAGTCTGTTGTCTTACATTCGCATCATTGGCGATGGTCCAGATCAAGACCAGTGGGAGAGAAAATATATTATGGACTCCACTGAATCAAGAGTTATGTTGCTTTCAAATACTAAAAAAGCGTTGACGGATGAAAAGTTAGCAAGAAAAATCAGAGTAGCCTTAATGTATTGAAATAAGTACTTTTAAAGACACGAGTAGACATCCTTGCATTTTTTATTTATAAAGTTGCATTTTGTTTCTAGTTGCAAATAAAAACTATGACAACACAACAGTCAAAGTTATACTGCCCAAGTAATTCGAGAATAGAAATATAGGAATAAGTGACTAAGAGGAACAAAGAAACCTACTTTTTTTGGTGTGAGTATACGCTAAGCGAAGTAGGTTTTTCATAAAAAAGTTTTAAAAAAGGGCAGAGTTGAAACAAACTTCCATTCAAATGATTTTTAGAAAGGGCTTGCAATTGATTGTGTCTCCGGTTACAATCAATTTGTAATTATTGATTATTTATCAATATACAAAAAATTGTACATTCGTAAGGAGGAAATTGTGATGAAAAAAATAGTTATCGGCGGTCAAATCGATAAGGACGAGGTGAAAGCATTAGTCGAAACGTTTGGTGATGATCAGTTCGAGATTGTTATCAAAAGTGATTTAGATGCTGCGATGGCAGTCAAAAATAAACAAGCTGACTACTACATCGGGGCATGTAATACTGGTGGTGGGGGTGCTCTGGCAATGGCATTAGCTTTATTAGGCCATGATAACTGTGTAACTGTTTCTATGCCTGGAAAAGTGATGCCGGAATCTGAAATAAGAGAACATGTCAGTTCAGGAAAAAAAGCTTTTGGATTTACCGCTCAGCATAAAGAAGCAGTAGTACCTATCATTATGGACGAACTAAAAAAACAATAGATTATATAATTTGGGGGAAAAGAGATGGAATCGTCGAAAATTGTTGAATTAATTGCTATTGCACTTTTAGGGGGACTTTGTGCAGTGTTAGCAAATAAAGGAATCGCTGTTTTTAATGACGGATTAAGGCCAATCATTCCGGAATTTTTAGAAGGTAAAATTGGTAAGAAAGAAATTGCAGCGACAAGTTTTGCTTTAAGTTTTGGATTAGTCATTGGATTTGGCATTCCTGTTTCAATAGGTGCATCTATTCTATTAGTCCATAGTGTATTATTAATGACAGATATTATCGGATCTTGGGCACCGGAAGGCAAAATCGGAGTTATTGTTGCTGCTAGTGTAGGAGCTATTTATGGTGTTGGATTAGTTATTGGACTCCAAGCGGTTGTTGATCTCTTTGCAATGATGCCGGTGAACTTTATGGACTCACTTTCGCAAGTAGGTGCTCCTGTAGTTATTGGTTTTAGTATTTTTCCAGCGATTGCAATCGCTAGTCAACATGGATTCAAAAAAGGTGTGATTTCATTCAGCGCTACGCTTTTAACATTGTTTGTTGTAAAACGTTTTGGTACATTTGATTTAGGAAATGGCGCAACATTAACACTTAGTGCAGAAGGAATGTCCTTACTTGTTGGGATGCTCTTCATGATTGTTTATGCCATTCAAGTGAAAAGCGATGGTAGTAACTCAAATGAGAGCCTTGTAAGTGTATTTTTAGAACGTGTGAATCGTATTAAGAAGAACTGGTTATGGTTATCCGTTACAGGGGGCTTAGTGGCGGCATCAACAAGTTTGATGATTATTGCAGGTGATCCTATTTCATTAAATTTGCTTTCAGAAGGAAAAATGAGTGAAGCTGCATTAGCTGCTTTTGCTCGTGGAATTGGCTTCATTCCCTTAGTTTTTTCAACTGCAATCGTTACAGGTGTGTATAGCCCAGCTGGCACGACTTTTGTATTTGTCGCAGGAATCTTATTGAATGGTAATCCTCTTGTTGCTTTTCTAGTGGGCGCACTGCTAATGTTTGTTGAAGTACAATTGTTGACCTTAATGGCAAAAGCCCTTGACAAATTTCCAGGCATACGCGAAATGGGTGAACATATTCGTACAGCTATGAATAAAGTATTAGAAGTTGCTCTTTTAATTGGGGGAGCGATGGCATCTGAGCAAATTGCACCAGGAATAGGTTTTTTCTGGGTCATCGGTTTGATGCTTTTGAATAGAAAAGCGAAAAAACCAGTCGTAGAATTAGCCGTGGGTCCTATTGCTGCAATCAGTTTAGGCGTTATTGTCAACATTTTGTATTTATTGGGATTATTCGCACCAATAGTTGCAAACTAGGAGGATTGAAGTGATGTTGTTAGACGGTATAACTTATATGCATGAACATACTACGATTGATCTTTCACGTTTGAAGAAAGATGATGATACGAACTTAAATTGTTTTGATGAGACTGTTTCAGAATACAAAAAATTGTATTCTAAGGGAGTTCGTAATATAGTAGACCTGACAAATATGGACATGAGAAGAAATCCTGAATATGTTCAGCAAGTATCTGAGCTATCTAAAATCAATATTGTTCAAGCAACAGGATTTTACCAAGATAAATTTTTACCCGAATTTGTGACGTCAGCTACGATTGAAGAGTTGACTGATTTTATGGTAAATGAGATAGAAAATGGAATTGCGGAAACCAGTATCAAAGCACAACTTATCGGTGAAATAGGGACAAGTAAAAACCATATGACTGAACGAGAAAGAAAAATATTTATCGCTGCTGTCCTCACTCAAAAACATTGTAATGTTCCTATATCGACTCACACAACATTGGGAACCTTTGGCCATGAACAAGTAAACTTTTTTAAAGAGCATGGGGCTGATTTAAATAAAGTGGTGATTGGACACGTGGATTTGACCGGTAATAGTGATTATATTTTAAGAATGTTAGATCAAGGGGTATATGTAGAATTTGACACGATTGGAAAAGAGAACTATCAACCAGATCTGCTAAGAATAGAGATGCTAAAAGAGATTGAAAAACGTGGTTATCAAGACAAAGTATTTCTTTCAATGGATATTACTCGAAAGTCAAATTTAGCATATCGAGGTGGAATAGGGTATTCTTATTTATTGGATACATTTGTTCCACTTGCACTTGAAAATGGTTTATCTGAGAATTTTATCGATAAAATGCTACGAGATAATCCAAGAATATTTATGAATTAGGAGCGAAATTATGGAGACATTCCCTTTAGAAAGTTTGTCGATAGAAGAAGCGACTCAAATGCAGTTTCGCTTTGTAGATGCTATAACCAGAAACTTCTCAGGTGAAGAAATTCTAACACGAGGGGATCTTGGTGTTGTAAAAGGGTTAAATCAGCCGAGGACTACTCAAAAAGTTGAAAAGGTTTTGGCAGATTTTTTTAATGCTGAGGCTGCGATGCTTGTACGCGGTTCTGGTACGAATGCCATTAGGTTAGCATTATATTCTCTTTTAGGAACTAACAAAACTTTAATGGTTCATGATGCACCAATCTATCCTACGTCAAAAGTATCGATTGAGATGTTAGGATTAAAAACAATTTTTGCTGATTATAATCATCTCGAGGAAGTCAAAGAAAAACTTTTGAATAATAAAGTAGACGGAATATTGATTCAAGTAACAAGACAAAAATTTGATGATTCCTATGATTTAAAATCATTGATTGCCTTTATCCGATCGTTTGATGAAACTATCCAGATCATTACTGATGACAATTATTCGGCTCTAAAAACTAAGGGGTTAGGTTCCGAATTCGGTGCCAATCTATCTTGTTTCTCTACGTTCAAATTGCTTGGTCCTGAAGGTATTGGTTGTATTGTTGGTGAGAAAAAAGCGATTCAACGCCTGAAGAATGACAACTATTCTGGTGGTGGGCAGGTTCAAGGTCATGAAGCAATAGACGTTTTAAAAGGATTGATCTATGCACCGGTCTCATTGGCTATATCAGCAAAAGTAAGTGAAGAGGTTTGTGGTCGAATCAATCAACAAGAAATTGGAGGGATTGAAAAAGCATTTCTAATCAATGCTCAGTCGAAGGTAATTGTCGTCAAATTAAAAAAGCCAATTGCAAAAAAAGTCATTGAACAAGCTACAAGTTTTGGTGCCTTACCCAATCCAGTAGGAGCAGAATCAAAATATGAGTTCTCTCCACTTGTCTATCGGGTTTCTGGCACATTTAGAGCAGCTGATCCAGACGCTGAACAATTCATGATTCGTATAAATCCCAATCGATCAGGTGCGGACACGATCATGCGGATTTTAAAACAGGCAATGGATGTTGTTGAAAAAGAGGTGTGAGTCTATGGGAGAAGAATTTTTAAAGAAAAAAGGAATCATTGTTAACTACTTAGCATCAGATCTTTTACAAAAGAAAAAGGGCGATCGAGTTCAAAGTGTTACGGAATATCAAAAGAAATATAAAGTAGCCAGAGGGACTGTTCAAAATGCTTGGAGTTTTTTAAAAGAGATTGATGCAATAAAAGTTAAAAGTCACGGTCATATGGGTACATTTGTAGAAGAAATTAATTATAATATTTTGCAAGAATATGCGTTATCAGATACGATTCTCGGTACAATGACCTTACCATATTCACGTTTATATGAGGGATTAGCAACAGGAATATATGAAGCCTTCAAAGAAAATAAAATCAAACTAAATCTTGCATATATTCGAGGATCAAAAGAGCGTGTTCGATCAATCTTGAATAAAACGTATCGTTTTGCAATTGTTTCAAAATTTGCGGCAAATCAAGCAATAAAAAATGGAGAACCGATTGAAATCACATTGGACTTTGGACAACATACTTATCTTAGTGAGCATGTGTTGCTATTTAGGGACAAGAAAAAAAAGTCAATTGAAAAAGGGATGAAGATTGCTATTGACTATAGTTCAATTGACCAACAATTATTAACGAAAGCAGTCGTTAATGAGACACAAGTTGAATTTGTTGAAATGCAAGGGCATCAAATCGTATCTTCTTTACAAAATGGTAGTATTGATGCTGGGATCTGGAATTTTGATGAAATTAGAGACAAAAACCATCAAGGGCTCTATGCTGTTCCATTAGAAGGAAGTGAAATGGAGCAAGAAATGAGTACTTCCGTTATCATTACCCATACGGAAGAAACGTCTATGAAAGCATTCTTCCAAAAAAGCGTAGATAAAGAAAAAATTCTTACTATTCAAAAAGAGGTTTGTGAAGGGCGTTTAATTCCTCAGTATTGATTTCATTTATAGTTTTATACCAGGGCAGGCAATCAGGAAACCTAGTTTCTTATCCATTGCTTGATAGAATATGTTTTTGTGTTTTGAGTGAAATAGGGGGATTAGATGATTAGAGAAAAATTAGCAATATTACTAAGTTCAAAAGTAATCGATGAAAATACTTATGAGTATGTTTTGCGCGTATTAGATTATTTATTACAGCAAAAAATTATTGATAATGATAAAAAAGCGGATGTCTTTTTGACTCATCTAGCGATGGCAGACCAACGACGAAAGCAAAATGAGACGATAAATGACCTCGAATCTTTTATCAGTCAGGAAATCCAATCTGATCCAAAATTTCTTCACTCGAAAGAATTATGGCAGGATCTTCAAAGAATGACAAAAGGAAAGCAATTTGCTGAAGCTGAGCTTGATTACTTTTATCTTCATATCATCAATATGTTGAGGGAGGAATAACATGTTTTTGAATGTTACCATCCAAAGAAATCAAAAATTGGTTGACGCTGCAATCTCTCTCCATAAAGAAGGGAAAATACTTCCAGATACCTATGTCTTGGACCTTGATATGATTGAAAAAAATGCTGCAAGCTTAGCAGAAGATGCCAAGACACATGGAATAAACTTGTTTTATATGACCAAGCAATTTGGTCGCAACCCATTAGTTGCACAAAAGATACATGATTCGGGAATCAAAAAAGCGGTGGTCGTGGATTATAAAGAAGCATTGATTCTTATGGAACAAAATCTACCATTAGGAAATGTGGGTCATTTAGTTCAAATACCACGGAATCTTTTAACTAGAATCATGAATTACGGAACTGATTATATCACGGTTTATTCTTTGGAGGCGTTACAACAAATCATTCAAGCAGCTGAAGAGCTTACTAAAAAACAAAAGATTCTAGTAAAAATTATTGAATCTGATGATCAGATTTACGAGGGGCAATTTGGTGGATTTCATTTAAACGAGTTATCTTCAATTGTTGAATTAGTTAGACAAACAGACCATGTGACCATTGAAGGTGTGACCTCTTTTCCTTGTTTCTTATTTGATGGCGAATCGAAGTTATTACCTACCAATAATGTGAAAACGATCCAGCAAGCGAAAAAAATTTTTGAAGAGTTAGGGATCGTAATAAAAGAAGTGAATATTCCGTCAGCAACTTGTCACGAAACTATTCCTTTCATAAAAAAAATTGGGGGAACACAAGGCGAACCCGGACATGCACTTACTGGAACTACACCATTACATTCAAAGATGATGTTACCGGAACATCCAGCTATGATTTATGTGAGCGAAATATCGCATAACTTAGATAATCATGCTTATTTTTATGGTGGTGGATATTATCGACGTGGACATCTTGACTCGGCCCTGATTGTAAGTTCGGAATCAGTTAAAAAAGACCGAGTTCGACCTTTTAGCAATGAAAATATTGATTATTATCTTTCAACAGAATCCACCCACCCTGTGGGAGCTACCGTTATCGCTGCATTTCGAACACAAATTTTTGTTACTAGAAGTGATGTAGCAGTTGTTTCAGGTATTCAAAATGGCTCGCCAAAAGTCGAAGGTATATATGATAGCCTTGGAAATATAGTTAGAAGGTGAAAAAATGGGGAAATTTGTTGTTATCGTTTTAGATAGTTTTGGCGTTGGCGCAATGGATGATGTTAAGGAGGTTCGACCTAGAGATCTAGGAAGCAACACTGCTGCACATATCATTGCCTCCAATCCGTCAATTAATATACCAACGTTGGAAAGCTTAGGTTTGATGAATGCTCTTGGTTTTGAGATAAAAAATCATAAATTTTCACCGACAGCAAATTATGGCACAGCTGACCTAGCACACTATGGAGCCGACTCATTCTTAGGACATCAAGAAATTATGGGCACAACACCTAAGATTCCATTGATTCAACCATTCAATCAAAAAATCGATGAAGTCGAAGCTAATCTGATAAAGTATGGTCATCAAGTTCGAAGAGTGGGTGAAAGCGGGACACAGATTTTAGTTGTAGATGAACTTGCAACGGTCGGTGATAACTTGGAAACAGATTATGGACAAGTTTATAATGTTTCCGCTTGTCTGGATTTGATCTCCTTTAATGACTTGGCAAAAATTGGGCATGTTGTAAGGGAAGTGGTTGAGGTTTCTAGAGTCATTACTTTTGGTGGTGAAAACATAACATTAAAAGACTTACTCGGAGCAAGAAAAACAAGGAATGGAGAAATTGCAGGAGTAGATGCTCCACAATCTGGCGTATATAATACTGGTTATCAAGTCGTTCATCTTGGATATGGTATTAATAAAAATGTTCAAACTCCCACAATCTTAGATCATGCAAATATCCCAGTTTCTTTTTTGGGCAAAGTCGCTGATATTATCCAGACGGATAGTAAACGCTTATTTCCAGGAGTTGATACAAATCGTCTTTTTGATGATTTGATCAATGAAGTGAAAACGCTTGATCATGGTTTTTTTGCGCTGAATATTCAAGAAACTGATTTGGCTGGTCATGCGGAAGATGTAAATCGTTATTCTGATCGTTTAGAAATTAGTGATAAACGAATCAAAGAATTGCTTCCATCCTTAAAAAGGGGGGATATCCTAATTGTTATGGCAGACCATGGGAACGATCCCACGATAGGGCACAGCAATCACACTCGAGAAAAGGTTCCTATATTGCTTTATAGTCCAGGTATCCATAATAAATATTTAGGAAATAGACAAACCCTTGCAGATGTTGGCGCAACTGTAGCAGATTACTTTAACGTTTCGCCTCCTCAAAATGGTCAGTCATTTTTGCCAGAATTATTTATTAATTAAATGTAATGGCTCGATTAATGGTAGTAAAACCAAAATCGAGCCTTTTAAGGAGTTTATAACATGGAGCAGAATAAAGTTCAAGAGTATTCCAAGCGAACAAGTTTAGCAATGGCAAATTTTTACAACTCCGTCATTAAAGTATTTCCCAATTGCATAGAGAAAATCAGTTCCTCTTCTGGATATTATATTGGACTGAAAGATTCTATAGTTTTCACATCTTTCTTTATAGATTTTTTGGAGAAAAATGGCTTCCATCTTCACACGATTGACAAAGCAAGTCATAAAGGAAGAGGGATAGATATAGATTTAAGAAATCCAATTACTGGTGGTGTAATGACTGGTTCATCGAGTGGAACAGCTGTGAACGTTTTTTTAGGTATTAATGATGTTGGAATCGGTACGGACGGAGGTGGTTCAGTTTTAGCTCCAGCAGCAGCTTTAAACTTAGTTGGTTATATCCATCCGGAAGTGGGGAAGATAATGCTCAGTTTAGAAAAAATGGTAAAATCTTCAACAGATGGCATATCTTTCACACCATCCATCGGACTTATTAGTCGTGAGATAGATCTCATAAAGCAATTAGCACAAATCTTTACTGATCATAAGGACCAAGAAAAGACAGTAATCGTTGCTGTAGACTCAGAAATAAATAAGGATCTTTTATCAGTAGACATGGAGACTATGAAAATAATTACGAAGGATTTTTCCTATAAGTATCAAGAAAGTCGTAAAAAATTAATTGATGAAGTAGAACGATTGTTTTTAGATGTAGATATAATTATTTCGAAAGAAGGACCAATTGACATTTACGGTATTGGTGAAACACTCATCGGACATTTTGATGATCAGACGCGAGAAAATCAAATTGCTGGTAAAAAAGGATTTATCAGAGTTGTCAATATGTGTAATGCTATCGGGTTGATCGTTCCAACTACAAGTCTAGCTACTGGGTACTTAATAATCGGAAAGCCTCAATCAGGAATTGAGCAACAAATGTTTCATTTAGCAAAAAAACTTATCGCCAAAGAAGATAGATTGTTGAAGAATTATTTTCTCGATCATCATTCTTATTTTGACGATGGATATAATTTGTAAAACGAATATCTTTGAAATTATAGCAACGAGTCGAAATCCAATAAGATTTAGTCAAACCATTGACATTTATTTGTCTTTGGTTTTTTTCGTTCAAAATGTGTTGACTGATGAAATAGAAAATATTAAGGTTAAAATAGCTTTTTATATAAAATATAAAGATGAAAGTTTTGAAATGTGATGAAAATGCTTTGGTTTATCTTTAACTTTAACTAAAAAATGGACTTAAATACATCAAACTTTTTGTAGAAAGTAGTGATGTTGAAGTTTATCTATGAAAATCATAAGGAGCGTCTTTTGAAAAACACCTTACTCTTTTACCTAAAATTAGAAACAAACAGCCTAAAGCATCGCTTTATAGTAGTATTCTTGCTGTTATTGCCACTATTTTTTGTTTTCATTCAAAAAAATGTGACAGAAACGGTCGCAGATATTGCTCAGGCACGACTATCATCTATCGATATCGCCTTGCAAAGTTATCAAAAAATTGATTTGACCGATGTCGAGAATACCGATGAGCGTTATCTTAGTCTTATTGATCAATCCAACGCTTTAGCAACCATGACACAATCTGCTATGTTAGAAAATCGCCAACGGTATCTGTTTGCCAGCATAGATTATGGTGAAAAAATGGGAACTTTCTATGAGCAGTATGCCGCTGAAAGTGACCGATCCTTGTTTCCAAAACAGTCAACAGTGGTTCAAGAAACAAGTGAGTTCACACAAGTACTTGCCAAAAACAAAGAATTTCATTGGAATCAGCAAGGATTCAGTGACTACTGGAAAACCGTCTTTTTACTCTATGGCGCACTACTTTTTTATTTGACTGTTTTCTGGTCAGCAGATCTTTTTCTTTCAGAAGTGAAACGACCGCAGTTTTCCAACAGCTTACCTTTTAGAAAACGAGACCGAATTTTTATTCCTATCATCATTCGACTGGTAATTTGCACCATAGGGACCAGCTTGTTTTTGATCAGTGCTGTTTTTTGTTCTTTCTTTTTTGATCATGTTGATTTTTCATATCCTTTTGCCTATTGGTTGCGGGAAATTCAAGCAGTTGGATTTCTTCTCTTTTTGCTCTTGTATTTTCTGATGACGATTGTCATCACTGGATTTGCTATTTGTTTGACCTCGTTCATTTTTACTGTAACGAAAGACGTCTTACAAACCTGCTTACTTGCTAGTTTACTTGGGGCATTACCGCTGATTGTTCCTAGTCGGATCTGGCTGCTTACACCGTTTCAATTTCTGAATGTCTTCCAGCTGCTTCAAGGAGACTATGCTTTTGCCAGTGATTGGTCATTTTATTCTTTTTATTTCGCTCTGATCCTCTTGCTCATCTTTACGGTCGCTCTTTTTTTGTTGACCACACAACGATTGAAAGGGGGATTAAGGAAATGACTATCTGGATGTTCGAATTAAAGCGACAGTTTCGCCAAAAAAGAACGTATGTCTCTTTTTTCCTGCTTTTCTTCTTAGGTGTCTACTATACATTGCAGGTCGCCTCCAACTTCGAGCCGATCGATAAAATCAATCGACCTGTTATCAACACCAGAGTTGCGGAAAGACAGACATTTCTAGAAAATACTACTGTGGATGAAAATACTCACTTTTATGTTCATTATGCGCTGAGTGTATTTCCGATTTGGAACAAATGGGATCAAATGCGATTAGCAGCGATCGATGATCATGATTGGCGGCAATACGCTGAAGCCACGAGTGAATGGTATCGATTTTCTGACGAGCAGCTATTCGCAAACGATATTGGGGTTCTACGTTACGACATTCCTTATTATTTAAACAATAATCCGAATGCAAAAATCGATGGACATTACGACTATCAAAAAAATATCTTGAAATATCAGGAATTTGCCCGCTATGAGGGGGAGGTGACAGCACAAGCCTTGGAGGAAAAAACGGCTTTGCAGGCATTGCTCAGAAGCAGTGAAACGATCTTGCCAATGGCTTTGCTTTTCTTTTTCATTTTAGGAATTAGTGATAGTTTTACACGGGACCAAAAACATGAGACACTGCTTGCGACATTTCCATTGCGCAAGTCTCGCAGATTTTTAGCCAAAGCTGCAGCTGGGTTAGCGTATGGACTCAGCTTGCTTTTACCAGTCATGGCTTGCGTTTTTCTCTATAGCTTTACTCATGAAGTTGGGCGCTTAGATTATCCAGTGGCGGTTTATTGGACGAGTGGTATCGAAGTGAATTTTGTTTTATCGACGTTGGGAAACGTGTTGCTTCGTTGCCTTGCTCTCTATGTGTTGTTCCTGATTCTTGGTTTTCTATTTGCGTTTTTACTAAATAAGTGGTTTTCTTCCCAGATTATTAGCGCAATGTTTTCATTGCTGCTGCTTGTTTCCAGTAATTTTTATCTGGTTCGAGGTGGCGGAGCATACAATAGCTGGCATTTTTTCCCCACTTCTTTTGTTAGTATTGGGAAGGTCGTATTGGGGAGAAGCTGGTTTGATTATTATGATCCTCGGATGCGTTTTGATTTCGGAGTCAGGGTCTTATTAGCCTGGATCGTTAGTTTAACGGGTTTGCTTTTGCTTACTTATCTGATTGAAGGGAGACGAAAAAAATGTTGAGCATTCAGAATTTATCCGTCAATTTTGGAGATAAGCAGATCCTAAAAAATATTTCCTTTGATTTGCCAGAAAAGGCGATTATTGGTTTAGTAGCGCCAAATGGTACTGGCAAGACCACAATGATGAAAGCAATCCTGGGACAAGTATCGCGCTTTTCTGGCGAGATAACGTTAAACGGCGAAGATTACACTTTGCTAAAGAAAAAAAGCCGCTTATTAGAAAATGTATCTCTATTGCCAGATCAAAGTGAATTGTTCGAGGAATTTACCGGTATTGAACATCTTGAGCTATACAAAAGTATTTGGAAGTCATCAAAGAAGGTTGAAACGATCATTACTCTGCTACAAATGGAAGATTATGCAAAAAACCGCGTAGCGACCTATTCATTAGGCATGCGTCAGCGGCTCTGTTTTGCGATGCAAGTAATCGGGGATACGTCATATATGTTCATGGACGAAGTGATGAACGGACTGGATCCTACCAATGTTTTATTGGTTTCGACCATTTTGCAGCAGCTGGCTGCAGAAGGAAAAGCGATCATGGTTTCTTCTCATATTTTGTATAATTTGGAGGAGATCTCTCAGCAGATCTTATTTCTGAAAGATGGGGTTATGTTTGAATACAATGATCCTAAAAAATCATTGATGGAAAAATATCAGGAGATTTATGTGAAGGTCCAATAATAAAAGGACAACCGTCAATTAAAAAGAGAGAAGCAAAAGACAACTCTTTTTTGCTCTCTCTTTATTCATTTTGTTCTTCGAAAAATGAAAAACATATCCAACTATTCGGTTCTGGGGATGTTGAAATCCGCAAAACTTTTTAATAGTAACTTTGAATCATTAAGAACGGATGATTTAGTAAGGATTTCCCGATGAGTCGGTATCGATCACAGCACCTTCAGGTGTTACTCGGAAAAATCCTATTGTCCCCGATCCGCCTTGATTACGAATCGAAATGCTTGTACCTCGGAAAAGATAATCAGCACCAACCATCCCGAAAAATGCGAATGTATAATCGTCATTTTTCATTTCTGGTCTAGCGGCATACAGCATTTCTAATGCTTGATCTTCCATAGAAAGCGTACCGTCAGCATTCGCTTGTGTATTTGAATCAGTCGCAATATCTGATGATTGGATTTGTGTGTTCTGTGTAACAGATGATTGGCTGGGAATTGTTCCAGTTGTTGTTTCAGCTATTGATTCATTTGTAGAAGAGGAACTGGAAAGAGTACTTTCACTTGTAAGCGAAGTGCGAGTAGTGCTTTCTTTGGTTGATACACTATCCGAGGTACCTGTGCTACAAGCTGCAAGACCCAACATTGAACATAAAAAATAGGCAATAAATATTTTTTTCATGTATTTTCTCCTTTTAAGTAAAATTATACCAACTTATTTCTTTTATCTTAATAATACATCTATCTCATTCTAATTACTAGTAAATAGAATGAAGAATCTCAGATTTTTTTTACTATGTCTCATTTGCTTAAACAGTATTCTCGCTTCCTCAGGTTTCACAAAGGAAACGATTATCGAGCTCTTTAGACGAAAAAGAGCCATTACAGATCGAAGTGATCTCTTTTTTTATTCATTTCGTTTCAGTTCTAAAACCATATTAAACCAAGGGACATTTGCGTGCTGTGAAGCAGAAAGACCTTCTAAACTAAAACCGTGTTTTTTGTAGAAAGGGATCAATGGCTCCAAACAGGTCAATGTAATTCCAGTTCTTTGCTGCTCCTTACACTGCAGGATAAGTTGCTTCAAAAGTTTTCCACCAACCTTCAACTGTCGGTACTCGGGTGCAACAGCTAAACTAAGAATGCTTTGATAACCGCCAGAAGGAGGATTTAGACTGGTTTTTTCGAATAGTTCATCATATAAATACCGCTCCTGGATAATCGGTCCAACAACATAGCCAATCGGTTGATTGTCGTTATTGACTGCAACCAAAAAACTATCTTTAATGATTGAGATACGCTCTTTCATCGCTTTTTCTGATGCTGCTTCATCTACCGTAAAACTAGCTCGCTCAATTTTCATTATAGACTCAAGGTCTTGTAATAGCGGGGGACGAAAAGAAATGTTCATGTGTGCTTCTCCTTAATTTTCCTAATAGGCGGATTGATTGCTTATCAAAAAACTCATATTCAAACATATAGCCGAAACGAAAGCGATGGTTCATCTTGTCTAGTCGCTATGGTTTATCAGAATAGACGTTTTTCTACTTAAATCAGCTGTTGATAATTCGCATCGATCGTTTCTATTAAATGGGTGATATGGGCAACGACCGCTTTTTGAGCAGCACTGCCATCATTTGCTTTCAGCGCTGCCAATATCTGCTGATGTTCTTGGATCGATTGCTCAATTCGTCCGGGAACGAGATTCGTTCGAAGCTGCAATCGCTGCAATTGTGTTTTGATTTGTTTGACTAAGGCAACTGCCTCCTGATTCTCTGAGGCACGATAAATAATTTCATGAAACTGCTGATTGCATTGTGAATACCCATTCAGATTATTGGAGGCAGCAAATTCCTTCATTTGCTCAATCAGATCTTCAAGTGCTTTGATATCGGAGGTAGAAATCGTCTTGGCGGTCCGACGCAAAATCGCACCTTCTAGAACCTCCCGAATTTCCAAATAATTCTTGATTTCCTGCAATTCAAACGCTTTAATTTTTGCTCCTTTGTTTGGTTCCAAAATAACTAGATTTTCTTGTTCAAGCTTAAGCAACGCTTTTTTTATGGTATTACGGCTGGCACCAATACTTTGTGCTAAATCGTTCTCAATTAATTTTTGAGAAGGATGAAAACGACCATCCATGATGCGTGTTTTTATATATTCATAGGCTTTATCAACGGGTAATGCTGCTTTTTGTTCCATCTAGTTCACCTGCTTTTTTTATTGTTGAAAAATGTTGTTCAACAATCTTCTAGACTTACTATACAGGGATTTTCCGTTGTATGTCAATGATTTCCTCTAGGGGGAACAAAAATGGATCAAAAAAAGAATCACCAAAAGCTGTTGACAAAGAAAAAAGCGAATTGTAGAATTAAATTGTTCAACAATAATGATTAACGTTATTCGTTGTTGGATCGTTGCTAGCAAGGAGAAAAACCGTTGTTTTATTTTTAGACTTTTGTAATCGCTTACTATCCGGACGTAAGAAGGTTGGTACTAGAAATAGAACACAAAACTATTAAATAATGAGGTGGAAAAATGAAACAGAAAATGAGTCATGAAATTGCACACTTAAGTCATGTAGAACTGTTGACACCAAAGTTATCCGAAAGCACCAAATTCTTTATTGATGTATTAGGAATGGAAGAAGTCCATCAAAAAGACGACTCTGTCTATTTACGTTGTTGGGGTGACTATGAGCTTTATTCTGTCATTTTGACTGCTTCAAATACTGCTGGAATCAAGCACACAGCGTATCGAACGACTAGTCCAGAAGCGTTAGAAAGACGAGCGAATGCCTTAGAAAAAGCTGGTTTTGGTGTTGGCTGGATCGAAGGGGATTATGGTCATGGTCGAGCTTACCGTTTTAAAGGTCCCGATGGACATCTCCACGAGCTCTACTACGAAACAGTAAAATATGTTGCGCTACCTGAACTTAAGCCTTGTTTGAAAAATCAACCGCAGAAATTTACTGGTCGGGGAGCAGCTGTAAAACACTTAGACCACATCAATTTCTTGTCCTCAAACCCACCGGCTGATGGCGACATGATGGAAGAGTTACTTGGAATGCGTCTCACGGAACAGATCAAATTTAAAGACGGATCACGTCAAGCTGTCTGGTACAGTCCAAATAACAAGTCTTATGAGGTTGTTTTCACAAAAGATGCAACCGCTTCAAAAGGACGTTTCCATCATATTGCAATGGCGGTCGATTCGTTTGCTGAGATCGCACGTGCGGCTGATATTTTCTGTGAGAATGACATTCACATCGAATTTGCACCAAGTAAGCATGCGATCAATCAAACGTATTTTGTTTATTGTTATGAACCAGGTGGAAATCGCATCGAGATCGCCGCAGGAGGATATTTAGTATTGCAACCGGACTGGGAAGTCATCTCATGGGACGAAGAGGAACGCGCTCGCGGACAGGCTTGGGGCAATAAAACTGTTTCGACCTTCCATACGTACGGCACACCTCATGTCGAGGAATAATCCTTATAAATAAAAGTAGCATTTCCACAGAGAACATAGAAAAGAGGAATAAAATTGGAAGCATCATTGATCAATGAAAAGACACGCCTATTAGTTGTTAGTGCCCATGCCGGAGACTTTATTTGGCGCAGTGGCGGAACGATCGCCAAATACATCAAGTATGGCGCGCACGTCTCACTGGTTGTTTTGAGCTATGGCGCTCGAGGTGAGTCAAACGACTTATGGAATGAACCAGGTCAAACGCTGGAGCAGGTCAAATCAGTTCGGCGTTCAGAAATTATGAAAGCGGCAAAACATTTAGGGGTTACGGATTATGAGCTATGGGATTTGCAAGACTATCATATGTCGGTAGGCGAAGCCGAAATGGATCGAATGGTTCGTAAGATGCGCGACGTTCAACCACATATCATTTTGACCCATGGACCAAAAGATGCGTTTAATCCTGATCATGAACTTGTTTCTAACTTTGTTTTTGAGGCGAGCGTTTTGTCCACCTCAAACGGTGTCCAGATCGATGACACAAAACGATGCAAGCAAAGTCAGCTTTTCGGGTTTGAACCACACCAATCAGAGATCAGTGGCTTTCAACCAGAAGTAATCATTGATATTACTGAAACCTATGAGCAAAAACAAGCAGCAATGAACTGCTTCAAAGCACAAGAACATTTGATCAACTATTACAGTGCCAAAGCTTTGCTGCGGGGCAATCAGGCAAGACGTTGTTCAGGAAATAACGACTATCAATATGCAGAAGCATTCACACGTTTCTTTCCATATGTAGGAGGTGCCTTTAACTAATGAATAAATATATTTTAAAAAATATCTACCGCCCATCAGAAGATACGTTAAAGGACTATCGGAAATATGATGTTTCCACTGTCTATGAAGCACAGGACAAAACTGGCCTGATGTTGCCTTATATGCGACCATTGATCGAAGGTCAGCAAATCGTCGGGCCTGCGGTGACAGTCATCTGTCCACCAGGGGATAATCTTATGGTTCATGCAGCGATCGAGGTTTGTCAGCCAGGAGATATTTTAGTAATCACGACGACCAGCGGCGAATATGTCGGCGGTATGATCGGCGAATTGATCGTTACTGCTTTGATGAAACGCGGTATACAAGGAGTAGTGATCGATTCCGCTGCTCGGGATGTTGCGCAAATTCGTAAACTAGGTTTTCCAGTATGGACAAGAGCGATTTACTCCAAAGGAACGTTTAAAAATAAAGGTGGTTGGGTCAATGCACCGGCAGCTTGTGCTGGACAAGTCGTGCGGGGCGGTGATTTGATCATGGCTGACGATGATGGGGTAGTTGTCGTTCAAAAAGAAAACCTAGCGGCAACTTTAGCAAGCGCAGAAAAAAGAATGCGAAAAGAAGCAACGGTCAAGGAGCAAATTGCGGCAGGTATCTTAAGTATGGATTTCCATAATTTGCGTGGGCGTTTATCAGAGCAAGGGGTCGTTTATCTTGACCAAGTCGATGATGAAATCAAGTAGGTGATAACCATGACAAAAAGACAAGTGATTCAAATCAACGGTTCTGCGCATGAAAATCCAATACCAACAGCAGTTAAAATTGGAAATATGGTCTATACTTCTGCACTTATGGGTACCGATCCTTCTTCGGGACAAATGCCAGAAACTGTAGAAGAAGAAGTCGCACAACTATTTACCTATATCCTTGAGATTATGGAAAAAGCAGGTGGGAGTAGCGAAAATATTGCCCATCTCAGCGTATCAGTGACAAATCGTTCATACAAAGAAATTGTAAACAAAGAATGGCTGAAACTATTCCCTGACCCTGATAATCGACCTGCAAGACATACCACCGTTCATTCATTGAAACCGGGGGTTCACGTTCAAGTGGAGATGGTCGCTGTTCTTTGATATTAAGTGAAAGTAGGGGAAACCAAGCATGCCCACAGGAGTACTAATTAATGTTTCATCTGTTATCGTTGGAGGAATCGTCGGCGGGATAGCAGGAAAAAAGCTAAGTGCAGAATTTAAGACCCAGATTACCTTGATCTTTGGGGTTTGTTCAATGTCGATGGGGATTTTTACTTTAGGTTTAATGCAGAATATGCCAGCCGTGGTCTTTGCGGTGGTGATTGGAACAGGGTTAGGATTGGTTATGAAATTAGGTAAGTGGATCAATCACGGTGCCTCTTTGATGGAGAAACCGATTGCTGCTATGGCAAAGAGCAAAGAAAGCACACTATCACAAGAAGAGTTTGTCTCCGCGTTAACTACAGCGATCGTTTTATTTTGTGCCAGTGGAACCGGCATATATGGTTCTTTAGATGCTGGGATGACAGGGGATAACACTATATTGATCTCAAAATCGATTCTGGATCTTTTCACTGCTGCGATTTTTGCCGCAAATTTAGGTTATGTGGTTTCGATCATCGCTCTACCGCAATTTATTATCTTTTTCCTGTTGTTTTTGGGGGCGAAACAGATTTTGCCTTTGACAACGCCAGAAATGATCAACGATTTTCGAGCGGCGGGGGCATTTCTTATGATCGCTACTGGATTTCGGATGATGAAAGTCAAAGAATTCCCAGTAGCAGATATGATCCCAGCAATGATTTTAGCGATGCCTATCAGTCATCTTTGGACCAACTTCATTGTTCCACTGATCTAATGGTCCTTGTTAGAAATAACTGATTCGGGGGATCGTTTTTACTAAAAAGTACAGTGAGGCATATTTTTGCCCATTGTACTTTTTTCTGCTTAAAAGGATCGTTTGGTCATTTAAAGGAGCGTTAGTTAAATGTAACTGAAGAAAGTTTGCATAACGCTTCTTTCGATCAGTTCTTGTCAAATGAATAGCTATTTCAGCTCTTCCAAATAGTCTAGAGGGATCGGGGTTCTGGTGAGATGGAAAAAACTCGCAAAGCTTCCTGTGTTGCTAAAGACACTGATTCTCTGTGCGAATCATCGTTCGCTCTATTTTAAAGAAGGGAATTAGGAATAAAGCGGCATCTAAAAAAGAGGAAGCTTATAAGAAAAAGTCAAATTAATGATAATAAATCGCAATTCTTCATTTTATTCTAACAAAATGACAATTTTATTAGGTTTTCATCACAAATCTATCACATTTCCAAGCTAAAGTTTGTTATTATCTGAAAATTTTCATCATTCAGATAAAAGCTTCTTCATTATGAGCAAATTTTTTATAGGTAGTTGATAGAAAACAGGACGAGCGTATGTGTTTTCGATCCAAGTTACACGCCAATGCGTCTAATTTCTATATTTGCTGGTATGAAGAAGAGCGCAAAAAAAAATCCTTAAGTTACAGGGGACGAAATGGAGGATAACATGAAAAAAAGGAAAACAAGCTGGGCTCTCGTATTGTTAACAAGTCTGATGGTATTAGGTGCTTGTGGTAGTGGAGGCCAAGACCCAACAGATAGTTCGGGAGGGAATGTGTCAGGGGGAGCTAGTTCTGATCCTAATGTATTAGTGGTCGCATCAGGTGCGGATCCAGTGACATTAGATATCCATCAAACGAACGACCAAGCAACTACCAGGGTAGCAAGACAGATTTACGAAACACTGATCAAACAGACCAACGATCTTGAGTTAGTGCCAGGGTTAGCAACAGAGTGGGAAGAAATTGAAGAGAACCTTTATGAGTTCAAGTTGCGAGAAGATGTTGTCTTTCATAATGGGGAAGCGATGACAGCTTCTGATGTTGCCTACACCCTTCGACGGGCGGTGGACTCACCTTCGATCAGTCATATCATTGGTTCGATCGATCCTGATACGATCGAAGTGATCGATGATCATACGATCCATATCGGGACAAATGGTGCCTTCGGGCCTTTCTTGACTCATTTAGCACATCCTGCGGTTGGAATTTTGAGTGAGAAAGCGGTGGAAGAAGCTGGTGAAGATTATGGTATCAGCAGCGTTGTGGGAACGGGTCCCTTTGAATTTGTTGAATGGGCAACCGGTAGTCACGTGACGTTAGATCGATTTGACGATCACTGGGATGAGCCAGCGGGAATGGAAAGAATTGAGTTTCGGACAATTACAGATTCAAGTGTTCGTTTGATTGAACTAGAGTCAGGAACCGTCGATATTGTTTATGATATCGCTCCTTCTGATAATGAAAAGGTTGAAGAAAACGATGAATTGACTTTATTAGCGACAGAAAATTTAGGAACGGAATACTTAGGTTTCAACGTTCGAAATGATACACCATTGCAAGAAGTAGGGGTACGTCGCGCGATTGCCCATGCTATCGATGTCGAATCGATTATCCAAACGGTTCATATGGGGATCGGGACTCAAATGAGTGGACCGATCAACGAATTGGTTTTTGGATATAATGAAAACTTGGAAGCTACTCCTTATGACTTTGAATTAGCAAAAGAACTATTAGCAGAAGCTGGTTATCCAGATGGCGGGTTCTCTCTTTCGTTGTATGTCGGTGATAACAATCAAGAACGAATCCGTGTCTCGCAGGTTGTTTCCGCTGCTTTAGAAGAATTAGGTATCACTGTTGAGGTCAACCAAATGGAGTGGGGAGCATTTTTAGATGCTGCAGCAGCTGGTGAACCAGATATGTTCTTACTAGGTTGGACAACGATCACAACAGATGCTGACTATGGATTGTATCCACTGTTCCATTCAACTAGCTTTGGCGAAGCTGGAAATCGTACGTTCTATCATAATGAACGGGTAGATGAATTACTTGATGCAGCTCGCAGCACTTCTGACCAAGAGGAACGCTTGGCCTATTATCATGAGGCGCAAGAGATTATCAATGATGAGATGCCATGGGTTTACTTACAAACCAGAGAAAATGTTTCAGGTATCCGCAACTGGGTGCAAGGGTTCGAACATCATCCAACTGGAAGTTACTTCTTAGATACGGTGTCAAAAAACTAAATTGGATTGAGAGTATAAAATAAAGAGCCGCAATGGCTCTTTATTTTGAGGAGATGAATAGATGTTCCAATATATTGTAAAACGAATTCTGTGGTTGTTTCCTATCCTGCTAGGCGTCTCTTTTATTGTATTTACGATTATGTATCTATCACCTGGAGACCCTGTAACGATGGTGTTGGGGGAAGGAGCGACTCCTGAACAATATGAGGCCATGCGTGTGCAAATGGGGCTTGACCGTAGTTTTATCGAACAATTTTTTCATTATATAAAAAATGTTGTCGTCGAATTTGATCTTGGGAGATCGTATGTTTCTGGCCGGGTGGTCATGGATGAAATCCTAGTCCGTTTGCCCAACACAATCAAATTATCAGTATGGAGTGTGTTATTTGCCTCGCTGATTGGTATTCCACTGGGAGTGATCTCTGCTTCGAGACCTTATTCCAAGGTTGATAATTTCGTGATGTTTCTTTCACTAGTTGGGGTTTCTATGCCAACCTTTTGGCAGGCACTCCTTTTAATTATTCTTTTTACTTCTACCCTGGGCTGGTTGCCAGCATCTGGTTTTGATACTTGGCAGCAAATGATCATGCCAGTATTTGCATTGGCTTCCTCGTCAATTGGCACGATCGCCCGGATCACAAGGTCGAGTATGATGGACGTTTTAGACCAAGATTATATTCGCACGGCAAAAGCCAAAGGAGTAAATGGTTCAAAGGCGACGTTCCATCATGCTTTAAGAAATGCCTTGATTCCCGTAGTGACAGTCATTGGTTTGCAGTTTGGGGCTTTATTAGGTGGGGCTGTATTGACCGAGACTGTTTTTAGTATCAATGGGATCGGGACATTGATGGTGAATGCGATCCGTACAAGAGACACAATGATCGTCCAAGGCGGCGTTTTATTTATTGCATTTATTTTTACGATGGTTAATCTATGTGTCGATATTCTCTATGCATATATCGATCCGCGAATTAAAACCTCATATGATTAAGGGAGGAACTCATGTTTTCTAGAAAAAAGGCCATAGCGAAAACGCAAGCACTTGCAGGCGTACCAGAAGGATCGAAACAAGAGATTTGGCTTTCCTTAAAAGCAAATCGCCGAGCAATGTTTGGGTTACTATTTATCACGTTACTGACGATTACTGCGATTTTTGCAGACTTTATAGCTCCCTATGGTATGCGGGAGCAAAATCTAGCCAATGCATTGCAATTTCCAAGTCGTTCTCATTGGTTTGGGACAGATGACTTGGGACGTGACGTATTGTCTCGTTTGATTTACGGCACGAGAATATCGCTTACTGTAGGTGTTTGTGCGGTGTTACTGGCACTCTTTTTAGGTGGCATCTTAGGTGTCTTATCCGGTTATTTCAGAGGGTGGATCGATACGCTGATTATGCGTTTTTGTGACATTTTACTATCCATCCCTTCCATTTTGTTGGCAATCGCCATCGTGGCTTCTTTGGGATCCAGTCTGCCGAACATGATCTTGGCGATCGGGTTGGCGAATATCCCCATTTTTGCTCGTATTATTCGGGCAAGTGTGATGGCGGTCAAAGAGAAGCAATTTATTGAAGCTGGAAAAGCGCTGGGCGCAAATAATGGATCGCTGATTTTTAAACACATCTTGCCAAATATCCTTTCACCAGTCATCGTGCATTCATCAATGGGCGTTGCCACAGCAATTTTATCTGCTGTTGGCTTAGGATTTATTGGCTTAGGTATGGAGGCTTCCGTTGCGGAATGGGGAACGATGTTAAATTTTGGACGAGGCTATATCCGAACACATCCCTACCTGACGATTTATCCAGGGATCGCGATCATGTTGACCATTTTATCCTTCAATTTGATCGGTGACGGAATCCGAGATGCCATCGATCCGAAGATGAGAGAGAGGTAAGCAGTTATGGACACGATCATGCGCGTCAAGAATCTACAAAAGTATTTTCCTGTGAAGAAGAAAAACTTTTTTGGGGTGGGAAAAGACTATGTGAAAGCAAATAAAGATCTTACGATCGATATCTATGAAGGAGAAACATTAGGCATCGTCGGTGAAAGTGGTTGTGGAAAATCGACCTTTGGACGCACGATTATTCAGCTCCAACGACAAACCGGAGGCTCGACCCTTTACTATGGAGAGACGATCGAAGATTTCATGCCTCGTTACGTAAAAAAAGTCTATCAACAACTGCCACAAAAGATGAAACAGTTTACTGATTCTGTCAATGAGCTCCAGTCGATCGAATCAAAACTCGCTGCCGATTCAGCTGCTGATGTAGAAGCAACAACGGAACGGTTGCGTCTAAAGAAAATCGCTTTTGAAAATGAATATGGCAATACCCTACGATTAGTCGGAGGCTTGATTTTGCATGATGATCTGCAAAAGGTCAGTAAGCTTCTTTCGTCTCGTTACGAAGCTGCAGCAAAAGTTGCCGCTAGCAAGCGAGCGTTAACATTTAATCAGCAAAAACAAGCGATGAATGGGGCAGTGGATCAAACAGAGCTCATGAACTTGGAAAAAACGATCGCTGAACAACAAAATGATTTAGCAGCTATTGATAAGCAAGTCGCACAACTAAAAAATGAAGTCATGAACAAAAAAGACTTTTCATACTACGAAGAGCAGCTTGATTCTGGCATCGATCTAGCTGCTTTGACTCAAAAGGAATCAAGAGTTTTACGAAAAGACCTGCAAATTATCTTTCAGGACCCTTACTCCTCACTAGATCCACGGTTAACAGTGGGTGATATTATTGGAGAAGGTTTGTTGATACACAAATTTTTTACTAGTAAAAAGGACCCAAACTATGAAACCTATATTCTTGATATCATGGAAAAATGTGGGTTAAAGAAAGAATTTATTCATCGCTATCCGCATCAATTTTCTGGTGGACAACGACAACGAATCGGGATTGCTCGTGCCTTAGCTTTAAAGCCCAAATTCATTGTTTGCGATGAAGCTGTTTCAGCATTAGATGTTTCGATTCAGTCACAGATCATCAATTTGCTTCATGATTTGCGGGAAGAACTCAATTTGACTTACTTGTTTATCACCCATGATCTTGGAGTCGTAAAATTTATTTCTGATCGGATCGGTGTGATGTATTTTGGGCATCTTGTAGAATTAGCTTCAGCTGAGACGATTTTTTCTAACCCGATCCATCCGTACACACGGCAATTATTAAATGCCATTCCAACGCTAGACGAAGAGTATCGCCCATGGGCTCTTGATGAAACCCATCCTGATTTGGCATTCAACTATTCAAAAGAAACTGATGCTGATCCAGATTGGGTAGAAGTCGAGCCAAATCATTTTGTGAAGTGTACGCGAAAATAGTTTTTTTAGAACATAGGAATTGAAACATGGTTGAGGAGTCAATCAAACGAACTATAAGCATGATACGATTGGTTTAATGGGAAAAAATCAAAAGGAGACCAAGATGGATTTACTAGAAGTTGATAATCTGCATACGTATTTTGATACGAAACGGGGAACTGTCAAAGCTGTCAAAGGCGTTACTTTTTCATTAAAAAGAGGGAAGACATTAGGAATCGTTGGAGAAAGTGGGAGTGGCAAAAGTCAAACAGCCATGTCGATCCTTCAACTTTTTCAACGAAATCAATATATAGCGGAAGGGCAGATCCGTTTTGAAGGAAAAAATATCCTCGAATTAAGCAAAAAAGAGCTTTTGAAAATTCGTGGAAATGATATTTCAATGATCTTTCAAGAGCCTATGACAAGTTTGAATCCGGTATTTACAATCAAAGCACAACTGACAGAAGCCTTGAAACTTCATCAGCACGTCGACAATAAGACGGCGACTTTACGGGCATATGAGCTGTTAGAAGCTGTCAAGATCACAGATCCTAAACGAGTAGCCAAGCAATATCCTCATCAGTTATCTGGAGGAATGAGTCAGCGAGTAATGATCGCAATGGCATTAGCCTGCAATCCGAAGCTATTGATTGCCGATGAACCGACTACCGCACTCGATGTGATCATCCAAGCAGAAATCCTTAAGTTAATGAATGAGTTAAAAGACAAGCTGGATACAAGTATTTTGTTTATTACCCATGATTTGGGTGTCATTAGTAAAATGGCCGATGATGTGATCGTGATGCATGGGGGAAAAATCGTCGAGAGTGCCCCAATCAATGAGATATTCAAAAATGCTTACCATCCGTACACAAGGCGCTTACTTGCTGCATTTTTAAGAACCGACATTCGAAACAAGAAAACAGCGCCTGATGATTTTTACAGTAAGGAAAACAATGTCTTTGATTTCACCACATTTAAAACAGAAGAAACAGCGGACCCCGATTGGGTTCAGGTAGGAACAAATCATTTTGTCGCTGCCAGTTTGAGAAAAATCGATAACTAAACGAAAAAGTCGTAAAACAAAGCTTTGTTTACGGCTTTTTTCAGTATGCTGGGAAGGAAATTTTTTTGTGAGGAAGTTGTGAGAAAGATGTAAAAAATAGGGGAAGGTTTGCTCAAGAGCCTTGCCTTAAAGTCCACTTCAAGAATTATACTGGAACTACCATTTTTGATGGGAAAAGAAAGGAGCAATTCAATGAACAAATGGACAAAAGGACTTTTTCTGACAATGATTTTTCTAGCAGGATGCAGCAGTGATTCAATGAATGACGAGCCAGACATCGGTACAACGGAAACAAGTACTAGTGACACCGTTACGCAACAAATGAGAGAAACAGGGATTGATGGGGAGGCCGATATTTTGATTGCCTATTTCACAAGACCAGAAAATTTAGAGCATGAACCAGCGGTCGAAGCAGTTTCTGGAAGTAGTTTTAATGTAATCGATGACACCTTAGTAGGAGATGTCCAGGTGCTAGCAGAAATGATCGCTGAACAGACCGGCGGTGCGTTGTTCTCGATTCAAACAGAAGTAGGTTACCCTAACGTTTACGATGAACATACAGCTTTTGCCACTAGAGAGGTGGAAGAAGATGCCAGACCAACGTTGAAGGCTGACGTTGCCCAAATGACTGAAGTGGATGTTCTCTTTATCGGCTTTCCCGTTTGGTGGAACCGTGCCCCAAGAGCCGTTTTAACATTTCTTGAAACCTATGATCTTACGGATAAACAAATCATTCCTTTTGCAACCCATGGGGGAAGTGGACTGACCAATAGTCAAAATGAACTTCAAACGTTGTATCCAGCGTATGACTTTCTTGAAGGCTTTGCAGCAAGAGCGGGAAGTGTTGAAGACGCTGAACCGAATCTGTTGAATTGGCTCGATGAACTAGGATATTAGCAAAATTCAAGTTTAGTAGCCGTTTCTCAATTAGCTAAATGTTCATGATGTACCACAAACCGAAATTATCATAATATAATTATGGTAAACTAATCCAGTTGATTTATGAATCATTTGGGGATGCGCTGATGGATTAGGAGCAAGAGCTTCTACTTATTCCCGAGAATAGTCAATTTTTCCGATTTATTCGTTCTAGGTTGACTACAATTCTGTTATTTAGGATAAGAAAGGTAGATCATGACCAAAGAGACGATGAAAAGAATCACACCAATAACCGACAATGGCAATACAGGACCATTCCACGGACGTTTGTTCAGCAACGCGCGCACTCTAAAGATGAATCCCGCAAGTCCGAGTAAAGCGATCGCTACACAAAATAAAAGAATTGATAAATTTAACATCGTATTCCTCCAAATCATTGTATGAGTACTCATACCAAGATACTCATATATCCTACGCCAAAAGCCGTAAAAAGCAAGCAGCTGACAAAACTGTTCGTTTAAGCGAACAGTTTTTACATGTTGTTGACGAATTTTTTTACAATTCTGCAATTTCCTACGCTTTTTTAGCTAGATTCGCTGGAACAGTGATTCTTTGTTATCATAAGAATTGAAAAGGAGACTGGAGAGGGAGGTTCTCTTTTGTTTCGAACACTTTGAATGCAAAAGACAAAATGAGGAGGAGATTTTGTGGAAATTCGGTTATTAAAATATTTCTACACGATTGCGGAGGAAGGGACGATTTCTCAAGCTGCAGAAGTGCTCCACATCACACAACCGACATTGAGTCGACAATTAAAAGAATTAGAAGACGAGTTAGGGACGGCACTATTCACTCGCGATAATCGTAAAATGGTTTTAACGGAAGCGGGGCGTTTTTTAAAAAGCCGTGCAGAAGAGATTTTGAGTTTGACAGACCAGACAATGCAAGCGTTTGAAGACCGTAAAAAACATTTATTTAGCGGTCACTTCACGATTGGTTGTGTGGAAGCAGATAATTCCGATACGCTTTCCTTGATGTTGGAAGAATTTATCAATGATTATCCTGATGTTCGCTTTCATATTCATAGTGGTACAGGAGATGACATCAGCGATCGTCTGGAGAAAGGCTTGTTGGATCTAGCGATCTTGATCGAACCGATTGAAATCGAGAAGTATGAAAAAATCGTTCTTCCACGAAAAGAAACATGGGGCTTTTTGACATCGGCTGATTCTTTTCTTGCGCATAAAGAAGAAATAACACCCGAAGACATCAAAGGTGTGCCTTTATTGATCTCCAAGCGTCCAGAAGTACAACAAATGTTCAGCCAATGGTCGAAGACACCAGTGGAAGAATTGCCGATCGTGGGCACCTACAATTTAATATTCAATGTCTTTTCCTTAGTAGAAAACCATGTTGGCTCGGCATTGACCATCAGCGGAGCAGTCGGAGAACGAAGGAGTGAAGCAATTAAGTTTCTGCCTTTAGTACCACAAATCGAGACCAGCTGTGTATTGGTTTGGAAAAAGAATCGGGTGCTGTCGCCAGTCGTTATCGAGTTTATTCGGCGATTTCACGATTCCTTTCAATAAGCTCAGTGTAAACATCAAAAGAAGCGGTGATATCCGCTTCTTTTTTGTATATCGAAACCAGCTATGCTTTGTAAGCATAAGGTCTTGTGTGAAAAAGCATTAGCCAATCCAACTCGATTGGCTTACCATTAAATCTATCAGGAAACAAAGAGTAGGAGGTGACAAAATGGCGGCAATACTTGTTTGTTCACGAGCTGGTGAAAATCTGATTGAGGGACAGCTCAAAAAACTGGGCATAGGAAATACGCAGATTTTAGCAGAGAAGCTGTCAGAGCAGCTGCAATGCCCCCTTTATCCCCTTGCCCCTGTGGAACCTTATCCTGAAAGCTATCAGGCGATGGTCGAACAAGCACAAAAAGAAAAAGCTACGAATGATTTTCCCCGCTATCAAACAGTACCGTCTGCGTTTTTTAAAGAACGGATACTATTTGTTGGATTTCCCAACTGGTGGGAGAGCTATCCGAGGATCGTGGCGAGTTTTTTAAAAGACCATTATTTCGATGGGAAGATTATTTTTCCCTTTTGTACTCATGAAGGCTCAGGATTCGGCAATAGCCTGGAAGACTTTAAAAAAACTTGTCCTGAAGCCCTCATATATCCTGGATTAGCCATCCGTGGTTCACGAGTGAATAAGGCGGATACTGCCATTCAAAATTGGGTGAACCAGCATTTCATCACAATAGAAGAAGGAGTCGATCGATATGGTAAAGAAACAAACTGCAGGAAGAGATAACCTAGGGACATTTGCGCCGAAATTTGCGCAATTAAATGATGATGTGTTATTTGGTGAAGTTTGGTCACGTGAGGCAGAGTTGGCTCCTCATACGAGAAGTTTATTAACGATATCGGCCTTGATTTCGGGTGGGAATTTTGAACAATTGACTGCTCATCTAACGATTGGCAAGGAAAACGGGATCACTGTAGAGGAAATTGCAGAAGTAATCACTCATCTGGCTTTCTATGTTGGCTGGCCTAAAGCTTGGTCTGCTTTTAACATCGCCAAAACGGTTTATCAAGAAGAGCTAGCTGAATTGGAGGAAAAATAAATGTCAGAACTCGATGCAGCAAAAGAAGCTGGAATCTTTTCACTGGGCAACACAAATGACGCCTATGCACAATATTTTAGCGGTCAGAGTTACTTGAATCCTTTAGTAGCTGATCCAGCGATTCCAGTCAACGTTGGCAATGTGACTTTTGAACCAGGTTGCCGCAACAATTGGCATCGGCATATTGATGGTGGGTATCAATTGTTGTTGGTGACTTCAGGAGAAGGCTGGTACCAAGAAGCAGGCAAGAAACCGCAAAAACTTACTGTTGGGGATGTCGTAGTCATCAAGGAAGGGGTCAAACATTGGCATGGTGCAGCAAAAAATAGTTGGTTTGCCCATGTAGCGATTACTGCTGGTGCTTCAGAATGGTTAGAAACAGTCAGTGATGAAGAATATGATCGATTGCCTAATGCATAAGCGATGATAAGTCAGCCGTACTGGAAGGCGTGTAACAAATCTTATGGGGTCTCACCTGACTGGCAGCCAATAGTGTGGCGAGTCAAAAGAGATCGAAGTGATCAATGTGAATGAATGTACGGTCGAGCCGATGATTCAACCGTTGTAAATAGGAAAGAAAAAGGAAGTGTCCACTTGCACAACTAACGTGCGAATGGACGCTTCTTTTTGTTTAGCCAAGATAAAATTCAATCAACGTTTTTGCAATCAATTTTGTCATGGGATGACCTTTAGTAAAGCTTGATGCTAAATAGATCGTCCTTGATAAGGGGAAATCTGCTAGTTCACGTAAAACGAAAGGTGCCTCATCTTCATAGCCCCAAGTAATTTTAGGAAAGAACGTGATTCCTAGCCCTTGATTGATAAGGGAGCGCAACGTCGCCGGATCGTCCGTCGTTGAACCGATAGCCAAACTGATTTTTTTTGCTTCAAAAGCTTCGTCGATGGTTCTACGCAGCGGGCTGTTTTCAACCAGCATCAGCAAAGGCACGTGTTGGATATCGGCAACTTGCAAGTCTTTTTTTTCTGCCAAGGGATGCTTTTTGGGGATCGCCAGTAAGATGGGTTCCGTGAATATTGGCAGATTGGTCAAGCCGTTCTTTGGCTCAGAGGTAATGTAGAAGGCTTGTTCTTTGTTGGTCTCCTTACTGCCGTGCTGCTTGATCGAAAGTTGGATCTCAGGGTGCTTTTCAACGAATGTCGCCACCAAGTTGGGCAAGGAAACAGAAGCGACTTCAGAGTAAATCGTCACTGCAGGGACCATTTCTCCATTTAAGGCTTGGATCGCACTCATTCCTTCGTCGAAACGTGCTAACGTCTCAACGACATAGGGATAAAATTCTTCAGCATACATCGTCAACTCGATATGCCGACCGGCATGATAGAACAAAGGAACGCCTAGTTCACTTTCTAGGTGTTTCATGGCACGGCTCAAGGCAGGTTGTGAGATGTATAATTCTTGTGCAGATTGGGTAATATTTTTCGATTCGGCTACTTTTTTAAAGTAGCGTAAATGATCAAGGTTCATCAGATACTCCTCTTTCCATACCTTTTGGTTATGGATATTCACGAAACTGGTATTTTTTATTATAACAAACTTCCGTTATTATGACACAGGAAAGAGAAATTGTTTAGGAGGTGTTTCATGAGTACAGGTTTCTTATACCCAGGACAAGGCAGTCAGACCAGCAAGATGCTTGAGGACGTGCCTGCCAGTTATTTCCATCGGCTAGAACAGGCGACAGGCTTTGATTTACACCCTGTATCGGGGGATCTCAAACAAGATACCGTCTCTATTCAGTTGGCGCTTTTAGTAAAAGCGGCTTTTTACACGGACCAGATGAAAGCATCTGGTGTGCAACCTCAGCTTGTGGCGGGGCATTCGATTGGCGCTTTTTCCGCTGCGTTAGCTTGTGAAAGCTTGAGTTTCGAAAATTCCGCTAGCTTGGTCTATCATCGGGCGACATTGATGAAAGAAGCCTATCCGACTGATTATGCCATGGGGGTACTGGTTGGTGTAACGAGAAGTGAAGCAGAAGCGCTCGTGGCAAAAACATTTGATCCTGCTGCTCCCGTCTATTTATCAAATGAAAATTGCCCCATGCAGCATACGATCTCTGGTCATATCAAAGGCTTGCGCAAGACGCTAGCTCAAGCGAAAGATTATCATGCGCAAACCGCCAAACTTTTAGCAGTGCCTGTCCCGTCCCATTGTGTGTTGATGACAGAACCCGTGAAACGGTTTGCGCCATTTATGAACACGGTATCCCTTGATGTGCCTATCTGTCCGTACCTCAAAAATACGGATGGGCGGATGACCATGAATCCTGAAGAGATCCGTCGTGATTTGCTGCAAAATATTGCTTATCCGGTGCAGTGGAACAAGATCATGGATGTTGCCTACGAAGCAGGACTTGATTTGGCACTTGAATTTCCTCCTGGCAATACCCTAACAAAACTGATCCAAGCAAAATTTGGTGAAAACAAAGCGATCCGTGTGATCAATTTGGATCAACATGGCTTGGATGATGCTTTATTCCTATATAAAAAATGGAGATGAATAGAATGGAAAAACCTGCAAGAAACTGGGCAAGTAAACGTGAAAAGAAAGCCCAAACCATGAAAAAAATCGAGCATCTTCTCGATGGAAAATATGTCCCAACGGAAGCGATCATTGAAGTCTTAGAACAGTTGATCTGTCCGGGAGACAAAGTGGTCCTTGAAGGCGACAATCAGAAACAAGCAAGCTTTCTATCAAAAAGCTTAGAACAAGTCGATGCTCAAAAAGTCAACAATTTGCATATGATCATGTCGAGTATCTCCCGTCCAGAACATTTGACGATATTTGAAAAAGGCATTGCAGCGAAAATCGATTTTTCTTATGCAGGCGCACAAAGTACGCGCGTTGCCCAAATGATTGAAGACAAAACCATGAAATTAGGGGACATTCATACGTATTTGGAATTATATGGTCGCTTATTTATCGACTTGATTCCGAATGTGGTCCTTGTGGCGGCGGACAAAGCCGATCGCCAAGGAAATCTTTATACAGGTTACAATACGGAAGAAACGCCAACGATCGTCGAAGCAGCAGCCTTTAAAGATGGGATTGTGATCGTCCAAGTTAATGAAGTGGTCGATCGTTTGCCGCGGGTCGATATTCCCAGCGATTGGATCGATGTTGTCGTGGTAGCAGATCAACCGTATCAATTAGAAGCCCTCTTTACGAGAGATCCGCAAAACATTACGGAATTACAAATTTTGATGGCGATGATGGCATTAAAAGGAATCTATGCAGAACATGAAGTACAATCGTTGAATCATGGGATCGGTTTTAATACCGCTGCGATCGAGTTACTTTTACCAACCTATGGAGAAACGCTTGGAATCAAAGGAAAAGTAGCGAAAAACTGGGTCTTGAATCCTCATCCAACGATGATTCCAGCTATCGAATCTGGTTGGGTCGAAAGCATCCACAGTTTTGGTGGGGAAGTTGGTATGGAAAAATATATTGCCGCTCGACCCGATGTATTCTTTGTCGGAAAAGACGGCACGATGCGCAGCAATCGAGCATTATCACAAACTGCAGGTCAATATGCCATCGATATGTTTATCGGTTCGACCTTACAACTAGATTATCAAGGAAATTCTTCTACAGTGACGAAAGGCCGCTTATCTGGGTTTGGTGGTGCACCAAATATGGGGCATAATCCGGGGGGCCGTCGGCATTCGACTCCAGCTTGGCAATCATTGCGGGATGAAACAGATCCTTTAGCAAAAGGACAAAAATTAGTCGTTCAAATGGTTGAAACGTATGGTTCCAATAAAAAACCTGTTTTTGTAGAAACGTTAGATGCGTTGGCTGTCCAAAAGCAAGCTGGTTTAGCCAATGCCCCAATTATGATCTATAGCGAAGATACGACGCATATCGTGACAGAAGAAGGCATCGCTTATCTTTATAAAGCAAACTCAAAAGAGGAAAAACAAGCAGCAATCGCAGCAATCGGTGGTGTAACCCCACTAGGAATGACCAGCACAAAAGCTTCTCTGGATGCCTTGCGCAAAGCGGGAATCGTGAAATTACCAGAAGACTTAGGGATCAAACGCAGTGATGCCAAACGATCATTGCTAGCAGCTCAAACCGTTGATGATTTGATCGAATGGTCCGATGGGTTGTATGAACCGCCAATGAAATTCAGAACGTGGTCTTAATAAGAGCAAGAGGAGAGAAGAAGAGATGGAAAAATTAGCTTATACGTATCAAACAACGAAACCAGTCACCAAAAAAGTCCATGTTGGCGTGGTTGGTTCTGGAGACTTGGAAATTCTGCTTTTTCCAACAGACAAACAAGAAACCACCGTTTCAGTGTGTACAGGAAGTGACGGCTTTGGCGATGTGTGGCAAAATGTCTTGACGCGTTTTTTTGAGCGCTATCCAATCAGTGCGCAAATAGTGATCAACGACTTTGGCGCCACTCCCGGTGTGGTTTACCTACGATTAACCCAAGCAATGGAGGAACTAGCAGATGAAGAATAGTTTTGTAGAATTAAATGCTCGAGAACGGGTGCACGCATTATTGGATGCCAAGAGCGGTCGTGAATTGATCGATCCATTCGACCAAATGATCGCACCCAATCTGGTGGCTCAAGACATCGTGCCACAAAGTGATGATGGGATCGTTGTGTGTCGTGGAACGATTTCTGGAGAAAACGTGGTCGTGATCGCTATGGAAGGAAAATTCCAAGGTGGCGGGATCGGTGAAGTTTCTGGTGCTAAAATCATCGCTGCATTGACGCATGTGTTGGAAGAAAACCAAAAGGGCAATCCGATCACACCGATCATCATCCTCGATACTGGTGGCGTACGCCTCCAAGAAGCGAATTACGGCTTATTGTCGATCGCAGAAATCGGCAATTTGATCGTTGCAATAAAATCGTATGTGCCAGTGATTGGGTTAGTGCCAGGTCGGGTGGGTTCTTTTGGCGGTATGTCGATTACCTCAGCACTTATGAGCTACTTGATAGCGACGAAGAAAGCTCGTATCGGTTTGAACGGTCCTGAAGTCATCGAACAAGAAGCTGGCGTGAGAGAATTTGATTCCAGTGATAAAGATTTGATTTGGAATACCATTGGCGCCAAACAACGTTTGGAAGCACAAATGATCGATGAACTAGTGACTGACAGTGTCGAATCGATCCAAGAAGCTGTGATTGCGGCGATGGTTGAAAAGAAAGACAGTCATCGCAGCGAAAAAAGTGGTTTTTATCTTTCTCTTTTAAACGAACTTGATCTATCAAAGCCGCTGACTATCGAGGCATACAATAAGGCTCTTGCAGCGCATAAAGCAACTGAAGTGGCACCTATTACTGTAACAGAAGGCCAAGAAGCTGCTGCTGACAGTATCGGTTATCATTGGTTTTCAGCATTGACGAATCTGCAGTTCCCAACCTCAACTAGTGCAACAGTCTATGCAGCTGCATCTGACCTTTTTACTGAAGAAGTCGTTGTTACAGCAATCGTGCCAAACCCAAATAATCCGATGTATCGGGTACGCAATGGAGAAGTTGGGTTAGTCGAAGGGTATGAGATGGGCCACCTGTTAGAGACTGTTTATCAAGAAGACAAAGAGAAAGCAATCAAACGGCCAATCATTGCGGTCATCGATGTCCCTAGCCAAGCGTATGGCTATAATGAAGAATTGATTGGTATTCATGCAGCTTTAGCAAATAGTGCGGCAGCTTATGCCAAACTACGCCAAGCGGGTCATCCAGTGATCGGTTTTATCGCTGGTAATGCGATCTCTGGGGCTTTCTTAGCGCATGGCTTGCAATCAAGTCGTCTGATCGCATTAAATAGTGAAAAGATCACTGTTCAAGCAATGTCGAAAGAAAGTGCAAGTCGGGTCACCAAACGGTCGATTGCAGCGATTGAAGCCGCGGCGGAAAAAGTACCAAGTATTGCTTATGATATCAAAAATTATACGAAACTTGGGGCAATCTTCACTTTCTTATCCTCCATTACGGATCAGTCTGTCACCTCTGAAAGCAAAGCGACTGTAATTGAAGCGATCAATGAGGCGATTGATGATGTGCGTAAAACGAATGACACGATGTTGACCAGTCGCTACACCAATCCGATCGCTAAAAAGAGCGGCCGGCTTGAAACGAATAACGTATTTGAAAAAATGAATGCAGAATGGAATGAGTAACGAATGAACCGTGCCCACGATATCGTTCAATTGGATAAAGAAGTTCTTGATATGATTGATATTCCCAAATGGTTTTCTGAAAAAGAACAGCTTTTTGCGACCGTCCGTCGTGGGAAACCCCGTAACCCCAGCTATTTACCAGTGGGGTTGCGCGGGGAAAAGCGGCAAGAACGGTTTGCCTTTGAGGCGCCCTGCAACATGATCAAACGAACGATCCATCCTTGGGAATTGATCACTCGTGAGAGCTTTCGATTCAATGAAGTAGCCAATTATCCAGTTTACCGCAACTATCAACAAGCACAACTTTTATTGAAGCACTATTCTTGGGGAATCGGTGGCAGCTTGGGTTTTGAATTGGCTGCAAAACAGGCAGCAATCAAGCCGACAAGTGATTTAGATCTGTTGCTTTATGCCGACACGAAAGAAAAGCTGCCACTGGAACTATTGGAAAAGCAGGCAGCCTTTTTTCAACAGATCGATGTTCAAGTTATCACAAAACAAGGCGGGTTTGCCTTAAAGGAGTATTTGGACCATCCATCAAAAAAAATCTTAGTAAAAACAGACGAAGGGCCAAAACTCACCACTGAGATTTGGTAATTATTAGAAAAGTGAGCGAAAAACATGTTTGAGAACAACGATTTAAAAATCAACATCAGTGATTTCCAAAAAGTATTTGCCGTGACAGCAGTAATGATGCAAACGATTTTGACTTTTGCCTTATCCAATACCCAAGATGAAAAGACTGCAGCATTCATCGGTACCTTTTATGTCTTGGTGAAATTTACCGCACCCCTGTTTATTTTTGCTATTGTTTATAACATGGTTAAGACAAGTCAACATCTGTCTTATCTAGAATTTTTGAAAGAAAAGTTTTTTGAACTTGTCGTGCCATATGTGCTTTGGACGACGGCTTATTTATGGCTCTTTCCCGCTGTCCAACAAGGAAAACCTTATACTGATACAGCAACGTTTTTACTGAAATATGTGACAGGGGATGCGGCGCCACACTTATGGTATACGATCATGATGCTACAGATCCAATTGTTGATGCCGTTTTTTGTCTGGTTAGGCTACAAAGTGTTGACGAAGAAAAAAGCTGTTTGGCCGGTGTTGATCGTCGCAACTGCTTTGTATGTCGCTTGGTATGTGTTTTACGATCGCCAAGTTTTTGAAGGACCGCATCATGAAAGCTGGTATTTATTGGATCGGTTTGTCTTTAGCTTTGTGATCTATGGGATCTATGGCGAAGCCGCTTTGATTTATCACGAAACCGTCTATCGCTTCCTATACAAGATTCGCTACGCTTTCTTGCCAGTGGGCTTAGCATTAGGGCTATTATCTGCCAATCATCTGCTACATTATGCAGGTGATCTAAGTTTCGCTCATGCACCGTATTTAAATACATTACAAAGCTTATATAGCTTAGCATTGATTTTTGCAGTTTTTATGTTTGGGTCAACTATGATCAAAAACAATGCCCCACAGTTAGGGACATTTAAGTGGCTGTCTACTTATGCGTATCGAACCTATCTTGCCAATGTTTTTGTCTTTCAAGTCTTGTTGCTATGCTTCAAAGATTTGTTGCTGCAACTGCCGATGGGCATCATGATCATCGTCGCTTATTTGGCAACTGCCAGCTGTGGTTTTTTAACAAGCTATGTTTTGCATGTTTTATGGGTAACGATCAAAGGTCAAATCAAAAACTAGAGGAGGAGTTGGATGATTGCATTAGCTGTAGGAGAAAATTGTCGACGACTCTCCCAATTGGTAGAAGAAGCCTTGATTGCAGAAGTGACATTGTCCCCAAAACCGGGATTAGTGGATGCCATTGATTCAGGTGCCCATCACGATATGGATCAAGGACTATTTCTGCGATCAGCTCGAGCATTGACGCCATACTTTGAAGAAATGGCCTTGGTGTCTTGGGGAAGCAGCATGTCTCAAGAGTTGCGGGAAGCAATCGCTGCAATCGGTCGGAAGGCAGAACAGGCGATGTTGGCAGCCACTGGTGGCATCAACACTCACAAAGGAGCCATCTGGGCATTAGGCTTGCTCATCAGCGCCGTCAGTAGCCAACTTAGTCGCAAACAGCGGATTTTTTTACCAGAAGTCTTTTCTGATATCCAATTTCTCACTGCATTTCCTGATCGTGCGCTGACTCAACAAACAGAAAGTCATGGCAAAACTGTTCAAGCCAAATATGGACATCTCGGTGCGTATGGGGAAGCTGCTGCTGGGTTCCCTCATGTTCAAATCGCTCTAGCAGATTACTTTTCTCGGGATTGTTCCAATGAGACTGAAAAAAGGCTCCACATGCTGTTGGCGATCATCGCTACGCTGGACGATACGTGTATTTTATACCGCAGCAATCAAAAGGTACTGGCACTAGTTCAGCAACTCGCACAAAAAGCCAATCAGCAAGCGTTGCCGAACCCAGCATTTCATGCACTAGCAGCCTTCTGCCAGTCAGAAAATGTGTCTCCCGGCGGCAGTGCTGATCTGTTGGCTGCCAGCTTCTTTTTATTGTCCATCAACTCGGTTTTACCCGTAAACGAAGGAAAGACCGTTTACCAATAACTCTTTTCCTTAGAAGAAAGGCAACGATTCTTCTAAGGATTTTTTGTTTCATTTTTTCGCTCGATTAAGAAAAATAAAATCTCTTGCTATTTGCATAGTTTAATGATTAGATAATTCTTAGGCACTACTGAAATGCTTCGTTGCTCCATTGCAACGAATAAAGGAGTTACAGATGAAATACTATAATGCTTTTCTTCAAAATCTTGTGTTGCGGCGCTGGACGGTCCTGTTTATGCTTGCGGGCATTCTTTTTTTGTTTCGCAGTCTGATGACCATTCTTTTGCTGACCTTTATCTTTACGTATCTGATTTATCGGCTGGTTCTTTTGCTCCATCGAAAAAGTCATCTGCCCATTAAGCTTACGAGCATCCTGACTTACAGCTTGATTGTTTTTATTCTTTATTTAGTAGCAACAAATTATGTACCCATCATCATCAAACAATCCGTCCAATTAGTCAATTCCGTTGCTGATTTCTACCAACGGACAGACTCCAATAATGAATTGATCGAATATGTCTTGAATTTATTGCAGACCAGCGAATACATCCAGAAATTACAAAGCGGCGTTCTAGTCGTGATCAATTATCTGTATAATTTCGGTGAGTTGGCATTGACGGTGCTGATCTCCTTTCTGCTTAGTTTCTTCTTTATGATCGATAACAAAAAGACCGTTGCGTTTTCTCGGCTGTTTTTGCAAGGGCGAGGGGCGTGGTTCTTTGAAGATGTTTACTATTTAGGAGCTAAGTTTACGCGGGCTTTCGGAAATGTTATTGAGACGCAGTTGGTGATCGCCTTAGTCAATACAGCGATCACTGTCTTCGCCTTAGCGGTGATGGGCTTTCCGCAACTATTGAGTTTGGCGTTGATGATTTTCTTTCTCAGCTTGATTCCTGTTGCTGGTGTGATCATCTCGTGTATTCCATTAACGTTTATTGCCTATTCTATCGGCGGATTTAATGATGTGATCTACATTTTACTGATCATTGTGTTTGTTCATGCGTTGGAATCCTATATCTTAAATCCCCGCTTGATGGCTAATAAAACAGAGATCCCGATGTTTTACACGTTTATTCTCCTGTATCTTAGCGAACACCTCTTTGGTTTGTGGGGCTTGATCATCGGGATCCCATTGTTCACTTTCTTTTTAGATTTAATGAATGTGAAAGAGATTCCGCGATTGCGTAAAAAAACCGATGACACCTTGCAGGACCAATAAAAATGATTGCTGTAAAGGATGGCAATTGATAGAAAAAACCATCTCTGCCGATGAAAGGCGAGATGGCTTTTTTATTTCGCAGCAATTTTTTTCGTAAAGGAGACAAAGCAGATTGCTGAAGAAGGGCTTTGAAACCTGCCTGTTGGGGAATACCCCAAAGAATGATAAAAGTGAACCAGCTTGGGTTCTTGCAGGATCGTATTCAAACGAATCGTATTTGTTTGTACGTTCCTTTCAATCAAGATCATTGTTTGTCTACCAATCCCGCGGTTCTCGTAGGAGGGAAGAAGGGCGATGGAAGATAGCTTCGTCGTATGTTCCTGCTCAACCGTCAGTTTTAGGAAGCCCACGGTTTTCTGAGCGGTCATGATTAAATAATAAGTGGTATTCGACGCAGAAAACTTTGCGTTTAGCTTCTCGAAACTTTGTAAATAGGGAGAAGTTTCTTTGTCTTGATAACGGAGAAAGAGTGGTTTGAAGGCCGCTTTTTGTATCAAGTAGATTGAAAGCAGATCGGAAAGCTTCGCTTCTTTAAGCTGAATGAGCATGCACACCTCCATAAAAAATCAGACATCATTTATTGAAAGACATTGATTCGGCTTAGCAGATCCTGATGGAAAAGCCATCGATTAGCAGTCTTTCATTGGCTCGTTTCTGTTTTGATCCTTCCCTCAACCACAGGTTCACAAACGAAGAGATCCGCAGGGGTTCGTGCCGTCGTTGTTTTATTGAAAAAGATCATTTATCGATGTCACTAAGTCGTCATAGGTTTGACCGGTAGCGATTGCATAAACGGAAAGCAAAAAGACGAGTGCTGCTGCCAACACGTAAAAAATACGGAGGCGATAGTCGTCACCTGTCCGGCGATTTTTTACAAAAGTAAAAACCGTCACAGCTAGATAAGCGAAGGTCAATAAACAAATAAGATACGTTATAATTTCTGGTGTCATGGGCGTTTTCCTTTCTTTTTCTATTTGTATAAAAATATACTCAATAAATATAATATAACCATTTCGATACCGTCAAAGAGAGCGCTCGATTTTTGATACAAAAAAACTGACCGAGTGTTAGCCACTGGTCAGTTCTATTCAAAAACGATGGGGCATGATCTTAATTGTCTTTTTTTTCCGCATCTAGTAAGCTTCTTAGTTCATCAGCTAAAGCGATACAGGTAATGCTATCTGTTAAGGACATCAGGGGATTTTCGAGTTGTCCTTGTGCAAGAGCGGTATGAACTGCTTGAATCTCCGAATGGAAATCATCGATCTCGTACCCTATATCATAGACCGTGTCTTCTTGGTCAATCGTCACGGTAAAAGAAGCGGGGCGATGGAAGTTGGGGATCGTGATTTTCCCTTTTGTTCCTTGTAATTCCGCCACCGTCTCTTTTGTTTGGTCAAATCCAGTCTCAATCACTGCAACAAAGTCTTCACTGACAAAGCGTGCTTCAACGTAGGTATCAACCCCAGTTTCATAAAGGCTGTAATCGATCAGTTCGGCAGTTAAATTTTCTGGTGAAAAATCCTGGATAAAGGCTAAGTTATAGATCCCCATATCCAGTAAAGCACCCCCTTGTTTTGGCAGATAATGGTAAGAACTGCCTTCGACTGGTAAATGGCGGCGAAAAGTAGTCGTGACACTTGTTAGTTCACCGATATGACCACCTCCCACAAGTTCTTTTAGTTTGCGATACGCCGGCGTGAAGCGTGGCTTCATAGCTTCCATAAAGAAGACTTCGTGTGCTTGGGCTTGTTTTTGTACGTCGCGCATTTCTTGTGCAGTCAAGGTTGCTGGTTTTTCACATAAAACAGCTTTTTTCGCTTGAAAGGCTTTGATGATCCATTCATAGTGATACAAATGCGGCAAAGCAATATAAACGACATCGATAGTTGGATCATCTAATAGGTTTTGGTAGTCATCAAAGACGACGTCACACGGAAATTTTGCTTGAAACGCTTGCGCTTTTTCCATCGTACGACAAGCAACCCCATAAAGCTGGGCGTCTTGAAAATTTTCTAAACTTGCAGCAAAGCGATTGGCGATATTTCCGGCACCAATAATTCCCCAATTGATCATTTCATTTCCCTCTTTTCTTCAGTTGACGGGTATTCTGAGAGAATCCCTGATTCCAAAACAGTTTGTTTTTTTCTTAACTCGACAATATTTTTTTGGTATTCTTTGGCATACAGCAAGGCAAACAGTGAATCTAAAATATACTCAAAGGCGACCTGTGAAGAAAAGGTGCCGACTTTGAGAAAATCACGTTCATCATGAGAAGCGATGATCGCATGGGTCGCTAATGGGATGATTTTCGCATAGGCGTTTCCAGAAATCACGATCACTGGTACCCCGACATCACGAAAGTGCTGCATGATTTTTTCGTATTGCGTATTTTTCCCACGGTAGGTAATAAACACGGCACAATCATTTTGCGTGACGTTCGATGCATTCCACGCATCATCCCCATATTCATCAGCTACGATCAGATACTTATTGATTTTGACCAACTTATTTTGAAAACTTCTTGCTCGGATCTGAGAATCGCCGCGAGCAAATAAGAAAATCCGCTGTGCAGCTTCCAACGATTGTACCACTGCTTCCATCGTTTCTGGGGCGACCTGAGCATGGGTTTTGTGGATCGAGTTGATCGTTAGATCGGCCATTTTTTTCAAAATATCAGGTGTTTGATCCTTAGGCGAAAAGGGAAAATTCGCGTCAACAAAGGTTGGGTTGAACATCTGATTATGGGCAATTTCAGCCAGACCTAAGCGAAAACTTTTAAATCCTTCATACCCCATCTTTTTGGCTAGACGAATGACGGAAGAGTGGGATGTGTATGTATGCTTGGCGATGACTTCAATCGTCAACGAAGGCACATCATTGATATTTTGCAAAATATAATCGGCAATCCGTTTCTCCGTATTGGTCAATCCTTCTTGAAGCCGTAATTTATCTCCTAATAACATCAAACCACCTCTTTCTAATCATAGCCTAGGACAAAGAAAACCAAAAGCAAAAACTGTACCTTTTTGTCAATTTGGTAAAAATGTTCAGAACCACTCAGCAGTTTGCGAAAAAGTCTGGTCAAAAGAACCTGTTTTTGGCAAAAGACTTCTCATTTCGAAGGATATCAGCAATAATCAAGCTATCAATTCATAGGAGGCGTCATAATGTTAACTATCGCATATCTCGGAAACGGAAAAAGCACCAATCGCTACCATCTGCCTTTTTCAACCAAGCTGCAGGATAAGATCAAAGTAAAGACGATCTATTCACCAAGCGGAAAGCTTACCTGGCCAACACTAGAAGGTGTTCATTACACCTCTGACTTAGAGGATATCTACCGTGATCCTGAAATTCAATTAGTTGTGGTCACGACCCCCAGTCATTTGCATTATGAATTAGGCAAGGATGTCTTGCTTCATGGGAAAAATGTCTTGATCGAAAAACCTTTTACGGAAACTTCGGCACAAGCAAAGGAATTGTTCGCACTGGCGCAGGAGAAAGGCTTGTTTGTGCAATGCTATCAAAATCGCCGCTTTGATTCCGATTTTTTGACCACGCAAAAAGTGATCGAAAGCGGCGTGCTCGGAGATCTCTTAGAAGTAGAGATGCATTATGATTATTTTCGTCCAGAGATTCCACGGTCAGTGACCGAATTTTCATTGAATACTAGCTACTTGTACGGACACGCTTGTCATACACTGGACCAAGTGATCTCCTATTTTGGACAACCAGACGATGTCCATTATGAGGTTCGGCAATTGCTTGGAAAAAATCGCATGAATGATTACTTCGATTTGGATCTGTTTTATGGTCGAATGAAAGTCTCAGTCAAATCTAGTTACTTCCGATTAAAAGAGCGGCCTAGTTTTGTCGTTTATGGCGAAAACGGCGTTTTTGTAAAACAAACCAAGGATCGACAAGAAGAGCATCTAAAACAGTTTTATCTCCCAGATCATGCCGATTTTGGGATCGATTTGCCAGAGCACTATGGCACACTAACTTATATGGATGCTAACGGGAACTACCATGAAGAAAAAGTCATCTCTGAAATTGGTGATTATAGCCGTGTGTATGAGGGCGTCTATGAAACGATCATCCATGGCAAAGAGAAAATCGTGAAAGACGAAGAAACGATTTTACAAATCGAAATGCTAGAAACAGGCATCAATCAAGTGATTACTGAGTCATAAGGCAGGGTGATTATGGGGCTTTTGACAAGCAAAGCGCCTGAAGGCATCAACTGACTCAACGTAAAGGAGTAGATCCGAATCGAACCTTCAGAAATCCTGCAAGAAGAACAGCAGCTGCAGTTTGCTCATTTTGACAATGACCTCGCATTGCGGTTGGTTATTGCCATCGATCAGTACGTTAAAAGGAACTACCCGAAGCCGGTAGGGATCAAAGTTGTTCATCAAGGCTTGCCGATCATTCGATTTTTAATGGCAGGGCGAAAAGAGAGCCCTTGGCTTGAAAGAAAAGAACGAACGGTACTAGAAAGCGGGCATAGTTCACTGTACGTCTATGCGCAAAAAGATAGAGATATACAATTTGCTAAATGGGCACAAGACGAACATTATGCAATTTGTGGTGGTGGTTTTCCAATTATCGAAGACAGAAAAGTCACTGGTGCTATCTGTGTGTCAGGTTTGGCTCATTTAGAGGATCATAAAGTGATCACCGAAGTATTGAAACAAATGATTTAAGAAGATAGAAAAGGGGAAGCAAGATGAACTTAGCGATTTTAGGGGCAGGCATGATCGTCCATGATTTTTTAACGGTGGCAGGGGATGTCCCACAACTTGAACTGTCCGCTATTTTTGGGACAGAAAATGATTTAGAAAAAATGAATCACTTAAAACAGCAATACAAGATTCAAACCGTCTACACAGAGTTAGGGGCATGTTTGGCGGATCCATCCGTTGACACCGTGTATGTCGCACTGCCCAATCATTTGCATTATTCCTTTGCCAAAGAAGCAATCCTCGCTGGCAAACACGTCATTTGTGAAAAGCCATTTACGTTGCAGACACGAGAATTAGTAGAATTAGCAGAATTGGCTGCTGCCCACAAGGTGCTTTTGATCGAAGCCATCACAAATCAGTACTTAGCCAACTATCAAGGAATAAAAGCGCAGCTTGAAACATTGGGAGAGCTGAAAGTGATTGAATGCAACTATTCGCAGTATTCTTCTCGTTATGATTTATTCAAAGAGGGGACCGTTTTACCTGCTTTTAACCCGAAAATGGGTGGTGGGGCATTGATGGATATCAATATCTATAATATTCATTTTGTCGTCGGGCTTTTAGGAAAACCAAAAAGTGTCCGCTATTTTGCTAATGTCGAACAGGGGATCGATACTTCTGGTATGCTGTTTTTAGACTATGAACAAACAAAAGTCGTTTGTATTGGCGCCAAAGATTCGACAGCGACGATTCGTTCAACGATCCAAGGGACGAAAGGATCGATCATCGTCAATGGGCCGACGAATATGCTTGCCAGCTATGACGTTGAACCGGTCCATGGGGCAAAAAGCCATAAGGATCGCAGCGTTCACGGACATCGTATGTTTGAAGAATTTGTCCGTTTTGCACAAGCCATTCACGAAAATGATCAGGCCTTTGTCAAGGAACGTCTTGCCCATAGCAAGCTGGTGATGGAAGTCGTGGAAAAAGCATTGGCAGATGCCCAGATCGTATTAGGATAATCGCATCAATGAGGAAAGACACCAGCTTCTTAGAAAAGTTGCTGGTGTCTTTGTCTGTTGTCTTATTTTTTCTTCTTTAAACTCAATAAGGTTAGTGGGATACCCAAGGTGAGGTAGCCGACAATCGTCATCAAACAGACCACCAGCCAAAAGTTATCTACTGCTAGAAATGCAATCAGGCCATATGCCACCAGAATCGAGAGAAAATAAAAAAGAAAGAGCTGAAAAAAACGTTTAAAACTCACAGTCATTCATTCTCCTTTGTCGTTAAACTGACAAGAAAAGTATACCACATCAAACGCAACTTCAAGGTCTGATTGTGATCATTCGCAGGAGCCGCAAAAGGCGAATTATTTTGTTGGCTGACCGTGATTCGCTATACTTGAAGGGAAGAGCAAGCGCAGGAATATTTTTTTAGGAGAAGGAGGAGACAGATGAAAAAGGTGGATGTACTGATTATCGGAGCGGGTCCAGCTGGAACGGCTGCTGCCTACGGGTTAAAAGCCAAAGGTAAGACAGTGGCGATCGTTGAAGCCGATTTATGGGGTGGCACTTGTCCCAATCGCGGGTGTGATCCGAAAAAACTACTGATGCGAGGTGTAGAAGTCAAAACAGAGGCGAAACGTATGCAAGGCAATGGTGTTCAAGGACAGGTAGCCATTGATTGGCCGGCACTGATGGCGTTTAAGCGCTCGTATACCGATCGGGTGCCAGAGTCAACCAAACAAGGGTTACTAGCAGAAGGGATCACTACTTACTACGGACAAGCCGCTTTTCGTGATGCCCATACGGTCGTCGTGGACGCAGAAGAGATTCAAGCAGAAAAAATAATTATTGCGACAGGACAGCGTCCAGCCGTACTGCCCATCGTCGGCAAGGAGCATCTACAAAGCAGTACTGATTTTCTTTCCTTTGAAAAGATGCCAGCAACGATTGCTTTCATAGGTGCTGGGTATATTACCTTCGAATTGGCGATGATCGCTCAAGCAGCAGGTGCTGAAGTTCATGTGATCCATCATAATGACCAGCCGCTAAAAGGATTTGATGCTGAATTGACCGCAGAAATGGTTCGTTCAATGCAGGACCAAGGCGTTTCGTTCCACTTTAATCAGAACACGCAGCGAATCACGAAAGAACAAAACCACTATACGATCCAGACACAAGCATTGTCTCTCACCGTAGAAGCAGTGATTGGTGCCACGGGACGCAGACCCAATAGCGACCAGCTGCAATTGGAAAAGGCAGGGGTAGAAACGTCAAAACAAGGGATCGTAGTTAATGAGTTTTTGCAGACTAGTCAAAGACACATCTATGCAATCGGGGATGTGCTAGCGAAAAAGCAGCCCAAACTGACGCCTGTTGCCAGCTTTGAAGCCGCCTATCTTGTCGAGCATATAGATGATCAGAAAACACCCATCCGCTATCCGCTGATCCCTACGCTGGTTTTTGGTGCGGAAAAACTGGCAAGAGTCGGGATCAGTGAGCAAGAGATTGCCGATAATGCCTCAGAATATCATAGCGAGGTGATGGATCTTTCTTCTTGGTATACCTATCGACGAATCAATGATCAAGATGCAAAAATCAAATTGGTTTATAACACATCTGATACCATCGTTGCGGTCACGATTGTTTCTGCATTGGCCGATGAGTTGATCAACCACTTCGTTTTTGTGTTGGAGAATCAGCTATCGAAAGAAGCGCTGGCCCAAATGATTTTTGCCTACCCAACACCTGCTAGCGATTTGTCCTATTTTCTATAAATAATCAAACAAGCCTGCGCTAGTTTCCGCTAGCACAGGCTCTAAATTATTATGTCCGTATTGACTATAGTCCGTGAACCTTAAATGAACCTTAAAGTTAGGCTGGATTTCATTTAGGCAATGTCTTTGTTTTCTAGTAACCCTAGGTTTAGGCTTTTTTTGACAGCCGGCGGACAGCAGCAATCAGTAAGATCGCCGACAAGAAGAGCCCGACCAAATAGATGATGAAAATAGAATCTGGCTCATAGTGCCGATAATTGAATATTTTTACCATAAAAAAGAGAAATGGGATCGCTGCAATAAGGGTTGAAACGAAACGTTTCCGCCATTGTATGAAAAACGATCCAATCACTAGAAAAAGACAAAACGGGATCCAAAAGACCAAATGTCCGATAAGTTCGATTTTTCACACCTCCTAGCAAGTAAAATCATCATAACGTTTCTTCCTAAAAAGCAAGCGTGAAGGAAAAAATAATCCCATTAGGCATGTATGAAATTATGAGTGGAGTCTTCTGAAAAGTTCACAAGAAATCTGAGAATTTCAAAAGGAAATGAAAAAACGAACGGTTAGGAATATCCCAATTGTCCGAGACGAAAAATACCCCTTGCAGCATTCATTTTGACTTGAATCCTGCAAGGGGTACTCTTTTGTAGAAAATCTGGTGCTTTATTCAATTGATACCAAAGAAATGCTTAGGAAGGAGCAGCAGTCCTTTTTTATGGCAAAATGTTCTTACTATAAAAAAGGGAAATGACCATACCTATGTCCAACAGATCCTTATAATAAAATCCTTTCAGTGGGCCAATGTGTAAGAAAAATCCGAGAATCATTAATACAAACAGCAGCAGGAAAAGCAGGTTGAAAGCGGTCATCAAGCGAAAACTGAAATGCCAATTACTCAGGAAATACTGATATTTCGCTGCTCGGTAAACTTTGTTTTGAATCGGAATTTTCTTGAGTGCAGGGATCGATTCGTGATAGGACGTAAATAATTCGTAGTCTTTTTTCGTCAGTACTTCTGAGAAAATGTGCGTCCCTGCCTGAAAGTCGAAATAGCCCCAATGGAATTGTTCTTTATCCTCTGGTGATTCGTGCTTCATCAGCTTTCTTGGCTTGATCGTGAACGCCTTGATGGTCTCATAGGGGTAACTGAAATAGGTGTTACTTTCTAAATAGTCGATGATGACCAGAAAAAGCATGCGGGTTTCTGTGAAAACCAACAAACGATTCCCGCGGGTATCATGAAAGATGTCACGGTATGCTTTTGCTTTCTCGGTTGTTGCATAGGCATAGGCGCCAAGCCCTTGATTGGCGAAGGCGAGGTTTCCATCTGGCGTCAAAGGCAGATAGCCAAGAATCGTTTCGTCTTTTGCTAAAAGCGTCCGAAGCTCCTCTAATAGATCTTGCAAGAAAACATATTGTTTGGACAGCTCGAAGGTTGCTGCTTTTTCTTGTTCAGATATTTTTGTCAGTGAATTGTTTTCATTTAAGACTAACTGTTTAAAATCCATCGATAGTCATCCTTTCTTTTAAGCGTTTGCGGCCACGGGAAAGACGATTGTAGATCGCTGAGACATTTAAGTCCGTCTGCTCTGCGATGGTTTCGGGTGACTCTTGGTAAAAATAGTAGAGCAGAAAGATCCTTTGATCGAGGGCTTCAAGGTCTTCAATAAAGCCCAAAAAGTTTTCCTTTGTCAAAGGTGATTCTTCAATAGCTAGTTCCTGCTCATCAACAGGTTTTTCTTCCAGTGAGCGCTTGTTCAACTTCCGCTTGTGGTCAATCGCACGACTACGACTGATCAAAAGCAGCCAAGTAATCAAGCGGCTTCTTTCTGGTTGGTACGCAGCAATCTTTTGCCAAACCTCGTAAAAAACTTCGTTCGCTACATCTTGGCGCTCGCTCACTTCATGCGGTTGGGAGAGGACACTATGAATCGTCCTCAGCATGCTATCACCATAAACAGCTAACAGTTCTTCTAAGCCGGCATAGTCTTTCTTTTTGATTCGTTCAATGATTTCTTCATCCTGCACCTTTTTCACCCCTTCACACTATATACGAAGAATGTTTGCCTTTTCTATCAGAAAAAGAAAAAAACCTCTGTTAACGAGGTTCATGTTCTTTGGCCAGAAGATCTGTTGACAAGCGCTGGGCCAAATATTCCCAAAGAATGCCGCCAAAAAAAGCGCCTATCATATAAAGAATGACTGCTTGCAGCTCCAATGGATTATTTGCTAGCCAGAAAGAAAATAGCGAGCCGATGATGAATAGGTAGCTGCCAAAAAGCACTTGCCGCCACGAGCGTTTTTTAACAAACTTGCTAATGAGAAAGGTTGAAAGGATCATCAAGAGAATTTGGATGAATGCCAGCGAAGGCAAAAGTGCAAAGTCAGAAACAACCATTTCCCAAAATTGTTGAATCAAGAAAAAGAAAGCAAAGAGAATGAGCCCGCTTGATAATGTACTAAGCCGCAAGGAAGATTTTTTTTTTCGCATTGGTTTACTCCTTGAAAGGTTTTCTTTATTATAGCAAATTTTTAATTAAATAATGTAAAAAGATGAACGAGAAGATCTGCAAAAAAACTTCTCCTACATGTGCCTACTTTTAGTATACTTGAAAGAAACGAGTGGATGGACTCGATACATAAGGAGGATTTCATGCCAACGATTCTTTTTGCGCCTGCGGTATTCAACTTGGCTGAAACGACAAGGATGATCGAAGTCGCTAAACAAATGCAAGGAAATCACCACTGCGAGTTCTTTGGTTTTTCAAAAACCTTTGCTTCACTTATCACTGAAAGTGGCTTTACGTACCATTTGCTGACGCCGACTCTGACAGAAAAACAAGAGGAACAGATCATAAAATTAGATCAACTACGCTCAATCAAAAATCCCTTCACCAAAGAGATGGTTGCCGCGCGTATTCTGAGCGAACAAAAGCTGATCGATAAACTTGCTCCTCAGGTCATTGTAACTGGATCGAATGTCACGATCTTTCTATCTGCTCGCAGCAAACAGATTCCCTTAGTCTACGTAAAACCCTATGCGATGAGCGATCCCTTTTTTCGATCAGATAGCGCATTTATCCCTTCTAGTTTGCGTTTCTTCGGACCGCTAAGGAAACCACTTTGGTATTGGATAAGAAAACAATTGGTAAAATCCCGCTGGATGCCCCGAGCATTCAAACACGCTGCTCAAACAGAAAAACTTTTTATGCCTGAAACGAGCTTACGAATGATGGACGCTGATTTAAATCTCATCACCACTCCTGATTTATTTTTAACGAAAGAGCAGCTGCCAGAAAATTATCAAATCGTTGGGCCGATTTTTGCGAAGCTCGGGTCTTCTTTACCAGACGAAGTGTTGACTTTTATTCAACAAAAGCGGCGGGAAAGAAAACGAATCGTTTATTTTGCGATGGGCAGTTCGGGGAATCCGCGCATGGTGCGAAAAATCTTAGCTTTCTTGCGAAACCGTTCGGAACTAGCGATCATTGCTCCGGTTACACATCTACTCAAGGGGAAACACAACGACTCAGAGAATCTGTTCTTGACCGAATATCTGCCAAGTCATCTATTGCATGAGCATATCGATTTTTCTTTTATCCATGGTGGGGAAGGGACTGTTCAAACAGCTTGTGCATCTGGGAAGCCGTTTATCGGAATTGGGATGCACTATGAGCAATGCTGCAATATTCAGTACTGCGTGGCGTATGGCAATGCAATCGCGCTGACAAAACCATTAACTGAGAAAAAGCTGGAAGCTGCCCTGACTGAGGTTGGTGCTCCGAAGATTTGCCAACAAGCCTATCAGTTAAAGAAGGATTTCCCGACAAATGGTCCTCAGAAAGCGATGCAGGAGATTGAACACTTTTTAGAAAAAAACAATTTTTCTAAATTTTCCTATTAAAAAAGAGCGATTATCATTGAGATAATCACTCTTTTTTAATAGAGATCTACTAGCATCAGCAAGCCTGGGACCCACGTAGTGAAGATACCACAAGCGATCGCAAAATAATGAATCTTACGACCAAAGTTTACCTTCACGATCGTATCCAAAAAGCCGCAAAACCATAACGCTCCCCATGTTAACCAAATCAATGCAAAGAGGGGATCTTGCTCCCATTGCCAAGAGACCCAAGCAAAAGGTAAGGTATTGATGGCTACGAATAGTGCGAAAATCCCATAAATACGTAGATCTAAATCAAAAAGGTAAATGATCCCTACCAACAAATACGTGAAGGCAAAGAGAAAGCCAGTGCCTGCTTCATAATAAGCGCCTTGAAGCATATAGATTAGATTGATAATAAAAGATAACGTACCTGTAAAAAGATTGATCAAAGCAAGTGAGCGGTAGTCAATGTGAAGTAAGCTGCCCCAGCCGTTGATTATCAAAGTAATTCCTACAAAAAATAAACCGATCCCTAACATAAAATCCTCCTTTACTTAAATTTAGAATAACAAATTCTAAGAAAAAATAATAGCTCTATTTATTTTTAGGTCAATAAAAAGGAAAATAATTTTGAAATTTGCTATTTTTTGCTGCTAAATTTGATAAAATCAATACCAAAGAGCGCTGCTAGCCGATGCTTTTCTCGTTAAGGGGAAAATTTCAGCGTATAAAAAGAACTTTTACTCGTTAGAAGAAGGGGAAAAGAGACAGATCAATAGATTTTCAGTGTATTGATCGGACAAAAAGCAGACCAGGTAGCAGTTTATCGGTTTTTACGAATTTGCAGCAGTGAAGACTGTTTTGCGGAAAGGAGGACTTATGCCTAGAAAAGATCGAATCTTACTTTTCATTGACGAATATATGCAAGCTCAAGGTTGCGCACCTACCATACGAGAAATCTGTGCCAATGAAGAAATAAAAACGACCTCTTTGGTTTATCGTCATTTGCTGCGTCTCGAAAAAAGAGGCCTAATTTACCGAGCTTATCGCTTTAAGTCACGTTCGGTTCGTTTTACAGACGAAGGGAAGGCCTATGTCAAAGCGTTGCGACAAGCACTTTTAGCAGACGAAAAACAAACGCATGACAATGAAGAATAGCTTAACACCAAAATAAAAAAGCCTAGAGGCTTTTTTATTTTGGTGCACGGTAGCCAGCAGCTTCCGCTTCAGCGATCGTTTTGAACCATTCTTTCGGATTCGTCGTATCATCATAGTATTTAGATCCTGGCAAATGATAGATGCCGCTTCTTGATCCTTTGATCAAACCATTTCCTTGTTGATCGACATATTCTTTCTGTTTCTCCTCTGTTTCACTGTTTTGAGAAGTGGCTGTTGTCGTGTTGTTCTCACTACTTGTAGCATTCTCCTGTTGCGTCATATCTTCATTTGAAATCTCGCTGCTGCCATCCGCATAGTTGATCGTGACACCATCTTGGATGTTGAAGATATAATAGTTGAATTGGATCGTATCGTCGCCAATAGATTGGGCTTGCATCTGTACCCCACGGGCAACCAGCTCGTCATCACGATAGATTGGAGTGACAGAATATCGAACATAATGGTTTTTGTCTTGCTTGAGATAGTAGTTGATATCCATTTCTAACCGCAACATCTCTGGATTGTTCAATTGACTAGTTCCCGTGATCAAATTCTTCCAGTTTGCATTTTCGCCAGCTAAAGCAAACCCAATCAAATGCGTCCGATTATATAAATATTTCCCATTGGGGAGCTGTTTATTACGCCAGCCTGTCGGTTTCACGCTGGAGATATCGCCACGTTTTTCCGTAGGCATTAAGGATTGATTCAACATTGCTTCAGCCGAAGTCGCTCGATTGAGGTGGTCAAGGTCGCCGTATGCTTCCCAGGCACCATTTTCAAGTGAAAGGTCGTCTTCTGAAAACTCAGGGATGTTCTGATTGACTTCAATCGTTTGGGTGCCTTGGTAAGTTAACTGTGCCAGCTCATCTGCACGAATATCCTTAGCAGAAGTGACTGCCACTTCTGATGATGGTGTTTTGTGATTTGGGAATAGATCATTACTGTGTAGGAAACTAAATCCGACTGCTGCGAGTGCGAGAAGCGCAGTGACCGATCCGATAAATGTTTTTTTCTTTGCCATCTTTTTTTGCCTCTCTTTTCATTGATGTATAGTTAGCATAAACGGGGAGTAAAAAAACTGCAACCCATTCATCATACCATTTGCATGGAGCGTTTTACAGAACTTTCAGGTTTCTTTTGCTTTTTGATCTCAAATGTTCTTAACCCACTTTCTTTACCAAGGGAACATGCCTGAATGGTTTTTTTTATTTGCAAGTCATATTTTTCATGTTTTAAAAAAACTATGTGATATAATGAATAAAGTTGTTGCTATTTCCCTTTGATGCTTGTTTTAATAACAGGCATCTCCAGCTGCGGAACGAAATTTCAGCTGTATAGCACGCAACCTTCAAACGAAAGAAATCTGGACAATTTTCTGAACGATTTCCTTTCTTTCTTTGAGCAAAATTACAGGAGAAGGAGTGTATCCCATGAACCAGCAAGAAACCATCTTACATTATTTAAATCAGAAAGACTCTGAAAAATTAAAAGAACTCGTATCAGGAATGGAAGAGCTGCCGTTGTTACAATTGTTCAGCAATTTATCCGCGGATGAAAAAGTGATCGTTTTCCGACTATTACCGAAAGATAAAGCACTTATCCTGTTTGAAGATTTGACACCAGCTACACAACAACACTTATTACGCTCTTTCACCGATGAACGGGCAACCGAGTTTGTGAACGAAATGGCACCAGATGTCCGAGTAAGACTCTTGGATGAGTTGCCAGCGACCGTAACACAAAAACTTTTACAATCAATGGCACCGGATGAACGTGCTGCAACAAACCTCTTACTAGGGTATGAAGCCGAAACTGCGGGTCGTTTGATGACACCGGAATTCATCACATTGAAAAAAGATATGACGGTCAATCAAGCGTTAGAAAAAGTGCGAATGCAAGCCAAAGAAAAAGAAACGATCTATACGCTTTATGTTACTGATCAAACGAAAACGTTAGAAGGTGTTTTGTCGCTGAAAGATCTCTTAATGGCACAAGGGGAGCAACGCATCAGTGAGATCATGTCCCAAAAAGTTATTTATGTGACCACGGACACCGACCAGGAAGAAGCAGCCCGTTTGCTAAATGAACTAGATATCATTGCGCTGCCAGTCGTAGACAAGGAATCACGAATCGTTGGGATCATTACCGTCGATGACGCGATCGATGTCATCGAGCAAGAAACAACGGAAGACATGTTTAATGCCGCTGGTTTAGTCGATGTTGCTTCTAATGAAGCAGACCGTAGTAATGTTTTGATCAATGGCAGCCTGTGGCAAATCTGGAAAGTCCGCTTGCCATTCTTAGTGATCACGCTTGTTGCTGGGCTTTTAGCTGGGGTCGTCATTGATGAATTTGAACAAACGTTGGAGTCGGTGGCAGCCGTTGCGATTTTTATTCCTTTGATCATGGATATGGGTGGAAACGTTGGTACACAATCCTCTACTGTATTTGTTCGGGGAATGTCGTTAGGGCATATTGATCTTTCAACCTTCACCCGCCATTTCTTTAAAGAAGTTTGGATCGGTTTGAGTCTAGGCTTGATCGTCGGGATCATCTCTGGAACCGCTGCTTCACTTTGGCAAGGGATCCCGATGTTAGGGGTCGCTGTTGGGATTTCATTAGTTTTTGCTATGACCTTAGCCGCAGCACTTGGCTTTTTAGTCCCGTTTGTACTTATTAAACTAAACATCGACCAAGCAGCCGGTTCGGCACCGATCATCACCTCGATCAAAGATATTGCTGGCTTGTTTATCTACTTCGTTTCAGTAAATGTTCTTTTGGGTCATTTGCTTTAGCATACTGTCCGTTCCAGTGGTATAATAAAGCGACATCGCATGATGAGCACAACATAGAAAGGGGAAATGTCCTATGACAAATCAAATGAAGCAACATCAACTCGGAGGTTTCTCTTTTTAAGTGCGGCCTCCTAATTAACTGGAGGGAAATCATGGAAAAACAAGGAATCGTGGTCTTTCAGGCTAAGGATATCGCAAAAGTCCGCCTGACCACAGGAGAAGAATGTTTAGCAACCGTTTCAGGAAAATTTCGTCAACAGGCACGAGTGCCAAAGGATTATCCTATTGTTGGTGATTTTGTCCAAGGGCAGGTGTATGATCAAGATCATTTCTTGATTGATGCTTTGCTCCCACGAAAGAGTTTTTTACAACGAAAAGTAGCTGGAAATCGGACGGATGAACAAGGGATCGCTGCGAACATCGACACGGTTTTTATTGCAACCAGCGCCAATGAAGAATTCAATTTCGCTCGGTTAGAGCGCTTTGTCACGATCGCTTGGGACAGTGGCGCTAACCCAGTGATTCTCTTGACCAAAGCCGATCAAGTCACAGCTGATGAAAAAGCAGAGCTGTTGCAAGCATTAATCGATGCTTTTGGTGTGAAAGCATTCGCTACTTCTATTTATGAACCGAACGAATTGCTGACAGAAGCCTACTTTTCAGACGGAAAAATCAGTGCATTTATCGGTTCGTCAGGCGTTGGGAAGTCCAGCTTATTAAATCAGCTCATGGAGCAAGCCGTTCAAAAAACCAATGACATACGAGAGGATAGTCGAGGACGACACACGACGACGAGTCGCCAGTTGTTCACACTGCCCTCTGGCGCAATGATCATCGATACTCCTGGCATGCGGGAAGTTGGCATCAGTACCGTTCGGTCAGCTTCGATCGAGCAATCCTTTGAAGCGATCAGTCAATATGCTGAAGGTTGTTTCTTCAGAGACTGTCAGCATGAAACAGAACCGAAATGTGCGGTCAAAGCAGCTATTGCTGCCGGTGAGCTTTCAGAAGCAGCCTTCGCTCGCTATCGCAAAATGGAAAAAGAGCTGGCGTATTTGAAACGAAAAGAACAGATCAAAGAAATGAAAAAGTAATAGTTAGCACTCCTTTCTATAAGAGGAGTGCTTTTTTGTACGTGTCAAGAGCGCCTTGTTGAGTAAAGAAGAGGAGAGCCGCAGCCAACGTTCTTGTGTTTTCACGAAAAGGCGGCCAATTCCAAAGGGCACTACATGCTAAGTGGTTGAACTAAACTAAGATCGCCTGCCTGGTTACAAGCTGTCGTCAAGAAAAGCAGGATAAAAAAACACAGTGGGGTGTTGTCCCACTGTGTTTTGAGCAATGATTTGCCCCTGCCAAGGTATTTCTAGTATAAAGCGTTGATTCTTAAATAGCAACTCGAAAAAAACGCCTCATTCAGCAGAGCGCAGAATTTTCGTCATGGCTTTTCCTTTCGCCAATTCATCGATCAGTTTATCTAGGTAACGAATTTCTTGAACTATTGGCTCTTCGATCTCTTCTACCCGAATCCCGCAAATCACACCAGTAATCTGTTTTCGTGCAGGATTGAGCTGAGGGGCTTGCTTAAAAAAGCGTTCAAAAGAAACATCATCAGCCATCTGTTGGAGTGTTTCTTGGTCATACCCAGTCAGCCAGGTAATAATCTGATCTACTTCTTCTTTTGTCCGATTTTTCCGTTCTGCTTTGGCAATATACAGAGGATAGACTTTCGCAAAACTCATTTGGGTAATCTTTTGATTTTTCATGATAAACTCCTTTAGTCTTTACACAAAGTATACTTCATTTTTTTCTTTTTGCCGAGATTTTCAACTTTTGTTGTGTGCCAAAATAGGCGAGGGGACTAAAGGATGATTTTTTCTTCTTGTTCACGAAACCCCAATACCTTTTGTCGTGACTCGCCATCCCAATAGAGCAAGTCCAAATTCTTATGCAGCATTAGCTGTGTATATAATTCTTTCAGAGTCAAAGCAGGCTTTTTGGGTTCGAAAAATAAAATCAATTGGTTATGACTATCTTGTGCGATCGTCGTAAAAGGAATCAGGTTTTCTTTGTAAGTTAAATAAATTCCTTGGTAATCTGCTGCACTCGACGACGTTGTCAGTGCTGTCAAGAGGTCTCTTGCTCTCATAATGAACCCGCCTTTACTGTTTTTTGTCGATAGGCATCGATATCCAACATGATTTTTGTTTTGCCGTATACCGTATACTTTTGCACCACGAATTGGTGGCGCTTATTCCAATAGCCACCCACAGTTAGAAACATGCCCTCATCAACATCGCCTAAAAAATTCAAACTGTGCTTCGCAATCAAACAGTTGGTGGTGCCTAGTGTAAAGCGGACCAAAGGGGAGGGGGCAAAGGAGACGATCCTTATTTTTGAGACAGCGCCTTTTTGTGTTTGCATCAGGTATTCCTCCTTTAGTAAGTAGTAAAAAGCGGATCATTCGTTGAGATCAAACCATTTTTTCTCTTCATAAAAAGCAACATGACGAATCTCATCATAATGAATTTTTTCTGTGGTTTCTCCCGTCAAATAAATGCCCAATGTGTCGTATCCGTTGATTTTTCCGACAATATCTGGGGGATAGCCACCTTCTTCATTGACTTCTTCTCGTTGGATCGCCACAGTTAGATTCTTTTTCATCGCTTCGAATAAGCATTGATTGATTTCTTCCGTTGTGAGTGACGGCTTAGGCGGACAATCAAACGTGCGTGTCGGCTCTTCTTCAATTTCAGTTGTATGCTCAGATAAAAAGAATCCTTGCCACTTTAGCTTTTTCCGATCTTCATATGGTTGCAGCATACCCATAGCAATCACCTCTTATCTATATAATACAAACATACGTTCTCTTTTGTAAAGCGAACAGATTTTTAAATTTCTGATTCTTCTATGAAACATCTAAAAAGTGCATCAAACAAGGGGATAGTGGCGGGTATCGTTTTTTTATACTATATATGTTATAATTTATCCTGAAGTAATCATGAACGTTTTAGAAAATAGCTGGCGAAAAAGGAGAATAGTATGTCTGGATTAATCGTGGTCCTGCTTACGATCTACTTTGCAAGTAGGAAAGATAAAGAACAGTGGCTTTTTGATCCCAAACGATTGACTATTCTGGCGCTTATGTTTGTGATCGTCGGCATAAGTTGGGGCTTAAATGACAAAATAATGAAGGATCCTCGGAACCAAAATATTAGAAGTGATTTACTGTTTAATTATTCGTTCCCCTTATTGATAGGTATGCTAGGTCTATTTATCAAAGAAATACCACGGTGGGGACGGATCGTGACTTTGTCATTTGGCTTTATGATTTTTGGGTATTTAGCTATGCACTATTTGATAGGGTTTCACAACCCGTATTGGGAAAATCTACAGCTAAGTCCATTGTATTGGCTACCAAGTGACTAGCCATACGAAAGTATCGCCAATGGAAACGAAAAAAAGCACTCCCTTTATTGAGTGCTTTTTTCGGCTAAATCACTGCAGCAAGATGTTTCTTTTCCCAAAAAATGGGTTGAACCTAAGTAGCAAGGGGGATCATATAAGGAGAAGTCACGACTGTTTGAATCAAACCGATTGATTCTTGACTAAACCGTGTCTTTTGATCATTGCCAAAGTAAAATATGCGACGAGCGTTCCTGCAATCCCAAAAAGTAAATCGATTCGATCAGGGGTGTTCATAAAGCCCAAGACAGTCTCGCTCAATAGATTGGCAATGAGTAAGAGCAGGGTCAATAGCGTGACGGCTTTAAATGGCGCACCTACGAGAAGCCAAAAGTACCCCAGTAAGCCAATAATCAAACTAATCGAAAAATTGGAGATATGAAGATAAAAGTCAGGATACATCGAAGTAAAGAAAGAAACGTCCAAGTACTTTGATAAGTAGAGGAAGAGGGCTGTGAACACGAAAAGCAAGTAGAGGAGTGACGCCCAGATTTTTGGTAAAAAGACTAGCTTTAATTGCTTCTTCTTTTTCATTATTATTCTCCTTTTAAAATTGTCAGCTTATACGGATGGAATTGCTTTTATCGGGTGTTAATTACACAGTGGAAAAAACAAGCTGCAAACCAGGCAAATCAGTAGTCTGCAACTCATTAATGGTAAAATGAGTTGAGGTGATAAAATGACAATAATAAACAATCAGCGATTATGGTTAGGTATAGGGATAGAAATTATTTTGCTCATATCATTCAGCATGATTATGTATTTCATCCTGACGAGTGGCAACTTGAAGCAAAACCCGTTCAGCAGTCGACGAAAAGGAAAAATAAGCTTATGGGTAGCTGCTGGTTTGATTTTACTTGCCATGATTCTAGTATTCCAAGGAATGATCAACGGCGCTTTATTCAGACTTTTTTAGCAAAATATGGACGTTTATGTCGACCTATGAACATTACAATTATATTAAATAACGAAATACCCTAAATTATCTACATGATTTTAGGGTTCTTTTTTATCGAATCATGTAATAGATATTTGCTGGCATTTGCAACGTCTAACTACTTGTGTAAGAACTTTGAAATGGATTGGCTATATATGAATAAAGTTCTAGGTAAAAGCTCAAAGATTTTCAACATGATTATAGCATACAATCAAACCGATTGGTTCGTGAATCAAGGCTGATAGCTTGATTCTGTATTTGCTGAGATAAAAAAGACGAATCCGTATGTAACTTGCTACAAGACCGTTAACAATCTGTTGATTAGTAAATCCAAAAAGAATCTGAAGAAACTTGTAAAATAAGAAATTCTTAGCTTTAGTTAAATTTTAGATGAATTAGAGACAATTTTCTGATAAAAGTCATTCGGAGGGAGGTAAAATGATGCAAAATTGACTTGAACTGTCTAAAATATCACGAACTCTTTTTCGAATATAACTTTGTATAATATATATTATGTAAACTAAAATATAAAATTTTTCGAACACCGTATTTAACTGGTAATTTTACGGCTCTCCTCCCTCTTATTTAGGAATATTTCCTTTAAATTCACCTAATTGGCAGCATAATCCAAAAAAATGGTTATTTGAGCGATAGTTTTTGTTTGTTCTAGGTCTGATAAGAAAATCAACTGACAAATTATACCTGTACCTTTGTCTGTATTTGATCTTGTTGATTCTTGAATCTTTGAATTCAAGGTTTGTTTGCAGCTGCTGGCCAAACTCAATGAATCAGTCAAGTATCGTTGTTCACGATCTTATCAGTAATGATTCGCACTTAACCCAGCAAATTTGTGCTAACTAATAGCCTAATGGGAATCTTGATCACAGGCAAACCAGCAACGATAAACAAGAAACATTTCGTTGCGTTCAGTTTTCACTTAAACGGATCAGATTCCCATAGCGAGTCCTAATCAAGGGTGCACAGTCATCTAAGTACAAGTTTCGTTTTGTTGCTGCCAATAAAGCAATGACAGCTACGGAAAGTTTCAAACTATGTAATACAGGATCGCCGAAAAGACAATGATCAAAATGACCAAGACAACGATTAGTTGATTTAAACGTCGAATAAGCAGGTTTTTCTTGTTTTTTTCAAATTCTTTTCCTTCATTTCGATAATATTCTCTATCTTTTGTTCCCACGAGCGCCAACTCCTTTTCCCTGATTTTATCACTATCCTGAAAACAATGGGTGCAATCAAGGTGTTTTGTACAATAAATGGCAGTATTTTGTTAGAGCCTACAATCGTATGCGTATAGCGACTAAATAAGACGACTGACGAGTTCCAAGTGATTCATAACGGCAGCTTTCCGAATAACGCCCATACCAGGAAACGCCCCTTGCTGATAAGCAGCAACTAATAGCTGCAGCCCAGCTGTTTGCGTAGGATACTCTTCCTCATGCTGTAACAAAGCTTCCATGACTTCGAAAAACTTTTCTTTCTGACTTGGTAATTCTTCCTCAGAAAATAAGTGAACGATTCGCAAGTCTTGCTCTGCTGTCGGATAGATCCAATGCAAAACCAACCGTTTTGAGGGATAACTGTGCTCATAATAAATTTTGCTATCGACAGAAAAATCACTAAATCCCGCATAGCCCAATTTATGATAAAGATGATGGGTTTTTGAAAATCCTTCGTCTGGACATTCTGTATAAAAACTATTTTTAGGTAAACGGGTAAACGGATCTTCCATCAGTAGTTTCGGGCCGTTGATTTTATTTAACAAACGAAACTCTTTGCTTACCAGCACCGGCAGCGTATTTTCCCGCCAATCACTAGCGAGTGCTTGGTCCGCTTGATGGATGATCCAAAGATCAGGCTTTTCTTCCACTGTCTCAATGGGGCGATCTACGATCATTGCTTTAGGGGCAGCAACATTTTGCATCTCTGCTAACCCCTCTGCCGTCAGAAAAGCTCCCGCCTGTGGATTGCGAACCAGATAAAAAGGATGCTGCTTCCTTTGAAACAGGTCAATGGTCGTCCAAAACGTTTTTGATTGCTTGACTGGTTCAATGATCGGCTGGATCGCGTCTGACAAACAATCTTGTTCCAACAGTGCTTTCAACGCCAATAAATCAAATTGTTTTCCACGAATATACGGGAAGTACATCTTCTTCTCTCCTTCTTACTCGCCTGATAAAAAACGTTTTTCCAGCGCTTCATAGGCTGATCTCGTAGCGGCCAATTCTTCTTTCAAGGCTTCGATCGCTTGCAGCTGAGTATCTTCAATAAATCGATCATAGTAATTGACTCCACCACCGAACAAGTCATACTCAGGCTGACGTTTCTTCAGTTCTTGGTACAAACGTTCTGTTGAAAATACCCGCAATCCTCGAGCAGTCTGTTTTGCTTTGCCGACTTCTCGCGCTTGTGCCGAAATCAACCGAAACAATAAGGCATTTTCTGGAACCTGCAGCTCTTGCCGTTGGGGCTTCTTTTCGACACTGAAATACCCTTTGCTGCCCGATTCTTTTTCAAGAAATGCATGATAGACCAGAACACCAATTGTAGGTCCAATCTGATCTTTGACTTTCTCATACAATGCCTTGGGTAAGACAAAATAATTATAATTCCCAATAAAGGATAGTTTTGCTTTTGAGCGAAAATCTGCCAAACTAACTTTGAGTTCGTAGCAACGCCATTCAAACGTGTTTTCAGTCGTCAAGCGACAACTCAAAGTATCCACGATGCCGTGATCATCTGGCATGACTACCTCTTCTACCACAATATCACTGTTTTCCCGACAATAATAATAAAGTGCCTCTTCCATTTCTAAAGTTAAGGATGTCTTCACAAATTCACGACCTTTGTCTTGTTTCACCTATTATAAAACATATGTTCGCATTTTGGAAGAGGGAAATAAAAGCAGCCTATCATCCTCTCACCCATTCGGGCATCCGTTAACGAGAATCTCTTCAACCGTCTTCTTTGTACCGCGGAATCGTAACAAAAAAAGCAGCAAGAGCACACCAAGTTGAGCGATTAATAGACCTTTAAAGGGAAATTCAAAAGTAAAGCCTGCGGGAAGATGAAAGAAATGGAAAAAATCCTGCAGTGCTTTTTGACTAAGCCACAGACCGCTGACAAGCCCTATCAAACTAATAACAATGCTTTGAATGCCTACAAAGAAAAGCTCTTCAAAGGTGATTAACAACGGAGACTGTCCTAACAACAACCGAATACTCAGAGATTGCTGCTCCTCCCCCATCAAATGAAAACGATACATGTGATTGCAGTGCCATAAAAAGGCGGCGATCAAGCCTATAGTTAGAACGCCTAGTACGAAGCGTAGCAACTGCAAAAAGAAAAGCCAACTGGCATACGTGAGATCCATCTGATTCTCACTGCTATTTGTTTCATATTGTAGCCATTGATGAAAAAACACTAGCCAATGCTCTGCAAAGATGGCGATGATCAGTAGAAGAATCGCCAATACACCACTCATCAGCAAACTGCGCCTACGAAGTGCTGCGTGCCAGCCGAATTGGCAAGGATAGTAGAAGTACCGCCATTTGTTCATGATAACCCTCCTTTTGGCGTCTATTTTACAGAACTTTCCAAATTTAGACAAATATCATCTTGTTTACATAATATAATTATAATCAAAAAAAGAGTGCGGCATGCAGTCCACACTCTTTTCCCTTTAGCTATCGACGTTTACAAATACCTTGTCAGTAGCTGCAACAAACGCTGCGGAAATTCTGTTAGATTGGAAAGATCAATAAAGCGTTCTTCCCCATAAATCGCTTTGATCACCTCTTTGTCTTGCCCAATAGCAGCTGCAAGAAACAGCACCCCTTGTCGTTCATAGTCAGCGATCACCTGCTGAATATCTTCTTTGGCTTTTACCCCTGTATAATCAGGAAGAGCTTTTGGCTGGCCATCACTGATATTCAAGAGTAATTTAGTGGTTGCCGGCTGATGAGCGAGCTTTTCAGCTAGCACACGCAAGACAGCTCCATCACGGTTATTTTGCCGAGGCTTCATTGTCATGAGTTTCTCTGGCACAAATTCAAAGCCTTCATTAAATTCTTTGTATGCAAAAAGCGAGGTTTTTTCACGAGCGGTCACGTCCGCTGTGTCGCCATAGATCATCAATGGCAAAGATAAACGTTCGGCAAAAGCATTCACCGCTAAGACCGCCTGTTGGGCATACAATATCCGATCTTCTCGAATCATCGAACCTGATTCATCGATGCGCAAAGCAAGAGCTAAGGAAGGCTGTTCGTGAGGTGGATTCTTCTTGTCAAAGGTCCGGAAATCCTGATACGCAATCTTGCTGGCATCAAAGCGTGTACCACTGTACTTACCTTTACTGTATGCCGAAGCTTGTTCGTTTTCCAATACTTCTTGGGTTTGCTTGATCAATGACTCTACGATCGGCAGCAACGGCTGCAAACGCTGTTGGGCTTCAGTCGCTTTTTCTAAATCGACGGGTGGTCGATGAACGATCAGCCCTTCTTTGGCATGGATCGATTCTTTCAATGCTTGTCGTGCTGCCTTTGATGCCGTGGTTTTCTTTTCTTTCTCCTGGGCTTCATACGCTTCTATGGACAAAGAATGAGAAGCAGGAGCTGCCTCTTGTGTCTCACTCCCAGCTTTTGCTTGGCCATCATGACTATTGCGTTCTAGTTCTTCTGAAAACGTCGCCTCAGTTGCTGCGCTTTTCGCTTCTTGTTTGTCAGAATCACTGGTTTCCATCGTTTCCGCCTCAGTTTCTTGATTGACGGTCTCAAGGACTTGCTCATTTTTTAGGATGGGCGTGCCTTCTTCCACTACATTGCGTTGGTCAGCCTCTTCGCTGCTGATTCGGCGTCCTTTGATTTGTTCTTTAAAGGCATTTAGCGGTTGTCCAGAAAACAAAAGCCGCAATTGCGCCAATAATCCTGAAGCTTCTAACGCCTGTTGTAACAGAGAAAGCTCATTTGGATCGGTAGTGATTTTGTAGAGCACTTTGCTATCAATTGCTGTAAAGGGATCTTGTCCTTGTTTGACTGCATTTAACCAATAAAAATAAGAACGCATGCCCGCCACCCCTTTGATGGCGTTGGCTTTGGCGGTCACGTCTAGTAATCGTATGATTTCAGCCATTTTCTCTGCAGTCGTTTTGTCCGGATAATTGGTTTTGGCAATGCCTCGCTGCACCATGACTGCTAGCTCAGGTAAATCCATTTTTTCAGCGTGCTGCATCCGATCTCGCAAGGATTCGTTCAAGGGGCGGTTACCTTGGTAATTCCGATTCGTTGTGATGATCACCACACAGTCAGGGTGTCGTCGAACAAAGCCAGTCGGGATATTTAGCATCCCGTTTTGTTCAAGGGCCGAGTTTAGTGCCACTAGTACCGAAGCATCACGAATGACCGTTGGCTCTTGAATCTCAAGCAAATAGCCTTTTTCCAGCGCCCGTACGATTTCGGAGGGATAAAATTTGTATTGAATCGTCGGTTGCTGATCACTGGTTTCAATCCGTTCGATCAGTTCCGCAAATTTCGCCCGTGCCCGCTCACGAGTCAAGGAAAAATGCCGCTGGATCAATGCTAAGACATCTTCAAAACAATCACTTTGATAAATCGCATCCAGCAAGTCCTTGTCCTCTTCTTGGTCGGTGTTGATCACTGGCAATAAAGCACCAAACACATCTGACTTATCCATATCCGCAAAGCAGGTGATTTTGGTGTAGGGCAGTTGCAGGTCGGCAGAAAGTGCCTTTGCCAGCTGGGTCTTACCCGACCCAGCATCGCCTTCCAGCAACACATTGAAGATCTTCATCTCTGGATCCGCCCAATTCAACGCGATCTCTGAAGCAATTCGTAGTTCTTCAGCACTGGTCTGATGACTTTGTGGTTTTTTCCAAATCATGGTTTGTTCTAATTTGCTAAAAGCGCGTCCTTTCGTTACGACAAAAGACGGTTGATTTTGTGTCATGGCAATCTGCTCCTTTTCTTAATAACCTAGCTCATCTAAAAGCCGCTTTAGGATTTTGAAGCGTTCGCCGTATAGCTCGCCATCTTTTTGCAAGGAATCATAAAAAAGCAGAATGTCTTCATCGATTTTAGGATTTTCGGTGTCTACTTCAACGGTCATACGATTTCCTTGCAGGCCAATGATCTCGATCAACGGATTTTCAGGATCGTAAAACTTTTCATGGCGATAGGCCTCTTGAAAATACAAACTAGATTGCGCCACTAAGATTGCTAGATCTAAGATTCTAGTGAGGGGTAGTTCTTCTGACTGACGAGACCATTTTTCACCTGTATGGCGCCAAACCTTGCCTGAGATATCGACTTTTCCGCGATCATTCCATTGTGCTAATCCGAGGGAAAGGCCTTTTGCATCTGTATGTAACGCATTTTTTCCGTCAACAGTATCATAGTCTTCCACTTTAATGACGGGCTTATGTTTCAAGTTTTCTGGTATTTTCATTATTCTCACTCCTTGTTTAGTAAATTAGTAATTTACTAGATAGAGTAAGTATAATGAGGAAGCTGGTTTGGAACAAGCAAAAGGTCTTTTCTAGTAGCTAGGGACAGATGTTTATAGAAAAAGCACTTGATAAGAAGCATCTAAAAACAAACGCTCTTAAAAAGTGCTTTTTATGACGCATTACTTCACTAACTCAATTGATTGAAAAAAAGGCGCAATTCTTGCTTTCTCTCACTTGCAAGCTGCGCTTTGGGAATGCCTTGGATCGCCCCTTCAATGCCGTAGAGCATATGCAAGCAAGCGTCCGCATCACATTGGTGGCGGATAGCTAGAAAAACCTCTTCGGCCGTTTTTGTGCGTAGTTGTTCAGGGGTATTGATGCCGATACGAACCAGGTGATCCGCTAAAACCTGACCTACATTTGGTAATTTTTGCAGTTCATTCATAGGTTTCTCCTTTTTTATTGTGGTCATCTTGCCCCTCTTTCTCTTGACGAATCAACGCATAGAGCTTCATGTCGAACAGCTGTTGGTTTTTCTCCGCATGCTTTCGCAAAACGCCTTCTAACGTAAAACCTGCCTTTTCCAACACACGACAAGAGGAATGATTCTTCGCAAAAGATTCAGCAGAAATACGAACAATAGTTGATGTACTAAATACATAGTCACATAGTTGCCGAACAGCTTGGGTCATCAAGCCTTTTCCCCAATACTCTTGTGCAATCGAGTAGCCAATCTCAGCCGTTCTATAATGGATATTTTCTTTGCGAACAGCACGGATACTGCCGACTGCTCGGTCATCCACAGTGATCGCAAAGGCAAATTCTGCTTCCTCCACAGATCGAATATAGGCTTGTGCATCTGCGACCGTGTAGGGGAATGGCAACCCATCTCGTAAATAATCGTGGATGGTTTGATTATTTAACGCATGGGCTAAATCTTGCGCATCGCTCATTTGCCACCTTCTTAAGGAACACTTCATAGCAATTCCTCCTTTGTCAGTCCTTCATTTTGATCCTATTGTACGAGTTTGTGTGATTTTTTACAAGCGAATCTCAAAAAAGCAGAAAAAAGAACCAGCTAGACAAACGTCTAACAGGTTCTAACATACAATGTCTTGAAAAGATAAAGGCGTGAATGAACATAGAAAAAATAATAATTATTGCGCTGAAATAGCGATCCCAATGGCTTTTTCTCCTAAATGCGTGCCGATAACTGGTCCGAAGTGACCAATCTCAATTTCTGCATTTGGGTATTTCGCTTGTAGCTTCGCTTTTTCTTCTTTCGCTACTTCTAAATTATTGGCGTGGATTACATAAAATTTAACAGGCAATGCGATTTCTTGCTCCCGTTGACCAATGATATCTTCTGCGCGATTGAATGCTTTTTTACTGGAACGAATGCGTTCGTAAAGCACAATTTTTCCTTGATCAAAGGTCAAGATCGGTTTGATTTTTAATAATCCGCCAATCAAGGCTGCCCCATTGGTTAAGCGACCGCCGCGAACCAAATTATTCAAGTCGTCCACGATCAAATAGGCATAGGTATTGTCTCTGATAGTGTCCAGATGGGAAATGATCTCTTCGACGGTTTTGCCTTGACTTGATAGATCAAGAGCGGTTTCTACCATGTGGCCCATCGGCATACTTGTGATCTTCGAATCGTAAGGAATGATTTGAACGCCTTCGATTTCATCGGTGATTCCATAAAGCGTTCCGATAAATCCAGAGATACCGCTTGATAAGTGGATACTAATGATCGTGTCGTAACCGCGATCTTTCAATGACTCATATAAGGCTAACACTTCTCCTAATACCGGTTGAGAAGTGGTTGGGAATTCTTTGCTGTTTTTCAGCAAAGCGTAATACTCATCAGCTTCAATGTCGATACCTTCATTGTAGACTTTTCCATCTAAAATAACAGGAATCGGTATGATAAACAAATCTTCATGGTTTTTGATCCGTTCCGGCAGATAAGCTGTACTGTCAGTAACAACGGCTAATTTCATTCTTTTTCCTCGTTTCAACAAATTTCAAACGTCATTAATAATATAGCATAAATTTACTTACTTTCAAATGGTTTTCAGAACTTTTCATTCTGCTTACTCATTAAGAAAATTCCTGATCGCTTGTTGATTGGTTTCAAGATTGACGACTAACACACTTCCAGCACTCGCACTTGAACCGTATTGCCAAGAGTCAGCGACTGGGACAGTCAAGCTGTCGACTCCTCCCGCCCCTCGAGCAATCGAGAAGGTATTTTTTAATAGGAAAGACATTGGCAGGTTGGTGGAAGCATAGCCTAAGACTTTTCCTGCTGCATAAGGCAATTTTAAAATAGCTAAAGGATTTTTCATTTCGCTAAAGATCGCATCCATTACTTGCTGCTGTCGTCTTACACGACCGAAGTCACCTTCTTCGTCCATCCGAAAGCGTGCGTATTGCAACAGCTCAAGCCCATTCATTTGTTGTTGCCCTTGTTTGATGGCAACTTCAAGATTTTTACTCATATCTTTTTCCGCGTTGATAGCAACACCTGAGGGAAACAGTGTGTCGATCACTTTTTCAAAGGAACGAAAGTCAACTTTTGCATAATAGTTGGTTTCTAGCCCGAAATTCTCCGCTAATGTTTGTCTGACTAAATCAGCACCACCAAAGGCATACGCCGCATTGATCTTGTTTTCGCCATAACCGGGAATCGTAACTAAAGTATCCCGCATAAAGGAAAGCAGCTTCGGTTGCTTACTGGGACCTTCTAATTGCAAAACCATAATAGTGTCTGCGCGTCCAGCTTCTCCTTCACGACTATCACTACCAATGAGCAATATATTCCGAGCACCATTAGCAGCGGCCGTACCATTAAAGGTCTCTTCATCAGTCGTAGCAAAAGCAGCGTCACTTCTTGCGACTTGCTGACCGACAAGAAACGCAATCAATGAATAGGCAAAAAGCACCAATAGTACCCGAACCACAATACGTAGAACTGGGTGCTTCCGCTTTTTCTTTTGTTTGGGTTGCTTGGTCTTCTTAAGCTTTTGCGGTTTTTGTTTGCTTTGTTCCTGGCCTTGATGCATCGCAGGCCTCTGAGCAGATAGCGGAGGGATCGCGCTTTTTCGTCCCTCAGATTTTATTGCTCCTACTTGTGACTGTTCTCGAGAACTTTTAGCCGCACGAGAGTCGCTTGCACTAGGATGCTCGGTGTTTTGATACGGAATGTCTCCTACTCGCTCATCAGCAGAAGAAGTAGAATCACTCGGTCTGACGCGCTGGTTTCTTCTTTTGGCTTCTCGACGGGCAAAGATACTTTCTTTGGCTGCCTGACTGGATTCCTTTTCTAGCCGTTCATGCAGTTTTTTATTTTTTTCCATCCTGCTCATTGCTTCTGATCCTCCAACTAAAAAATAGCTCTCTGTCTATAAGGATACCCTAGACCTTATAGAAAGAAAGCTATTTTCTGAAATTTTAACCTTTTTCTAGGAAATTTCTTCATATTTTACCTTAGATGCTTTGATGCGCCTTGTCGTATGCTCACAAATCCTGCTTGCTCATAAAATGATTTCACTTGGTTTGCCGACCAAAAGTTTAGTGAGAGATCATCGAAGCCTTTTTCCAGCGCAACATTTTCAGCAAATGCCAACAATTGTTTTCCAATATGCATCCCTTGGTACCGAGGGTCAACAGCGATCGCTGCAATTTCCAGCCACTTTCGTTCATGCATCATCGCATTTTGTGGCAAACAGACCTCTTGAAGATGCACAAAGCCACAAGGCTGGTCCGCCAACCAAGCGATAAAAAAGTGGTGGCTTGGCTCTTGCAGCTGCTGTGTGATTGCTTGTTCAAATCTTGACTGATCAAAGGGCTTAAAAATCGTTGGGTACCATTGATGGTGCTGTGTTTGGATCTCTTTATGAAACGTTGCTAAAAGTGTTTCATCTTGGCTAATTTTTATTTTGACTTGAGTCATTTTTTGTCACTTCCTCAACAACATTTACGGAATACACGCCGAGAAGATGGACGTGACCACCCAACAACTGAATCTCTTCAAAGGCATTTACAATCAGTTGCCACGGTTTGTCCATCACCAGATCGATCACGAAAAAGTATTCCCCTAAGGTGGTTTTTGACGGCCGCGATTCAATTTTGCTTAAATCAATTTCTCGCCAGCCAAAGGTTGCTAAGATTTTGTGCAAGATCCCCGGGCGATTTGCTGGCAGTGTCACAAAAATCGTTGCTTTCTCAGCGGTCTGCTCTGGTAATTGGGTATTTGCTGCTTTCTTCGTCAAAACCCAAAAACGGGTTTGATTAAAGGCAACATCTTGAATATTGGGTTCTTTGATCGTTAACTGATAAGCCAAAGCGGCTTCTTTGGAAGCAATCGCCGCAACTGCTTCTTCTGGATGTTTTGCTACGTAGGCTGCTGCAGTCGTTGTGGAAGCAACCGCCTCAACAATAGCACCAGCAAATCGGGCTTCGATGAAGTCGGCACATTGCGCCAAAGCTTGCGGATGAGAAATTATCTTAGTGATGGGACGGTTGTCTTTTACTGTTTGCTGAGAAACTAACAATTGATGATTGATCGGTAAAATAATTTCCTGTTCGATGCTCAATTGATTTTGACGAAACAGTGTATCAATAGTGGCATGAACGGACCCTTCTAATGAGTTCTCGTTCGGAACGACCGCGCGATCGATCACGCCGTTAGCTAGCGCTTGAATACAAAGTGGAATCGATCCATAAGGGATACAGGCATTTTCTGGATACGCTTCTTGCGCAGCTAAATGCGTAAAGGAACTTTTCGGTCCTAAATAACCAATCTTCATTTTATGCACCTGCTTTGATCAAAATTTCCTGTACGATTTCTTCTGGTGTTTTGTTCGTCGTTTCAACGATCAATGAAGCAGTTTCTTCATAAAGCGGGATCCGAGGACGGTAAACAGCCAATATTTCTTCTGGTGATTTTGAGACGACTAAGGGACGAATGCTGCCAGTATCCGCCTTTAAGCGGTGGATCAGTTCCTCGGGATCTGTTTTTAAATACACGACGAGCGGCATCTCTTTTAAAAGTTGACGATTTTCTTCTTTTAATACAATGCCCCCACCTGTGGAAATAATCTGTTCCTTTGCCAAAGTTTTAGCTAAAATATCCGTTTCGATTTTGCGAAAGGCTTCCTCACCGTATTGGTCAAAAAATTCTTGAATGGTCATGCCGATTTCAGCAACGATCAAATCATCAAAATCCACATGAGACTGGTTCGTTTCTTCAGCCAAAAGACGACCAATCGTGGTTTTTCCAGCACCCATAAAGCCAATTAATATCACTTTTTTCACTCGCTGTTTCCTCCTTTAGCCAAACGTGCGACATCCTCAAAAAAATCAGGATAAGAAACTGCTACGGCTTCAGCTTTTTCTAATTCTACCTCTTCATCTGTCAATAAGGCGGCAATTTGCAGCATCATGCCGATGCGATGGTCCCCCCGACTTGACACACGTCCGCCATGCAAAGGGGTTGGACCGTTGATGATCAAGCCGTCCTCGGTGGGAGTGATGTCCGCCCCAAGTTTTGTCAACTCTTCGGCAGTTGCATCAATTCGATTGGTTTCTTTTACTTTTAGTTCTTCCGCATCTTTGATCACTGTTTTGCCATGCGCCTGCGTGGCTAACAACGCAATAATCGGCAATTCATCGATCAAGCGTGGGATAATATCGCCGGCGATGGTTACTGCCTGCAAGGTAGAACTTCGAACGGTAAGGTCAGCTGATTGATTCTGATCGTCTTGATTAGAACAAGCAATCGAAGCACCCATCTCCTCTAGCACGTCAAGAATTCCTGTACGAGTGGGGTTGATCCCGACATTTTTTAAAACGATCTCACTTTCTGGCATAATCGCGCCGGCTGTTAGGAAAAAAGCAGCGGAGGAAATATCACCAGGAACAATTACTTCTTGTCCTTGGAGTGTTTGAGGTCCCGTCACAGTGATCGTTTTGCCTTGTGTTGTGATGACGCCACCAAATTGACGGATCATTTCTTCAGTATGGTTACGGCTCGCCTCTTTTTCAATGATCGTCGACGTACCTTGTGCTTGCAATGCCGCAAAAATCAACGCTGATTTTACTTGAGCACTTGCTACGGGCATCTGATAATTGATGGGCTGTAAAGAAGCAGTACCATTAATGGTGATCGGTGGGAACTCCGTCTGTTCATGACCTGTAACGTTTGCCCCCATTTCTCTTAATGGCAGCATCACGCGATTCATTGGTCGTCTATTCAATGAGTCATCACCGAATAAGGTAGTTGTAAATGGCTGTCCAGCCAAAATCCCCATCATTAGACGAATCGTTGTACCAGAATTACCGATATCGATTGGTTCGTGGGCAGGCTTAAGGCCATTGAAGCCCTGTCCTTCAATCGTGATCGTCTGACCGTCATCATGGATCGGAACCCCTAATGATTGAAATGCATGAAGGGTGCTATAGCAGTCTTCTCCACGTAAGAAATTTTGGACAGTCGTTGTTCCTTCAGCTAACGCCCCGAACATGATACTGCGATGCGAGATCGATTTGTCAGCAGGGACCGCTATCGTCCCTTTTAAATGTGTTGCTTTTTTTAGTTTCATCCCAGCCTCCTATTTTTTTCGACACGAATAGGTCGTCTTGTTTTGGATCAGCTGCTCTGCTTGCAGCAAATCATTTTGCGTTTTGAATGAAATCTGTAAAACACCAATGATGTCTTCTCGAGTTTCAAGAATTTTTAAGTTGATCAAAGAGAGCTGATGTTCGCTCAATAGTCCCGTCACTTCAGCGACAACACCGGGATGATCCGGTACATCGATGAATAGATCATAGAATGCCGGGATCGCGCCATTTTGATGAACCGGCAATTGATCCCGTGTTTCCTTCGCGGATTCAAAGAACCGAAAGATCGACCCTTCGTCTTTTTCCTGCAACCAGTGAGCCATGGTCGTCATTTGTTTTTGCCACTCATCGATCAGCTGCAGCAGTTCCTGTCGATTACTCAATAAGATATCGGTCCACATGCGAGGATCTGAAGAAGCGATGCGAGTGATATCGCGAAAACCGCCTGCTGCAAGTTGTTGCGCTCTGGGGTGTTCGTGGTTGAAGGCATCTGCCTGATTGACTAATCCCGAAGCAATAATATGGGGCAGATGGCTCAACATCCCTGTAATTTGATCATGTTCTTGGGGAGCAAGTGCCACATATTTGGCTCTAGTGCCGCGAAAAAGCTCTTGCAGCTCTTCTATCCGCTGACTTTTCGTCGGTGTGAAGATATAGTAAGCATTCTCGAAAAGGTTCTCATCGGCTGCTGTGATCCCTGATTTATGAGAGCCAGCCATCGGATGGCCCCCAATAAAATCAAAGGAAAAGGACTCGGCGAATTGGGTGATTTCCGCTTTGGTACTGCCGGTGTCTGTTACTAGCACCGAAGACTTTAATGAAAGTGCCCCCAGTTCAGCAAGATATTTTTTGGTGATCTCTACCGGCAATGCCAACAAAATCACGTCGGCACGGACAGCACCTTCAGAAAATGAAGGGGGCACTTCGTCTACTAAATTTGTTGCTAATGCGATCTCATTGGTTTCCTGACAATCCCACCCCATCAAATGCACTTGCGGATGTGCCTTTTTGATACATTTTGCTAAGGAAGCGCCGATCAATCCTAGACCGGCGACAAAGATATTTTGGTTCATGAAAAGAATCCTCATTTCTACTGGAATTTTTGTTGGTTCTTTAATCAGTAGGTTAACAAGTATTCTCGATACGCCTGAACAGATGCGGTCAATTCTGCGAATGAATCACTTGGGAACTTTTCTAATAGTTCATTGGCCACCACTGTCGCCACCACACTCTCACAAACAACACTGGCTGCTGGTACAGCGGTGCTATCTGAGCGTTCGACGCTTGCTTTATACGGTTCTTTGCTGTCGATATCCACACTTTGCAAGGGCTTGTACAAGGTCGGGATCGGCTTCATAACACCACGAACCACGATTGGTTCACCGTTCGTCATGCCGCCTTCAAACCCGCCAAGGTTGTTGCTGCGACGGGTATAGCCTCGTTGTTCGTCCCATAAAATCTCATCCATGACTTTGGAACCTGACAAAACACCAGCCTCAAAGCCAACGCCGAACTCAGCACCTTTAAAGGCATTGATGCTGACCACGGCTTGGGCGATTTTCGCATCAAGTTTTTTGTCCCATTGCACGTAACTGCCTAAACCAGCAGGAACGCCGCCAACAAGTACTTCCACTACACCGCCGATCGTATCGCCATTTTTCTTCGTTTGATCGATCAGCTGCTTGATTTCTTCTTCGACTGACGGATCTAACACCCTTACTTCTGAAGCTTCAGAGCGTTCTGCGATTTCTTTGACGGTCAACCCTTCAGGAATTTCCGCTTTGATGCCGCCTAACATTGTTACATGACCTGCCACATCGATGCCAAGCTTCTTTAAAATTTTCTTCGCGATTGCTCCGATGGCTACCCGCATAGTCGTTTCCCGGGCAGATGAACGTTCCAAGACGTTTCGTAAATCTTGATGATGGTATTTCATGCCGCCGACTAAGTCAGCATGACCAGGTCTTGGTCGTGCCACTCGTCTTAGTTTGCGGTCTTTTTCTGGTACCTCTTCGATCGCCATGACCTTGGTCCAGTTTTTCCAATCTTTGTTCTCAACCACTAAAGTCACAGGAGAGCCTAGTGTTTTTCCATGACGGATACCCGAAGTGATACGGACTTGGTCTTTTTCAATCAGCATCCGTCCCCCACGGCCATAGCCGGTTTGTCGTCTCGCTAATTCAAAATTAATGTCTTCTGCTGTTAATGGCAATCCTGCCGGTAAACCTTCGATAATGGCGGTCAACTCTGGTCCATGTGATTCGCCTGCTGTAATATAACGCATGATCCGTTACCTTCCTTTCTTATAATAGGTAGTCTTTGATTTTTTCAGTCGGGATCGTCACGATTTTCGCCTGTCCGATCGCTTCTAATAGAATAATCTTCAATTGTTGCCCGCGGGCTTTTTTATCATGAGTGATTGCTTGGTATAATTGCTCTTTATCTATTTCACTTGGTGTGATCGGCAAATGAAACTTCTCAACCATTTCTGTAAGCTGCTGGGTCGTACCTTTTGGTGTTAATCCGATGGCTTCTGCATGACGGGTGATCATGATCATCCCCATTGCAACCCCTTCGCCATGACTGGTGTCAAACGCGGCTGTTCTTTCTAAGCCATGCCCGATCGTATGACCGAAGTTCAGTGTCAGACGACTGCCATGATCAAAAGGATCTTCTTCTACTACTTTTTGTTTTACCTTTAAAGAAGCAGTGATTACTTTCTCAGCATGTGCCAAAAGATCGACTTCATCTTTCAAACCTGCTAACGTTTGCCAAAGCTCAGGATCTGCAATAGCGGCTGACTTGATGATTTCAGCAATGCCTTCTTGGACGCGTTTGAGGGGCAAACTTGTAAGTAAATCTGGATCGATCATCACACCGGCTGGTTGTGCAAATGTCCCGACGAGATTCTTGGCACTGCCAGTATTTACAGCTGTTTTTCCGCCGATACTTGAATCGACCTGTGCCAATAACGTCGTTGGAATCTGCAAGAAATCAATGCCGCGCATATAAGTAGAAGCAACAAATCCTCCAAGATCACCAATCACACCGCCACCAAGGGCAATGATCCCATCGCTTCTGGTCATTCCGAGTTGGGCAAGACCATCATATAAATTAGCTGCTTGCTCTAGTGATTTGCTTTTTTCGCCAGCTGGTACGACTAACAGTGTTGCCTCAAACCCTGCAGCGGTTAAGGAATCGACGATTTGTCCGCCATACAGGGGTGCGACGTTGCTGTCTGTAATGACGGCAATACGCTGTTTGTCCCACAACTGTTGCACCCAGGTTCCGACTTTTTGAAACGCCCCTCGTTTGATGAGGATATCATAGGAATGTTCTTCTAAATGAATGTGTAACATTGATTTTTGCACCTCTTTTATTGGTTGTCTTGACGCTTAGTCTTGCAACGCTTTGATTTCTTTCATCGCTTTTTCTATGATATGGACTTCTTTCATCATGTTCATGTACGTTTTTTCATTAAGTGATTGAGGACCATCAGACCAAGCATTGGCTGGATCTGGATGGATCTCAACGATCATCCCATCGGCGCCAGCAGCAACACCCGCTCTAGCCATAGGCGGTACGAGATCCCAGATACCTGTTCCATGACTAGGATCAACGATGATTGGGAAGTGGCTCAGTTTTTTGATGATTGGTACCGCACTTAGATCAAAGGTATTACGGGTTGCTGTTTCGTAAGTTCGGATCCCACGTTCAATGAAAATCACTTCACTTTTATCTTGAACGGCGATGTATTCCGCTGCATTCAACCATTCGTCGATCGTGCCAGAGATGCCTCGTTTAAGGCCAATTGGTTTCCCAGTTTTCCCAACGGCAGCTAGCAATTTGAAGTTTTGCATGTTCCGAGCACCAATCTGCAAAATGTCACTGTATTCCGCAACCATATCGATATGTCCTTCGTCCATGACTTCTGTGATGACTTTCATGCCCGTTTCATCCGCTGCTTGACGAATGTATTTTAGCCCTTCTTCTTCCAGCCCTTGGAATGCGTATGGCGACGTGCGTGGTTTGAAGGCACCACCACGTAAGATTTGTGCACCACCAGCTTTAGCGATTCGGGCACATTCACGAATTTGGTCTAAGCCTTCAATCGAACATGGACCAGCCATCGTAACAAAGTTGCCGTCACCGATTTTCACGCCATCTACATCCACAACCGTATCTTGCGGATGGAACTCACGAGAGGTCAATTTGTAGGTGTTTGAGATCCGAATGGCATCTTCGACACCCTCGTAGCTGCGAAAAGCAACATCTTGGATGCGGCGGGTATCCCCTTTTAAGCCGATAACGACCTGTTCTTTTCCTTGGTTGACTTGAACATCTAAGCCTTCTTTTTTGATTCTTGTTACAACAACTTCAACTTGTTCTGGCGTAGCGCCTGGTTTCATAATTACGATCATTTTTTCTTCCTACTTTCGTTTTTTTCTGTTTTTTATTTTTTACATGGATTCGATGAGTGCTTTGACTTTTTCAACAGGCATCGCTTTGCCAGTCCAAAGTTCAAATGCGGCTGCACCTTGATAGAGTAGCATGCTTAAGCCGTTTGCAGTTTTGGCGCCGACTGCTTTCGCATCTTTCAAAAGCTGCGTTTCTCTTGGATTATAGATGACATCATAGACAGCTAATGATTCCCGCAGGAGTGTTTTATCTTTCAGAGGACTTTCGGTATCATTTGGTTTCATTCCCACGCCCGTGGCATTTACCAATAAGCTGCTTTGATCGATGGCTGTTTTTAAAGCCATCTGATCTTCTAAGTCGGTTAAGGTAATTTCACAAGCTGTTTTTTGTGCAATCTGTGTTAATTTTTCTTGGATGATTGGATAAAACTCATCCTTGCGGTTAAAGACATGGATCGTTTTGACGCCGTCTAGTGCGGCTTGGCTAATGATCGCTGTCGCCGCTCCACCAGCTCCAATCACCGTCATGGTGTCGCCAAGGATGGATACTTGAATGTCCTCAAGAGCTCGCATAAAGCCGATGCCGTCTGTATTGTGCCCAATCAAGCGTCCTTCTTGATTGACGATCGTATTGATTGCGCCGATCAACTCGGCTGCTGGTGAACATTCATCCATCAGCGCTACAGCCGCCATTTTATGAGGCATCGATAAATTGACACCTAAGAGGTCCAACTGACGGATGCTTTGGATACTAGCGGCTAAATCATCCGGCTCAACATCAAAGGCCAGATACACGGCGTCGATCCCTTGTTCTTCAAAAGAAAGATTGTGCATCGCTGGAGAGATGCTGTGTTTGGCTGGTTTGGCAAATAGTGCCGCCAACCGTGTGTGTCCGGTTATCATTTGTTTCATCTGGTTCATTCCTTTCAACAAAAAAAGATGTCCACCGTAAATTTAAGAATCTACAGTGAACACCTTCAAACATTACATAACGACAGAGCCGATATGTGAATATAAAAAATAGCCACTATAGATTTTACGATCTACGTGGCTGCGAATTCATTACGAAATGCTCTAGCCATCATAGATACAAACTTAGCGTTTGTACCCATGCCTTCATGAATACAAACCTATCTAAAATAGCTAAAGTAATATTTATTCAGTTGTGTGGGGTTCGTTAGCAATAATTTTTGCATAGTCGTTCGCTCCAAACTGATGTAAGATTGACCTAAGTATAGGTTTAACTTTGAAAGATGTCAATGATTTTTTCTTATTTTTTTCATTTATTTGATTGTTTTTTTTGAAAACACTGTTCTATCAAGGGTTTATAAGTCATCCTCAAAGAACAATAATAGTTCAGGTAAGCTTAATTGCGCTTTTTCCTCTGCTGAAAGATCTTTGACGATCTCCCCTTTTCTGAGCAGGATCAAGCGGTCTCCGTATTTTAATGCATCTTCCATCCGATGGGTGATCATTAGACAGGTCAGGTTTTGTTCTTCCACGCGTTTTGCAGTGATTTGCATCAGCTGTTTGGAGGTCTTTGGATCTAACGCAGCCGTATGTTCATCTAGCAACAACAGTTTTGGAGTTTGGATCGTTGCCATCAATAAACTTAGTGCCTGTCGTTGACCACCAGATAAACTGCCCGTTGGCGTATCCAAATGATTTTCCAACCCGTTGCCGATTTCTTTACAAAGTGCAAAGAACATTTCCCTTTGTCCTTGGAGTTGTCGAAGACCAAGTGACCGTTTTTGCCCTCTTTTTTGGGCTAACAGCAGATTTTCTGCCACTGTCATACGGGGAGCAGTGCCCATTTTCGGATCTTGGAAAACCCGCGCCAAAAAGCGTGCGCGTTTTTCTTCCGAAAGTGTAGTCACATTTTGATCATCGATCATCACTTGCCCACTCGTCAAGGGCATGGTGCCTGAGATGCAGTTGAATAACGTGCTTTTGCCGGCGCCGTTTCCTCCAACGACCGTGACAAATTCTCCTGGCTTTAAAGAAAGATCGATTTTATTCAAGAGTACTTTTTTCTCATTTGGTCCGTTGCCGACAACTTTAAAGGCTTTTTTTAAGGCTAACATTATTCGTCCTCCGTTTCAAAACCAGTGCGTAGATGCAAGGCTTGTTTAAATTGAGGGATCAACAAGCAGATCGTCAAGACGATTGCAGAGAAGATCTTCAAGTAGGTCGTATCAAATCCAGCTTTGATCACAAATAGGATCAATAATTGGTAAATAATGCTGCCAATCACAATAGCGATCAAACGTTCCAGCAAGGTCAGTTCCCCGTATAACACTTCACCAATGATGATTGACGCCAGTCCGATAACGATCACACCGATACCTTTGCTTATGTCGGCATAGCCGTCATTTTGCGCAATCAATGCGCCTGAGAGTGCGATCACGCCATTGGAGACGATCAATCCAATGATTTTCATTCGATCGGTATTGATCCCCATCGATTTTGCCATATGCTCATTATCACCTGTAGCGATGTAAGCTTGACCCAAATTTGTATGGAAAAAGTAAACCAAGACGCCCCCGATCAACAAGACCATGATCAATCCAATGATCACCGTATCATAATAATTCGGTAAATTCATTCTAGTAAAAAAATCTTGAATTTTCGGTTGGTTTAATAAAGAGAGGTTGGGTGAGCGCATCACAAACAGCATGACCGAGTTCAATGAAGACATCACCAAGATTCCAGCTAAAATCACGGGAATTTTGCCTTTTGTATAAAGAAGTCCTGTCACACAGCCCGCACACATCCCAGCCAATACTCCTAAACAAGTCGCTAAGACGGGCGACACCCCATGGGTGATCGCTGTCACACAGACAGCACCGCCTAACGGAAAGGACCCTTCCGTCGTCATATCCGGGAAATTTAAAATTCGATAGGTCATAAAAATCCCTAATCCCAGGATTCCCCAAAGTAGTCCTTGCCCTATTGCTGAAACAATCATCATTCTTCCTCCATATTCTTACAAGTTTTCTCTTTCAAGACCCTCTCGATGATCGCAGGTGGTCGCTGTTCTTGGTTGTTACTCGTCACTTGCTTCGCTTTCTGGCGTCGTTGTAATCAGTTTCGCCTCGTCTTTGAGGTTTTCTGGGATAGTGATGCCCAATAACTGCGCCTGAGTTTCATTGATGATCGTTTCGCCATCGCTGAATGTATAGATCGGTGTTGTCGCAGGTTCTGCTGTCCCATCAAGAATTGCTGCCACCATCTTCCCAGTTTCCACGCCTATCGTAAATTGATCTTGTCCGACCGTTGCCAAACCGCCTTGTTCCACCATCGTGTCTACGGAAGTAATGATTGGTGTTTTTGATTTATTGGCTTCTTGAACTACGGTCTGCATAGCATTTGCGATCGTATTGTCTAACGGAATATAGATAAAATCGACTTCCCGTGCCATCACTTGGACCATTTGCGCAATTTCATTACTTGAAGGAACGGCATACGATTTGCTGGTCAAGCCATTTTCTTCGGCAGCAGCTTCTGCTTCTGCCACTTGGTATTTCGAATTGTCTTCGGTCGAAGAATACAAAATACCGACTGTTTTTGCCTCTGGCAGCAAATCTTTTGCTAGTTTGATTTGTGCAGCAACTGGTGCTTTATCGGAAACACCAGTGATATTGCCGCCGGGTTGATCCATATCTGCCACCAGATTTGCCCCAACTGGATCAGTGACCGCTCCTAAAACGATCGGTACATCCTGAGTGACATTCGCCAACGCTTGTGCTGCGGGTGTTGCTACCCCAACCAAAACGTCGGCATCTTTATTTAGCAGCTGCTGACTCATCGTTGCCAATTTGCTTTGATCCGCTTGACCGTTCTGGAATTCGATCGTCAAGTTGTCCCCTTCGGTATAGCCTGATTCTTTAAGGCCTTCTTTGATCCCCTCGGTGATCGCATCCAGTGCTTCATGACTGACAAATTGTAGGATCCCGACTGTTTTTTCAGCTTTTTCTACTGGTTCCGAAGTCTCACTAGCTTGATTGGTCCCACTTCTCATTCCTAACTGATAGACAAATGTCGCTCCTAAAAATAATAAAATAACGGCAACCGATGCAATTAATCCCTTGTTTTTCATTTTTCATTCTCCTTTTTCTGCTTACGTTTTTCGTGTTTTTCATTTTATGGTTTTTGAGAACAAAAAAAGCAACTGCCTATGTGACGGCAATTGCAAGTAAGCAAAAGCCGCATAGAAGCTTGTCCTATGCGGCGATAAATTCAACTACCAGCATAGATACAGCACTTTAGAAGGTTCTCTAAAAAGTTGTATCTATGGAATGAGGTCCCATCAATACAACTATCTACGCCAGTTTTGCCATGATTTCACTTGCAATGGAATAAATAGTTTCATGATTGTTCCTCCTTCTCAACTTGTTTTCTTTCTTGATTGAATTCAGTTTAGCTTATTGATAAAAAAACGTCAACAATTTTCTGTCAAATTGTCAGATTTTTTTATCGATCATTGGCCGAAGAACGAATCGTCCACATCGGTAAACGATTCAATTCTGGGATGAATTCCGTCGTTGGCTGCTCAAATGAATCAAAGGTAAAGCGATTTTTCTCAACCCCTTCTTCATAAAAAACAAACGTCACTTTATCAGGGTCAACGCTGTATTCATTGGAGAAAAAAGCCGCATCATAGACGATTGGATAATAAAAAAATGTCCGATTCAGCTCATCTTCTTGCGCTTGGATCAGATCAAATACTTGATCGAGTTGAGGTCCGTTGGGCTTACTAAACATCACCGAGATCGCTCGTGTTTCACGAATCGTCTTGTCTGCAGTCAGATAAGGCAATGGCTGTACTTTTTCTGACGGCAGCTTGTCAAAAGCGATCCGATCCACTAAAGAAGCATTGATACGATTTTGAGAAAAGACGATCAAACCTGCGAAGACCAGTGCGAAAAGAATTCCCCCGATCAGCGTGAAAATCGTTTTTTTCTGATCTCGATAAAGATCATCTAAAAAAGCTTGCCAGCTTTCAACTATTTTTTCTTTCGTGTAATGAACAAAGTTCCTAACTTGTTCCATAATTTGCCCACCTTTTTTTAAAATCCTACTATTAATTCATACTATCAATTCCCTTCTAGAACGTCAAGAAACTTCACATTTCTACGATTATTCGGTAAGATAAAAGAAAACGGTAAAGGAGTCATTATGCATAATCTAGCTGATTCATTGATGTCTGGAGCCAATCCAATCTTCGATTTCATCGTTGTCTGTTTGAACTTTCTCTCCATTTTTGTCATCGTTTGGGGTGTATTGATCGCAGGCATTGACTTTGTGCGCTACGAATTAACAGAAAAGGATCGATTGGTGGCAGCCAGAGAGAATAATTTTATCCGCAATTATTTAGGGAGCTATGTTTTATTAGGTCTGGAGATCTTGATTGCAGCAGATATTATTGAGACGATCATCCACCCTACTTTCGAAGACATCGTCCGTCTAGCTGCCGTCGTTATTATTCGGACAGTCATCTCTTATTTCTTGAATAAGGAAATCGAGCGTGCACTGCAAACCACCGATCACCAACCTACCAAGAAAAAGGAAAGCTAGCTGCCATGGCTTTTCTTTGGATTCTTCGGTATAATAGATAGGAATATTTGACATTGGAAGGATCAATCCCTCAGTCAAACTATCCTTAAAAGAAAAGAGGGAAACAATATGTCTTTTGATGGTGTCTTTACCCATTTAATGGTCAAAGAATTACAAGATCAATTAACCAGTGGACGTGTAAACAAAATTCATCAACCTTATGAAAATGAGGTCGTATTTGTGATCCGTTCCCAAGGGAAAAATCACAAACTTTTGCTATCCGCACACCCCACCTATGCTCGTGTACAATGCACAACGATCGCCTATAGCAATCCAGAAACCCCACCGAATTTCTTGATGATGCTACGGAAATATTTAGAAGGGGCGATCTTAGAATCAATCGAACAAATCGACAATGACCGTGTGATCCATTTTCATTTCACGCGACGAGATGAATTAGGTGATTTGCAAGCCCTCGTCTTGATCGTCGAACTAATGGGCCGTCACAGTACGATTTTATTAATGAATAAGACGAGTGGAAAAATCGTCGATACGATCAAACACATTGGTCATTCCCAAAATACGTATCGTACCTTATTGCCAGGTGCTGTCTATGTTGCACCACCAAAGCAATCGACGCTTAATCCTTTCACAGCCTCTCGCACCAAGATTTTTGAAGAATTATCTACTCTTGATCCATTGACGGCAAAAGAACTTCAACAACGATTCCAAGGCTTAGGCCGCGATACAGCAGAAGAATTGATCGCTCGAATCAATGCCAATCCCAATGAAAAACTGCGTCAGTGGGAAGCTTTCTTTACAGAGCTTACCCAGGAGCTAGCACCAAGTTATCTCCAGTCAGAGAAAAAGGAATATTTTACACCAATTCCCTATCCATCATTGATCGATGCGACCACCACTGTCACCCATTATCAGAGTCTGAGCGAGCTTTTAGATGCGTTTTATCACGACAAGGCGGAAAGAGATCGGGTCAAACAACAAGGTGGCGAATTACTAAAGAAGATTGAGAATGAACTGAAACGGAACCAATTGAAGTTAAAGAAACGCCAACAAACGTTGATCGATTCAGAAAACGCCGAAGAATTCCGTCAAAAAGGTGAGCTTTTGACGACCTTTATGAATCAAGTCCCCCGTGGTGCTGCATCAGTTGATTTGGAAAATTACTATGATGAGAATCGACTTTTGACGATCAAACTCGATCCTGCTCTTTCTCCCAATCAAAATGCTCAGAAATATTTTCAACGTTACCAGAAATTAAAAAATGCAGTGAAACTGATCCATCAACAGATTGCCGAAACGAAAGAAGAAATCGCGTATCTCGAATCCGTGTTAGCCCAATTAGAAATAGCCTCTCCCATGGATCTGGCGGTTATTCGGGAAGAACTGATCGCACAAGGCTACGTCAAAAATCGGGCGAAACAGCGTAAAAAAGCTGCTCCTTCGCAACCAGAACGATTTCTTTCTTCAGACGGAACTGAAATTTTCGTCGGAAAAAACAATTTACAAAATGACCAACTGACCTTAAAAACAGCTCGTAAGAGTGATATCTGGCTGCATACCAAAAATATTCCTGGCTCTCATGTCATCATTCGTTCGGATGATCCTAGTGAGACAACCTTAATGGAAGCTGCAGAGCTTGCCGCATATTTCTCAAAATATCGTCAATCTGCCCAAGTACCAGTGGACTACGTGCAAGTCAAACATATTCGGAAACCGAATGGTGCCAAGCCTGGATTCGTCATTTATGAGAATCAAAAAACACTTTTTGTGACACCTGATGAGGGAATTTTGAGATTAAAACAGTCCTAGCTGTTTCTAAGTTTATTCGGATCAAAAAATCATAAAGTAATCAATCAAAAAACCGATCACAAGCGCGTGCCTCTTCGCAGCGCTTGTGATCGGTTTTTATGCTTTTTCGTTCTATCTACTGCTCTTTCAGCAACAATTTTGCTTAGCTTGTATCACAAAAGGCAAGCCTTCTCAGAATTCAGCCATCAACATATCTGCTAGATTCGCTAGAATGGCAATTGAACATCACCTGCAGCTAATAGGCTCTGCTGGCTAATAAATCCCGCCATCCTCCATAGTGACTTTCTTCTCAAAATCAAAATGATACAGCTTTTCCCAGTGATTGATATTCAACGTTCCTTTGGTCAAACGGATCGCTAGAAAACAACAGCCTTTATCATCCTCATTGTTAACTTCGTCGTACCAGACAAAGGCTTTGCGAATTTTGCTTCTTAATTCTGCATTTTTAGGGTCTAGCACCCACCCTAAATTCTCTCCTTGACCGATCGCAGTAAACCATTCACCACTGACAGCAATCGCAACTGCTGAATTCTTACTGATTTGCTTCATTTTGTTTGATTGCTCATGAGTTGACACGTAAAAAACGCCGTCTTCATAAAAAGCATCTACTTCTCGGACGACTGGCTGTGTTTCTCCCTTGTCATTCTCGTTACAAGCAGTCGTGGCAAGGGCGATCACATTGTCTTTAAAATGTCCGAATTTTTCTTCAAGTAGTTTTACTCCTTCTTCAAACTGAGTCATTGTACTGTTCCTCCTTACATCTCACTTCTTTTTTTAAAAGGAATCCATAATTCAACATGAACGACATGATTTTCTCTTTCTTGATAAAGCTCAGGGAAAAAATCCTCAGCAATCCACCCATTCTTCTTTAACCAGAAACGGGTATAGCGCATCGCTTTCCCCATATTGATGATCAGTTGCTCTGAAATCGTATCAAAACTGCAAACAACGTAATCCCGAGCCGGTAGCGTCCATTCACTGAAGGTCGATCCCTGTGAGCAATCACCTACTTGGCCAACAAAGTAACTTGAATGACCTTCTGGCGCATCTCCTGGAAACGAAACACCGATCTGACAGGTGGCTTTTCCCGGTTGATTGGCAATTTTTTGAAGAAATTCATGCCAAATTTCTTCAATCGGGTCGATCCCTGTTCGTTGCCCCAGCATTTTCCCATAGTTGAATGGATAGTAACCGACAATACCATAGAAGACCAGCGGATGCGGATTGCTTTTTTTCTGGATTTCTAAAACAACCCCTTCACTGATCAATGGGATACCCTCTTCCGTCACAATATAGCCTAATGAAAGATCTGGCTTATCAAAGTTTTGTAAGCCAATGGGCTTTCTCTGGTAAAGCGAGGGTGAAATTCTATAGACCGTTTTAAACGTTCTCGAAAAAACGGCATGACTGCTGAAGCCGACTTCAAAAGCGACATCAATGACTCGCTTCTTTTGGTCTTTCAATAAAAGCGCACCTCTTGCCAAACGACGCAGTTTTATATATTCTCTAATAGAAATTTTAACCAAACGAGTGAATAAGCGCTGATAATAAAAAACGGACAATGATGCAACTTGCGCCAACGTTTCGATCTCTAATGGCTCGGTAAGATTGTCTTCAATATAATCGATTGATTTTTGGATTGCATCCCATGCATGCATATGAATTTCCTTTCTTTTACTATAAAATAATTCGCTAAAAAAGCTTTACCGTGTCTGCTCTTTTTCAATTAATTTAATTGTGTTTTATTTCACAATAAAACGAATACTTAAAACCTGCTTATTGATTAGTTTAGCATAGCCTTTGTGCTCGATGGCTATGAAAATAAAAAAAGACGAGGATTTTCGTCTTTTTTTCGTTCGTTTTTAAACGATTGTATTGTTAGAAGGTTCCCACTACGTCGGGTTTTATAGGATAATCAGAAGAGAAGTCCGAGAAAAACTACGCAAAAGGGACCATTTTTATAAATCAATAGAAATAAATAGGCCGATCTTTGCGGTCTTGTAATGGGCGATTATTATTTTCTAATACTTCTTCGCGGAATTCTAAAATGAAGCGACGACTCATCTCACCAATCCAGTCAAAGACAAACCAGTTGATTGGCCCTTTCGTTGGCGGGGTCGTCAAGGAACCCACATAATGAAAATGATGAGTGCGCTCTGGCAAGAACATGCTCGGATCAAACCATTGGGTATGGTTCTCAAAGTCCCAGATGCTGTCGTCTTGCTGATTGCAGATCCAGTTGAGTTTATCCGTCAGTTTGAATAAGATACCCACCACCAAGTTTTCTCCGTCCTCATTCATATGAACGAGGTGAAACTCTAACTCTTGCTGCTCGTCATCGATAATGTGTTCAGACGGCATGTGAAAATGAATATCCGTCAAATAGTAGTTGATCCCTTTAAATGTGACATAGCTTTCTTTGTTATAAGGAACGAAGTGAATCGTATTTTTGAATTCTTTTTCCGTGAACCGCTCTCGTTTATAGTGAAAAGCCAAGTCCTGATCGATGGGTTCTTCGGTCTCATCGTGGACTAAAGCGATTGGGGATTGGTAAGGAAATTCGGCACCTTGTGCATACCAGTCGCACAAAGTGTGCCAATGTTCAGGTCCATTGTCTCCAGAATAACTCCAGGGAACGTCCATATTTCTTTTCAAAAAAAACAGCCTCCTAATTCAAGTTGACAGCAAGGTATAGCCCTTCCTATCAAAAAACTTTCTCCCAATGCTATCAGAAAATAGGTAAAAATAAAACGAATATGCTTGGTCATTCCCTCACATATCCGTTTCTTATTTCAATTCCTTATTCACTCAACCAGGCAGCAGGATCTTTACGCCACTCTTGTAACAGGGCAACATCAGACTCTTGAATAGCACCCGTTTCTAAAGCCGACTCAATCAACGCTGTATAGTTTGTCAAAGTCACATAGGATAAACCTGCTTGATCAAAATTTTCTTGGACTTGAGGCAGCTCGTAAGTAAAGATCGCAGCGACGCCTAATACATCGGCTCCTTCTCTTTTGGCTGCTTCACAAGCTTCTAAGACACTGCCACCTGTTGACAATAAATCTTCAATGACGACCATTTTTTGATTTGGTTTAATACGCCCTTCAATTTGATTGCCTTTACCGTGTTCTTTTGCTTTGCTGCGAATATAAACCATTGGCAAATCTAACAATTCAGCGACCCATGCAGCATGGGGAATCCCAGCTGTTGCGGTCCCTGCAATCACTTCTGCTTCTGGGTAAGTCGTTTTGATGACTGCAGCTAAGCCTTTCGCAATGGCGCGACGTACATGTGGATAACTCATAGTGATTCGATTGTCGCAGTAAATAGGGCTTTTGATGCCGCTTGCCCAAGTAAATGGTTCATTCGGTCGTAAGAAAATCGCCTCGATGTCTAAAAGATCTTTGGCAATTTGATTGGATTGTTCTTTCATTGGCTATCTTCCTTCCATTCTTGTTTTATTTGCAGATAACTTTCATACGGTGCCTTAGATTGGGTGATTGGACGTCCCACAACGATCATGGTAGCCCCTGCTTTACGAGCTTGTGCAGGTGTCATGATCCGTTTTTGATCACCAACTTCACTGCCAGCTGGTCGGATACCAGGCGTCAAGCGGATGAAGGCATCCGTTGTCCTTTGTTTGATCTGCTTTGCTTCGTGAGCGGAGCAAACAACACCGTCTAACCCAGCTTTTTGGGCACAAGTGGCGTAATGGATGACACTTTCTTGCAGTGACGTCATGATCTGCTGATCATGATGCATTTGTGCCTCACTAGTGGAGGTCAATTGGGTAACTGCAATCAAATCAGGAACTTTGTGTCCTGCGGGGGTTCCTTTTTGTAGGCCTATTTTTGCAGCAGTCATCATTTCGATCCCGCCGGCTGCATGAACATTCGTCAAAGCAACTCCTAACGAAGCTAAGCGTTCCATTGCTCGTCCTACTGTATTGGGAATATCATGTAGTTTTAAATCTAAAAAGATATCATGGCCACAGTCTTTTAACCAAGTAACGATCGCTGGTCCTTCTTGGTAGAAAATCTCCATTCCCACTTTCACAAACAACTTTTCCTCTATAGGAAATTGCGCTAAAAAAGTTTCAATAGCCTGTTTGTTAGGAAAATCTAAGGCAATAATTGGCCGTTCACTCATCACATGTGCTCCTCTCTCACTTCTTTTATCAGCTGTTCCAAAGAAGGGATCCCTAATTCTGCCATTCGGATAGGCAATTCTTCAATCAACTTTGGGCAAATGTAAGGATCGGTAAAGTTTGCGGTTCCGACTGCGACAGCACTAGCACCTGCCAGATACATTTCAAGGACATCATCCACTGACATCACGCCCCCCATGCCAATAATTGGTAATTGAGAAACTTGCGCCACTTGTTTGATCAGGCGAATCGCCACTGGTTTGATTGACGGACCAGACAAGCCCCCCGTTTGGTTAGCTAAAATTGGTTTCCGTGTTTTTAGATCGATCCGCATGCCTAAAAGTGTATTGATCATCGTAAACCCGTCGGCGCCGCCTGCTTCGATCGCTTGCGCAATTGGGACGATATCCGTCACATTCGGCGAAAGTTTGACATAGATCGGCACTTGCGAGACTTTTTTGACCGCTTCAGTCAATGCACCAGCAACCGCAGGATCGGTTCCGAACGTGATGCCGCCATGCTTGACGTTCGGGCAAGAGATATTCAATTCGATCGCTTTGACATTTTCTGCCTGACTGATTTCCTGACACACAAGAACATAATCTTCGACGGTCGAACCAGCAACATTCGCGATGATTGGCAAATCGGGGTGTTTTTGAGCTAAGTCGGGTAAAATTTGATTCATGACCGCTTCTAACCCAGGATTTTGCAACCCGATGGCATTCAACATACCGCTAGGCGTTTCTGCTACCCTTGGGGTCGGATTGCCGAAACGCGGTTCAGGTGTGGTCGCTTTGATCATCACCGCACCTAATTGACTGATGTCATAATATTTATCATATTCTGCACCAAACCCAAAACAGCCGCTGGCAGGCATGATCGGATTTTTCAGGCTCAATCCGGGTAGCTCGACATTGATCGACATTAAATGACCACCTTTCTCGCCTGAAATACAGGCCCTTCGTCACAAACTTTGACACTTTTTGTGCCTTGTTCATCATCTTTCGTATGGCAAACACAGGCATAACAGGCACCCATCCCGCAAGCCATTCGCGCCTCCATTGATAATTGAACATCTGGAAGGTCTTCGAAAAGCTGGGCGGTGGTTTTTAAAAGACCGTTATTTCCGCAAGCAAAGACCGCCGCAGGTGTTTGCTCTGCAGCTAATAACAGGTTGCCAACATTTCCTTGTAAACCCGCGCTGCCATCATCGGTAGCGATCCTCGTATCTCCCAGTGCGCGAAATTCCTCTTCATAATACATGACGTCTTTGCTGGCAAAGCCCAAAAAGTGAATGACGTGGACGCCTTGTTGCGTCAGGCGTTTCGATAATTCATAGAGCGGCGGTACACCGATACCGCCACCGACGATAAATGCAGTGTCCCCCTGGTTTAAATGATGATAGCGAAACCCATTTCCTAACGGCCCCATCACATCGATTGGATCACCAACAGTCATTTCTGAAAAAATTCTTGTGCCATCTCCTTCGACCCGATAAATGATTCGGCATTCTTTTTTCTCAGCATCAATATGATTGATACTGATCGGTCGGCGAAGAAGAAAGGCATTTTGAGGAACCCGCAGGTGTAGAAATTGCCCTGGGGTCCTCATCTCATTGACTAATTCACCCGTCAATGTCATTTCAAAAATCCGCGGTGCCAGTTGACGCTGTTTGCTGATGGTCATGATTTCTTGCTTCATCAAAAAACTCCTTTATCTGCGTTAAATTGCTTTTGTTGAAAAACTGCGGGATTCCATCACTTTTAGAATCGCATCCGCTGTATCAAGAGAAGTAAAGGTCGGTACACCATGTTCCACCGCTTCTCGGCGGATGATAAATCCGTCTTCCGTTGCATTTTGGCGATCTTTGTCCATGGTATTGACTACTACTTGGGTCGTTCCTTTACGGATCAAATCAACAACCGTTTCTTCTGCTTGCTGTTCGGAAATCTTGGCAACCCGAGTCACTTGTAGTCCTTTTTCTTCAAAGTAATCGGCGGTTCCATTGGTAGCCAATAAGGTAAAGCCGACCTCTACGAAACGCGCTGCCAGCGCTGTGGCCTCTTCTTTGCTTTCGTCTGCAACGGTGAAAAGTGCTTTTCCAAATTCAGGAATATGCAGGCCTGATGCCTCAAAAGCTTTATAAAGTGCTTTTGCCAAATCTTTGTCTGATCCCATTACTTCACCCGTTGATTTCATTTCAGGGCCTAAGTAAGTATCGACTTTTAAAAGTTTTGTAAAGGAGAAGACAGGTGCTTTGATGTGTACTTCATTTGGTGTTGGCGCAAGTCCGTCTTGATAACCTAACGCTGTGATCTCATCTCCGAGAATCGCCTTCGTGGCAATTTGTGCCATTGGGATCTCTGTTACCTTGCTTAAAAATGGTACGGTTCGGCTAGCACGAGGGTTTACTTCAATGACATACACTTTGTTCTCATGGATGACAAATTGGATATTCATCATACCGATACAATTTAAACCTAATGCCAAGCGTTTGGTATATTCTTCGATCGTTGCAATTAATTCATCCGAAAGATTTTGCGGTGGATAGACCGCCATTGAATCTCCTGAATGGACCCCTGCACGCTCGATATGTTCCATGATTCCAGGAATCAAAACAGTTTTGCCGTCACAGATAGCATCGACTTCACATTCTTTACCGACCAAGTAACGATCGACCAAGACAGGATGTTCTGGTGATGCTTTCACTGCATGACGCATATAATCTTCTAAATCGGCTTGGTTTTCCACGATTTCCATCGCACGTCCCCCTAAGACATAACTTGGGCGGACTAAAACAGGATAGCCGATTTCTTGAGCGATGGCGATCGCTTCTTGTTCGTTCGTCGCTGTATCCCCTGGTGGTTGCGGAATATCTAGCGCTTGTAATGCTTGCTCAAAGAGATCACGATTTTCGGCACGATCAAGATCTTCAATGCTGGTGCCTAAGATTTTGACCCCAGCTTTTACTAAAGGCTCTGCTAAGTTGATCGCCGTTTGCCCGCCAAATTGGACGATGACCCCAATGGGTTGTTCCAAATCGATGACGTGTAAGACATCCTCTAAGGTCAATGGTTCAAAGTACAGCTTGTCGGAGATAGAAAAGTCAGTCGAAACCGTTTCAGGATTACTGTTCATGATGATCGCTTCATAGCCAGCAGCTTGGATCGCTTTCACCGAGTGCACTGTCGCATAATCGAACTCCACCCCTTGTCCGATTCGGATCGGTCCAGAACCTAGGACAAGAACAGATTCTTTTTCACTGCGCTTGCTTTCATTCTCAAACTCATAGGTGCTGTAGAAATAAGGTGTTGCAGATTCAAATTCGGCGGCACATGTATCTACCATTTTGTAGACGGGCAAAATCTTTTGCTCATGACGCAGCGTACGGATCTCAGCTTCCGTGGTTTCCCACAGCTCAGCAATCTTTTTATCCGTAAAGCCATTTTGCTTGGCTTTTTTCAACACATCAAGGGATTGTGGTTCGTTTGCTAATGCTCGTTCGATCTCAAAGATGTGAAGCATCTTATCCAAGAAGAACAAGTCGATTTTCGTCATTTCGTTCAAATCTTCGATGGTGTACCCTCTTCGGATGGCTTCCATGACGTAGAATAGGCGATCATCCTGCGCCTTGATGACTTTTTCCATCAGATCATTGTCAGAAAGAGCTTCTAATTCTTTCATTTCGATATGGTGTGTGCCGATCTCCAATGAACGAACGGCTTTTAATAATGACTCTTCAATATTACGACCGATCGCCATCACTTCACCAGTCGCTTTCATTTGTGTTCCTAATCGACGTTCCCCAGTTTCAAACTTGTCAAACGGCCAGCGAGGAATTTTTGCGACGACATAGTCAAGGGCGGGTTCAAATTCTGCATACGTCGTTTCTGTGACTGGATTTTTCATTTCATCCAATGTTAAACCGACGGCAATTTTCGCTGCCAGTTTGGCAATCGGGTACCCTGTAGCTTTACTTGCTAACGCAGAGGAACGTGAGACCCGTGGATTTACTTCAATGACATAGTAGTTGAAGCTATGAGGATCAAGCGCCAATTGAACGTTACAGCCACCTTCGATTTTTAACGCGCGGATGATTTTTAATGAGGCATCCCGTAACATTTGGTATTCATGGTCTGACAAAGTTTGGCTCGGCGCAAAGACGATGGAATCGCCGGTGTGGATACCGACTGGATCGAAGTTTTCCATATTACAAACGACGATCGCGTTGTCAGCAGAATCTCGCATCACTTCATATTCGATCTCTTTATATCCAGCAATACTCCGTTCAATCAAGCATTGGGTCACTGGCGAGAGCTTCAAGCCGTTTTCAGCGATTTGGCGAAGTTCTTCTTCATTGTTACACATGCCGCCGCCCGTTCCCCCTAGCGTAAATGCTGGACGAACAATGATTGGAAAGCCGATTTTTTTCGCAAAATCAACTGCTGCTTCCACCGTTGACACGATTTCGGATTCTGGGATCGGTTGATCCAATTCTTCCATTAATTGTTTGAATAGATCTCTGTCTTCTGCCTGGTCGATTGCTGCTAATTTGGTTCCTAGCAACTCAATTCCTAATTCATCCAAAATACCTGAGTTGGCTAATTCCATCGCCATGTTCAAGCCCGTTTGTCCACCTAATGTCGGTAAAATTGCATCAGGTTGTTCTTTACGTAAAATCCGTGAGACAAACTCAAATGTGATTGGTTCAATGTAGACTTTGTCAGCAATTTCTTTGTCCGTCATGATCGTTGCGGGATTCGAATTGACTAACACCACTTCGTAGCCTTCTTCTCGTAATGCTAAACAAGCTTGTGTACCAGCATAATCAAACTCTGCCGCTTGTCCTATAATAATCGGTCCAGAACCGATAACCATGATTTTCTTGATATCTGTACGTTTTGGCATATTAGTTCTGCTCCTTCCATGCATCGATCATCTCTAAAAATTCGTCAAATAAGTGGACTGCATCATGCGGGCCCGGTGCCGCATCTGGGTGGTATTGGACACTGAATGCTGGGTAGCGGCGATGACGAACCCCTTCGATCGTGCCATCGTTCACTTCGACGTGGGTTACCATTAGTTTTTCTGGATCGATGGATGCTTCATCCACAGCAAAGCCATGGTTTTGTGAGGTAAAATCGATCCGACCAGTGGCGATCTCTCTTACCGGATGGTTTAATCCGCGGTGACCGAATTTCATTTTATAGGTATCTGCCCCATTCGCTAATGAGAAGAGCTGATGGCCTAAACAAATCCCGAAGATCGGTACCTTGCCTTGAATCCCTTGTATCATTTTAATTGCTTCTGGCAAGCTTTTAGGATCACCCGGTCCATTTGTCAGCATTACACCATCTGGTGCGAGGTCTAAAATTTCTTGCGCTGTCGTATTGTATGGCAAAATCGTTAAATTGCAGTTGCGGCGTGACAACTCCCGTAAAATACTGTGCTTCAAGCCGAAGTCGATGACCACGATATTGCGACCCGTTCCAGGACTTGGATAAGGTTTTGAGGTAGAAACTTGTGCCACTTGATTGGTTGGTAAAACCGCCGCTTTTAATTGATCAAAGGCATGGTCAAAGACATCTCCTGCATCAACGATACTCGCTTTCATGGTCCCATGTTGACGGATCTTTCTTGTCAGCGCGCGTGTATCGATTCCTGCGATCCCTGGAATATTTTTGCGTTTTAAAAATTCATCTAACGTCAGCTGTTTCCGCCAATTGCTCGCTAGACGCGCGTGTTCTTTCACAACGACCCCTTTACAAGTCGGTGAAATTGATTCGTAGTCGTCTCGGTTGACGCCGTAATTTCCAACCATCGGATACGTAAACGTAATGATTTGTCCGTTAAAGCTTTGATCCGTAATGGCTTCTTGATAGCCCGTCATGCTGGTGGTAAAAACAATCTCACCAAAAACATTGATACTGGCACCAAAGCCTTCGCCTTCAAAGTATGTTCCATCTTCTAAAATAAGCCAACGTTTCATATTATTGCCCACCTTTTTGCCATACTAATTTTCCATTTACAAATGTATAACTTGTATCCCCATATAACGTCCATCCACCGAAAGGCGTATTGACTCCTTTTGATAGAAATTGCTTAGGATCCACGTTATAAGCTGATTCTAAGTCAAAAATCGCGAGATCGGCTTTGTCTCCGACCATCATCGTTCCGGCGCTTAGACCAAAGATTGATGCTGGTTTCACGGTCATCCAATCCACTAGTTGTTGCAAGGTAAAGCGTCCTGTTTTGACAAAATGAGTGTACAACAATTGGAAGGCATATTCTGATCCGACGATGCCAAATGGTGCTTTTAAAAAGCTTTGCATTTTTTCTTCATAGCCATGTGGGGCATGATCCGTCGCGATACAATCGATCGTGCCATCCAGCAGACCTTCGATCAACGCTTCACGGTCTTCTTGCCCACGTAACGGTGGGTTCATTTTCCAAAAGCCTTCATCGGCAGGAATATCTTCATCGATTAGAAGTAAATGATGAGGAGAAACTTCGGCTGTCACATGGATACCAGCTTTTTTGGCATCTCGGATCACTCGAACACTTTCTTTGGTCGAGACATGGCAGACATGGTAATGAGCACCCGTTGCTTCCGCCAAAAGTACATCACGAGCGATTTGAGAAGCTTCCGTTACACTCAAGATCCCCGGTAGTCCAAGTTCTTCTGCTTTTTTACCAGCATGCATCACGCCGCCAAAGAGTAAGGAATCATCTTCTGTATGGGCAACCAAGGCCAAGTCATTTTCGGCGGCTTGCTTCATTGCCAAATACATTGTGCCAGCAGTCTGAACCCCGACACCGTCATTTGTTAAGGCAAATGCCCCCGCGGCTTTCATTCCAGCTGCATCCGTCAACGTTTCGCTGCGCAAGTTTTCGGTGATCGGGGCGTATTGTAAGACATTGATTGACGCATCTGCGTTGATTTTTTCGTAAACAGCTGCTAATTTTTCCGGTGTATCGGGAACTGGGTCAAGGTTTGGCATTGCGCAAACTGTCGTGAACCCACCGCGAGCTGCTGCCATGCTGCCCGTTTCAATTGTTTCTTTGTATTCAAAGCCTGGTTCTCTGAAGTGTACATGAACATCCACTAAACCTGGCGTGATCAATTGCTCTTTGGCATCGATGACTTCGTCAAAATCTGTTTCGGGAAATGCTGTACCGATCCCGCGAATGATTCCTTCTTCGATCCAAATTGCTGCAGGAACACAGTGATTGTCTTTTTTGATGATTTTACCGTTTTTAATGAGTGTTTTCATGTAAACTTCCTCCTCTAATTCTTTCCTTTTTGCCTGTTAGGCCTTACCGTTCAACACCGCTTCAAGAATCGCCATTCGAACAAAGACGCCATTGGACATCTGTGTGATGATTCGTGAGCGTAAGCTTTCAACTAAGGCATCAGCCAATTCCACATCGCGATTGACCGGCGCTGGGTGCATTATGATCGCATGCTCTTTCATTCTTGCGGCGCGTTCGACGGTCAACCCGTGATTTTTTAAGTATTCTTCTTTTGAAAAGCTTTCCGTTCCATCATGGCGCTCGTGCTGGACACGAAGCATCATCATAACATCGACTTCTGCGACCAATTCGTCTAATGGTAGCCAATGACCGTATACTTCAAATTCTTCGTCATACCATTCCTTTGGACCTGAGAAGAAGACTTTCGCTCCGAGACGCTTCAACATTTGCATGTTTGATTTTGCGACCCGTGAGTGGGTGATGTCACCTACGATTGCGACTTTCAAGTCGTCAAAATGCCCAAACTCTTCATAGATCGTCATCAGATCTAGCAAGCATTGAGTTGGGTGTTGGCCGCTGCCGTCCCCGCCATTGATGATACTGCACTGGATCGTTTTGCTTTGGATCAAAGCGTCGTAGTAATTTTCATCGCCGTGGCGAATGACCGCAACGTCTACACCTAAAGCCGACATCGTCAAGACCGTGTCATACAAGGTCTCGCCTTTTTGAACAGAACTGGTGGAGGCTTCAAATTCGATGACTTCGATCCCTAGTTTTTTCTCAGCAACATCGAAGCTTTTGTGGGTTCTGGTACTGTTCTCAAAAAAGAGATTTGTTGCGAAATATTGTTCTTTTTGGGGCATCCATTTCGCCCCTCTTTTGAATTCTTGTCCTCTGCGGATGAGTCCCATCACTTCACGGTCCGTCAATGCTTCTACCGTCAAAAGATGCTTTAAGCTGATTCTTTCGGATTGAATAATCATGAATGAATTCCTCCTTTGATTCTGTTTAAACGATGAGTTGGCACAAGTTATTTTTCTTCGCTGCGAGAGCTGTCAGGTAAAATAAGATTCAAGAAGATCCCTAGGACAGTTGCTAACGCCATTGCGGATAATGTGAAGGTACCGACCGTGAAGACAAGACCGCCGATTCCTACCACAAGGATCACTGACGCAATGATCAAATTCTTCTTACGATCAAAATCGATTTTGTTGTCGATCAAAATTTTCAACCCGCTGGCAGCGATGACGCCAAAGAGCAGGAAGCTGATCCCTGAGATGACTGGACCAGGAATACTTAAGATCAATGCGCTTAGTTTTCCAACGAAGCCTAGTACGATGGCTAGAACTGCTGCACCACCGATAACGAACACACTGTGGACGCGTGTAATTGCTAAAACCCCAATGTTTTCTCCGTAACTTGTCACTGGGGGGCCCCCAACGAGACCGGCTGCAATTTGAGCAAACCCATCTCCCAATAGTGTTCGGTTCAAGCCTGGCTCTTCAAAAAAGTTCCGCTTCGTTAATTTGTTCAAGACCATCAGATGACCGATATGTTCGGTCATGGTAACAAAAGCGATCGGCGCCATCGTAGTGATTGCATTCAGATACAGTTTTGGTTCATAGTTAATGAAGGGAATCTCGAAGCTCGGCATGCCAAACCAGTTGGCGTCAATGATGGGCTGTACATCGACGATTCCCGCTGCTAAGGCGATCAAGTATCCGCCCACGATCCCCAGAAGGATCGGAATCAGTCCTAAGAACCCTCGCAGAAACATATTGAAGAAAATCGTTAATCCTAAGGTAGCCAAGGCTACCAGAATGTACTTGAAATCGTAGACTGAGTCATTGTACATCGCATTCTGAGCTGCGTTAGCGGCTAACCCTAATCCAATCACCATAATCACAGGACCGACAATGATCGGTGGTAAGATCTTATCCAACCAAGCAGCACCCGCACGTTTAATGATCATCGAAACGATCACGTAGACCAACCCAGTCGTGATGGCGCCTTGTGCGATAGCTGGGTAGCCGTCAGATTTCATCAGCATCTGCATCGCTGCGATAAACGCAAAGCTGCTGCCTAGATACGCTGGAATCTTCCCTTTCGTCGTAACCAAGTAAACCAATGTTCCAATACCTGAACTAACTAGAGCGATGCTGGGGTTGATCCCAACGAGGATCGGAACTAAAACGGTTGCCCCAAACATCGTGAAAAGATGTTGTAAGCTTAGGCCTAACCAAGGCAGTGCTTTGGGCCGATCTTTGATGTCTAAAACTGCGTCTGGATTACGAAATTCTTGCTTCTGCATGTTGCTGTCACTCTTCTTCCTAGTCGTTTTCTTTATTGATCATGATCCGGTCAGAACCATCGGATTCTTCCATCTCCACGATAATTTCTTCACTTAAAGCAGTTGGAATATTTTTTCCAACAAAATCTGCCCGAATCGGCAATTCACGATGACCGCGGTCAACTAAAACGGCGAGTGAGATTCTTTTTGGTCGACCAATATCCATGATGGCATCCAAAGCTGCCCGAATCGTCCGTCCTGTAAACAAGACATCATCGATCAAGATGACTTCTTTGCCATCAATGGCAGTCGGGATGTCTGATGAATGGATCTCTGGATCATCTTCTGTCTTTTTGTCATCTCGGTACAAGGTGATGTCCAATTCACCGACAGGTACTTCTACGCCTTCTAGTTGTTTTAAACGTTCTGCTATTCGTTGCGCGATATAGATGCCGCGGGTTTTGATCCCTACCAGCACCAAGTTATCAATGCCTCGATTTCTTTCAATAATTTCATAGGTGATCCGCGTTAACGCTCGTTTCATTGTTACTGCATCTACTACTTCTTTCGCTGCCATATGTTATTCCCTCCTAATTTTGAACATAAAAAAACTCCTACCTGCTTGAGGTAGGAGTCATGTTTTCCGATCGTTGCCTAAAATCCCATTCTGTGGATTTTGGGTACACGTTATCATCTAGTAAGGGTTCGAATCTCCAACGCGGGAGTCGTCTGCTTACTCATTCCTTCTTAGCCTCACGGGACTACATTTAAAGGAGCTATTTAGTTGTTACAATTACTATACAGTTCTCACACAAAAAAATCAATCATTTTTTCGCAATTTTTTTAACGTGTCCGCGAACAGCTCTGGTAATGGCGCTTCAAAGACCAGCGACTCGCCTGTTGTTGGGTGGGTGAAGCCTAGAAGCTTGGCATGTAAAAACTGCCCATTGCCTTTTAGCGTGCGCTTAGGTCCATATAGCGGATCGCCAGCTAGCGGAAAACCGATGTACTGCATGTGGACTCTTATTTGATGGGTTCTTCCAGTTTCCAATTGCAATTCCACCAAGGTAAATTGATCAAAGCGTTCCAACACGGTGAAATGAGTCACTGCGGGTTTGCCATTCTCGATCACGGCTTGCATTTTCCGATTAACTTTCGAGCGGCCGATCGGTGCATTGATGGTGCCTTTTTCGTGGCTGATATTGCCATGGACCAATGCTACGTACTTGCGTAACGATGTTTTGTCTTTCAATTGTTTCGCTAACGACTCATGTGCCTGATCATTTTTGGCGATCATTAACAGACCCGACGTATCTTTGTCGATTCGATGAACGATTCCTGGCCGAACAACATCATTGATCGTGGATAAATCATCCATATGGTACAATAACGCATTGACCAAGGTGCCATTGGGATGCCCAGCGGATGGATGAACCACCATCCCTTGCGGCTTGTTGATGACTGCCACATCAGCATCTTGATAGACGATCGTCAAAGGAATATTTTCTGGTTGTAAGTCTACAACTTCAGGTTCTGGTACTTGGATGATCAAGTGATCACCTGCTTTTACCTTATAATTTGCCCGAACCGTTTCGCCCTTCAATGTGACCGCATCTTCTTTTAGCCACTGCTGGATTTGTGACCGACTATGATTTGGCAAGCGTTCAGCCAACACTTTGTCGACCCGCCCTTTTTCTTCTTTAATGATTACTTCAATTTGCTTTTCCATTTGATTCTCCTTGTTTCCCTTTTGCTTCGTCATCTACCAGTGCATAAATAAAAATCAAGATCACCCCGAACACTAATGACATATCAGCGATATTGAAAATTGGGAAATTGATAAAATCAAGCTGGAACATATCGACCACAAAGCCATGCTGCAACCGATCGATAAAATTACCGATCGCCCCACCTAGAACAAACGCCAGTCCGAAACGAAACCATAGACTGCTTTTTTGGTAGCGAAACAATAGGTAAACAACAACAGCAACCGCGATAACGGTGATGATCGCAAAAAAGGTGATTTTTCCTTCTAGAATACTCCAAGCTGCGCCCGTATTCTGAAGATAGGTCAGGGACAACACATTGTCGATCAGAGAATGTGTTTCACCCAGTTGATAATTGGCAACGATCCAAATTTTCAGCCATTGATCCAAGCCAATGACAACAGCACTTAACAAAAAAAACAACGCGATCATAAATTTTCCACTCTTTCTTCTTTAAAAATATCTCGCGGACGGATGATGCCCAAGAGATTTCCATTCGGATTTTTATCCTTGGTGATCAAAACCGCCTCAAGCAGGGCATTTTTTTGAAACAATTCTTCCACTTCTACGATGGTCGTTTCAGCCGACACGAAACAATAATTCGATCGTTTCCCATCTCCTGCTAATAATTCATCTGCCATTCTGCCTGCCAACTTGATTTCACCATGGAGGCTTTCTTTCGCTAACCAGTATCCCAGCATCCGCAAGGTGATCAATCCCAAAAATCGACCATTATCATAGATCGGAAATTGTGAATAGCGCTTTTGGGCAACGATTTTCAATAACTCTGGTAATGGCAGGTGCTTTTCAAAACCAGTCACTCGTTTCGCAAAACGCGGCATGACTTTTTCAGGTGCCAGTAAGGAGCGTTCAATTTCTTGGATGCGATTGACAACCCATTCATTCGGTTCTGCAATGACAAAGTTTTCTCCGATTTTTTCATGTACGATGGCATTGCGCAGCTGAGCCATTTGTAATAGATCATCTTCTGCTCTTCTGACATTGATATTTTTGCTTTTTGACAAGCGACGAACCATTTCAGAAAAACCCATATTCCGCGGATTATCCAATTCGTCACGAAGCCGCTTTTCGATTCGATTAAAACTGCTCAAAAATTGATCTGCACCACTAGCCATGAGGAACCTCCTTGATAAGATACGCTTTTTTTAAATAAATCAAAACAAAGACAAAATATGCCACTAAATACACACCGACAAAAAGCAACGAGTAAAGGGAGATGGATAATAAGCCCAATACCCCCATCATGAGAAAAAGGCTTAAATAAAAGCCGATATATATTCTTTTAAGCGCAGGATTCATCACGACCTCCAGCTTGAGCGCTGATTGGTCTTTTGGTAAATGAAAAGGCTGACTTTCTAAAAAAAACATGCGCACACGAATCGGCGTCTGCTCAGCCAGCGCCAAAAAAATCGTTTGCTGATGATTGATGGCAGCGATTCTTTTTTTTCCTTGCATGACCTCCAAGGGACTGCCCATTCCATAAAAACCAGTCCTCCTAGTTAGTTGTAGCTCCATTGACAAAGATCACCTCAATTGGTTAAGTATACTTGATTATCAAAAGAAAGAAAATAGACTTTTGCTTGCTTCCTTGATTATTATAACAAGAATCCCTACTTTTATCTTCCATCACGTCTAATGAACGAGAAAAAGACGAATGCCGCTTGCACCCGTCCTTTCAAGTCATCTCTTTCCGTTTTTCCGTTTCAAATGCCGCGAATGCCTTCTTTGTTTGTGATAGCTCTTTTAAAAAAGACCGATCGCTTGGCCATCAGAAGTCACGTCCATATTGATGGCGGCAGGTTTCTTCGGTAATCCTGGCATCGTCATCACGGCACCAGTCAAGGCTACGATAAAGCCAGCCCCTAATTTTGGCACGAATTCGCGAATCATTACTGTAAAGTCATCTGGTGCGCCCAATCGCTTTGGATCATCACTAAAGGAATACTGGGTTTTTGCCATACAGATCGGCAGCTGATCCCAGCCTTGTTCTTTGAAGCTTTGCAACTGTGCCTTGGCTTTCGGCGCAAACTCAACCTCTGCCCCGCCATAGATTTCCCGCACGATCAAAGAAGCTTTATCCGCTAAAGGCAAATCGTCGGTATACAAGCGTTGATAGTTGGCAGGTTTTTCCTCGATTACTTGAACCACTGCTTTTGCTAAATCCGTTCCACCTGCACCACCGTCTGCCCAAACGGCTGTCCGTGCGATGGTGACGTCGATTTTCTGGCACATGGTTTCGACTAATGTTCGCTCCGCTTCGGTGTCTTGTGAGAACTCATTAAGCGCAACGACAACTGGAATCCCGTATTTACGCATGTTTTCAACATGTCGCTTTAAATTACTGAAGCCTAACTCTAATGCTTTTAAGTTTTCTGTCCCTAAATCAGCCACAGCGACCCCACCATGCATCTTCAGTGCTCTGATCGTCGCTACTACTACGATCGCATCTGGTGCCTTTGATAAGTTCGGTGTTTTGATATCAAGAAATTTCTCTGCCCCTAAGTCAGCACCAAACCCAGCTTCGGTCACCGTGTATTCGCCTAAGTGCAAAGCCGTCTCGGTTGCGATGACACTATTACACCCATGAGCGATATTTGCAAAAGGTCCGCCATGGATCAGCGCAGGGGTTCCTTCAATCGTTTGAACGAGATTCGGTTTGAGGGCATCTTTTAAAAGTAAGGCTAAAGCACCTTGGACCGCCAGATCTTTTACGTAAATCGGTTGTTTCTCAAAAGAATAACCAATTAAAATCTTTCCTAATCGCTCTTTTAAATTATGAATGCTTGTTGCCAAGCACAAAATCGCCATGATTTCACTAGCAACGGTGATGTCAAAACCGTCTTCTCGGGGAACGCCTTGTAACGGTCCCCCTAGACCGACGATCACTTGTCGTAACGCTCGATCATTCAAATCGACAACCCGTTTCCATGTGACCCGACGTCCGTCGATCCCCAACTCATTGCCTTGCTGGATATGATTGTCGATCAATGCAGACAAGGCATTGTTTGCTGCTGTGATCGCATGTATATCGCCAGTGAAGTGTAAGTTGATATCCTCCATCGGCAACACTTGTGCTTTGCCGCCGCCGGTGGCGCCGCCTTTGATGCCCATTACTGGTCCTAAAGATGGCTCACGTAAGGCGATGACGGTTTGCTTGCCGATTTGATTTAACGCATCTGCAAGTCCAATGGTCACGGTTGACTTGCCTTCTCCAGCGGGTGTCGGACTGATCGCTGTGACTAAAATGAGTTTACCCAGCGGATTGTTTGCTTTTTCGTTGATTGCCGACCATTCGATTTTTGCTTTATACTTGCCATAAAGTTCCAGGTCATCGCCTGTTAAACCAAGTGGTTCAGCAATTTCAATAATCGGTTTAGGCATTGATTCTTGTGCAATTTCGATATCTGATTTCATTTTTACCCTCAATTCACGAACTATTTAGCACTTTAAAATGTATTTTGTTTGCTATGCTCTTATTATACTTGATTTTATTCAGAAAGAAAGAGAGATTTTTCACACTTTTACAAGAAGTTTCACGAATCCTTAATGTAAACAAAAAACAACGTCCCTCCTAAGGCTGTAACGCCAAAAGGAGTGATCGCTGCTTTCTAGATTCCTATGAATTACTCGTTGGTTTCGACCTGCACCCTTTTTTCAGGGATTTTTTCTTGAAAAAAAGTTTCTAACCATGCCACATCTTTTTTACGCAACGTGAAGGTATATGTTTTTTGATGATCGGTAATGCTTATTAAACGGTTTATAATTTGCCATTTTTCTATCTCAGGTAAAGAAATAAGGCTTTTCTTCCATAAGCGCGCATAGCGAATCAGGAGCAAATCATTTCTGATGAGCATGCTTCGGTGAATCCCTAACCATACAAAAAAGAAAAAGACGGCTAATACGAGGTTGCTTTTCCAATAAGGTCTGGTATTTTCTAACGAAAGAATCAAACTGATAAATAATATCATCATAGTAAACGACCAATAAATGATCGCTGTAGCAGCTTCCGGTTGCCAATACAATTTACGCTTCATAAAAGTTCCTCACAACATAAAATTTCTAGTATACTATCTTTATCATATCAAAAAAGGGTGAGACAATGTTAAAAGTTTATCTTGATGCTTCCACGAAAGGCAACCCCGGCCCTAGTGGCGGTGGAATCGTCATTGTCGGTACTGATCTGCATGAACAAATTGCGTTTCCGCTACCTGATTCAACCAACCACCAAGCAGAGTTCGCTGTGATGGTCAACGCGTTGCAGCTGCTGATTGACAAAGGTTTACAGGAACAAACAATTATGCTCTATACCGACAGCAAAGTCGTTGCGCAGACCATCGACAAGAATTATACCAAAAACCCTGCTTTTTCTGATTATTTAACAGAAATTCAATACTTGTTGAAACAGTTCGCTTTAGCAATCATCCAATGGGTCCCTGAGAGTCAAAACAAAGGTGCCGACCATTTGGCACGCCAAGGATTAGCAAAAGCGATGAAATTAAAGGATCGGAGACAATAACCGAGAGAAGTTTTGTTTGAAGCGCAACCAGTAAGATTGCTTCGCCAAAATTTCATCCGTCAGTAATGTTGATTGTGCCATATCCTCTTCAAAGAAGCCTTTCAACGTTTGCGTGACATCGTGATCGTAGGCGAAGGCATTGACTTCAAAATTCAAGGCATAACTCCGAATGTCTTGATTCGTCGTCCCAAAGGAACTAATGGTATCATCCATCATGACCGTCTTCGCATGGAGGAAACCGTTGTTATAGATGTAGATTTTTGCACCACGACGATGCAAGTAATTGGCATAATGCTGCGTTGCCCGGTAAATAAATGGGTGATCCGGCATACATGGAATCATGATTCGGACGTCTACACCTGAGTGAATCGCAATTTCTAATGCATTCATCATACTGTCATCGGGAATCAAATAAGGCGTTTGGATCCAAATCGATTCTTTGGCAGCCAAAATCATTTTTACAAAACCGCCTTTGAGAATTTGGGTCTCACTTTCCGGCCCATCAGCGACGATCTGCAAATCAACATTTCCAGATCGCTCTTTCGGCGGTAGAATAAAGTAGCGATCCTCGTATTCCAGCTGATCCTCTTCTCTTTTTACAGATGCGTTCCAGTCACGAATAAAAATCTCTTGTAGTGTAAAACTGGCAGTACCTACGATTCTCGCATGGGTGTCTCGCCAATAGCCAAATTTGGCCTTTTTCCCTAAATACTGATCGCCGACATTAAAGCCGCCAGTCCATCCGATTTGACCGTCGATCACAACGATTTTTCGATGTAGATGGTAGTTCAATCGTGTGTTGCGGATTAGGTTCTTCGAAGTGATGAAAGGCACGACTTTTCCACCGGCATCAATCAACGGTTGAAAGAATTTCCGATTGGCCTTCGGTGACCCCCATGGATCATAGACCAAACGCACTTCAACACCTTCACGGGCTTTATCGATCAAGATTGACAAGAATTGGCCACCGATCTCATCATTAAAAAACGAATAATACTCCACATGCAGATTATCTTCTGCTTGCTTCATGTCCTCAAACAATGCTGCAAATTTTTCTTTTCCATCTGTATAAAATTCTACTTTGTTTCCTTTCGTCAAGGGCGATTCATCAAGGTTCTTAAAATAGCGCTCTAATAGATGATTGTCATCTGAGTAAGGATGTTCAGGAAAAGAATAATTGTGCACTTTGATGATTTGATTCAACTCATTGATCCTACTTTGGTGGTGCTCACTAAATTTATAAATAATTTCTCCGTCGATCCCCCGACCACAAAACAAGTACAACAAGAACCCGATGCCGGGGATGAATACCAACGTCATCATCCAAGCAAAGACACTTGCAATCGAGCGTGGTTTCCGAAAAACAGTAATAAAGGCAGCGATCGTATTAATAAACAAAAGTGCCAATAATACTGTGGAAATCATGCTCATATCCATTTTTATCATAGTTTCCTCCTATATCCTGTAACCCTATAATAGGTAACTGTGATCGAAAGCAAGCTTCAATTCATAGTCCCCTAGTGTTTCTTTGATTTTTTGTTTCAGCATTTCTTCGATTTCTTGATCACTATACGCCGATTTTGCGGGAATCACTAAATCAAAAGCCAACAGATCTCCTTTGACCTGAAAATCATGCATCCGTAACTGTGGGTCAACGAAGCGAATGATCTTTGACACTTCTTTTTTTAAATGCCGATACTGCTGATCTTGAATTGGTACTGGATCAAGATGACAGACCAGGTCGACCTTTAAAGATTGGCGAAAATCTTGTTCAATCGCATCAATCACCTCATGCGCTTCTCGTAAAGACCACGTTTCATCCACTTCGATATGCACACTAGCAAAGCGATTTTTCGGTCCATAATTATGAACCAGTAAATCATGGTAACCGAGAATCGTCGGATAGTGATCCAAGCGTTGCTCCATGGCAGCTACTTCTTCTTGGGTTGGGCGTGCCCCTAATAATTCGTTGATAAAGGAACGAATCATTTTGATTCCGCTAATCAAAATATACAAGGCAATCAGACAGCCGACAAAGCCATCGATACGTAGGCCAGTCAGCCACTCGATCGTCGCTGAAAACAAAACTGCCCCCGTTGTATACACATCGTTGAGACTGTCTTGTCCGCTGGCTTTAAGTGTTTGAGAGCCGATCAGGTTCGCCAGTTTGCGGTACATCGCTCCCTGCCAGATTTTGATCAAAATCGATAAGACCAAAACGATAAACAATAGTGGGGAAAGACGGATACTCGTCGGTTCCATGATGCGTTGCACAGAGCTGATGAGAAATTGGCCGCCAACAAACGTGATGATCAAAGATACTACAAACCCACTGATGGCTTCAAATCGCTCATGACCATATGGATGTTCACTATCGGCTGGTTTCGCAGAGATCCGAAAACCGATCAATGTTAAAATAGACGAAGCGGTATCTGAAAGACTGTTGATGGCATCTGCCATAATCGAAACAGACTGGGCAGATAAGCCAATGATAAATTTCCCAGCAAATAATAGTAGGTTGGAAAGCAACCCGAGGCTGCCTGCTAACTTCCCGATGGCTGTACGTTCGTAGACACCATTTTTTTTGCTACGATCTAAAAAAAAGTTTAGCAAATCATCACCCTCTCAAAAAACCATCTTTCTTATTTTACCCCGAAGGAATTCAATTAAACAACTATTCGTATCGTTTTTTCGAAAAAAAAAGCGAATTCCCTTCAATTATCAAACGCATTTTCAGATAACACGTAGGAAAAAAGGAAAAAGATAACGGAAGGGTCTCCCCCTCCGTCATCTTCGTTCAAAAAAGGAATGTGTTAAAGACCTACGCTCCTCTTTCACCTATCTTCTTAAAGGAAAGGAACTCGCGGGTATAGATTCAACCATAGTGTGCTTACTTGGCAGCTAACCACGCTGCTGCTGTCTCAAGTGCTGCTGCGATTCCTTCTGGATTCTTCCCGCCGGCTTGTGCCATATCAGGACGGCCGCCACCGCCGCCGCCAACTTTAGGTGCGATCTCTTTGATCAAATCGCCCGCTTTCAATCCTTTTTCGTTGGCTGCTTTCTTCATGGCAGCTAAAAGATTCACTTTGCCATCATTCGCGGTAGCTAACACTAAAATATCAGAATGGTCTTTTTGTTTCCATTGGTCAGCTAGTTGACGTAATTGGTTCATGTCCTTTACAGTCACTTTTGCTGTGATCAGACGCAGACCATTTACTTCTTTGACATCCTTGAAAACATCCCCTGCTTGCTGGTTTGCTAACTTGCTGGCAAGAGCTTCGTTTTCTTTTTGCAATTCACGCAGCTGCGCTTGCAGTTGTTCTGTTTTGGCAACGACTTCTTTTAATTGGGCGGATTTAACGATCCCTGCAATTGCTTTTAATTGCGCTTCTTCTTCATGCAATAACGTATAAGCTTCTTGACTAGTCACTGCTTCAATCCGACGAACACCAGCACCGATCCCTGATTCAGAAACGATTTTGAAAATACCGATATCCTCCGTATTTGCTACATGGGTTCCCCCACATAATTCGATCGACCAATCGGCAACATTGACGACGCGAACGTCATGCCCATATTTTTCACCAAAGAGTGCCATCGCTCCCATGCCTTTTGCGGTATCGATATCCGTTTCGATCGTCACAACAGGAAGAGCTTCCCAAATTTTCTGGTTTACGATTTGTTCCATTTGGCTCAGCTCTTCGCTGGTCACTTGCCCAAAATGACTAAAGTCAAAGCGCAAATGTCCTGGAGCAACTAATGAACCTGCTTGGTTCGCATGGCTGCCCAATACTTCTTTTAAGGCTTTATGCAATAAGTGAGTCGCTGTATGATTTTTAATGATCTTATTGCGACGATGCTGATCCACTTGTAAGAAATAGTTCATGCCTTCTTGTAGTGGCGCTTTGATTGTAGCAGTATGCAAGAACTGACCGTTCGGTGCTTTTTTGACATCCGTCACTTCCGCTACGATCGTACCATCTTCTGCTACGATCGTGCCTGTGTCCGCAACTTGTCCACCCATTTCTGCGTAAAATGGTGTTTCGGCAAAAATCAGTTTTGCTTCACCTGTCGAAACAGAATCATGTAACGCTTCGTCTTGGATGATCACTAATAATTCGCTGTTTGCTTCAAGTGAATCATAGCCAACGAAACGGCTGTCTACTTTGATATCTGTCAATAAAGCGGATTGTACGCCCATTGAAAGCTCCGTTTGTCGAGCTGCACGAGCACGGGCACGTTGTGCATCCATTTCTTGTTCAAACCCTTGGTGGTCCACTTTCAACCCTTCGTCTTCCGCCACTTCTTCTGTCAATTCAACTGGGAAGCCGTAAGTGTCATACAATTTGAAAATATCTTGACCAGCTAACGTATCTTGACCGTCTGCTTTTACTTGGGCGATCACTTGATTTAAAATATCTAACCCTTCATTGATGGTTTCATGGAAACGTTCTTCCTCGTTGCGGATCACTTTCTCAATAAATTCTTGCTGCTCTAGTACTTCAGGATAGTAGCTTTCCATGATCTCGCCAACGATCGGTACTAATTTGTATAAGAAGGCAGCATCGATCCCTAATTTTTTCCCATGCATGACTGCACGACGTAATAAACGACGTAAAACATAGCCACGGCCTTCATTTGAAGGAAGTGCCCCATCGCCGATCGCAAAAGAAAGCGCGCGGATATGGTCTGCAATCACTTTAAAGGAGATATCTGTCGTTTTGCTGTCGCCGTAGTTCACACGACCGCTTAAATCTGCCACTGCATTAATGATCGGCAGAAACAAGTCTGTTTCAAAATTGGTTGGTGCATTTTGAACGATGGAAACCATTCGTTCCAGCCCCATCCCCGTATCAATGTTTTTATGTGGTAGTGGTTCATAGGAGCCATCTGGTTGATGATTGAATTCTGAAAAGACCAGATTCCAGATTTCCAAATAGCGTTCATTTTCGCCACCAGGATAGTTTTCGGGATCATCTTCCGCTACGTCATTAAACTCAGGACCACGGTCATAGAAAATCTCTGAATCTGGTCCACATGGTCCTGCACCGATGTCCCAAAAGTTGTCTTCAATCTCAACGATATGCTCTGGTGTCAAGCCGACTTCTTCTGCCCAGATCCGTTTTGCTTCTGTGTCTTTTGGATAAACCGTGACATATAATTTTTCTGGATCAAAAGCCATCCATTCTGGTGATGTCAAAAACTCCCAGGCCCAATGAATCGCTTCATTTTTAAAGTAATCGCCGATCGAAAAGTTGCCTAGCATTTCAAACATCGTATGGTGTCTCGCTGTTTTCCCAACATTTTCAATATCGTTGGTCCGAATCGATTTTTGCGCATTGGTAATTCTTGGGTTTTCAGGAACAACACTGCCATCAAAATATTTTTTTAGCGTTGCCACTCCTGAATTGATCCATAATAGGGTTGGATCGTTGACTGGGACAAGGGACGCACTTGGTTCAATTGAATGACCTTTTGATTGAAAGAAGTCCAAAAACATTTGGCGTACTTCTGCACTGGATAATTGTTTCACGTTATTCTCCTACTTTCTTCTGTGTTCGCTTAAGATACAGGGGCTGACAAAATTGCTGGTAAGGCGCTCTTATGCCTGTCGAGTCATTTTGACGAAAAAAAACACCATTGCAGAGCAAGGACGTCGATACGCGGTACCACCTTGCTTGCAATGATGTGACTCATTACCTCTTAGACTCGTTAACGCGGAGTGGACGGCAACATTTCTGCTACAGTTGAGCACCAAAGGGAGCAATCCGTCTGAATTCATGTTTTTCTCTCAGCAATGAAAAACTTTCTGTAATGAATCATCAAACCGACCATATCCTTCGTCATTCAAAGTATAAGGAAATGTGTCGAAAAAGTCAATCCTCAAATCCGTTCTTTGTTGATCAGAATCGCTTTGCGGTAACGATAGCTTTGCGGAGAAAGCTTTTGATCTGGCTGCAGCATTTTCCGTGAACGGTAATAACTGGCATATGGCAAGGCATCGAATAAAGGATGCCCACAAATCTGCCAGTTCTCCATTTTTAAAGACAAGCCATCTGTCAGCTCCCACGCATCCGCAAGCCCATAGGTGCAGCCAAATAAATTCGGTTCAAGCAATTCAGCGGTTGACAAAGAGACACCATCGTCGCAGGACTTTTCATTGCCCCAGCGAAAAAGTCGCCGAGTCGCAGCACCGCAAACGTATTCCCATTGATCCTCTGATAGTAGCTGAAAGCCTTGTTTATCTAACTGCTGTTTCAATTCTGTTTGACTGACGGATTCGTGGGTAAATAACTGATAGGTTTCCGATAACGGCTCTAGTGCAGCAAAATAGCGATTCTCTTCGTGGTAAAAAGCGGGTAATTCCCAACGCAAGCTTTCCTCAAAGGACGCTGGTGCTGTGAATTGTGCCTTTAGCTCTTTTTCGAAAACACTGAATTGATCGACTAACCCGTGAAACTCCCCAGTGATTGTATTTAACTGCCCGATATACCTTGCGCCAGCAGGCAGAGAACTTTTTTGGACTAGCATAGGATCAATCACAGCTTTGCGCAAAGGGCTCGTAGACTCATTGACAAAAATCCCCCAATCCTGGCTGGTTTCTAACTCATAGATTGTTTCCAGCTGGCGAATGATCTCGTTGGGGGCTGACTGCCAATTTTTACTCCAGCAAGTAGCTGGTAATCCTTGCACACCGAGATCCCAACCTAAGATCGCCTCAGAGTTCCCTGGTATAAAGACAAAGTCTTCGCCATCGATCGTTAATTCAAAGGTCGCACATTTCAACCCTGCATACGTCAACTGACTAAAATGGACATCGGTGATCTCCTTTAAAGGACTGACAAAATACATTAAAATTTGCTGGATCAGCTGTTCTTTGATTTCAAAGGACAGTGTCTTCCAATTTGACCATTGTAACGCCTCAAAAAAATCCACGTCATTTCTCCTCTCATCTGCTACAATTACTATATAACGAGTATACCACGAAAAAGGAGGAAAACGACTGATGCTTTATTTTGGACGCAGTCCGTGGATGCTACAAGCGGTTTTCGCCCTGCGGCAAGCCGTTTTTGTGGAAGAACAGCACATCCCTATAGAATGGGAATTTGATGAAAAAGACCAATCTTGCCCATACTTTCTTTGGCTAGATGGACGCATCCCGATCGCGACCATTCGCTATCAATTCTCTTCACCGAACACTCTGCAACCTGATCGCTTTTGCGTAGCCAAGGCCTATCGGCACCAAGGATACGGCACCAAATTATTGCATTATCTCGAAATGCGTGGTGTCCAAGAGGGTGCCCTCCAATCAGTGTTATCCGCAGAGATCGACGCTTGTGCGTTTTATGAATCCTGTGGGTATCAAAAAAAATCCGAGCCCTATACTGAAGATGGTGTATTGTGTGTAGAAATGACCAAACAATTAAAAACAGCAGTCAAGTAAGAGAACACCCCTTACATGACTGCTGTTTTGGTAACCATTAACTATTCGAATTTTTCTTGTTTTTGCGGGCGGTTCGAGTCGTTTGACGACGTTCGATCTTCCGTTTTTCTTTGTTCTTCTTATCAACAGCCCATTGAATTTTTTTCTTGTAGCCAGGCTTGATTTTTTTCTTCTTTTTCTTGACTAAGCCAATCAAGGTTGGGTCTAATTCGTCACGAGATTTTTCCCGCTTTTGCCGACGATTCCGATCGTAAGTCGCAACGATCTCGCCATTTTTGATTTCCTTCGGTTGGAAAACAACCCCTAAATCTTCGATGGCTTGGATTGCTCCTTCATCGCTTGGATCATATAACGTGATCGCGGTCCCATCCATTTGGTTTCGACCGGTCCGACCAACACGGTGGATAAAGAAGTCTAAATCAGCTGGAATCTCAGCATTGATGACATGAGAAACCCCTTCAATATCAATTCCTCGCGCAGCTAAATCTGTTGCGACAACATATTGGTAGTCCAAATTTTGCACTTGGCGCATGATCCGTTTTCTTTCACGAGGACTGATGTCGCCGTGGATCTTCGCTACTTTTAAGCCTTGTTCCTTTAAGTAATCCGTAATTTCATCCACACGGCTCTTCGTGTTGGCAAAAACGATGGCAAGATAGGGATGGCCTGTAGTCAATAATTGGTAGATCAATTTATTGGTATTTTTCCCTTTGGTAGAAATCAACCAATTCTCGATCGTATCAGAGATGACTGCTTTCGATTTGATTTCTTCGATCAATGGATTGGCCATGTATTTTTTCAAGAATGGGCGCAATTTCTCTGGAATCGTTGCGGAGAAAACCAGCATTTGTAGTTTCTCAGGCAAACGTCCCGCAATTTGATCGACTTCTTCTAAAAAGCCCATATCCAAGGTCATGTCTGCTTCATCCACGACAAATACATTGGCAGTGTGAACCCCTAACGCTTGTTCGTTGATCATATCCAGGATACGACCAGGTGTCCCAATCACGACATGGGGCTGTTGATTTTGCAGACGGCTTAATTGACGTTGCTTATCCGTTCCTCCGACGAAATTTGACACTCGAATTTCAGGATCATGAAATCCGCCGATTTGTTTTGCGGCGTGATAGATTTGCGTGGCTAATTCACGACTCGGTGCAGTGATCACTACTTGCACTTCATCTTTTTCGGCATCGATTTTATCCATCAATGGCAGTAAAAATGTGTGGGTCTTACCACTTCCGGTCTGTGATTGCCCTACAACACTGCGTCCTTTTTGGATAACAGGTATCAGTTTTTCTTGCACTTCTGTTGGCTTAGAGAACTTTTTATCAGCAAGTGCTTCATAAATAAATGGTTGAAATTTAAATGACTCAAAAGACATTCAAACACCTTCTTTCTTTTAGCATCCTTTGGATTATAGCATATGTTGCCTTGTTTTCCTAACTTTCTTTTGTAATCGATTGATGATCGATCGTACTGATAGTATACGTTGCACTGCGGCGTTCATAGAAAAAGCGGCTTTCTTTTTTTATTGCTGCCCACAAGAGATTCAAGTAAAAACCAAACTGGATCAACCCAAAAATAACTACCATCAACAAACTAACGACTAAAAGCAGCAGATTGTTGGACTCAAGAAACGGTGCGAAAAAGATATTGACCCGACTGATGCTGGCATAAATCAGATAAAACAAACCATAGCGTTTCAATAAAGCCCCCAAGCTGACACGCTCACGGCCTTCTTGCATGATTTTGATTCGTACGAGTTTTTTTCCAATCGTTTGTCCTTTGGCAAGGTAAGCCAACAACACAAAGTACAGCAACACTTCAAGAGCAAAGTACCAATAGTCCCCACTAAAGTCCCGTACCGTCTGTTGAGTGAGCAAACGAACAGCGATCACCACAATAAAACTGACCACTTTCAGTATTCCCCAGTCGATCAACCAAGCAAACACCCTTCGTGTCACAGTCACCCGAGTGCCTTTGGCGTAAGAATCCGCATCCATCTCTTCCCTTGATGGCAATAAGAACGTAAAAAGTGGGGCGATCGTCCAGCCCACAAGCCCTCCAACTGTATTGACAAAGAGATCATTGACATCGAATAAGCGATACGGACGAGGATAAATAAAATACAGTCCCGTCAACTGCGTTAATTCAAAAAACAACGTCAAGCAAAACGTAATAACGAGTGTTTTTAAAAAGGAACATTTGAAGTAATAACGCAAATAGACCCCAAATGGTAAGGTCAACAATAAATTAAAGAGTGGCTCAAGGAAGACCCCCTGCTTCATAGCGGGAAGATAGGTTTGCGGATCGTGAATGTTTAAGACGGTCTGTTGGACAAAATGTTGCCACGATGCCCCTAACTGCAATTCCATCTTAGGACCAGTCATCTGTGCTACCTCTTCGATCGAGGGCAATGGTAGGATAACTAAGAAATAGGCGCACAATAAATAGAAGACAAATGAATACAGAACCAGTGCGCGTGACAAGATAAAACGACCGTATTTTCGATATTGGATAACAAAAAAAATCATTGATATCGCCAATGCTAGGAAAGGAAAAACCAGCAAGGCAACCTTTATTGGGGTAATATAAGCGGACATAAAGAACTCCTTCACGTTTTCTTTTTATCTTACACGCTATTTCCCAAAACGTAAATTTTGGAGTATCATAAAAGAAAAGGAGGTTAAAAAACCATGTTAAATCCCTATTTTGCCTTTGGCGTACCGGCATTCCTTTTGGTTTTATATGCAGCTTTTGCTCTTTTTCGCCGGTCTTCCGATATTCCCTATTTAGGCTTCGTCCTTTTCATCATTGCTGGTTTTCTGACAGGATTTAGTTTACAAGTCATTCAACAAGCCATCAATGAAGTGGAGAAAACATCTCTTGAACACGTGCAAGAAACCCACCTTTACTCGCCTTACTTATTAGCGATTCCATTGATTGTGGGCATTCTTTTACTGATTGTCAACTTGATTCGCGGCTATTTAAAAGTCAAAAACGTTCGTCTGCGGACAAAATAAAAACAACTTACCTAGAAATACGAATTGATCTTGCTCCTCTTGACGGGAAATGAGATCGCTTCGTATTTTTTTGGTAAGCTGCCTAGATTGCTAGACCCCTTCTAAAGATCCATCCGCCACTTTCGTAGTAAAACAGTTTATCAACTAAAAAAAGGTTTATTCGTCGGCTAGTTCTTCATCCAGGTCTGTCTCTGAGGTATCAGCAAAAGACTCTTTCACATCATCATTGACTTGCTCCAATAAATATTGCCAATCACTATTCGACACAACCACCACATCGATATTCTTTTCTTCATCGATCAGCTCGAGATTCGAAACATCCTCTCCTAACTGCTGGAATAGGTCGATCAATGTTTGGTCTTGTAGCGTTACGTATTCAGTCCGTTTCATCCTTCTTCCCCCCATGAGTCAAAAAATTCATAAAACAAGATATCGAAACTAGTAAGATCGGTCATCTTTTGTAAAGTAGATAGATCTAAACGAATAAACGCTTTTTCCACTAATAAATAATGGTTTTCTTCCAGCGCTTCTTCGATAAATGGTAAAATCTCTTCTTCATCCCCTAATGTTTCACTAGAGATTTGGTCGATTTGATCAAACAAGCGATCATCTTGCAACAAAAAGAATTGATCGTCGTAAAGATAGACTGCGATTTGATATTGCCGGATGGGTAGCTCAGCCCGAATGACAAAAAAGCATTCCCCTGAATTGGAAATCGCTGGCAATAGTTCATTCGGTTGTAATGCCTGTTGGTAGTACATTTCCATCCCTCCTTTGTACTTATTATTATAAAGAACAATGGAGGAAAAAGGAAATAATCGAATTTCAGTTTAAAAAACTCTAAACAAAGTTAAACATCCCACTCTGCATAGAATTCTTCTAAAAAATCCTTCATGAAAGCCACACGTCGTTGGGCTTCTTTTTTGCCATACGCCGTGGTCATCTTTTCAGGAAGCAAAAATAGTTTCTCATAAAAATGATTGATCACCGTCGTTCCTTTTCGGTAATCTTCATGATTTTGAAACGTCTTTGGGGCTAAGTCACTGACATGGATCGGGTGTTGATGACTGCCACCAAAATAACTCGTCCGTAAAATACCGATCGCACCTAAAGCATCGAGACGATCTGCATCACGAACGACGCGGCCTTCTACTGAGACAACTTGCGCGCCTTGCAAAAGTTCTTTTGAAAAAGACAGATTCTCGATAATAGAAAAAATTTCTTTCGTTTGTGCTTCACTGGCTCCCGCTGTGGTCAAACAAGCTCGCACTTCATTAGACGCCGCTGTGACATCCGCCACAACTTTGTCATCCACCGTATCATGGAGATAGGCTGCCGCCTGTACGACAAAGCAATCAACTGCCAATTCGTCGGCATCAATGATGGCTTGACTTAACCCAGCCACTCGTTTGACATGATCAAACCCATGTCCTGTGTAATCATTCCCCAGAATACTTTCGGCATAAGCAATTACTTTGCTAAGATCGGCAACATTGTATTCTTCCTTCATTTTTTTCCTTCTTTCGATATGAAAGCAGCTAGCCTTCTTTTTTCGATGGTGTTTGATACAAAAGGAAAAGAAGTTCAACAAGACGAGCACCCCATGAAATAATTGGGGCGGCAACGTCTTGCGAAGCTTCTTTCCACTCGTTACTTTTAAGCGAAATCTTGCGTCTCGCTGATTTTATAGACGCTAAAATAGATCTTGCGTAAATAGTCTAATAGATATTGAGGATTCAATAATTCATCCGTTGCATCTAAAATCAATTCATTTGGTTTCTTGGATGCGCCATATTGATGGATATTTTCAGTCAACCATTTACGAATCGGTGAATAATCATCCGAAGCCAACACTTCATCGACATTGATTTCTTTTTCCATGGCATGGAGTAATTGCGCTGCATACATATATCCTAGAGCATAGGATGGGAAATACCCGAAGCTTGAACCTGACCAATGAACGTCTTGTAAGATCCCTTCCAAGTCATTTTCTGGACGAATCCCTAAATATTCCTCGTATTTGTCATTCCAGATTTTTGGCAGTTCATCGATCGATACGGTTTCGTTAAAGATCATTTTTTCGATCTCGTAACGAATAATAATATGAATGACATATGTCAGACTATCAGCTTCAATACGGATCAAGCTAGCTTTTGAATGCTTTAAGGAGTCATAGAAAGTGTCAAAAGACACATCATCAAACGTGCCTTCCGCACATTCTTGGAAAAATGGGTATTGCTTTGCCCAGAAATTGCGGTTGCTGCCGATAATGATTTCATTAAACAGCGATTGGGATTCGTGGATTCCCATGGACGCCCCTTCATGAACAGGCGTGCCTTCGTATTTCTCATCGATGTTTTGCTCGTACATCCCGTGACCAGCTTCATGAATCACACCGAACAGTCCCATCGAAAAGTCAGTTTCGCTCCAGCGTGTGGTCAACCGTACATCATTGTGGTTGATCCCCGTAGCGAATGGGTGGACCGTATTATCCAAACGGCCGCGAGAAAAGTCATAGCCTAAGTCGGCGATCACTTTTGAGATAAATTTACGTTGTTGCGCTTCGGTCATCTTACGTGAAAGGATCGAAGTGTCTGGCGCTGTTCCTTTTTCAGCCAATTGACGACGAATATCCATGATACCATCTCTCACTTGTGAGAATACGTTATCCAAGATCTCAACCGTCATATTCGGTTCGTATTGATTTAATAAGACGTCATAGTTCGTCAGCTCATTTTTCTTCCAATAAGGAATCAATTCTTTCGTTAAGCGAATGTTTTCAGAAAGAGCATCTTTAAATAAAGAAAAATCTTTTTCTTTACGGGCTTTGAGCCAAGCAGTATGTGCTTTTGACGTAGCTGAGGAAGCCGCCATCGCCAACTCATTGGGCACATCTTTTTGCAATTCATATTCTTCTTTGACTAATTGATACGCCGCTTTCCCTACTTCTGATAATTCATCTGGGTGTTTCCCGAAATAGCTGATTGCTTCTTGGATTGGTTCCCCCACTTTTTTATCAAAGTATAGACCATATAAATAGCTGTCAACTTCCGCACGGTAATCACTGGCTTTTTCTGGCATCCCTGTTTGATTATCCCAACCTAAGATCCCCATTGCTTGTTGTAATAGATCGATTTCTTTTAATTCTTTCAGAAATTCTTGTTCTTTCATTCAGCAGACTCCTTTTTGCGTGGCGGACGTTGTCCCCAGTATTGGAAGAGATCGGTACGAATGGCACCGTTGTATAATTTGCGTTTTTTTGTCGCTTTTTCGCCGTAATGGGTCTCAAAAGTCAAGTCACTGGTCAAAAAGTACTTGCTCCAGGTTTTAAGCGGTCGAAACACTTGGCCCATTTCCTGATACAGTCGCTGAACGGACGCTTCTTCTCCTAAGCGTTCGCCATAAGGAGGGTTAGCCACAACGACACCATACTCTTTTTCTGTTTTAAAGTCTTTAACGGCTTGTTGTTTGAAGGTGATCGAGTCTCCTAGACCGATTTCTTCCGCATTTCTGCGGGCGATCTCAATCATTCTACCATTGATATCCGAACCGGTAATATCTAATTCGACATCATAATCTGCTGCTTCATCTGCTTCTTTCCGTACTTTTTCAAATACTTCTGCTGGGAACCAATCCCACGTTTCGCAAACAAATTCCCGATTAAAGCCAGGGGCGATATTATGGCCGATCAACGCTGCTTCAATGCACAATGTGCCTGATCCACAAACGGGATCGACAAACGGCTTGTCTTTGTACCAATTTGTCAGCATCACTAAAGCCGCAGCCATGTTTTCTTTCAGCGGCGCGCCTCCTTTTTCTAAACGATAGCCACGTTTAAACAAACTAGGGCCAGTCGTATCCAATGTGATCATCGCATGGTCTTTCAATAAAGCGACTTCTAATTGGAAAAAAGCGCCAGTTTCAGTCAGCGGCACACTTGCTGGACGATGGTATACTTCTCTTAAGCGATTGACGATTGCTTTTTTGGTGATCGCTTGACAATCAGGTACGCTATACAATTTTGATTTGATTGATTTTCCAGCTACTGGAAATTCAGCGTCTAAAGGTAAAAAGTCTTCCCACGGTAACGCTTTAACTTCTTCAAACAGCTGATCGAAAGTCAATACGTCAAATTCCCCGACGACAATTTTGATACGGTCCGCTGTACGGAGCCACAAGTTCGCGGTAGCAATGGTCTCCATCGTCCCTTTAAAGCGCGCTCGGCCGTTTTCAACCTCACACTCGATCCCTAAATCCCGTAATTCTTTGCCCACTAGTGCTTCTAAACCGCTCGCAGCGGTGGCAATACAATTAAATGTTTTTTCAGTCATAACGCTCTCCTTCTTGGTATAAAAAAACCTTCCGTTGATGGAAGGATTCCCTGATAGGTTGTGATTTTCTATAAGCCATGTTTTGTCCGTATTTTCCTCAGGGAGAAGAAAACACTGGGTAATTATCTATCTGCAATTACTTGCCTTCTTGCTCCGTTCATTTCCGTGCAAAAAGTGCCCCTACCATTGTTTGGGTTGCTCGCTCGAGGGGTTTACCGCGTTCCACCAAGACGGTTTCCCGCCTTGCTTCGTCACTGTGGCACTTTCAAGGATACTTTGGCATAGCTTACACCTTAGCCATTTTTCCTGCCGTTACTTTCTCAAGTACCCTAGCTTATGGTTTCGCTAGGCACGAACACTACAAGCATCTCAGCTTGTGCGAGCATGGACTTTCCTCAGCATAATCGAGTTATGCCGCAATTACCCGAAAACCACAACTATCTTTTCTACATTAGATTAGAATTGACGGGTTTTTTCGTTGTCATCTTCAAAATCAGCATTTGTATAGTTGCTGTTGTAGGAAGAAGAACGAGTGACAGGTTCTGATTCACGATCAAGCTTTTTGCCAAACACTTCTTTTTCAAGATTCGACAAACGTTTCAAAATATCAAAGTTTGTAACGGTTTGGCTTTTCGGCGCTTCTTGTTGAACACGAGATGCGATCGCTTGGTTTTTCGACAATTGATCGATTTTCGCTGTCAGACGGTCATTTTCTTCTTGCAGGGCTAAGATCTCTTTATTGTAGCTTTCGTAGTCTTTAATGATATTATCTAAAAACTCGTCCACTTCAACTGGATCATACCCGCGCATTTTTGTTTTGAATTCTTGTTGCAGAATATCTTTTGGACTATAAATTAAATTTGCCATTATTTACACCTCATTGTTTATTCCAAATGGTTTTCACTTTCTAGACCATTCTATCAAAAAATATACGAAAATCAAAGTAAATTACTATCAAATGTTGCGTTTTGTAGGTCATCCATTGTTATTTGATGAATAAAGTAGGGATTTTGCTCACTATAAGCTTTGGCATCTCTTAAGAAATAATTAGGTTTTCCTGGAAATTCGTCATCATATAACACAAGTGCGCCTTCGGTATGCTCCAGTAAAAATGCCGTGTGATTTCTTAATTGACTGGGGTCTTGGTAAGGCTTATGGCTGGTGGCATTGACATAATCGGCAAATGACTTCGCTGTTTGCAGTGCCTGCTGATTTGTTTCGTTCCAATTTTCACCAAACCCTTCAAAAGGAAAAATAATTCCTAGTTTCAGTTCTGGGTATGTTTGTTTTAATTGTTCAACGGCTTCGGCACACCACAGCTCCGCTCCAAGATTCCCGCTGATCAAGAGCCATTCTAACCCTTCTTCGACATAATTGGTCAAAGTCGACATTATTACTTTCTTAATAACTGCAATCTTGGGATCTTTTGCTTGAAAGACACCTAATTCATAATTACGATAGCCAGTAAAGTATAAGGTTTTCATTGTTTCTCTGGTCATCTCTTTTCTTTCCAAACGACTTTTTGGTATAATGTTGCCTAGGAGTGTGAACAACATGGTTATTCGTTACCCGAATGGACAATCTACTACCTATGATGACGGCAAAAAACAAAAAATGCAAGAGAAACTAATAAAGCCAAAAACGTATGCCAATCGTGGGATGCGTTTTGAAGAAGCGATCAATGAAAGCAACCTTTATTATTTGAATCGTAAACTTGCTGTCATTCATAAGAAACCGACACCAATTCAAATCGTGAAGGTAGATTATCCAAGAAGAAGCGCCGCCGTAATCAAAGAAGCCTATTTCCGCGAGGCATCCACCACTGATTACAATGGGGTTTATCAAGGGCAATATATCGACTTTGAAGCGAAAGAGACTCAAAACAAAACGTCATTTCCCTTTAAAAATTTTCATCCACACCAAATCAAGCATATGGAAGACTGTTTGGAACAAGCGGGTTTATGTTTTGTTCTTTTATGGTTTTCTAGTCTACAACGCTGCTTTTTTCTCGATAGCAAGTGCTTAGTTTCTCAATGGCACCTGCAAAAAGAAACGGGAAAAAAATCAATGACACTGGCCTATATTGAAACGAATGGGATTGAAATTATCCCTTCAATTGCGCCACGTATTCCCTATTTAAAAGCAGTTGATCAATTTTTAACGATGAAGGAGAATGATTAGTATGGCAAATGGATCACAATCGAGGACCTCTCGGCATGATTCTAAAAAAGGTACAGCTAAAAAAGCACCAAAGCCTCCTAAGGCAAAAGGCAAACGAAGCATTGGGAGTATTCTTTTAAAAGTATTTATGGGGCTGTTTTTCTTGGGCTGTATCGGGATTCTATCCGGGATGGGGTTATTCTGGTGGTATGCCAAAGATGCGCCTGCACTTGATGAAACACGCTTGGATTCAACGGTTTCTTCTCGTTTCTATGCGTCAAATGGCGAATTGATCACTGAATTCGGTAGTGAAACCAGAGAGAAAATTACAGCAAGTGAGATTCCTCAACTGCTGGAAGACGCGATCGTCTCTGTCGAAGATCGCCGCTTCTACCAGCATATCGGAGTCGATCCGATTCGGATCGTCGGTTCCGCATTATCCAATGCCACAACCGGCGGTATGCAAGGCGGAAGTACGTTGACACAGCAATTGATCAAGCTGTCCTTCTTTTCTACCAGCGCTGAAGACCAAACATTACGTCGAAAAGCACAAGAAGCATGGATGGCGGTTCGTCTTGAACAAATGAAATCAAAACAAGAGATCCTCACTTACTACATCAATAAAGTATATATGTCCAATGGTGTATATGGGATGCAAACGGCCGCAATGAAGTTTTACGGCAAGCCGTTAGCTGAACTAGACCTTGCGCAAACCGCTTTGATTGCGGGTTTACCAAATGCCCCTTCAGCTTTTGACCCATTTGCGCATCCTGATAATGCGAAAAGTCGGCGAGATGTTGTTTTAGGTGCGATGCTGGAAAATGAAAAAATCACGCAAGCGGAATATGATGCGGCCGTTGCCGAGGATATTCAAGAAGGCTTGCAAGACAATCCCCGTGAAAACCAAGAGTGGAAATACTTTGACAACTACTTTAACGAAGTGATCGCTGAAGTCAAAGAAAAAACTGGGAAAGATGTGTATACTGACGGCTTAGATATTTATACTAATGTCGATATCGATGCACAAAAACGATTATATGACATCGTCAACAGTGACGACTACGTTGATTACCCAGATGACAAGATGCAAGTTGCCGCTACCTTAGTTGATGTCAACACAGGCAAGGTGACCGCTCAGATCGGTGCCCGTAATGTTGATGATGTTCTAGCAAATAACCTGGCTGTCAATGTCGCACGAGACTTTGGTTCGACCGTCAAACCAATCACAGACTATGGCCCTGCCTTTCAATTTCTACAAGATTCCACGGGTAGAATGATTTTAGATGAACCTTACACGTATAAAGGGACGAATATTCCTGTTTACAACTGGGATCGCCAATATATGGGCAATATCACCTTGCGGACCGCTCTAGCAGAGTCTAGAAATGTGCCGGCAGTGAAGCTGTTTGATGAAGTCGGCGCGGACAATATCGCAGACTTTCTCAGTGGTTTAGGAATCGAATATGATACGATCACCCAATCCAATGCGATTTCCAGCAATACAGATAAATTGGATGGCACAAAGTATGGGATCTCCAGTCTGAAAATGGCCGCTGCTTATGCTGCGTTTTCAAATGGTGGCACCTATTATGAACCACAGTACGTCAATAAAATCGTCATGCAAGATGGTACAGAAGACGAAGAATCCTTTAAAGTTTCTGGTCAAGAAGCAATGGATGATACGACAGCTTACATGGTGACCGATATCTTGAAAGATGTTATTTCAGTCGGAACTGGAACCAACGCGCAAATCGATGGTTTGTACCAAGCAGGGAAAACGGGAACGTCCAACTACACCGATGACCAGTTAGCACAACTGGATACATCGAATGGTGCCTACCCTGATATTACCTTTGCCGGCTATACTCCCTCCTACTCATTGGCGGTTTGGACAGGCTACAACGACAAAATGACACCGATCACTGATAGTAGTACCCATGTGGCTTCAGATGTCTATCGTGAATTGATGCGCTATGTTTCTGCTTCTGTAGAAAACACGGACTGGACAATGCCTGACGGATTGACACGGATCGGAAGAGAGCTTTATCTTGAAGGGACGTACACCCAACCAAGCTATTCAGCACCAAGTTCGTCCAGCAGCAGTTCCTACGTTGAACCAACGACACCTTCTACAGAAAGTAGCGAATCAACACCATCAAGTACAACAGAATCATCAAGCGAAGTAACACCACCAGTGACAACACCTGATGAGGATGATTCATCATCGGTCGTTACGCCTCCTGCTTCTAGTCAGGATCCCGGTTCAACAACACCTTCCAGCAGTGAGGATAATCCTTCCTCACCACCGGACCCGCCGGAACCAAACGATGGTAGTGTCGAATAATGGAGAATCGCAAAAAAACAGTAGATCAAAATCTGATCTACTGTTTTTTTTAATTCCTGCCATATAAATGTAGAAGCTTACTTTTCAAGCTCTTCAAACAGCAATTTTTTATCGGAAAGCTGATAAACTTGATTATGCAGATCGTCAAATAAATGAATCACATTTTCTTTCGTCTCGTTCACTTCAAAAAGAATCTCTTTGGCACGATCATGAATCCCATCGATCCGCATTTCTGTCGTACGGATCATTCGTTCAGATTCGATCTTCGCTTCTTGAATCGTGCGATTTGCTTTTCTTCTAGCAAAGACTAAAACCTCACTGATTTCTGTTTGGAACTGCTCGTTTTCGATTTGTAGGGTTGCATTTTCTTCCCGTAGTGCTTCGATCTTCGCCTGAAGCTCTGCGACTTCTTCATTTGATTCGCTAGCTGAAACTTTTGCTGCAAGCTCTTCTTTTTCTGCCAATTGCTGTTTCAAATCAGCAATTACTTCTTGCAACTGCTGGATTTCTTGCCGCTTCAACGTCCATTCAGCGCGTTCCTTTTCGTAAGTTTGTTGCTCTTGTTGCTCTTTTTCTTGCTGAACAGCTAACTTGGCCTCTAATTGCTGGATTTTTGCTTCAAGTTTTTCTGTATCTACTTTTGCAAACTGTTCTTCTAGGTCTTTGACTTTCTTATTTGCTTCTACTAGCGAAGCTTTTAATTCTTTTGCCTCTGCTTCTTGTTGAACCATTATCTTCTGCTGTTTTTTCAACTGATTTTTTTCTTCCTGTAGTTGCTCATTTTCTAAAATCAATTCTTTGATTTCAAAAGATAAATTTTCAATCATATGATCCTTTTCTTGTTCTTTTGATTCTTGCTTATTTGTTTGGTTTGTACTCAATTCTTTCTCCATACGTTCTCCTTTATCTTCAACGAGTTGACTATCCTTGGCGTAGCTATCACGGTTGCCAGAGGACTTTTGCTGCACTGCTACCTTTTTGACACTTTGCTCTTTCTGCTGATCTCCAGCCACTCTTTGGTGAGAAATCGGTTTTGCGAAAGTTTGTGCGACAGGTTTTACTGCTTCTTTCTGGGTTTTAGGGGGTTCATTGTCCGCTGGTCGATTGGTCTCGTCCTCTTTTTTTTCAGGCGTAGCCTTTGCGGACCCTTGATCCTCAACGATTCCCTCTTCTTGATTTGTCTCCTCAAATTCATTCAGCTCTTCTATGGATAATTGATTCACTTCATCCATTAGCTTTTGGGCAGAAAACCAACCTTTGTTTTTCTTTTTCATCATTAATTTTTCACACTGCCTTTTTGTTCATTTGTATTGATCGTTTCACTTTGATCCGTTTGAGGAGTAGACGATATGCTCTCGCTCCCCTCGTTGTTGGCTACTTCTTGAGCATCAGTGTTTGGGAATCTGCGTTCTAAAAGGGTCCAGACCCCATTCTCGTCACGAATGATCGTCTGCTCAAAGGACTGATCAGAATCCTTGGAAAATTGGACAGAGAAGGTTCCTTGGGTGATCAGGGGAACGTTCTGCATATCATGGAGTAGACGAGAAAAATTCTCTTCCCATCCGTTTAAGTCATCAATTGATGGTAATTTGCTAGATAGAACAATCGAGATTTCTTGCAAAGGCTGATCAACAAAAATCATCGCTACAGTGCGACCTAGATATGGTGATAACTGATAGGCCAACTCATATTCAGCTGCAAATTGTGCTTCACGATCATTGGATACGAGTAAATGCTCCCAATCAATCGCTTCAAAAGAAAAGCCGTTCTCAGGATATGCAAAAATCGGCATCCGCATCCATTCCGTTTGCTCAGTTCTAAGCGCGAAGACTTCCTCTTTTAATTGACTGGTTTCTTCTTGCAGCTTTTGCACATGAATGCCGCCTGTCAGCTGAAAAACTGTTAGTAGCAAGACACTTACGATTATGGCACTACTGCAGCCCAATACAATTAGCAGGTGCCCACTGCGCAGGTTGTGCTTAAATAAACGCAGTTTCCTTTTGGCTAAAGCATCTGACGACAGCTGCTTTTCAACTTTTCTTACTAAGTATTCTCGATACAATCGCCAACCGATGATACTACCTGCTCCAATGGCAAGTAGTATCATCCCAATATAGATAAAAATCACAGTCTCTTCCTTCCATCAAAACTAAAATTCGTTTTATTCATCCATTTTGATACAAACTTAGTCTCGTTGATATGTTGCAAGAAATGAATCATCGCAAACTTCCTTTCAAAAAGCTGATGTGTCAGAAGAACGTGGTCACCACACCATAAAAGGTTTTACTTGAAATGATTCCAAATTCTCTACTATCACTTGAAGTGAGCAGTGCATCGCCAACGACAAAGTACTCATCTTCTTTGAGGTACCCCCGAATCGGCAACGCCTCAACGGCTTCATCCTTCACAGTGATCATAAATGAAAAATCAAAGTCAGTATCCTCCGCCCCAATCAACAACCGCTCCTGTGTACGAACGAAGGAATCCCCTGGCACACCAATCACTCTCTTGATCAAAAATTTTCCTTCCTGTTCGAAAGCGATCAGCTGATAGCGATTTGGCTGGCGCTTTTTATGAACCAGCACAACTTGTCGATCCTCGATCGTCGGCAGCATGGACGTTCCTCTGACTAACGCCAGTCGATACGGCTGAAGAAACGCAATAAGCAAAAGGACCATCAAAAAGATACCGCTGATAGGAAGACCTATTTGTCTATGCCTTTTACTCATATTGCCAGCCCTCCATCCTTATTTTGGCATAATATATGAAACACTTGATGAGTGCGCCAATTCATTGCTGATCACGCGATAAGAGATTGTGGTTCCACCATAGACATTTCCTTCTGAAACCAAAATACCATTTGGACCAACGGCTTCAACAAAAGCGACATGACCATAACGAGGATCAGATCCAGCTGTTCCAGGTGCAAAAGAGATCATACTACCTGCTTTAGGCGTTTGACTGACGTTGTAACCTAAACGTCGTCCGGTATTGCCCCATTGACCACCATTTCCCATGTAGTCATCTACTTGACCGCCTAATTGACTCACCCGATTGAACACATACCAAGTACATTGTCCAACAGGATACGAACCAGAAAGATTGTAGTCACGACCGTTGTATTCTGGAAATGTCATGAGGGAGCGATACTCTTCTGGAATTTGTTCTTTTCCTTGGATAAACAAGCCTGTTTCTGTTGCGATCACTTGGTCATATTGCGTCAATCCATAGACCGCAATCAGTGAATTGATTTTTTTACTATAATTAACATCGGTCGCATAAGTGCCCGTCAAAGCATCTGCTGCCCGAAGATAGTTTTTTGATTCAGAGCGCCACACATCTTGATAAAAGGTTGGATTTCCAGTGATTCCTCCGCGAATCAATTTGACATAATCTGCCATCGAATCTCGATAACTTGAATAGGAACGAAAGGCTGCTTGAATTTGGAATAGTTCTCCGTTGCCTTTATCTTCCATTGTTGGTAAAGTCACGCTGCTTCCTTGATAACTGCCTTTGATCCCAAAAAGGTTATAATGGGGACTGCTGGAAAGCCCGCTGTCGCCACTGCCGCTTTCAAGGATCGCTTGCGCGATTAATACAGAAGCAAAGACATCGTATTCTTGCCCTAAGCTTTGGGCTTCTTGTGCCAATGTTTCAATAAACGTCTGGGTCTTTTGATTCACTGTAAATTCGTAAGGGGCTGGATATTCAGTAACTAGCTTTTCGCCATATGTAGCCAATTCAGGATTTGATAGCCGTCTGATCGATAGCGGCTCTTCGATTGAAACCCGCTGAACTTCGATGACAGTTTTCGTTGGCTCTTCTTGATTTGTCACTAAACTTGCTTGGTAACCATCTGCGAGGTAGATACCGATTAACTGATTTGCGTCATATAAAAGATCCCCCGGTTGTAATTGTTCAACCTGCTGTTCTTTTTCTATCCAGCTAGCTTTTCCTTCTATAACCGCTTTGATCCGTTCATTGATCCATTCGTCCATTGTCGATGGTTCTTCTAGTTCACCAATTTGCCCGATGATCTCGTAGACCAATGCCGCTTGCCATTGGGCATCATAATCAGCTAATATCGGCAAGGTGAAATCTAACAGATTCGAATCTGCGATCTTCGCTGCCCGAAAACTCTCTGGTAAATCAATGGTACGTCCATCATAAAAAGAATTTTTCAAGTGAGAAGTAGCATCTGGTGATTGAACGACAGGGTTTATTACTTGCTCAGGTGCAATAATCGGAGGTGTTTTCGGCTCCTCTTTTTTTGCATTTTCAGTATTTTCGTTGCTCTCAGTTGAAATTTCATTTTCTTTTGGTGCCAATGAATCATCAATCAAGTCGGTCTCTTTTGGCTTGTTCTCTGTTTCTACTTCTAGATCGTCCGTTTCAGCATCTATTTTTTCCTCTTCCTCGGAAGGTTCCGTGGACTCTAATTCCTCTAGTTCGGTCGTTTCCGCTGACTCGGTCGTTTGTGTTGAGTCTACTTCTTCAGACGAATCAAGAGATTCTACAACGGGATCTGCTGTTTCTGAATCCATAAGCGGTTCATTTGATTCGGAGGATAACTCGGTCGAGTCCTCCGTTTGCTCTTTGCTGACGTCTTCTTGACTCTCTTGGTCTTCTGCTGCCGATGAATCTTGGTCATCAAGTTGCTGTTCGACATTTGTATTTTCTGAATAGTTATCAGGCTGAGGGCTTTCTTTCGCCAGTAATACGGGAGAAACAAAAAGTTGACTTGCTAAAATCCCAGTACTGAATACTGTCAAATATGACTTCTTTTTTCTTCGTTTCATATAGTTTCCTTTCTTTTGTTTCAGCCGGCATCATTGGTTTCGAATAAAACCTGACGAACTGATTCAAAGTTGCTGAATATTTTTTGCACGAGTTTAGGTGAACTCTGTCTCTTCGCGATTATTTTGAAGCAAACGATTGATTTAGCTAGCTCAAGCGGATTTTGCTCAGCAGCGTGATCTACCACAAAAAAGCGTTATAATCCACTACTTTCCAAGTGATTTACTCACTGTCTTCCTATCAAGAATGGAAGCTGTCAAAGGCGCTAACAGCTTCCATTTGATAAGATTGAGTATCGATCATTCGACAGATGGAACAAAACTTAACTCCCATTCAATCGTTGCTTGGTAAGTCATGTTACGAGGATTTGATCCAATGGGTACTTCAAGTTTGACACTATTCCCCATCGTCTCCATATCCCCGTAGCGTTGAATCCAAGTACCGCTTCCTTCGTTTGCATCCGCTTCAGCGATCATAGCAAGTACCCCAGGATCAAGGAACATTGTTTCACTATAAGTGGGAGGAATTGCTGAGTTGGCGGCATTCGTCAGCATAACTGCATTTTCTAAAATAATTCGTGCACCCCGAAGTTCTTCTCCTTGATCGTTACGAAATCCTGCAGCGGATAATGTCGCGTTTAGTTCCCAGCCTGTAAAATGAGCGCGACGGTCAGAAATCTGCACGTAATTTGGTCGTTCCTCAGTTACTGAGCCATCGGCACTGCTAAGTCGTTGCGGCAATGCATTGTACTGTTTGGTATCTGCACTTATTGATACATCTCCAAAGCTATACTGGGAGATGAAATCGATACTGATAAACCCTAAATGGTCTGGTATATCCGGTTTATTTTCTGGGTTCACTTCAATATCTGGCGCGATCGGATCTCGTGGATTCATTGTGGCAATCTCTTGAACAACTGTTTCATCTGTATCGAATTTTCCATTTAAGAAAGCGTAAGCCGTCACCGTATTATGTTTTGTAAACCGATCCCCCTCGGCTAAGGTCAAGCTGAAATCACCATTGGCATCTGCTTGAAGATGAAACAAGCTGTTATCATCAAAAGAGGGTGATTGCAGTTGCGGTGCGGGAATAACTGGATCTCCGTCAAAACGAATCACACTATAAGGTGTGGCTTTTCCTCTAATGATTCTTGATCCATCTAGTGCCGGGTCTTCCGTTAATGGTTCTAAATGAACTTCGACATCTGGAATATATTCAAATAGGATACGTTGTGCTCTTGTGGTAAAATTCGCGCGAAAATGATCAACGATCTCTTGTGAGATGGAAGAAACATTCGAAATCGATGACAAGGTAGAGGAAAAATTCACTTTTAAATTGAAGATTGGACTCCAACTGAAGTCTGGTTCCTCCGTCAAGTTTCCATGCCGCCATTGCTTCGCTGCTTGAATATCCACATCTAATAACCCGCCACTGCCAGAAATCGAAATAAGGCTACTATTTGCTGCATTTCCGGTAACCGCCCTTGTTTTCTCTAAATTGATGCGTTGTGCATCCGCAAAAGTGAAGGTTGAGGCCGAGCTCAAAAATGTCATCAAGGAATGAGAGGGATTGGTTCCGTCTGACTTAATATCCAAGATTCCTTCTTTAGCAACAATAAATGTGGCGGCACCGGCTACATGGATCACTCCGGAGGTGGTGGTCCCTTGATTCACTGCATCAATTTCGACACTGCTTTTATTTCCAATAAGCATCGTGCTTCCAGCACCCATGTAGATAATGTTATAGGACCATCCATTGAGGCTTGTGGTACGTCCGTCAGCTTTGATTACCACTTTGCTATCCTCAGACATTTCAAAGTGGGCGCCGCTTGCATACATACTGATTGCGGGGGAGTTGGCTCGGGCATTCAAATGCAGCTCTGATCGATTACCGATATTGATCCGTCCATTCGCAATATAAATATTTGCTCCAAAAGCCTCACCGGCTGTTCCAGCTGCACGCAGGGACATCTTTGCATCATTGCCAATAGTCATACGCCCCGTTGCATAATATAAATAGATATTGCCGGAATTTATTGTTGACATATCAACTGTTGCGTTATCAAGAATTTCCAATTGTGTTACTTCCATATTCGCTTGGTTGGTTGCATTGATCGTTTGCACACGTCCAGATCTGGAAGTATATGTCGGAGTTTGATGCGATATTACTTCGCCAGACATAACAACAGGTGTCGCTAACGAGTGGATCAACTGATTGCCCGCGTTGGTTAAATTGTGGTAGCGCATTCTGGATAGATTTTGCTGAGGAATACTCATATTCGTAAAATTCATAAACCCATACCAATTTCCATGAACGACATCGATATTTTGATACGTAATGTCCCATGGCGTTGCACTATTGACTGTACTATCATAAAATCCGACAGCAACTGCTCTAAAGTCGATTTGAAACCCATTGCCTTCGATCACAAGCGTTCTTGAAATTCCAGAAGCATTGGTCCAAATATAGGCTAATCCATTTGTTGGGTTGGAAGTTGCACTTCCCGCAGCCACTCCAGAAACTCCTTGAGTAGGATTATCCGAAGATTCAAAGTCGTTTACGATATTGATATAATTTACATCTTTATTCACAATTGCCGCCATAAATTCTTGCCAGTTGGATACATCCCGATGACTGATTTCGTCTAAAGGTGTGACCGGTTCTGTCAATTGGGCAATCGCTTCCGCTTGATCAGCTTCTGTGTCTTCCTGATTCTCATTTGGGTTCGCGTCATTGGAAGGTTGCGTGGTTCGTTCCCCTTCCCGTGGAGTGTCTGATGGTGAGACCTCCGTCTCGATCCTTTCATTATCTGTATCATCATCCGAGTCATCTTCTGCGACATCTTCTGTCTGTACTTCGATCGTTAGTTCCGCTTCACCTATAACAAGTTTATAATCACCTATTTTATTAAAGACGATAGGAATTTCGAACTCCATAAGCTCTTCATCAAAGGTAAGCGTCCATTCCTGTTCTTCTTCAGACAGCTTCTTACTCTTCACTTCTGCAGCAAATTCTTCTTCCACGATCGCTGCTTCTTTCGCTACAACCAGCGTAATCTCATCTAACGGTTGGCTTGATACGACGAAAACGTCGATCGGTTGATTCACGACCCCTTCAATCACACTAACTGGAAACTGAAAAAAACGTTTATGGTTGTCATATTCTTTTGTTTGGATCGGTTGTGTTGCTTTATCAAGCAAGGACATATTCTGCGTTTCGTCCAACGGTTCAATCGTGTGATCGATGGCGTGGATTTCTGGCAATAGTAAATTGCTCAGACTTGGAAAAAAAGTTTGCACACTTAGTAATCCAATAATGATCGCAATTATTACCTTGTGTGGTGTATTCTTCATTTCAACTATTCCCACCTTCCTTTGCCTTTTTTTTCTTATGAACAATTAGGATGATCACAAGCAATAAAAACAAGCTGATTAGACCAACCGTGGCTATCATCCACCAATTGAGCGACGTATCTACAGTGACATCGAGTTCATTTAAGCGGCGAGCATCTTCTGCCTCCACGCTAAATGTCTGTTCCCAAGACCACTCTTCCTCTCCTGACCGTGCAGTAAGATTTAATACATACTCCCCATTACGAAAACGATCGCCATTCAAGGGAATTGGGAAATGCATATGTGAATTAGGAGCCATTTGCATCGCTGATTGACTTGCTTCATATAAGATCGTCTCACTGCCAACAGATCGAATTTCAGCTGTTACTTCCAATTGATTGACAAATGTCGATGTATAATTTTGGATAACAGCACTAAATACGTTTCGGTAATTTACTTGATCGGCGAAAACATCAAGCAGTTCCAATCCCGGATCCGTTGCAGACCGATTGTTGCTTACTACCACACCAATGACATAGGAAAATGCATTCCGTATGCCTAATCCTTCTTCAGCAGATTGTGTTTGCTCCTCTTTAGAAATAACTTCTTTGATTCGAATGCCACCTGCCAAAACCCCTTTGAATTCCTCTTCTGGCATCGCAATCGGTAAAGAAATGATTCTTTTTTCTAATGGATCTAACGATATGGTTTCCGGCACCTCTACCAGTTCATCAATTGATGCAGGTAAAGTCGGATCAGGGGATTCTGCATCCCTGCCATATTCCACAACACCATTCACATTCGTAAATGCCGTATGGGCAGAAATTTCTATTTCGATCGCTTGATCAGAACCATTTTCGATCTCTAAAGCCAATTCATCACGTTCTCCTGCCCCAAGATTTAAATCGAAATACCCCAACGCCCCTCCTTCCAGCTGACTTTCTGGTAAGATAGGCGTCACATAGAAGTTTAATTCTGATTCTGTCTGAGCATAGCTCAATCTTGGTGAAGAAAAGAATGATAGCAGGATGACCGCACAGGTAACCGTTTTTATCCATTTCATTCTTATACGTTGTTCAGTCAAAAGTGGTTCTCCTTCCAAAAAAGGCAGGAATAATTTATTATTCCTGCCAGTTGTTTCTTGTTGCAAGCTATGATCCTTCTTACGGATTTACTGTTTCGCCGCCACTATCAACAGAAGCAGTTAGCGTCCATGTCATTTCCGCAGTATAGTTGGTTGCTAGCTGCGTGGTAGAGCCTGGTACAAATAGTTGAATATCATCATTTCTGATAATTTCGTCTTCTTGTTTATTAAGATTTTGTTCCGTCAATTTTTCTTGATCTCCCCAGTAAATCGATGAAGCGCCCGCGCCTTGACCGACCGAAGCACGCATGACAGGAATGTCTTGATCGTTGACATCTAGGATCAACGCATTTTGTTCTTCACTATTGATAACGGCACTTGGCTGTAAGTCTCGATCACCTTCGCCTTTGTTGAACACGATCTCAGGGTTCGCCAACTTGATTTTTGCCCCAGTCAAGACATCCCCTGATTCAGAAGTAAAATCAGTTAGACTAACATTTAATGTCCAACCAGCATGCGTTCCTCGGGTATCTTGCACTTGGGCAAATGATACATACGGTGTCGTACCTGATTGATCAGCCAAATTACGCTCATCTGCAACCATTGAATACCAACGATCACTGGTAGAGATAGCATTCTGACCAAAATCAAAAGTTTTTGGTGCATAAGCAATGGTAAACGGACCCGTTTGCCCTGGCGGTGTTGGTTCGATTGTTTCTACTTCTGGGTTTACGACTGGTGGCTGTACCTCTGTTAGATCGCTTCCGTCTGAGGTAAATCCTATAACGTTATCGGTAGTCGTTTCTAATGAAGATTGGGCAAAGGCTTGAACGCCTCCGGCTAGTAAAGTGGTGGATAATACAGCGACCGTAGCTAAACGAATCTTTTGCATTTCTAGTTCCTTCTTTCTTTTTTATTCAGTACAAAACCAAGTTATTGAACCGTTTCTCCGTCCGGTCCGGCTGTTGCAGCTAATGTCCAAGTAAGGGTTGCTTCATAAAGAGCAGCGTCTTTTGCTGTTGATCCAGGAACAAGTAATTCGATTCCGGCATTTTCAACAACCTCTGCGCCTGCTTCCACTTGTCGATTGATTTCTTCCTGATCGCCCCAAACGACTGACGAAACGCCGGCACCTTTTGTTTGAGCGGCGGTCAGAACCGAACGCTCACTATTTGTAGCATCTAAAATCAATCCATCCGCATGAATTTGTGGTTCATTTTCTTGGTTGCTTCCGTTATATTCCAATTTCGGCGAATTAAAACGAATTCTTGCTCCAGTCAGTTCATTATTTTGTGTTCCTGATTCAAAAGCACTTAATGAAACTTTTAAATCCCAACCAGCATTTGTCCCGCGCGTATCTTGGACTTGGGCAAATGAAACATACGGAACTCTTTCTTCACTATCTTCCGCGTCTTTTAGCTTGTGTAATTCAGCCACTAGCTTATATTCTTGATCGGTATTAGAAATCACTTGCTCACCGAAATTAAGCGTAGGTGCGTAAGCAATCGTCAATGGTCCTGTTTGTCCTTCAGGGCCGACTGGATTGATCTCTACATCTGGACCATTAGGACCAGGATTTGGTGGTTGAACCACTGTCGCTTCGCTATCGTTTGGTACAAAGAGAACTTTCCCTTCTGTATCATGGTTTGTTACACTTTCAGTAGCGAAGGCTTCCGCGCTAATAGTAAATAAAGTTGCAGCTAAAACAGCTGCCGATGCAAATCGTACGAATTTCAAATTCATCCCTGCTTTCAAATTATTTGTCTTTTCTTTTTAACCATCATAAATTTTGATCGATGTTTGGTATATTGCGCATACAATGCAACCAGTACGAGCAGTAATCCAAGCAAGATTACGCCGTAAGTTTTTGTCTCGTTGGTCTTTGGTAAAATGCCACCTGGTTTTGCTACCTCTTTTGGTGGCGAGATATTCTCTGTAGGGCCTGCTGGCGGTGCTGGTTTGGGTTGGCCAATAGGCTCATAAACACCGGTAAAAAGCACAGAGCTTTCTGTTTCAACCGACTGCACTTCCTGAGCATTCACCGCTGCCGTAGAAATAGTTATCCCATAAAAAAGAGTGCAAAACAGAACCATACGAACTAATTTCCATACATTTTCTCCTTTCATTCTCCCTCCTCCTCTATACTTGCCACATCTTATAAGTGATCTTTTCAAAACTGCGTTTGTCTAGTATCCGTAACAAAAATGATTATGAGATTGTTAAAGAATCATTTCGAAATTTGCAACGCTTTTTCTGTCATTAGCAAAATAGCAGAGAAAGACTTATAACCTTTGACAAAGTTCACTATACTGATGATTTCCACAGATTTGAAATACTATTTTTCACCAATAGGTGAATTTTCTTATTAACGTTACTTATTATTGACCAAAAATAGGATTTTATAAAAAAGAGAAGTTAAAATTTTTGCGAAAGAATCCCATCATATTAAGCCTACAAACACTTTCATAAAAAGGCGTATTGGAAGGTTTAATCTCGTATCGAGCAACAATCGTCACACGCGCTCTTTGTGAAAAACCACCTGTTTTTGAGTGGTGTAATCAAAAAAGTTCAGTAAGCTTATGTTTTTCCAGTTACTTGAAACGGCTTTATCAAAGGTTGTTACGTTAATCACCTGTTCTTTTATCAACTTATGCAAAAAAAACGCTAAGCGATTTCGCTTAGCGTCTTGATCCTAGTTACTTTTGGTTTATGTTCACCATTAAATGGTTTTCTTCCCCTTCATCCGAAGTTTTCCTTCTTGGCACATTGTCAACAATGGACAAACCTCACACTTAGGTGCCCGTGCTGTGCAATGATAACGACCAAAGAAAATTAACGTGTGATGCGTTTTGACCCACAACGTATCTGGAATCTTTTTCATCAATGTTTGTTCGACTTCTAATACGTTGGCGTCTAGTTTACAGATGCGCAGCCTTTTTGATACCCGCTCGACATGCGTATCGACAGCGATTGCTGGAATGCCAAATGCATCGCCAAGAACGACGTTCGCTGTTTTTCTGCCGACACCTGGCAAAGAAATTAAGTCTTCTCTGGTTTGAGGCACTTCGCCTCCAAAACGCAGCAACAATTCAGAGGCACAAGCTTTGATATTTTTCGCTTTGTTTCGATAGAGGCCAATCGATTTGATTTTTTCAATAATGTCTTCTAACGGCGCCTCGCTGAGAGCCTGCGGCGTTGGATATGCTTCAAAAAGTGCCGGTGTCACTTTATTGACTGACACATCCGTTGCCTGTGCGCTTAGGATGACAGCAATCAGCAATTCAAAGGCATTTTTTGACACTAGTTCTCCATGTGCATCAGGAAACATCTCATACATTATTTCTATCGCAGTCATTGTTTTTTCTTTACTGATCATTGGACGAATTAAACTCCTTGTATCTTACTCTCCTTCTAACCAATTATGCATAGGGATTTTGGGCATTGGGCCATCTTCTTGTGGCGTAGTTTCATTTTGAAGAAACTGTTTTTTTCTTCTTTTTTGCTCTTCTTCTACTTGCGCTTTTGAGGTAATATTCTTGCGTTCCCACGAAAGCAAAATACGATCGATATAGTTTAAACTATACGCTTGATTCAAGACCGCTTCTCGCAAAGCAAACTGGACCAGCTCGGGATCATAGTGGTCCTCATCCAACCACTGCCCGATCCGTTGGTATTCGATCGCCGATAAGGGGCGACCAAATTCTCCTTCAAATAAGCGATACAACTCGCGTATCTTCTCTTCATTTGTTTCAGCGGATTCCTTTTTAGATTGCTGCTTCAAAAGAAACTCGAGCCGTTCATAAATGCCAGTGAAATCATAATAATCCACCATTTTTCCTGCGTCGTCTTTTTTTGAACCCATTCGCAGCACATCTTTTTTCAGCAATTGATTCAACCAATGATAGATCTCTTTTTGGTCGCTGCCCATCACCGAGGCGATCTCACGTAAATCTGGAAAATCATTGCCTTGCTCATGGCTGCGATACAGTTGCAGCCATAACAAAAATTCATCATTCGTCAAACCAAGATGATGGTAATTCTCTAAAAGCAAATTTGAAATCGTCGTTTGCCCTTTTGCCAAATATTCCTTTAATGAAACCATACTACATCCTCTTCTCCTTGGCTCATCTGAAACATAAAGATTCATCCTATCAGGATCGAATCAATAAAAAGGGGACGACGCAAATGCGGACGTCCCACGATTCTTTGTTGGTTACGCTTTTTCTTTGACTGCTGCGATGATCTCAACTTCAACCAAAACATCTTTTGGTAAGCGAGCAACTTCGACAGCAGAACGTGCAGGTAACGCTTCATTGAACAATGTGCTATACGTATTATTGAAAGGAACGAAATCATTCATATTTTTTAAAAAACATGTCGTCTTAACGATGTCATCTGGCGTAAGTTCCGCCGCTTCAAGAATCGCGTTGATATTTTTCAATACTTGCTGAGTCTGTACTTCAATCGTCGTACCGACAACTTCCCCCGAAACAGGATCTAATGGCACTTGACCAGAAGCAAACAAAAAGCCGTTTGCGATTTTTGCTTGAACATAAGGACCGATTGCTTGTGGTGCTTGATCTGTAGAAATTATCTTCATTTTGTTTCCTCCTCTTTCACTTGGCATTCGGGACATAGGCCATAAACTTCTAGTCGATGGTTATTTATTTGATACCCAGTTAATTTCGAAGCCGCCATTTCGACATCTTCCAATCCTGGATAGTAAAAATCAGCGATCTTTCCACACTTTTGACAGATAGCATGATAATGAGGCTCCGTTGTAAAATCAAAACGACTGGAGGCATCTCCATAATTCATTTCTTTTACAAAGCCAATTTCTGTGAACAAACGTAAGTTATTGTATACCGTTGCGACACTTATACCAGGAAAATGAACTTCGATCGCCCGATAAATCTCTTCAGCGGTCGGATGGGCATCGTGACTGGCTAAAAATTCTAATATCGCTACTCGCTGCGGTGTAATACGAATATTTTCATGTTTTAATCGTTTGATCGCTTCATCGTAGATCGTACTCACAGGAGTTCCTCCATTTCTCTTATCTTACCTATCATACTATGTAAAACCTAAAAATTCAAACAGCTTTCCTTGTTTTTTTAAAGGAATAACGCATTTGCCCAGCCCATCTTCCCTCAGTTTTTCGAGAAAGAAAAGCAGACAAACGAATGCCTGCTTTCCCCCTCTTTGTTAGTCTTCAAACTGATACAGTGCCGTAGACAAATAGCGTTCACCATTATCTGGTACGATCGCTAAGACTTTTTTGCCTTTTCCTAAGTCCTTAGCAACCTCTAATGCCGCTTTGATCGCTGCACCAGAAGAAATTCCTACTAAGATTCCTTCTTTCATCCCAACTTGACGCGCAGTTTCCATGGCATCCTCACTAGCGATGGCAATGACCTGATCATAAATCTCAGTGTCTAGTACTTTAGGAACAAATCCCGTGCCGATCCCTTGGATCTTATGGGGACCAGGTTTGCCACCTCCTAAAATAGCTGATTCTGCAGGCTCAACGCCCACGATCTTCAAATTAGGATAGACGCGCTTCAATTCCTTCCCCGCACCAGTGATCGTGCCACCTGTGCCGATCCCAGCAACAAAAGCGTCTAACCCTTTAGATTCAAACGCATCCTCAATTTCTTTCCCTGTCGTTTTTTCATGGACTTCTGGATTGGCTGGGTTTTCAAATTGTAATGGCATATAATAGCCGTCTTGTTCTGCTAATTCTTTTGCTTTATTGATAGAACCAGTGATTCCTTCAGACCCAGGGGTCAAAATCAACTCTGCGCCATAAGCTTGAACAATTTTACGTCTTTCAATACTCATGGTTTCTGGCATAACCAGCACGACACGATAGCCTTTTGCCGTACCGATCATGGCTAAGCCGATCCCAGTATTCCCAGATGTTGGTTCGATGATGGTATCACCAGCTTTTAACAAGCCATTTTTTTCTGCTTTTTCAATCATGGCTAAAGCAATTCTGTCCTTGACACTTCCCCCAGGATTGAAGAACTCTAATTTCAGATACACATCCGCAGAACCTTCTTCTACGATGTGATTTAATTTGACGATTGGCGTATGCCCAACTAACTCATTGACCGATTGATAGATTTTTGTCATTGAAAATCCCTCCCGTTCTTATTCTTCCATTCTACCTAAAATAACCCCGAGTTGCGAATAAAAAGTAAGCAATTTCAAGTTTTTTCTTATTTTTTTATATTTGTTTGTATTCACTTTCTTGATTTTGTTTTTCCATTACAAAAAAACCTTAAGAATGATGCCATTTAGAGCAATCATTCTTAAGGCGGTATCAGATAATTAAACGATTAATTCTTGGCCAACAACAATGACCTCACTAGATAACCCATTTGTTGCCATTAGAGCGTCGACCGTTGTGCCAAATTTATTGGCGATATCCCAAAGTGTATCGCCTGAAGCAACGTGATAGCTCTGCGCTGTAGATCCGCTGTTTACCTGAGTCGTCGTTGTAGTTTGCGTAGTACTCGTGCTAGTCGTGCTCGTTGTACTTGTCCATGCGGTACTTTGCGTTGTCCCAGTATCAAAGCGTGTGAGCTGATACGTTTCAATTAACCAGTTCAGTTTTTGTGCATACCCTGGATCGGTAGCATAGCGCCCCGTCAAGTAATTCGTTGCATCATAAAATGAGGTTGTTTGGCTTTTCCAAACACCACTGTAATGAGCAGTTCCTGTCGCGAAACTCGTGCTGAGCAAGACATTCGCATGATCCTGAAACGATTCCCAGTAAGAGTTATATTGACGAAACGGTTCATTCATCTCTACCCACTGACCATTCAAATACTCTTGTGTAGGCATATAGACACTTTGTCCGTTGTAACTGCCTTTGACCCCAAACAAATTGTAATAGGGTGCATTGGATAACGCGGAAGAACCATAGCCGCTTTCCAAAATCGCTTGAGCAATCATCACAGAAGCATAGAGATCATTGTTGGCAGCAACATCTTGTGCTGACCAGCCAATTTGCTCAATAAAACCTGAGATGTCCTGCGTCGCGTATTGATTCTCAGCAGCTTGTACCTGTTGAGGAACGAAAGTGACCGTCATTGGCGCTAACATCATTCCTGCCCCCATCAAAGAGACCACCGCCTTTTTAGTAGGTCTTTTTATCGTCTTCTTTGGTTGATGATGTCTTTCACTTCTTGTTTGATAACTTCCCATTTTTTTCCTCCAGTAACTGTACGTTTTTTCAAATAAATCAATACAGCTATTATACGGAAAAACATCTAACAGTGCAAACAATGATCACTTTGCAAACAACAAAAAACTTTTAAAAAACTGTATGGGTATCCCGCTTGGATTGCTAACTACTGAGAAGTTTTTTTAAAAACTGTTAGATTGCTATTTTATCGATTCCCTCTTACTATTCACAAGTGCTTGTGCCTTGCGGTACAACCATTTTTTGGAAATCTTAGCCACTATTACTTTAAATAAGTCACTCTAACACGTTTAAAGTGGCAAGAATCCAGACAAAAAAACACGCTCGAAAATCGAAAAGATTCTCGAACGTGCTATTTTTGATTGATTGTCGATCAATTAATCGATTGATTTGAAAGTATTCACGACATTCTCAACACTGAAGCCGAATTCCGCTAAGACTTTGTCACCAGGTGCCGATGCACCGAAATGATCGATCGCGATCACTTTTCCATGGCAACCGGTGTAACTTTCCCAACCAAATGGGGAAGCTGCTTCGATCGCTACCCGTTTCTTCACTGCTTTTGGCAAGACGCTTTCTTTGTATTCTGAGCTTTGTGCTTCAAACAGATCAAAGCTTGGTAAGGAAACCACCGATACATCGATGCCTTCTTCTGCCAATTTAGCTTGTGCTTGGACCGCAAGATTCACTTCAGAACCTGTGGCGATCAAAATCCCCGCTGGTGTTTCACCAGCTTGTTTTGAAATCACGTAGCCACCTTTTGCGACATTTTCATCCGCACCGGTTTGCGTGCCTTCGATCACTGGTAGATTTTGTCGGCTTAAGACTAAGACCGTAGGTTTATCCGTTGTTGTCATGGCCAATTTCCAGGCAGCACGGGTTTCATTGCCGTCTGCTGGACGAATCACTTGGACATTTGGCATGCAACGGACGCTGGCTAATTGCTCGATTGGCTCATGCGTCGGTCCATCTTCTCCCACCGCCACGGAGTCATGCGTCAAGACATAGATCACAGGTGCATGCTGGATCGCAGACAAGCGCACCGCTGGACGTAAGTAATCAACGAAGACGAAGAAGGTTCCGCCATAGATTCGCGTACCGCCATGCAATTGGATGCCGTTCATCGCTGCCGCCATCGCAAATTCTCGGACGCCAAACCAAATGTTGCGGCCTTCGTATTGGCCAGGTTCAAAGTCTTTTTCTGCTGCCACCATCGTGTTGTTGGATCCAGAAAGGTCAGCCGATCCACCCCAGAGACTAGGGACGGCTTTGGATAAGGCTTGGATCATCTCTTTGCTAGATACTCGACTAGCTTGTGAGCTGCCAACTTCGTAGCTTGGTAATGCTGCATCCCAATCTGCTGGCAATTCACCCGCAAAGGCTTGTTTGAATTGCGCAGCAAGTTCTGGGTAGGCTGCTTCATAGGCAAGGAAGGTTTCGTTCCAAGCTGCTTCAGCTTTTTGCCCTTCATCGATCATGGTTTCTTTGAAGCGCGCGGCAACTTCTTCAGGTACGGTAAATTCTGGGTATTCCCAACCATAAATCGCTTTGGCTGCAGAAATGCCTTCGGCACCGATCGGCGCACCATGAACGGCAGAGGTGCCTTGATTTGGCGCACCGTATCCGATCACAGTCTTGATTTCGATCAAGGTTGGTTTGTCGCTTTCAGCTTTTGCTTCGTCGATCGCTTTCGAGATCGCTTCTAAATCATTGCCGTCTTCAACGAGAATGTGTTGCCAGCCATACGCTTCAAAACGCGCACCGACATTTTCTGTAAAGGCTTTTGAAGTTGGGCCATCTAGGGAGATGTCATTTGAATCGTACAAGACGATCAGTTTGTCTAATTTCATGTGACCAGCCATGGATGCAGCTTCTTGCGAAACACCTTCCATCAAGTCGCCATCGCCACATAAAGCGTAGGTATAGTGATCAATGACTTGATACTTGTCGCGATTGTAGGTTGCAGCCAAGTGGGCTTCGGCCATTGCCATACCGACTGCCATGGCGATCCCTTGTCCTAAAGGTCCAGTGGTTGCTTCCACGCCGTCTGTGTGATCGACTTCTGGATGTCCTGGCGTGCGGCTATCCCATTGACGGAAGTTTTTTAGATCCTCAATGGTCACATCGTAACCAGACACGTGCAACAAGCTGTACAATAACGCCGAACCGTGTCCAGCAGACAAAACAAAGCGGTCACGATCCACCCAGTTGCGAGAAGTCGTTGGATTGACTTTCAAGTGTTTCGTCCACAAGGCATAGGCCATGGGTGCTGCCCCCATCGGTAATCCTGGATGTCCTGAATTGGCTTTTTGTACGGCTTCGATACTTAATGTACGAAGGGTGTTCACTCCTAATTGATCGATTTTATCAAACAATGGTAGTTCCTCCTAATTTAGGTTTTTTTTACCTTTATTACATCTTTCATTATACGTGATTCAGAAGCTTATTTCAATAGCAATGAAAAGGAATTCACAATTATCTGCCGTGGAGACCTTTTTTCTTTTGAATCTCTTTTAACTTCTCTGGTGTTACATCAGCACCTTCAGGGTCAACGATTTTCATTCCTTCGATATGGTGTCGCATCCCTCCACGAAAGGCGGTTAAATACTCTTCACGCAGAACTTTTTGTTCGTGGGTCTCAGCCTCAGTCAAGCCTTCTGTTTTTTTCTTGTTGGCAAGTTCATTGATTCGAGCTAATTTTTCTTGAGATAGCATAGTTGTTCCTCCTTTTCCCTCTTGATTTTACTACAAACTAGCGAGCAAAAACAATAGCACAAAAAGCGAACATTTGTTTGAATAATCGATATAGCTATGGTACACTAAGGTTATCAAATGAAAGAAGGTGTCAGTTTTGGCAAAACGAACAGAAAATCGACAAATCGAAATTCTTAAGTTCATTCATACACGTGTCACTGAAAAAGGCTATCCGCCGACTGTTCGCGAAATTGGCGAAGCCGTTCAGTTATCTTCTACCTCAACTGTTCATGGCCATTTGTCCCGACTTGAAAAAAAAGGGCTGATCTTACGAGATCCTACAAAACCCAGAGCCATTGAATTAACTGCTTCCGGTCTTGAAAAAATCGATGTTCAACCAGCATCCATTCCGATGCTTGGTGTCGTAACTGCAGGAGAACCGATTTTAGCCGTGGAAGATGCATCCGATTTCTTTCCGATTCCGCCAGATTTAGCGAATAGCACAGGAAGTTTATTCATGTTGACGATCCGAGGAGAAAGTATGATCAATGCTGGCATTCTCGACGGTGATCAAGTAATCGTTCGTAAACAACAAAGTGCTCAAAATGGCGATATCGTGATTGCTATGACAGATGAAGACGAAGCTACGTGCAAACGATTCTATAAAGAAAAGAATTACATTCGTTTACAACCAGAAAATGATTATTTAGAACCAATCATTTTGCCTGACGTAACGATTTTAGGATTGGTTGTTGGATTGTATCGCCATCTGCTTTGATGCTCAACGAGCTGACTAGGAAATCTTCGTTTTTACGAAGATTTTTTTTCTTTCCTCTTTACAAAGCGAACAAACATTCGTATAATAAGTATACAAACATAAGTTCGTATTATTTAAGGAGTGAATGAGATGAAAGCAGTTCGTCGATTTGGTTTTATGTTGTGGGTATTATTGATGGGAATTGTTATTGGCTATTTTGGCGTTTTAAGTGCTGTTCTGATTTTTTGCCCTCTAATGATGCTTTGGTTCATGCTTTGGGATGAAAAGAAATTCCGCCAAGCAGAGCGCAAACGTAACCGCCATTATTATCACGATCATGATTTTTATCGTTATGAACCATGATCCTTCCCCTACATACGCCCATAAGGCAGCAGAAACAAAAAAGGACTCCAGCGAGTCCTTTTTTGTTTCTGCTTTTTTAGTATTCCATTAACGTCTTGATTTCGACACCTTGGATCTTGTCTCTTCCATGTAGATCCATCAGTTCGATCAAGAAGGCACAGCCAACAACGATACCACCTAGTTTTTCTACGAGTTCGATCGTTGCTTTGATCGTTCCACCAGTTGCTAGTAGATCATCACAGATCAAGACACGTTGACCTGGTTTGATGGCATCGGCGTGCAGCGTCAAGACATCCACACCGTACTCTTTTTCATATTCTGCTTCAATCGTTTCCCGTGGCAATTTGCCTTTTTTACGTACTGGGGCAAAGCCGACACCTAATTGATAGGCAACTGGACAACCAACGATAAAGCCACGGGCTTCAGGTCCTACCACCATATCGATGCCTTTTTCTTGTGCATACTCAACGATTTGTTGTGTCGCATACCGATACGCTTCTCCATCTGCCATCAATGGCGAGATGTCCCGAAAAATAATTCCCTCTTGGGGATAATCAGGAATACTAGCAATATACTCTTTTAAATCCATTTTCTTTCCTCCTAGACTGTCAACCACTGACGAAGGGTTGATAAATCACTCATTAATAAAAATTCTTCTGTTTTGATCAGTTTTTGTCGTTGCTGATACAAATGACTCTCCGTCAATGGACGGGAAACAGGATCAGCAGTTTTATTCAAAACACCATCTTGTATTGTAACAAATTCCAGCTCAGAAAACACCTGAATCATGAAAATAAGTAATTTTTGTGGAATTTTTAGATAGTCAGCGACCATCTTTAGTTTGTAACGAATGTCCAAACGAGGCTGCTGTTTGATCAGTTGAAAGAGACGACTGTATTGCTCTCTTGTCCCTACCCCATCTAAATAAGCATCTTCTGTCGAGTAGAAAACAAAAGCAACTCTTGACGCCTGGAGCGCTTGAACGATCTCTTTGATCACTGCAGGGTCAGCAGGACAATCTAAAAATGCAATCTCTTGGAACTGACCAGCACGAAAAGTATCTTCCAAGGCTGTAACTGAGTCAAATATGGTGGTTTGCCCACAAAAGCCTTGCAATTCCCGAGGAAGTTTCTGCTTGAAAAGAACGCCTAGTGTTTGACTGCCCAGAGAGACACCTTGACGGCTTCTTTTCGAACGATAATCAAATAGCTGAATCCCTTCCACTGCAAAATCATCCAACATGAGCTGCGGTTTTTTGTTGCCATTCCATTCATTGATGGAAAGCTGACCAACGATCGATAAGCGGTCGTTTTCAAACGCTACTAAATCTTTTCCAAAACCAAACCCAATGACATCCAGCTGCGTGTTAGACTCATCGCTCATCACTAACTTCAAATGCTGATTTTCTGAACCAATCTGGCGAGCATTTTGAGTCATCAGATTAGAAAATAAAAATTTCGGTAAGGGGTTGTCCGTTCCAAAAGGCGCTAAGACTTTTAATGATTCAATAAAACTGATCGAAACTTCTGTTAACGGTAGCTCCTCATCGATCGCTAAGGGGATGCCCTGACTGAGGTCAATGGCATTTTCTTCAACGTAACGATTCATTTGGGCTTGCAGCATATCTAAATGATCGATGGGGATACTTAATCCAACTGCTGCATGATGGCCGCCAAAGCTAGTAAACATGTCTTTCATCGTCGACAGCATTTCAAACAGATTCAACGCAGCAATGCTTCTTCCCGACCCTTTGGCTAAGCCATTTTCTTTTTTGGTCAAAACGATCACTGGTTGTCCTGTACTTTGCATGATTCGCCCTGCCACGATCCCTAAAACGCCTTCGTGCCAATGATCTCCCACCACCAAATGAACATGGTTCGCAGGATCGATTTTTACTTGTGCTTCTTTCATGATTTCTTCAACAAAGGTTTTTCGCTGCTGATTGATTGTATCTAAGGTTTTCGCTAAGCTTACTGCCTCTTCTTCATCGAAGGTAGTCAACAAGCGAACAGCCGGATTGGGATCCTCCAAACGACCGATCGCATTTAACCGTGGTCCAACGGCGAAGCCAATATCTGTTTCGTTGACTGTTTGTTTTTTTAAACCGCTGACTGACAGCAACTCATTCAGTCCGATGCGATCCGATTGCTGAATCATTTTCAACCCGTTGCTGACTAATAGCCGATTCTCATCGGTTAAAGAAACCATATCAGCGATCGTCCCAATCGCAACAAGATCAAGCAATTCCACTGGCACTTCTTCTAACAAAGCGCAAGCCACTTTAAATGCAACGCCGACTCCAGCCAAATCACCAAAAGGATAGTTTCCTTGAGGGTGACGGGGATGGACAATAGCAAACGCCTCCGGTAGTTCTGCAGGTAGTTCATGGTGATCTGTGACGATCACGTCAACTCCTTGTCCTTGAGCATAAGCAATCGCCTCATGACCAGACACCCCATTGTCGACGGTGATGATCAATTGCGTCCCTGCTGCAATTTTATCTTGATAGACAGTTAGATTGGGCCCATATCCATCTGTAAAACGATTAGGCAAATAATACTCAGCTTCCGCCCCTAGCAATTCCAACGTTTCCTTTAACACGGTAGTGCTCGTAATCCCATCCGCATCGTAATCACCATAAATCAAGATTCGTTCGCCATTTAAAATCGCTTCATGGATTCGTTCCACGGCTTTAGCCATATCATGAAACAAAAACGGATCATGAAGATATTGCAGGTCCGTTGATAAAAAAGCATCGAGCGCCTCTGCTGTTCGAATATTTCGCTGCCATAGCAACGCGCCGATCCGCTCAGGGATCTTTCTTTCTTGGATCAGCTCTTTAAATACTGGGGTCGTTTCGCTTTCTTGCGGACGCACCCAATGAAAATTTGCACGTTTCACCAAATCACTCCTAACTAGGATATTATAGCAAAGTTTATGCAAAAAAGAAAAACAACGAGAGAAACAGCACTCGTTTTACAACACAAAAAAAGAGCTTGCAGCAAATCTTGCACTAGCAAACTCTTTTTTTGTGAAATGTCATTCTTTTAGGCTTGCGATTCAAAAGACTTCATTTCCTCATCGATCGTTGGCGGCGTGGATGCGCCCGCAGCACGTGAGGAAAGCTGGGCTTCTTGATCATCGAGCTGCTGCTGTCTTGCCGCTAACTCCGCCTGCTTGTTCGTGTATTCCCGTTCCAAAGCTTCTCGCTGTTCTTGGAGAACCTTCTCGTTATTCGAACGATAATCTGAGAGCTCTTTTCTCAATTGCTTTAGTTCTTTTTTTTGGCGGAACATTGCGCTTGTGGAAACCAGCAGCAAAATCAATGCGCCTAACAAAGCAGAACCAATAATGACTAAGATCAGTGGCGATTGAATCGTTGTGAAGCCAAAGTTGATCGGGACAGTCATATTGTTTGCAACGGCAAATAAAACGATCACTAAAATCAGTAAAATACCAACGATAACACGCCATTGATTTTTCATGGGCTTCAACTCCTATTTTTTGTTGAACATCGTTCCCGCCATATAATCGCCGATTGAAGGAAACAGCGTATATAGTTTCGCAGCAGCGCCTAAAATATGTGGGCGATTGATTTCTCGTTTTGGATGGATCATCGCTTTGACGATCGTTTGCGCTAATTTGTTCGGTTCGAGCACTAGGCTGCCCACCGACGATAAGTAACTACCGCTTGGGTCTGCTTGGTCAAAGAATGCCGTTTCGATCGGTCCAGGATTGACCGTTGTTACGTTGATCCCTAATGGTTTTAGTTCTAAACGTAATGCGTTAGAAAAACCGAGCACAGCAAATTTTGTTGCAGAGTAGACGGCCGTTTTTGGCGTAGCGATCTTACCTGCGATCGAAGCAACATTTATGATATGACCATGCTTTTGTTCAGCCATTTGGATCGCTACTTGCTGGGTCAAAACCATCATGCCAAGCACATTGACTTCGAACATATTTCGGATGACCGCCGGGTCCATCTCTGTAAATTCTTGAAAGATCCCGTAGCCAGCATTATTGACGAAGACATCGATCTTACCAACTTTTTCATTGATTTTTTCTAGTAAGCGCTCCACACTTTCAGGATTTGCTACATCCAATTGAAACGCATACGCTTCTTTGCCGCTTAATTCCATACATTGTTCTTTGACTTTCCCAATCAGATTCGTTCTTCGGGCACAAGTCACGACGATCGCACCACGTTTTGCGGCTTCATAACAGATTTGTTCTCCAAGTCCAGCAGAGCCACCTGTTACAACGACAACTTTATTCTCTAAATTCATCTGTTTCTTCCTCTCCGGCAAAAGGGATCTCGACAATATCAAAATCTTTGACGATCAACGTATTCGGAAATACTTCTTTTGCTTCATTTACTAAATTTGTAATATCTTTGCCAACGTAACGCGCACTGATATGGGTCAACAGCAAACGCTTCGCTTGAGCTTCTTGTGCCACTTCGGCAGCTTGCCGCGTCGTCGAGTGAAAATAAGCGCGAGCCAACTTGGCTTCTTCTTTGTTAAAGGTACTTTCATGCACCAATACATCCGCATCTTCTGCTAGCAGTACGGCGTTTTGACATTTACGCGTATCACCTAATATCGCCACGATCCGACCTTTTTTCGCTTGGCCCAAGAAATCAGCCCCATTGATTTGACGTCCATCGTCAAGGGTAACTACTTCACCTTTTTTCAAACGACCGAAGAGCGGCCCAGGTTTCAACCCAAGTTCCAGTAAAGCCTGCACTTGCAATTCCCCTTGATGGCTTGCTTCAACAATCCGATAACCAAAACTGTCAATGCCATGATCAAGACGCAGACACGATACTTCAAATTGCTGATCTTTAAAAAGAATCCCTTCTTCTTCAATCTCGAAAAAATGTAAGGGGTAGCTGACTTTGGTCTGAGAAATCCGCAAAACGGTTTGAACGTATGCTTTGATCCCCTTGGGTCCATAAATCTCTAGAGGCGTGTCGCCTCCTTGAAAGGAGCGGCTGCTGATCAATCCTGGCAACCCATAGATATGGTCACCATGAAGATGAGTGATAAAGATTTTTTCAATCTTTCGTGGACGAATCGTAGAATGCAAAATCTGCATTTGCGTCCCTTCGCCACAATCAAAAAGCCAAACGGCATTCCGTTCATCTAAAAGTCGTAACGCAATGCTGGTCACGTTTCGATGTTTCGCAGGCACACCCGCGCCTGTTCCTAAAAATTCTAATTCCATAAGCTTCTTTCCTTTCATCTCTTTCCAATTTTAGCGGAAAAGAAATCAAGTTGCAATTGAAGCTTGTGGATTTTATTTCTCAGATTGGCGATCTTCTGCGTCGTTATGAGAGTTTTTCCAGTCTTCTTGAACGCGTGCTTTGGTGGATTCTTCGACTTTCTTAGCCGTTTCAATCTCTGCTTCCACTTCATCGTAGTCAAAGCGCGTGATGTCACCGCCTAATTCATTCATGATCAATTGATTCAAAGGACGATTGTCTTCTTCATCTGCGATCAATAATAACCCCGTATCACCAACACCAATTTGGTTTCCGACATGTTCAAAAAGCATTTGCGCATTTTGGATCTCTTTTGCATCACGAGTAGCACCGATCATACTGCCACCAAACCAGCCCAGCATGATTCCTAAAGGTCCGCCTAGCACGCCAACGAGCATCCCGATCAATCCACCCGTTGATGTCTTATTGTTCCCAGTAAAATCGAGAAAGTCCTCGACTTTAAATTGATGCACGCCTTCATTGGTGTGGGTAAGAACTGCCATTTGTTCCCCTTTGATCTTCCGTTCCATATGCATCCGTTTCACTTCCGAAAAGGCTTGGTACGCTTTGGCACTGGCATCAAAATTCATTACAATGACACGTTTTGACATAAAAATCGCTCCCTTTGGTTTATTTGTTCTCTTCTTTATTTTAACAGTAAATCATTTAAATGAAAAAAGAAACCAAAAAGACTACCGATCATTGATTTCTTAGTGAAAATCAATGATCGGTAGTCAAATCCACTGCAGCTAAAAAGGTATTTTTTAGGCAAATGATGTTCTTTTAAACGATTATTCGACAAACTCGAACTCGAAGTTGCCGATCCGAACGATATCGCCGTCTTTGGCACCGCGCGCCCGTAATGCTTCATCGACACCTAAACCACGCAGCTGACGAGCAAAACGCATCACGGTCTCATCATGATCAAAATTCGTCATCTGGAATAGTTTTTCGATTTTTTCACCGCTCAAGATCCAAGTTGCATCAGGATCGCGATCAATTGAGAACTCTGGTTCATCCGATTGGAAGCCATAATGAACAACATCTTCTTCCATTTCTTCATCGTATAAAAGAAACTCAGGGGTGACTTCCAATAGATCCGCTGTCGCATTCAACAAGGCATCGATTCCCTTACGAGTGACACCAGAGATTGGGAAAATCATTGGTTCATCCGCGAACTCATCCGTTTTTTCTTTTGCCAGCTGCTCTTTGAAAAGGGCTAGGTTTTCTTCAGCATCCGGCATATCCATCTTATTGGCAACGATGATTTGTGGTCGCTCTAGTAAGCGCAAGTTATGGGTCGACAATTCATTGTTGATGGACAAATAGTCCTCGTATGGATCGCGTCCTTCCATGCCACTCATATCGATCACATGTAAAATGACGCGGGTCCGTTCGATATGGCGTAAAAACTGAGTCCCTAAACCAACCCCTTGTGAGGCTCCTTCGATCAGACCAGGTAGATCAGCGACCGCAAAACTACGGCCATCAGTAGTTGTTACCATACCTAAATTTGGTACCAGCGTGGTAAAATGATACGCACCAATTTTTGGTCGAGCAGAGGAAATCACAGAGAGTAATGTAGACTTCCCAACTGAAGGGAAACCAACTAGACCAACATCTGCTAAAACTTTCAATTCGAGCTCGATTTTTCTTTCTTGACCAGGTTCTCCATTCTCAGCTAATTCTGGGGCTGGGTTTTTCGGAGAGGCAAACCGAATGTTGCCACGGCCGCCACGGCCACCTTTAGCAATCACTAATGTTTGGCCTTGCTCAATCAAATCACCTAATAAGGCACCTGTTTCAGCGTCACGAACGGTCGTTCCCTGTGGTACTTTGATGTAGGTATCATCTGAGCCACGACCGTGCATTCCTTTACTCATGCCGTTTTCCCCGGGTTGCGCTTTAAAATGACGATTAAAACGGAAATCCATTAATGTACGCAGACCCTCGTCTACGACTAAAATGACATCACCACCACGTCCACCGTCACCACCTGCGGGTCCGCCGTCTGGGACATATTTCTCTCGGCGAAAAGCAACCATTCCGTCGCCGCCTTTTCCTGCTTTGACATCGATTGTCACTTGATCTAAAAACATGGACATTATTTGTCCTCCATTCTTTTTTTACTACCTTCTATACTTTTTGATTATCAGTTATCTCACCTTAAGTGGTTACTATTTCTCTAATAAGAAAGTCTATTTTATTGTAACGACCGAAACGTCTTTTGTCTATCTTTTCTCATGGGTTTCCGTAAGAAATCGCGAATTCTTAAGGGTTATTCTTTGACAGTCACTTGAAATCGTAGCAAACTTTTAAGTGTACCAGACACAATCAAAGGAGGAAACAAGAAATGACAGTAAAAGTTGGAATCAATGGTTTTGGACGAATTGGACGTTTGGCTTTTCGTAGGATCAAAGAAGTTTCTGCCGATATTGAAGTTGTGGCAATCAATGATTTAACGAGTCCAGTCATGTTAGCACACTTATTGCAATTTGACTCGACCCACGGCACGTACCCTGGAACTGTTACTGCAACGGATAATGCTATTGTTGTCGATGGCAAAGAGACCCGTGTGTACGCTGAACCAGACGCAAGCAAAATCCCTTGGGCAAAAGAAAATGGCGTCGATATCGTTTTAGAATGCACGGGTTTTTACACTTCCACAGAAAAAGCACAAGCCCATCTTGATGCGGGTGTCAAACGCGTCGTTATCTCCGCACCAGCTGGTAATATGAAAACGATCGTTTACAATGTCAACTCCGACACGTTAACACCAGAGGATACTATAATATCCGCAGGTTCTTGTACGACCAACTGCTTAGCTCCGATGGCCTACTTTTTAAATGAGGAATTCGGGATCGAAGTTGGTACGATGACGACGGTACATGCCTATACTTCTACACAAATGCTATTGGATGGTCCGGTAAAAGGCGGAAACTTAAGAGCCGCTCGGTCCGCTGCAGATAACACGATCCCTCACTCGACGGGTGCTGCTAAAGCGATCGGTCTAGTTATCCCAGAATTAAATGGCAAATTACAAGGACACGCCCAACGGGTTCCTGTCGTCGATGGTTCTTTAACAGAATTAGTCTCAATTTTGAAAACCAAAGTAACCGCCGATGAAGTCAATGAAGCGATCAGAAAACACACCGTCGATAATCCGTCATTCGGTTACGATGACCGTGAGATCGTCTCTGGAGATGTGATTGGTACCACCCAAGGTTCTATCTTTGATCCGACACAAACAGAAGTAACCACGGCTGGCGATTTCCAACTGGTGAAAACCGTCGCTTGGTATGATAATGAATATGGCTTTACTTGCCAAATGATTCGTTTACTAGAAGAATTTGCTCGTTTGTAAGTCAATGAGTAGGCAAAAAGTGCCGGTTCTGAAAAAAGAACCGGCACTTTTTTTATTCACTTGCTGGATGATCGTATTTTTCCAAGAAAGCCGCGATTTTTTCTTTGTAAAGCGCTGGATCTGTTTTGTAGCTTTTCGCATGCTCGGCACCTGAAACAACCCACTTTTCTTTTGGTGCATCGGTCGCGTTATACAAAATTTCCAGCATCGAATAAGGAACAAACGTATCCGCATCGCCATGGATAAAAAAGATTGGACGCGTATTCTTTTGCAGTTGTTTGACTGCATCTGCTTCACCAAAGAAATACCCCGCTCGGATTTTTGTGACAAGACTAGTGACATTCATCAATGGAAAGGCCGGTAGACCAAACAATTGATCGAGTTGATACCCCAATTCTTCATTGACGTTGGTATACCCACAATCTTCAATGATAGAAGTGACATTTTTCGGCAAGTCTTCCCCACTGGTCATCATTACCGTGGCAGCCCCCATACTGATGCCATACAAAGTGATCGTCTCTTCAGGACCATTTTTTGCGAGTACTTCATCAATCCATTGCAGATAATCCTTACGTTCGTGCCACCCAAAACCAATATAATCTCCTTCACTTTGACCATGCCCTCGAGCGTCTGGAACCAAGACATTATAGCCTAAATCATGATACATCTTAGCATAGTCCGCCATCGTTTCTGCATTCCCCATGTAGCCATGCGCGATGATCGCCGTTTTTCCTCGATTCTTCTCCTCTGCCGGTAGATAAATGGCGGATAATTTTAAATCGTCTTCAGAAGTCAGCTGCCACATCTCACGATTTGCTGGATCTGTAAACCAATTTTGCGATTCATTTCCTGTCTGATTTTCATCCGTACCAGGGGTATCTCCTTCCAAAAAATCTTTTTCTGAAGGAACCACCGCATAATCGTAAAAATAATTTCCTGCATACCCTAATCCTGCAATTGCTAATACAGCCACTCCGATGGCAATCTTCCAGCGCAATTTCACACTTGTCACGTCCTCTTGTTATATAGTTTACATAATATTATTATGGTTTCATCGTTCTTCATGGAAAGAACCCACTACATAAATTACCGTTTTTTGCTCGTGTTTGTCAATTGCAAGCGCCCAAAAAGAAAACCATTGCCAACACGCTTTGTTGGCAATGGTTGATTTCTCGTGATAATTAGTTATTTTCGACCAATTTAAAACTTGACCAAGGTTTCAAAAATTCTAATAAGAATAGTTCCTCATCAGCGATTTTCCCAACGACATTGACGCGGCCATCATTTTTCATTGCTTTCAAGGCGATTTGCGTCTCACCTTTGTATTGTCCATAGCCAGCATTATCGATCAAGACATCCCCTCTTACCATATCACGGGTATCATGAGGTGGAAATTCCTTGTCTTTATAATAGATCCGCGTCATCGTTGAACGCAAGATGTACTCTGAGCGATCTCCTCGATAGCTTTGCAGATTATCGAAGAGACAAATTCGTTCATCTTCAGTGATTCCGTCAACGACATCGACTCTTAATGTCGGATAATCAGCATGAAACGCTTCAGCCATTGCTGCCAATTCTGCTTCTGAAGCATAGGCATTTCCAATAGAGATATCATCGATCAAACCAGTCAACACTAAATGTTTGACTTGTGTAGCTAGTGGCAGATCACGATGGTCTTCCAAAGAGCACAAACCATCTTGTGTTGGCCATGGACCGAAATCAGCTTCGTGAGAATTCACGAAAGCCATCGTATTTAAATTATATTTGCGGAATTTTTCCGAACAAAAAACAAAATGGTCATAGCCTAACCCTGAATAGCGATGAGGATAGAAGTTATGCGAACCGAGTAAATTTTCAGTATTAGGTGAATAACTCATGATGTTATCCACGTAGCTCGTGCCGCTGCTCATATTGATTTCGATTTTGATCCCGTAAGGATTACGGGTCATTTTGGCTTCTTCTGAACCAGTGAAACCAATATCTAACCGAACACCGTAAGCCCCCATCTCATCAAAGAAGGATAAATCATCATAAGAAATACCTAACTGTTCGAATAAACCAGGATTGATATCTACCATGACTTCCATTCCTAACTGATTGGCATAATCCACGACTTGTTTAAAGTCTGCCAAGACTTTTTCTTTATCATCGTTGATTTGCAGCAAACTGGTAAATACCCGTTTAAAGCCGTATTTGTGTGCCAAGTCTAGATACGCTTTGTCCTTTTCAAACGTTGAGCGCTCTGGATAAATCGATATCCCTAATTTTCCCATCAAAAAAACCTCCTGTAAATTCTATCCGTTTATTATAATGAATCCTCTTTCATTATAGCAAACATCTAAAAAGTGGTCTACACCTTTCCGTCTGTTTCTTTCTCATTCCACAAAATCTGCGCTTTCTTCTATGTCTCTTTTTTGTTATGATTATCATTAAGAAAACTGGAAGGAATGAAAGAATGAAAAAAATCCTATTCACACTGACAGCAGCTGCTAGCCTTTTATTACTAGCTGCTTGTACAGGTTCAAGTACCACCGATCCCTCATCAAGCAATTCGGCAGAAAGCACGTCAACCTCAGAATCTGTTGACTTGAATGCCCTGGAATTGCCGCAATTATCAACGGATGTGCAAGAGAATGAAGCTTTAGTTGAAATGGTAACGGAAGAAGGCTCGATCAAAATCAAACTTTTCCCAGAGATCGCGCCCAAAGCAGTCGAAAACTTTTTGACCCATGCCAAAGATGGGTATTATGACGGCTTGACTTTCCATCGTGTCGTAGAAGAGTTTATGATCCAAGGGGGCGACCCTAATGGTGATGGCACTGGCGGAGAAAGCATTTGGGGCGAAGGATTCGGCGAAGAATACTCGAACCAGCTTTATCACTTGCGAGGCGCATTAGCAATGGCAAAATCAAGTGCGCCAAACAGCCAAGGCAGTCAATTCTACATCGTTCAAAATGATCAAGATGTATCTGACGGTCTAGCGATCCAACACTATCCTGAAAAAATCATCGAAGCCTACAAAAATGGTGGAACACCACAATTGGACGGCAGCTATACCGTTTTTGGTCAAGTGATTGAAGGCATGGATGTCGTAGATAAAATTGCACAAGCAGAAACCCAAGACTCTGGCAATGGTGAGAATTCTCAACCGGTTGAGCCAGTGAAGATCGAAACGATCAAGGTCTTACAAGAAGCCAAAGAATAAATAAAAAACCGCTGAAGTCTCCGATATTCGGGAATTTCAGCGGTTTTCTTTTATTTTTGGTCGCCAACGATAAAGGTGAATTCGCATTCCGCAGCTTTTTTGCCGTCCACTGTAGCGACCGCATCAGCAGTTCCTACAGAGCCTTTGATTTTAGTGATCTCGAAAACAAGTTTCATGGTATCTCCCGGAACAACTTTTTGACGGAATTTGGCTTTGTTGATGCCGCCGATATACGCCGTTCTACCTTGGAATTCCTCGGATTTCAAGATCAGGATCGATCCTGCTTGTGCCAATGTTTCTAAAATCAAGGCACCTGGCATTACTGGATTTCCTGGGAAATGTCCTTGGAAAAAGTCTTCGTTGATGGTGACATTTTTCGTTGCGATAATCTTTTTGCCAGACTCGATTTCATCGACGTAATCAATATATATAATTGGATAGCGATTTGGAATCAAATCCATGACTTCTGTTTCAGTCAATAGTTTTTTCATGGTTTCCCTTCCTTGCTTAAGAATTTATTATAGTTTGATTATCAAAGTATCATAGTTCAGCGAAATTCGCAACTAAATATTTATTAAGAAAAAAATAGTTTGACAATCAAACAATTATGCTTAATAATTAGAAATCAAGATAGTTTGATTTACTATTTGTCATTATACGTATTTTATTATTGTTGAATTTATTAAGGAGTGGAATTATGAGTTTTTTAACCGGTAAAAAAGTTGTCGTCATGGGCGTTGCTAACAAACGCAGTATCGCTTGGGGCTGTGCACAAGCATTAAAAGCACAAGGAGCCGAAGTGATCTACACGTATCAAAACGACCGCATGAAAAAGCCTTTAGAGCGCTTATTGGAATCTGATGAATTTGTAGTGGAATGTGACGTCGCCAATGACGAAAGCATTGCTTCCGCCTTTGAAACGATCAAAGAATATGCAGGTGAGATCCATGGTGTTGTCCATGCCGTTGCTTATGCCAATAAAGAAGATCTATCTGGCGATATTTTGAATATTTCTCGTGACGGTTATGCTTTGGCGCAAGACATCAGCAGTTATTCATTGATTGCCGTCACTAAATATGCCAAACCAATCTTAGCTGAAAATGCTGGAATCGTTACCCTTTCCTACTTAGGTGCCGAACGGGCAGTACCGAACTACAATATGATGGGGATTGCAAAAGCCGCTTTAGAATCAAGCGTTCGCTATTTAGCTGCCGAACTTTCACCGCAAAAAATCCGCGTCAATGCGATTTCAGCTGGTGCCATCAAGACGCTGGCAGTAACTGGTGTAAAAGACTATCAAAAACTGATCCAATTGTCAGAGGATCGAACACCTGATCATATTGGTGTGACGATTGAAGAAGTGGGCAATACTTGTGCCTTCTTGATCAGTCCATTATCAAGCGGGATTATCGGCGAAGTGATTTTCGTTGATAAAGGCGTTCATTTATCTTAATCAATGATTGTCATAGAAAAGCCTGCCTACCCGTTGGCTAAGCAGGCTTTTTCTGAAAAAAACAGGTATTTCAGAAAACCTCCTTTGCATTTCTATTTTATCTTCGTTAAAATAGATGCAGTAAGACTTGGAGGGATTTTATGAAACAACTGCTACTTGCAGCTAGCACGACCGATTCAAGTGGTTCCAGCATTACCGAACCAGCAGCTGCTCAGCTCAATGCATTACAAAAATGGTGGGCATCGATCGACTGGGAATCGATCATTGGCCTACTGATCCAAAAAGCACTGATGCTGCTTTTTTTGTGTATCTTATTCGGAATTTTATTAAAAATAAGCAACATGATCATTGACCGGATCTATCGGTCCTATGAAAAAAAAGCCACCTTCAATGTGAGTCGAATCAACACGATCCATACTCTGATCCGCAATACGGTTCATTACACATTAGGCTTCTTTTTTGTCTATGCACTCCTTTCTACCATCGGTGTACCTGTAGGCTCGCTACTAGCCGGTGCCGGAGTCGTCGGTGTCGCCCTCGGTCTCGGTGCCCAAGGCTTTATGAATGACTTGATTACTGGCTTCTTTATTATTACCGAACAACAAATCAACGTTGGTGATTACGTCCGCTTGACCAATCTGACGCTTGAAGGTACAGTGACGGCCGTCGGTATTCGGACTGTTCAATTAAAATCCGTTGATGGAACCGTTCATTATATCCCAAATCGTAACATCACAACCATCAGTAATACATCCAGAGCCAATATGCAAGTCGTGGTAGACGTACGTATCTTACCATCTGAAGGCTTAGATGAAATACGTGCCATCATTGAAGAAGTCAATGAACAGATTGCTCAGCAGCACGAAGAAGAGATTCAAACGGCCCCTACGGTCTTCGGTCTGGTGGATCTAGGAAACAACAACTTTGCAATTCGCACGACCATGTATGTGACCAACGGTACGCAATGGAAAATCAAAGAGGAATTTTTGGCCGCATCGATCGATGCATTAACTGCCAAAGGCTATACGATCCCCAATGCGCCGATCGTCGGTATTTAAAAAAAGGGACTGTGACATAAGTCCATAGAAGAAAACCGCAAGAAATGACGAGAAATCGTTCATTTCTTGCGGTTTTTTGGGTAAAATAAAAAGGAGCACCGGTTGCCGCCAATGCCCCATCATTTAATCCTGAAAGGACTAAACAAAATGTATACTAATTATAACATGAATCAACTCACTTTGGATCTATCTACTTCATTTTCTCCAAAAGAAAATCATGTCGCCGTTTTTATCCATGAACTGGTCGAAGCGCTTCAGATTAATGACCCCTATCTTTTTGGTCGACCAAGAGAATATGATTTAGGTGCCATGTTGAAGTTGGTTCTTTTTGCGTATACGCGAGAAACCTTTACAAGTCGCAAGATTGAACGCTTAGCTGAAGAAAACCTATATGCTCGCTGGTTGACGCAAGAACGGGTTCCGACTTATCGAACGATCGCCCGTTTTTGTGTATCTAACGATGTGCAGGAGTTGACCAATAAAGGCTTAGATCAGTTGACAGAGTATCTGCGTGCACGGAATCTGATTGATGATGCGTTGTTTATTGACGGTACAAAAATTTTGGCAGATGCGAATAAGTACAGCTTTGTCTGGAAGAAAAACACGATCCGATTCGATCAAATGAATCGCGAAAAACTGCTTACTATGATGACGGAACTAAGAGAAGCGTATGCCCTGAAACAGATTCCCGAAGGGACGACCTTGACAGTAGACATGATAGATGAACTGTTAACACGGATGGAACTACGTCTGGAAGAACTAGAAAAAGAAGTTGAGGCAACGAAACGTCTTTCGCCAAATCCAGCGAAACAACAACGGCGAACGTTGAAAAGCCAAGTACGCAAATTAAATACAAAACGAGAAAAACTTCTGGAACATCAAACGCAGTTTTCTACTTATGGGACAAGAAACAGTTATTCAAAAACTGATCATGATGCGACATTCATGCGCGTAAAAGAAGACCCTATGAAAAATGGCCAACTTAAGCCTGCGTATAACCTGCAGATCGCTACTTGTAATCAATTTGTACTCGGCTACGATGTCTTTCAAAACCCAACAGACACTAAGACGCTGAAACCATTACTGGAAAAGATGAAGATCGCACAAAAGTCCCCTCATTATTTGGTCGCCGATGCAGGCTATGGTTCAGAAAGCAATTACCGCTATATAGAAGACGAACTTCCCCAGCATACTGCACTGATTCCTTATGGAACGATGTTTAAAGAACAAAGCAAGAAATGGCAGACAGATGATCGGAAAGTAATGAATTGGGATTATGAGCCTAAGGAGGACTTTTACATCGACCCCAAAGGGGTACGATTCAATTTTCATGCTTACCGTCAACGAACAGATGCGGATGGCTTTGTCCGAGATTTTAAAGAATACCAAGCAGAAAAAACGGATGCGAACCAAGCGCTCATTCCTGAAGCCTTAACCCCAAAGGGGAATCGCAGAAAGATCACTGTAAATCCGTCTTGGGAATACCATAAAGAAAAACAAAAAGAGCGCTTATCAACGCCTGAAATTCAAAAAATATATGGTCGGAGAAAGATCGACGTGGAAACAGTCTTCGGATTTATGAAGGCTTGTTTGGGTTTCACTCGATACACGGTTCGGGGCTTAGAAAAAGTCAGAAAACAGACGGGTTTACTCATTACGGCAATCAATATGATGAAATTGACAAAAATAGGTACTTGAACTACCCAAAATGAATAAAAAAAACAAGGAGCACTCGAAAAATCACATGATTTTCGAGTACTCCTTATATTTTGGAGAGCGTAACTAGTTAACTTATGTCACGCCCCCTTTTTTCTATACCACATGTAGTTCATCTGTCATCTTTGGGGCATCTTCTTTCGAAATCAGCAAATAGCGTCTTTCGATTTCATGCGCCAAATGATTGACGGATTTTAAAATCTCTTTGCGGGTGATAATCCCAACAAAGACATTGTCATCATCAACGATCGGCAAGAATGCTTGATCCACTAACAGATGCAGCATACTTTCCAACTCATCGTTTTCTTTGATGCAATTCACATTGACTTCCATGACATCTGCCACAGTCAGCCCTTCAATATTTTCCATACTGAAGCCAGTGAGATCCATCATTCGTTCTACGATGTTTGAGAGGCTGATTAAGCCGACTAAATGGTCCTCACTATCTAGTACTGGGATCTTTGAATAGCCCACTTTTGATAAAACAAGCAATGCGTGACTCAAAGGGTGGTTATAAAATACCGATGCCACATTCTCTGCCGGCACCAAGAAATTTTCTTGATTCTCGAGTAATATTTTTTCTACGGTCTGTCCTATCAATCTAATTGCCTCCATTTCACAGCTACTCTTCTATTTTACTTGAAAATGAGAATAGAAAGTAGAAACCTGCAAAATTATAATGAAATTTTTACTTTTTGATTCCGCTTACTTAACGTGTAAAAACGAAAGCTAGCTCTGGGACTTTATGAAAGGAACGATCATAGTATTGGATTGCCCATTGTTCTGGCGTACTTTCAATAATCGCAAAACTTTTGATTTGAATTTGCCCTCGCGGTTGGGAAATACTGCCGGGATTCAAGAAAAGTCGATTCCCGACTTTCTCACAAGCAATTTGATGCGTATGACCAAACAAAGCGATCGAGGCATCTGCTTGTTGCGCTTTTAAGCCTAATTTGGTTACGCCAAAACGAACATCCGCCAAATGGCCATGGGTCATATAGATGATATCCAGCGGCGTTTTAACGATACGCTCATTCGGAAAACCACCACCGTAATCGCAATTCCCACAAACGACTTGGAATGTTTCCCATAAAGGATCCGTTTCAGGAAGTTCTGAATCCCCACAGTGAAGGAACAAATCGACTTGATTTTCGAATTCATTTTTAAGATCAACAAGAATCTCACGATCTGAATGATTGTCACTGACAACTAAGTATTTCATACATTTTCTCCTTCTAACCACTCCTGCCACTGTTCCTGCAGTTTTTTGATTGCTAGACCACGGTGGCTCACTCGGTTCTTTTCTTCTTGACTCATTTGGGCTGCGCTTTGCTCTGAACCATCAGGAATAAACAATGGATCGTAGCCGAACCCATTTTCTCCGCGAGGGATGCGACCGATTCTCCCCGGCCATTGAGCTTCAACCACCAAACTCTCTTTTCCTGGCGCTGCAAAAACTAACGTACAGTGAAATTGGGCACTGCGTTTGTCATCTTCGACATCCGTCAATTCATAGAGCAATTTTGCATTATTGGCAGCGTCACTTTTTTGCTCACCAGCAAATCGAGCAGAGTACACCCCTGGCCGCCCCCCTAGTGCATCGACTTTCAGTCCTGAGTCATCAGCTAACACCGGTCTTCCCAAAATTCTGGCGATGGTTTCGGCTTTAAGGCGGGCATTTTCTTCAAAGGTGGTGCCGGTTTCTTCAACATCTGGCAAGGAAGGATAGTCTTTTAAGGTACGGACATCGTAACCTGCTGCGCCAAATACGGCTTTAAATTCCTTGGCTTTTCCTGGATTGCCTGTAGCAATGACGATCGTTTTTTCGGGAATCTCATAAGGGGGTTCATCTGGTAAAAACAGTGCCTCTTTTTGATAGGCAATCAATTCTTCGATAGCCGTTTTTCCGTAAATCAGCATCTCATTCAACTGCTGACCATCAAAGGTCGCTTCTTCCCCAGTTCCTTGCAATTCGACAAATCGACCAGATTCCGTCATCACCAAATTCATGTCAACAGCAGCTGAAGAATCTTCTTGATAATCGAGATCGGTCACACAGGTGCCATCTGGTAAGATCCCGACACTAATTGCTGCCAAATGCTCCTTGATTGGATCTTCCGTCAATGCTTTGTCACGCAACAAGGTATCGATAGCTAAACGCAACGCGACAAATGCGCCGGTAATACTAGCTGTTCGGGTACCGCCATCTGCTTGAACGACATCACAATCGACCACGATACTGCGCTCCCCTAATTTTTCTAAATCGACTACTGCGCGCAAGGAACGAGCGATCAGCCGTTGGATCTCCATCGTCCGACCAGAAAGCTTGCCTTTGGCACTTTCTCGACGATTACGAGTGTTGGTCGCTCGTGGGAGCATACTGTATTCGGCTGTGACCCAGCCTTTTCCCGTATCTCGTAAAAACGGAGGGACCCGATCTTCAATCGTTGCCGAACAGATCACGGTTGTGTCACCAAAAGAGATCACAACCGATCCTTCGGGGTGTTTGTAGACGTTGGTTTGAATTTTAACTGGTCTTAACATTGTTTCTTTTCTGCCATCATGTCGCATTTAAAAGCCTCCTAAATCAGTGTGAATCGATGAGATCGTGTCTAAATCAAGCCAATCATTGGCAATCTCATCAAACATTTTCGGTGAACCAGTAGTAAAAAATGCATGTTGCGGATGCGGATCGTCCTGACTCGTTGCTGCAATGGAAAAATAGTCCAACAAGGTACTGACTTCCCCCACCGTTTCTGCCCCTGAATCAATCAGCTGGATATGAGCGCCCAATTCATTTTGAATCAAAGGACGCAATAAAGGGTAATGGGTACAACCCAAAATCACTGTATCTAACCGTTTGTTTTTCAATGGTCGCAACGTTTCTGCCACGATTTTCTTGGCGACCGAGCTATGGTATTGTTTGCTTTCTACGATCGGCACAAACTTCGGGCAAGCCAAACTGACGACGGACGCATGGGGCGCTTTGCCATGAAGCGCGCGCTTGTAAGAGTCACTTTTGATCGTTCCGTTTGTCCCGATGACACCGATTCGTTGGTTTTTGCTTGCTTTGACTGCTGCTCGACTGCCAGGCAGGATCACGCCGATCACTGGGATCGCTAGTTGTTCTTTGATTTCTTCAAGGGCGACCGCTGTCGCTGTATTACAAGCGATCACCAACATTTTAATGTTTTTTTCTAATAAAAAACGGGTCATTTGCCACGTATACTCGATGACTTGCTCAGCAGGTCTCGGACCATACGGGCATCTGGCTGTATCTCCCAGATAAAGAATCGATTCGTTGGGTAATTGCTTGATTGCTTCTTTGACGACCGTCAACCCACCAACACCAGAATCGATAAAACCAATTGGTCTGTTGTTTGTCATAGTTTCCATCCTTTACATGAAAGAAAGAGTTTGGTGCATTTTTCTCTCTTATTCATTTTGGACTTTTTTTGTCTATTTTTCAAGTATTCCTTTCGCTTGCTAAAAAAGCTTTCCAAAAAAACCACGAAACGGTCAAAAATGAAAAAAGCCCCCACAATTGGCTTACACCCCACAAGTTGCACTTGCATGGGTGAAAGACCGATCGTGGGGATGTTTTTGACGATTATTCTTTTTAGTAATCGTACTGACGTTTTTCCAAAAAGCCAGAAAGCAATGACAAGGCATAACAAACCAAAAAGTATAAAACAGTCATTGCCAAAAACATAGGCAAAACATAGTTTGTGTTTTGACCATAAATGATTCGAGCATGATGAGTCAGCTCTGGTAAAGAAATAATCACAGCTAATGACGTATCTTTGATCAAAGAGATCAACTGACTGACGATCGCTGGCAGCATCGCTTTAAATGCCTGCGGCACGACGATGCTCCGCAATACTTCGACATAGCTTAGCCCTGTAGACAAACCAGCTTCCATCTGCCCTTTTGGCACAGAATTCAAACCAGCACGAAAGATTTCAGAAAGCATCGCTGATTCAAAAATCGTCAACGCCACAACCGCTGACCAAAAAATATTAAAGCGGATACCGATCTGCGGCAATGCAAAGTAAGTGAAAAAGATGATCAAGAGCAAAGGCAAGTTACGAATAACATCGATCACGACACCTAATACTTTAGAAAAGACTGGGATCGAGCTGAAGCGCAAAATACCGGCGATCCCTCCGATAATAAAGCTAAATAAAATCGATAGGATCGACACTTCAACTGTTACCCGCAAGCCATCGATCAAAAAGCGAATGTTAATCGCTGAAAAAGCTTCAAAAAAGTCCATAGTTCGTTAGCTCCTTTCTATGAGCGGACAGCCCAACGCCGTTCCAAGTAAACCATCAAATAAGACAATGGTAGGGTAATGATCAAATAGAAAAGACCAACAATGATATACGTATCAAATGTATTGAAGGTCTCACTTGCGATCAAATCGCCTTGATACATAATATCTAATCCTGCGACCATCGCCAAAATTGATGAATTTTTGACAAGATTGATAAATTGATTGCCTAACGGCGGTACGACGATCTTAAATGCTTGTGGCAGAATAATGTAGCGCATCGCTTGGCTGTAAGTAAAACCAGAAGACAAGGAAGCTTCCATCTGGCCTTTAGGGACCGTTTGAATCCCTGAACGGATCGTCTCAGCGATAAATGCCGATGTATAGATCGTTAAGCCGATCGTTCCTGCTTGAAAGCCGTCAAAAGAAACCCAATACATTGGCACAACGACATAAAAGAACATCACGATGATCAATAAGGGAATATTTCTAAAAAACTCAACATACGCTTTGGCAATCCCTTTGATGAGGCGATTGTCTGACAACTGAAAAATTGCCATTAAGGTTCCGATCAAAAGACTAAAAAACAGTGCGATCAAACTCGCCATGACTGTGTATTTAAAGCCTTCAATAAACTGACCGGTATACGTTTGAAATAATTCAACCATTCAGTTTCCTCCTACTCTACTTTTCCTGATTCGTCTTCAGGGAACCACTTGTTGTAAATCTCATCATAGGTTCCATCTTCACGCATTTCCCGCAAGGCTTTATTCACTGCATCAAGAAACGGCTTTTGTCCTTTATTGATGGCAATACCATAAGGTTCTTCTGTAAAAGTTTCGCCAACTAAATGGTAATTGGGATTTTCACTCGCCATCCCTAATAAGATCGCATTATCCGTGGTCATAGCATCCCCTTGACCAGATTGTAAAGCGGTAAAGGCTTCCGCATAATTCTCAAGTTCCAAAATTTGCGCTTCTGGTGCTGCTTCACGGATGTTGACAGCTGAAGTAGAGCCCTTCACGACCAATACAGTGGTGTCTGCGGTCAAATCTTCGATCCCTTGGATTGGACTATCTTTTGCGACTAATAAAGATTGTCCTGCATCAAAGTAGACATCGGAAAAATCGACCTGTTTTTTACGTTCTTCCGTGATAGTCATCGTGGCGATGATTGCATCGATGTTGCCGTTTTTCAAAAGAGGAATCCGGGTTTTTGAGGTAACTTCAACAAAGATGGCATTGCCATCACGACCTAAAATTTTCTCAGTGATTGCACGAGCGATATCAATATCGAATCCTCGTACTTCTCTGGTCGCGATATCCATTAATCCAAAAAGACGGGTATCGTTTTTTACGCCCCAAACGATCTGATTCGTCTCTTTGCTGTTTTCTAAAATATCGATCTCTGCGGCACTTTGTCCTTTACAACCTGAGAAAGTCACAAGGGCAAAGGCTAAGACTAGAAAGGAAAATATTTTCTTTCTCATAAGGGCTCCTCCTATGGCTTAATGATTTGTGACTTTGCTCAAGAATTGTTTTGCACGTTCGTCTCTTGGTGCATCAAAGAATCCATCGACATCGCGTCGGTCTTCTAAGACCTGTCCTTCCGCCATAAAGACGATTCGATCTGCTACTTCACGGGCAAAGCTCATTTCATGGGTAACAACGATCATGGACATGCCTTCACTGGCAATTTTTTTCATGACATCCAAGACATCACCAATCATTTCTGGATCCAATGCAGACGTTGGCTCATCAAAAAGCAGCATCTCTGGTTTCATCGCAAGCCCTCTGGCAATTGCGACCCGCTGCTGTTGTCCGCCAGATAACATGGAAGGATAGGAATCTTTTTTATCTAACATCCCTACCCGATCAAGAAGCTTTTCCGCCAAATTGATGGCTTCTTGCTCATTTTGTTTTAATACTTTGATCGGTGCCAACGTAATGTTTTCTAACACGGTTTTATTTGGATACAAATTGAAATGTTGAAACACCATGCCGATGTTTTTTCTAATTTCTGTCATTTTGACATCTTTGTCAAACAAGTTCTTGCCATTGACCAATAATTGACCACCTGAAATGGTTTCTAGACCATTAATCGTACGGAGCATTGTACTTTTACCAGATCCTGAAGGTCCGATAACAACAACGACCTCACCTTTTTCAAATTCAAGGTTGATGTTTTTTAATGCATGGAACTTTCCGTAATATTTCTCTACGTTCTTAAATTCGATCATTGCCATTGATTCACACTCCTAGCTTTTTTTAAAATTAAATGAGTAATTGGAAAGATTTGATTCATATTATAGCTCAATCTTTTTTCATTTGTAAAGGTGCTTTTCCAATGTTCCCCCCTTATTTCTGAAAAGACAAGTGCTATTTTACTTTGATGTGAGGTTTTTGTCCATGAAAATTTTTCTCACCCCATCAGATCACAAGGAGAACCGGTTGTTTCTTTTGCTAAAAAAAGGTAAGATAAACCATATAACAAAGGAAAAGGTGGAAAAAAAGTGAATACGATTTTAACTGGCGACCGCCCAACTGGCAAATTGCATCTTGGCCATTATGTGGGGTCTTTAAAAAAACGGGTCGAAATGCAAGCTGACCCTGAAAATCAGCTTTATATCATGGTCGCTGATATGCAGGCACTAACAGATAATGCAAAAACACCTGAGAAGGTCTCAGCGAATATTTTAGAAGTCGCTTTGGATTATTTAGCCGTTGGATTGGATCCAACAAAAACAACGATGTTTATTCAATCGCAAATCCCTCAGCTCTCTGAATTGACGATGTACTACCTAAATTTAGTCAGTGTAGCACGCGTGCGACGCAATCCAACCGTTAAAGCCGAAATTGAACAAAAGAAATTTGGCGAAGGCGTCCCTTCTGGTTTCTTCATCTATCCAGTCTCTCAAGCAGCGGATATCACCGCTTTTAAAGCAAATTTAGTCCCCGTTGGAGAAGATCAAAAACCAATGCTGGAACAAACGCAAGAAATCGTGCATAGTTTTAATTCTACGTATAGTGAAGTATTAGTCGAACCAAAAGCGGTTTTACCGCCAAAAGGCATGGGACGTTTAGCGGGGATCGATGGGAACGGGAAAATGAGCAAATCACTGAACAATGGTATTTACTTAGCTGATCCAGCCGATGTATTACAAAAGAAAGTGATGAGCATGTACACGGACCCAAATCACATTCATGTCAACGACCCTGGACAAGTCGAAGGCAATATGGTCTTTACGTATCTTGATGTATTTGGCACTGAAAAAGAAAAAATTGCTGAATTAAAAGAACATTACACCCGTGGTGGATTAGGCGATGTCAAAATCAAACGCTATTTGATCGATGTTCTAGAAGCCGAATTTGCACCGATTCGTGAACGCCGTGAAGCTTTTGCAAAAGATCCCGGTGAAGTGATGAACTTATTAAAAATTGGTAGTGAAAAAGCAGAACAAGTTGCCGCCCAAACGTTAGCTGAAGTCAAAAATGCAATGGGCATCAATTACTTCGCCTAAAAAACAAGCCTTTACGGCTTGTTTTTTTGTTTACAAATCGGAATGAATTCTTTCATACAAAACCTATGTGTCTACTCTGTGTTAGATTTCACGAGAACCCTTCCTCCCCAGACTGACACTTTGTGTAATTTGATTTGATACTGTTTCTTGTACAAAAACCAAGAGAGCTGCCCTAAAAAATAACTTCATAAAATGCGGATTATAAAATCCTTTTTCCAAACCTTGCCAGGGTTTAAAAAAGTTGTACCTAAAAACTGGATTGCCTTTTATAGTGAAATCTTTTACGGCTCTCACTCAACTCCTAACATTCTTGTGTCATCTGAGCATCCATTATAATAGTAGAAAACGTTCCCCACCCAACTTCTTTGTATGGTGGAGAACGTTTTTCTCTTATTTGATTAGCGGATTTCTGCTTGAACTTTTTCTTCTAAGTTACGAGTAATTTTCGCTATTGCTTGATTGATCTCTTCATCCGTCAGGGTAGCTTCCGGATTGCTAAAGGTCAGGCTGTACCCTAATGATTTTTTGCCTGCTTCGATGTTTTTCCCTTGATACACATCGAATAAACGAATATCACTTAAGAAGCGACCTGCACTTTCGCGAATGATCTCCATCACGGACTGGTTATCGATCGTTTCATCAAGCAAGAGTGCCATATCCCGCGTTACTGATGGGAACTTAGAAACTGGCTGATAGACCAATTGTTCTGTTTTCGCTGCTAACAGTTGATCTAAGTTCAATTCAGCAACATAGGTTTCACTCACTTCATAATCTTTGGCGATCGACGGGTGGACTTGTCCCAAGAAGCCGATTTCTTGGTCATCTAGCAAGATCATTGCCGTACGGCCAGGATGCATCTCTTTGATAGCTGCCGTTTTTTGATAACATATACGGTCGGTTAATGCCAACGAATCAAATAGATTTTCTAAAATGCCTTTCAAATGGAAGAAATCAACTTTTTGAGCTTGGGTTTGCCAGTCTTTCTCATGGATATTTCCTGTCAAAGCTAGCCCTAAGTGATTGACTTCTGTTGGCAGCTCGTGCTTACTGTCGCCTGTTTGATAGAAGACGCGACCAATTTCATACAAAGCAACACGATTATTTTTACGTGCCAAATTGTACGCAACGTCGTCTAACAAACCTGAAATCAGATTCAAGCGCAAGACGGCACGCTCTTCGGTCATTGGCCAATCCAATCGAGTCACTTGGCTCGATTTATCCGTAAATTGTTGTGCCTTCTCTTCAGTGGTCAAAGCATAGCTGATGGCTTCACTGACCCCGTTGCCTTCTAATAGCGTCCGAACTTCTCTAGTCAGACGTTGCGCTTTGGTTAGATGACCGGCAACCGTTTCTCCTTGCGGTAAAGTCGATGGCAAACGATCATAACCGTAAATACGCGCCACTTCTTCAATGATATCTGCTTCGATCGTAATATCCCAACGACGAGGCGGTACAGAAACAATATAGCTGTCTGCTTCTTGACGATGACCAAAGCCTAATGCATCAAAGATTTCTTGCACTTCTTCATCCGTGATTTCTGTGCCTAAATAGCTATTGATTCGAGCTAGAGTGATTGTAACCTCCACAGGTTCTACTGCTACTTGGGAACCTATTACTGCTCCTTTTAAGACCGTTCCGCCAGCAAGTTCTGCAATCAGTGCTGCTGCTGCATCACAAGCTTTTGCAACCGTTGCTTGGTTGATCCCTTTTTCAAAACGAGCAGAGGACTCACTTCTTAAATTGAATTTCTTTGAGGTTAAACGAATCGCTAATGGATCGAACAAGGCCGCTTCTAAAGCGACTGTGGTCGTTGTTTCCGTGATTTCAGAATCAAGTCCTCCCATGACGCCTGCGAGCGCAACGGGTGTCGTTCCGTTGGTGATCACGATGTCTTCTGGGGAAAGCTGACGTGTTTCTCCATCTAAGGTAACCAGGCTTTCATTTTCTTTGCCGCGACGTACCAGTATTTCCTTGCTGTCTAGCTTTTGATAATCAAAAGCATGCAATGGTTGGCCAAATAATAGTAAGATATAATTCGTCACGTCTACGACATTATTGATTGGACGAATGCCTTCATTCATCAAGCGATTTTGCAGCCATTGTGGACTTGGGGCGATCGTTATACCATCAATAATTCGAATTTGGTAGGCGGGTGCATCTGTTGCTTCAGTGACCTTCACCTGAATTTTATCGGCAGCAGCTACTTCACTTTCAGTAAGTGCAATTTCAGGAAACTTCGGTGTTTGGCGATAGATCGCACCGACTTCATAAGCAACCCCCCGCATGCTCAACGCATCCGCACGATTCGGAGTGATCGATAATTCGATAATGTGATCATCCATATCAAGATAAGGAAAAACTGGTGTTCCTACTTCTGCTTCTGCTGGTAAGTAATAGATTCCTTCCGCGTATTCTTTGGGAATCACGCTGTCGGCGTATCCCAATTCTTGCAATGAACAAATCATGCCGTTCGAAACTTCTCCCCGCATCTTGCCCTTTTTGATTTTTACATTGCCCGCGATTCGAGAGCCTGGTAATGCCACAATGACTTTAATGCCGCTTTTGACATTTGGTGCACCGCAAACGATCTGTGAGTCTTCATCCTCACCAATATTTACTTGGCAAATCGATAGATGATCAGAATCTGGATGTGGTCGGCAGTCGGTCACTTCTCCGACAACGATTTTTTTTAAACCCTCTTCAGGCACGTCAATACCTTCGACTTCGATCCCCGTCACTGACATTTTATCCGCCAGCTCTTTTGGTGTGATCTCAGACAGATCAAGGTATTCATTTAACCATTTGTATGATACTAACATTTATTGTTCCCCCTTGAACTGGCGAATGAAACGCACATCATTTTGATAGAATTGGCGAATGTCGTTCACGCCGTAGCGCAGCATTGCCACTCGATCAGGACCTAAACCAAAAGCAAATCCTGAATATTGGGTTGGATCGATCCCTGACATTTCTAAGACGTTAGGATGCACCATTCCAGCACCGAGGATCTCGATCCAGCCAGTTTGTTTACAAACATTACAACCGGCACCACCGCACTTGAAGCAGCTGACATCGACTTCGACCGATGGTTCTGTGAAAGGGAAATAGCTTGGTCGCAAGCGAATTTGGCGATCTTCACCAAACATTTTTTGCATCATGACTTCTAAGGTTCCTTTTAAGTCACCCATCGTAATATTTTTATCGATCACCAAGCCTTCAATTTGATGGAATTGGTGGCTATGGGTCGCATCATCTGTGTCACGACGGAAAACTTTCCCTGGTGAGATCATCCGCAGCGGCCCTTTAGAAAAATCATGAGTCTCCATTGTTCTCGCTTGCACTGGTGACGTATGGGTCCGAATCAGCACTTCCTCTGAAATATAAAAAGTATCCTGCATGTCTCTGGCTGGATGATCTTTTGGCAGATTCATCCGTTCGAAGTTGTAATGATCTTTTTCCACTTCGTAGCCTTCAACTACTTGGTAGCCCATACCAACAAAGATATCTTCGATTTCTTCCATGATTTGCGTTAGCACATGGCGTGTTCCTCGGTCCATCTTTTTACCAGGCAAAGTCACGTCGATGGATTCTTCAGCAAGGGCCTTTTCCAAGTTTGCTGCTTCGATAGACGATTTTGCTTCTTCGATCGCTTCTGTCAAGATATCACGAATCTCGTTGGCATAGCTCCCCACCTTCGGCCGTTCTTCCGCAGAAAGATCTTTCATCCCCCGTAGAACTTCAGTAATGGGACCTTTTTTCCCAAGCACTTCCACTCGAATCTGATTCAAGTCATTCATGGTTGGACTTTCTTTGATTTTAAGCAATGTCGTTTCCTTCAATGCTTCTAATTTTTCTTGTAAAGACATGTGTTTCCTCCTTCTATACAGTGAATAGTGTAAAAAACGATTTGACTGGAAAAAGTGACGATCTTTTGATAAAAAGACAAAAAAAGACGTCATCCCTAAAAAAAGGAACGACGTCTCGTGTTACCATCCTCATTCGCGGAAAGTTCCGCGCACTCACTTCGGCTAACGACAGCAACACTGCCGACTGATTGTTCTCAGCAAGCTCCAGAAGTGAAATTCATTTTTCGAATACAGGACTTGCTTTCAGTCTGTGACAAGTCTCCCTTTTTCTGATCCAGCCAAATTACTAGTTTCTATCAACGCTTTTTTTACTATTCATTTAAGCCTAGTTTACCTAATTTCCGTTGAGAAATCAACTGCATTCTTCCTCACGTACCCAGGTTTCTGCCCAACGCTTCACACTCATCATACTCTTTTCAAGAGCAATACCTCTTGGCGTCAAGCAGTAAAGATTGTTTTCTTTGCAGACAATTTCTTCCCGCTCTAATTCTTTCAAGCGTTCGACTAACACCCGATCACTCACTTGAGGAATCTTGTTTGCTAACTCAACAAATCTTTGTTTGCCGTCTTCAAGAAGGACATCAATGATCAAGCCGTTCCACTTTTTGCCTAAAATAGAAAAAGCTTTTTCAAATTTAGGACAAAGGGCATAATCCGATTCTACTTTTATCATTCTCCATCACCTCTTTTACCTATTATAGCATATGACTTACGAAATGTAAGAAACTAGGATCGATCAGCTAGAATGCCACGATCATCTTAGGTTTTAACAGCACTAAATAGGTCTGTTTCACTGGTTTGTTCAATGCTTTCTCCAATGCTTGGCAATAGAGTTTTAATTGACCATAATATCGTTCGCGCATTTTCTGTTCAATCTGAGCCTGACTGCCGAACACATCATCTGTTTTAAAGTCATACAAAATGATTTCATCCGCCAATTCAATATAGCCGTCAATAATACCATGGATCAAAAGCGGCGCATCTGGTTCGTCAAACCCTTCAAAGATCGTATCGGCCTCTTTTAGCATCGAAAACGGCTGCTCCCGCTTCACCACATTAGAGAATTGGTTCAGCAGTTCACCTAGTTCAGTTTGATAAAACCACAAAATACTCGATCGGTCAATTTTTTTGGCGATTTCTTCAGAAAAAAATTGCTTTTTCACGAGTTCAGCAATCAGGAGCGCCAAAGTATCTTGTGTTGGCTTCATTCCTAAGGGGATCATTTGCAAAACCGTATGTGTTGCGGTTCCGATACTGCTGGCGAGAGGCTTCGTTTCTTGCAGAAATTTGGGTTTCGCCAATTCATCTTGTACGTAGCGATATTGCTGAGGATTCGTCTTCTCGGAAACCGACCGCCATTCCAACAAAGTGGTCTGTTGATCATCAGGATCGTTATAGAGTCTTTTCAATTCTGAAACAGATTGATAACTAGTCGTTTGGGTCGCTTTTTGATAAGGATAGCGATAGGCTAGGCGTTTCAAAAGATCATCGATATTGCTATCTGGCGCAATCAATCGTTTAGGCTCCTCGACTGGTGCAAGGGTCTCTTGGACTTCTTGCGTGATCGTTTCTTGATTCCACCATGACAGACGAAAATGAGCAGGATGATCGATCGTCCGCTTGCGCTCTGACGCTTCGGAGAATACTGCTTCCATATCTGGATGGCGCATCAGGGTCCGTCCGACCCAATCCATCAAGCTCCCCCGAGCAACAAGGCGCAACGCTGGATCAAGAACCATCTCGGATTGTGTCAAGCCAGATTGCCACGTCTTAAAGGCATCCGCTTGATTTTTATAGGAGCCTACTAAGAAAAGCTTCTGCTCTGCTCGTGTCAATGCTACGTATAATTTTCGCATCTCTTCTGACAAGGCTTTTTTCAAACGAACTTGCTTGATGGCTTGAAACGGCAGTGTTTCAAATTTAAGGTTTTCTGCGGGTTCCACATATTGGATCCCAGCCCCCAGCTGTTCTTCAAAGATATAGCGTTTTTGAAAATCTTGGTAATTAAAGAATTTTGTTGTATCCAATAAGAAGACTACAGGAAATTCCAAACCTTTACTTGCATGGACGGTCATCACACGAACCGCATCTTCTACTGGTGTAGCTAATGGCTCTGCCAAGTCCTTGTTTTTTTCTTGCATCTTTTCGATGAAGCGAATGAATTGGTACAACCCACGGAAACTGCTCTTTTCGTATTTCTCCGCTCTGTGGACCAATGCCGCTAAATTGGCATAGCGCTGCTGACCTGCAGGCAGTCCCACGACATAATCCAAATAGGCAGTATCTTCATAGATTTGCCAAAGTAAGGTCGGGATTGGTAATCGTCGTGCTTCCTCTCGCCATTGTTCCAGTTTTGTTAAAAACCCATCCACCGTTTGCCACAAGGGTGACGCTTCTTGTTGCCCATGGTAATCCAATACTGCATCGTAGTAGTCGCTGGAACGATTCGCCAAACGGATCTCAGCCAATTGATCTTCTGTTAGGCCGACGATTGGCGAACGCAAGACCGCCACAAGCGGGATATCTTGGTACGGGTTATCAATGATCTGCAGCAAAGAAACGACGGTTTGGATCTCCGTTGCCTGAAAATAGTTTTGAGCATCATTGACCGCCATCGGAATCCCAAACTGCTTAAAGACATCCAAAATGACAAGATTGTTTTTACGTGTGGGGGTCAACAAGACGATATCGTTGTAAGTGATTGGTCGATTTGTTTTGGCTTTTTTGTCATAGATCATGAATTTTGATTCAATCAGCTCCTGAATCTTCAAGGCAGTGATCTGCATTTCACCTTCTGTTTTGTCATCAATCAATTGTTCTTCGGATTCATGCTCTTTTTCATATAACAAGAGCTCTGTGGCAAAGGCCTCGCTTTCTGGAAAATCAGGAAAACCGGTAATCAAGGCTGCCGCCTCATCGTAAGGGATTTGTCCAACCCGTTCATCCATCAGTTGTTGAAAAACTAGATTCGTAAAATCCAATACATCGGAACGAGAACGGAAATTTTCTGCTAAGACGATTCTCCGCCCACCATTCTCTGTTTCAAATGCCAAGTATTTTTCGATAAATAGCGTCGGATCTGCTAGTCGAAACGAATAGATCGACTGCTTCACATCCCCCACCATAAACATGTTGCCAGGGTTATGATCGACTTGTCTCACCCAATATAAAATTGCCTCTTGCAGCCGATTGACGTCTTGGTATTCATCGACTAAAACTTCTTCAAAGCGATCACGATAATAGGTCGACGCCTCACTTCCACTGCCATCTCCTTGTAAAATCTGCAAGGTGAAATGTTCCAAATCATTAAAGTCTAAACGGCCTTTTGAAAGCTTTCTTTCTTGAAATGCTTTCATAAATGCTTCGGTCATCGCTGCCATTTTTTCAACGACAGGTGCTGATCGATGAAGCAGCTCCATCATTTCAGCTGGTGGATACGGGAAGGTGGATTTCAATTGCTCGACCAATTTTTTCGCATCATCGCGTAAGGGCTTGATTTCTTGGGACAATTCCTTTTGTTCTGGTTTGCGAAAAGCTGGGTAACGACCAAAACGCAATGTTTGGATCTGCTCATAGAAGCCATCGACATCGTCTGCATCCAGCAGAGCCTTTAAGGTTTCCACCATGCCCAATTCGGTATCGATCAACTGTGCCGCTTTTTCCATCGCTTCATCAGAACGGGCATAGTCTTGCGCCGCCTGCAGCAAATGCGCCGCTGTCTTCAAATTTTCTTGCAAAGTCGGTTTGATTTGCGATTGATACAGGATATTTTCAGCAAAGGTTTCTTTGCCGATATAGTGATCACTTAGATGAGCTAGCCAGTTGACTGGATCTGGATTGGCTCGGGCAAAGTCATAAAGAGACAGGATCAGATCCCCGACGCCTTCATCAGAACGATCACTTGAAAAATTTTCCGTCAAACGAAAGAAGGCTTCATCATTGGCTTCATATTGTTGATCTCTCAGCTGTGTCCAGATTTCTTCTTTCATCAATAAAATTTCGGTTTCATCGGTCATCATGCGGAAATTGGGATCTAAATCGATCAAATAATAAAAACGCCGAATCACAGTTAAACAAAACGCATGCAAGGTAGAAATGTTAGCTGTCGGCAACAGTTGCAGCTGACGAACGAAGTGCTGGCGCTTTTGCTCGTCACTTTCTTGATTGATGGCCTGTTGCAATGCCACTTGAATCCGTTCTTTCATTTCTCGAGCAGCTGCTTCGGTAAAGGTTACGATCAGTAAAGAATCGATCGTCGTTCCTGCTTTTAGCTTTTCGATCACTCGCCGAACCAAAACGGTGGTTTTGCCTGAACCCGCTGAAGCGGAAACGAGGATATTATCCCCTTTATCAAAAATGGCTTGCCATTGGGTATCCGTAAAGGTTTCATTTTGCGGTTTTAAAGGGATCTTACTCATCTTCTTCCTCCCTTAAGCGATGGATAATCTCATCTTTAGATAAGTTTTCTAAACGGTGGTACTCATTTTCTTTCAACAATACATCAAAGTCACAGATGCTGCGAAACGGACAAAATTCACACGCCCGTTTTTTGTCTTTTATTTTATAAGACGGGTTTAAGGCGATTTCACCGCTCAACAGCTTCTCACCGCTTTGCTGCATGTTTTTACGATTGTGTTTTCTTAACAGTTCAAGCTCTTCTTCTGTATAAAACTTGTTTTTCGCCTGCGTTGTTTTTTGATAATTGCCGTTTTTGTCTTTTCGAACAGGAAATATCGGTGAATTTTTGCTGGCTTCAACATCCTCATCTAGCAACGGGAAAACAGCCGGTTCGTCAATAAACAACCCGTCATACTTGAAACGTTTTAAACGTTCTTCTTCACTGGCTTCTTGTCCGTCCAAAAGCGGATTATGCACATGCAGATAATAAGCCCCCGCTGGTCGCACATTTGGCGAACCAACCAGTTGGACAGCATCCGTCAATGCGACATCGAGATAGGTGATCAACTGCATCGCAAGTCCGTAGTATGCTTCAGAAAGGTCAAAATCTCGGCTGCTAGATTTATAGTCAACAACAGAAAGCCATTGTTCTTCTTCCGTTTTCGCCGTATCGACACGATCGATCTTCCCCCGCACATGCAGTTTCCCGCCAGAACTTAATGGTAATTCGATCCCATTGATCCCATTTGAGCCAGCGATCTGTCCGAATAGCACCTCCGTCTTTTCAGGACTAAAATGCATTTTTTGTCCTTGTTTCGCTAATGCCCACGCTACTCGCTGAATCGTCTTGCCTAATTGATATCGAATAAAATTCATCCGAGCAGAGCTCGTCAGTAAGCGATAACGGCTTTCGCCAAAAATTTCCTGCAAAACGACTTCCACAAATTGCACGCGTTGGTCAGCAGTTAACTGGGTCAAGGAAATATTTTCAGCAATCAGGACTTTGACAAAGCGGTCCAAAGCATCATGGAAAAACTCACCGGTCATTGCTGGATTTAAGCCATAAACTTCCCGTTCTTTTAACCGTAATCCGTAGCTGACGAAATACTTGTATTCACACTGATAGAACGTCTCCATCTGAGAAATGGAACTGTAGATCGACGGTCCATATAGTGCCGCAGCTTGTGCTTGAGACAAAGGAATCGGAATATTTTGATGAGTTTGGCTTTCAAATACTTGGGCAGCTAAATTTGTCCATTCCGAACGCAGCAGTGCTTGTTTCAGCTGCTCCCAAACCCTAGGCAAATTCTCTTTGTTTTTTTGCGCTTGCTGACTGAGGTTATTGATTTGATAGATCAGGCCACGGTAACTGCCGACATAGTTTCTTGGATCGCTGACTAGCGTCAATATCCCTCGCTCTTGCAGTGGGACATCCAAACGTTTGACCACTCGATCTAAATAAGGCGACATTTTGATGTTTTGCTGGGTATCAAAATTAACGGCATAGGACAGTGATAAGTGTTCCGTTGCTGAAAGCAAGACAGAGTAAAAAGCAAATGGCTCTTTGACACTGCCTTCCACCACTGTATCTCTAAGGTATTTTTCACCATTGAACAACTGATTGAAATGCTGACGTTCTTCATTCGTCAACAACGTTTTGTTCTCTATTTTTCTTGGCAACGCCGTTTCATTCAATCCCGGTGCAAATGTGATCTTTGCTTGCTTTGGACGTGCCAGATCAAGGCGATTGATGTTGACTTGGTCGATCGCTGTTGGGATCTTCCCGAATGTGACATTTTCTAAGCCAGTCAATAAGACATCCTCAAAGAGCGCAAAATCAAAGGACTCTTCTCCATAGATCGCAGCATATTCATCCAGCAAATCCATCAAGGCTTGCCATGCTTGTTCATGATTACGGGCTTGATCCAACTTCCCTTTCTGGATCGCTTGATCTCGCCAATGCCGCAGTTGTTCTTCAACACCGGCATTCAGTAAAAAGCGATACAGCAGTTCGACCGCATCGCGGTTCGTTCTAGCAGCCGTCAGCCAGTCAAGAGTATCAGCAACATCTTGCTTAAAGGCCCTGCGCAACTGGTTGGTATACGCTGTCAAATCCACTTTATCCGTCTGCTCTTCTTCCGATTGTAAATACTCGATCAGTTCCCAATCTTCGTTTCTCGTCCAACTCGCTCCTTGGAAATCATGAGCCAACGCTTTGTTCTCGGTAATATCCACCAACTTACGAAACTGGTCACGGCCGACGAGCCAATCTGCTTCGGTGCGATAGGCTGCCGGTAAGTAAAGTTCCGTTCTAAGCAGCCGCAAAATATCATTTAAGCGAAAGCCATAGGATTGACAAGCAAAAAAAGCATTCAAAAACTCAACCAATGGGTGTTGCGCCATCATCTGCTCTTCATCGATATAAAAAGGAATCTCAAACTCAGTAAAAATTTTAGGGATATATTGATGATAGATTTCTGGTTCGGCGATCAATAATTGGATCTCCCGGTAACGTAATGCTGGATACCGTTTGTTATCGCTCATCATCCCACGGATCGACGCTGCAATCTGACGGATCTCTTCTTCTGGATTCCCAACTTTCCAAACTGCCAGAAAGTCCTTCACAGAGGACTGTTGCTGATAGCTGACTTGTGACTGGGTATGCCGCCAAAATGTTTCAATTTCATTATACGCCTGTTGCATCGATCCCTTGGCTTCCTCGTCCACCTCTTGGTTGACCGAAAGTTTCTGATCCAAATAAATCGGCACTTGATTTTCTCGGGCAAAACTAATCAATTGATAATAGGTTCGCCCTGCTTCATAAAACAAATTCAACGGTGAAGGCAGCTCTTGTGGATACCCACGATCCAGAAAAAGATCAATAATGACATGACTTTTTTTCATCAACACTTGAATCAGCTGCTGTTCCTGTGTTGAAAAAGCGGAAAACCCACTGATAATAAATAAGGCATGGGAAAGATCTGGCGCTTTGTTCATTGACACTGCGTTAGGCATTGCTTGCTCCACTGGAGAATCATCCAGCAAGGAACCTTCAAGAAAGCGTGTCAACAAGGTGATCGGTTGTTCGACTTGTAATGCACGCTCCAGAAGTTCTTGTTCAAATCGTTGAAATATTTTCGCTAATTCACTGTATTTTTTCTCCTCGTCTTGGGTTGCGCTTGGTGCAGCACCACCTGCCAATAAATCTTCGATCCCCAATCGACTTGTATGCATTTCTTGATAGAACGCCAACAATTGTTGGATAAAACCCGCTTTATTGATCTCACCACGGTATAAGACGAGTTCTTCTTCTAGTTCCAAAAGCAGCTTACGCATGATCATGGAGGCACCATTTTCAGTGATGGCATTTTGAGAAAGCAAGCCGGTTTGTTGCAGATAAAACCAAGCCAAACGGTGAAAACTGTACACTTGCGCGCGAATAGAAGCAAAATCTTCTACGCGATCCTCTCTCAGTAATTGAAGGATCTCGCGTTCTCGTTCAAATTTGTTGTAGTTAGGCACCAAAAAAAATACTTCTTGATGGTCTTTTTCTAACCAGCTTTTTGCATTTTCTATCACTGCTTGATCATGACGACAACGGCCATCGCCAAGGATAAATCGTAAACTCATGAAAGGACTCCTTCTCTCCATCGTCTTTTAAAAAAAACACTAAAAATCAGCGGCACGTTTTTTCAAATGCGTCTTTGTTTTTAAAAGAATCTCCTTAAAAACAAAAAAACGGTCGCAGAATTTCACTCTTTGCCTAGCATACCAAAATCGGCAATTGGCCAGAATACAAATTTTACATCACCCAAAATCGTTGCTTCATCGATCAGACCTAATTGACGACTATCTTTGGAAATTCGGCGGTTATCCCCTAACACTAAAATTTGACCTTCAGGAATGACTTCAACACCAAATAACCCCATATCAAAATCACTGGTCAATGGAAAGCCATCTGTGACAGCTGCTTTGAATTCATCCAAGTAGGGTTCATCATATGCTTGTCCATTGATATAAAGGGTATCGTTTTGATAGGAAACCTGGTCGCCAGGCAAACCGATCACGCGTTTGATATAGTTTTTGCCTGCTTCATCCGGTGCTTCAAACGTTATGATATCGAAACGTTCGATCTCGGTATTTTTCAAAGCAATTACCCGCTCACCATCATGTAATGTGGGGTCCATCGAATCTCCTTTTACGATCACAGGAGTAAAGACATACTGTCTTAATAACAAGAGGAATAAAGTGAAGATCACGACAAATCCTACTGTTTTTAAAAGCTCTTTTACTTGTTGCACGCGTCCCTCACTCCTTGAATATTTTACTATATTTCCCAAGAATCGAACAAACATTCTTATTTTTCTATTCTACCATAAAATGATAGGAGCAGGACATTTCCCCTTTGGTTCTTTACAAAAATTTGGAGAATCAAGAGACTTGCATATGAATTGTCATCCTTTCTGATCCGTGCTAGGGTTTAATAAGAACCCATTATTGAAAGGAAGTGCCAAGATGAACCAACAGTTACCACAAGTACCAACAAAGTTATTGATTAACGGAAAATGGCTTGAAGGAACAAAAGAGTCGGTTTCGGTTACCAATCCTGCCACTAATGAAGAACTCGTAAAAGTCAGTCAAGGAGGGATCGAGGAAACCAAGCAAGCAATCGATGCCGCAGCGATTGCTTTTCCCGAATGGTCAAAACGCTCCCCTCGAGAACGTGCCGATTTGATGAACGTCATTGCTGATTTGATGGAAGAAGAAAGCGATCGTTTAGCAAAAATCATGAGTATGGAACAAGGAAAACCATTAAAAGAAGCGGAGGCAGAAATCCAATCCAACGTTGACAATTTCCGTTGGAATGCAGCTGAAGCGCAACGGGTCTATGGCGAAGTGATTCCAGCCCCTGAACACAATCATTGGCTGGTACGCAAAGAAGCGATCGGGGTTGTTGGCGCGATCACGCCTTGGAACTTTCCTTCTAACATGATTGCAAGAAAAATTGCGCCTGCTATGGCCGTTGGCTGTACCCTTGTTATGAAACCATCTAAAGAAACACCCCTATCAGCATTGGCTTTAGGTGAACTTTTTCAACAAGCGTGCCTTCCTGACGGGGTCGTCAATATCGTCTTAGGAGATTCTTCTGAAATTGGGAAAGAATTGACCGAAAATGAACAAGTCAAAAAAATCACCTTTACTGGCTCCACGAAAGTTGGGATGAAATTATACGAACAAGCTGCACCAACTCTGAAAAAAGTTTCATTGGAGTTAGGTGGTCATGCCCCGTTTCTAGTTTTTGCTGATGCTGATTTAGATTTAGCTGCTGAAAAATTAATTGCAGCAAAATTCCGTAACAACGGTCAGGTCTGTACATCCCCCAATCGAATTTTTGTCGAAGAGTCCGTCAAAGACGCCTTTACCAAAAAATTACTAGCGAAAATGGAATCCGTAACGGTCGGCAATGGTCTGGAAAACCCTACTGTTGGTCCTTTGATCAACCAAGCAGGCGTTGAAAAAGTCATCGAGCAGTTGGAAGATGCAGTAAATAAAGGAGCTAAAGTTTTACTCGGTGGTAAGAAGCTTACTGAAGGTGAATACGAAAAAGGCAACTTCTTCGCACCAACGGTCATCGATGGGATTACTTCTGAGATGGCTATCTACTATGAAGAAACCTTTGGACCCGTGATCCCATTGATCTCATTTACGGATCGACAAGCAGTCATCGCTGCGGCAAATGATACGGAATTTGGACTAGCTTCCTACTTCTTTTCAACGAATTTGCAAACGATCTCGGATGTAGCCCAAAACCTCCAATATGGGATGGTTGGGGTTAATGACATTGCGATCTCAAATCCGGCGGCTCCCTTCGGTGGCGTCAAGCATTCCGGTTTTGGTCGTGAAAACGGCAAATATGGTCCTGAAGAATACGTGACCGTTAAATTCATTGCTATCGATGCCCAATAAGAAAAAGTCAGGTGCGTTTGCCTGACTTTTTGACGTCCCAAGCATTTTCTTTTACTAACATTAAGTAAGAATGTATACTTCACTCTATGACAATAGAAAAGGTGGGAATACGATGACAAAATTTCTTGATACGATCAAACAGCGCCGCTCAATCTATGGGCTAGGTAAAAATGTGGCTCTTTCCGACACTGAAATCGAAGACATTGTGAAAGAAGCAGTGAAAAATAGTCCAACTGCGTTTAACGCACAATCACCAAGAGCCGTGATTTTATTTGGCGAAGCCCACGAAAAATTGTGGACATTAACAGAGGCTGCGTTAGAACCATTGACACCACCCGAAGCGTTTGAAGCGACAAAACAAAAGCTTGCTGGTTTTAAAGCGGGTTACGGAACCGTTCTATTCTTTATTCACACGGATACCGTGAAAAATTTGCAAGAGCAATTTGCTCTATATGCAGAGAACTTTCCCGTTTGGGCAGAACAATCGAATGGGATCGCTCAAGCGAACGCTTGGACCGCTTTAGAAGAAGCTGGATTAGGTGCCAACTTACAGCATTACAACCCTGTCATCGATGACGCTGTTGCAGCTGAATGGTCAATTCCTGAAAATTGGCAACTGCGGGCGCAACTAGTCTTTGGTTCAAAAGAAAGCGAACCGAACGAAAAAGAATTTCTAAGTGACGATGAGCGCTTCCGCGTGTTCCATTAATCAATTTTCGACCTAAAAAAAGACCCTTGATTACGCCTTAAACTGGCAGTAATCGAGGGTCTTTTAGTCCTTTGTTCCTTGATCATGATCGACTAAAATATCGATCGGTGTCCCTTCATTCAAGTGTTCTGACAAGAAAACAACCAATTCTGCTAATGGCTGCTTGAATTTCATCAATGGGCCTCTCATCCCTCTTCGAAAATAGTTCATCTTGATGGGCTGCCCTTCCTTTTCTTGAAATAAAACGACTCGATCGATCTCTTGGTAGAGTACCCCTTTGATACTCATTGGATGGACAATGATTCGATCAAGTGCTAAGCCGCGGCTATCTAAAACAAAGCTCAAAAAGACCAAACCCGAAACGATCCCCCGCACCCGATTATCAAGTGCCTCTTCCATCATCACCATAGATAGGATAATCATTACTGAAAAAATCGTAATGGCGACCTTGCTTAGTTTGCGCTCCACAGCAAGAAATTGAATGTCTTTCCTTACCACGAATAAATAAAGGTATAAAACGATCGTAAAGGCACACATCACTAGCGTTAACCCACTCATAATACTCTCCGTTCTGTTTTCTTTTCCTTATTTTACCAAAAAACCCTCTGATACAAAAGGCTTAGCCTATTTCGTAGGTTTTTTGATATCTATTTTAACAAGAATTCGGTACAATAGGAAAAAAAGGAGGAATTATCATGAATGCATTTTTTGATAAATTACAACGCTATGATTTACTTCGTGCCGTCGTATATATCGTCTTTGGCTTCATCATCTTGATTGCACCACGATCTGTCTTCAACACGATCGTTTATCTTGTTGCCGGGTATATTGCATGTTTAGGGATCATTAGCTTGTATACGAGCTACAAAGAAAAACAAAAGGGCTATCGCAATGTGCAATCCGTCTCTGGTATCTTACTGTTGATTGCGGCAGCTGCGATTTTAGTTTTTGCCAAAGGGTTACTTGCCATCGTGCCATTTTTCTTAGGAATCATGATCACCATCAGCGGTTGCACCCGATTGATGGCAAGCTTTAACCAAAAACGCATTGGTTTACCTTATATCACTAGCTTGATCATCAGTCTATTGATCATTGCTGCAGGGATCATCCTAGTATTGAATCCCTTCGCCACTTGGTTGTTATTCTTCCAAATTTTTGGCGGGATCTTGATTTTCATGGGTGCCTCCGATGCGGTCAACCATTTTCAACGAAAAAGAGCCTAATAAATGAGAATGTTTTAAAATTTCCTACGAATCTAACATCTACATGTAGACTTTTCCCGCTATTCCTTTTAAAATAGGAGATATCAAACAGTCAGTCCATTGACACGCGGGAGGTGCGACATGAAGAAAATCAAGCAAGCAGCAAAACATCCAAACGATGTACCGGTAATTTTTTTGACCGATGCAACTGGCAAAGTCGTACGAAAAATCTCGATCAATGAGTGGCGTGCGCTTAAAGCAACCCCTGACCAGATCGAAGAACTTGATATCAAATTGTATCGTGAAGCAATCAGTTTCTATCTTCAAGAAGACTACGCAAAAGCAAAAGATCTTTTGCATTTCTTGATCAACAAAACAGACTATAGTCATTATGAATACGTGGAACGACTAGCAAATATCTACCGCATCGAAAACCGTCCCGCTAAAGAAAAAGACCTGTTACTGACTGCTTATCATGCAATCAAACCGTTGGATTCCTCTGAAGGGATTTTAAGAAGGATCGAAAATCGATTGCAAAAAATCGATGCCTTTGATTTTCCAACTTCGACACAATTCAGTCATTAAAAAAGCAGCTATCCTTCGATAGCCGCTTTTTTTATGCATCTGGCAGTTTGCGCAAAAGGCGCAACCCGTTAAACAATACAATCAACGTACTTCCTTCATGGGCAAATACCCCCAGCCCAATATTCATTTTTCCAAATAGATTCAACCCGACTAATAACGCGACGATAAACATGGAGAAGAAAATATTTTGCCAAATGATTCGATCCATTTTCTTCGCTAAGCGATAGGCATACGCGAAGCGTGAAAGATCATTTTTCATGATCACGGCGTCCCCCACTTCGATAGCAACATCTGACCCTTCGCCCATCGCAAAACCGATGTCTGCCTGAACAAGTGCGGGCGCATCATTGATGCCATCCCCCACCATGGCGGTTTGTCCGTAGGCTTCTTGGAGTGCTCGAACCGCTTCCGCTTTGTTCTCAGGTAACACATTAGCCGCCACTTGATCAACGTTTAGCCGCTTTCCGATGGCTTCCCCAGCAGACGCACTATCTCCGGTGATCATAACGGTATGGATCCCTTCATTTTTTAAATAACGAATCACAGAAGCTGCCTGTTCGTTCGGCTCATCCATCAAAGCGATGATTGCGACAACCTCTTCATTGATGGAAAAAATGACCATCGTTTTTCCTTGCGCTTCCAGGTGACGGTACTGTTGCTCCAACGAACCTGTTAACTGGGAGTTTTCGGTTCTTTTTCCTAATCGATAGGTTTTTGTTCCTGAGACGGCTACTAAACCGGAACCAATCTCATTCGTAACCGTCAGCTGTTCGTTTTGCTGCCCTTTATTGTTCTTCTCAAAATAAGTAACGATCGCATCTGCCAATGGATGATTGGCTTGTTTTTCCAGCGAAACGATGATGGAAGCGGCCTCTGCTTGATCGATGGCTTCTGCGAAAATGACATCCGTGACCGTTGGTTTTCCGACGGTCAACGTGCCCGTTTTGTCAAATGCCACCGCTTTGATCTGAGCAAAATTCGTTAAGTAGTTGCTGCCTTTAAAAAGAATCCCTTTTTTTGCTAGATTTGAAATCGCAGATAAACTAGCAGGTACCGCACTTACCGCTAACGCACAAGGAGACGCTGCAATCATCATCACGATCCCGCGATAAAAACTGGTATACCAATCCCAACCAAGTAGAAACGGTGCTGTTAAGATGAACAAAGGGACTGCAATGAAAACAATGGTTACATAGATTGGTTCGATTTTTTTGATTCGTGTTTCTGTTGGTGACTGATTCGACTGTGCCGCTTCAACGACTGAAAGAATTTTGGCAAAGACCGTTTCCGAGCTGTCTTTTGTGACTTCCATCAAAAATGTTCCATTGCCATTGATGGTACTGCCATAAACTTCGTCTCCCGCTGTTTTTTCTCGCGGTATACTCTCGCCATTGATGGAAGCTTCGTTGATGGCACTCGTGCCAGAAAGAATCACCCCATCTGTTGCTAACTGATCACCAGGCAAAACTTGTAAAATATCCCCTTTTTTTATCTCTGAAGCAGCAATTTTTTTGGCTTTCCCATCTGGGCCCATCAAACGTGCTTCCGTTGGATTCAATTTGAGAAGATTGGTGATTTCTCGTCGGCTTTGCCCTTCCGCGTATTCTTCTAAAAAGTGAGCACCAGCAAAAATCAAAATCAGTAAGGCTGCCTCATTAAAATTGCCTATGATCATTGACCCTATCGCTGCTAATAACATCAATAGATGTACATTTGGCGTAAAGCGACGATTGATTCTTGTGCTTTTTACGGTATCCTCGATCCCTTCCCACGAAATGTGGTAGCCCGCTAATAAAACTGCAGCAAAATAAACCCCGTCTTTTACCCATTGATTCGAAATAAACAGCGCCACTATAAAGAAGATTACCCCCGCGAAGTAAACTTTACGAGGAAACGTCCCATGATCATGGGTATGCGTATGTCCCTTCGTTTTTGTGTGCTCGTGTTGACAAGTATGTTTAGCCATCATCAAAACCTCCTCTATTCCATCGAACATATGAACGATCAAACATGTTTATACCCTGATTATATATGAACAAACAATCATATGTCAACCGAAATAAGTTTTTCTTGTGAAATGTAAGCGTTTATGGTTTTGAGAATGCGGATGGCATGCTAGAATAAAGTTAGGAGAAAAAAGGAGTGTTGGCTATGAGAACATTTACTGGTGGAATTTCACTAAGTCCCCCGTTACAAATGTTAAAAGAAAAATTAATGATCGAACAAGATGAAATCCTTACCTTTTCACCCACGATGGTCTTTATCCCTTTGGCACAACATATTGGTGCCCCTGTCGAACCGACGGTTTCCGTTGGTGAGTACGTCAAGCAAGGGCAAGTGATCGCTGAAGCAGATGCCTTTGTATCTGCGAAAATCCATGCATCTGTTTCGGGCAAAATCGTCGATATTGTCGATTGGCCAAATCAAAACAATGAAGAAGGAAAAACCATCATCATTGAAAACGATTATGCCTTCGATAATGATTTTTTGTCTACCCCATTCAACTGGCAATCTGCTGCTAACGAAACGATCCTCAAAAAAATCCGTCAAGGCGGTATCGCCGGCAAAGGCGGTGCAACGTTTCCCACCCATGTCAAATTCAGTATTGATGAAAATAAAAAAATCCATACCTTGATCTTAAACGGATCTGAATGTGAGCCCTTTTTGCGCAGTGATGCCTTCTTAATGCAAAAAGAAGCCCAAAAAATCATCCAAGGGGCAAAAATTGCCCAAAAATTGTTAGCTGATCCAAAAATCATCATTGGCATCGAGGATGATAAACCGCTAGCCATTTCAGCGATGCAAGCCGCAAGTGCAGAGGATGACACGATAGAAGTCGTTACTGTCCCAACTGTTTATCCAACCGGTGGTGAAAAGCAGTTAGTAGAGTTATTGACCGATCAGGAGGTACCTTTAGGCGGCTTGACTGCCGATATTGGGATCGTATTGATCAATGTTGCCACCAGCTTTGCCATCGCTGAAGCGGTCTGTTATGACAAACCGCTGATTGAACGCTATACAACCGTGACTGGTGATGTTCAACATCCACGCATCGTCAAAAATCCTTTAGGAACACTCGCAGGAGAGTTGATCGATTTTGCTGGCGGCTTTCAAGGTGCGCCCAGCAAGCTGATTCTTGGCGGCCCCATGATGGGGAAATCCGTTAAAACATTAAAGGTTCCGGTCACCAAAGGCAGCAACGGGATCGTTGTTTTTAATGAAGAAACCGATTGGCTCTATGCCGAAAACCCCTGCATTCGCTGCAATAAATGTGTCGAAGCTTGTCCGATGCGCCTGATGCCGATGGAGATCGATCAATTCTATCGAGCAGGCGATTATCAAAAATGTGAAGAATTGCTGGCAGAAGCGTGTATCAATTGTGGTGCTTGCACCTTTGTCTGTCCAGCCAAACGTTCCTTAGCTGCCAACATCACTGCCGCAAAAGGCAAGGTTGCACAGCTGCAGAAGGAGGCGAAGGAAAGTGCCTGATTACTACAAGGATTCCGATAGCGAGCGCCTCTTTCAGCAACGAAAAAACCAAGAAACACCACCAAGCCCCCATATTCGCAGCAATGACGAAACAGTCAAAATCATGGGCTGTGTAGTGCTAGCCTTACTACCAGCAGTTTTATTCTCGGGCTACCTTTTCGGGCTCAAGGTATATGGGTTGTTTTTCATTGCGTTAGCCACGGCGTTTGCCGCCGACGGAATTTGGTCCTACCTCATCAAACGGCCATTTCGTTTCGATCTAAGCATCGTTGTGACGGCATTGCTTTTAACGATGAATCTTCCACCGACCGCACCTTGGTATTTCCCAGTGATCGGGGTGGCGTTTGCCGTGATCATCGTCAAAGAATTTTTTGGCGGTATCGGCTATAACTTTTTAAATCCAGCCCTTGGCGGTCGCGCCTTGTTGATTGGCTTGTTTTATAACCAGATGTTTTTGATCAGTTGGCCAGATCCACCTTTTGGCAGCATCGCTCCTGATGTGGTTTCGCAAGCTACGGCGAACGATGTCGTTTCCGGTGCTACGCCATTAGCTGTTATGAAGGCCGGGGACACCTTAAGCGGTTCTGATCTGTTGGATGCTTTTTTAGGATTTACTGGGGGACGAATCGGTGAAACCAGTGCCTTGCTTTTACTGCTGGGTGGAATTTTTCTCGTTTACAAGAAAATCATCTCCCCTCGTATCCCGCTGATTATTTTTGCAACGATCGGGCTCTTTGCTTTTATCCTTGGTCCAGAAGGACTTTTTACTGGCAGTTGGCAAACGGTGATCGGGCATATCATCAGCGGTGGTGCCATGTTGGGTGCGATCTATATGGCGACTGATTATTCTTCGACTCCAGGAACAAAAGCAGGAGAAAATCTTTTTGCCTTAGGCGTGGGGCTTCTCGTTGTCCTCTTCCGTTTCTTTGGTTTCACAAACGAAGGCATGAGCTATGCCATCTTGATCATGAATTGTTTTACTCCACTCATCGATCGCTTCTTACGCCTTCGCATTTTAGGGGAAGGAAAAAAGACCCCGTTCAACCTTAAAATCATGAGCTAAAACGCAAGAAAGGAGCGTTCTCATATGATGATCGCCAATCGACTAGTGGTCTTCCTAGTCATTCTACTCACAAATTACGCCTGTCAAAATTTGGCGCCGACCGTCAAAGAAAAAAAACCGAACGTGACGACACGGGTGGTTTTCCTGTCAGGGATCATTGCAGTCGCATACTTGTTGAGCGGTTTAAGTTTTTATCTTTTGCTTCAAAATCGCTTTGTCTATGGCAATCAAGTGGTCACCAATTTGGTAAGTGCTGCCATCATCGCCCTGATTGCCGCCAGTTTATGCTTACTGATCGTTCCAGCAAAAAAACGTTTCTTGACGAATGATCTAAAAAAGACGACCCTAGTCAGTGTCATCTTGCTGACGATCGCCACTGTGACCCAATTTCCCTATACCGATTATTTAACCAATTTATTTGTTGCTGTAGGCATGTATTTTCTCTTTTCCTGTGCTTTGTCAGGGGTTCATACACGAAATCAAATTGCCGCAATTCCGCCAATTCTGAAAGGCCTACCCCTGGACATCGTGACACTTTTTCTATTTTATCTGAGCTTTTCCTTTCTCAACGGTGTCTTCTTCAATTATTTATTCTAAACAAAAAGCAAGTTCCGCTTTGGCAGCGGAACTTGCTTATTTCTTGCGGAACATTTCTCTGAAGGAACCGATCAAAAAACCAGTCGAAAAAGCATTTTGTGCTTTTTGTTCTTTTTCAGCAGCGATTTTTTGTCGTGTTCGCAGCCCTTTATTGGCATTTTTGGACTTCTTCCCTTCACGGAGTTCTTTCGCAGCCTTTTGAAACTCTTTTGAGAAACGGTTATACCCAACCATTCCTTTTGCCTCCTTTCTTTTTACGTGGCACATAATAACGAGGATTTATTATAGGAATTGCCTTTCTGATGCAAATCAGGTAACATAACAGACAGAAAGATGATTTATCCCAGGTTTGTCAGAAAGGAAGATCCCATGAACGAAACCCACACTGGATTGTTAGTCAATAGCCGTGTTTTTCAAGAAACGCCAATGATGCTAACAGGTATCCAACTTTTAGAAGACCACAAAATCGTGAATTGCATTATTAAGGATCGCTACTTAGCCAGTTATGTCTTACGCCTTCCTTTAAATAAATACCAATTAGAAGTCGAAGGAAAATGGAACAAGCGGGAACAGTTAGTGATCAAGCATATGAAAATCAAGAATATCGATGAGTTTATTAAAATCGTCGGTACACCAGAATAACAGGACTCACGAAAAGCAAGTGCAGGCAACTGCCCTTGCTTTTTTTTTGAAAAAATCCAGCTGATTTTTCCCGCGTGTTCCTCCGATGTTTATCGCGACATTCTAGTAAACCGATCGATCAAGGCTTTTTGCTCCTCTTTGATACCGATCGCCAACGGTTTGATCATTAGTTTGACAGTGGTTGAAGGTGTCTGAATCTGGACTTTTTTATTTACCACACCGCCTAGTTGTAATTTTGTGATCTCGTGGATCATAATTGTCTGCATCCCTTTTTCATGAAATTGCAGATCTAACTGAATCAAGTGGATTTTTTCTTCGTCAACCACCACGATAAAATATTTTGGTGTTGGCAGGGCAATCATTTTGGCTTCCTCGGCATAACCAGCCAGTTTTCCATGGAACTTCGCACGGTAGCTTTCTAAATCATCTTTTTTCACGATCCATTTCATCAAAAGCCACATCCTTCCTTAGATACCTTAAGGATACCTGCAGAAACCGCTTTTGCACAACAATATGCCTGCTTATTTCCTCACACACCCCCTTTCACCTCATTTGATCGTCAAAGACTTTTTCCTCTAGTCATGGACGTTTTGCCCGACACTAGCTAACTCAACAAAAAAAGCGAAGCGCTTAGTGCCCTTCGCTGTTGTTCTTTGGATAGTAGTGTTGGAAAAGCCGCAGAAAGATCGGTGCTAGTAACAGATAAAAAATGCCATTGCCTATTGCGTGGAGGGCATCAAAGCTCAATCCTTGAAAATAATAAGCCCAAAAGCTAGGAAACCCATAAAGTTTGACACTGATCCAAGATATCACAAAGCCATAAGCAAACCCTGCAAATACACTGTAGCTGACTTGTAAAAGCAACCGTTTCATAAACAGCTTGCTTTTTGACAACAGATACATCCCCAAAATAATGATTGCATAGCTAACTAATTGAGCAATCGTCCATATTCCCATTCCCATGTAAAAATTGGTAATCAGCATCGAGAGCAGACAAACGATCAATCCACGACTAAGACCTAAATGGATGGTTACTAATAAAAAGATCACCGTCATTGGTTGAACATTGGGTAAGGGTTGAAAAAGTGACCTGCCGACGACGGCCGCTGCCACAAGCAGCCCTAAATAAGCAATTTCTTTTCCAGCAAATGCAAGTGGTTTATTCGAATTTTTCATAGGTGAAAACCACTTTATCGTTGTTTCCTAAAAAGGTATCATCTGCCCCAGTTGTAATCATTTCATCATTGATCGTATATGTCCAATAATAGCCAGCTTTTTCATCTTGCGCTAAACCGTCAATGCTGGTGATCATCCCTTGATTTTCTTCCAAGTCAAAGTTCTCTTTCATGATAGTCATCAAAGAAACCCCTTCTTTAAAAGTGACCGTTTTGGTTTCGATCTCCTGGTCTTGCTCTTCACTTTTATTATTGAAGCTGATTTGGGCAGTGCGCTCTTCGGCGTTTTGTTGGACTGACGAAGATTCACTGGAGGAGTTTCCCGCATCCATCGATGGTTTGGCACAGCCGGCAAAAACCAGACTTAGTAAAAAAATATAACTAAAAACAACTGTTTTCTTCATAATAATGGCTCCTTTGATTTTTTTTACAACACCTTATTCTACTAAAAATTAATAAAAAAGGCGAAATTTTTTTGTTCCTCTCTATAGAAAGCATTGTAAAACCATGAGACTATGGGTATACTAGCTTCAATCATTCGTAAGAAGAAATGAAGGAGTGTTGGAAAGATGGATAGAAAAAAAGCGTCCTGTACCACTTTACTAGTAGGAAAAAAAGCATCGATCGACGGCTCGACCATGATTGCCCGCAATGAAGATTCTGGAAGCGGTTCGGAACCGCAAAAATTCGTCGTCATCACTCCAGAACAGCAAGGAAATGAATTTTACGCCGTTTTAAGCGACTGTCGAATCAGTTTGCCAGCAAAATCATTACGCTATACTTCAACCCCTGAAGCAGATGAATCGCAAGGAGTTTGGGCAGCTTCAGGAATCAATGAAGAAAATATCGCCATGACTGCAACAGAAACGATCACAACCAATTCACGCATTTTGGCTATTGATCCATATGTGGAAGATGGTATCGGGGAAGCTGATTTCGTCAGCATCGTACTGCCTTACATCCATTCCGCTAAAGAAGGTGTTTTACGCTTAGGGGAACTTTTAGAAACCTATGGGACCTATGAAGCCAACGGGATCGCTTTTTCTGATGCCGAGGAAATCTGGTATATGGAAACCATCGGTGGACATCACTGGGCAGCTGTTCGCATACCAGATGATGCCTATGTCGTGGCACCAAATCGCTTAAACATTGATCACTTCGATTTCGCCTCAGAAATGACGTTGTGTTCGCAGGATCTCGAACAGTTGATTGAAGACTATCAATTAAATCCTGATTTTGAAGGCATTAATCTACGCCATATTTTTGGCAGCTCCTCAAAAAAAGATACCCGTTACAATAACCCGCGGGCATGGTACATTCAAAAACACTTTAGCGGAACAGCCGCTGAACCGATCGATCAAGAGCTCCCGTTTGTATGCTACCCAAAACAAAAGCTATCCGTGGAAGATGTAAAATGGGCATTGAGCTCCCACTTCCAAAATACGCCTTTTGACCCTTACGGTACAGGGAGCGAGACACAAAAAACACAATTCCGATCGATTGCTCTCAATCGCAACCAGCAAGTCCATATTTTACAGATCCGCAACCACGTGCCCGCAGCAATCGCTGGAATTCATTGGCTTGCCTTTGGCCCCAATACCTTCAATGGCGTTGTGCCCTTTTATGCAGCTATCACTAAGACCCCACCTGGCTATTGCGATACGACAAAGACCTACGATCCATCAAATAGCTATTGGTTAGGACGCACCTTGGCGTTGATTGGGGACAGCGACTACGATCGCTATAGTGATCTTGCCAACCGTTTTGAAATGGAAACGATGGCGGCTTGTCGCCGCATCCAACAAGAAACTGATCGTAAAGCTTCCTCTGACAAGCAGCCTACTCGTCTGCTTGAAGAAGCCAACGCTGAGATGGCCGAACTGTATTTAAAAAATGCAACAACGTTACTAGGAAAAATGGTGGAGTCTGGCAGTAATAAAATGGCCTTGCGTTTTTCTTTAGCCGATTAGTCAATCGCTGAAAATAAAAGGATTAACAAAAACTTTACATGGAATTGCAGCAATCTAAACATTGCTCTCCTATACTAAAGATACCAATTCGTTTTCTTTTTCCTTGCTGGTACAAATCAAGCAATTGATTTGTACTAGTCCCCCTATTGAAGATCAATTGGTAAAAACCGTTGGGAGGAATGAACATGACTACAAGCATTTATCGGACTGTCACCAACGAAATTGTTAAAGGTGAGATCATCAAGAGCAAGAGTCAGCAAGATATGCTGATCATTCAAGACAAAGAAGGTTATTTCCATGTCGTTGAACCAATCCCCGTTACTACTGCAATGGCTCCCCGCACGACGAAAGACTAAAAAACCACTGGCGATCAGAAAGAATACAGGATCTTTCTGATCGCTCAGTGGGTTCTTTTTTATGTCAAACTCAATGTGAATCGCTTCAAGCCATCAATGAGTTTTTCTCGCGAACAGCCAATATTTAGGCGCAAAAAATTTCTCCCCTCTTTCCCATAGATCTCTCCTGACATAATCGCGACTTTCCCCTTTCGAATCATTCGTTGCTGCAATTCTACCATCGTTAAACCCAGTGCTGTACAATCAATCCACATAAGATACGTGGCTTCGCTTTTCGTGACCACGAGTTCTGGGTGATGTTCCTGTAAATAAGCGATCACATAAGCAATGTTACCATCAAGATAGTCATTGAGCTGATCCACCCACTTACTTTCATTATCGTAGGCAGCAATCGTTGAGGTCATGCCAAAAATACTGGTGGAGCTCAACCCATCGGCTTCTTTTAACTGAGTTAAGAAGCGCTCACGCAACTTGGGATCAGGAATGATTCCATAAGAATAAATCAACCCTGGGAAATTAAATGTTTTACTTCCCGAAGTAACAAGGGCTACATTTTCTTGCAACAAATCAATGATCGGTTGATGCCTTTGTCCTTTTCTTACAATGTCCATATGGATCTCATCAGAGATGATAAATACATCATGGGTTTTCGCCAATTCGATGATTCGTTGCAACTCATCCTTTTGCCAGACTCTCCCAGTTGGGTTATGAGGACTACAGAGGAGAAGAACTTTGTTTTCAGGCTGTGCCATCAATCTTGTTAGCTCTTCGAAATCAATGCGATACGAGTTCGCATCATAGATAAGTGCATTAGGTACGATTTTTCTTTTGTTCTCTTTGATCATTTTATAAAACGCATCATACGCTGGCGTCTGAATAATGATCCCATCTCCTGGTTCACTGAGTAGGGTGACGAGCTGTTTAACGCTATACATAACGGAAGGACTGTAGACCAGCCAATCGCTTTTGATCATGCTGTTAAAACGTTCAGAGTACCATTTGCAGACCGCTTGCTTGAATTCATTATGATTCCAACGTGTATACCCAAAAACCGGGTGCTGCATCCGCTTGATAAGTGCCGCTTCAACTGCAGCTGGCACCTTGAAATCCGTATCGGAAATCGTAAATGGCAACAAGTTTTTTTCACCAAAACGGTCTTCAACATAATCCCACTGAGTACACTGGGTTCCTTTACGATTGATTGGTTCATCAAAAAACATTTTCTTCACTCCTACTGCTTGACAATTTTGCTAAAGAATCGCATCAAGTTGATTTCTGACTGTTGTTACTTTCGTTCCAATGATTACTTGAACATTAGTATCATCTAAGTGAACGACCCCAAGCGCACCTAGTTTTTTCAGCCGTTCATCATCAACCAATGTACCATCGTTTAGAACGAGGCGTAGCCGTGTAATGCAATTGTCTAAAGAATCAATATTGCTTGCTCCCCCTAAAGCTGCCAAAATACCATGGGCATCGTAGCCACTCTTTCCAGAATAGGTCATTTCCTCTTCCGACTCATTCGTTTGATCACTGTTCTCTTCTCTACCAGGTGTCTTCAAGTTCTTGCGAAGGATTACTGTTTTAAAAACAAAGTAATAAAGGGCAAACCAGCAAGCTCCTACGATCAGAACGAGCCACCATTTTGTATATGCGCCTTGCATCACGCCAAAGATAAGAAAATCAAGCACGCCCCCATCGGTATTTCCAATCGTGACACCTAATAGACTCATTACCATAAATCCAGCACCTGTCATGATGACATGAAAGATCCATAATAAAGGGCTGATGAATAAGAATAAAAATTCGATTGGTTCAGTAATTCCTGTCACAAAAGTTGCAATGACGCCTGAAATCAATAAGCCTTTTATTTTTGAACGATTCTCAGGTTTTGCCGTGTGGTACATAGCTAATGCTGCTGCCGGTAAGCCAAACATAAAGGTTGGCATCTTCCCTTGAGACAAGAACGCAGTTGCACTTGGTGAGATGCTTAAACCGTTTTGTAATTCCGCATAAAAAATATTTAACGCCCCAAAGACTTGCTGACCATCGATCAGCTGACTTCCCCCGGCTTCGGTAAAGCGAATCATGGAAACCAAAATATGGTGTAATCCAAATGGCAGTAACAAGCGCTCACCTGATCCAAATAAGAACGGACCGAAAGGACCAGCTTGTTGGATCAGATGTCCGATTCCTGTGATGATCATAGCAAACAACGGCCAAATCATCGGAATGATCACCCCGACCACAGCTAAAGTAAGCGAGGTGATGATTGGAACAAAACGTGCTCCTGAAAAGAATGCAAAACTATCTGGCAATTGAAAATGGTAGAAGCGCATATGCAATTTATAAACGATCAATCCTGCGATAATACCTCCTAGAACACCCATTGATAATGTTTGAATGCCAAAAACGATCTCTTGCCCTGCTTCTCGTAGTTGATCTGCAGCAGCTAATTGATTCGTTTCTTGTAAATAAAAATTGATGGATAAATGCATCACGACATAGCCCACAAAGCCTGAGAATGCCGCAACTCCCTTCTCTTTTCTTGCTAGACCTAAAGGAATCGCCATCGCAAACATGACGGGTAAGTAACTAAAGGCAAACCCACCGATCGTTGACATGAAACGAAAAACCACTTGGAGCCAAGGGGCACCTAAAAATGGGAAAACGTCGATCGTTGAAGAAGATGAAAATGAACTACCAATCCCTAAAAATAAACCCATGAATGCGAGTAAAGCGACTGGCAACATAAATGTTTTCCCAAGTCCTTGAAAAATTTCCATCCAGCTTGCTTTCTTTCCTTTTTGCATATCATTTCCTCCTAACACTTTTATCTCTTAAAATGTAAACGATATCAAGAAGGCTTACAATACAGTTCCCCAAAGAAGAATGACCATTCACAAAATGGAATGGTCATTCAGGAGCAAGTCCTGCTTCGATTTGATTGGCGTATTGAATAATTAAAATATCCAGTAACGCCGCTAAGGAGATCCGCGGGCTCAGATCGACTTCATGATGATAAATCGCTGACATTTCAACAGGAAAAGAGAAGGTGGCAAGCTTTTCTAACGTGCTTTTTGGTTGACCAATACAGGCTAAAATCGGAACGCCTCTTTGTTTCAAGCGAGTAGCATAATTTAGCATCCCGATCGTTTCTCCACTATGACTAATAAAAAGAGCTAAATCATTTTTTGATAGTTGGTTCGCGATGGTTGTCAATTCATCCCAATCCGTTGATGCACCCACTGTTTTACCTAAAAAGCGCAATTTTCGACTTGCAGATAATGCGACCGGCGCACTTTGCCCTAATGCGAAAAATTCGATTCGTTGTGCTTGCTGCAGCATTTCCACGGCACGCTGAAAGTCAGCTTCTTCAATCATTGATAAGGATGTCGTCAGCTGGTCAATCATTTGCTTGATCAGTGGGGATAAGCCAAGAGAGGCTTGGGTAGCAGACTCGTTTCTTTCAAGGCTTTGATAACTTTTCAATGAAAATTTGAATTCTTGAAAACCCGTAAAGCCAAGCTTTTTCGCCATTCGACTGATCGTTGCTTGACTAGTATAGGTTTGAGAAGCTAACTCATCGGCCGTCATTTCCGAAACTTTCTCAGGCGCCCTCAAACAATAGTTAAGGACGGTTCGTTCTACTCGGTTTAGCTCAGGGATTTTGTATTGGATTCGTTTGTATAAATGGTTCATCACCTGCTTCTCCTCTCTACTGTTACTTCATTCTTCCCTCTCCGCTATGCTTTATCTCCTCATTATACCTTCCCTCAAGAAAAGTACCAACTGATGATGAAGAACTTGACAGCAAAAAAGCGGCTCACCTTTTATCTGGTGAGTCACTTCTTCTATTTTCTCTCTATCTATCTTTTTTGCGCAGTCAATTCTGTAAACTCTTGCCCATTACCATAGTCACTTTCTTTTGAGGGTTGCTTTCCAGATATTCGTTGTCGGCAACTGGCAAGTTTATTTTCGACATATTCCACTGTATTGGCAGCGAGCATTAGTACATTTGCTAGACCTTTGATCAAGGGATCGTTTGGTTCCATCCTCTATTCCCCCATTTCCTTCACGTGTAAGTTGTTACTGACACTTCCTTATCAATGAATATAGACGAGGTACCTTAAATCAAACTAAAAGAGGACGAACACTACGAAAAGCAAAGCAGACTAGTTTCCCTTTCTGGTAAAATATGGTAAATGTAGTAGGAAAGGATGATCAATCTCATGATAAAAACCTTAGTGGTGGCTAGCCACCCAGATTTCCACAACTCACTTTCCCAACGTTTTTTCAGTGAAAGTGCCAAACTTCCTAATGTCACCATACACTTTCTTGATGATTTTTCTGACTTTTCCCTTGCCGATGAACAGGCGCTGCTGCAAAACTGTGACCGCTTGGTTTTTCAATTCCCCTTATATTGGTACAGTGTTCCAGCAAAAATGAAAGCTTGGATCGACACGGTGTGGGAAAATTGCGCGCCTGCATTGGTGGGAAAAGAAATCAGTTTTGCCGTTTCTACTGGTGTTGCTGCCAAAGAATTTCAGTTAGGTGGTCGAGAAAATACGACCTTTAACGAAATTTTGCATCCACTCGTACTGATGGCAAAAAAACACCAAATGACCGTGTTACCCATCGTTGTCCTTGACCAACTGATGTATAAAACGGAAAAAGAAAAGCGTGCCTTTGTCATTGCCTATCAGCAATTATTATCGATGCCCGCTCCCTTTACGTTTGATCAAAAGCAACAATGGTTTGCTGAGAAGCTGGCGCATTTGGTTTCTGAAAAACCACAGCTTTCTCCTTTGCTATCCCTGTTGCAGGAAAACCATGAAACATTGATCGAATTAGAAGATGCTTTAGCTGAATTGGAGGTGCTTTGATGGGTCATGATTGGCTAACACCGCTGATAGAACAATCCATTCAAGAAACCATTGATTACCACGAAAAAGCATTTTTGCAAGAGCTGGGACAGTTGTTGCAGCAGCAAGAATCCCGCATCGAATTGAAACAAGGAGAACTTGATGGGAAGTTGTGGAACCCTAGTGAATGGTAAGAAATAATTTTCAACGCAAGAAAAAGCTTTGGTCCCACCCAGCCTTAAAAATACTGGGTGTTGCCAAAGCTTTTTTAGGTGGTTTCTATTACATAATCACAATGAATCGCTTTTATTCTTTGTGGCAGCGATATACGCTGCTTGCAATTGCTTCGTGATTGAACCCAATACGCCAGTGCCAACTGGTTTCCCATCAATGGCAACGATCGGAACGATTTCCCAAACCGAGTTGGTCAAGAAACACTCTTGCGTGTTGCGTAGTGCCTCAATCGGGACGGGTTCTTCTCGATAGGGAATTTCTAATTGCCGACACAACTGAAGCACCTTCATTTTCGTGATCCCCGGTAACACCAAGCGCCCGTCCGGATGAGTACAGACGATTCCATCAATGACAAACCAGAGATTGGATGCAGATGCTTCTGTAAAAAAGCCATCTCGTTGCAGTAACGCATCATCGAAACCAGCTTCGATCGCTTGATCCAGCGCCAAAAGGTTCCCTAACAAACTCAATGATTTGATATCACAATGCAACCAGCGTTCATCAGGAAGGATGGTTGCCGAAAGCCCTGCTTGCTGCATTTCATCTGGTCGTTCAAAGGGGATCACATTTGCCGTCACCACCCCTTTGACCGATCCAGCTGGTGGAAACTCGTGATTTCTCGGAGAAGCGATTCCTCGGGTGATCTGAAGATAGATTTCTCCTTCTGTGATTCCTTCAGTCTTTATGAGTAACTTTAGATTTTCAGTCAATTGGGGAATCGAATAGGGTAACGTTAGCTTAATTTTTTGTGCACTGCTTTCCAATCGAGCCATATGCTCCGCTAACATAAAACAGTGGCCATTATATATTCGGATAACTTCATAGATCCCATCACCATACTGATAGCCACGGTCTTCGATATCAATTCTCACTGCCTCTCGATCAACGATCTGATCATTCCACAAAACCTTCATTTCCTCACTCCTATCGTCGTTTTCGTTTCAATCAGTATAGCATGAGTCTTTGTACCGTGCTATGTGTCATCTAAAACAAAAAACTTGCTGATGAAGATTTCTTCAACAGCAAGTTTTATTGTTACAATGACTCCTTATCGATCACAGAACGTTCTAGTTTGCGTTCCTGGAAAAAACGGAGTAGCGTGCCAGACATCGCCATAATGATCGAATACACTGGAAGTGCAACGATCATACCAACAAATCCCAGCAAGTTGCCGGCGATCAATAATAAGAACACCGCAATAATCGGATGGATATGCAACACTTTATTCATTACTAGAGGTGAAACTAGATACGATTCACCCAATTGAATGATCGTGATGCCCACTACCAATAAAATGGCGGTACGGATATCTAAACTTAAAGCAAATAGAAATGCGGGTGCCGCTCCGATAAATGGTCCGAAGTATGGGATGATATCCAAGACACCGCAAATCAGGCCTAAAAGCAACGCATTCTGCAAACCTAGCAAAGAAAAAATCAAATAACTGGAAACGGCAACGTACGAACATACAAGCAATTTCCCGCCAATATAAGCAGATGCTGCTTGGTGGAAATCACTGCATAATTGACGCATCAAACCTTGGTACTTTTTCGGTGTTTTGTTTGCTAAAAAGTCTGGCACTTTCTCACCGTCTTTAAACATATAGACTAAGAGCAGTGGGATCGTAAACAAAACGATCGCTGAGTGAGAAACGATGGAGATCAAACTCGTCAGACTATTCGTTGCCCCTGTAATAAACTGCAAAGCGAAATTACTCGCTTGCGAAATATCGATCGAATCAATGAAAGGACCGAAAAGTTCCTCCAAATAGGAATGATCGATGTTATCGATCACTAAATTGATGATAACGGGTATTTGATTGATAAAGCGTCCCATCTCATAGGCTAATGCGGGTCCAATCACCTGAATGATCAAATAAGCTGCAAAAACGATCAACAACAGTGTCGCATACAGCGCGATGCTTTTCTTTTTCGTCCTTCTTTTTACCCAATTAAAGAAAGGCAAAAAGATATAAAAAATAAAAATTGATATCAGTACAGGTAAAAAGACACTAGAAAAGATTGCTTCTAATGGTCGAAAAACAAACAGTATATTTGAATAGATCCAGACGGCGATCCCTAAAAGGCAGACGATCACCAGACCTGCAAAAATTTTTGATTTTTTAAGAAACTCCAATAATTGATCCTCCTGATTCTAGAAAATACGTTCACTTCTTTCAGTTTATCATAATTTTTTAAGCGAATGATCCTTTTGCGAATATTTTTTCAAAAATCCACGTTTTTCACAGGAAACTTTTGATTAATTTAATTATTTTACCCATAAAACCCTTCTGCAAAATCAATTTTGATGAGCAGAAAAAGGAACCGAGAGTTGCAAGTGTTTGATACAGTAAGCTGCCACACCGAGCTGGAGTAAACCTAACATTAAGAAAATCAGATGCAAAACATTCCCGCCCCTTAATAAAATCACTTGAACAATGATCCAGATAACTAAACAGATGCCTAAAAGCAATTCGCCATGATACCCTTGGTTGCGCCACAATCGGATAGCTGCCAATAAATTGCCCAGTCCTAACACAATTAGCAAAAACACCCCGGGAATCAAAAATGTTGTAAATGGCGTTCCTTGGAGCATGGACGATTCCAATCCAGCAAATGACTGTCCTTTCCTTAATGGCTCAATACTCATAAACGCCAGTATGCTTCCTCCACATGCGCCAACACCAATCACTAAACTTAACACAAATAACGCAAATCGCAGCTTCATTTCTCCCACTCCTTCATCAAACATAAAACCGTTAATAAATTGACCATTTTCAACTAGCGATCGGATTCCTGGCTGTCTACTCGTTTTTAGGTGAATAAATAAATGCTGCAATTTGCTGCGTTTCTACAGAGGAAAAGCCGCAAGACTCATAAAATCGGCGCGTTTTCTCTGTGTTGTCCGTGATCAAAACCTTTTGTCGAATCGATGGATAATTCGCCAGCATTTTTTTGAGCAATCGCTGGCCAATTTTTTTACGTTGGAACGCTGGCGCTACTAACAGATCCTGAATATAAAGAATGGTTTGTCCATCGGTTATACATCGAATAAGTCCGACTAGCTGCTCTTCAACATAGGCAGTGATCACCTGCGACTGAGCTAGGCCATTTAATAGTCGCTCTGGCTCTTTCGTATAGGCGAACCAGCCAAAACATTTATACAAAGCGAGTATCTGATTTGAATCCGCTGGTAATTGATCTTTAAAGATGATAGTCATTCTTTTCCCCCTTGTAACTTTTAACCAAACGATGCAGCAACAAATAAAGAGTTAACAGTCCTTCTCCGAACAGGCTCTTGCTACCCTTCAAGCCGAATTGCTTTGCTTGACTAAAGAGTATCCTGAGGAAAAGCAGCTGTCAACTCTAATCACGATTTACTAGAGGAACAAAGAGGAAGTGGTGTTATTACTAATTAAACCCAAGGCTTACTTAATCAAGCATTAATTCGCTTTTTAAACGCTGACTCGTCGCTTGTTGTTCTTCAGGCGACACTTCTTGATAAGAGATACCGTATTCACCTCTAAAGCCATCGCCAGTGAACCCAGTACCCGCCATTTGGTAAGATTCGACAGTAACGAGTGCCGATTGATATTGGGTGAATAGTTGACTCATCTGAGAAAACGTTAAATCTGTTTCACCATTTTCCCCAATAATCGTTAACAGATCCTGAATCCGCATCACGCTTGATAGAGAAACTAATTCATTGGCCAAAATCTCTGTCACTTCTCGCTGACGACGTTGGCGTCCATAGTCACCTTCAGGGTCTTCTTTGCGCATACGGGTATATTGAAGTGCTTCCCAGCCATCCAAATCAAGGATACCTTCTTCAAAATAGATATCCTCAGCAGTAAATGCAAAATCGTTTTCAACGGTAATACCGCCAATCGCATCAACTAGATCTGCCATACCATCCATATTTAAAGAAAAATAATGATGAATCGGAACATTAAGGTATTGTTCCACTGTTTCAATCATCATCTTTGCTCCGCCAAAGGAATGTGCGTGGTTGATTTTATCTTCATATCCTTGACCAACAATTTCAACATACGCATCCCTGGGAATACTCGTAAGTGTCGTTTTTTTCGTAACTGGATTCAACGTTGCAATCATGATCGTATTGGCACGATAATCTGTTTGCCGGCGAGCATCATTGGCAATTCCTAGCAAAAGCAGACTTAAAGGCTCTGTGTTTTCTATCACCTCTGCTTCTTGTCTTCCTTCTATCGGCCGATGAATCGAGTGCGCAACATTTTCAACTTGAAAATATACTTTGATTCCGTACGCAGTCCCCGATGCCACAACCACTGTAAGCAAAGCCAAAAATACAATAATTATTTTTTTTACCAAACTCAATTTATTCCCCCCTAAGCACCCTTTTTTTTATTGAAAAAACTATTGAACACGTAATCGAGCTGATTCCACTTGCCAATAAGATACTCGCTAACAAGTCACTAGGATAGTGAACCCCAAATAGCAGGCGGCTCATCATAATAAGCAGTAAATAAACCAATCCCAAAAACATAGCTATTTTTTGGCTAATAGGTCGTTTGCCTCTTTTGCCAGAAGCTATTTGTGCGAAGAAAAAGAGGAGAGAAATAATTAGCGTGGTCGCTAATAGTGTATGCCCACTTGGAAAACTGGCGGACGCCCGTTCCATACTGTCAGCAAACTCCGGTCTTGGGCGATCAACGAATTTCTTGATCACTTGGCCAACACCACTGATTATGATCATATTTCCCATCAACCAAAAACTCTCGATCCGTTTCTTCCGAAGAAACAAAATTGCTGCCAATAGAAAATGAATAGCCGCTATCGGGACGATCGTTGCCGTGCTAGCAAGCGGAACAAAAATCGCTTCTACTGTAGCCGTCCGCCATTGAGGCACGTGGGAAAACAGGTTATCAAGCGTTTGGAACCACTGCGGCTCTAGTGCTACAAGGAAAAACAACCATGCGAAACAGCTACAAAGCAGTCCACCTATCACCCCTTGTTTTGCTGTCTTGCTCATGTTAATCCCCTACTTTCTTTTAATGCGTACGATCGTTTCTTCGCTTTAGTCGGGAATTTTTCTAACCCGAAAATAATTCCCATCGCAATACTGATCGCAATCAACGAGGTTCCTCCTTGGCTTAAAAATGGCAGAGGAATTCCCGTTAATGGCAGCAACCCAATCGCCGCGCCGATATTTTCAAAGATCTGAAAGACTAAGCCAAAAACGTACGTGATGGCGATATAGACCGACGCCTTGTTATTCGTTTTTAACGCAGCGAAAATGATTTGATAGATGAGATAAAAATACAAGAAGATCACTAAAGTACTTCCTAAAAAGCCATAGGTTTCACCAATAACTGTAAAAATCATATCTGATTCACGAACCGGCACGTACACTGTTGTATGGGTGTCAGGTGCTCCCAATAAGCCTCCTGAGCCAATCGCCCACATACTGCGAACTTGTTGGAACGCGATAGAGTCTTGATACGCTAGGGGATCTGCCCATGCTCGCACCCGGTCTAATTGATACTGCGAGAAATGAAGTCGAAACAAGACACGATTGCCCCATTCCGTAAACACGAGCAGCAATAAAATAGCGCCAAGGGCTGCAATCAAACCGATCACTACGGTCAAAATTTTCCAATGAACACCAGAGATAATAAATAAAGCCCCTAACATCACGATAAACACTAAACTCGTACCAAAGTCCCGTTGCATAAACATCAATAGAAATGTCGGTATACTATAAAGCAAGATCTTAGTGACATAGATCAAATCGGATTTAATGGTCCGTTCGGCTTTTCGTTTTTCATACACTAAGGTGAGATAGACCATAAAAAGCATAAAGGCCACTTTCATAAACTCTGAGGGCTGAATGGTAAAGTCGCCGATTCTGATCCAGCGTTTGGTATGCGTCTGCTCAAACATCGTTTGATCGTAGAACCAATGAAGAGAAGCCATCAGACCTAGTGCCAATACATACAAAAGACCCGAAAAGCGTAAGAGCAAATTGGTTGGGATCAAACTTGTAACGAAGAGCGCGATGGCGGATAGAACACAAAAAACGATCTGTCGAAAAACGATTCCAGAAGGATCATTGCCATCCATTACAGAAGCTTGATGCTGGACCCAAATGCTTAGCAAAAAAAGCAGAAAAACGGGTAGCAACAAGGCATAGTTTGCATCATGTCGTTTGAGGAACTTCATTTCGTTTGCCCTCCTCTCGCTCTAATTTCAGGCACATACTAAAGGCAAATGAAAGAATAAAGTAACTGGAGCCACCATAGCTGATAAATGGTAACGGTACCCCCGTCATCGGCATCAACCCTAAAATACTGGCTATATTGATACTTGTTTGCAACAAAAGTAATGTACTTGTTCCTAGCAATATCAACCCAATCTGAGGGTTTTCAATAGCGGCGGAACGAATAAATAAACGTAAGATGATTACGTACAATAAGCCAATAACAAAAATCCCGAAAAGCAAGCCAAGCTCTTCTACTAAAACGGAAAAAATAAAATCGGTTTCCGCAACTGGTAAAAAGCCTTTTTTCGTAATACTGTTTCCTAAACCGAGACCAGTAAGCCCTCCGTTAAATAAAGCATAGTAAGAATGGATCATTTGGAACCCCTGATTGTAAGGGTCGGAGAATGGATCGCCTACTAAGCGAATTCGGTTATATACGTGCATAAAAATATGAGGCAATAAATCATTGTCGCCTAAAAACATGATCAACAGGGCAGCCAAGAACAGACTAACCAATAAGCCGCCAAATAAAAGAGCCGTCAGCTTCACGGGCACTTGTACCGTAGTTATCATGACAAATGCTAAAAAAAGCAAAATCATCACACCGGCTATTTTCGGTTGAAACAGGATCAACACACAGCACAAAAACAAAACGAAAAGCGGACGTTTCATTTCCTGCAAGGTGGTTTTTGCTGTTTGAAAGTAATGAGCAAGGTACAAGACCATCCCTACATTCACGATCTCTGATGGTTGAAATTGAATCCCTGCGATCGAGACCCAGCGTTGTGCCCCATTAACAGAGACTCCAAAAAAGGGCAAACGAGCTAAGAGCAAGGTAAAGATCCCAAATGCTAGCAGACCGATCGCTAAGTATTTGCTAAGCAAAATCTCTCTTCGCGTCCGCTGAATAATGAATAAAAGAACCCAGCTAAGTAACAAAAAGACCAATTGACGGATAAATAGCGACGCTGGTGGTTGATCTCTCGTTAATAAACGGTATGAACTTGCACTATAAATCATTAAAAGACCGATAAGGCTCAATAGCAAATAAGCTATGATCAGCAGCCAATCGATCTTCTTTTTTTCTATCATTGCTTCCACTCCTCTTGCCTTGGAGTAGGTGTTCAGACGGTACCAGTTATTTTGCTCTATGAGCTTCGTCATCCATCAGAAAGAAAAGCAAAAAAGTCTCACTTCTCTTAGGACGTCAGACTTTAGCAGCAATCTCATCGTCCGAGTTTTAGCACTATACAACGTAAAGAAAGTCATTTGCTCTCTTAGCTATTTTATGAAAAGCCTTAATCCGACAATTCCTGTTTTACACATTGGCGTCTTTCGACGTTTCTGCGCAATAGCTTGTGTTTGTATAGGAGCCTCACCTAACAAGGTTATATGTTATTTTTCAATCCAATATGAATGGTACCCTTCCTCGAATAAAGATACAACCAATTCTCTGTTATTTTTATTTTTCTTTAACTTTTCTTAAAGAATTTAGATATTTCGAATATTTTCTGCTCTATAAAGAAAAAACAACCAAAATAATCATCCAAACAAAGGAACGGCATCGATAAAGGACGTTATTAAAAAAACGAACATAAAAAAAAAAGCAGTCCTTTTTCTAGGTGCTGAAAAAGGACTGCTTGCTTGATTTTGGTCTATCGAATGAAATTTTCTTTATCTATCAATCCACGGGTCGATTGGTTTGCCGTTCTTGCGCTGCTTTTCGTAACTGCTTCTGCGCTTTTTTTGATCCCCGTTCAATATCTCGAGTAAACTTGCGCTGCGCAAACTCAACGAATAGCTGATCAAGATCATAACCTGCGGGATAGAGCACCTCTCGCTTTGTGAGGAGTTGCAAGCGACGTGCGGCAACAACAAAAAATTGTTTCTCAATTGAAATTTTCGCTTGTCCTTGTTCCAAATACTCATAAAAAAGCCCGCGCTGGTTATGTTCTGTTGAAAAGACCAAGTCTCCTTTTTGAAAAATAAGATCTATCTTGGCTTCTTGTTGAGGGGTTTGTTTCTTCCCCTTTTCAAAAGGTTCCTTCTCAAAAGAATAGGTTTTATGCTTTAAATATTCCTTTGCTGTTTGGACTACGTCAGCGGGGATCGCCATCTTTTCGGCAATCCAAAACGCATTACTATCACCGACTGCATTCGTCAGCAAGCGATATTTTGGTGTCAAGGTTTTGGCATCAAAAGCCATTGCCGCTGTTTCGAAATCTTGATGATCGACGGCAAACTGCTTGATTTCACCATAATGCGTTGTTGCGATCATTAAAGCTCCTGAGCGATAGATGGATTCCATGATGGCGATCGCCAAAGCAGCCCCTTCATTGGGCTCAGTGCCGCTGCCGATTTCGTCCAATAAAACAATACTGTGTCGGGTAGCATTCTTCATAATCTGAGCAATGTTCGACATGTGTCCAGAGAAGGTACTTAAAGAATTTTCCAAACTTTGTTGATCGCCAATATCCATCCAAAGACTTTTTAAAAACGGTACACTGCTCTTGCCGTTGTGCGCTGGAAATAACCCATAATGAGCCATTGCGCAAACAAGTCCGACGGTTTTTAAGACAACGGTCTTGCCCCCAGCATTGGGCCCCGTGATGACCATGCAGCGGTTTTCTTCACCAAGTTTTAAAGAAAGAGGAACCGCATCACGCCCCAGCAAAGGATGGCGGACTTGATCAAGAAGCAAGACTTCTTCCTCAGTCATAGTTATCGGTTGCCCATTGATTTCCCGGCAATATTTTCCCCGAGCAAAAATAATATCCAGCACAACTAAAATGTCAAGACAGGCAAACACGGCATTCATTTGTTCGGCGATCGCCCCTGTCAACTCTGACAACACTTGGTATTGAGCGGCTGTTTCTTCTGCTTGCGCCAAGATCAATCGATCATTTAGACGGGCAGCTGCCTCCGGTTCAATAAAGACAGTCGCTCGTTTATTGGAACGTTCAATGATCGTTCCTTTGAATTGCTGTTGGAATTCAGCACGCACGGGTAATGTATATCGGTCGTTCTTTTTGATGACACGATTTTCTTGTAAATAGCGACTTTCCTTAAAAAACTTTGCAAAAACTTTTTTCAGATCAGCTTCATATTTTTCGATCGTACCGCGAATTTTCCGCAATTCTCGACTGGCATTACTATCAACCTGACCATTGCGAATCTTTTGGAAAATCATTTCGGCGATTTCAGAAAAGTCTTCTAAACCTTGCGCATATTGATGTAATTTTGGGGCGATCGATTGATTCTTTTCGAACAATTGACGGATGATTCGAAAAGACCGTAAAAAGTCTCCATATTCAATAAGCTCCTGTGGTTCTAAAACAAACCCTTTTTCAATTTTCTCCGTATGGTGTAAGACATGCTGCAGCCCCATGAAAGGGACTTGACGACCGGCGGCTAATAGCGCCATCGCTTCAGTGGTCTCTGTCACTCGTTTTTGCGCAGAGTGGATCGTCGCTGCTGGTTTTTCATTCGCAAAGCGCGCTTTGCCGTAATCACTGATTATTTTTTTACTTACTTGTTCTTTGATTTGTTCAAATTCAGTTGCTTTTGGTATATTCATGAGTAATCCTTTCTTGTGCCTGAGGATCCCGGTAACATCCCCGTCCAAAAAAGTGTACAAAAAAAGCGACAGTCTCCCATCACCTGATTCATCAATAACGATTTTTATCGGTATCTACAGGCACAACAAATAAACAGTCTGTTTTTGCTTATTTGTTTTAATTGGCTGGTTAGATACCTACGACACTCATCAATATACCTCTTTCTTTTTTGAACGAGTTTTTTTCATTGTAATATAGAAGCTGTCCGTCTGTCAACTGCACCCAAACTGCCCTTACAAAAAGAAAAAACGCTCAGCAGCTCCTAGAAGCCCCTGAGACGTTTTTAGATTTTAAATGATGCAGATGCTTACGAGCGAATCAGGTGATCAAAGGCACCTAATGCCGCAGTGGCACCTGAACCCATTGAAGTGATGATCTGTTTGTATACACTATCGGTACAATCTCCCGCTGCAAAGACCCCTTCAATGTTGGTTGCACCGTGTTTGTCTACCACGATCTCATTACGCTCGTTTAAAACGATACGGTCTTTTAACCATTCAGTATTCGGCATTAAGCCAATCAAAATGAAGACACCCTCAACAGCTAATGTGAATTCGCCATTCGTTTCACGGTCAATGTAGGTCAATTGTTCGACATGATCGGATCCAGCAATTTCCTTCGTTGCCGCATTCGTAATAACAGTCACATTTTCTAACGTGTTCAAACGGTTTTGTAGCACAAGGTCCGCTTTTAGTTCTGGTAAAAATTCAAGAACATAGACGTGTTTTGCCATGCCAGCTAAATCGATCGCTGCTTCGATCCCAGAGTTTCCGCCGCCAATGACAGCAACCTCTTTCCCAGCAAATAACGGGCCGTCACAATGTGGACAATAGGCAACACCTTTATTTTTGAATTCTTTTTCTCCTGGAACATTGATGTTACGCCAGCGAGCGCCAGTTGCTAAAATGGCCGTTTTGGTTTTTAATACTGCACCATTTTCTAATTCAACTTCGATGACGTCATTGCGGCGAATATCTTTCGCACGCTGCCCTTTCATCACATCTACATTGTATTCGTTGATGTGCTCTTCTACCTGACGCATTAATTTTGGTCCTTCGGTATAAGGAGTACCGATCATGTTTTCGATCCCCAGGGTTTCCATTACTTGTCCACCCATTGTTTCGACGACCATCCCAGTATTGATGCCTTTACGCGCTGCATAAATCGCTGCGCTTCCGCCTGCAGGTCCGCCACCGACAACTAACACATCGAAAAGCTCTTTTTCAGCAAAGTCATCTTTACTCGTCGGACCAGCTGCTTTTTCCAACAACTGTTCGATCGTTTGACGGCCGCTTGCAAATTCTTCACCGTCTAAAAAGACGGTTGGCACAGCCATAATTTTTTTCTTGTCAATTTCTTCTTTGAACATCCCACCTTCGATCATAGTGTGACTGATGGAAGGATTTAGCACTGCCATGATATTTAACGCTTGAACAACATCAGGACAGTTATGGCAGGTCAAACTGACATAGGTTTCAAAATGTAATGGCTTATCGATCGCTTTGATGCGCTTTTGAAGTGTTTCGTCAATTTTCGGCGGACGACCGCTTACTTGAAGCAACGCTAAAATAAACGAAGTGAACTCATGTCCTAACGGTAAACCAGCAAAAGCGATGCCGCTTTCTTCACCGGGACGATTGATCGAAAAGCTTGGTGTCCGTTCACTTGCTACAGCTTGGATCGTGATTTTTGGCGACATTTCTGCGATTTCTTCTAAGAATTCACGTACTTTCGTGGAAGAATCATCCTCACCTAAAGTTGCCGCAAAAACAACCTCTGATTCTAGCATCGCGAGATACTGTGTCAGTTGGTCTTTGATTGCCTTATCTAATGCCATGAGAGCCTCCTAAATCTTGCCTACAAGGTCTAAGCTTGGCGTTAAAGTTTCTTCGCCTTCTTTCCATTTTGCAGGACATACTTCACCTGGATGAGTACGGACATATTGTGCAGCACGGATTTTATCGATCAAGCCACTAGCGTCACGACCGATACCGTCCGCATTGATCTCAACTGTTTGGACTACGCCATCTGGATCGATGATGAATGTTCCACGTTGAGACAACCCAGAAGCTTCATCTAGTACATCAAAGATCTCTGAAATCACATGAGAAGGATCTGCAATCATGATATATTCGATTTTATTGATGGCATCAGAGTGATCATGCCATGCTTTATGGGTGTAATGAGTATCTGTTGATACAGAATAAACTTCTGCGCCTAATTCTTTTAATGATGCATATTGATCTTGCAAATCTTCAAGCTCTGTCGGACAAACAAATGAGAAATCTGCAGGATAAAAACAAACAACGTTCCATTTTCCTTTAAAATCTTCTGATGAAACATCGATAAATTTTCCATTGTGGTAAGCTTTCGCTTCGAATGAACCAATCTCTTTTCCAATTAATGACATATCATTTCCTCCAATTAGAATAATTATTTGAGAATAATCTCTATTAATTATTAGTATATCTAACTATAAAAAGCAATAGTTTATTCAGAAATAGTCAAAAAAAATGTTATCCTCCTCAGAAATGAGCATATTTATTTTCTATCCAACACAAATAGAGTATAGTAAAAAAGTTTGGTTAATCATATCTAAGCAAAGTTCCTACCTGTTAGATTCTCAATTACATCTCCTATTCTCAATTAAACAAAAAAAGATTGCCTCTTCCTATGATTCCTCACAAAGTAACGTGAGTCATAGAAAAAGACAATTTTTTTATTTAGTATTTAAATAGTTGAACAATCCACTGATCGTTCGCTCCCTCAACGTGATCCGCTTGCCGTCTAAAAAAACTTCTTCGACTGGGTAATGGTCTTGAAAAGGTGGAACTTCCAAGTATTGGCTCGCAAGAAAGCGCTCCGGGGATTCGACTGTTGCTATTTCTTTGCTGCCATTTTTCAGATAATGAATTTCTAACATATCCATTGCCTCTTTTCTTGTTTTCTGAACTCTTAAAAAGCATTGAGAGAACTTCATTTCTCGCTGTTCTTTTTTGATGGGTTCAGTTACAAGGCGTATTATAATCTTCCTTTTTTTAAAAGTAAAGAAAGCACTCTCGATTGAAGTGTCTCTTATTTTTTTGCTTTCGTATGTCCGATAAAGTAGTCCTCTAAGACACCACCAATAACAAAAATGACCCAAGAGTAAGCCCATGCATGAAACATGAAGGACCAAAGCATGTAAACGACCAAAATCACTGGCCAGTAGACTGTTCGAAAAAAGGTAACTCTACCAGCGGATTCGCCATATTTATGACGTGTTGCTCGATCCCCCGGATGGTCTTCGTCGCGAATAAAATACGTCTCAGTTGCCAGCTTCGCAAAGCCTGTACGGATAATACTTACATAAATAATAAAGAAAACACCTGCTGCAACCGTCAAGAAAAACAAGGAAATCCCAAATTCAACAGAATAATAAAACACTTCACTTAAAAGTACAGGCGCAATTGATAAAATACAGGCACCAATTCCTAAAACAAGACCAATCCGAAAACTTTTTTCATAATTTGCGAGTTGCTGAGCGGCTTCTCGTTTGGCATCCCTTTTGATTGGACGATCATCCAACTGTTTACGAGCACCGGAAAAGTGCAAGCTGCTAGAGATAATAAAACCGACCCCGATGGCGATAAAAAGAAACATCACCATTATTCCAAAGGTCTCAGCATATATACTAACAAAGAGCATCAAGGCTGCTAGGGATGCGATACAAAAACCGATTCCTATAGATAACGAGAAAGCAAAGTGTCGCACAGTTCCCCAATAATCAAACGCATCGTCTTCTGTGATGGCATCGGACCAATCATCAATCGGCGCTTCTTCTTTTGAAACATTTAACTCTTGCAACAGCTCGTCTACGGAACCAAACTCACTGATTACTGCACCAATGGCTTCATGCTCACTTTTCCCTTGGTGAATCAGTTCCAAGTAGTGGTCTTCCATAATCGCTAAGAGGTCTTCTTTTGCCTTCTTGGTTTCTGGTGTGATGGGTACTGATAAAAATAAGCTGTCTAGATAGTCATGAATGGTTTTCATTTGTCTCCTCCTTGTAAGAACTGGTCAACGACGATCTTTGTCTGCTGCCACTCCAATATTTTCTCCGTAAGGCTTGCTTTTCCGTCTGCAGTTATCTGGTAATAGGTCCGCTTTTTGCCATGTGTCACTTCTCCTGGATACGAACGGATCAATCCTTGTTTTTCTAGCCGAGTAAAAGCGGAATACAACGTCGTTTCTTTGATCACATATAAAGCATCTGTTCCTTCGCGAATACGCTTGGATATTTCATATCCATAAGAATCTTCATTGGAAAGAATGGATAAAATGATTGCGTCGTTATAGCCGCGAATTCCGTCACTCGAGATCACGCAATCGCCTCCTAAATTACTTCATCTGTCGTACTAATTATAAAACAATTACTACGACAGGTAAAGTAAAGCTGATAAAGTTATCAAAAATCAGTCGCAGGTCTTAGAAAAAAGGAAAATAAAAAGGGACACGCGTTCTCAGTCTACTGATAAGCGTTTCCCTTATTACTTGATTGCTTTTCTCACCTATTTATTCAACGGCTGGTTTGACATCGTCCATCATTAGTTGGATCGACTCCAAGCCTGAACCTGCTAAATACCAAACCGCAGCGTCCAATTCAATGACTTGATCGTTTTGCCCAGCATTTGTTTCTTGGACGATTTCATTTGCAACAAATTCACTTTCACTTTCATTGCCACCGATCGCTTTTGTCCGATCGATCACGAAAATGATATCAGGATTTTTTTCAAGCAAATACTCATAAGATATACTTTGTCCATGTGTCGACGCCTCTAATTCCTCATCTACTGCAGGGAAACCAAATGTATCATACAAGATACTGTAACGAGAACCTGGACCGAAAGCAGAAAGATTGCCTTCATTTACCATAACAACCAAGGCTTTCTCGTCAGCATTTTGCGCTTGCTCCTTCAAGGTATCGATCTGACCTTGTAACGATGCTAGTTGTTCTTGCGCTTCCTCTTCCTTACCAAAAATTTGACCAATGGTCGTAATGTTGGCTTCGATCGATGCCCAAGTATCACTATTGTCAACGCTTAAGATAACAGTTGGCGCGATTGCAGACAATTCCTCTTGGAAATCACGTTGTCGCCCAGAAATAATGATTAGGTCTGGCTGCAGTTGATTGATTTTTTCTAAATCAGGCTCTTTGATTCCCCCTGCTGATTCAACATCTGCATACGCTGATAAATAATCTGGTAAATTGCTGGTCGCAGCAGCAACGATTCGATCCCCAAGGCCAAGCGCATCCATCGTGTCTAAGGCACTATTGTCAAAAACCACCACTTTTTCTGGTGCATAAGGAACAGTAACGGTTCCATTGCTATCAGTGATTTCAACCTCTGTCGGTGTCTGTTCACTCTGAGCAGTTTGGCTTTGCTGTGTCCCTGTCGATTCGATTGTACCAGTATTATTTGATCCGCATGCGGTCAACCCCGCTAATACGAAAATACTCATAAAGCTTACTACAATTTTTTTCATTTTTTTCCTCCTTAGAAATACATTTTATTGGAAGGTATAGCAAAATTGCCGACCATCCACTTGTACCAGTTTGATTGGAATCTCATATAACGATGCCAACACTTGCTCCTGGATCACAGCCTCAGTGTCGGCCGCTTTAAAAATCTGACCGTTTTTCATGGCAACGATGTGATCGGCGTAGCGAGCGGCAAAATTAATGTCGTGCAAAACGATCACAACGGTTTTTTGATAGTCTTCCACCAAGGTGGTCAATAGCTTCATCAGCTGGTTGGCGTGCTTCAAATCTAGATTGTTTAACGGTTCGTCCAACAGCAGATAATCTGTATCTTGAGCCAAGATCATCGCCAAGTAAACTCGTTGTAGCTGACCACCAGAAAGCTCATGGATCGATTGATTGGCGTATTCGGTAAGGGATAGCTTAGCTAAAGAATCATCAATGATCCTATCATCTGCTGCCGATTGTCGCCCGCGGTTATACGGATAGCGACCAAATGCCACCAGTTCTCTTACAGTCAGATTGACTGCATAGCGATTGCTTTGTTGCAAAAAAGCCATTTTTTTGGCTAGCTCTTTGGATTTCCATTGGCGAATCTCAGTTCCATCTAAATAAATATCACCAGTTCTCTGGTCCAGCATCCGACTGACCAAGGAGAGTAAGGTACTTTTCCCCGCACCATTAGGCCCGATAAAGGCAATCATTTTCTGCTCAGGTAATGCTAAAGAACATTCGGTCAACACCTGTGTTTTCGCATAATTTTTGGATACATTTTTTGTTTCGATCATGATTTTTTCCTTTCCAGCAGCAATTTGCTTATAAAGAAGACGCCGCCTACTAATTGGATCACGGTGCCGATGGTCGTTTGCCATTGAAACACTTGTTCCACTAAGAACTGCCCTCCTACTAACAGGAGAAAACCAATCAGGCTGCCACCCGCAAACAACCACCCATGGCGATAGGTGGGAAAAAGCTGATAGGTGATCGTTGCCACTACAAAGCCGAGAAAAACAGCTGGACCTACGAGTGCCGTAGCGGTACCTGTCAGAAGCGCAATCAAAAATAAAATACCTCTATGAAGCCATTGAACAGGAACGCCTAGACTTTTGGCTTGCCCGCTTCCTAAATGTAATAGATTCAATTCTGGAATCAACAGAATCAGGCAGCTACTACCGATCAAAATGATCACAGCAGCAATTAAGAGATGTTGCGTATTGATATTGCCAAAGCTAGCGAATAAGCGTCCTTGCAGTAAATCATATTCATTCGGGTCCATCAAGACTTGCAAAAACGTGCTCAGACTACTGAACATCGTGCCGCATACCATTCCAGCCATCAACAACAAAAACAACCCGTTGACGGCTTTTTGATAGAAAAAACCGATCAATAAACTTCCTAGAATGGCAGTCAGACTGACAGAAAATAAAAACATCGCTGCTGTTTCTTGGCTTAGCATCTGGATCCCGCCAATATAAAAGAAACACAGGGTCTGAACCAGGACATATAGTTGATCCAAGCCTAAGATTCCTGGTGTTAAATAGCGATTGCTCGTAATAGTCTGTAAGGTGATCGTACTAAAGGAAATTGCGATCGCCACCAGAGCAAAGGCGAAGATCCGACGGCCCCGCAATGCAAAAGCAAATGACCAATTACCATAGGTGTTATAGGTCAGATAGGCAGTAGCGGCACAAAGGATCAGAAAGAACAAAAGAAAGAGTTTTTTCTTCATTGAAACTTCCTCCCCAGCAGCAAAATCAAGAAGCAGCAGCCACCTAGTACACCGGCAACCACACTTACGGGCATCTCATACGGAGCAATCACGATGCGTGCCAATACATCACATAAAAGTAAAAATGCACTTCCAGCAAAGCTGATCAGCAGTAGATTATTCTTCAAATGATCCCCAAAGACCATGCCGATCATATTTGGGATAACGATTCCTAGAAAAGGGATTTGTCCAACGGTCAATAAAACGACACTACTGGCAAACGCCACCAGAGCGAACACAGCAAAGCGTAAAAACAGATAATTGATCCCTAGACTCTTGGCGGCACCTTCTCCTAAACCAGCAATCGTGATTTCATAAGCTAGGAAATACAACAGACCGAATACTGGAATCGTCAAATACAAAAGTTCATACTGGCCAGCCATAATGGTAGCGAAGTTTCCTTGAAGCCAAGAAGAGACATTTTGAACCAATTGGAAGCGATAGGCCAAGAAGCTGCTAATGGCACCGATGATATTACCGAACATCACCCCTGTCAAAGGGAGCATCATTGGATCTTTCTTTGGTAGAAATTGGCTTAAAAATAAAAAGAACAAAACACCTGCATAAGCAAACACAAATGCTGCGGTTGTCCGAATCAAGTTTGAAGCATTTGGCAGAAAAAGCATGACTAGCAAAATTCCTAAACGAGCACTATCAGATAACCCGATCGACTCAGATGCCACAAATTTATTTTGCATCATATGTTGCATGATTTTCCCACATAAACTAATGATTCCACCTGCAATAATCAAACTGATTGTCCGTGGGAGCCTAACTTTTACCAAAACAAGCCAATGATTCGGATCACCCTGCTGTAAACCACTTAATGATAATTCATGAGTTCCTACGAGTAAGGAACAGCCCACAAGAAAAATCAAGATCAGCAGTAATCCGATTTTTTTCAACATGCCCCGCCCCCTCCTTATTGAGAATGATTCTCACTCTCTTTAATAGGGTACCGTATTTCACTTAAAATCACAAGAATTTTTTTTAAAAATCCCTTTACCAACGCAATTTCAGTGAAAACGAATCTGCGAAGGCAAGGGATTATGTGATATTTTTCTCTTATAAAAGACTGCGAGCACGTCTTTTTTTCTCAACGGAGCCTATTTAATCGCTTAAATCAAATAAATACTTGAGAAGGCTAGATTCAACTTCTGAGTTTCATTCAATAACAAATCATTCACACGTTCATTCGTTTCAATTTGTTGAACCCCCTGTGTAGTTCACACATGCTCATCCCATGCTAGGCGTAGCTTTTCAGATAAAGAGTACTGATGAGCTAACGTTTCCATCCAAGGAACATTCGTCTGCCGATAACAATCCTTTACCAAAAATCGTTCAGTCATAAAACGAGCGTCGTCATATTTTTTACGAGTTTCTTCATCAAAAAGATAGCGATACCAGTTGGCATCAAAGTTCAGCACAACCCCACCTGGTTTAATACGCGATACCTTTCATGGGCGCAATTGCTATTTTCTCTCGATTAATGTCAATTCACAAAAATAAACCTGCGATCATCGCAGGTTTATCAAGACTTACTATTTTACTTTAACAAGCCATCAAGGGCCAATTGATTCAAAAAGTGCAGTGGAAATGAGATGGTTGGATTGAAAAAATAATCCATTGTTGCTAACTGGTGCAAGGTCGTCTTGCTATTGATCAAGGTTGAGATCGTATTGATGATCTCCAAACTTCCACGATCACTCGTAATGATTTGTCCCCCCATGATCACTTTCGTTTGCTGATCAAAAATCAGTTTTAACGTTACTTCAAAATCCTCATCTGTCGCGAAAAATGTCCGAGAATGAAATGTTTGCGTCACTGAATCTACTTCAAAGCCGTAATACGGTGCCTCGGTCTCATTAATACCTGAACTGCTGACGAAATAGCCAAACAATTTACTGACGACGGTCCGTTGCATTTTTGGAAAAGGAATTTTCGTTGTTCCCCGTTCATTTGCCAATAAATTGGTGGCAGCAACGATCCCGGTGCGGTAAGCATTTGTTACTAAAGGAATATACAAGGAGCTATCCGAATGATTAAATGGGATCGAAACAAGATCCCCAATTGCATAAATCGCTGGGTCAGACGTTTGCAAATACTCATTTGTCGATACCGTGCCATCCAGATTTAATTTCAGAAAATCTTCTACTAGCGCAACATTTGGACGTGGATTGACAGCATAAACGACCACGTCAGCTTGAATTTCCGTTCCATTTGACAGCTCAATTCCTTGATAATCGCCTTTCTCATTTTTGATCGTATGAGCGACATTGCTGTTAAGATAGATCTGCAAATTTTTAGGAAAGCGTTCCATCAAAATTTTGGCAATTTCATGATCAAAATAACGGAACAACAGCGTATCCATGCGATCGATCAAATGAACGGCTTTTTGTTGTCCGCTTAAAGATTCCGCTAATTCAAACCCGATCAGACCAGCGCCGACGATCGCAACGGTTTGGGCATTCTCGATTTTTTCTAATGCTTGCTTTGATTGACCAATGGTTTTGTAGGTCGTTATATGTGCTTCGACATCTGAGGCAAACTCCGAACGGAAAGTACTCGATCCCATCGCCAAAATCAAGCCATCATAACTCACTTCATCTTCTTGCTGATAAGATTCCGTTGATGTGACAAAATGAACCGTTTGTTCTTGCGGAAAGATTTTTGTGACTTCACTGTTTAGCATCACATTGATTCCTTCTGAAAGAAGTTCACTGGCAGTTGCCGTTTTGGAATCTTCCAAACGCTGAATGTAACCTTCCAGTACTAAATTCAAACTGCTGGCAACATAACCAAGAACGCTTGATTTTTCTATAATTATCACATCGGCTTTTGGGTCAACTTTTTTTAAATGACGGGCAGCAGCAATTCCTGCATGAGAGCCTCCAATAATCACTATTCTCATATCTTTTCCAACTCGCTTTCAAGGTTCTCATTTCGTATTTCATCCACGATTTGATGAAGCCGCTCTTCTTCAAATGGGGTTGCACCACCTGTTAAAATCAATCGTTTTTTATAACGATAGCCTTCCGAGATCTCAGAATGATCAACGATCAATAGATCATAGTCCTTCTCCTTCGTCCCATCGAAGTGAATATTCGGATAGCCAGCCAATTCTTTGATCAAAAAGCGCCGTAAAAAGCCACTGCGTAATCGTGATTGAGTCAGTAAAATCCCTACCGTAAATGCTTTTTCCTGTTTTACTTGAATCCATTGACGGATCAAAAGCAATTCATTGGTCAAATGCTGCTTTTTCTCAAGAGAAAAGGACTGGTTTACGTTTTTCTCCAACTGTTCGATTGCTTGCTGTGCCACTTCGATCAAGCTCTCATTCGCAACACTTTGCGGCTGAAATTCAGCAAAGGCAATAATGCCGCCATGAATATACAACGCTTGGATCGTCACACTCGTCAAGAAGACGCGTAATTCCGTAGAAGTTTCTGTAGTCTTTCTTTCACTATCACCAATGGCCTGCAGCAGCTCCCCATTTAACGCATCGATCTCTTGGAAGAAAAGTGATTTTTGCAAGGAGTCATCCAGTGAAGGGCGAATCAAGCCTTCAGCTAATAAAAATAAATAGAAATATACCGTTTCATAATCGCTCCAGGATACGGCAAAACGACTGAGATAGCGCCCTAATATATTCCGCAAAAGCTGGAACATCGCTTCATTTTCCAATGACTTCAACAATGGATACGAGGCTTCATGCTGTTGCGAGCCGCGATAATCAAAACGGGCTTCCATAATGCCTAACCAAAGCCCGACTTTCCAACGCTCTGCTTGACTAAACGTTGTCTGCAACTGTTTTTCAATGACTCGAATCAAATTGTTGATGGCTGGTGCATTCAAGCGAGCGATCAATTCTTCATTGGGATAACTTTGTGAAAAAAACTGATAATAGAAAAAGCGAATCTGTTTTTCATCCCCAATCAATTTTTTATTTTTTAATTGGATGTCGAATTCTTTCAATAACTGATTGATCGCTTTGAATCGACGAAACAATGAAGCTTCACTCAACATCAGTTCTAACATCATTTTTGTCGTTGACTCATCTCGATGAAAAAACAAATACGACAATATCTGAAAATCGATTGCTTCTGAAAGATACGCATAAAAAAATTGCTTCAGGGAAAAATCAAGAGGCAATACCAATTGCACTTGATCATTTTCTGAATAGATCAAAGCTGCGTCTTCATGGAAAGCAGCTAAATTTTGATGAAGATTTTGAAGTTCTTTTTGCAAAGTGGGCGCGGAAATGGATAACGTTTTTGCAAGTTTTTTATAAGAGACTTCTGAGCCATTCTGAAAAAAAACAGCCAAAATTTGAAAATGTACCTGCTGATTTTTTTCAAGCAGCTGCATCACATTCATTCTTGAACCTCCTTCACCTTTCACATACTAATTTCCCAATTAATGAGTCGTTTGTCAACTATAAAAATTGCCTGAATGTCTTTGAGTTCGATTGAAAAAGCGTTATTTATTGTTCCTAAAGCATAGGAATGGTAAAATTCTTGAGAAGAAAGGTGGTGAACTATGGGAAAACGAATGTTAGCATTTTTTCGAACGGATCGATTATTTTCGATTTCCCTGCTACTAGCACTTATTGCGTGTTTTTTCGGCACCTTCCGTTGGTCGTTTATTGACTTTAAAGTGATTTTATCACTGTTTGGATTAATGTTAGTAATCAATGGGTTAGAAGAAGCTGGTCTTTTACGAGCATTTGGACAAAAATTAGTGGAAAAAAGTCGCAATCTGCGTGACTTGATCCGCGCAATCGTCTTGCTAAGCTTCTTAAGTTCGATGTTTTTAACAAATGACGTGGCTATCTTAACTTTATTGCCCATCTATTTACTCTTAACGAGGAAAGAACAACAGCACACCAGTGTCTTATTAGGCGCTGTCTATTTGATCGTAGCAGCCAATTTAGGAAGCAGCCTGTTTCCATTTGGAAATCCGCAAAATCTATTTTTATTTTCTTACTATCAGATTTCGCTGCCACAATTCATGTGGACTACCGGCACCTTTGTGGGACTTTCATTACTATTACTCCTTGTTTCGATCCAGCTCATCCCAAAGACTCCATTGGAAATCGCCCTGCAAGAAGAACCCTTTGAAAAAAAGCCAGCGCTGCTTAATGCAGGATTATTTGTCCTTATGATTCTTGGTATTTTTAGTGTTCTCCCTATTTCAATCGTCGTGCTTGTCGTCGCAGCCGTGGTTTGGTTTAGCAATAAACGATTATTTGCAAAAGTTGATTATCGGTTACTACTTACCTTTCTCTGTTTCTTCTTGATCGTCGGGAATATTCAAGACCTATCTCTGGTCACCGATCACATTCGACCGTATTTTCAAGAAACGCATCGCGCTTTTTTAGGTAGTATTTTACTCTCCCAAGGAATATCTAACGTTCCAGCAGCAATTTTGATTGCTCCTTTCACCGATTTAGAAAAAGCCGTTCTTTTGGGCGTCAATGTTGGTGGTTTGGGTACATTGATTGCTTCTTTGGCGAATTTGATTGGGTACAAATTATTGAAACAAGCCAGACCAAAAGAAGCGAGAACGTTTCAAAAGCTGTTTTTTATCGTCAACATCGTTTTTTTACTGTTATTAGGCAGCATCGTATACCTTCTATTGTAGCAAATTCTCTGTAAAACGAGATTCCAGCATAAGATGTTTCCAGTCAGCAGCCAAAAGAAGCCTAGCTCCTGTACCTGTTTCTTGATCTTATGTCAGAATCTCGTTTTTTTGATACCCATTGTGTGATTTTACTTAAGCTAAAAGAAGCTCAAAAGTGATTTTCGTTTGGCTTTCGACAGTCAATGCCTCACCAAAGACATGTTGAACCATTTGTTTCCGTTGTTCCAATGAATACTCCTCCTCAAAATAAAGATGAAATATTTCTTGATCGATCTCTTCCTTCAAAATATACTCGAATTGCCGACTCTGCCAATCGATCGCTTCTTCTGAAAACCACTTCTTGTACCAAGTGTTTAGGTTCAGGTCATTCTTCGCTGAAAGATTTTTTTCATAAGGCTGAAACACGTTTTCTTCTTCTGCGATCATTCTTAGAATAATCAATTGATGGGCCTTTTTTTGAAACTGAAGCAATGCTTCTTTGTCTCTGACTGCTGGATTCATTGCCATAAAAATACAGGGCCAGTGCTGGTCTGCAGATAAAAAGTCTTTTTGGCTCTGCTGAACCAGATGGAGCTTGTTCATCGGATCTTCCATCGTTTCTTCAATGATTTTTAACATTTCTTTTGAAAAATCAATGGCGTAATACTCATCTACATAAGGATAAAATGCTGAAATGTAGCGGCCAGTCCCCGCAGCAAAGTCAACGAAGGCCGATATCGGGAACACTTTTTGCTCCACCAAAAAAGCTGCTACCTCTTCGGCAATTTTCAATTGGGATTCTCTTTGAATCTGTGCATATTCTTGGGCAAATTCATCCCAAAACAGCATCGCTTCCTCTTCTTCCATCTAGCGGACGCCTCCAGCGATCACTGTCTTTCCTTTCGTTCCTTGCTCAACCGCTTTTGTAGCGAGCTTTAAGGTCTCGATGGTAATTCCTCCATCAAACGTTTGGACCGCAGTCGTATGAATCTTTTTGTCAGCAAGCAACGAGGCGATCCGTTGCAAAGTGCTCCCTTGTGTTTCAATCATCAACTGAGCATCTGTTTTTGCGAACATATACTCCCAATAAAAATCGATGCCGAGGTTTTTATATGGATTTAAATCTAGCGCTTCTTTCGTATTCACGATCATTCCGACTTTGCCAAACGGCAAGATTGCTTTCGTTAATTGTGGCAAATAGGCCGAGGCGTCATAAAAAATGGCAACGGCTGAAAAAGGCTCAGTGATTTGTTCAGCCAACGGCAAGCGATGATTAAGTACTTGATCCACTTGATTGTTTTTAAGCCACTGATCGTTCTTAGGACTCGCAGTGCCATAGACTGTCAATCCTGCCCATTTTGCTAGTTGCGCCGCAATTGAGCCAACACCACCGCTAGCATTGACCAATAAAATCGATCCTTCATTCGCGTTTTCTTCAGGCACGTACCCAAATTTTTCAAAAAGCAATTCCCACGCCGTAATACTCGTTAATGGCATAGCTGCAAGATCGCCATCAGAAAAGCCGGCTGGTGCCTTTGCTGCGATCCGAGAATCAACCGTTTGGAACCTTTGATTCGCACCAGGTCGTTGTGTGGTTCCAGCATAAAACACCCGATCACCAACGGCAAAGCCATTAACTGCTGAACCGATTTCTTTAACGATCCCAACGGCGTCATACCCTTGGATCTGGAACGCTTCACTTAAAGCAGTCATTTGCCGTCGTTTTGTATCGATTGGATTGACCGAAACTGCCTGTACTTCCACCAATAAATCATTTGCTTGGCAATTGGGTATCGGAATTTCCTTTTCAATAAATACATCGGACTCATCTAAAGATCGTCCTTCATAAAAACCTAGTGCTTTGTTTTTCATCATACTGCTCCTTCCAAAAAAAGTGCTGAATAGTTATAAAAACCATTCTAGCACTTTTAATGAATTTAGAACATTTATTCTTCACCTTCCACGACAAGCGGAACCAAAAATGGATAGCTTGTGAAGAAATCTAATAAGGATCGCTTCCATTGATCTGAATCAATCGTTAGTAAAGTGGACTCTGTATACAAATGAATCGTCAATCGTTGATTTTTATCAAGTAAAACAAGAATTTCGCCTTTGTTTTCTGTGATAAAATCATATTGCTGATTCTCCATTGTAATAATGAAAATTTGATCGAGAACTTCTGCTGCAACAGCAAAGTCCGTCTCCATATCGACAGCCAATGTTTGGGTATTGTCGATCAAGCTTGGTGAAACCGTAAAGCCTAATTCTTTTAAATGCGCCAATACCAAGTTGACATCATAATTAAAGAGCGACAGCTGATTGACCGAGAAAATATTCTCCGCATGCCATTGACTGATTAAATGCAAAATCTGTTCATCATTGACAACCACCGACTGGGAGTTTGAATTGATAGTCAACAATGGCAAATAATTAGATTGATACGTAGAATTGACTGGATTAAGTTTGAAACTAAACTCGAGCTCCTTTGTTTCTGTTAAACGAAAACGGACATTGAAATGCTTTGTCTTCCATGTGTCATAGTTATCAGTAGCAGTTAAATGAATCGTTTTTAATGGTTTCAAGAATTCATAGGCATAGTATTCAAGCAATGTCTTTTTGGCGATCACCGAAATATCTTGATCTGTTAAAATCAACTGGCGGTAATGAGCAAGCAATCCAGAAAAATCAGCTTCCATAATTGATTTTCTCAATTTTAAATCAGCTAGTTCGTTTTCGGCTTGCTCAATAAGCGATTCGATTCGTTGGTGATCTTGCGCTTTTACAGCATAATAATCATCTTCGTAGTCAGTTTCTTCTTTTGCTGAATCAAAAGAATCATCCACTACATTTCCACTATCTTCTACTAAAGGACCG